>NZ_JBLXFX010000001.1:0-712144 GCF_048261495.1 Salipiger sp.
CGCCCGCACATCTCTTCAGATATTGGCAATGTCAAAGAGCGTGAGAGACAAAACCAGACCGGTGCGCCCTAACTTGCCGGCGCGCCGCCCGTCATACCTCTCGAATTTCCGTCCCGCCTTCCGGTTCGTCAAACCCTCAGCAGCCTCGCTGCCTCCCGTCCTCCGCCCCGTCCGGCGTCCCGTCGTGCGCCTCAGCGCCGCCGGTGAGGGGGGTTTTACGGTTAGGGGCGGGGGTCCGCAAGCGCTTTTTTCGGGTTCTGTCATCTTTTTTTCATTTAGGATGATTATCGTTTAAATTCAGGTGGTTGAGCGTGAGTTTCTCTGCCGATGTCCGGTTTCCCCAGGGTCAGTTTCGCGATTTCCTCCGTTTCCTGACGCTCGATTCACCATGAATTCGCGTTGCCCACAGGGTTATCCACCGGCGCCCCGATCCGAACCTGCCGGGGGGGCCGACTCTCCCCCGGCAAAACCTGCGCCGGAACCCAAGATTTTTCGCCGACTCGCCGGAGCGAGGGGCAAAAATTTGGCCTGACTCCCGTGCGGCAGACCGCGAATCCCGGTTTTCGGTCCGAATCTGACGGAAAATGCGGAGTCGCGTGAATCGCTCGGCGCCCGATTCTGGGCGGACAGCCCGAAAACCTGCTCAACACGCGGGCGGTTTGCGAAGGATTTCCCGGAAACGCCGGAATCGGCCTGCGGAAGACCTCAGCCGACGCTTCTCCGGCGGGTAGTCGAGCGATTCACCGCCGCGGGCAGCCGCAGGAGCAGCAGCCCCCCGATGATGCCGGCATAGACCAGCGGCTCGATCCGGAACCCCTTGGCGAGCAGGATGTAGTGCAGCGCCGCCAGCAGCGCGACGACGTAGGTGGCCTTGTGCAGGCTGCGCCACGTCCGCCCCAGCCGGCGCACCGAGAGATTGTTCGACGTCGCCGCCAGCGGAATCAGCAGCACGAGAGCCGCCATGCCGATCGTGATGTAGGGGCGTTTCACGATGTCGGCCCAGATCTGCGAGGGCAGCTGTACGTCGAGCACCATCCACACGAGGAAATGCAGCACGACATACAGAAAGGCGATGAGCCCGATGGCGCGGCGGAACTTCAGGAGGTTGAGCCCGGCATAGCGCCTGAGCGGCGTGATGCAGAGTCCGGCGATCAGAAGTTGCAGCGCCCATTCGCCAAGCTGGTGTTCGAGCGCCTTGATCGGTTCGAAACCGAGCCCTCCGGTCAGCCCCTGCCAGAGCAGCCAGGCCGCCGGAATCGGACACATTATATATAGGGCCCCAGCGGGGACCTTTCGCGCGGTGCGGTTGACCGCCCCGACCACCCCGTCACGCAGCCCGGCCAGTCGCGAGTCGGCTGCGCTCAAAAATCCTTCTCCAGGTCCATGCCCGCGTACAGGCCCGCCACCTCGTCGGCATAGCCGTTGAACATGAGCGTCTCCTGCCGGCGCGCGAACAATCCGCCGCCGACGCGCTGCTCGGTCGCCTGGCTCCAGCGCGGATGGTCGACTTCGGGATTGACGTTCGAGTAGAAGCCGTATTCGCGCGGACCGGCCTTGTTCCAGGTGGTCGGGGGCTGGGTGTCGGTCAGGGTGATCTTGACCACCGACTTGATCGACTTGAACCCGTATTTCCACGGCACCACCAGCCGCAGCGGCGCGCCGTTCTGGTTCGGGATGTCCTTGCCGTAGAGTCCCGTCGCCATGATCGTCAGCGGATTGAGCGCCTCGTCCAGCCGCAGCCCCTCGACATAGGGCCAGTCCAGCACGCGGGAGTTCTGGCCCGGCATCTCTTCGGGCCGCAGCAGGGTTTCGAAGGCGACGTAACGGGCAGAGGACCGGATCCCCGCAAGATCCAGCAGGTCCGCCAGTTCGAACCCGTTCCACGGCACGACCATCGACCAGGCCTCCACACAGCGGAAACGGTAGATGCGTTCCTCGATGGTCATCTTCGACAGGATGTCCTCGAAGGCATAGTCCCCGGGGCGATCCACCAGACCGTCGATCGTCACCGTCCAGGGCGAGGTGGTCAGCTGCCCGGCATTGCGCGCCGGGTCCTGCTTGCCCGTCCCGAATTCGTAGAAGTTGTTGTAGCCGGTGATCTCTTCCCAGGTGTTGAGCTCGAGCTCCGGCGCATCGGCGGCGCGTGCGCCGGTCGCTCCGGCCACGGCGAGGCCCGAGAGCCCCGCCAGCAGCGCCCGGCGGTTCAGCCAGGCCGCCTCGTCGGTCACGTCGCGATCTTTAAGGGTTCCGGTCCAGCGCAGCGCCATGTGTCTCTCCTATCCCGTGTTCGGGAAAAGGTATCCCGACACCGGCATTCCGCAAACCAAAGCCTTGTCACTTTGAGGTGTCCGGCCTGTAACTCGGGCGGATCTTGTTGAACGGCACGGAGGAGCCGTCGGCCTGCACGATCCGCACGTGCCGCCGCCGCATCAGCCTCGGTTCGGACACGCCGACCGAATGCGCGATGGTCTCGACTTCCTTGATGACCGCCTTGGCGTAATTGGCGACCTTGACGTACTTGTCCTCGACCACGAGCCCCTTCTGCAGGCCGGGATCGTGGGTGGTGATGCCGGTCGGGCAGGTGTTGCGGTTGCACTTCAGCGCCTGGATGCAGCCGAGCGAGAACATGAAGCCCCGCGCCGAGGTGACGAAATCCGCGCCGAGGCAGATCGCCCAGGCCACGTCCGCCGGGTTCACCAGCTTGCCGCTCGCGATGATGCGGATGCGGTCCTTGAGCCCGTGACGGTCGCGCAGGTCGACGATGCGCGGCAGCGCCTCGCGGATGGGCATGCCGACAAGGTCGATCAGCGGCATCGGCGCGGCGCCGGTGCCGCCCTCTCCGCCGTCGATGGCGATGAAATCCGGCGCGCTGTCGGCGCCGCGTTCCACGATCAGCCTGAACAGGCCCTCCCATTCATCCGAAGAACCGATCACCGTCTTGAACCCGACGGGCTTGCCCGAGACCTCGCGGATATGGCCGATCACGTCGAGCAGATCGCCGAAATCGTCGATCTCGCGGTGGCGGTTTGGCGAAATGCCGGGCTGGCCGATCTCCAGCCCGCGGATCGCCGCGATCTCGGCGTTGACCTTTTCTCCGGGCAGGATTCCGCCCTTGCCGGGCTTGGCGCCCTGGGCGAGCTTCAGCTCGAACATCTTCACCAGGGGGTTTGCCCCGACCTGCGCGAGCTTCTCGTCGTCGATGCCGCCGTCCTTGTCGCGGATGCCGAACTTGGCGGTCCCGATCTGGTAGACGAGGTCGCAGCCGCCGAGCTCGTGATAGGGCGCAAGCCCGCCCTCGCCGGTGTTGAACCAGATCCCCGCCCGCGCCGCGCCCCGGCTCAGCGCCTCGACCGCGGGACGGGAAATGGCGCCGTAGCTCATGCCCGAGATATTGTAGATCGACCGCGCCACGTAGGGCACCTTGGCGGTCGGCCCGATCACCATCGGTTCGGTCAGCGAGAACTGGTCGTCCAGCGGCGGGAAGATCGCGTTCACGAAGATCGGCGTCCCCGGCACGTTCAGATTGCGGGTCGAACCGAAGGCAACCGTGTTATCCTTGCCCCTCGTGGCGTGGTAGACCCAGTCCCTCTGCGCGCGGTTGAACGGCATCTCCTCGCGGTCCATCGCAAAGAAATACTGGCGGAAGAATTCCCCGAGCGAGGTGAACAGCCCGCGGAATCGCCCGATCACCGGGTAGTTCCTGCGGATCGCGTCCCCGGTCTGGGTCCGGTCGATGAAGAACAGCACCAGCGCGATCAGCACGGCAGCGCCGATGGCCGCGACGAAGATCAGCGAAAGGACCTGTAATGCATACATCGCGGCGCCCACGGTCAGACCTCATATTCATTGGTTTGCATGAAACGGCAACAGCCTGTATTTCCTGCATCCTACAAGGGCCGGAAACTTCGGCAACCACCGGGAGGAAAGAATGAGACCTTTGCTTGCGATAATGTCGCTGATCGCGGCGCCGGCCCTGGCCGGGACCGCCGTCACCTACGACACCGACCAGAGCTTCGACGACGTCATCTTCGGCCTGGAGAACGCGATCATCGACGCGGGCCTTGTCGTCGACCACGTCAGCCACACGGGAGAGATGCTGGAGCGCACCCGCGCCGATGTCGGCTCGGACGTGGTGATCTTCGATCAAGCCGATGTCTACAGCTTCTGTTCCGCGCAACTGTCGCGCGAGGTGATGGAGGCCGACCCGATGAACGTCATGTTCTGCCCCTACGACATCTTCGTCATCGTGCGGCACGACGCCCCCGAGGTCACGACCATCGGATTCCGCGCCTATCCCGAGGGCGAGATGCAGAAGATCCAGAACCTGCTGGACGGCATCGCCCGCGCCGCCATCGGCCGGGACTAGGCCGACCGAATCAACCGCGCCCGGCAGAGTGCTGCCCCGGAGTGGGGCGGAGACAGTTTTCCGCGATTTCAGCCGTTGTTCATGAAATCGAAACGCTCTCCCCGCGATCCTGCCCTTCGTGGCATCAACATCGTGATTTCGCCACAAATTCTGCACATTCCGGGAAGGCGCGGTTAACCTTTCCCGGTGGCGACCGCGCGGGCTCCGGAGCCTTGCAGGCGCGTCGTCATCGTGTGGGGGCACAATGACGGATCTGAGGGCAAGACGACCATGAGCATTATTTTCGGGACGGCGGGACAGGACAGCCTGACAGGCACGGGCAGCCGGGACGAGATCGACCTGCTGGCCGGGGACGACTACTACTTCGGGGCCAACGGCGCCGACCTGATCTTCGGCGGCCTCGGGCGCGACACCATCGTGGGCGGCAACGGCTCGGACGAGGTACACGGCGGCGAGGGTGACGACAGCATCATCGGCGCCTGCGGTCACGACACGCTCAGCGGCGATGACGGCAACGACACGCTCAGCGGCGGAAATGCGAACGACGTGCTGCTCGGCGGCGCGGGGCTCGATTCCCTGCGCGGCGGCAACAACGACGATTCCCTGTCCGGCGGCGGCGATGCCGACTACCTGAGCGGCGACAGCGGCAATGACACGATGGACGGCGGCGACGGCGACGATACGCTGATGGCGGGCAAGGGCCACGACCTGATGACCGGCGGCGACGGGGCCGATGTCATCGTGATCGACGGCTGGCTCACCGGGAACGACACGCTCACCGATTTCACGCTCGGGACCGATCTGATCGACCTCACCACCATCACCGTCTCGGACATCTCGCAACTCGTCATCCAGGATCTCGGCGGCTCCGCCCTGATCCGGTTCCAGGACGGCAATTCGC
This sequence comes from Salipiger sp., assembly GCF_048261495.1. Classification (GTDB taxonomy): domain Bacteria; phylum Pseudomonadota; class Alphaproteobacteria; order Rhodobacterales; family Rhodobacteraceae; genus Salipiger. The sequence continues at coordinate 5,268 of NZ_JBLXFX010000001.1, forward strand.
TCGAACTGACCGGGGTGAGCGCGGCAAGCCTGAGCAATGACGATTTCATCCTCAGCGTGGCGCCGGACCCGCTCGAAACCGGCGACGGCGGCGACACCGTGACCGGCACCGCGGCGGGCGACACGATCGACGGCATGGACGGCTCGGATTCCATCGACGCGGCGGGCGGCAACGACGTGGTCTACGGCGGCACCGGACAGGACACCCTGCGCGGCGGCGACGGCAACGACCTGCTCGACGGCGGCTCGGGCGAGGACAAGATCCACGGCGGCACCGGCGACGACACCATCCTCGGCGGTTCCGACAACGACCTGCTTTTCGGGGACGAGGGCAACGATCTGATCGACGGCGGAAACAAGAACGATCGCCTGTACGGGGATGCGGGCAACGACACGCTGATCGGGGACAACGGCAACGACCGGATCTGGGGCGGCGGCGATTCCGACCTGCTCGATGGCGGCGCCGGCAAGGACACGATGGACGGCGGCAACGGCAACGACACGCTGAACGGTGGCCAGGGCGAAGACCTGATGACCGGCGGCGGCGGGGCGGATGTCTTCGTCTTCCAGCAATACAGCAACCACGACACCATCACCGATTTCGAGGATGGCGCGGACCTCATGGACATGAGCGGATTCGCCGACATCGGCATCACCGGCTTCGGCGATCTGGTCATCCTACAGGACGGCAGCGACGTGGTGATCCGTGCGGGCCTCTATCACAGCGTCACCCTGCTCGACACGCAGGCGGACGACATCACGGCGGACGATTTCCTGTTCTGATCCGCGTGGATCGCGGGCATCGAACGACAGGAGGCCGCCGGTTGTCCCGGCGGCCTCCGGCAATTTCGGACGAGCGGCCCCAAGCCGCGCGGCGAGGTGGCAATCCCCCCTTGCGGCAGGCCCGGCGCGTCGATCAGGTCCTGCCCCGTGGTGCTGTCGGACGCGGGACCCTGCGCGCAGCCGGTTTCCCCGAAAGCCGGGTACGCACCGAATCGATTGCAAACACATCGAGCGCGCCGGGCCGGCAGACGTGAAAAGCCCGGCCTCCTTCAAGGCCGGGCTTCTGTTCGAACGGGCATTCCGTCAGTGGACAACGGCATCGTCCGGCTTCGGCCGGTTGGTCGCGCCGACCCGGTCGCCGATGATCAGCCCCTCGGTTCCGGCGCTGACCGGCACCGTGTCGCCGTCCATCACGTCCCCGGCCAGGAGCATCTCGGCCAGCGGATCCTGGAGCGCCCGCTGGATCACCCGCTTGAGCGGCCGCGCCCCGAACACCGGGTCATAGCCTTCGTCGGCGAGCCAACTCTTGGCCGTGCCGTCCAGCTCCAGCCGTATCTTGCGGGCCGCGAGCCGCTTGAGCAGCCGCGCAAGCTGGATATCGACGATCCCGCCCATGTCCTGCCGCTTGAGACGGTCGAAGATGATCGTCTCGTCCAGACGGTTGAGGAATTCCGGCCGGAAATGCGCCCGGACCGCATCCATCACGTCGCGCCGCGCCTGCGAGGAATCCGCGCCTTCGGGCAGCTGCGACAATGCCTGCGAGCCGAGGTTCGACGTCAGCACGATCAGCGTCTGCTTGAAGTCGACGGTGCGGCCCTGACCGTCGGTCAGCACCCCGTCGTCGAGCACCTGTAGCAGCACGTTGAACACGTCCGGATGCGCCTTTTCGACCTCGTCGAACAGGACCACCTGGTAGGGCCTGCGCCGCACCGCCTCGGTCAGCACGCCGCCCTCGTCATAGCCGACATAGCCCGGAGGCGCGCCGATCAGACGGGCCACCGCGTGCTTTTCCATGAACTCCGACATGTCGATGCGCACCATCGCGCTGTCGTCGTCGAACAGGAATTCGGCAACGGCCTTGGTCAGTTCGGTCTTGCCGACGCCGGTCGGCCCGAGGAACAGGAACGAGCCAAGCGGCCGGTTCTCGTCGTTCAGACCCGCCCGCGCCCGCCTCACGGCATTTGCCACGGCGCGCACCGCCTGGTTCTGGCCGACGACCCGCTTGTGCAGCCCGTCCTCCATCCGCAGCAGCTTCTCGCGCTCGCCCTCCAGCATCCGCGTCGTCGGGATGCCGGTCCAGCGTTCGACCACCTGGGCGATCTGCTCCGGGCGCACGGCCTCTTCGACCAGCACGTCATCCTCTGCGGATTCCGCTTCGGCGAGCTGTTTTTCAAGCTGCGGGATGATGCCGTAGGACAGCTCCCCCGCCTTGGCCAGATTGCCCTCGCGCTTGGCGATTTCCAGATCGGCCCGCGCCTTGTCGAGCTTCTCCTTGATGTCGCGCGCGCCGGCCAGCTTGTCGCGCTCGGCCTGCCACTTGGCGGTCATCTCCGAGGATTGCTCCTGAAGGTCGGCCAGTTCCTTTTCCAGCTTTTCGAGCCGGTCCTTCGAGGCCGCGTCGTCTTCCTTCTTCAGCGCTTCTGCCTCGATCTGCAGTTGCAGGATCGTACGGTCGAGCTGGTCCAGTTCCTCGGGCTTGGAATCGACCTCCATCCGCAACCGCGACGCGGCTTCGTCCATCAGGTCGATGGCCTTGTCCGGCAGGAAGCGGTCGGTGATGTAGCGATGCGACAGCGTCGCCGCCGCCACCAGGGCGGAGTCGGTGATCCGCACCCCGTGGTGCAGTTCGTACTTCTCCTTGATCCCGCGCAGGATGCTGATCGTATCCTCGACCGTCGGTTCCTGCACCATGATCGGCTGGAACCGCCGCGCCAGGGCCGGGTCCTTCTCGACATGCTTGCGATACTCGTCGAGCGTGGTCGCCCCGACGCAATGCAGTTCACCCCGCGCCAGTGCCGGTTTCAGCAGGTTCGACGCGTCCATCGCGCCGTCCGCCTTGCCCGCGCCGACCAGCGTGTGCATCTCGTCGATGAAGACGATGATCTCGCCCGCGGCGGATTCGATCTCCTTCAGGATCGCCTTCAGACGTTCCTCGAACTCGCCGCGATACTTCGCCCCGGCAATCAGCGCCCCCATGTCGAGCGCCATCAGCCGCTTGTTCTTGAGGCTTTCCGGCACGTCGCCGTTGACGATGCGCAGGGCGAGGCCCTCCGCGATCGCGGTCTTGCCGACGCCCGGCTCCCCGATCAGCACCGGGTTGTTCTTGGTCCGGCGCGACAGCACCTGCATCGAGCGGCGGATTTCCTCGTCGCGCCCGATGATCGGGTCGATCTTGCCCTGTTCGGCGGCCTCGGTCAGATCGCGCGCGTATTTCTTCAGCGCGTCATACCCTTCCTCGGCATTGGCCGAATCGGCGGTCCGACCCTTGCGGATGTCGTTGATTGCCTCGTTGAGATGCTGCGCGGTGACCGCCCCGGCCTCCAGCGCCTCCTTGGCGGCGGATTTGACCATCGCCAGCGCCATCAGGATGCGCTCCACCGGGACAAAGCTGTCGCCGGCCTTCTTGGCGATCTTCTCCGCCTCGTCGAGCACCTTGCCCGTGGCCTGGTCGAGATAGACCTGACCGGCATCGCCCGACACCTTGGCAATCTTGTTCAGACGCACGTCGAGCGCATCCACCACACGTTTCGGGGCACCGCCCGCGCGGGTGATGAGGTTGGTCGCCAACCCCTGCTCGTCGTCCATCAGGGCCTTCAGGATATGTTCGGGCGCCAGCCGCTGGTGGCTTTCCCGCATGGCGATTGTCTGCGCGGCCTGAATGAACCCGCGCGACCGCTCCGTGAACTTCTCCAAGTTCATCGTCGATTCTCCTTCCAAAAGCGCCCGCCTGCAATTCTCCGCGCCTGGCTTCGCAGCACGCGGGATCTTCGGGCCTCGGGTCGAAGATGGTCGCTGGCGGGGCCCGGTTCAAGATCATTCCGCCGCGAAATCGTGCTCCGGAATGCACCGGACCTTAACCCGGCCGGGCGCAGACTGTCCGGACCGGAGGTTGCCGCAATGCATGTGGAAAGATTCGAAATTCACGGTTTCGACGGGCCCGAGCCGGAGGGGATGCAGCCTGGCACCGTCTCGCTCATCGCCCTGAACGGCCGGATCGAGGTGGCGCTGACCGCGCCGCCCAGGGTTTCGCCGTGGAAGACCGGGCGCAACCGGCGCATCCTGGCGCGCGCGCTGGAGCAGGTCCTCCGCCTGCCGGAGTTCCGCTCGGGACAAAGCGCGCTGTCGGTCGCGCCGGGCCTGCTCGACCGCGCGCCGCCGCCCCTGCCCACCCCGCCGGAGGCCGCCGCGCCCCACGCGCAGGGTTGACGACCGGGCCGCATGCTCGCATCAGGGGCAAAACCAAGGGAGAGCGCCCCGATGTCCGATGACCGCCTGATCGTAGCCCTCGACGTGCCGAACGCGCTGCAGGGGCTCAATCTCGCCTCAGAGATCGGCGATGCCGTCTCCTTCTACAAGATCGGCCTCGGGATGCTGACCGGCGGCGGGCTGGCGCTGGCCAACGAGCTGAAACAGGAACACGGCAAGCGCATCTTTCTCGACATGAAGCTGTTCGACATCGGCGCGACGGTGGAAAATGCGGTTCGCGGGCTGGCCCAGTACGATCTGGATTTCCTGACAGTTCACGGCGATCCCCACGTGGTGCGCGCCGCCAAGGAGGGCGCCTCCGGCAAGGTGACCCAGATCCTCGCCGTCACCATCCTCACCTCTCTCGACCGCAAGGATCTCGACGACGGGCTGATCCTGCCGGGCGATATCGCGGATCTGGTGGTGCAGCGCGCCGCACGCGCCTTTGCCGCCGGGGCCGACGGCGTCATCGCCTCTCCGAACGAGGCGGCCGCCATCCGTGCGCTTCCGGAATCCGAGGGCAAGCTCATCGTGACCCCGGGCGTGCGCCCGGCAGGCAGCGCCGATGACGACCAGAAGCGCATCGCGACCCCGGCCAGTGCCATCGCCGCCGGTGCCGATCACATCGTCGTCGGCCGCCCGGTCTGGCGTGCAGAAAACCCGCGCGCCGCCGCGCTCGCCATCGCGGCCGAGCTGCGCGCGCCGCAGGCGGATCTTCCGAACGGCTGAGGGCTCAGTCCTCGTTGATGTCGCGTTCCCACAGCTTGACCTGGCCCTTGCGGACCCCGACGAGCTGGCGCAGCGCGATCCAGGACAGCAGGGACACCACGGCAAAGATCAGCACCAGCCAGGGCCAGCCGGCGGCGTAGCCGACCAGCAGCCAGATGCTGACCGCCGCCGCGCCCAGCCCGAAGCCGAGAAAGATGAACCCCGGGGCGAACATTTCCAGCACCAGGAGCAGCACCGCGGCCGAGGCCCAGATCCACCACAGATGAATCATGTCTTGCGGCCCTTCAGCATGCCGAAGGCATCGGCAAAGGCGTCCATCGCGTTGGCCGGCAGCACGATGGTCTGCTTGCCCTCGCCCTTGCCCAGCGCGACGAGGGCCTCGACCTGCTTCAGCGCCACCTGGTATTGCGCCGCCTCGAGCCCGTTCGCGGCGATCGCCGCGGCGACGGTCTGGGTCGCATAGGCTTCGGCGTCGGAGGAGATGCGCCGCGCCTTGGCCTCCTGTTCGGCCGCGTAGAGCTGCGCGTCGGCCGCCAGTTCCACGGCCCGCTTGCGGCCCTCTGCCTCGGTCACCTGCGCGCGGCGGGCCCGTTCGGCGTTGAGCTGCTGAAGCATCGCATCACGGGTCTGCTGATCGAGGTTGACGTCCAGGATCTCGGCCCGCGTCACCTGGATTCCCCAGTCGTCCACAGCATCCTCGACATTGCTCTTGATCGTGGAAATCAGCGCCGAGCGGTTCGACTGCACCTCGTCCAGCTCCATCTTGCCGATCTCGGCCCGGACGATCCCGGCCACCGTCGTGGCGATGGCGCCGTCGACGTCGCGGATGCGGTAGACGGTCTTTTCCGGTTCGAGGATGCGGTAGAAGACCGATGTATCCACCTGCACCAGCACGTTGTCGGCGGTGATGGCATCCTGGCTCGACGTCGGAAGCTGGCGCTCGAGGATCGACACCTTGTGGCGGACCTTGTCGAGGAAGGGCACGATGAAGTTGATCCCCGGTCCCAGCACCGCGCGAAGCCGCCCGAACCGCTCCACCACGTGCTTTTCCGCCTGCGGCACGATTCGCACGCCGAGGAAGATCGACAGGATGATGAAGATCGCGATCAGCAGAATCACGATGTTTCCGCCGCCGTTCAGGAAAATCTCGGCCAGAATGTCGTCAATTTCCATCGTTTCCACGCCCTTGCTGCAAATGCCGACACTATGATCCCCCTCGTCGCGCCGCGAAAGCTCTTTCGCAAGGGCTGGTTTTCCTCCGTTGGCAAGCATTACACGCGCATGTGAAGGAACTTATCCACATGTGTTGCCGTTAAGCATTCAATAAGCGCTACAATGCTAGCAAGACACGATGGCAGGAGCAGATTCCATGACCTCGACACCGACACAACTTGGCGAAGTCACCTACAACGCGGCGGAACAACGTTTCGAAGCGCTCGTGACCTTTCACACCGACCGCGGCCGCGTCCGCGTGGCCAGCTTCTTCGACGCCCCGATGTCGACCGGCTACGACAGCGCCGCGCGCGGGCTGAAGACGCAGGCGATGCGCATGCTCGACAAACCCGATGCGCTGCAGTCGCGCCTGCGGACCAACTCGGTCGGCCCCGACCGCGAACGCCCGCGCAGCGGCTTTCTCGGATGGCTCACCGCCCGCCGCCAGCGCGCCGAACAGCGCGCCGCCTGACCTGCCGCCGGGGTTCAGACCCCGGCCAGATAGGCGCTCAGCATCTCGCGGAAATGCGGGATCGCGTCGTCCCGCGCGACAAACACGTCGGGCGGCATCATCATCCAGCCTTCGCCCTCGCCGCCCCAGACCACGTCGCGGATGCGGTCCTGCGGCAGGTGCGCGGCAAAGAACCAGCTTTCCCCGTGCGCCCGCCGCCAGGTGAGCGCGCCCTCGGGTATGCAAAGGCCGACTTCCTCGAAGGTTTCGCGCCGCGCGCAATCCTCCGGGCGCTCGTCGCCTTCGCGGCCACCGCCCGGGAAATCCAGCATGCCCGGATAGGGAATGCCCGGCTTGTGATCGCGGCGCAGGACGACAAGGTCCTCCCCCAGAAACAGCATGAGTTTTGCGCCGGCGAAGTGCATGGCGTGGCCTCTCCCCGAAATCGGGCTTATAAGGGGCTAGGTAACCATCTGCGCCGGAATTACCAGCCATGCCCGCGCTGTGCCGCGACTGCCTGACCGAATTCGATGACGGAACGCGCTGCCCGGCATGCGGGAGGCCAAGGATCGTGCGCCACGCAGAGTTGCGCGAACTCTCCATCGCCCACATGGATTGCGATGCCTTCTATGCCAGCGTCGAAAAGCGCGACAATCCGGACCTTGCCGACAAGCCGGTCATCATCGGCGGCGGCAAACGCGGCGTCGTGTCGACCGCCTGCTACGTCGCGCGGATCCGGGGCGTGCGCTCGGCCATGCCGATGTTCCAGGCGCTGAAGCTCTGCCCCGACGCCGTCATCATCAAGCCGCGCATGTCGGTCTATGCCGAGGTGTCGCGCATCGTGCGCGGCTTCATGGAGGAGCTGACCCCCGCCATCGAACCGCTGTCGCTGGACGAGGCCTTTCTCGACCTCTCCGGCACCGCGCGGCTGCACGGCGCGCCTCCTGCCGTGATGCTCGCCCGGCTGACCCGACGGATGCGGGACGAGGTCGGCATCACCGGCTCCATCGGTCTGTCGCACAACAAGTTTCTTGCCAAGATCGCCTCCGACCTCGACAAGCCGCGCGGCTTCTCGGTGATCGGCCGGGCCGAGACTCAGGCCTTTCTGCGCCCGAAACCCGTCCGGCTGATCTGGGGCGTCGGGCAGGCGACGCAGGAGGCACTGGACCGCGCCGGCATCCGCACCTTCGAAGACCTCCTGCGCTGGGACCGCGAGGCGCTGACTGCGCGCTTCGGCAGCATGGGCGACCGGCTCTGGCACCTGGCCCGGGGCGAGGACATGCGCCGCGTGACCCGCGACGCGCCGATGAAATCCATCTCGAACGAGACCACCTTTCACGAGGATACCGCCGATCCGGACATCCTCGACGGGCACCTGTGGCGCATGTGCGAAAAGGTGGCGGACCGCGCCAAGGCCAAGGGGCTGGCAGGCCGGGTCGTGACGCTCAAGGTCAAGCGCTCGGATTTCACCCTGATCTCGCGCCGCCAGTCGCTCGGCGATGCGACGCAGGTGGCGGATCGGCTCTACCGCACCGCGCGCGGCATGTTCGACCAGCTCGGCAACAAGGGGCCGTACCGCCTGCTCGGCGCGGGTCTGTCCGATCTCGTGCCCGCCGACCAGGCCGACCGGCTGGGCGATCTGCTCGATCCGCAGGCCGCCCGCCGCGCCGGCGCCGAACGCGCCACCGACGCGATCCGCGCGAGGTTCGGCGAGGATGCGATCCTGAAAGGCCGCGCGCTGCGCTGACCTTTCAGCTTCCTCGGTTCAGCAGTTCGTCCTCTTCCTCGCTGGAATCGTATCCCAGCGCTTCGAGCCCGGATTCCAGATGATCGGCGACATGCGGCGTGCCGATCAGATAATCCGCCGTCGGGGTCGAGGCTTCGGCCAGCGCCGTGGCATAGGCTTCGTCCCACTCCTCGGCGTCGAAGGCATCCCGCCCGATCCACATGATCGCCACCAGCGCCGCCTGCTCCTCTTCGCTCATCCGGTCGATGAAGCCGCGCAACTCGCCCTCGGCCCGGCCCAGTTCGCGCGCCATCAGGATGACGGCCGCCACTTTCCGCACGCTGATCTCTTCCATGTCCGCCACTCCCTTGCAAAACCTGAAACAGACTGGACGGTGCGCCCGCATCCGTCCTTGATCCTGCTCAATCCTGCCTCAGGAGCGTGTCATCGGCACGACCTTTTCCGCGCCCTCGTCGAAATCGAACCCGTCGAGCCGCCGCGCCCGCTGACCCGCCTTGTCGGCACTGATGCGGATTTCCGCCACGTCCCGCGCGGCGGCGGCGAAATGACGGTCGAGGTTGTCGACCCGCCCGCCCAGCCGCTCCACATCCGCGTGCAGCAGCGCCAGTTCGCGGCGGATCGCCCCCGCCTGCTCGCGCATCCGCGCATCCTTGAGAACCGCGCGCAGGGTGTTGAGCGTGGCCATGCAGGTGGTGGGCGAGACGATCCAGACCCGCAGGGCAAATCCTTCGCGCACCACCTCCGGGAAATTGCCGTGCAACTCGGCAAAGACCGCCTCCGAGGGCAGGAACATCAGCGCCGAGTCGGCGGTTTCCCCGTCGAGGATGTAGCGGTCGGCGATGTCGCGCAGATGCTTGCGCACCGACAGGCGAAACGCCTGCCCCGCCCGCGCGCGCATATCCTTCGTGTCGGCCCGGCGCAGGTGCTCGTAGGCTTCCAGCGGGAATTTCGCGTCGATGACGATGGGGCCGGGCGGTTCCGGCAGGCGGATCAGGCAATCCGCGCGCCGCCCGTTCGACAGCGTGGCCTGCAGGGTGTAGCTGTCCGGCGGCAGCGCCTTGGACACGATATCGGTCAGCTGGATTTCACCGAAGGCACCGCGGGTCTGCTTGTTGGACAGGATGTCCTGCAACGACAGCACGTCGCCCGACAGGCGGGTGATGTTTTCCTGCGCGCGGTCGATGACCTTGAGCCGCTCCTGCAGTTCGCCCAGCGAATGCGCGGTGCGGCGGGCGGTGCCGTGCAGGCTCTCGGCCATGGAGCCCTGCACCTCGGCCAGCCGGCGCTCCATCAGTTCCAGCATCACGCCGCGGGATTGCGCCTCCGCCTCGGTCACGTGATGCAGGCCGCCCGCCAGCCGCTCCTGCCCGTCCGACAGTGCCTGCACCCGCCCGGCCAACTGGCTCAGCGGATAGCCCAGCCTCGAGACGCGCCCCACCGCGCGCAGCAGCAGGACCAGCATCAGCAGCAGGCCCGCCCCGGCCAATCCCGCCCAGACCAGCGGGTCCTGCCAGGTCAGGACATGCTCGCCGATCCGGATCATGTGCGCCCGAACAGCCGTTCGATGTCGCTCAGCTTCAGCTCCACATAGGTCGGCCGCCCGTGGTTGCACTGGCCGGAATGCGGCGTCGCCTCCATCTCGCGCAGGAGGGCGTTCATCTCCTCGGCGCGCATCCGGCGGCCCGAGCGGATCGAGCCGTGGCAGGCGACGCGGCTCAGGATCGCCTCGATCTTGTCCTGCACCAGCGCCGAACTGCCGCAATCCGCCACCTCGTCCAGCACGTCGCGCAGCAGCGCGGCGGCATTGACCTCGCCTAGCAGGGCGGGGGTTTCGCGCACCGCGACGGCGCTGCCGCCGAAGGCCTCGATCCCCAGCCCCATGCGCGCGAGCTCCCCGGCCAACCCCAGCAGCCGGGCGCAATCGTCGGGCGAAAGCTCCACGATCTCGGGGATGAGCAGCGCCTGTGCGGCGACGCCCCGCTCGGCCATCTGGCGTTTCAGCCGTTCGTAGACCAGCCGTTCATGCGCCGCATGCTGGTCGACGATGACGATGCCGTCGGCGGTCTGGGCGATGATGTAATTCTCGTGAACCTGCCCGCGCGCCGTGCCGAGCGGCAGTTCCCCCGCCTCCTCGGGTTCCGAGGCTTCGACCCGCCCGGACCACTGCCCCGCCATGTCGGCAAAGGCCGGCGCCTGCGCGCGGAAGGCGGCGGCGCGGGCGGCGGGCGAAGGGCGATCCATCTGGTAGACCCGCGCAGGCGCGGCCGCGGAGGCCGGGGCCGCAGCCGCGCCGAGCGGCCCGGCCTCGGGGCGGAAGGAGCGCAGCGTCTCGCCCGCCACGGTCGACGAGGCACGGTGCCCCGCCTCCGCCAGCGCGTGGCGCAGCGCCGAGACGATCAGCCCGCGCACCACCCCCGGCTCGCGGAACCGCACCTCGGATTTCGCCGGGTGGACGTTGACGTCCACCAGATGCGGGTCGCAGTCGACGAACAGCGCCACGGCAGGATGCCGGTCGCGGCTGAGAAAGTCCGCATAGGCCCCGCGCAGCGCGCCGTAGAGCAGCTTGTCCTGCACCGGCCGACCGTTGACGAACAGGAACTGCGCCACGGAGGAGCCGCGCGAATAGGTCGGCAGCGCCGCGAGGCCGGTCAGCCGGAAGCCTTCGCGCTCGGCGTCGACGGACAGGGCGTTGTCGGTGAACTCCGCCCCCATCACCTGCGCCAGCCGCCCGCGCAGGGCGGTGAACAGATCGCCGGTGACGGGATCGGCGCGGAATGTCACGCGCGCCTTGTCCTCGCTCACGTCGCGCAGGGTGAATCCGACCGAGGGCTCGGCCATGGCCAGCCGTTTGACGACCTCGGAAATCGCCATCATCTCGGCCCGGTCGCTGCGCAGGAACTTCAGCCGCGCGGGCGTCGCATGGAACAGGTCCCGCAGCGTCACCACCGTGCCGCCGTTCAGCGCGCAGGGTTTCACCCCGCCCGACACGCCGCCCGAGACCGCGATCTCGGCGCCCTCCCCGCCCTGCGCGCGGCTCCGGATCACCAGCCGGCCGACCGCCCCGAGCGAGGGCAGCGCCTCGCCCCGGAAGCCGAAGGAGTGGATGTTCAGCAGGTCGGTGCCGTCGATCTTGGAGGTCGCATGGCGCGACAGCGCCAGCGGCAGATCCTCCGGCGCCATGCCGCAGCCGTCGTCGGTCACCCGGATCAGGCTCTTGCCGCCGTCCGAAACCTCGACGAGAATCCGCCGCGCCCCCGCGTCGACGGCATTTTCCACCAGTTCCTTGACCGCCGAAGACGGGCGTTCGACCACCTCGCCGGCGGCGATGCGGTTGATGGCGGCTTCGTCGAGTTGACGGATCACCGGGCGCATATTGGGGGTATGGGTGTTCATCCTACCAGACCTAGCAAACCCCTCGCGATTCTGAAACAGCCGAAACCAAAGGTGAATGCGTCTTCCGGACAACACCGGAACCAAAGTCGTATTGCCGATCTTAACAATATGTCAGACGAATTTAGTTAACGTGCCACAGTCGCACGACACATCGACTGCCTTACAGCAAGGGATCACCCCAATGCCCGTCAACCGCATCACCTACGACATGATCACGTCGATCTACGGCGCCCAGTTCGCGCAGACATGGTTCCGGCCGGTCTCGCAGGTCTTCAAGGGCGTCTGGTAAGGCGCTTCATCCGTCCGACGCCGCCCTGAACCAGCGTCGGATCTTCGCGCGCTCCGCGTCCTCCATGTAGGACACGTTCGCCGGAGGCATGGCATGGGTCAGCCCGGCCTGCAGATAGATCAGCCTGGCGTTGCGCGCGACGTCGGCTTCGGTTTCCAGATGTATGCCGCGCGGCGCCTTGAGGATGCCCTCCCAGCCCGGCTGCTGCGCATGGCACATCGAACAGCGCCCCAGCACCACGTCGTAGACCTCGGAAAAGCCCTCGGCCTCGGCGTATTTCAGCGCCGCCCCGGTGACCTCAGCGCCCTCGACCTCCGCATCGTCATCCAGACCGGCGGTCGACAGCCAGGCCACGATCAGGAACAGCACCGCCGTCACGGCCCAGGTCCAGTAGGGCGTGCCCCTGCGCGCATGCATCGAATTGAAGAAGTGCCGGATCGTGACCCCCATCAGGAACACGAGGCTGGCGATGATCCAGTTGTATTCGCTCGCGAAGGCCAGCGGATAATGGTTCGACAGCATCATGAACAGCACGGGCAGCGTCAGGTAGTTGTTGTGGGTCGACCGCTGCTTGGCGATCTTGCCGTATTTCGCATCCGGGACGCGCCCCTCCTGCAGATCCTTCACCACGATGCGCTGGTTCGGCATGATGATGAAAAAGACGTTCGCCGTCATGATCGACGCGGTGAAGGCCCCGAGATGCAGCAGCGCCGCGCGCCCAGAGAACACCTGCGCATAGCCCCATGCCATGACCACCAGCACGCCGAAGAGAAAGATCATCAGCCGGGTGTTGTTCTCGCCGAAGGCCGATTTGCAGACGAAATCGTAGGCCAGCCAGCCGACCGACAGCGACAGCAGCGAAATCACGATCGCCGCCCAGACCGGCAGGTCCATGACCGCCGGATCGACCAGGAACAGGTCCGCCCCGAGGTAGTAGACCAGCACCAGCATGGCAAAGCCAGACAGCCAGGTCGCGTAGCTCTCCCATTTGAACCAGACCAGGTCGTCGGGCATGTTGCCCGGCGCCACGAGGTATTTCTGGATGTGGTAGAAGCCGCCGCCGTGAACCTGCCACTCCTCGCCATCCGCGCCGGAGGCAAGGTTGCGGTCCCGGTGCAGCCCGAGATCCAGCGCGATGAAATAGAAGGACGACCCGATCCAGGCGATTCCCGTGATCACGTGCAGCCATCGCACGGCGAATTCGATCCAGCTTCCCAGCGCCGCCATATCCTGCATGTGTCGTCTCCGCTTCCTGTCCCGCGGGCGCGCCGCGTCCCTCGCTCCTTAAGACCCCAAGATCGCGGAAAATGCACTCTCAAACCGGCACGGTCCCGGCGCGCGGTGCGGCATCTGCCTTTCCGATGGTCAGTTTTCCGCCCCGCCCGCGGCTGTCGGCGGCGGGCCAGCCCTTGCCCTTTCGCCCGCGAGGGCCACATTTCCCGGCGACTGGCGGAATGACGGAGGCATACGACATGAAGACCGAACAGGTGGGCGAAGGGGTTCTCGAAACCTGGACCGTCGACGAGGTGGCCGAGGCCTTCGACCGGAACGAGATCGTCCTGATCGACGTGCGAACCCCGCAGGAGTTCATGTTCGAGCATGTGGACGGCGCGATGCTGATGCCGCTCGCCTTCTTCAAGGCCGAAAAGCTGCCCGGTCAGAGCGACAAGCGCATCGTCTTCCATTGCGGCTCGGGGATGCGGTCGGATCGCGTCGCGCGGGAATGCCTCTCCGCCGGGATGGAGCGCATCGCCCACATGGGCGGCGGATTCGGCGCGTGGAAATCCTCGGGCCGGCCCTACATCGGCACCAACATGGCGACCGGCGCCCCGCAGCGCAGCGCCTGAACCGCGCGCGGCCACGGCGGCACCGCATCTATCCCGACGGCAAAAGGGACAGGATCGCTCCTGCCCCTTCTTCTTGTCTTCAAATACGCAGATCCGGCCGCGCGACCGGGCGCCGCGTCAGCCGCGTTCGCCCGCCACCATCAGCCCCTCGTCCAGCAGCCGCGCGTGGCATTCGTCGAGCGAGATGCGCGCGCGCTCGATCAGGGTGTCGATCTCGGCCCGGGTGATGACCAGCGGCGGCGAGATGATCATGCGGTCGTAGACGTGGCGCATGATGAGGTTGTTGGCAAAGCACCGCTCGCGGCAGATGTAGCCCACGGTTCCGGCCTCCGCGGCAAAGGGCGCGCGGGTCGCCTTGTCCGGGGTCAGCGCGAGCGATCCCATCATGCCGATGATCCGCGCCTCGCCCACCAGCGGATGATCCGCGAGGCTTTCGAACCGCTCCTTGAGATAGGGGCCGGTGTCGGTGCGGACCCGCTCCACGATGCCCTCCTCGTCGAGGATGCGCAGGTTTTCCAGCGCCACGGCGCAGGCGACCGGGTGGCCGGAATAGGTGTAGCCGTGGTTGAACTCGGTGGCCCCGATGACGGCGGCAACCTCGTCGCAGACGATCGAGGCGCCGATCGGGATGTAGCCCGAGGACAGCCCCTTGGCGACGGTCATGATGTGCGGGGTGATCCCCATGGTCTGCGAACCGAACCAGTTGCCGGTGCGCCCGAAGCCGCAGATCACCTCGTCCGCGATCAGCAGGATGCCGTACTTGTCGACGATGCGCCGGATCTCGGGCCAGTAGGTCGACGGCGGGATGATGACCCCGCCCGCGCCCTGCACCGGCTCGGCGATGAAGGCCCCGACTCGGTCCGGGCCGATCTCGAGGATGGCGGTTTCCAGCTGCCGCGCACGCTCGAGCCCGAACTCCTCGGGCGTCATGTCGCCGCCCTCGGCATACCAGTGCGGCTGGTCGATGTGGTGGATGCCGGGAATCGGCATCCCGCCCTGGGCGTGGATCCCCTTCATCCCGCCCAGCGACCCCGACCCCACCGACGAACCGTGGTAGCCGTTCCAGCGCCCGATGATGACATCGCGCTGCGGCTGGCCCTTCTCGGCCCAGTAGGTGCGCACCATCCGCAGGTTGGTGTCGTTGGCTTCCGACCCCGAGCCCGCGAAGAACACGGTGTTGAGATCCCCCGGCGCCAGCTCCGCGATTCGCGCGGCAAGCTGGATCGCGGGCACGTGGGTGGTCTGGAAGAAGGTGTTGTAATACGGCAGTTCTTCCATCTGGCGCGCCGCCGCCTGCGCCAGTTCGCGCCGCCCGTAGCCGACGTTCACGCACCACAGCCCGGCCATGCCATCGAGGATGCGCTCGCCCTCGCTGTCGGTCAGCCAGCAGCCCTCGGCGCGGGTGATGACCCGCGCGCCCTTCCTGGCGAGGTCGGCCGCGGTGGTGAAGGGGTGCATGTGATGCGCCGCGTCCAGCGCCTGAAGCTCGGCCGTGGGAGCATTGGGAGAGATCATCGTCATCGGACCACGCCTTTTCCTGTCTGGGAGAGTTGGCGCGAGAATATGATCAAATTATCCGCTGTCAATCGAATCACGGCAGACGGTCGCGGATCTGCTCCATCCCCTGCACCACGTCGGCCTCCATCGCGGTTGCGGCGGCCTCGGGATCGCGCGCGCCCAGCGCGTCGAGCAGGTCCTTGTGGCGGTCGGGCAGGCTCAGGGTGCCGAACTGGCCGCAGACCACGCGCAGCGACGGGCCGAAGCGCAGCCACAGCCCCGCGACCAGGTCAGTCAGGATCGGAGCGCCCGCGATGGCGTTCATCTCGGCGTGAAAGCGGTGATTCTCGACCAGGTAGCCGTGCACGTCCCCCTTGGAGATCGCCCGGTCCAGCCGCCCGTCGGTCGCGGTCAGACGGCGGAGCTCCGCCGCGTCGCACCGCGCCGCCGCGCGCCGCGCCAGCAGCGGTTCCAGCGCCACGCGCGCCGCGGTGAGCTGGTCCAGATCGGCGGCCTGCAGCACCGGCACGATGATCCGCCGGTTGTCCTGAAATGCCAGCGCACCCTCGGCGATCAGCCGCCGCAGCGCCTCGCGCACCGGGGTCATGCCCGCGCCCAGCGTTTCCGTCAGCCCCTGGATCGTCACCGGCTGCCCCGGCACCAGTTCGCCGAAAAGCACCATGTCCCTCAGCCGCCGGTACACCAGTTCGTGCGCGGGGAGCCGTGGGCTGTCTGCCTGAACATTCATCGCCTGCCTTCCGAATGACCACCCGACCCGTCAGACCATCTTGCAAGGGTCATCGTCGCGTGAAAGCATCTTCATGTTGCCACAACTCGCAACATTTGATCAAATCCAAAGGCCACGGGGCGGCAAGACCTCACCAACGGGAGCCAAACAATGACCAAAACCCTTCTGAGTTTCACCGCGACCCTCGCGCTGGTGGCCGCCACGGCCCACGCCGAAGAGGTCCGGGTCTACAACTGGTCCGACTACATCGACGAAGACCTGCTTGCGAAGTTCGAGGAAGAAACCGGCATCGACCTGATCTATGACGTGTTCGACAGCAACGAGGTGCTCGAAACCAAGATGCTCGCCGGCGGTTCGGGCTACGATGTCGTGGTGCCGACCGGCAGCTTCCTGCAGCGTCAGATCATGGCGGGCTCGTTCCAGAAGCTCGACAAGGACAAGCTGCCGAACCTGTCCAACATGTGGGACGTGATCGAAGAGCGCACCGCGCAATACGACCCCGGCAACGAATATTCGATCAACTACATGTGGGGCACCACCGGCCTCGGCGTGAACGTGCCCAAGGTCAAGGAAGTGCTGGGCGAAGACGCCCCCATCGACAGCCTCTCGCTGATCTTCGATCCGGCGAACATGGAAAAGCTCGCCGCCTGCGGCGTCTACTTCCTCGACGCCCCGACCGAGGTGATCCCCGCCGCGCTGAAATTCCTCGGCGAGGACCCGGTTTCCAAGGATCCCGAGGTGATCGCCAAGACCGAGCCGCTGCTGATGTCGGTCCGGCCCTACATCTCCAAGTTCAACTCGTCGGAATACATCAACGCGCTGGCCAACGGCGACATCTGCGTCGCCTTCGGCTGGTCCGGTGACGTGCTCCAGGCCCGCGACCGTGCGGCCGAGGCCGACAACGGAGTCGAGGTGGCCTACAATGCGCCCAAGGAAGGCGCGCTGATGTGGTTCGACCAGATGGCGATCCCGGTCGACGCCCCGAATCCGGACGGCGCGCACAAGTTCCTGAACTTCATCATGGATGCGCAGAACATGGCGGCGGCGTCGAACTACGTCTACTACGCCAACGGCAACAAGGCCTCGCAGGAATTCCTGATCGAGGACGTGATCGGCGACACCGCGATCTATCCGGACGCGGCGACGCTGGAAAACCTCTACACCTTCTCGCCCTACGACCAGAAGCTGAACCGCGACGTGACGCGGCTCTGGACCAAGATCAAGTCGGGCACCTGATCCCGCGATCCCGCTGACCCGCGCCCTCCGGGGTGCGGGTCCTGTTCCGACCGCAGACAGACAGGACGTCCTTCATGGCCCAGACCGTCTTTGCTCCGTGGGATGATCCCGACGCGCGCCCCCTCATCGAGTTTCGCAACGTCACCAAGCGGTTCGGGGATTTCACCGCGATCGACGACCTGTCCCTGAACATCTTCGAACGGGAATTCTTCGCGCTGCTCGGCCCCTCGGGCTGCGGCAAGACCACCATGATGCGCATGCTCGCCGGGTTCGAGTCGATCACCTCCGGGCAGATCTTCCTCGGCGGTCAGGAAATCGACCAGGTGCCGCCGAACCGGCGCCCGGTGAACATGATGTTCCAGAGCTACGCGCTGTTCCCGCACCTGTCGATCTGGGAAAACATCGCCTTCGGCCTCAAGCGCGAAAGCCGCGACAAGGAGGCGATCGCCGCCCGCGTCGAGGAGATGCTGCGCCTCACCCGCCTGACCAAGTTCGCCAAGCGCAAGCCGCACCAGATTTCCGGCGGCCAGCGCCAGCGGGTCGCGCTCGCCCGGTCGCTCGCCAAGGCGCCGAAGCTGCTGCTGCTCGACGAACCGCTCGGCGCGCTCGACAAGAAGCTCCGCGAGGAGACCCAGTTCGAGCTGATGGACATCCAGGAAAAGACCGGCACCACCTTCGTCATCGTGACCCACGACCAGGAAGAGGCGATGACCGTCGCCTCCCGGATCGCGGTGATGGACGAGGGACGGCTGGTGCAGGTTGCCACGCCGCCGGTGATCTACGAACAGCCGAACTCGGTCTACGTGGCCGACTTCCTCGGCGATGTCACCGTGCTCGACGGCACCGCCCGCCGCGCCGGCGATGTCTACGAAATCGCCTGGGCCGAAGGTCAGCCTCCCCTGCGCTGCGCCTCGCCCCTCGCCATTGCCGACGGCAGCCCCTGTCACGTCGCCGTCCGCCCCGAGAAGGTCGAGATCCACCACGAGAAACCCGAGGACGACAACGTCCTGCGAGGCAAGGTCATCGACATCGGCTATCTCGGCAACCTCTCCACCTACCACGTGGAACTGGCCAACGGGCAGATCATCAAGGCGCAGAACTTCAACACCGAACGCGACACCCGGCAAAGCTTCACCTGGCAGGACGAGGTCTGGGTCAACTGGACCGACCGCTGCGGCGTCCTGCTGGAGGGCTGACCCATGCGCCGCTTCACCCTCATCGCCCTCCCCTACCTGTGGTTGCTGGCGCTGTTCCTCGTCCCGTTCCTGATCGTGGTGAAGATCTCGCTCTCGGACGTGGCCCTGTCGCGCCCGCCCTACACGCCGCAACTCGACCTCACCGCGGGCTGGGAGGGGCTGAAGGCCTTCTTCTCGGCGCTGGATTTCGAGAACTTCACCTTCCTCACCACGGACGAACTCTACTGGAAGGCCTATCTCAGCTCGCTCGAGATCGCCGCCGTCTCGACCGTGCTGACGCTGCTGGTCGGCTACCCGATCGCCTACGGCATGGCCCGCGCCGCCCCGGAATGGCGCCCGACGCTGCTCATGCTCATCATCCTGCCGTTCTGGACCTCGTTCCTGATCCGGGTCTACTCCTGGATGGGAATCCTCTCGACCGAAGGCGTGCTCAACCAGCTTCTGCTCTTCCTCGGGCTGATCCGCGAACCGCTGCAGATCATGAACACCCCGACGGCGGTCTACATCGGCATCGTCTACACCTACCTGCCCTTCATGATCCTGCCGATCTACTCGGCCCTCGAAAAGATGGACGAAAGCCTGCTGGAAGCCGCCGAAGACCTCGGCTGCTCGCGCATGGACGCCTTCTGGCTGGTCACCTGGCCGCTCTCGCGCAACGGCATCATCGCCGGCTGCTTCCTCGTCTTCATCCCGACCATCGGGGAATTCGTCATCCCCTCGCTGCTCGGCGGCTCCGGCACGCTGATGATCGGCAAGGTCCTGTTCGAGGAGTTCTTCTCGAACCGCGACTGGCCGGTGGCCTCGGCGGTGGCGGTGATCCTGCTGCTGATCCTCATCATCCCCATCGTGCTGTTCCAGCGCAACGAACAGAAAGCGCGGGAGGCCGAAGGATGACCCCGGCCTTCTTCACCCCGCAACCGCGCCGCCCCGCATCGCGGCGCCGCGCACCCGCATTTCCGTCGAACATCCGCGCCCCGCACGGGGGGGCCGCATGAAGCGCTTTTCCTGGTTCAACACCACCTCGCTCACCCTCGGCTTCGCCTTCCTCTACCTGCCGATGATCCTGCTGGTGATCTACAGCTTCAACGAAAGCCGCCTCGTCACGGTCTGGGCCGGCTTCTCGACCAAGTGGTACGGCGAACTCTTCCGGGACGAGGATTTCGTCAACGCCGCCTGGATCACCCTCAAGGTGGCGGTCTTCTCCTCCACCCTCGCCACCGTGCTCGGCACAATGGCCGCCTACGTGCTGGTGCGGGCCGGGCGGTTCCGCGGGCGCACCCTGTTCTCGGGCATGATCTACGCCCCGCTCGTCATGCCCGAGGTCATCACCGGCCTGTCGCTGCTGCTGCTGTTCATCGGCATCAACCTCGACCGGGGCGTGTTCACCATCGTGCTCGCGCACACGACCTTCTCCATGTGCTACGTCTCGGTCGTGGTCTCCTCGCGGCTCACCACCTTCGACCAGTCGCTGGAGGAGGCCGCGCTCGACCTCGGCTGCTCGCCCTTCGAGGCCTTCCGCCTCGTCACACTGCCGATCATCGCGCCCGCCGTGATCTCCGGCTGGCTGCTCGCCTTCACCCTGTCGCTCGACGACCTGGTCATCGCCAGCTTCACCACCGGCCCCTCGGCCACCACCCTGCCGATCAAGATCTTCTCGGCCGTGCGCCTCGGCGTCTCGCCGCAGATCAACGCGCTCTCCACCATCATGATCGCCATCGTCGCCTTCGGCGTCATCGCCGCCTCGCTCGTCACCAAGCGCGCCGCCGTCTCCCGCGCGCGGGATGAACAGGCCGCCATCCGCGCCGAGGAATGAGACGCATCTACGAAGCCCCGGCCTACGGGCCGCAGGGCGACTGCTACTGGGCGACCACCGTGGACACGCCCGCCGACTCCCCCCTGACCGGTCCGCTGAGGACCGGGGTTGCGGTGATCGGCGGCGGCTTCACCGGCCTGTCGGCGGCGCTCCACCTCGCGCGCGACGGTGTCGAGGTCACGGTGCTCGAAGCCGGGCACGAAGGCTACGGCGCCTCCGGGCGCAACGGCGGCTTCTGCTGTCTCGGCGGGGCCAAGGCCTCTCCGGCGATGCTGCAGCGCCGCTTCGGGGCGCAGGGCCTTGCCGACTGGCGGGCGACGGAACGCGCCGCCATCGACACCGTGCGCGACCTGCTGGCCGGGAACGGCATCGACGCCGACACCCATTCCGACGGCGAAACCCGCATCGCCCATACCCCGCGCGCCTGGCGTGCCATGCTGGCCGAAGCCGCCGAGTCCGAGCGTGTCGACGGCGTGCCCGCCCACCTCACCCCGCCGGAGGCGCTGCGTGACGAGGGCCTCGGCGGGCCGTTCCACGGCGCCCTGACCCTGCCGCTCGGCTTTGCGCTGAACCCGCGCAAGTACCACGCCGGGCTGGCCCGCGCCGCCCGCGCCGCCGGGGCGCGGATCCACGGCCGCACCCCGGTCACCGCCCTGCGCCGCGACGGGAGCTGGCGCCTTGCCACGCCGGGCGGCGAGGTCGTCGCCGACCGCGTGATCCTCGCCACCAACGGCTATTCCTCCGAAGACCTCCCGGACTGGCTGCGCGCGCGCTACCTGCCGGTGCAAAGCTCGGTCCTCGTCACCGACCCGATCCCGGACGAGGCGCTGGCCGCGCAGGGCTGGACCTCGCACCAGATGGCCTATGACAGCCGCGTCCTGCTGCACTATTTCCGGCTGATGCCCGACAAGCGGTTCCTGTTCGGCATGCGCGGCGGCCTGACCGCGACGCCCCGTGCGGCGCGCGCCATATCGGCCCGCATCCGCGCCGATTTCGCCGCCATGTTCCCGGCGTGGCGCGATGTGCCGGTGGCGCATGAATGGGCGGGACTGGTCTGCCTCATGTCCTCGCTCACGCCCTTCGTCGGGCCGGTGCCCGATCACCCCGGCCTCTTCGCCGGGATGGGCTATCACGGCAACGGCGTGGCGATGGGCAGCCACTCGGGCAGGATCCTGGCCGATCTCGTGCAGGGCCGAGCCTCGCGCGCGCGCCACCCCGAGGCCATGCGCGCCGTTCCCCGCCGCTTCCCGCTCGGCCGCTTCCGCCGCGCGCTGCTGGCCCCGGCCTACGCCGGGGCGCTGCTGTTCGACCTCTAGGTCCGGTCTGCGGGACCGCGCCCCGCGCCTCAGCCGCTGCCGATCAGCACCCCCGCCGCCAGCACCAGCGCGCCGCCCAGAACCACCTGCATCGAGGCGCGCCAGAACGGCGTTTCCATGTACCTGTTCTGGATCCAGGCGATCGCCCAGAGTTCGATGAACACGATGACCCACGCCAGCGAGGTCGCGGTCCAGAAATGCGGGATGAGGTAGGGCAGCGCATGGCCCAGCCCGCCGACCGTCGTCATCACCCCCGAGGCCACGCCCCGCTTGATCGGAGAGCCCCGCCCCGACAGCGCCCCGTCGTCCGAGGCCGCCTCGGTGAACCCCATCGAGATCCCGGCCCCGACCGACGCCGCGAGCCCGACGAGGAAGGTCGTCCAGGTGTCCTGCGTGGCAAAGGCCGTGGCAAAGATCGGCGCCAGCGTCGACACCGAACCGTCCATCAGCCCCGCGAGGCCGGGCTGCACCCAGGTCAGCACGAACTGCCGGTGCGCCTGACGGTCCTCCTCGGCCCGCGCCTCCCCGCCCAGATGCGCGCGCTCCAGCCCGTCGGCGGTGTGCTGGTGCCCCGCCTCCGCCGCCGCGAGATCGCCCAGCAGCTTGCGCGTGCCCGCGTCGCTGCTGCGCTTCGCGGCCTCGAGATAGAACCGCTCGGCATCCAGCTCCATGTTGGCCGCCTCGTCGCGGATGCGCTCCAGCGACAGGTTCTGCATCAGCCACACCGGACGGCGCGCATGGAACCCCGCCACGTGCTCGCGCCGGATCAGCGGGATGACATTGCCGAACCGGCTCTGGTGCAGCGCGATGAGCGCCTGCCGGTGGCCGTCCTCCTCGACCGCCATGCCGTCGAAGATCGCCGCGGTGTCGGGAAACTCCGCCCGCAGCCGCTCGCCGTAGCTGCGGTAGATCTGCGCGTCATCCTCTTCCGAGGAAATCGCCAGGGCGAGGATCTCCTGCTCGCTCAGCTCGCCGAAGTGCCGCCGTTGGGTGAAAAAGCGCATCTGCCCCTCGTCTTTCTTTAGAACGATTCCAAACTACTCCCTCCGCAAAATGCCGCAAGTGCAAAAAGTGAACCGATCCGTTCACTTTTCCCTTGCGACTCGCCCGCGCCGCGCCAATATATGAACCGAACGGTTCAGTTTGGAAAAGCCATGCACAAGATCGCCCTCCTCCTCCTCGCCCTGTCGCAACCGGCCTGGGCCGGCCCCGCCGACGTCAGCTTCCCCAGCCTCGACTGGCCCGCGCCCAAGCCCCCGGTGACCCGCCCCGTCGCCCCGCCGGTCCCCGGCTGACCGCCACTGCTTGCTCAAACTGAACCGTCCGGTCTATGATGGCGGAAAAGGGGAGAGCGGTGATGCCGACACACCCGGCAGAGGTACGCCGCGGTCGCAAGTTCGATCAGGTTCTTCACGGCGCGCGCGAGGTCTTCCTCCGCGACGGCTTCGAAGGGGCCAGCGTCGACGACATCGCAAAGGTGGCGGGGGTCTCCAAGGCCACGCTCTACAGCTATTTCCCCGACAAGCGCCTGCTTTTCATGGAGATGGCAAGCTGCCAGTGCCAGCTTCAGGCCGACGAGGCGCTGATGACCATCGACCTCTCCCAGCCGCCCCGGCAGGTGCTGAAACAGGTGGCCCACACCTTCCTCGGCTTCGTCCTGTCGGACATGGGACAGCGAATCTTCCGCATCTGCGCCGCCGAGTCGGACCGCTTCCCCGATCTCGGCCGGCAGTTCTACCAGAGCGGCCCGATGCTGATGAAAAAGGCGCTCACCGGCTATCTCCAGGCCAGCATCGCCCGCGGAGAACTGCGCATCGACGACATCGACCTCGCCGCCGCGCAATTCGCCGAGCTGTGCAAGGCCGACATCTGGATCCAGCTCGTCTTCGGCATCAAGGACCGGTTCTCCGAGGCCGAGATCGCCCGCGTGGTCGACGGCGCGATCGAGACCTTCCTCGCCCGCTACGGCGCCTGACCGGCGCCCGCCCGGCTCAGTCCAGCCGCCGCACCTGCAACTGGTTGCCCGGCCCCCGGCGCGTCTCGAACACCTTCAGCTCGGCCACCAGGTCCGACAGCTTGCGCTTGCCGTAGGTGCGGGTGTCGAAATCCGGATTGGCCGCGGTGATGAACTGGCCGAGCTGGCCCAGCGTGTACCAGTCGTCCTCCTGCTCGATGGCGTCCATCGCGGTGAAGATCAGGCTGCGCGCCTCGTCCAGAGGGCCGCTCTGCTTGGGCTTCTCGCCCGGCGCCTTGCCCGGCGCCCCTTCGAGGTTTTCCAGGTAGATGAACCGCTTGCAGGCCTTGCGGAAGGCCTCGGGCGTCTTCTGCATGCCCATGCCGAAGACATCCAGCCCCTGCTCGCGCACGCGCTGCGCCAGCCGGGTGAAATCGCTGTCCGAACTCACGATCATGAAGCCGTCGAAGCGCCCGGTGTGCATCAGGTCCATCGCGTCGATCACCAGCGCGATGTCGCTGGCATTCTTGCCCACCGTGTTGGCGGGCTGGTGATGCGGCACCAACCCGAATTCCGCAAAGATCTTCGACCAGCCCGACATCTGCTGGCTGGAAAAGTCGCCGTAGACCCGCCGCACGCTGGCTTCGCCGATCGAGGCGATCTCGTCGAAGATCGCCTTGGTGTATTTCGGCGAGGTGTTGTCGGCGTCGATCAGCACCGCCAGCAGCGGGGTATGTTCCGTGGGGGAGGGCATGAATTCAGGTCTCCTGTCCCGAAAGGGGCGCGGCGGCCCCGGTGTGATGCGGCCTCCGGGCAGGCCGGACCGGCCCGATGCGCGTTGCCGCGACCATGCCCCGCCGGCGCCCGGGACACCACCGTTAAAGGTCGCGATACATCACCAGCGCATCGACGTAACCCGCCTGCGGATGGTGAAAGGCCCCCGGCAGGCGGGCCAGCGTGGCAAATCCCGCCCCCTCCCACAGCGCCACCGCGCGGCTGTTGGTCGAGACGACGAAGTTGAACTGCATCGCCCGGAACCCGGCATGCCGCGCCTCCTGCAGCGCATGGTCCAGCATCCGCCGCGCCACGCCCCTGCCGCGCGCCGCGGGATCGGTGACGAAACCGCAGTTGCAGACATGGCTGCCGCCGCCCGGCTGGTTGCGCACCAGGTAGAACGAACCGACCAGCCGCCCTTCGGCCTCCGCCGCGTAGACCCGCCGCCCGCCGCCGGTCCAGTAGGCCAGCGCCGCGTCGCGCGGGATGTCGGGGTCGACGGCATAGGTGTCGCCGGCGCGGAACACCGGCTCCAGCACCTCCCAGAGGCGCGGCAGGTCGGACGCCTCCAGGGGGCGCATCACGAGGTCGCTCATCAGTCTTGTCCTTCGGTCCGGATGTGGATGACGGTGCCGCAATGCTTGCAATGCACCGCGTCGGCATCGTGCAGGCTCAGCCCGCAGACCCGGCAGATCTGGCGCACCTTGGCGGGGCGGAACAGCACCTGCGCCAGCCGCAGGAACAGCGTGACGCCGCAGATCATCACCACGACCGAGATCAGCCGCCCCAGCGAGCCGGTCAGGGTGATGTCCCCGAAGCCGGTGGTGGTCAGCGCGGTGATGGTGAAATAAAGCGCATCGGCATAGTTGCGGATCTGCGGGTTGACCAGGTGCTGGGTGGCATAGACCAGCCCGGTCATCACGAAGATGAACACCAGCAGGTTGATCGCGGCGACGAAGATCTCCTCGTTCAGCCGGAAGAACCGGAAATCCGCCCGAAGCCGCCGCAGAAGCTGGTAGGTGTGCAGCAGCCGCAGCGTCCGCACGATCCGCAGGAACCCCAGCCCCTCCCCCGCCAGCGGCGCGAGGAAGGAACCGATCGACACCATGTCGGCCAGGGTCACGGGGCGGATCAGGAACCGCAGGCGGCGGCGCTCGATCACGAGCCGGGTCAGGAAATCCGCCAGGATCACGATCCCGAACAGCGCATCCGCCACCTCGACCCAGACCCCGTGCGCGGTAAAGGAGGTGGCGACCACGAACAGGATCGTCACCGTGTCGAAGACCAGCAGCCCGTAGCGGAAGCGGTGCGCGCGGTCGCTGTCGCCCTCGTAAAGCTCCCTGACGGCCTCGATTCCCCGGCCTCTGCCCGTCGTCCCTGCTGCCCGTGCCATGCGTCCGTCCCATGCCTCCGCCCCCCGCTATAGGGCGGGCAGGCCGGTCTCGGCAAGCCGGTGCGCCCCGCGCCGCGGCCTCTCCCCGCGGACAGATGGCGCGCCGCCGCCGCCCGTCCACCTCCCCCGGCTTCTTCTTGTCGCAAATACGCAGCTGCGACGCGGCCACCGGCGCCGCGCCGGGTTCGGGCGTCACCCCGCCACGGCCGCGGAGCGGGCGGCCGAAGGCGGCCCGCGACAGCCCTGCGCGCGCCTGCGCGCTCCGCTGCGGGACTCGACTCCCGCCCGTCCGGACGTGTAGAACAAAACGGAAACAAAGCCTGCCGCGACTCATGAAATACCGCCGTATCCTCTCCGTCTGGTTCCCCCGGTTGGGGGCCGAACGCCTGCTGCGCCAGGCGCCGCATCTCGTCGAGGTGCCCTTTGCCGTGGTCCGCGAAAGCGGGCAGGTGCAGACCCTGTCCTCGCTCTCCCGCGCCGCTTCCCGGGCCGGGCTCTACAGGGACCAGCCGCTGCGCGATGCCCATGCCATGTGTGCCGATCTCCTGACCCGGCCGCAGCAGGCCCATCACGAGGCCGCCTTCCTCGACGCCCTGCACCGCTGGGCCGGGCGCTTTTCGCCCCGCGTCGCGCCCGAGCCGCCGGATGCCCTCCTGCTCGACCTCACCGGCTGCGCCCATCTCTTCGGCGGAGAGGAGGCGCTGATGGCCCGGGTGGCCCAGGACTGCACCGACATGGGCCTCAGCGTCCGGATGGGCGCGGCGGACACCCCGGGCGCGGCCTGGGCGCTGGCCCGCCATGCCGATACCGCCCCCGAAAGCCACCGCAACGGCGACGCCATCGACCAGGAGGCCCGCGCCACCCGCTCCCGCGCGGGCAAGCGGCGGCACTGGGAACGGGGCGGGGCGGCGGCCCCGGCGGTGGTCACCACCCCGGGGCGCACCGGCCGGATCGCCGCCATGGGCGGGACCGAGGCCGCGATCTCCCCCCTGCCCATCGCCGCGCTCCGGGTCGATGCCGAGACCGTGGCCCAGCTGTCGCGGGTCGGGCTGCGCCGGATCGGCGACCTCCTGGACCAGCCCCGCGCCGGGCTTGCCCGCCGCTTCGGGCGGCCCCTGCTCGAACAGCTCGACCGGGCCATGGGCTTCGTGACCGAGCCGCTCTCGCCCCGGAACGCCCCCCGCCGCTTTGCCACCCGGCTCAGCTTTCCCGACCCCATCGGGCTGGAGGAGGACATGGCCGCCGCGCTGGACCGCATGATCCCGCGCCTCTGCATCGCGCTGAAACAGCAGGGCTACGGCGCCCGGACCCTGCGGCTCGAGGCGCACCGGACCGACGGCATCATGCAATGGGTCAACGTCAGCCTCGCCGCCCCCTCCCGGGAGGCGGACCGCATCGCCCCCCTGATGCGGATGAAGCTGGGCGACTTCGAGGCGGGGTTCGGCATCGACATGCTGCGCCTCGAAGCCATCCGCCACGAGCCCCTGCGGGAAACCGGCCCCGCCGGGCCCGCGTTCTCCGCCCGCCGGAACGGGGCGGACATGGCGATGCCCGACCTCATCGGGCGGCTCGGCGCGCGGATCGGGCTGGACGCGATCACCCGCCGCCACCCCGGCGACAGCCACATCCCCGAGAAGGGCTCCGTCACCCTGGCCGCCGCCTGGTCGGAACCGGCAAAGGACTGGCCCGAGCCGCCGCGCCCCCGCCCGGTGCTGCTCTGGCGGCCCGAGCCGGTGATGGCCCCGGACCACCCCCGGCTGGCCGAAACCTTTCGCTGGCGCAGGCGGGAATACCGGGTCACCGGCAGGCGGGGACCGGAACGGCTGTCCCCGGAATGGTGGCTGGACGACCCGGACTGGCGCTCGGGTCAGAGGGACTACTGGCAGGTCGAGGTCGCCTCGGGGGAGCGGCTCTGGCTGTTCTACGCCCACGGCTGGCTGATGTCCTCGGGATGGTTCTGCCAGGGGGCCTTTGCCTGAGGTTTCGCGGCGAAACCTCATTAGATAACAATGCCTTGAGCACAATTACCTTAACGAATCGGAAGCGCGCCGCCCTCTCCCTTCGCGGCGCCGGTCGCGCCGGGTCCGGGGCGGGCGGATCCTGCCGTCGGGGACGGGTGCCCCGGCGCCCCCCGGGCCGGCCCGGCGCAGCGATTCATCCTGACGCGGCCATTCCGGCGCCGACCTCCCGCCAGCCGGGGCATCGCGCAGGGCGGCATGATCCCTGCCTCATGGCCGGGGTTCGGAGCCTTCCCACGCCCTTTGGAGAAGGGCCCGCAAGGGCCCGGCCTCGATCGGGCGCGGGTTCCAATAGGGGTTCGAGAGCGCGATCCCGCAAGCCCGGTCGAGGTCCGGTTCCGCAACCCCCAGATCGCGCAGCGCCAGGGGCAGATCCAGCCGTTGCGCCAGTTCGTGCAGCCCGCGAGGCCCGTCCGCGGCACCGATGGCGCGGGCGATGCTGGCCATGGCGTCGGGGGCGGCGGAGCTGTTGTAGGCCAGCGCATGCGGCAGGACGATGGTGTGGGTCTCGGCGTGCGGCAGGTTGAAGCTGCCGCCCAGCGTGTGACAGAGCTTGTGATGCAGCGCCATGCCGACATGGCCGAGAACCGTGCCGCAGAGCCACGCGCCGTAGAGGCATTGCGACCGCGCCCCGATATCGTCCGGGCTGTCGCGCAGCAGGGGCATGCCCGCGGCCAGCGCGCGGATGCCTTCCTCGGCCATCAGCGACATCACCGGGTTGCCGTCCCGTGCATAGAGCCCCTCGGCGGCGTGGGCGATGGCGTTCATGCCGCTGACAAGGGACATGCCGACGGGCAGCGAGCAGGTCAGTTCGGGGTCGTAGATCACCGATTTCGGCACCACGCGCACATCCTTGCCGGTGGTCTTGATGCCGTTTTCGGTGATGCCGTAGACCGGGGTCATCTCGGACCCGGCATAGGTCGTCGGGATGGCGATGATCGGCAGCGCGGAATCCAGCGCGATGGCCTTGCCCAGCCCGATGGTCGACCCGCCGCCGACCGCGACGGCGCAATCGGCACCCAGCTCCCGGGCGACGGCGCGGGCGGTGCGGGCGCTTTCGATGGGCACGTGCATTTCGGCGCCGTCATGGATGCCCGCCAGCCGGTCGCCCAGCAGCGCGCCGACCCGTTCGGCCTGCGCCCGCTGCTGCGGCGTGCAGAGGACCAGCGCGCGGGTGGCGCCGATGGCGCCGACCTCGTCCGCGACGGTGGCGAGCTTGCCGGGGCCGAAGACCACGCGGGACGGCAGGGCGGTGTAGGTGAAATCCTTCATGACGTGTCCTTTGATGACGCCCTGTCAGGCGCGGTAGTCGACCTGGTGGCGGGCGATGCGCGAGGCGCCCAGCGCATCCTTGACCCGCAGGTGCGCCGGGTGGCTGGCATAGGCGTCGAGCGCCTCCTGGCTGTCGAACTCGGTATAGAGGACGACGTCGCAGGCGTAATCCACCCGGCTGTGGTCGAACCCGACCTCGAGATGCAGGAGGCCGGGGATTTCGCCCCGGATCTCCTCGAACCGCGCGCGCAGGTGTTCCGCGGCGCGGGTGCGTTCCTCGGCCGTGTCACCGGCCATGTTCCACATGACGATATGCTTGATCATGATGTCCTCCCCCGGATGCTGACCGTTCCCCCGTCGGCCGGGGGAACGGCGGTCTGCCCGATATTGCTCCGGGTCAGAGCGTGACCTCGGCTCCGCCCTGCTGCGACGAGGCGAACAGGGCTTCGAGGATCAGGTTGATGTTGTGCGCCTGGGTGGCGGGCACGTTGGAGGGTGCCCCGCTGCGCAGGGAATGCTCGAAGGCCGCCGCCTCGCGGTCGAAGTAGACGGGGTTTCCGATCTCGGCGATCTCGGGCGAATAGACGGTCTTTCGCACGGCCCAGATCTCGGGGAAGGCGGTTTCGTTGTATTCCGTCCAGCCCGTCGGCAGGCCGTGCTTGCCGGTGCTGTAGATCCGGTAGGTCGCGGGCATGGGGCGCGAATGCATCACGCCGTCGGTGCCGTAGGCGGTGATATCCCAGCTTTCGGTCCAGGGCATCGGGTCCCAGGACATGAAATCGACGGTGATCATCTTGTCGTCGTAGTTGAGGATCGCCCCGGCGGCATCCTCGCGCGCGGCGTCCGGCATGATGCCGGGGAACTTGGTGATGCGCGCGTTGACCGATTTCGGCATCCCGAAGTGCAGGAGAAGCCGGTCGATGGTGTGGCAGCCGATGACGTAGAAGGCCCCGCCGATGTCGCCGGGCTGGCGCATGTGGTCGGTGTCGGCCTCGTTGTGGGAACAGCCGGCATGGGCGCGCACCTGCAGGATCCTGCCGAGCTGGCCCTTTTGCAGGACCTCCTGCATCCTGTCGACGGAGGGCGCGTAGCGCCAGCAGTAGCCGACCTGGAACAGCCGTCCGGTGCGTTCGGCGGTCTCTACCAGCCGCGCGGTATCCTGCGACCCGCGTCCGGCGGGCTTTTCGCAGAGCACCGCCTTGCCGGCCTCCATCGCCTCGATGGCCCAGTCGGCCATGCGGTAGCTCTTGGGGTGGATCATCACGGCGTGGACGGCGGGGTCGGAGAGGATCTCGTCCTTGGTCCGGGCCTCGATCTCCATCGCCTCGGTGAACGGCGTCAGCAGCGGGCTGTCGTCCCAGGCGCCCAGCACGCGGGCGTTGGTCATGCGCTTGAATGCCTTCACCCGGCCCGAGGTGTGCGGGTGCGTGATCCCGAGGCAGGCGATGCCGAGGGGGGTGTCTGCTCCGATGGCGTAGGTCATGGGGTTTTCTCCTTGGGATTACAGGGAAACGGTCTTGCCGGTGCGCACGGACTGCAGCGCGGCCTCGGCCAGGCGCAGCGCCTGAACGCCGTCCTGCGCGGTGGTCGGCAGCGGCGTGCCGTCGGCGAGGGCGGAGACGAAGGCCTCCATCTCGGCGCGGTAGGCGGCGGTGTAGCGTTCGAGGAAGAAATTCAGCAGGGGCGGCTGCGCCTCGGTCATCTCGGCGGTGGCGAGGCGCATGGTGGAGGGGCGCAGGTTGTCGTGGCTGAGCATGCCGGTTTCGCCCAGCACCTCGATCCGCTGATCGTAGCCGTAGACCGCCTCGCGGCAGTTGTTGATATGCGCCTGCCTGCCGCTCGCGGTCTGCAGGATCACCATGGCGGTGTCGTAGTCGTCGTACTTCCCGACCATCTCCGCATCGACGATGCGCGAGGCCATGGCGGTGACGGTGACCGGCTCCTCGCCCAGCAGCCAGCGCGCCATGTCGAGATCGTGGATCGTCATGTCGCGGAACAGCCCGCCGGAGGATTTCACGTAGCCCTCGGGCGGCATCCCGGGATCGCGGCTGGAGATGACGACCTGGCGCACGGCGCCGATCTTTCCGGCGTCGATGGCGCGGCGCACCTCGGCGAAGGTCGGATCGAAGCGGCGGTTGAAGGCCAGCATGACCTTTGCGCCCAGTTTCTCGATCTGCGCGGCGGCCTCGGTGCTTTTGCCGAGGTCGAGGTCGATGGGTTTTTCGCAGAGCACCGCCTTGCCCAGTTCGACCGCGCGGGTCAGCAGGCCGATGTGGGTGTCGGTGGGGGTGCCGATCACCACGGCGTCCACGTCATCGCGGGCAATGGCGGCCATGGGGTCGGTCATTGCCTCGGCGCCGTGTTTGGCGGCCAGCGGTTCGCAGGCCTCGGCAAAGGGGTCGGCCACGGCGATCAGCCGGGCACGGGGGTTGGCGGCGACGTTGGCGGCGTGGATCTTGCCGATGCGGCCGGCGCCCAGAACTGCTATTCCGATCATCTCTCGTATCCTTGAAAACTGTCAGCCGGCCGGAAAGGTCACGGCGTCGAACTGGCGCATGGTGGTGTCGAAGGCGCGGGTGGCGGCCATTTCCAGCGGCAGATGGCGGTGGTGGGCCGAGATCAGCTCGACCCCCCAGTAGCCGCGATAACCCTGGTCGAGCATCGCCCCGATCTGGCCCGCGATGTCGATGGAGCCCTCCCCGCAGAGCCTGCGGTAGTGGGTGGAATCGTTGAAGAGATCGCCGATCACCTCGGGGCCCGCGTCGTCCAGTTCGGCGGCGCGCAGGAATTCGGCCGGGATCTTGCGGATGTCCTCTGCGGTCATGCCGCCGCGTTCGACGTGCCAGGTGTCGACCAGCAGGCCTCCGTTGGTCACGCCGAGGTCGCGGAACAGGTCCAGCCCCCGGTCGATGGTGTCGATGCTGGCGAAGGGCAGGAATTCGATCGCGATGTCGATGCCCGCCGGTTTCGCCCTTTCGCAGATGTCGAACAGGGCCGCGCGCATGGCGCCCGTGTCCGGTGCCCCGGTTTCGAAGACACCGCCGCCGAGCTTGATCTTCTCGACGCCCAGCGCCGCGCCGACTTCGAGCATCCGGGCATACATCCTGTCCGAGAGCGCGCGGCGCTCGCCGGTCAGGTGCCAGTCGACGAGGAATTCCAGTTCGACATGGCGGATGTTGTTATCGTCGAAGATCCGCCGCACCCCGGCCATGCCGTAGCGGGAGATGGAGGCCTCGATGTCGTCCATGACAAAGCCCATGCCCTGCCAGCCGGTGCGGCCGCAGACTTCGGCACGTTCGGCGAGGGAAAATGGGCTGATCTCGGACGGGGCGCCGGGATAGGTGTTGCCCGCAACCGTCCAGTAGGAGGCGCAGAGGCAGATATCGTCGATGTTCATGTGCGGTGTCCGTTTGACTTGGCCCGGCGGGCCAGAACGAAATCCCAGTCCACCATCAGGAAGGGGTTCGGCATGCCGTGTTCGGCGGCGAGGTCCGGATCGTCGACGGTGCGGAACTCGGCCACGAGGTCCTTTTTCACGCCGAAGACGGTGTCTTCCTTCAGGTAGGGACAGTCGGGGGTGAAGATGTGGGTGATGATCTCGTCATAGCCGTCGGCGGTGACGATGAAATGCATGTGCGCGGCGCGGTTCGGGTGGCGGTGCAGGTCACCCAGCATCCTGCCCACCGGGCCGTCGTCGGGGATCGGGTAGAAGCGCGGCTTGACCGTCCGGAACCAGTAACGCCCGTCCGCTTCGGAGGCGAAGACGCCGCGCAGGTTGTACTCGGGCTGCTCGCCCTTCTGCTGCACGTCGTAGAACCCGTCGTCGTTGGTCTGCCAGACGTCGATGCGCGCGCCCGCCACCGGGTTGCCGTCCACGTCCATGATCCGCCCGCGCACCAGCGTCGGTTCGCCCTTGTGGTCGAGGCAGATGTTGGCGCCGTTCGCATAGTGCGGCGCGCCTTCTACGTAGAACGGCCCGAGGATGGTGTTGGGCGTCGCCCCGGAGGGGCGGCGGTGGTTGATCGCGTCGACCAGCATCGTGACGCCCAGCACGTCGGACAGCAGGATGTATTCCTGCCGCCAGTCGTTGCACATCTGCCCGGTCTCGGTCAGGAAGCGGATCGCGGCGAACCATTCCTCGTGGGTCGGCTCGATCTCCTTGACCGCGTTGTGCAGGTGTCTGGTCAGGGTGCCGATCACTTCCTTCAGGCGGGGGTCGGCCCCCTCTCCGATGCGGGAATTGACCACCTCGGCGGACCTTTCCTCGTCGAAGTATCCGCCGTCGAACCTGTCTTCCGTCGTCTGCGACATGACGTCTATCCTTTGCGCGGGGTGGGGCCTTGCCAC
This sequence comes from Salipiger sp., assembly GCF_048261495.1. Taxonomy (GTDB): domain Bacteria; phylum Pseudomonadota; class Alphaproteobacteria; order Rhodobacterales; family Rhodobacteraceae; genus Salipiger. Next base: position 38,747 of record NZ_JBLXFX010000001.1, read on the forward strand.
CCGTGTAGGTGTCGGACCCGCGGCATCGGCGCGGGCCCCGATGGGTCAGAAGCTTTGCTGGCCCGTGGCCTTCTCGATCAGCTTGTCGATGGAGACGGCGAGGACGAGCAGGAGGCCGGTGACGATGAGGCGGATCTCGTTCTCGACCCCCATGAGGTTCAGACCGTTGCTGACGGTGCCGATGACCAGCGCGCCGAGCAGCGCCGCGTGGATCGAGCCGCGTCCGCCGAACAGGCTGACCCCGCCGATGACCGCCGCCGCGATGGATTCGAGCAGCAGCGTGCCGCCACCGACGCCGCCGCCGGAAAAGACGCCCACCCCGAGGGTCCGCGAGGCGGCGATCACGCCGGCCAGCGCCGCGACACCGCCCGCGATGGCAAAGGCCGCCATCTTGATCCGGTGCACCTTGACGCCCGCGCGGCGCGCCGCCTCGTCGTTGTTGCCGACGGCATAGAGGTAGAGGCCGAACTGCGTCTGCTTCAGGATGTAGCCGCCGAGGCCCAGCAGGATGCCGAAGATCAGCACGACCAGCGGGATGCCCTTGTGCGCCGCGAGGATCGACACGACCACCACGCCGAAGACCGTCGCGGCAGCGATGGGCAGGACGACCGCCCGCATCATCGCGGTTTCGAGGCCCGCCCTGCTGCGGCTGGCGACCTCGGAGAGGACCAGTCCGGCAAAGCAGAGGATGCCGATGGCCAGCACGACCCAGGCCCAGATGCCGCCGATGTTGATGAGGGCGATCTGTTCCAGCCCGGTGCCGTTGAGGCTGTAGCGTGCGGTGGCGGGCAGCAGGATCAGTTGCAGACCGTTCAGCGCAAGGCCGAGGCCCAGCGTGACGACGAAGGACGGCACGCCGACGAAGGTGACCCAGCGCGCCGACAGGCTGCCGATGAAGGCGCCGATCAGGATGGCGACGGGCACCGCGATCCAGGGCGAGACTCCCGCCTCGACGATCAGCTTGGCCATGAGGACCGAGGTCACGCCGTTGATCGCGGCGACCGAGAGGTCGATTTCCTTGACCAGCAGCACGAACATGATGCCCAGCGCCATGATGCCGACCACGGTGCTCTGCACCAGCAGGTTCGACAGGTTGCGCGCGGTCAGGAAGACGTCGCTCTGGGTCGCGAAGAAGATCCAGAGCACGACAAGGCCGATGACGATGGGAAGCGCGCGCAGGTCGCGGGCCAGAAGGTCGCCGACGCTGCGGCGGCGCACCGGGGGCGGCGCGGATGTGATGGCTTCAGCCATGGGGGAATCCTCCGATATGTGCCGCGGTCACCCCGCGAGATTGACGCCTTCGTTGCCGCCGACCATGGCGTTGACGACCTGTTCGCCGGTCACGTCGCCGGTGCGGAAGCTGGCCGCGTTGGCGCCGAGGCGCATGACCTCGATCCGGTCGGTGGCGTTGACGACGAAGTTGTGGATGTCGTGGCTGACCACGACGATGCCGAGGCCCTGGTCGGCCAGCGTGCGGATCAGGTCGGCGACCTGTTCGGCGGCGGAATGGCTGAGCGCGGCGGTGGGTTCGTCGAGGATCACCACCTTGGGCGTCCAGAGGATCGACCGGGCGATGGCGATGTTCTGGCGCTGACCGCCGGACATGGCGCCGACGGGCCGCGTGAGGGACAGGTTGCCGAGGCGCATCCGCTGCAGCACTTCGCGGGCCCGCACCTCGCATTCGGCGCGGCGGATGCGCCGGCCGAACAGGCCCGACCCGGTCAGTTCGCGCCCGAGGAAAAGGTTCTGCACCGCGTCGAGGTTCGAACACAGGGCGAGGTCCTGGTAGACCGTCTGAATCCCGAGTTCGTTGGCATCCGTGGGCGAAGTGATCCTGACCGGCTTGCCTTCGAATTCGTATTCGCCCGAGGTCGCCATGTGGACGCCGGCCATGACCTTGACCATCGTCGACTTGCCGGCGCCGTTGTCTCCCACGAGCGCCACGACCTCGCCCGCGCGGACGTCGATCGACGCCCCCCGGAGGGCGTGCAGCGACCCGAACTTCTTGTGGATGTTGCGCATCGAGATCAGCGGCACCGCCTCCGGTGCGTGGACATGCCTTTCCCGAGCGGCGCTCTGGTCCGTCATGATGGTTCCTCCCATGTGTGGATGGTGCAGGCGGCAGGCTGCGCCGCCTGCGGTTCTGCCTAGCGGTTCTGCGTGCAGACCTCGGTCTCTTCGGCGCCCTGGCAGATCTCGTCCCAGGTCCAGATACCGGCGGAGACGACATCCCCGAGGCTGTCGCGCGTGATGTTGCCGACCGGCAGGAAGACCGCCGGAACGTCCATGTATTCGTTGTTCACCGAGCCGTTCACCAGTTCGGACGGCACCCCTTTGCCGCCAAGGATCGACGCGGCCACGTCGGCGGCGGCGGTCGCTTCGAGCCGCAGGTCCTTGAGCACCGAATTGTCCTGCCAGCCCTGCGCGATGTAGCGCAGCGCCTCGACCGTCGCGTCCTGACCGCCGGTGACGATCTTGTCGCCCGGCGCGTAGCCCTGGCTGATCAGCGCGGCCACGGAGCCGCCGGTGGTGCCGTCGTTCATGCCGAGGAAGAGGTCCACGTCGCCGCCGTTGCGGGTCAGGCAGTCTTCGGCGAATGCCTGCGCCAGCGTCGGGTCCCAGTTCCGGGTGTACTGATCGCAGACGATCTCGACCTTGCCCGCGTCGACCAGCGGCATGAGGAATTCGTCCTGACCCTTTTCGTACTGGCCGGTGCCGTATTCGCCCTGGTTGCCCTTGACCCGCGCCACCTTGACCGGGCTCTTGTCCATCGCCTCGATCAGCTCGGCCGCGCGGCGCCCCTGCGCCTGCCCGACGGAGAGCGAGTCGAACACCACATGCGCCTCGGCCTTTCCGCCGATCGCGTCGTGGTCGTAGAGGATGACGGGGATGCCGTCCGCTTCGGCAGCGGCCAGGCCGCCGGCGACGAGGTTGGCATCGGCCGAGGTCAGCAGGATCAGGTCGGCGCCCTGCGCGATCGCGTCCTCGATCTGGCGCTGCTGCTGCTGGGGGTCGCCCTGCGCGTTCTGCACGGTCACGGTCGCGTCCGGTGCGCGCTCCTTCATCGCCTCGACGAAGAACGGGGCGTCGCGGCTCTCGAAACGGATGGTCGTCGTGTTCGGCAGCAGGAAGAACACCTTGCTGGTGTCAGCGGCCAGCGCTGCGCTGACGAGTGCGGTCGACGACAGGATGGCCAGGGCCAGTGTTTTCTTCATATCCATTCTCCTCCCAGAGAGTTTTCGGGGCTGATCTCCGTGTGGCACCCCCCTCCGGGGCGCCGCGTCTTCAGCCTGTCCAAGGGTCTAACAGTTTCCCGAGACGGGATTAACGACCCGGTCCGGGAAACATTCTTGCAGGATCTGCAAAAAGCGTTGGTCATGCGGTCCACCGCTCTTCGAAGCCGTTGCGGCGGAAATCCTCGACGAGGAAGTCGATGAACAGGCGCGTCCGGAGCGGCACGAAATACTTGCTCGGATAGGCGATGTTCATGGTCAGCCGCGGCAGGTCCCAGTCATCGAGCACCCGCACCAGCCGCCCGGCATCCAGATCGGCCTGCAGGATGTAGGTCGGCTGGGCGAGGATCCCGAGCCCGTTGCGCGCCGCCTCGCAGATGAGCTGACCGTCGTTCATGATCAGCGGGCCGTCGACGGCGACCTTCACGCTGTCGGTGCCCCTGGTGAAATGCAGGTCGTTCCAGTTGTCCGCCAGCGAGTAGAGGATCAGGTCGTGCGACAGCAGGTCCGTCGGATGCCGCGGCACGCCCCGGCGCTCGAGGTACTCGGGCGAGGCCGCAAGCAGGCGGCGCGTTTCGGCGATGCGGCGGATGGTGATGGAGCTGTCCGCCTCGACCCGCCGCAGGCGGATCGCCAGGTCCAGCCCGTTTTCGATGATGTCGTAATAGCGGTTCGACGACACGATCTCGACCGCCATCTGCGGATAGCGGGTGCGGAAGTGTTTCACCGCCGGAATCAGGTGCAGGAGCGAGAAGGACAGCGAGGCGCCGACCCGGAGCCGCCCGGTCGGTTCGCGCGAGCCGAGACTGACATCGGCCTCCGCCTCTTCCCATGTCGAGAGCAGGTCGCGGGCCTGACCGTAGAGGCGTTCGCCTTCGTCGGTCAGGCTCAGCTGACGGGTCGAGCGCTGGATGAGCCGCACGCCGAGCCGGGTTTCCAGATTGGTGAGCTGGCGGCTCACTCCCGAGGTCGAGCTGTTCAGAACCTCGGCGGCGCGGGTCATGCTGCGCTCTTCCGCGATCTTGACGAAGACCTGAAATTCCCCCCAGCGATCCAAACCCTTCCCCCCTTCGAGTCCCCCTGCGCACGCGGCGCGGCGGGGTCCTGCCTCCTTGGGGGATCGTTAGATCAACGCGGGGTCCACCGGCCAAGCAAAGCCCGCCGACGGCTTTCACAAAGCGTCAGAATGAATGATTTTGACGTCTTGTGGTATGATGAACCGGATCGGGGTCGGGTGTCCGCCTGCAGGGCACGCCCCGGATTGCGCGGGGACGGGGATTGCAACGCATCACGAACAAGACGCTGGCCAAGGCTTCGGGTGTCAGCGTGTCGACCATAGATCGCATCATGACCGGCCGCCTGCCGGTCAAGCGCGCGACGGTCGAACACGTGCTGGACGTCGCCGAGGAGATCGCCTTTCACGGCGTCGGCGTGATCCGCAGCCGTCTCAAGACCGAGGCCCCCCACTGCCGCATCGGGCTTCTGCTGAACGCCAGCACCCGGCGCACCTTTCTCGACATGGCCGACCGCGCGCATGCGACCGCCGAAGGCCGGCACGACATCCGGGCGCGGGTCCTCACCCGGCACCTGCCCCGTCCCGAACCCGAGGCGACGGTTGCCGCCCTGCTCGACATGGCCGAGCGCTGCGACGTCATCGCCTGTCATTGCATAGATCACCCGCAGGTCCATGCGGCGGTCCGGGATCTTTGCCGGCGCGGCATTCCGGTGCTGCCGGTGATCTCGGGGCTCGGCTGTCCCGAAGCGCCCGGCCTGGTGGGCAGCAACGAGCGCGAGCTGGGACGTACCGCGGCGTGGTTCATGTCGCGGCTGGCCGGCCCCGAGGGCAGCATCGGCCTGGTCAACGGCGGCGCCCTCTTCCGCAACCAGGGGGCGGAGGAAGAGGGGTTCCGGGCCTACCTCAGGCAGGGCGACAGCCGCCTGACCGTCCTGCCCGCCCTGTCCAGCGGGGAATGCGACATGGGCGCGGCGCGGGCGGTCACGACCTTGCTGGGCAAGGCGGGCAGCCGGCTTCGCGGCATCTTCGTGATCGGTGGCGGGCTGGAAGGCGCGGTCACCGCCCTGCGCGACGCGCGCCGGGCGGATATCCTGGTCGTGGGCAACGAACTCACCTCCGCCACCCGGGCGCTGCTGAGGGCCGGGCCGGTGCACGTGATCCTCGAACATCCCGGGCTCGAGATCATGGACGGAGCCGTGGCGGCCATCGCGGAATGGGCCACCGGCGCGGAGGATGCGCTGACCGGAAAACGCGAGATCCCGTTCCGGATCCTGCTGTCGGAAAACTGCTGAGACCGCCCGCCGGACGGTCCCGCCCGGGCGGCGCAGGGCACAAACCGAGGCGCGGGACATGCCGTGGTCGATGACATCGTGGACGGGCTGCGGGCGGGGGTGGATGGTTCGGGGCTGGCGTTCCGGCGGGCGCGAGGCTCCGGCCCGAAGCGGGCGGTTGCGCGGCGGAGGCGCCCCGCGGCGGCCACCCCGGGCTGCGACACCTCTGGATAAGCGCGCCGCGACGTGCCAGAAGCCGCGCGTCCGATTGCAGGAGTGGCCCCATGTTCATCGCATCCCTCATCGCCCGTCCCGGCATGCTCGATCCCGCGCTGGTGGAGGCGCTGCGCAATGCGCGGGGGGGCGGGGCGGTCACCTGGCTGTCGCCCGACGAGGCGGCGGAATTTCCGCTGGAGGCCATGCCCGACGACCTCGAAGGGCTGCGCGGCAGCATCGCGGCGCAGGCCGATCTGAACGTCCTGCCCGCCGCGAACCGGCGCAAGAGGATGCTGCTGGCCGACATGGACAGCACGATGATCCGGCAGGAATGCATCGACGAACTGGCGGACGAGGCCGGGGTCGGCGAGGTGGTCAAGACCATCACCGCCCGCGCGATGAACGGCGAGCTGGATTTCGAGGGCGCGCTGACCGAGCGGGTGGCCTTGCTGAAGGGCCTGCCGGAGAGCGTGATCGCCAAGGTTCTTGCCGAGCGCATCCAGCTGATGCCGGGCGGGCCGGAACTGGTCGCCACGATGAAGGCGGCGGGCGGCTATGCGGCGCTGGTCTCGGGCGGGTTCACCGCCTTTACCGCCCGCGTCGCGGAGATGGTCGGCTTTGACGAGAACCGCGCCAACAGCCTGTTCGTCGCGGATGGCGTGCTGACCGGAGAGGTCGGCCGCCCGATCCTGGGCCGGGAGGCAAAGGTGCAGGCGCTGGAAGAGATCACCGCCCGGCTCGGCCTCTCCGAGGACGACGTTCTGGCGGTGGGCGACGGCGCCAACGACCTGGGGATGCTGACGCGCGCCGGGCTGGGCGTGGCGCTGCATGCCAAGCCCGCGGTGCAGGCGCAGGCGCAGTGCCGGGTGAACCACGGCGATCTGACCGCGCTGCTGTTCCTGCAGGGCTATGCACGCGACGAGTTCGCCGCGCCCTGACGCCCCGACGCGCCGGGGGCCCGGCCCCTAGACGGGGAAGCCGGCGGCGGGGCGGATTTCCCCCGCGAGAAGGCCGCTGCGGCTGTGGATCGGCGGGTTGAGGAAGCGGCGCACGTCCGGGTGGCCGGGATCGACCACCCCGAGATGCACGAGCAGCGCCGCAAAGGCACATTCCGAGGCGCGGGTCGCGCCGTCGACGATCTTGAGCGCGACACCGAGGCCTCGCCCCGGCAGGATCGCGATGAAGAAACCCTCGGCGCCGGTCTTGATCGCGACGGGCTCCAGCGCGGCGCGCATCAGCAGGGTGCAGGCGCGGCCCTCGCCCGCGACGAGGTCGGGGTAGGCATACATCGCCGCCACGAGCCGCGCCGCCGAGGTGGCGAGAATGTCGGACCGGTCCTGCGCCGAGGCGTACCAGGCCATCGCCCGCGCCATGCCGTGCATGGTCGTGGCGTAGTTGGGCGCCGAGCAGCCGTCGATGCCGAAGCCGGGCGAGGTGAGGCCGGTCACGGTCTCGAACATCTCGAGCACGGCCTGCTGCACCGGATGGTCGGGGGCGGTGTATTCGGGACCGGCACCGAGGTGTTCGGTCAGGGTCAGGAAGCCCGCGTGCTTGCCCGAGCAGTTGTTGTGAAGCTGGCATGGCGCCTCGCCGTCGCGGATCATCGCGTGGCGCAGGGCCTTGTCGCGCGAGACTTCGGGACCGCAGCGCAGATCCTCTTCCTCGAGTCCGAGATCCTTGAGCCAGGCTTCGACCGCCGCCACGTGCAGGGGCGCACCCTGATGCGAGGCACAGGCGAGGGCAAGCTGCGGTTCGGCGAGGTGAAAGGCCTCGGCCGCGCCGGAGGCGACCAGCGGCAGCGCCTGGATCATCTTGGCGGAGGAGCGCGGCAGGATCATCGCGTCGGGATCGCCCCAGGCCTGCACGATACCGCCGGTGGCGTCACAGATCACCGCGTGACCGGCATGACGGCTTTCGGCCAGCGGTCCGCGGTGGATTTCGACCATGGGGGCGGGGGCATTTGTCATACGAGACCTCACATCTGAGCGATATCTTGCCAAGGGGGGGTTTTTCCACCCGTCTCTTTCAGGCTATTGTACCGCCGTCGAGCATAAAATGGTTGCGCCGGACAAGCTGCCGGAACAGGTAGGGCGCGGACCTTTCGAGTTGAGGCACGGACGGCTGGAGGCAGCAGGTATGAGATCACTGATTTGTGGGGTTCTTGGCGCGGCGATCCTGGGATTGTCGGGGACGGCTGTCCTGGCGCAGGAAGAGAGCACCAACCGGGTGAACGCGATGACCGACTGGTCCGTGTTCGAGGGCGACAATCCGCGCGAATGCTGGGCGGTCACGACCTACAAGGAGAGCGTCAACACCAAGGACGGGCGCGTCGTGTCGGTCAAGCGGGGCGACATCCTGCTGATGGTGTTCTACCGCCCCAACGGCGGCGTGAACGGTCAGGTCGCCTTTACCGGCGGCTATCCCTTCGCGGGCGGGTCCACCGTCAACGTGAACATCTCGGGCACCGAGTTCGAGTTCTACACCGAGGGCGAATGGGCCTGGCCGGCGACTCCGCAGGACGATGCCAAGATCGTGACCGCGATGAAGCGCGGTTCGGACGCGGTGGTCAGCGCGCGCTCGGGGCGCGGGACGCAGACCAAGGACACCTTCTCGTTGCTGGGCTTCACGGCCGCGGTCGAGGATGCGGAGAAGCGCTGCGCCAAGTGACGCGCGGGGCGGGGGCGCTGCCCCCTCTGCGGCCTTGCCGCATTCACCCCCGGGATATTTGACCGCCAGAAGAAGCAGGGGACGCGGAGTCGCGTTCCCTTTGTGTTTTTCGGGCGAATCCTGTATGGGGCGGGCTTCGCTTTTTCAAAGGACGTGACGACATGGCCGATGCGCCCATCACTCAGGACGTGGTGACGATTCCGCGCAGGCTGCCCGAGGGCGGCAAGGTGAACCTGGTCGGGCTCACCCGCGACGGGCTGCGCGAGGCGCTGCTGGCGGCGGGAACGCCGGAAAAGCAGGGCAAGATGCGCGTCAACCAGGTCTGGCAGTGGGTCTATCACTGGGGGGTGCGCGAGTTCTCGGCGATGACCAACCTGTCCAAGGACTACCGCGCGCTGCTGGCGGAGCATTTCGTCATCGAGCTGCCGGAGATCGTCTCGAAGCAGGTTTCCGCGGACGGGACGCGCAAGTACCTGGTGCGGATCGCCGGCGGGCACGAGGTCGAGGTGGTCTACATCCCCGAGACCGACCGCGGGACGCTGTGCATCTCGAGCCAGGTGGGCTGCACGCTGACCTGTTCCTTCTGCCACACCGGCACGCAGAAGCTGGTGCGCAACCTCACCGCGGGCGAGATCGTCGGCCAGATCATGCTGGCGCGCGACGATCTCGGCGAATGGCCGAAGCCGGGCACCGGGACCGGCGACGAGGGTCCGCGGCTGCTGTCCAACATCGTGCTGATGGGCATGGGAGAGCCGCTCTACAATTTCGACAACGTGCGCGATGCGATGAAGATCGCGATGGATGGCGAGGGCATCGCCCTGTCGCGGCGGCGGATCACCCTGTCGACCAGCGGTGTCGTGCCGGAGATCGCCCGCTGCGCCGAGGAAATCGGCTGCCTGATGGCGGTGAGCTTTCACGCCACCACGGACGAGGTCCGCAACACCCTGGTGCCGATCAACAAGCGCTGGAACATCGAGACCCTGCTGGGCGCGCTGCGCGAGTATCCGCGGCTGTCGAACTCGGAACGCATCACCTTCGAATACGTGATGCTGAAGGACGTGAACGATTCGGACGCGGATGCGCGGCGGCTGGTGAAGCTGATCTCGGGCATTCCGGCCAAGATCAACCTGATCCCGTTCAACGAATGGCCCGGCGCGCCCTACGAACGGTCGGACTGGGCGCGGATCGAGGCCTTTGCCGACATCGTCTACAAGGCCGGCTATGCCTCGCCCATCCGGACGCCGCGGGGCGAGGATATCATGGCGGCCTGCGGGCAGCTGAAATCCGCCACGGAGCGGGCGCGCAAGTCGCGGGCTCAGATCGCCTCGGAGGCCGGTCTCGGCGGCGCTTGACTATTCCGACATAAATAGTCAGAAATATTCCTGCCCAGCCACGCCTCCGCGGCACGCCCGGCCTGTCCGAGGCTTTGGCGGGGGTCCTCATGCGCCACGAACGATTCGAGAGCGGCACAGACACCGGCACGTTGCGGCTGTCCGAGCGGCGCGTGGTCGAAATGCTGCGGTTCTGGCAGGCCGACCGGCAGGGCGAGGCGCTGGACAGGCTTTGCCGCAGGCTGGGATCGGTGCGGGCGGGGTTCTGCATCCGGGCGTTTTCCGAGGTCATGGATCTGGTGCGGCGCCACGCCTGGCACGCTCCGCTGATCCTGCCGGTGGGCGCCACCAGCCACAGCGACGACGAACTGGCGATCGCGCGGCTCATCCTGACCGCCACCGAGCAGCACCGCGACAGCGCGCTGGCCGAGGCGGCGATGCTGGTGTCCCCGATGGCACTGGTGCCGTTGGTGGCGGCGGCGGAACGCACCGGGCTGCCGCTGCTCTGCGAGGAATGCCGGGGGCGTTTGTGCGGCGCGGCGATTTCCGGGATCAGGGCCTCTTGACCTTCCAGTGACTGGAAGCCCTATATGAGGCGGCACAACCCAGAAGGGGGAGCCGCATCATGCCTCTGGACAGCATCCGATTCGAAGTCACCAAGCTCAATTGCGGGGGCTGTGCCGGTCGCGCGCAGGCGGCGCTGAGCGCCGTTCCCGGCGTGGAGACCGCCAGCGTCAACCTTGCCAACCGGATGGCGCAGGTGTCGGGCCGCGCCGGAATCGACGCCATGCGCGAGGCACTGAGCCGCGCGGGCTATCCGGCGCGGGAAGGCACGCTGCGCCTGTCGATCCGGGGGATGAGCTGCGCCTCCTGCGCGGGGCGGGTGGAAAAGGCGCTGACCGGGGTGCCGGGGGTGCTGTCGGCCCATGTGAACCTGGCGAACGACACGGCGGAGGTGCGCATCCTCGCCGGGTCGGTCGACGGGCAGGCGCTGGCCCGGGTGATCGAGCGCGCCGGTTACGGGGCGCGTCCGGCGGGCGACGATTCGTCCGAGCGCGAGGCCGAGCGGCAGGCCGAACAGGCGGCGCTGAAGCGCGACCTGGCCGTCGCCGCCGCGCTGACCCTGCCGGTCTTCGTGATCGAGATGGGCGGGCACCTGATCCCCGGCTTTCACGCCCTCGTCATGGACAGCATCGGCCGCACGGCAAGCTGGACGCTGCAATTCCTGCTGATTTCCGCGGTGATGATCTGGCCGGGGCGGCGGTTCTACGCGATCGGCCTGCCGCTGCTGGCCAAGGGCGCCCCCGACATGAATGCGCTGGTCGCGCTCGGCACGCTGGCGGCCTGGCTCTATTCCACCGTCGCGCTTCTCGCGCCGGGCCTGCTGCCCGAGGCCGCGCGGGCGGTCTATTTCGAGGCCGCAGGGGTCATCATCACGCTGATCCTGCTGGGGCGGTTCCTCGAACTGCGCGCCAAGGGGCGCACCGGCGCCGCGATCAAGCGGCTGATCGGGCTGCGGCCTTCGGTGGCGCGGGTGGAGCGGGACGGCGAGGTGATCGAACTGCCCGTCGACGCGGTGGCGGTCGGGGACCTGCTGCACCTTAGACCGGGAGAGCGGATCGCCGTCGACGGGGTGGTGATCGAGGGGCGGTCCTTCGTCGATGAAAGCATGCTGACCGGCGAGCCGGTTCCGGTCGAGAAGACCGGGGGCGACGCGGTGGTCGGCGGCACGATCAACGGTCAGGGCGCGCTGGTGTTCCGGGCCGCGGCGGTGGGCGCGGACACCATGCTGGCGCGCATCGTCGCCATGGTCGAAGAGGCGCAGGGCGCGCGGCTGCCGATCCAGGCCGTCGCCGACCGCGTGGTGATCCGGTTCGTCCCGGCGGTGCTGGTCGCGGCGGCGCTGGCCTTTGCCGCCTGGCTGGTGCTCGGCCCCTCCCCCGCGCTTGGCCACGCGCTGGTGGCCGGGATCTCGGTGCTGATCATCGCCTGCCCCTGCGCCATGGGGCTGGCGACGCCGACCTCGATCATGGTCGGCACCGGCCGCGCGGCGGAACTCGGCGTGCTGTTCCGCAAGGGTGACGCGCTGCAACGGCTGGAAAGCTGCCGAGTCGTCGCCTTTGACAAGACCGGCACCCTGACCGAGGGCCGCCCGGAACTGGTGCGCTCGGTCGCGGTCCCCGGTCGGGAGGCGGCGGAGGTGCTGCGCCTGGCCGCGAGCGCCGAGCAGGGATCGGAACATCCGGTCGCGGAGGCGCTGCGGCGGCACGCGACTGGGCTGAGCCGCGCTTCGGAGATGACGGCGATCCCCGGCCACGGCCTCTCGGCAACGGTCGAGGGGCACCGGCTGCTGATCGGCACGCTGCGGCTGATGGCGCGCGAGGGCGTGGATGCGGCACCGCTGCGCGAGGTCGCCGAGGAGATGTCGGCCGCCGGGCAGACCCCGGTGCTGGTCGCCGTCGACGGCGGGATCGCCGGAGCCTTTGCCGTGGCCGACCGGGTGAAGCCGGGCGCCGCACGGGCGGTTGCCGCGCTGCAGGCGCAGGGGCTGAAGGTCGCCATCGTCACCGGCGACACCGAGGGCACCGCCCGCGCCATCGCGGCGCAGCTCGGCATCGACGATGTGCGGGCGGGGGTGCTGCCCGACGGCAAGCGCGCCGCCGTGCAGGCGCTGCGCGCAAGGTTCGGGGCGGTCGCCTTTGTCGGCGACGGCATCAACGATGCCCCGGCGCTGGCCGAGGCCGAGGTCGGGCTGGCCATCGGCACCGGCACCGACGTCGCCATCGACAGCGCCGACGTGGTGCTGGTGTCGGGCGAGGTGCGCGGCGTGGTGGACGCCTTTCACATCAGCCGGGCCACGCTGCGCAACATCCGCCAGAACCTGTTCTGGGCCTTCGGTTACAACGTCGCGCTGATCCCCGTCGCGGCGGGGGCGCTGTATCCGGCGTTGGGGATGATGCTGTCGCCGGTGCTGGCGGCGGGGGCGATGGCGCTGTCCTCGATCTTCGTGTTGAGCAACGCGCTGCGGCTGCGGCGTGTAGGGTCGGTCCTGCCGCCGGCCGCCCCTTCCGCCACGCCGGCGCAGATCCGGGAGAGCCACGCATGAACATCGGAGACGTTGCGGACCGCGCCGGGCTGCCGGCCAAGACCATCCGCTATTACGAGGACATCGGCCTGGTGACGCCGGACCGCGGTGCCAACGGCTACAGGGCCTTTTCCGAGGGGGATCTTCACAAGCTGACCTTTCTCGCCCGCGCCCGGACGCTGGGGTTTTCGATCGAGGAATGCCGCGCCCTGCTCGAGCTTTACGAGAACGACCGTCGCGCCAGCGCCGACGTGAAGCGCATCGCGAGCGAGCACCTGACCCGGATCGAGGACAAGATCGCCCAGCTGCGCGCGATGCACGACACGCTGGCGCACCTCGTCGACGCCTGCCACGGCGACACCCGACCGGATTGCCCGATCCTCACCGATCTCGCCGCGGAGCCGGAGAAGCGGCGCACCGGGTCAGATCGCTGACAGCGCCTGCCGGGTCTGCGCCCAGATCGGCAGCAGGGCGGTATGGCCGGGCAGAAGGCGGTCCTCCTCGGCCCGTTTCGCCCGGGTTTCCTGCGCCTTGAGCGCCGCATGAAGGGCGGTGGCGCCGAACACCGCCGCGGAACCGGCAAGCTTGTGAATGTCCCCGGCATATTCCTCGCGCGCGCCGCCGCTCTTCAGGCGCTCTTCGAGCCGGGTCAGCCCGGTCTCCATCTCGTCGAAGAAACGGCCCCGCAGCGTTCGGAACACCTCCGGCCCGAGGGAGGAAGCCGCCGCATCGAGGGTTTCGCGGTCGATCACAGGGGGCGCGTCCGCCACCGGGTCGGGGGGCGTGGTGACCGTCGCGACATCGGCAAGCGCCATGGCCAGCGCCCGCCGCGTGATCGGCTTTGTCAGGGAATGCTGCATGCCCGCCTCGCGGAACCGCGCGATGTCCTCGGGCAGGGCATGGGCCGTGAGCGCGACGATCGGCGTTGACCGGTTGGGGCCGCTTCCGGCCCGTATGCGGCGGGTGGTCTCGACCCCGTCGAGGCGGGGCATGCTGATGTCCATGAGGATCAGATCGTAGCGCCGCTGCTCTGCCCGCTCCAATCCTTCGGCACCGTCGAAGGCTTCAGTCACCTCTTGTCCGAGCTTGACGAGCATCGAGGTCGCGACGAGCCGGTTGATGGCATTGTCCTCCACCAGAAGCACCTTGCGACCGGGCAGCGGCGCGACGGGCTCGGCCTCGGGCGGCGGCCGGGGCCTTATCGCCGGGCGGACCGGAAGGGTCACGGTGAAGGTCGTGCCGCGGCCGGGCGCGCTGTCGACCGCGACATGCCCGCCCATCCCCTCGACCAGGCGACGGGCGATCCCAAGGCCGAGGCCGGTTCCCTCCGCCGCGCGCATGTACGAGGCATCGAGGGTCACGAAATCCTCGAAGATCCGCTCCACCTGATCGGGCGGGATGCCGATCCCGGTGTCGGAGACCGAAAGGATCAATTTTCCCGCGTCCGGATCGTGGCGGACATGCAACCCCACCTCGCCCGCCGGCGTGAATTTGATTGCATTCCCCGCGAGATTTACCAGAATCTGCCGCACGCGCGGCGCATCCCCAAGAACGTGGAGCCCCTCGGCCGCGGTGCTGTCCGCGGTGAGACCGATGCCCCCGGCCACCGCGGTGGGGCGCAGCGTTTCCGCCACATCGCGCATCACCGCGACGGGATCGTAGGGGTCCTCGGCAAAGGTGAACCGGCCGGTTTCCAGCCGCGAGATGTCGAGCACATCGTTGACATGGGTCAGCAGAACATCGCCCGAGCGGCGGACGATCCGCAGGAAGTTCTGCTGCTCTGGCGACAGGGGAGTGTCGTTCAGAAGCTCCAGCGTGCCGATCAGACCGTTCAGGGGGGTGCGCATTTCATGGCTCATGACGGCGAGGAAGCGCGCCTTGGCCCTCTCCCCGGCGACGGCCTGATCCCGCGCCGCGACCAGCTCTCTTTCATCGGCGACCTGCCGCGTGATGTCGCGGAGGTAGTAGACGCGCAGGACATTGCCGCCCTCCTCCGACAGGGTGACGGAAAGTTCGGCGGGGAAATGCTCTCCGTCCGCGCGTATCGCCGTTACCCGGCGTCGGCCCATCTGCGCGGCTTGATCCGCATCAGGGGAGTGGTTCGCGACGGAATCCGGGAAAAGCAGCCGTTCCGCCATCCTGCCCAGAACATCCTCCCGCTTGCAGTGGAAAATCCGCTGAGCCGCCGCGTTGAATTCGAGGATCAGGCCCTCTCCGTCGGTCACGACGATGCCGTCCAGCGCCGTCGAGACGATGGCGCGCAGACGGTGGTTCGCCCGCGCCCGGCGCCGAGCCTCCTGGCGCGCGACCTGCATGAGGCGCCACAGAGCGGCCACCCCGATGGCGAGCGCCAGAACCAGTGCCGCCGTGAGCGCCGTGATCCTGATCAAGGCCCGAAGAACGGAGAACCGCTGACCGTCCGCCTGCGCCGAAAAGATCCGCACCCCGTTCAGGGAAATGCTGCGCAGGGCCGGGCGGATCGCCTCGGCGCGCGCGGCCATCGCCGGAAGCGCCGCCCGCAGCGTATCGTCGTCCCCGTCGATCAGGGGAACCGACCCGGCAAGGAAAGATGTGACGGCGCCGAAGTCGGCTGCGGCTTCCGAAGTGGTGATGTCGGCGTAGAGCCGGCCCTTGGAGATCGTTTCGAACCGGCTGTAGAAAATGTCGAATGTCAGCCTGACCGCTTCGAGGTCCGGAGGAGCGCCGGTCACCAGAGCCCTTTGATGGCTTCCGAATTCCACTTCGAGCTGCGCGAGCGACCACTGGCTGCTGTCGCTGTTCGCCGTGGCCAAGGCTTCGATATGGCGGGCCGCGTCCAGGCTGAGCAGAAGCACGCCGGCGATGCAGAGCGCGACGAAAGGCGCACTGAGCGTCAGGCTCCACCATCGGCCGCGCTCCGGTTGCGACGGATCATCGTCGCGATCCTGCCCGACCGGCAGCATTACGGCTCGACAGTGATTCGGTCGAGTTGCCAGATACTGCGCGAATAGATCACCTCCGACTGGTACGCAGGAACGGAATCGAAGGGATAAACCAGCCAGAGCGGACCCTTGTCCCGGACGGACATGGTGCTGCCGTTCCTTTCCCAGGCGATGATCGGTCCGCCCTCCACCGCGTCCGTGACCGGGATTTCAACGGCGTAATCGTTCACGGCGACGGCTTTCAGCGTTCCCGATGACACGCCGAGCGCGTCGAGCAGGTTGACCAGAGGCATGCCGGTGAAGGTCTGCTCGCCCTCCGTCCAGATGGTGGTTGTGTGGATGGTTTCGACCCCGAGACTCATCATCATTTCACGATCGAGGCGTACCGCCCGGCCATCCCGAGACGGGGCGATCGCGCCGTCGACGGTCAGCAGGACCGGGCCGGCGGGTTCGAGGGCGGCGGCCATGCCCGCAAATGAAAGAAGCACGACAAGCGCGAGAAGCAGGTGGCGTAACATGGTCGACTCCGGTTCGGGAAATCTCTGCGGACCATGCGGCCGGTCGGGTTACCAATTCGCAAAGATTCCCCGCAAACGACCGCAAATTTTCCCGACGGCGGGAAACCTTTCGGTAAGACCTTCCGTGCCAGGATCGCCGCAGGAACCGCTGACGGGAGGTTGCATGCGCATTCTGGTGGCCGACGACCACGATCTCGTACGGGAAACCATCGCCGCGTTCCTGCGCAGCGAAGGTGTGGATCAGGTGGAAACCGCAGCCACCCTGGACGACGCGATGGCCCGCGCGCGCGGGTCGGGCACCTTCGACCTCGTGCTGCTCGACTATAACATGCCGGGGATGATCGGGCTGTCCGGGCTGGAATTGATGATCGAGGCGAACGACGAACGCCCCGTTGCGCTGATCTCCGGCACCGCGACTCCGGAAATCGCCGAAGCCGCGATCCGCGCCGGTGCCGCGGGTTTCATTCCCAAGACGCTGTCTTCCTCGACCATCGTCAGCGCAGCCCGCGTCATGGCCGCGGGAGAGATTTTTGTTCCCTACAGCTTCATGTCGCAACCGACGGCAGGCAAGGCATCCGAACTGACGCAGCGCGAGCGGGAGGTGTTGCGCGGGATCTGCGAGGGAAAGTCGAACAAGGAGATCGCGCGGGACCTGGACCTGCAGGAGGTGACGATCAAACTGCACGTCAAGACGCTGACCCGGAAGCTGGATGCGCGCAACCGGACCCACGCCGCCATGATCGCAAAGGAGCTTCACATCGCCTAGACCCGCCGTCATCCCGACGGCCCGGCCGCATCAACGGCATCTCGACAGTGTCCCCCGGCACGTCCACAATGGGTCCGAAGATCAGGAGCCTCCTCATGCCGGACACGCATTCGCACCGTACGCACGAAACCGACCGGACCGCAGGGAGGGAGCGCGCATGACGGGAGATCGCGCAGCAGTGCTGGTGGCCATCGACGCGGCCAATGCCGCCGATCCCAACCTCGAGGCCGGGCGCCCCGCCGCGCTGCTATACGGGGAGCGCATGACGGAGGAGTTGCATCGCCTGTTCCCCGAGGCCGGCGATGTCCTGAGGATCGCCGCGCGCGGGCAGCATATCGAGAGATGGACCCTGCCGCGCAACGCCTTTCCCGAAGGCAAGCCGGGCTACCTGACCTGGCGCAGGGAGCAGGGCCGCCGCCACGGTGCGCGGCTTGCCGCCCTTATGGCCGATGCCGGCTACGACGAGGCAGCGCAGGAGCGCGTCGGAATTCTTCTCCGCAAGGAGGGGATCAAGCGCGACTCGGAGGTGCAGGCGCTCGAAGATGTGATCTGCTTCGTGTTCCTGCGCTGGTATTTCGCGGATTTCGCCGAGGGGCGCAGCGCCGAGAACCTGCAGCGCATCGTCGAAAAGACTGCCGCGAAGATGTCGCCCGAGGGCCGCGCCCGCGCGGTGGCGGAGTTCGACCTGCCCGAACCGTTCAGAGGCGCCTTCCTGGACTGACCGACGGACCGGAGACGGAGCGGGGCGCGGGTGTGGACGACGCGGTGGCAGCGGCCTATCTCGCCCTTCGACACCGGCGCGGAACCGCCGGGACGAGGCGACGGGAGAAGAGGCGATGAGCAGAACACGCGATGACGACACTCCGGTGCTGATCGTCGCCCACGGCAGCCCTTCGGATCCGGAGTCGCAAGAAATTGCGCTGCGCGACCTTGCCGATCGGGTCGGGGCATTGGCCGGGGGGCGCCGCATCGGAGGGGTGACGCTGGCGGCGGAGGGCCGGTTCGACGCCATGGTCGAAACGCTGGGCACCCCCCTGCTCTACCCGTATTTCATGGCGCGCGGCTGGTTCACCGGCAAGGTGCTGGCGGAACGCGCCAAGGCACGGGGGCTGGAGGTCATGGCCCCCTTCGGCGTGGAACCGGCGCTGGTCGCGTGCGCCGCGGACAAATTGCGGCAAGTTCTTGCGGAGCAGGGTTGGACGGCGGCGGAGACGTCGCTGCTGGTTGCGGCGCATGGCAGCGCGGTGTCGCGGACCAGCGCCGACAGCGCCCATGCCTTTGCCGACGCGATGCGGGCCCGGCTCGGCTTTGCCACCACGCGCTGCGGGTTCGTCGAGCAGGCGCCGTTCCTGGCGGAGGCCGCGCAGGGCCCGGCGCAATCCATCTGCCTGCCGTTTTTCGCGTTGAATTCCGGGCATATGCTGGACGACGTCCCGGACGCGCTGGAAGGCGCGAGGTTTGCGGGACCGGTGCTGGCCTCCTTCATCGACTGGCCGGAAACCCCGGCCCTGATCGCCGACAGCCTGCAGGAATATTTCGCGACGGCCCGCTGAGACTGTCCGACGCCCCCGCGGCCCCGTCTGACGCCGACAGCGCGCGGCCGGGGGAAGCGGAGGACCACACGACAACCGCCCTTCAAGGCATCGTTCCCGACGGCCACGGCCGGGGGAAGGGTCGACCCTTTCCGCAGGCAAGACGGACGGTGGTTCGCGCCGACGGGACCGGAGGACATCCCCTGCGTGGACGACACGGCAACGACAGGCATCTACGCAGGCGTTTCAGGGCCGGCGGGAGGGACGGGATTTCGCCGGAACGGCGGCGTGACGGTTTGCGGGCGCTCGGGGATGGCGCGGCGGCTTTCGCAATTCTGCTCGGCGAGCAGGTCCGGCCCGGGCGCGGAGGGCGCCTGATCCGGTCGATCCGGGGGCCCGACGGGGCGCGCCCGAATCCCCTTGCAGAACCGGATCGCGCCGCGTATATGCCCTTCAACAGCGGCGCGTTGGACTTGTTCCAGAGCACCACCGGGAATTTCAACGGGCCGCGCGCCCGTTTTTTTGTGCCCGAAAGGCCCCGACCGGCATGACCGACATGATCGCAAAATCCGCCATGGACCGGCGAGTCGCCGAGATCATCACCCCCGTCCTCGAGGACATGGGTTTCGAACTCGTGCGCATCCGGCTGATGAGCGGCAAGACCTCGACCCTCCAGGTGATGGCCGAACGTCCCGACGGCGGCATCGAAGTGGACGAATGCGCCGAGATCTCGACCGCAATTTCCGCCATTCTCGACGTCGAGGACCCGATCCTCGACGCCTATACGCTGGAAGTCTCCAGCCCCGGCATCGACCGCCCGCTGACGCGCCTCAAGGATTTCGAGACCTTCGAAGGCTATGACGTCAAGCTGGAAACCCACGACATGATCGACGGCCGCAAGCGCTGGCGCGGCATCCTGGCCGGTGTCGAGGGCAGCGAGGTGCTGTTCAACATCGACGAGGGCGGCGAGACGCAGACCATCGGGCTGCAATTCGACTGGCTGTCCGACGCCAAGCTGATTCTGACCGACGACCTCATCCGCGACATGCTCCGCGCCCGCAAGGCGCAGGACGTGGACGAAAGCAAATTCGACGAAATCCAGGCCGACGACGCGGCCGCTCAGGAGGAGTAAGACCCCATGGCAATCACCTCTGCCAACCAGCTTGAGCTTCTGCAGACCGCCGAGGCGGTTGCTCGCGAGAAGATGATCGACCCGGTTCTGGTCATCGAAGCGATGGAAGAGAGCCTCGCCCGCGCCGCCAAGAGCCGCTACGGCTCGGAGATGGACATCCGCGTGAAGATCGACCGCAAGACCGGCCGCGCGCAGTTCACCCGCGTGCGCACCGTGGTCGAGGACGAGGAGCTGGAGAACTACCAGGCGGAGTTCACCGTTCAGCAGGCCAAGCAGTACATGGCCGATCCCAAGGTCGGCGACACCTACGTGGAAGAGGTTCCGCCGGTGGATCTGGGCCGCATCGCCGCGCAATCCGCCAAGCAGGTGATCCTGCAGAAGGTGCGCGAAGCCGAGCGGGATCGCCAGTTCGAGGAATTCAAGGACCGCAACGGCACGATCATCAACGGTCAGGTCAAGCGCGAGGAATACGGCAACGTCATCGTCGACGTGGGCCGCGGCGAGGCGATCCTGCGCCGCAACGAGAAGATCGGCCGCGAGAGCTATCGCCCCGGCGACCGCATCCGCTGCTACATCAAGGACGTGCGACGCGAAGCGCGCGGGCCGCAGATCTTCCTGTCGCGCACCGATCCGCAGTTCATGGCCGAGCTGTTCAAGATGGAAGTGCCGGAAATCTATGACGGCATCATCGAGATCAAGGCCGTCGCCCGTGACCCCGGTTCGCGCGCCAAGATCGCCGTCATCTCCTATGATGGCTCCATCGACCCCGTGGGCGCCTGCGTCGGTATGCGCGGCTCTCGCGTGCAGGCCGTGGTGAACGAGCTTCAGGGCGAAAAGATCGACATCATCCCGTGGAACGAGGACATTCCGACATTCCTGGTGAACGCGCTTCAGCCCGCCGAGGTCTCGAAGGTGGTTCTGGACGAGGATGCCGAGCGGATCGAGGTCGTGGTGCCGGACGAGCAGCTCAGCCTCGCCATCGGCCGTCGCGGCCAGAACGTACGCCTGGCGTCGCAGCTTACCGGGCTCGACATCGACATCATGACCGAGGAAGAGGATTCCAAGCGTCGCCAGAAGGAATTCGAAGAGCGCACCCAGCTGTTCATGGACACGCTGGACCTCGACGAATTCTTCGCGCAGCTGCTGGTCTCGGAAGGGTTCACCAACCTCGAGGAGGTGGCCTATGTGGATCAGGACGAACTGCTGGTCATCGACGGCGTCGACGAGAGCACCGCGCTCGAGCTTCAGACCCGCGCCCGCGAACATCTGGAAGCGCAGGCAGCCGCCGCGCTGGCCAATGCCCGCGAACTGGGTGCCGAGGACAGCCTCATTGAATTCGAGGGCCTGACACCCCAGATGGTGGAAGCACTGGCGAAGGACGGCATCAAGACGCTCGAGGATTTCGCCACCTGCGCCGACTGGGAACTTGCCGGCGGCTGGACTTCGGTCAACGGCGAGCGGGTCAAGGACGACGGCCTGCTGGAACCCTTCTCGGTCGATCTCGCGGAAGCGCAGAACATGGTGATGACCGCCCGCGTCATGCTGGGCTGGGTCGATCCGACCGAAGCGGATGCCGAAGACGAGGATGGCGAAGAGCCCTCCGAGACCGAGGAGGCCTGAGACGCATGAGCCGGGGAGGTCGGGACAAGGATCGTTCGGAAGAGTCCGAGCGCAAGTGCATCGCCACGGGCGAGACGCAGCCGAAGTCCGGCCTCATCCGCTTTGTCGTGGGGCCGGAAAACCAGGTCGCTCCGGACCTGGCCGAGAAATTGCCGGGCCGGGGGATCTGGGTCTCCTCGACCCGCGCGGCGCTGGACAAGGCCGCGAAGAAGGGGTTGTTTGCCCGCGCCGCCAAGGCGCCGGTCACCGTCCCCGACGATCTGCCCGCCCTCATGGAGCAGATGCTGGTCCGGAGGGTGATCGAACTCATCAGCCTCGCGCGGAAGTCGGGCGCGGCGGTTGCCGGGTACGAAAAGGTCAAGGATTGGCTGGGCCGCGAGGATGCGCGCGTGCTGATCCAGGCCGAGAACGGATCGGAGCGCGGGAAGTCCAAGCTTTCCACGCCCTATGGCGGGAACTATATCGGTTGGTTGACGGCCGAGGAACTGGGTCTGGCCTTTGGCCGGGAAAAGGTGATACATGCGGCGCTTGGCGCTGGTGGACTCACCAAACGTGTTGTAGAGGAAGCCCAAAGATTGAAGGGCCTGCGCGTCGAACTGACCGGCGCGGCATCGACAGCAGGGGCTGTCGAAGGCGGCAAGGGCCGCCGGAAAGGACAAGAGAAGCTGAATGAGCGATAACGACGGCAAGAAGACTTTGGGTTTGCGCGGCGGCGGTCCCCGTTCGGGGAACGTGAAGCAGAGCTTCAGCCATGGACGCACCAAGAACGTCGTGGTGGAAACCAAGCGCAAGCGCGTTGTGGTGCCGAAGCCGGCCGCCGCGGGCGGGGGCAAGGGCTCCGGCGCGGGCGGTGTCGCACAGGCAGGTTCGGGCCGGCGCCCGGCGGGCATCACCGATGCCGAGATGGAGCGCCGCCTGAAGGCGCTTCAGGCTGCCAAGGCACGTGAGGTCGAGGAAACCGCGCAACGCGAGGCCGAGGAAAAGGCCCGCGCCGAAGAGCGCGAGCGCATGCGCGCCGAAAAGGAACAGAAGGAACGCGAACAGCGCGAGGCCGAGGAAAAGGCCCGCCTGAAGGCGGAAGAGGAAAAGCAGCGCGCTCTCGAAGCCGCCGAGGCCGCGAAGCGTGCCGAGGATGCCGCGAAGGCGCCCGCTCCCAAGGCCGATGCGGCCCCCGCGGCGGCGCGTCCCGCGTCCGCTCCCGGTGGTCCGGCCGACCGTCCCGGCGCGCCGCAGCAGCAGCGCAAGGCCGAGCGCGAGCGCGAAGAGCGCGGTCGCAGCAACAAGAGCCGCGACGACGGCGGCCGCCGTGCCGGCAAGCTGACGCTGAACCAGGCGCTCGGTGGCGAAGGCGGACGTCAGAAATCCATGGCGGCGATGAAGCGCAAGCAGGAGCGTGCGCGTCAGAAGGCCATGGGCGGCGCCCAGTCCCGCGAGAAGGTGGTGCGCGACGTGCAGCTGCCCGAGGCGATCACGGTGGCCGAACTGGCCAACCGCATGGCCGAACGCGTGGCGGACGTGGTCAAGTCGCTGATGCAGAACGGCATCATGGCGACGCAGAACCAGTCGATCGACGCCGATACCGCGGAACTCATCATCGAGGAATTCGGCCACCGGGTGACCCGCGTGTCCGATGCCGACGTCGAGGACGTCATCAAGACCGTCGACGACAAGCCCGAGGATCTGCAGAACCGCCCGCCGGTCATCACGATCATGGGCCACGTCGACCACGGCAAGACCTCGCTGCTCGACGCGATCCGCGACACCAGCGTGACCTCCGGCGAAGCCGGCGGGATCACCCAGCATATCGGTGCCTACCAGGTGACGACCAAGGGCGGCGACGTGCTGACCTTCCTCGACACGCCGGGCCACGCCGCCTTTACCTCGATGCGTTCGCGCGGGGCTCAGGTGACGGATATCGTCGTGCTGGTGGTGGCTGCGGATGACGCCGTGATGCCGCAGACGATCGAGGCGATCAATCACGCCAAGGCCGCCAAGGTCCCGATGATCGTCGCGATCAACAAGGTCGACAAGCACGAGGCGAACCCGACCAAGGTGCGCACCGACCTGCTCCAGCACGAAGTCGTGGTGGAACAGATGTCCGGCGACGTGCAGGACGTGGAAGTGTCGGCCAAGACCGGCAAGGGGCTCGACAACCTGCTGGAAGCCATCGCGCTTCAGGCGGAACTGCTCGAACTCAAGGCCAACCCGGATCGCGCCGCACAGGGCGCGGTGATCGAGGCGCAGCTCGACGTGGGCCGCGGCCCCGTGGCGACCGTCCTGATCCAGAACGGCACGCTGAAGCAGGGCGACATCTTTGTCGTGGGCGAGCAGTACGGCAAGGTCCGCGCGCTCATCAACGACAAGGGCGAGCGCGTCTCCGAGGCCGGTCCGTCGGTTCCGGTCGAGGTGCTCGGCCTCAACGGCACGCCCGAGGCCGGGGACGTTCTCAACGTCACCGAGACCGAGGCGCAGGCCCGCGAGATCGCGGAATACCGTGCCAACGTCACCAAGGAGAAGCGCGCCGCTGCCGGAGCTGCCACCACGCTGGAACAGCTCATGCAGAAGGCCAAGGACGACGAGAGCGTCTCCGAGCTGCCTATCCTGGTCAAGGCCGACGTGCAGGGCTCTGCCGAAGCCATCGTTCAGGCGATGGAGAAGATCGGCAACGACGAGGTGCGCGTGCGCGTGCTGCACTACGGTGTGGGCGCGATCACGGAAACCGACATCGGCCTGGCCGAGGCATCGGGCGCTCCGGTCATCGGCTTCAACGTCCGGGCCAACGCCCCGGCGCGGAATGCCGCGAACCAGAAGGGTGTGGAGATCCGCTACTACTCGGTGATCTACGACCTCGTCGACGACGTGAAGGCGGCGGCCTCGGGCCTGCTGTCCAACGAGATCCGCGAGAACTTCATCGGCTATGCCAACATCAAGGAGGTCTTCAAGGTCTCCAATGTGGGCAAGGTCGCAGGCTGCCTGGTCACCGAAGGGGTAGCACGCCGCTCGGCCGGTGTGCGCCTGCTGCGTGACGACGTGGTAATCCACGAAGGCACGCTGAAGACCCTGAAGCGCTTCAAGGACGAAGTTTCCGAAGTGCATTCGGGCCAGGAATGCGGCATGGCCTTCGAGAATTACGATGATGTCCGCCCCGGCGATGTCATCGAGATCTTCGAGCGGGAGGAGATCGAGCGTTCGCTCTGATCCCACCAGGCTTGCAAACAGGAAAGCGGCGCGATCTTCGCGCCGCTTTTTTCATGTCCCGACTGGCGAAGGTGGCGGGAGCGGTCCAGGCAGGCCCCGAAACGGACAAACCCGGGCACGAGGCCCGGGTTTGTCCGTAGTACCGACTTCATATTCGAGCGATGGGACCGCTCAGGCAGCGACCGGAGTGCCGGTAAACACCTGAGTACCCACCCGGACAGCAATGCGGCCGTCGGGCAGTTTCTTTTCGAGAATGCCCTGAACCGAAACGCAACTGCCAAGAATGATCGTACGCAGCATTTCGTGTCCTCTTTTTCGAGTGTGTGACAAGAAAATGAATACGTCGGAATCGTTAATAAAACCAGAACAATCTTGGGTAATTATGTGTAACTTTTGGGCATTTACGCTCAAACTTTAGTATATGCCCTGCTGCGTTGCAGAAACTTCTGGACAATCCCGAATCGTCACAACCAGTCGCGCAGGATCGGGATCAGGGGGATATCCGCGGGGGGCATCGGGTAATCGCGCAGGTCCTTGGCCCGCACCCAGGACAGGGTCTGGCCCTCTTTCGGGCGCGGCGTGCCGTTCCACTTCCGGCAGGCAAAGAGCGGCATCAGCAGGTGAAAGCTGTCGTAGCGATGCGAGGCGAAGGTGAGCGGCGCGAGGCAGCTCGACCAGGTGTCGATGCCGAGTTCCTCGTGCAATTCCCGGATCAGCGCCTCTTCGGGGCTTTCGCCGTCCTCGACCTTGCCGCCGGGAAACTCCCAGAGACCGGCGAGGGATTTTCCCTCGGGCCGCTGCGCCAGCAGGATGCGGCCATCGACGTCGATGAGGGCAACGGCGGAAACCAGGACAATCTTCATGCGGCGGTTCCTTCGGAGAGGCCGGAGGCGGGGGCGCTGCCCCCTGCACCCCCGGGATATTTCAGGCCAGAAGAAGGGCCGGTGTCAGGACCTGTAATCGGCGTTGATCGAGATGTAGCCGTGGGTGAGGTCGCAGGTCCAGACCGTGGCCTTGCCCTGTCCCAGGCCGATGTCGACGGAGATGTCGATCTCGGGCCGTTTCATCAGGGCGGCGCCGTCGGCCTCCTTGTAGTCGGGCGAGACCCAGCCGTTTTCCGCGACCAGCACGTCGCCGAAGCGGATGGTGAGGCTGTCGCGGTCGGCGGCGGCGCCGGATTTGCCGATGGCCATGACGATGCGGCCCCAGTTCGGGTCCTCGCCGGCGATGGCGGTCTTGACCAGCGGGGAGTTCGCGATGGCCAGCGCATGGGTGCGGGCATCGCCGTCGGAGGCGGCGCCCGTGACGCGGACGGTGACGAACTTGGTGGCGCCTTCGCCATCCTTGACGACCTGGTGGGCGAGATCGAGGAAGACCTCCTCGAGGGCCTGAACGAAGGCGGTGTCCTGCGGGGTCACGATGACGCCGGACGCACCCGTGGCGCCCATCAGCAGGGTGTCGGAGGTGGAGGTGTCGCTGTCGACGGTGATGCAGTTGAAGCTGCGGTCGTTGATCGCGCCGACCATCAGCTGCAGGTCCGCCTGCGCGACCGCGGCGTCGGTGAAGACATAGACCAGCATCGTCGCCATGTCGGGGGCGATCATGCCGGAGCCCTTGGCGAAACCGGCGATCGTCACCTCGCCGCCGGGCAGGGCGACGGTGGCCGTGGCGCCCTTGGGGAAGGTGTCGGTGGTCATGATGGCGCGGGCGGCCTCTTCGCCCTTGCCCTCGTCCAGCGCGGCCACCAGGTCGCCAACCCTGGCGACGATCCGGTCATGGGGCAGCCGTTCGCCGATGACCCCGGTGGAGCTGGTGAAGACGCGCGAGGCCGGCAGGCCGGTGGCCGCGGCCACGGCATCGCAGATCGCCTGGACGGAGCCGTCGCCGGCCTTGCCCGTGAAGGCGTTGGAATTGCCGGAGTTCACGATGATCGCGGCGCCGAGATCGGAGTCGGCGCCGATTTTCGCCTGGCAGTCCAACACGTTGGCCGAGCGGGTCAGCGAGCGGGTGAAGACGCCCGCCATGGTGCTGCCGGGCGCCAGCAAGGCCAGCATCACATCCGTCCGCCCGGCGTATCGCACCCCGGCCGCGACCGAGGCGAACCGGACCCCCCGGATCACCGGGAGGGAGGGAAAGGATTTCGGCGCCAGCGGCGAGACGGAGGTGATCTTGGCCATTTATTCCCCCAGCAGGTCGATATTCGAGAGGGCCGAGGTGTCGACGTCGGCCTTGTCGGTGCGGGTGACCTCGGCGGAGGCCATCTTGCCCTCGATATAGGCCTTCACGGCCTCCTGCTGCACGGTGAGCTCGAGCTGATCGCGGACCTCGTCGAGGGCCGGAGCCTCCATGTTGCGGGTCTCGTTCAGCTTGATGACGTGCCAGCCGAACTGGGTCTGCACCGGGTCGGAGATCGCGCCGGGCTCCATGCCTTCGACGGCCACCTGGAAGGGCTCGACCATCATGCCCGGACCGAACCAGCCGAGATCGCCGCCGTTGGGGCCGGAGGGGCCGGTGGACCTGGACTTGGCGAGGGTGGCGAAATCGGCGCCGCCCTTCAGTTCCTCGGCGATCGCCTTCGCCTCTTCCTCGGTCTCGACCAGGATGTGGGAGGCGTTGAATTCCTTGCCGAGCTCGGCATTGGCATATTCCGCGTCATAGGCGGCCTGCACGGCATCGTCGGTCAGCGCCTCCTTGGCGACGGAGGCGACGACCTCGGCCGCGAGCAGGGCGCGCTTTTCGTTGTCGAGCGCGATGGTCACGCGCTTGGTCTCGTTGGCGCGGTCGTCGGTCGCCAGGACCTGCTGCTGCACGATCTGGTCGAGAATGCCGTCCCAGAGCACGTCGTCGCCGAGCTGCTGGTACTGCTCGGGCAGATTCGACCGCACGGCGAGCATGTGGCCGAGCGTGATTTCCTTGCCGTTGACGGTCGCCACCACGGAATCGGCGGTCAGCTCCTCTGCCTGCACGGGCAGCGCGAAAGAAAGCGCGAGCGCGGCCGCGGACAGTTTCATGAGGGTTTTCGACATCGTCTGGTCCTTCCTGATTGCCGCCAGTGGCTGGCGACGTTGACACCCATCGGCCCTAGTCTTACATGGCGCAGTGGCTCTGCAAGGCCGGTCGTTCCCGTGTTTCATATGGGCTGCGTGCGAGGCGGGCAAGCGGATGCCGCGCGCAGAACACGAAACTGTCAGACAGGACGAGCAGGGATGTTGATCGGAAAAATCGCCCGGAAGGTGTTCGGAACGCCGAACGACCGCAAGATCAAGGCGACACGCCCGCTGGTCGAGAAGATAAACGCGCTGGAGCCCGAGTTCGAGGCGCTGGACGACGCGGGGCTGATCGCCCGGACGGAGTCCTTCCGCAAGCGGATCGCCGACGGCGAGAGCCTCGACCACATCCTCCCCGAGGCCTTTGCCAACTGCCGCGAGGGTGCCAAGCGGGCGCTGGGGCTGCGGGCCTTCGACGTGCAGCTGATGGGCGGGATCTTTCTGCACCAGGGCAATATCTCGGAGATGAAGACCGGCGAGGGCAAGACGCTCGTCGCCACCTTCCCGGCCTATCTCAACGCGCTGACCGGCAAGGGCGTGCACATCGTCACGGTGAACGACTACCTCGCCAAGCGCGACGCCGAATGGATGTCGAAGGTCTACGGCGCGCTGGGGATGACCACCGGCGTGGTCTACCCGCACCAGGACGAGGCGGAGAAGCGCGCGGCCTATGCCTGCGACATCACCTATGCGACCAACAACGAGCTTGGCTTCGACTACCTGCGCGACAACATGAAGTCCGAGCTGGGCCAGATGATGCAGCGCGACCATTTCTTCGCGGTGGTGGACGAGGTCGACTCGATCCTCATCGACGAGGCGCGCACGCCGCTCATCATCTCCGGACCGTCGCAGGACCGCTCCGAGCTTTACATGTCGATCGACCGGCTGATCCCGGAACTGGCCGAGGATGCCTACAAGATCGACGAGAAGACGCGCAACGTCACCTTCACCGACGACGGCAACGAGGCGCTGGAACAGATGCTGCTTCAGCGCGGCGTGCTGCCGGAGGGGCAATCGCTCTACGATCCCGAAAGCACCACCATCGTGCACCACGTCAACCAGGGTCTGCGGGCGCACAAGCTCTACACCCGCGACAAGGATTACATCGTCCGTGACGGGCAGGTGGTGCTGATCGACGAATTCACCGGGCGCATGATGCTGGGCCGCCGCCTGTCCGAGGGCCTGCACCAGGCCATCGAGGCCAAGGAAGGCTGCAGCATCCAGCCCGAGAACGTGACCCTCGCGCAGGTGACCTTCCAGAACTACTTCCGGCTTTATGACAAGCTGGGCGGGATGACCGGCACGGCGCTGACCGAGGCCGAGGAATTCGCCGAGATTTACGGACTCGGCGTGGTCGAGGTTCCGACCAACCGGCCGATCGCGCGGATCGACGAGGACGACAAGGTCTATCGTACCGCGCAGGAGAAATACGCCGCCATCGTCGAGGAGATCAGGGCCGCCCATGCCAAGGGTACGCCAGTCCTCGTCGGCACCACCTCGATCGAGAAATCCGAGATGCTGTCGCAGCTCCTGACGCAGGCGGACCTTCCGCACAACGTCCTGAACGCGCGCCAGCACGAGCAGGAGGCGCAGATCGTCGCCGATGCGGGCAAGCTGGGGGCGATCACCATCGCCACCAACATGGCCGGTCGCGGCACCGACATCAAACTGGGCGGCAATCTGGATTTCCAGATCATGGAAGCCATCGCCGCCGCCCCCGATGCCGACCCCGAGGAGATCCGCCAGAGGATCGAGGCCGAGCATGTCTCGTCCGAGGAAGCCGTCAAGGCGGCGGGCGGGCTGTTCGTGCTGGCCACGGAGCGTCACGAGAGCCGCCGCATCGACAACCAGCTGCGCGGCCGTTCGGGCCGTCAGGGCGACCCGGGGCGGTCGTCCTTCTTCCTGTCGCTCGAAGACGACCTGATGCGGATCTTCGGGTCCGAGCGGCTCGACCGGGTGCTGTCCAAGCTCGGCATGAAAGAGGGCGAGGCGATCATCCACCCCTGGGTGAACAAGTCGCTGGAGCGCGCGCAGGCCAAGGTCGAGGGGCGCAACTTCGACATCCGCAAGCAGCTTCTCAAGTTCGACGACGTGATGAACGACCAGCGGAAGGTGATCTTCGGCCAGCGTCGCGAGATCATGGAGACGGAGGATCTCTCCGAGATCACCGACGACATGCGCGAAGAGGTGATCGCCGAGCTGGTCGACACCTACATCCCGCCCAAGACCTACCACGACCAGTGGAACACCGAGGGTCTCTATGCCGCCTGCATCGAGAAGCTCGGGATCGACGTGCCCGTCATGGCCTGGGGTGAGGAGGAAGGCGTCGACGCCGAGGTGATCCGCGAACGGCTGGAAGCGGCCGCCGAGGAGTTCATGACGAAGAAGGCCGAAGCCTTCGGGCCCGAAACCATGCGCCAGATCGAGAAGCAGGTGCTGCTTCAGACCATCGACGGCAAGTGGCGCGAACACCTTCTGACGCTCGAACATCTGCGCTCGGTCGTCGGGTTCCGCGGCTATGCGCAGCGCGATCCGCTGAACGAATACAAGACAGAGGCGTTCCAGCTGTTCGAATCGATGCTCGATTCGCTGCGCGAGCAGGTGACAGAACAACTGTCCCGCGTCCGTCCGATGACGCGCGAGGAACAGCAGGCGATGATGCAACAGGTCGCCGACCAGCAATTGCAGCTGCGCCGCCAGGTCGATGCATCGGTCGATGCCGCCGAAGAGGCGCGCGGCGCGATGGCCGACCAGCCCGCCGCCGCCCCCGCCGAGCCGGTTGTTGCCGGATTCGACGAAACCGACCCCACCACCTGGGGCAATCCGGCGCGCAACGATGTCTGCCCCTGCGGCTCCGGCCGCAAGTTCAAGCACTGCCACGGCAGGCTCGCCTGACCATTTCAGGGCGGTTCCGGCGCGCACAATCCGCCGGAACCGCCCGAATGACTCCCCGCTTGTGCCGCACCCCCGCCCCTTTTGAGGGACAGATTGTTTCCTGATCAGGCATCTGACGGGGTACGGGAATGGCACGTCTCAAGACTTATCTACTCGCCGCAGCGACAATACTTGCCGCGCTGGCCATAGGATTCGTGATGCAGCACATGGACGGGAACGCGGACAACACCGCCCGTCTGGCTGACCCCGCCGAGGTCGAGGTCGCGAGCATCACCGACACCTCCTCCGTCGCACCCTCGCGGATGCCCCGCCTGCCCGCCGAGGCGGCCGTCGCCTTCCTGCCGGGCGCCAGGGTCGACCTGGTCGCCGCCGATGGCGCGATGCCGTCAACCGGCGCGATGCCGAAGGAAAGCGCCGCCGCCGGTTTCGATTGCGGCGTCACCGTCGAGGCCCGGCCGAATGCCGGCGCCCTCGTCGATCTGACCGTCGCCGCGCCCTGCTATGCCTCCGAGCGGCTGACCGTGCATCACCACGGCCTCATGTTCACCCAGACGCTGCAACCGGACGGCACGCTGAACCTCAAGGTGCCCGCGCTGTCCGAACATGCGCTGTTCATCGTCGCCTTCGACAACGGCGACGGCGCGACCGCCAGCGCCGAGGTGCCCTCCCTGCCCTTCTACGATCGCATCGTGCTTCAGTGGAAAGGCCG
The DNA here is from genome assembly GCF_048261495.1 of Salipiger sp. GTDB lineage: Bacteria > Pseudomonadota > Alphaproteobacteria > Rhodobacterales > Rhodobacteraceae > Salipiger. The sequence continues at coordinate 69,903 of NZ_JBLXFX010000001.1, forward strand.
GAGCGGCCTGCAACTGCACGCGCGGGAATACGGCTCGGCCTATTTCACGGAGGGCCACATCTGGTCCGCCGCTGGGGGCGACACCGCCCGTGCCGCGACCGGCGAAGGCGGCTTCCTGATCCATCTCGGCAACGAGGATGTCCCCGATGCGCTGGTGGCCGACGTCTACAGCTTTCCCGCCGGCACCGCCCGCCGCAGCGGCGAGATCGCGATGAGCGTCGAGGCCGAGGTGACCGCCACCAACTGCAACACCCGGGTCGAGGCCCAGACCCTCGAACTCAACGCAGCCGAATCGCTGCGGGTGCGCGACCTGACACTGGAAATGCCGGACTGCGACAGCGTCGGGGACTTTCTGCTGTTGAAAAACCTGATCGGAGACCTGACAATCGCCGCAAGGTGATTGGGGCGATCAGAGGTCTTTCATGCAAATGTTTCGTGCGGCGGTTCTCGCCGCACTTTTCTTTGCGATCGGCAGGGCGGCGTTGGCGCAGGACGTCACGCTGACCTCCCGCGACGGCGGAATCGAACTCACCGGCACCCTGCTCGGCTTCGACGGAGAATTCTACCGCGTCTCGACCCGCTACGGAGAGCTGACCGTCGACGGTTCGGGCGTGCTCTGCGACGGGCCGGGCTGCCCGTCGCTCACCGATTTCGTGGCCGAAATGCGGATCTCCGGCTCGGCCACCATGGGGCAGGTGCTCATGCCTGCGCTGGTCGAAGCCTTTGCCCTGCGCAACGGTCTCAAGGCCGAGCGCATCGTGGTCGATCCGCAGCATTTCCGCTACGAGGTGGCCGACCCGGAAGAGGAGCGCGTGATCGGGCGCTTCGACGTGCATGTCACCAACACAGACGAAGGTTTTGCCGATCTGCTGGCGGACGATGCGGATATCGTCATGGCCCTGCGCGAAATCCGGCCCGAAGAGCTGACCCGCGCCCGCGAGGCCGGGCTGGGCGATCTGGGCGACCCGAACCGCAGCCGCGTTCTGGCGCTCGATGCGCTGGTGCCGGTGGTGTCCGGCAACAACCCGATCGCCGCGGTTTCGCTGGGCGACCTTGCGAGGGTGCTGGCCGGGACGCTGGACAACTGGCAGGACCTAGGCGGGCCGGACGCGCCCATCGTGCTGCACCTCAGGGATGACGGATCGGGGCTGACGCAGGGCATCGGCGACCGGCTCCAGCGCAATTCCCGCCTGACCCTGCGCGCCGACAGCATCCGCCACGACAGCAATGCGGCGCTGGCCGAGGCGGTGGGAAAGGACCCGCTGGGGATCGGCCTCGCAAGCTATTCCGAGCTGGGCACCGCCAAGCCGGTGGTGCTGAGCGGTGCCTGCGGGTTCCAGCTGCGCGGCACGCGGGCAGCCATCAAGACCGAGGATTACCCCCTCACCGCGCCGATGTTCCTGTACCTGCCCGCCCGCCGCCTGCCGCAGCTCGCGCGCGAATTCCTCGCCTTCACCCGCAGCCCGCCCGCACAGATCGTCATCCGCCGCGCCGGTTTCGTGGACCAGGCACCGGAGGAGATCAGCCTTGCCAGCCAGGGCGACCGCCTTGCCAATGCCGTCGCCGTGGCCGAGGGAGAGGCCGGGCTGGCCGATCTCAAGCGCATGGTGGCGGTGCTGTCACCGATGCGGCGTCTGTCGACCTCCTTCCGGTTCGAACCGGGATCCGCGCGGCTCGACGCGCAGTCCCGCTCGAACGTGCAGCAACTGGCCCGTGCCCTGGAAGCGGGAGAGTACGACGGTCGCACCCTGACCTTCGTGGGCTTTTCCGACGGGCAGGGACCGGCCTCCGGCAACCTCGAAATCGCCGGCAAGCGCGCGGTGAGCGTGCGCGATGCGGTGATCCGGACGGCCGAGGCGGCCGACCTCGCCCGCGTCGCGATGGAGATCGACGCCTTCGGCGAGGCGATGCCCATGGCCTGCGACGACACGGTCTGGGGACGGCAGGTCAACCGCCGCGTCGAGGTCTGGGTGCGCTAGAGCAACCCGTTGGAACGGAACGACAATTCGCGGGATTTCCCGATGACGAGGTGATCGTGCAGGGTGATGCCCAGTGCCTCCGCGGCGAGTTGGATCTGCGCGGTCATGTCGATGTCGGCCTGACTAGGGGTCGGGTCGCCGGAGGGGTGGTTGTGAACGAGGATCAACGCGCTTGCGTTGAGTTCCAGCGCCCGCTTCACCACCTCGCGCGGGTAGACCGGCACATGATCGACCGTGCCCCGCGCCTGCGCCTCGTCCGCGATGATGACGTTCTTGCGGTCGAGGAACAGGATGCGGAACTGCTCGATATCCTTGTGGGCCATGGCGGTCTGGCAATATTCCAGCAGGGCATCCCAGGAACTGACGACCTGCTTCCTGAGAACGCGCGACCGGGCGAGGCGATGGGCGGCCGCCTCGACGATCTTGAGCTCCATGACGACGGATTCCCCGGCGCCCTTGATCTCTCTGAGGCGGGAGGCGGGAGCCGAGACCACGCCGTTGAAATCGCTGAAGGTCTCCAGAAGCCGCCGCGCCAGCGGCTTCACGTCCTGGCGCGGGATCGCGCGGAACAGGACAAGTTCCAGAAGTTCGTAATCGGGCAGGGCATCGGCCCCGCCGACAATAAACCTTTCGCGCAGCCGTGCGCGATGATCGCGCAGGTAGGATGGCTGCTCACGCCCGTTCGAAGGCGTGTCTGCCAGCGACTCGTCGATGTCGAAGAGCGCGGCCTGTGATTCTGAGAAGTGAGGTGCACGTTTCATGCGGGCAGATTGGGCCTGCATGGTTATGGAACGGTTAATTTCGCAAGGGCCGGAACGCCGAACCACGCCGCCCGTGACGGGCGGGATGCCCCCGCGAACCCGCCGCCGGGGCGGGTCCGCGGGGTGGGTGTCAGCCCTTCATGCTGTCCCAGAAGTTCTTGACCGAGGCGAAAAAGCTGTGCGATTCCGGGTTGTTGTTGTCACCCAGCTCTTCGAATTCGCGCAGCAGTTCCTTTTGCCGCGAGGACAGGTTCACCGGGGTTTCCACCGCAAGCTCGATGAACATGTCCCCCGCGGGGCCGCCCCGTAGCGCCGGCATCCCCTTGCCGCGCAGACGCATCTGTCGACCGGACTGGCTTCCCGAGGGGATCTTGACCCGGCTGCGGCCGCCGTCGATCGTCGGCACCTCGATATCGCCACCGAGCGCGGCGGCGGTCATCGACACGGGCACGCGACAATGCAGTTCGGCACCCTCCCGCTCGAAGATCTCGTGCGGCTTCACCTCGATGAAGATGTAGAGGTCGCCCGGAGGTCCGCCGCGCATTCCCGCCTCGCCCTCGCCGGCAAGCCGGATGCGGGTGCCGGTTTCGACACCGGCGGGGATGTTGACCGACAGCGACCGCTCCTTCTGGACGCGCCCGGCTCCCTGACACTTGGTGCAGGGATTCTTGATGATCTGGCCGAGGCCGGAACAGGTCGGACAGGTCCGTTCGACCGTGAAGAACCCCTGGGTCGCGCGCACCTTGCCCATGCCCGAACAGGTCGGACAGGTGGTCGGCTCCGCCCCGCCTTCGGCGCCGGACCCGTTGCAGGCCCCGCATTGCACCGAGGTCGGAACGTTGATCGCCTTCTGCATGCCGCCATAGGCTTCTTCGAGTGTCACGCGCAGGTTGTAGCGCAAGTCGGCGCCACGCGCGGCGCGCTGGCGCCCGCCCTGACGGCCGCCCATGAAATCGCCGAAGAGATCGTCGAACACGTCGGAAAAGGCGCTGGCGAAATCGCCCTGCTGCCCGAAACCGGGTCCGCCGGGACGCTGACCGCCGCCGCCCATGCCGCCTTCGAAGGCCGCATGGCCATAGCGGTCATAGGCCGCCTTCTTCTCGGCGTCCTTCAGAATCTCGTAAGCTTCGTTGGCTTCCTTGAACTTGGCTTCGGATTCAGGGTTGTCCTTGTTGCGGTCCGGATGAAAGTCCTTGGCCCTCTGACGATAGGCCTTCTTGATCTCGTCCGCGGAGGCACCCTTTTGCACGCCGAGCACATCGTAATAGTCACGCTTGGACATTCATGCCCTCCTTGGCCGGAACGGCAAGGGCCGGTCCGGCGTCCGGACCGGCCCCACCTGGTTCCGAGCTATGCTGATCAGCTCCGCTTGTTGTCGCCGAGATCCTCGAAATCGGCGTCGACGATGTTGTCGTCATCTCCGCCGTCGGACTTGCCCATGTCGGGGCCATCGGACGATTCGCCCGATTCGGCCTGGGCCTTGTAGATCGCCTCGCCCAGACGCATGGCCACTTCGGTCACGTTCTGGATGCCGGCCTTGATCTTGTCGGCGCTGACATCGTCCTTTTCGAGATCGTCCTTGAGCGCGGCAATCGCCAGCTCGATCGCTTCGACGGTCGAGGGGTCGACCTTGTCGCCATGCTCTTCCACCGATTTCTCGGTCGAGTGCACAAGGCTTTCCGCCTGGTTGCGGGCTTCGACGAGCTCGCGGCGTTCCTTGTCCTTCTCGGCGTTGGCTTCGGCGTCCTTGACCATCTTTTCGATCTCGTCGTCGGAAAGTCCGCCCGAGGCCTGGATGGTGATCTGCTGTTCCTTGCCGGTGCCCTTGTCCTTGGCGCCGACCGACACGATGCCGTTGGCGTCGATGTCGAAGGTCACTTCGATCTGGGGCATGCCGCGCGGTGCCGGCGGGATGTTCTCTAGGTTGAACTGGCCGAGGATCTTGTTGTCCGCCGCCATCTCGCGCTCGCCCTGGAACACGCGGATCGTCACGGCCGACTGGTGGTCTTCGGCGGTGGAGAAGATCTGCGACTTCTTGGTCGGGATCGTGGTGTTGCGGTCGATCAGGCGGGTGAACACGCCACCCAGCGTCTCGATGCCGAGCGACAGCGGCGTCACGTCGAGCAGGACCACGTCCTTGACGTCACCCTGCAGAACGCCGGCCTGGATGGCAGCGCCCATGGCGACCACTTCGTCCGGGTTCACGCCCTTGTTCGGCTCCTTGCCGAAGAACTTCGTCACCTCTTCGACCACCTTCGGCATACGGGTCATGCCGCCGACCAGAACGACTTCGTCGATCTCGTCCTTGGAGATACCCGCATCCTTCAGCGCGGCCTTGCAGGGGTCCATCGAGCGCTTGATGAGGTCACCGACCAGTTGCTCGAGCTTCGAGCGGGTCAGCTTCATCACCATGTGCAGCGGCTGACCGTTCGAGCCCATCGAGATGAACGGCTGGTTGATCTCGGTCTGGGACGAGGAGGACAGTTCGATCTTGGCCTTCTCGGCGGCTTCCTTCAGGCGCTGAAGGGCCATCTTGTCCTTGGTCAGGTCGACGCCGTGCTCTTTCTTGAACTCGTCGGCAAGATAGTTGACGATCCGCATGTCGAAGTCCTCGCCGCCGAGGAAGGTGTCCCCGTTGGTCGATTTCACTTCGAACAGGCCGTCGTCGATTTCCAGGATGGTCACGTCGAAGGTGCCGCCGCCGAGGTCATAGACGGCGATGGTCTTCGATTCCTTCTTGTCGAGGCCGTAGGCCAGCGCGGCGGCGGTCGGTTCGTTGATGATCCGCAGCACTTCGAGACCGGCGATCTTGCCGGCGTCCTTGGTGGCCTGACGCTGGGCGTCGTTGAAATACGCCGGAACCGTGATGACGGCCTGCGTCACTTCCTCGCCGAGATAGGATTCGGCGGTTTCCTTCATCTTGCCGAGGATGACGGCAGAGATCTGGGAGGGGGAATACTTCTGACCCTTGGCTTCGACCCATGCATCGCCGCTGCCGCCGTCCACGATCTTGTAGGGGACCATGTTCTGGTCCTTGGTCACTTCGGCGTCGGTGGTGCGACGGCCGATCAGACGCTTGACGGCAAAGATGGTGGCTTCGGGGTTGGTCACGGCCTGCCGCTTGGCGGGCTGGCCGACGAGCCGTTCGTCGTCGGTGAAGGCGACGATCGAGGGGGTGGTGCGTGCGCCTTCGGAGTTTTCGATGACGCGGGCGGCGCTGCCGTCCATGATGGCAACGCAGGAGTTGGTTGTGCCGAGGTCGATACCGATCACTTTGGCCATGTTTCGATCCCTTTCATATTCAAGGCGATGACGCGAGGCGTCCGGACCCGTTACGGCATCCTGCCCCGCTGGTTGAAATGCCGTCCGGCCGGGGCCTCGCGGCGTTCGGAGGGTATATAAGGAGGGGGTTTTCGCGCTGCAAGCGTCGCATTGCGGGACTTGCCCCCATTTGCGGCGAATTTCTTTGAACTCGCGCAGGGAATGACCGAGAGGAGGCAGCATGGCCCGGATCATCGAAGAACGCGGATTCCGCATCCACGCCGGTTATCTCGACCGCGCGGCACAGGAGACGATCGTCGCGCGGCTGCGCGAGGTGCTGCGCGCCGCGCCGCTCTACCGGCCGGTCACGCCGCGCGGGCAGGCGATGTCGGTGCGCATGTCCTCGGCCGGGGCGTTCGGCTGGGTCACCGACCGGCGCGGCTACCGCTACGAGGACCGCCACCCGGACGGCATGCCCTGGCCGCCGATCCCGGAAGAGGTGCTGGCGATCTGGCGCGACGTGGCGGAGTGCCCGCGCGAACCCGAATGCTGCCTCGTCAACTGGTACGGCGAGGGCGCCCGCATGGGCCTTCATCAGGACAGGGACGAGGCGGATTTCTCCTGCCCGGTGGTGTCGGTCTCGCTCGGGGATGACGGGCTGTTCCGCATGGGCAACGAGACGCGGGGCGGCCGGACCGGATCGGTCTGGCTGGCCTCGGGCGACGTGGTGGTGATGGCCGGCGAGGCGCGGCTGAAGCATCACGGCGTCGACCGCATCCGGTTCGGATCGTCGACCCTGCTGCCGCAGGGCGGGCGGATCAACCTGACGCTGCGGGTCGTGACGTGATCATTTCGTCGCGATGGAGCAGCACCCCGACACGGCCCGTTCCAGCGTCCCGGTGAACACGATGTCCGCGCTCAGCCCGTAGAGCCCGTCGGACATGCCGTCGGAACATTCGCTGTCCGGGTGCATGATGAGCACGCCCTGCTGATCCTCGCCCCTCGCGACCGAGATGAAGGGTTCGGAACGGCCATCGGCGCGGCGGAAGGCATCGGCGCGCATCACGAGTTCCTCTTCGCCCATGGCGGACCAGGCGGCCTCGCCCCGGCTGGTCACGTCGTATCGCCAGAACGGTTCCGTTCCGAAGCACTGCACCATCGGCACGTCCGGCATCGCGCCCCCCTCCTGCGGCAGGAGGTAGGCGAGGGCGGCCCAGCCGACCCCTTCGCGGATGTTCACCCGTCCCCAGGTGCCCGCCTCGTTCACCGCCGTGACCTCGATCCCGGTGGCATTGTGGGCCAGCGTGCCGACGAGGTCGGCGCCTGCGTCGGGCCCGGCCCGGACGTTCAGCATGTCGTCGGCGGCCACGCCCGACACGTCGTAGAGGGCCGGCAGGTTTTGCGCGGCAAGCGGAGCGGCGAGGCAAAGGCTCAGGACGAGGCACAGGGCCGGTACGGGGGCGGGACGTATCATCGCGACGGTCCTTTCTGGTAGCGGGGCACCACAAGGGATACCCCGATCAGGGTCCGCAACCCAAGCCGGAAATGCCTAGCGCCGCGCGCTCCAGCTCGCCGAGGCGTGTTTGCGGGTGTAGAATTCCGCCATCAGCCCGACCATGATCAGGACCAGTGACAGGTACAGCGCATATTCCCAGTTGGAATTGCGCGGGTTGTAATCGACGAAGGCATAGCCGCGCGACTGGTCGATGGTGTGAAACAGCGGATTCCAGTCGAACATGGCGATCATGTAGGTCGGCAGGGTGTTGGCCACGAACATCTTGCCCGAGGCGATCATGTTGGCCCGCTGGTAGATCGTCGACGCGATGCCGACCGGGGTCGGGAACCACGGCTTTGCGGCGAGGAACACCATGCCGATCGCCGCCCCGGAGAACCACGACAGCAGGATCATCGCGATGCAGCCGATGGGGTCGTGGATTTCCTGCATGACGAAGGGATTGAACGCCACGTCATAGATGAACAGGATGAAGATCAGCGAAATCACCTGGATATACAGCGTGCTGAGCATGGCCGAGGCGATGGCGATGGCGGTGTTCATCGGCGCGTGCTGCATCATCGGGCTGGCCGGCCCTTCGGAGCCGACGACCGCACCCATCGTCTTGGAATGGGTCATGTAGAGAAAGACCCCGGTCATGATGTAGATCATGAAGTCGCCGCGCAGCGCGGTGCTGCGCATCCCGAGGATCTGGAACATGAAGTAGAAGGCCAGCACGAAGATGATCGTCTGGAGCATGTTCATGAACAGCGCCATGAAGGCATTGCCGTGGGTCTTGCGGACCGCCCGCACCGAATTGTGGTAGATCAGTTCCGCGATGTAGATCGCCGAACCCAGCCGCGACCGCGGTGCCGTCGTCTGAAACATGTGCCTGCTGCTCCGATGCGCTCTGCCGGGCGACGGGTCTTCTTGCCCATCCGACCTCCGGGCAGCATAAGGGGGACAGGCTTTCAAATCAATAAATCCGCGCAGGCGGACAAGGAGACCGGCTTTGAATTACGAAACGCTCGTCAGTGTCATCCGCAAGCTCGCGCTGGAAGCGGGCGACAAGATCATGGAAATCTACGAATCCGAAGACTTCGCCGTGAAGGTGAAATCGGATTCCTCGCCCGTGACCGAGGCCGACGAGGCCGCCGATGCGCTGATCTCCGCGGGTCTGGTCGAGGCCTTTCCCGACATGCCGCTCGTCACCGAGGAACAGACCGCGAGCCACACCGTCGACGCGATGACCTTCCTGATCGTAGACCCGTTGGACGGGACGAAGGAATTCGTCAACCGTCGCGGAGACTTCACCGTCAACATCGCGCTGGTCGAAGACGGCGTGCCGACGCGCGGCGTGGTCTATGCCCCCGCCCGCCAGCGGATGTTCTACACCAACGCCGTCGGCCACTCGGTCGAGGAGATCGGCCCCTTCGACAAGGAGACACCGGGCGAGCTGAAGCCGATGAAGGTGTCCGAGGCCGACAATTCCGCGCTGATGGTGGTGGCATCGAAATCGCACCGCGACCAGGCGACGGACGATTACATCAACAAGTATTCCGTGGCGGATTCCAAGAGCGCCGGCTCGTCGCTGAAGTTCTGCCTTGTCGCGACGGGAGAGGCCGACCTCTACCCGCGTCTCGGGCGCACGATGGAATGGGACACGGCGGCGGGCCACGCGGTCCTGTCGGGCGCGGGCGGCCGCGTGGTGCGCTTCGACGACCACACGCCGCTGGCCTACGGCAAGGCCGAGTTCGCCAACCCGTTCTTCATCGCCTACGCGCCGAGCGTCACGCTGAAAGACGCCTGATCCGCGCATGGACGCGGTTCCGGTCAGCGTCGTCATCGTCAGCCGGGGCCGTCCGGAGATGCTGGCGCGCTGCCTGACCGGGGTGTCGCAACTGGACCATCCGGCCTTCGAGATCGTGGTCGTCGCCTGCCCCGCGGGCTGCGCCGCGGTGCGCGGGCGACCGGACGCCGCGTACATCAGGCTCCTGCCCTTCGACCGCGCCGACATCTCGACCGCGCGCAACATCGGGATCGCCCACGCGGCGGGAGAGGTGCTGGCCTTTCTCGACGATGACGCCGTGCCGGAACCGACCTGGCTCGCCCACCTCTGCGCGCCTTTCGAAACGTCCGGAGTCGCGGCGGCAGGCGGGTTCGTGCGCGGGCGCAACGGCATCGACTTCCAGTGGCGCGGCCGTGTCGTGACCCCTGCGCTGGAGGACTCCGACCTGCCCGTCTCCGGCAGCGCGCCGGTGATCCTGCGCCCCGAAGGAGAGGCTGCGGTCAAGCTTCAGGGCACCAACATGGCCTGGCGGCGGTCGGCGCTCGTCGCCCTCGGCGGGTTCGATCCGGCCTTCCGGTTCTACCTCGACGACACCGACCTGGACCTGCGGCGCCACGCGGCCGGTCTGGCGGTGGCCATCGCCCCGCTGGCGCAGGTCCATCACGGCTTTGCCCCCAGCGCGCGGCGCCGCGCGGACCGCACCCCCACCGACCTGACCGAGATCGGCGCCTCGACCGCCGTCTTCCTGCGCAAGCACTGCCCGGAAAACCGGCGGCAGGCCGCGCGGGACAGGCTTCGGGAGGAGCAGCTTGCGCGGCTGCTGCGCGCCGAGCGGCGCGGCAGGCTGGGAAAGGAGGATCGTCAGCGGCTGATCGCCGGATATGACCTCGGGATTGCGGCGGGCAGCGCGCGACAGGTTGAGGCGGGTGACGGCCCCGGCGCGCCTCTGGCCGCCTTCCGGCCCTACCCCGGCCGCCCTGGCGCAGCGCGCCGCGTGCTGTCCGGCCGCGTGTGGAACCGCAGACACCTGCGCGCCGAGGCCGCGCGCCTTGCCGCGGCGGGCCATATCGTCAGCCTCTACCGCTTTTCGATGACGGCGCTCTACCATCGCGTGTACTTCCGCCCCGAGGGGTACTGGGAACAGACCGGCGGCCTCTGGGGCCGCAGCGACCGCGACGGGCCTCTGTTCCGCGCCGCCCGGCTCGCCTCGCGGGTGCGTGCGGAATGTGCAAGAGTGACCGAAGTGAGAGATAATCCGCGCGATCGGTGACGGATCGTCGCCGGTTGCCGCTAATCCGCCGTCAAAGCGAATTACACTGTGTTCGCTTCAAAAAGAACATGATAGAAAACCGTGGAATTCAGGCGCCGTACCGCCAATCATTGTGCGAGGAGCAGTCATATGCGAAATAAAGTTACCAAAGCGATTTTCCCGGTCGCCGGACTCGGAACACGCTTCCTCCCGGCCACCAAATCCGTTCCCAAGGAAATCATGACCCTGGTCGACCAGCCGCTGGTCCAGTACGCCATCGACGAGGCGCGTGCCGCCGGGATCAAGGAATTCATCTTCGTCACCTCGCGCGGCAAGGGTGCGCTCGAGGATTATTTCGACCACGCCCCCCAGCTCGAACAGGAGCTGAAGAAGAAGGGCAAGGAAAAGCTGCTGGAGATTCTCCGGTCGACCAACATGGATTCCGGCGAGATCGCCTATATCCGCCAGCACAAGGCGCTCGGACTCGGTCACGCGGTCTGGTGCGCGCGCCGTCTGATCGGCAACGAACCCTTTGCGGTCATGCTGCCCGATGACGTGATCGCGGCCGACAAGCCCTGCCTTCAGCAGATGGTCGAAGCCTACGAGGAAACCGGCGGCAACATGGTCGCGGCGATGGAAGTTCCGGCCGACAAGGCGTCGTCCTACGGCATTCTCGACGTGGCCGAGGACATGGGCGCGATGGTCAAGGTCGGCGGCATGGTCGAAAAGCCCGAGCCGGGCACGGCCCCGTCCAACCTCGCCGTGATCGGGCGCTATATCCTGTCGCCCCAGATCCTGCGCAACCTCAACCAGAAGCAGACCGGCGCCGGCGGGGAAATCCAGCTCACCGACGCCATCGCGCAGCAGATCGGCAGCGAAGAAGGCGTCTACGGCTACCGTTTCAACGGCCAGCGCTACGATTGCGGCTCGAAGGCCGGGTTCCTTCAGGCGACCGTTGCCTTCGGCCTCGCCCGCGAAGATCTGCGTGACGACCTCGAAGCCTATCTGCACGAGATCGTGGCGGCCCGCAAAGCGGCGGAGTAGGCCCTTTGTCGACCGTCCTGGTGACCGGGGGTGCGGGCTACATCGGTTCGCACGCCTGCAAGGCGCTCGCGCGGGCGGGCTTCGTGCCCGTCACCTACGACAACCTCGTGACCGGCTGGCAGGACGCGGTAAAGTTCGGCCCCTTCGAAAAGGGCGATCTGTCCGACCGCGCCCGCCTTGACGAGGTGTTTGCCCGCCACCAGCCCGTCGCCGTCATGCATTTCGCGGCGCTCAGTCAGGTCGGCGAGGCGATGTCGCGCCCCGGGCTCTACTGGCGCAACAATGTCGAAGGTTCCCTGACCCTGATCGAGGCCGCCGTCGCCGCCGGGTGCATGAACTTCGTCTTTTCCTCGACCTGCGCCACCTACGGCGAACATGACAACGTGGTGCTGGACGAGACCACGCCGCAGGAACCGCTCAACGCCTACGGCGCATCGAAGCGCGCGGTCGAGAACATCCTGCGCGATTTCGAGGCCGCCTACGGCCTGCAGCACGTGATCTTCCGCTATTTCAACGTTGCCGGCGCGGATGAGGAGGGCGAGGTGGGCGAGCATCATCGCCCGGAGACGCATCTCATCCCGGTGATGCTGGAAGCCATCGACGGCAAACGCCCCGGCCTGACCATCCACGGCACCGATTACGACACCGCCGACGGCACCTGCATCCGGGACTACGTGCATGTCATGGACCTGGTCGAGGCACATGTGCTCGGGCTGACCTGGCTGCAGGAGGGGCGGGGCAGCCGCGTCTTCAACCTCGGCACCGGCACCGGCTTTTCGGTGCGCGAGGTGATCGACGCCTCCCGCACGGTGACCAACCGCGAGGTGCCCTGTTCCGAGGGACCGCGCCGGGCGGGGGATGCGACCAAGCTGGTCTCGGGGTCCACCCGCGCGGCACAGGAGCTGGGCTGGGAACCCCGCCGCTCGACCATGAAGAAGATGATCGCCGACGCCTGGCAATGGCATCTCGATGGCAGATACGAACGCTGACCCCCCTGCCCGCCTTCTCGACCTGACACGGCTCGCCCGCCGTGTCGGGAAACCGCTCACGGGCATCGACCGGGTCGAGCGCGCCTACCTCTCCCGGCTGCTTCTGGACCCGGTGCCGCTGTTCGGGCTGGTCCGCACCCCGCTCGGATACATCCTGACCGGCGAAGAGGGCTGCGCGGATTTCCTGCGCCGCATGGACACCGGCGACTGGGGTACGACGGACCGCCTGTCACGAATGCGCTACGGCGCCGAACCCGTCCGGGCGCGCGCGGAATCCGCGCTGCGCCGTCACGCCGTCGCCCGCGCCGTGCCGCAGCGCCTGACCTCGATGCTGATCAAGGCGCTGCCCAAGGGCGTGCACTACCTCAACACCGGGCACAGCAACCTGACGGATCGCGTCGTCGGCGCGATCCGCGCGGTGCCGGGGGCCCGGGTCGCGGTGCTGCTGCACGACACGATTCCGCTCGACCTGCCGCAGTACCAGGCGGATGGCATGTCGGACCGCTTTCGCACCTTTCTCGACCACATCTATCGGGACGCGGACCTGGTCATCTGCAATTCGCACCAGACCCGATCCGACCTCAAACGGCACCTGCCCGACGGCGCCACGCTCCCGAACACGGTGGTGGCCCATCTGGGTGTCGACGTGCCGGAGCCGGGAACCGCCCCGACCGGCCCCTGGACCGGGCAGCCCTATTTCGTCGCTCTGGGAACCATCGAGCCGCGCAAGAACCACTCCATGTTGCTCGACCTCTGGGAGCAGGAGGCCCCCGACGCGCAGCTTCTGATCTGCGGCAGCCGCGGCTGGCGGAACGAGGACATCTTCTCCCGTCTCGACGCCGGCATTCCCGGCGTTCACGAATTGTCGGGCGTGGCGGATGCCGGGGCATTCGCCCTGCTTGCCGAAAGTGCCGGGCTGCTCTTTCCGAGCCATGCCGAAGGCTTCGGCCTGCCACCGCTCGAAGCCGCATCGCTCGGTGTTCCGGTGGTCTGCAACGATCTGCCCAGCCTCCGGGAAACGCTTGTGGATATTCCAGTTTACGCAGAGGTTTCAGACCGTTATCTTTGGTCGTCAACAATACGACGGCTGAGCAACGATCATCGCGCGATCCGAAACAAGCAAGAACAACCAAGGCGGGCATTCAGCCCGCCGACATGGGCTGCACATTTCAAGACCGTGTTAACGCTGATCTGATAGCCGCAACAGGACGAGGCCGGAGAACCCGCCTCCATGAGGACTATTGATTGGGCGTATGGCAATCATACAGGCTCAGGCTTCAGCGCAAGCGCTGGCGCGTGCGTGCGCTGCGCAAGAGCCGTGAACTGATGCCGGTTGCCAACCGGACCGACCAGATCCGGTCCTCGGATCTGCTGGTCTTTTGCACCGCGCGCAACGAAGGCGTCCGACTGCCGTATTTCCTGAAATATTACAGGGAGATGGGGGTTAACCACTTTTTCTTTGTCGACAACGACAGCACCGACGGATCGCCCGACTACCTCGCCCGCCAGCCGGATGTCTCGGTCTGGAGCACGCGCGCCAGTTACAAGCGGTCGCGCTTCGGCATGGACTGGATCAACTACCTGTTGCGCAAACATGCTCACGGCCACTGGGCGCTGACCGTCGATCCGGACGAGTTCTTTCTCTATCCCTTCTGCGACACCCGGCCCCTGCGGGCGCTGACGGACTGGCTCGACGCGTCGTCGATCAAGAGCTTCTCCGCAATGCTGCTCGACATGTATCCCAAGGGACGGATCGACGGGCAGCCCTACCAGTCCGGGCAGAACCCGCTCGAGATCGCCTCGTGGTTCGATGCGGGCAATTACACGGTCAGCCGCAACGGCCGGTTCGGGAACCTCTGGATCCAGGGCGGTCCCCGCGCCCGCGCCTTCTTTGCCGACGATCCGGTCCGCGCCCCCGCGCTGAACAAGATCCCGCTGGTGAAATGGGATCGCCGCTACACCTATGTCAGTTCGACCCACATGCTGCTGCCGCGCGGGCTGAACCTCGTCTACGACGAATGGGGCGGCGAAAAGGCCTCCGGACTGCTGCTGCACACCAAGTTTCTCGACACCTTCACCGCCAAGGCGCAGGAAGAGCTGGTGCGCAGGCAGCACTACGCCGGGTCCTCGGAATACATCGCCTATGCGGACGGGGTGAAGGAGACTCCCGAACTCTGGAACAAGTGGTCCGAGAAATACATCAACTGGCGCCAGCTCGAGATCCTGGGCCTCATGTCCAAGGGGAACTGGGCATGAGCGTCGGGATCGTCATGCTGGTGCACACCGCGCTGGGACGGGCCGAACAGGTCGCGCGCCACTGGATGCGGGCGGGCTGCCCCGTGGTCATCCACGTCGACAGCATGGTGCCCAAGCGCATCTACGACAGCTTCGTCACCGCGCTCTCCGACGAACCGGACGTGCGGTTTTCGCGCCGGCATCGCTGCGAATGGGGCACATGGGGGCTGGTCGCGGCGAGCCAGGATGCCTCGGAACTGATGCTGAAGGATTTCCCGGAGGTCCGGCATGTCTACCTGACCTCCGGCTCCTGCCTGCCGCTGCGCCCGATCGAGGAGCTGATCGACTACCTCGACGAACGCCCGCGCACCGACTTCATCGAAAGCGCGACGACGGCGGACGTGCCCTGGACGGTCGGCGGGCTCGACAACGAACGCTTCACGCTGTTCTTTCCGTTTTCCTGGCGCCGGAACCGCTTCCTGTTCGACCGCTTCGTGGAATTCCAGCGCTGGCTGGGGCGGCCGCGCCGGATTCCCAAGGACCTCGTGCCGCATATGGGCAGCCAGTGGTGGTGCCTGACGCGGCAGACCCTGTCGGCCATCCTGCAGGACCCGGAGCGTGCCGCCTTCGACCGCTACTTCCGCAAGGTCTGGATTCCGGACGAAAGTTACTTCCAGACCCTCGCGCGGCTCTATTCCACCAATATCGAAAGCCGTTCCCTGACGTTGAGCAAGTTCGACTTCCAGGGCAAGCCGCACATCTTCTACGACGACCACCTGCAACTGCTGCGGCGGTCCGACTGCTTTGTCGCGCGCAAGATCTGGCCCCATGCGGAGCGGCTGTACCATGCCTTCCTGACCGATGCGGATTCCGCCTCGAACCGGCAGGAACCGAACCCCGGCAAGATCGACCGTATCTTTGCCAAGGCCGTCGACCGGCGGACGCGCGGGCGGGCCGGGCTCTACATGCAGTCCCGGTTTCCGAACTACGGCTGGGAAAACGGCGTGACGGCGGGCAAGTACTCCGTCTTCCAGGGCTTTGCCGAGCTGTTCCAGGATTTCGAAAGCTGGCTCGGACGGGCCACCGGCGCGCAGGTCCACGGGCATCTCTACGCCCCCGAGCGGGCGGAATTCGCCGGGGGTCAGGTCACGCTCAACGGTGCCATGTCGGACAATGCCCGGATGCGGGATGCCAACCCCAAGGCCTTCTTGACCAACCTCGTCTGGAACACGCGGGGGGAGCGGCAGTGCTTTCAGCACGGACCGCGCGACACGCAGGAAATCATCTGGCACATCGCCCGCGATCCCAACGCGCAGATCAGCGTGATTTCCGGTGCCTGGGCCGTGCCCCTGTTCAAGTCCAACGCCAATTTCGCCGACCTGCGCGCCGAGGCGGCGCAGTTGCAGAAGATCGAGAGCAGCATGCTGGACGGGCTGCGCTCTCCCGATGCGAAGGCGCGCATCCGGATCTGGACCATGGCCGAATTCATCGAAGCCCCGATGGAGCCGCTGCAGGTCCTGATCGACGAAATCGGACAAAAGACCATGCGGCGGCTGGCCGAGGCGCCGGTGATGGAGGATCTGTCGGGATTCGGCCAGTTCCTCCAGAACCTCAAGAACCAGGGCATGCACCCCTACCTGATGGGCGACTTCCCGGTGGAGCCCGCGCCGCGAAACGCCAACCAGACCAAGCGCAAACCCTACCTGGTGAAATAGCCGAGATGTCCGACCGTTTCGAGTCCTTCGTGATCTTTGCCGAGATGCGGACCGGCTCCAATTTTCTCGAAACCAATCTGAACGCGGTGGACGGGCTCACCTGTCACGGCGAGGCGTTCAATCCGCATTTCATCGGCTACCCCACCTCGAAGGACATTCTCGGTCTCACGCAGGCGGACCGTGATCGCGACCCGTTGCGCCTGCTGGCGCAGATCCGGCTGGCGACGCCGGGCGGGATCGGCGGCTTCCGCTATTTCCACGACCACGATGCGCGTGTCCTGCCGGCCATTCTCGAAGATGCCCGCTGCGCCAAGATCATCCTGACCCGCAATCCGCTCGACAGCTACGTGAGTTGGAAGATCGCGCAGGCCACCGGCCAGTGGAAACTGACCAACGTCTCGAACCGCAAGGACGCGCGGGTCCGCTTCGACGCGACGGAGTTCGAGAACCACCTCGCGGAGGTGCAGGATTTTCAGATCCTGCTGATGAATGCCCTCCAGACCTCCGGGCAGACCGCCTTTCACGTCGCCTACGAGGATCTGCAGGACGTGGCGGTGATGAACGGGCTCGCGGGCTGGCTCGGGGCGCGCGGCAGGCTCGACAGCCTGAACACCGCGCTCAAGCGACAGAACCCGGAGCCGGTCGCCGCAAAGGTCGCCAACGCGCCGGAGATGGCACAGGCGCTGGCGCGGCTCGACCGCTTCAACCTGAACCGCACGCCGAATTTCGAACCCCGGCGCGGGCCGGTGGTGCCGGGCTACATCGCCGCTGCGGCGACCCCGCTGCTCTACATGCCGATCCGCTCGGGGCCGGAGGACGCGGTGAGTCGCTGGTTCCGCGATCTGGACGGGGTCGGGCCGGGCGATCTTGTCACCGGCTTCAACCAGGCGACGCTGCGCGAGTGGAAGCGCGAGCGGCCGGGCCATCGCAGCTTCACCGTCCTGCGCCATCCCGCCGCCCGCGCGCACGAGGCGTTCTGCACGCGGATCCTGCACACCGGCAAGGGCGCCTTCAACGGCATCCGGCGGACCCTGCGCCGGGCGCATGACCTGCCGCTTCCCGAAGGCGATCCGGGAGAGGCGTACGGGCCCGACGACCATCGCGCGGCCTTTCTGTCCTTCCTCGCCTTCCTCAAGGCGAACCTGAACGGGCAGACCGCGGTGCGGGTCGACGGGCATTGGGCCACGCAGGCTCAGTGCCTGCAGGGCATGGCGGAGTTCACCCTGCCCGATGTCATCCTGCGCGAAGACGAGATCGCCGAGGGGCTGCCCGACCTGGCGCGCAAGGTCGGTCACGCCGCCCCGCCCCTGCCGCATCCGTCCGAGCCGCAGGCGCCGTTTTCGCTGGCCCGGATCTATGATGCACGGATCGAGGCCGCCGCCCGCGAGGCCTATGCCCGCGACTACGTCATGTTCGGTTTTTCTGACTGGGGCTGAAGGGCGCCGCACGGAAAGGAAAAACGCGGCGAAAAGGGTTCGCCGCGTTTCCCTGTTCTGTCTGATCGCTGCTCAGGCCGCCTGGGACGAGCGGCCTTCGGTCAGGATCGCGTGCAGCGTGGCCGGGTCGGGGTTGGCCCGCAGCTTGGAGCAAAGCTGGGGATCGCGCAGCGTGCGCGACACCAGCGCCAGTGCCTTGAGATGTTCGACCCCGGCATCCTCCGGCGCGAACAGCCCGAGGATCACGTCCACCGGCTGCCGGTCCACCGCTTCGAATTCGACCGGCTTTTCCAGCAGGATGAAAGCGCCCCGCACCTCGTCGAGACCGGAGATCCGCGCATGCGGCAGCGCGACGCCATGGCCGACACCCGTCGGACCAAGGCTCTCGCGCTCCATCAGCGCCTCGACCACCGACGGCGCATGCAACCCGTAGGCAGATTCCGCCAGGTCGGCGATATCATGCATCAGGCGCTTCTTGCTCGTCGCCGCCGCAACGACCTTCACGGCCTGCGGTTTCAGTAGTTCCAGAAAGGTCATGTAGTGCCCTTCTTCAAGCTCTGCTCAGAGGCGCCGGCGAACGAGGTCGGAGACCCTTACGGATCGATCCACCCGATGTTGCCGTCTTCGCGCCTGTAGACGACATTCACGCCGTCTTTCTTTTCGTTCCTAAACACCAGCACGGGCGCCCCGGCCAGTTCCATCTGCATGACGGCTTCGCCGACCGTGAGAGAGGGAATGGACATCTCCATCTCCGCCACGATGATCGGCTGCAGCGTGTCGGGCTCGTCATCCTGCGAGTCCTCTTCGCGGGCGAGGATATACGAGGACGCTTCATAGAGTGCAACCGGCTCCGCGCGATCCTTGTGATGATCCTTCAGGCGGCGCTTGTAGCGGCGCAACTGCTTGTCGATCTTCTCTCCGCAATCGTCGAACGATGCATAGATCTCGGTGGCGTGCGCCTTCGCGCTGGTGGTCAGGCCGGTCGACAGGTGTACCGTGACCTCGCAGACGAATTCATGTGCGCTCTTGGAAAAGGTGACGGTGGCATCGGTCGGGCGGCCGGCATATTTGGCGAGGACCGAGGCAAGCTCGTTCTGCACATGCGTCTGGAGGGCCTCGCCGACGTCGATCTGCTTTCCCGTGATCTGGTAGCGCATTTTCGTTCCTTCTCTCTTTGGACCCGCACTCGCTCCCTGCAATGCGGCAGGGTTGATGTGGTTGCGGATCAGGGGAGACGCAAGGCGGCTGCACGATGCAAAGACCTCTCCCCCTCCTCGGGGATCGTCGCGGCCAAGCATGCAGTGATGCGTTGCGTCATACCCATATTTGAGAGGAGACTCGGCGCTTTTGTCAATGATCTGTCGCAAGACCGTCACAACAGTTTCGCGCAACTTCATGAAAAATCGGCTACCCGATCCTGAAGTTTTCGCCAAGATAAACTCTGCGCACGTTTTCGTTCTGTACGACTTCCGCGGGCGTCCCGGACATCAGCACGTGACCGTCGTGCAGGATGTACGCGCGGTCGACGATCTCGAGCGTCTCGCGGACGTTGTGATCGGTGATCAGGACCCCGATGCCGCGCTTCCTGAGATCGGCGACAAGGTGGCGGATGTCGCCGACGCTGATCGGGTCGACCCCGGCAAAGGGTTCGTCCAGCAGCAGGTACTTCGGGTTCGCGGCAAGACAGCGCGCGATCTCGACCCGGCGCCGTTCGCCCCCCGACAGCGCCAGCGCAGGCGCGCGGCGCAGGTGTTCGATGGAGAATTCGCCGAGCAGTTCCTCGAGCCGTTCGCGCTGCCGGTGCCGGTCGTCCAGCGCGATGTCCAGAACGGCGGCGATGTTGTCCTCGACCGTCAGGCCGCGGAAGATCGACATTTCCTGCGGCAGGTAGCCGATGCCCATGCGGGCGCGGCGGTACATCGGCATCCAGGTCGCGTCGCGCCCGTCGATCAGCACCTGACCGCCTTCGGGGTTCACCAACCCGGCGATGGCGTAGAATGTCGTGGTCTTGCCCGACCCGTTCGGCCCGAGCAGGGCGACCACCTCGCCCCGGTTCAGATCCAGCGTCACGTCGCGGATGACCACGCGCTTCTTGTAGCTCTTGCGAAGGTGGCGCACGCGCAGGCCGCTGTCGCCCTCGGTCACGGACAGGTCTGGGCTCGGCATTACTGCTGCTCTTTACCCGAGCCGTTCTGGATCACGGTCTTGACCCGGCCCGACATCTGCGCGGTGCCGTCGTCGAGGTTCACCACCATGCGTTCCGAGGTCAGCGCATTGTTGCCCTGGGTCAGCAGGACGTTGCCGGTCATCACCACCGTGCCCGTGTCGATATTGTAATCGGCGCGTTCGGCCTCGGCCGCTTCCTTGCCGCTGACCAGGGTGACACCGCCGGTCGCCTCGAGCCGTTCGATGCGGTCCTGATTGTCGGAATAGACCACCAGCACCCGCGGCGCGGCGAGCCGCATCTCGCCCTGTCCGATGATGACGTTGCCGGTGTAGAGCGCCGTGCCGTCGGTCTGGTTGACCTCCAGCGAATCCGCGCTCACCTCGACCGGGGCGCTGGTGTCCTGGGACATGCCGCCGAAGGCAACCTTGGCCCCCTGGGCAAGGGCGGGGCAGGCCAGCGCGAACAGCGCGGCCGCGACAAGCGATCTGGTGAGCATGGTGGCAGCACTCATTGTTTCTTCGGGTCGTATACCAGCTTAACCCCGTCCGTGAAAAGCAGTTGCACATCATTGCCTTCGCCGAGCGGGACGATCTTCATGCGGCCGGCCTGCAAAGTGCCCGCCGGTCCGGTGCCGCTGACGGGGGCCATGCTCTCGGCCTCGATGCGGTCGATGGCGGTGCGCATGCTCTCGGTGTTGAGCACGTAGCCCGTGCTGCTTTCGATGACGACCCCGCCCTGCAACAGCGCCTCGCGGCTGGAATCGCTGAGCAGCGCGGTGCGGGATTTCAGCGTGATGACGCTGCCGTCCCCCATGTCCATCCGGGCCGAGAGATCCTCGGCCGAGAGGTCGCTGTCGGACCCCTCGTCCACCGGCCGCGCACTGCGGGCCGTCATGGTCAGCGCCTCCCCGCGCGAGGTGGTGCCGGCGTAATAGGGTGCCGTCACCTGTTCCCCGGTCGGCACCGTGGCCGTCTCCGGATCGGCGAAGGGCATGTCGGACAGCGGTTCAGAGCCGCGCGGAAACAGGAACAGCGTCGAAAGCATGATCAGGGCCACCATCGGCAGCAGGATCTTCAGCCAGGCGATGACGCTCGAATATGTGTCCGCGCCCCGTGCCATGGCTCAGGCATGCGCGAAGATGTCGGTTTCCGGCCAGCCTTCCAGGTCGAGCCTGGCCCGGACCGGCAGGAAATCGAAACAGGATTGCGCCAGTTCCATGCGACCCTCGCGCTCCAGCATCGCGTTCAGCGCATCGCGCAGCCGGTGGAGATGGAGCACGTCGGAGGCGGCATAGTCGAGCTGCGCCTCGGTCAGGGTGTCGGCCCCCCAATCGCTGGACTGCTGGTGTTTCGAGATGTCGACCCCGAGCAGTTCCTGAAGCAGCGATTTCAGCCCGTGCCGGTCGGTGAAGGTGCGCACCAGCCGGCTGGCGATCTTGGTGCAATAGACCGGCGAGGCCAGCGCGCCGAAGGCATGCTCCATCGCGGCGATGTCGAAGCGCCCGAAGTGGAACAGCTTCAGCACGTCGGGATCGCGCAGCATCCGGCACAGGTTCGGCGCTTCGGTCTGGCCGAGCGCGACCTGCACCATGTGCGCGTGACCGTCGCCCCCGGACATCTGCACGACGCAGAGCCGGTCGCGATGCGGGTTCAGGCCCATCGTCTCGCAGTCGATGGCCACCACGGGGCCGAGATCGAGACCGTCGGGCAGGTCTCCCTTGTAAAGATGATTGGCCATTGCGGGACCTTTCGATGCGCAACCGATGTCGTGCATTGGCATAGTCCCGCGCTCTCCGGCTTGCAACCGCCGCCCCCCGGTCCCCGCCGCCACATTTGGCCCCTCCGCGCGGCGCCCGGGGCCCGATTCGGACGGGAATGTGGCGAATCGATGACCTGCTTCCGCCACATTTCCGAGGGCCTCATCCCGCCGTCCGACAGGTTGAAACATTTCGTGAGCTTTTTTACTCCCCTCTAGCGTGTCGATTCAGGGGCCGGAGCGGCGGCTCTTTACCGACCGAACGTGGAAACGGTCGAAGGCTCACACGGCGATCGGGGTGCTGCAAAAGCGATAACCCCCACCGTGATTGGCCGCCTGATTGTTTCCGAATCCGACATTACAGGGGCGCGCCTGCCGGGCGAAATTGCCCGCTCCGCGTCATTGCCGAAAAGATGCCCCTTGATAGGAAGGATTGCCGGAGCTGTCGAAAACAATAGCGCTTGCATTTTTTCCGGCATTGTTTCCCCGACCGCGGCGCGCTTACAGGCCCGCCGGGAGGCGCGAAAAACGGTCCGAGGCAGCGCCACCGCGCGCAGTCCGGCGTCACGAAACCGGGAGGACACACCGCCCGTTAACGTCTGTGCACAAGCAGTGATTCAACCAAAAGTTGCAGTCGAAAGCTCATGTTGACGGAGCGGCGAACGACATGCTTATAAGAGCAAGTCGGCCAAATTCGACACAATTCAGTCACACTACCGCACCTGGGGGCTGGTGCATCCATTTGGGAGATACGGCAGGTCTGCTGGACGCGAACCGGGACAGGTACTTTTTGAAACAGCCAATAGGGCACAGGCCCTGCCAGCCGGATTTTCCGGTGAAAGGTCGGCTGATTTTACGGGTGCATTGCCGGACGGACAGATGCTTGTCGGCCTCTCGTCGATCAAACACCTCCGGGAGGTCAACTTGACCCTTCACATCCGCCAGCCGCTTCCGACCGCCGAAATCGAAAAGCTGATCGACGACGCCCTGTTCTTTGCCCCGCGCACCGCGTTTTATCGCAATGCCGGCAAGCGGGCAGTCGATATCGGTCTGGTTCTTGTCGGTATCATCCCGGTGCTGCTGGTCGTTGCCGTTCTGTCCGCCATCGTCGCGCTGGACGGGAAGTCGCCGTTCTACTTGCAGAAGCGCGTCGGCCGTGGCGGCCGCATCTTCCACATGTGGAAACTGCGCTCCATGGTCAGCGACGCCGATGCCCTGCTCGAGGCGCATCTGGCCGCGAACCCGGCCGCCCGCGAGGAATGGAACCGCAGCCAGAAGCTGCGCGAAGATCCGCGCATCACCCGGATCGGCCGCATCATCCGCAAGACCTCGCTCGACGAACTGCCGCAGCTCTGGAACGTTCTGCGCGGGGACATGTCGCTGGTCGGCCCGCGTCCGATGATGGTGGATCAGCAGGACATCTATCCCGGGACCGCCTACTACGCGCTGCGCCCCGGCATCACCGGTTTCTGGCAGACCTCCGTGCGCAATGAATCGAGCTTTGCCGAGCGCGCGGAATTCGACGCCGCCTATCTACGGGAACTGTCGCTGGGCACGGATTTCCGGACGCTCGCACGTACCGTCACGGTCGTGGTGAACGGCACCGGCTGCTGATCCTGACCGGCGTTCGCTTCTCTCTCTCACTCTCTCTCCGGAACGCCACGCAACAGGCCCCCGCGACACCCGCGGGGGCCTTTGCCGTTTGCCTCATCCCGTCCTCGTCCGACCGATCCGAAAGGTACCCGCCATGCGCCCCGTTCCCAGCAGCCTCGACCACCTCGTCCTCACCGTAACCGACCCGGAGGTCACCTGCGCCTTTTATACCGATGTACTGGGTATGCAGGCCGAAAGCTTTGTCGCGACCGACGGCAGCACCCGCCGGGCGCTGCGGTTCGGCGTGCAGAAGATCAACATCCATGTCGCCGGGGCCGAGTTCGAACCCAAGGCCGCGGCGCCGCGGCCGGGCTCCGCCGATCTCTGCTTTCTCTCGGAGACGCCGCTGAGCGACTGGCAGGCCCATCTGGACCGCGTCGGCGTCCCGGTTCTGGACGGGCCCGTCCGACGCACCGGCGCCACGGGGCCGATCCTGTCGATCTACCTGCGCGACCCGGACGGCTCGCTCATCGAGATATCGAACAGGCTGGAAGTCTGAACGAAAAAGGGCGCCGCGATCCGACGCGGCGCCCTTTCGATGCGATGCCTTGGCGTCTCAGGAGGCGTTCGGCAGGATGACGATTTCCACGCGGCGGTTCTGACGCTTGCCTTCGGCGGTCAGGTTCGACGCGATGGGCTGATCTTCGCCACGGCCGATGGACTGCACGCGGTAGGACGGAACCCCCTGCGAGACCAGGACGCTCGACACCGCCTGTGCACGGCGCTGCGACAGGTTCTGGTTGTAGGCGGCTTCGCCGTCGCTGTCGGTGTGGCCGATGACCTGAACCGTGGTGTTCGGGTATTCCAGCAGCGACCGGGCGACGGTGCGGATGTCGGCCTGAAGATCGCCGCGCAGCGTGGCGCTGTCGGTCGCGAACAGGATGTCCTGCGGCATGGTGACGATCAGGCGTTCGCCGGTGTTGTTGATCGTGACATTGTTGCCGAGCTGCTGGCGCAGCGCTGCTTCCTGCTTGTCGAGCTGGTTGCCGACGATCGCGCCGCCGGCCGCGCCGAGTGCCGCGCCGGCCAGGATGGTGCGGTTGCGTTCGGCCTTGTCGTCACCGCCGATCAGCGCGCCGGTCACGGCTCCGCCCAGCGCGCCGATGACGGCACCCTGCTTGGCCTGACGGTTGGGATCGTTGGGATCCATCTCGCACGCGGTGAGCGCCATGATGGCGACGAGAGAAAGGGAAATGGGGGTCTTGTTGGCCCGGATCATTGTGTGCCTCGCTTTAATGCCGTCCCTGTCGGGGATCTGAACGCTACATAGCGGGATCTTGCGCGGAGCCAAACAAATCCGCACCAGGAATGAGCAAACCTCCGCGCATCGTGATCACGATCACGAGGCATCCCTGCGCGCCGACTCCCAGGCCAGGATCGCGCGCTTGACCGGCAGCCCCCAGTGATATCCCCCGAGCCCGCCGGACTTGCGCAGCGCGCGATGGCATGGAATCAGCAGGGAAATCGGGTTCCGCCCCACCGCCGTGCCCACGGCGCGCACCGCCTTGGGGTGGCCCACCGCCTTGGCGATCTCGGAATAGGTCGTGACCTGCCCCGAGGGAATCCGCATCAGCGCCTCCCACACCTTGATCTGGAACGGCGCCCCGATCAGGTAGAGCGGCAGCGGTCCGTCCTCCTCGACGCCGAAGGCCTTCAGCGCCCAGGGCCGCAGCGTCATCGGGTCCTCGACGAAGGTGGCACGCGGCCAGCGGCCGAGCAGATCCTCGAAGGCGGCGGCCTCGGTCGTCTCGGCGGCAAAGGCGATGCCGCAGATGCCCTTTTCCGTTCCCATCACGAGGGCCGGGCCGAAGGGGCTTTCGAACCAACCCCAGAGGATCGTCAGCCCGTCGCCCCCGCGGGCGTAGTCCCCGGGGCTCATCGCTTCCCACCGCAGGAAGAGGTCGTGCAGCCGCCCGCCCCCGGAGAGCCCCGTCGCGTGGGCGGTTTCGAGCGTGGTGAACCGCTCTTCCAGAAGCGCCTTGGCATGGCCCAGCGTCAGGTACTGCTGGTAGCGTTTCGGCGACACCCCGGCCCAGCGCGAGAACACCCGCTGGAAATGCGCCGGACTCATGTCCATCGCCGCGGCCAGATCTTCCAGCGTCGCCGAAGGCCCGGCCTCGTCGATCAGGTCGATGGCGCGCCGCATCACGTGAAAATGGTATCCGTCTTCCTGCATGTCTTTCATCCCGGGCCTCCTTCGGGGCAGTCGCTCCTTCGAATATGGCCATTGCGCCGCATCCTTCGACCCGAATGTTGCGCATCCCTCCAACCGCAGGCATAGCTGCGCGCATGTCTGCGCAACTCGACTACCACACCCTGCGGGAGATCTTTACCCGCTTTCACGCCTCCGAGCCCGAGCCGAAGGGCGAGCTGGAGCATGTGAACGTCTACACGCTGGTGGTCGCGGTGGCGTTGTCCGCGCAGGCGACCGATGCGGGCGTCAACAAGGCCACGCGCGAGCTGTTCCGGATCGCCGACACGCCGCAGAAGATGCTCGACCTCGGCGAAGAGGGCGTGATCGAGCACATCAAGACCATCGGCCTGTTCCGCAACAAGGCGAAGAACGTCATCAAGATGGCCCGGATCCTCGTCGACGAGTACGGCGGAGAGGTTCCCTGTTCGCGCGCCGCGCTGGAAAGCCTTCCCGGAGTGGGGCGCAAGACCGCCAACGTGGTGCTGAACATGTGGTGGCGCTATCCGGCGCAGGCCGTCGACACCCACATCTTCCGCGTCGGCAACCGCACCGGCATCTGCCCCGGCAAGGATGTCGTCGCCGTCGAGCGCGCCATCGAGGACAATATCCCGGTGGATTTCCAGCAGCACGCCCACCACTGGCTCATCCTGCACGGCCGCTACACCTGCGTCGCGCGGAAACCGAAATGCAACGCGTGCCTGATACGCGATCTCTGCCCCTTCGAGGACAAGACTCCATGACCGCTTCCCCCAAGAAATATCAGGTTGTCGGCATCGGAAACGCCATCGTCGATGTGCTGACCCGCGCCGACGACAGTTTTCTCGAACTGATGGGCATCACCAAGGGCATCATGCAACTGGTCGAGCGTGACCGGGCCGAAGTCCTCTACGGCGCGATGGAAGGCCGGGTTCAGGCTCCCGGCGGCTCGGTGGCGAACACGCTGGCGGGGCTGGGCAATCTCGGGCTGCGGACCGGCTTCATCGGCCGCGTTCACGCGGATGCGCTCGGGCGCTTCTACGCCGAGAACATGGAAAAGGGCGGCACCGATTTCGTCAATCCGCCGGTCGAGGGCGGCGAACTGCCGACCTCGCGCTCGATGATCTTCGTTTCGCCCGACGGCGAGCGGTCGATGAACACCTATCTCGGGATTTCCGCCGAGCTGGGGCCGGACGATGTCTCCGAAGAGGTGACGACGCAGGCCGAACTCGTGTTTCTCGAAGGGTACCTGTTCGACAAACCCAAGGGGAAGGACGCCTTCGTGCGCACCGCCCGCACCTGCCGGCAGGCCGGCGGCATGGCGGGGATCGCGATTTCCGACCCGTTCTGCGTCGAGCGCCACCGCGAGGATTTCCTCAGCCTCATCGCCAACGAGATGGACTACGTGATCGGCAACGAGGCCGAGATCCGCTCGCTCTTCCGGGACAATTCGCTCGAAGCCGATCTGGCGCGGGTCGCCGCGATCTGCCCGCTGGTGGTCTGCACCCGGTCGGGTGACGGGGTCAGCATCATCCGCGACGGCCTGCGTGTCGACGTGCCGGTGAAAAAGATCGTGCCCGTGGATGCGACCGGAGCGGGCGACCAGTTCGCGGCGGGCTTCCTCTACGGTCTCGCCACCGGGGCCGACATGGAAACGGCGGGCCGCATGGGCACCGTCGCCGCCTCCGAGGTCATCAGCCACATGGGCCCGCGCCCGGAGGCGAACCTGCAGGCGCTGTTCCGTCAGGCCGGGCTCATCTGACTGCCGCCCGGCGATCCGGAGAACCGCGCCGGGCCGCTCGCCGGATGCCGCTGCCGCCTCCGCGCTTTTCACGCGGGGTTCACGAAGCGTGTCTTTGTTGCTCCGGAGCCGGAGGGTAGCATCCTCCGATGAGGGGGACACATACCGACAGAGCATGCACATGACGCGGTTCATCATCCTGAGCGCTGCCGACGGCGCCGGAACCGCTGGCGCCGGACCGACGGGCCGGGCGTTCCCGGCGGCGCTTCGGCTGATCTGCGAAACGCTGTCGCCCGCCGAGTGGCGCGCCCTGCGTCGCGACCCGGCGACGCTGGCGATCGCGCGCGACATACCCACGCGCATCGTCGCGCCCGAACCGCTGGACGACGTGCGGGACGACGATGCCGTGCCGGGCTGGGGGATCGACGCCATCGGCGCGGGAGCGAGCGGATTTTCCGGGGCGGGCGTCCGGGTGGCGGTGCTCGACACAGGGATAGATGCCGGCCATCCCGCCTTTGAAAACATGCGGCTCACCTGCCGGGATTTCGCCGGGACCGGCAATCACGATGCGAACGGCCATGGCACCCATTGCGCCGGAACCCTGTTCGGCGGCGAGGTCGACGGCGTGCCCATCGGCGTCGCGCCCGGCATTTCCGAAGCCCTGATCGGCAAGATCCTCGCGGATGACGGCCGCGGCCGGTCGGCCATGCTGATGCAGGGCCTGCACTGGGCCGCCCTGCAGCGCGCGCGGGTGATTTCCCTGTCGCTCGCCTTCGATTTCGTCGGGACGGTGGCGGAGCTGGTGGCGCAGGGCTACCCCGAGCTTCTGGCGACCTCGGTCGCGCTGGAAAGTCATCGCGACAACCTGCGGATGGTCGAGACACTGCTGGCGGCGCTCGGCGCCTCGCCGGACGCGGACGGCGGCGCGCTGGTTGTCGCTGCGGCCGGCAACGAAAGCGGGCGGCAGATCTCGCCGGAATTCGAGGTCAGTGTCGGCGCGCCGGCCTCTGCGGCGGGCGTGCTCCCGGTCGGGGCGCTGGGGCGGGGCGAGGCGGGGCTCGAGGTCGCGACCTTTTCCAACACCCGGCCCGCCCTGTCCGCGCCCGGCGTCGGGATCGTCTCGGCGGCCAGCGGCGGCGGGTTGCGCACGCTCAACGGCACCTCGATGGCCTGCCTGCACGCCGCGGGCATCGCCGCCCTGATATGGGAGGCCCAGGCCGCCTTCGACGCGCCGATGACCGCCGAAGCCGTGGCCGACAGATTGCGACGGTCGGCGACCAGATCGGGGCTCGCCCCCGGAAACGACGGCACGATGTTCGGCGCGGGGCTGGTGCAGGCCCCGTTTCGCAAGATCCACCGCGCGGTGCCCCTGCATGCGCAGGGCCGGGGCTGAGCCCGGACCGCGCGCCGATTCATCACGGATCGTGATGGCAGCGCTCAATATCCCTGACTTGACCTTGCCCCCGTGATGAATAGTGTCGGCAATCGCGCATACAGACAGGTTCCCCGATGACACGACAAGCTTCCATTTTCACTCCGGTGCTTGTCATCGGATGCGTGATAACCCTCATCTCCTTCGCGATCCGCGCAAGCTTCGGCGTCTTCCAGATCCCGATCGCGGAAGAGTTCGGCTGGCCCCGGACCGAGTTCAGCCTTGCCATCGCCCTCCAGAACCTCGCCTGGGGGATCGGTCAGCCGTTGTTCGGCGCGGTCGCGGAAAAGATCGGCGACCGCAAGGCGATCATTCTGGGTGCGATCACCTATGCGGCGGGCCTCGTGCTGTCGAGCTATTCGATGACCCCCGGCGCGATGCAATGGTCCGAACTGCTGGTCGGCTTCGGCGTCGCGGGTACCGGCTTCGGCGTGATCCTCGCGGTGGTGGGCCGCGCCGCCTCGGACGAGAACCGCTCCATGTCGCTGGCCATCGCCACCGCGGCGGGTAGCGCGGGACAGGTGGTCGGCGCCCCCTTCGCCGAATGGATGCTCACCATGCTGAGCTGGCAGGAGGTGTTCCTGGTCTTTGCCCTGCTCATCCTTGCGGTGCTGCTGACCCTGCCGATGATGCGCGCGCCGGCCGCCTCGCGGGCCGAGATCGAGGAAAGCATGGGCACGATCCTGAAGCGGGCCGCGCGCGATCCGTCCTTCTCGCTCATCTTCATCGGGTTCTTTTCCTGCGGCTACCAGCTTGCCTTCATCACCGCCCATTTCCCGGCCTTCGTGGCCGAGATGTGCGGCCCGATCGCGGCGGGCGGGCTGTTGCATTCCCTCGGCATCACCACGACCTCGGCGCTCGGCGCGTGGTCCATCGGGCTGATCGGGCTGGCGAACATCGCGGGCACACTGGCCGCGGGCTGGGCGGGCAAGCGGTTCTCGCGGAAATACCTGCTGGCGGCGATCTACACCGCGCGGACTCTGGCCTCGGCGATCTTCATCCTGATGCCGATCACACCGGCGAGCGTCATCGTCTTTTCCGCGGTCATGGGCTCGCTTTGGCTGGCCACGGTGCCGCTCACCTCGGGGCTTGTCGCGCATCTCTACGGGCTGCGCTACATGGGCACGCTCTACGGGATCGTGTTCTTTTCCCACCAGCTCGGCGGCTTCCTCGGCGTCTGGCTGGGCGGGCGGATGTACGACATCTACGGCGACTACACGCTGGTGTGGTGGGTCGGAGTCGGCGTGGGCGCGCTCAGCGCGGTGATCCACCTGCCGGTAAAGGAAAACCGCGCGCCGGCGGCCAATCCGCTGCCGGTCTGACCGGGGCGGGCGTCAGCGATGGCGCTCGTCTTCCAGCTCGCGCGCGACAAGCGCCGCAACCTCGGCCGCGTGCGTGTAGGGCAGGCCGTGGCCGGCGCCGTCGATCACCTCCTGGCGGGCGCTGCGGTTCCACTCGGTCAGCAGGCTCATGGCGCGCAGGGGGATCTGCGCATCCTCCCGGCCCCAGATCGCCAGCACCGGCAACCCTCCGGCGGCAATGCTGCGGTGGGCTGCCTCCATCGGCTCGGACAACGTGTAGCGCAGGCTGGACAGCACCGAACGCACGTAGCCCCGGCGCGTCAGCTCTCCGGTCTGGACCTCGGCGATGCCCTCGACCTCGGAGGGGATGCCGCGCTCTGCCTCGATGGCGGCGCGCTGCGCGCGGGGAAAGGCCATGTGGAACAGCCAGTCCCCCAGTCCCGGCATCTTCGCGGCCCAGTCCGCCTCGCGGCCCAGCGTCGTGGCCATCCCGGCCGGGGCGAGCAGCACGATGCGGCGCAGGCGGTGGTCCTCCTCGGCGGCAAAGGCGGCGGCAATGGCCCCGCCCATGGAATACCCCACCAGCGTCAGTTCCTCGGTCAGGTTCAGATCGTCCAGCAGTTCGCGCAGCTGAAGGGTGAAGAACTCCGGCGTCTGCCGGCCATGGGGGCGCGCCGACAGGCCGCGCCCGTAGAGATCGTAGACCAGCACCCGGAAGCCCATCCGCGCAAGATGCACGGACAGACCTTCGAACACCGCCGACGGGGTGGTCAGGCCGTGGACGCAGACCACGAAGGGTCCCCGCGTCGGCCCGAGGATCCGGTAATGCGTCAGCCCTCGGCTGGTCCCGACGAATCCCCCATCCGTGTCCTGCCGTTCCCTCTTGGTGACGGGTTGGCGACGCAGTTCCAGGTAGCGGGGCAACAGTGCCGCGACCAGGACGACCAAAGCGAAACCGCCCGCAACCCAGATCATGCCGCGTTCCAGTTGTCGTGGATGTAGCGGCTGGTCATCAGGTCCAGATGCGCGCCGCCGCCGTTCTTGAACAGGGTGATCTCCTCAACCCCGGTCCGGCGGAAGGCGCCGGAATCGTAGTAATCCGCGATCACGTCCCCGCGCCCGATCGCGCCGCTTTCGAGCGGGATCTTCAGTTCTCCGATATGGCCGAGCGTGGTGTCGAAACTGTCGACGAAGATCCGCGCCCGTTGCAGCGCGGTATCGTCGGCCTCGCGCATGTCGGGGCGATAGGCCCCGATCAGATCGAGGTGCTGCCCGGCGCGCAGCCAGTCCCCGCGGATCACCGGCGTCGTCGACATGGTCGCGCAGCTTATGATGTCGGCCCCGGCGACCGCGGCTTCCAGGTCGGGGGCAAAGTCGATGCCCAGTTCCGACGCCATCGCCTCGGCCTTGTCGGGCGTGCGGTTCCAGACGCTGAACCGCGCACCGGGAAAGCCCGCGCCATAGGCTTCGACCAGCGAATGCCCCACGGTCCCCGCCCCGACGATCAGGATCTCGCGCGACTCCGGGCGGGCCAGTTTCAGCGCGCCCAGCAGACTGTCGCCCGCCGTTTTCCACTTGGTCACGAGGTGGAAATCCACCACCGCTTCGAGCAGCCCCGTCGCGTCGTCGTAGAGCGTCACGCCGCCGTTCACGATGCCCCTGCCCCGCTCGGGGTTGCCGGGAAAGATGGTGGCGGATTTCACCGCCAGCCCCAGCCCGTCGATCCAGGCCGCGCGATTGAGCAGCGTGTCCTTGCCGCGATAAAGGAAATTGTCCGCGATTTCGGCGCGTGGCAGGCGGTGCCCGGCCTCGAAGGCCCTGGTGAGGCCGAGCCAGTCAAGCCGCTCCCCCGCCTCGAACGGGATGAAGGCCGGGGCGGTCATGCCGGTTCCCGCGCGGTCAGAACGCCGTGCGAGATCAGGCAGGCCTCCCAAGCCTCCGGTGTCGTGAACAGGTGCGTCTGCCAGCCCCGCGCCGCGGCGGCGGCGATATTGTCCGCGCGGTCATCGGCAAAGAGCAGGCTCTCCGGGGGCAGGCCGCAATCCTCCTCGACCATCTCGTAGATCCGGGCGCCCGGCTTGGTCACGCCCATATAGCCCGATATGTAGCGGCGATCGAATTCGGCCAGGAAGGGATAGACCGGCTCCGCCAGTTCGAAGGTGCCGATGCCGAAGTTCGACAGCGCAAAGACCGGCACGCCGTTGCCGCGCAGACGGCGCAGGATCGCCACCGACTGAGGAATCTCGGGGGTCGCCATCTTGAGCCAGTGGCCGTGCCAGTGCAGGATTTCCTCGCGCCAGGCAGGGTAGGCCCCGGCCGCCTCCTCGATCACGCCGCGAAAATCCTCGCCCCGGTCGACCCGGTCGTTGTAGCCGTGCAGGTCCACTTCGGCGAACATGGCGCGGCGGCGGTCCTCGCCGATGGCGGCGTCGTAGTAGCGTTCGGGATTCCATTCGATCAGCACGTTGCCGATGTCGAAAACGACCGCCTGAATCGCCATGCCCTACCCCTTTGCCTGCGCCTTGGCGGCGCGCATTTCCCGCTCCAGCGCGTCCAGAAAACGGGAGCGGTCGGCCTTTGTAAAGCCTTTCCCGCTTCCCCCCTGCGCCAGCGGAGACGCCGCCCGCAGGTCGGCCATGAGGTCGCGCATGGCCAGTTGCTGCCCGATGTTGGCGGCGGTGAAGGCCTCGCCGTTGTGGCGCAGCACCCGCGCGCCCGCCTCGACGCAGCGCGCCGCCAGGGGAATATCGCCGGTCACCACCACATCGCCCGGCCCGCAGCGCTCCGCGATCCACATGTCCGCGACATCGGGGCCCTCCGGCACGATCACCGTCTCCACCAGCGGGTTGGCCGAAGGCCGCAGCCCGCCGTTCGACACCACCGCCATCCGCACGCCGTGTCGCGTGGCGACGCGCTCGGCTTCGGCCTTCACCGGACAGGCATCCGCGTCGATATAGAGCATCGTCATGCCCGAAGCGCCTCGGCATGGAAGGCGACATGGTCCGCCATGAAGGTCGAGATGAAGAAATAGCTGTGGTCGTAGCCCTTCTGCATCCGGAACGTCCCCGGCTGGCGGCGCGCCATCATCGCCTCCGCCAGCGCCTCGGGCTTCAGCAGGTCGAGAAACTGGTCCGCGCTGCCCTGGTCGATCAGCACCTCGCCGGGAAAGCCGCGCTCCGCCATCAGCAGGGTGGCATCATGCGGCGCCCAGGCGCTTTCGTCCGGTCCGAGATAGGCGCCGAGCTGCTTGCGGCCCCAGTCGCTCCGCGTCGGGTTGGCGATGGGCGCAAAGGCCGAAACCGTGCAAAAGCGCTCCGGAAGGCTCATCGCCAGCGTCAGCGCCCCGTGCCCGCCCATGGAATGCCCGGTGATCGCCTGTCGGTCCATCTCCAGAGGGAATTCCGCGCCGATCAGGCCGGGCAGTTCCTCGGCCAGATAATCCCGCATGCGGAAATGCGGTGCCCAGGGCGCTTCGGTCGCGTTGACGTAGAACCCCGCACCCTGCCCGAGGTCATAGCCCGCAGCGTCCGCCACGTCCTCGCCGCGCGGCGAGGTGTCGGGAAACACCAGCGCGATGCCCGCCTCGGCGGCGACGGCCTGCGCCCCGGCCTTGGTCATCGCGTTCTCGTGCGTGCAGGTCAGGCCCGACAGATACCACAGCACCGGCACCGGGCCGTGCCGCGCCTCCTCCGGCAGGAACAACCCGAAGGTCATGTCGCAGGAACAGGCCTGCGAGGCATGGCTGTAGACGCCCTGCATGCCGCCAAAGCTGCGATTTTCGGAAACGGTCTTCATGGCACTCTCCTGTCCGGTCGGTCTGAGTGCTAGCACGCCGACGGGTCAGGGCAAGGCGCAACGCTCAGACGGACACCCAGGCGATCACCGTCGAGACGGTGAGAATGCTGACCGCCGTCGAGATCAGGATCGAGGCCGACACCCGCTGCGGCGCGATGCCGTAGTGCTGGGCAAGGATGAACACGTTCCCCGCCACCGGCAGGGACGAGGCCGACACCACCACCGCGGCCTGGAACGGCGTCACCGGGAAGAACACGAACACCCCGAGCCCCACGAACAGCGGATGCAGGATCAGCTTGCAGAAACTGAGCCAGGCCGCGATCTGCAGCCGCTCCGCGCTCTTCGAGGCAAGCGAGGCGCCGATGGCGAACAGCGCCCCCGGAGTCGCGGCATTGCCGAGCAGGGTGAGGAACTCGTTGACCGGATCCGGAATGGTCAGGCCGGAGGACGACACCGCCAGCCCGGCCACGATGGCGACGATCATCGGGTTCTTCAGCAGCCCCATGCCCACCGTTCGCAGCATCGCCGGCGACATCCGCCCGTCCCGCGATCCGGTGACGAGGATGACCAGAAGGGTCGAGAATACCAGCAGGTCGATGGAGAGGATCAGGATGATCGGCCCCACGGCCGCCTGCCCCATGAGCACCGCCAGCATCGGCACGCCCAGGAACCCGGTATTGCCGATGGCGGCACATTGCGCCTCGATCGCCGCGGTCTGCACGTCGAGCCTGCGAAACAGGGCAACCGCCGTTGCGATACCGTAGACAAAGGCCGTCCCCCAGAGGTACCCCGCCGCCAGCCGCGCATCGAAGATCTCGGCGATGGACAGGTTCGCCGAAAACCGGAACAGCATGGCCGAGAGCGCGAAATAGAAGACGAACCGCGTCAGCGCGGCCGAGGCCGCCTCGGAAAAGAACCTGTAGCGCGCCGCAAGATAACCGACCGCGATCAGCGCAAAGAACGGAAGGGTCTTCAGAAAGATCGGAAGCATGGAGCCAATCGGCGGGGGTGTGTCAGGTCAGAATGCA
This sequence comes from Salipiger sp., assembly GCF_048261495.1. Taxonomy (GTDB): domain Bacteria; phylum Pseudomonadota; class Alphaproteobacteria; order Rhodobacterales; family Rhodobacteraceae; genus Salipiger. The sequence continues at coordinate 104,895 of NZ_JBLXFX010000001.1, forward strand.
CCGGCCCGCCCCGTCCGGCCCGCGCGGCAGGCGTCAGACCTTGCCCTCGAAGTCGGCATGCACGTATTTCGCATCGCAATACGGGCATTCGACAAACCCCTGCTCGGGGGGAATGGACAACCAGACGCGCGGATGCCCGAGCGCGCCTTCGCCGCCGTCGCAGGCGATCCGGTGGCTGTCGACAATCTTGACCTCGGGCGCTTCTGTGGCCATCGCTGCGGTTCCCTTGTGGCTGACGGTGCACTCGCTGCGTTATGGACAAGGAACGGCGCGGGGGCAAGGCTCGGCAAGCCGCCGGTGGCGCTCCGGCCACGCCCCTGCCCGGCGCGCAGGCATCGCGGCCCCTCCCGGCCCCGTCCTTCTTCTGGCTGCAAATATCCCCGCCGGAGGCCTCCGGCCCCGCCATCCCCGCGCCACCGGGCAGAGGCGTCACGCCACCACGCGCGCCGAGCCGGAGCCCGCAGGGCGCAGGCGAGAGACACGGCGCGCGCCAGCGCACCGCGGGATCGGATCAGCCGCGCTCGAGCATCCGGCCCAGCGGCCGCCCGGCAAGGATGTGGACATGCAGATGCGGCACCTCCTGCACGCCGGCCTCGCCCGCGTTGGCGATCAGGCGGAACCCGCCGTCGGCCACGCCCTCCATCTCGCAGACCCTGCCGATGGCGCGGGTGTAGTCGAGGATCTCTGCATCCGAGGCGTCCTGCGCGAAATGGTCGTAGCAGACATAGCTGCCGCGCGGGATCACCAGCACGTGGACCGGCGCCTGGGGCCGGATGTCCCGGAAGGCCAGGCTGTGCTCGGTCTCGAGCACGGTGTCGTTCGGGATCTCGCCCCGCAGGATTTTGGCAAAGATGTTCTGGTCGTCGTAGGTGTAGGGCATCTGGCGTCCGCGATCTGCTGGTTCGCGCGCATGAAAGGCGCAAATCCGTCCGGGTGCAAGGGCCCGCGCTCAGTCCGCGAAGAGGTAGTCGGTCCGCGAGATGTCCAGCGCCTTGTCGGAGGAGATCGACAGGAATTCCGCCACCACCCGCGCATTGACCTCGGGCGAATCGCTTTCGCGCATCCTCAGGTGGTTGTCGAAATCCGCGTCCCGGATGCGGTCGCTCTCATGCACCATATCGTTGCGGATGGTCGGCATCAGGCGGTTCAGCGTCTCCTTCGGGGTCCGGTCCCCGGCCAGCCCGACCCGCATCGCATGCCCGATGAGATAGGCCTCCGAAAACTGGCACTCCACCTCCAGCAGCCGCGACACCGAGCGGTCGCGGCAGAAATCCTCGAGCAGGTCCAGGTTCGCCGGGTCCATGCAGACGATCAGCCGGTCGGACTCGTAGTAGTCGAACAGCATCCGCATCAGCGCCCGGCGGTGCCGGTGCCGCTTGCCCATCGTCGACTGGATTCCCCCGAGGTCGGGCAGGTGACAGCTTTCCTCGTTGAACAGGTACTCGATGCAGGGAATGTTGGTCATCTGCCGGATCCGCTCCAGCAGCCGCTTGGCGACGTGCCACTTCTTGCACACGACGATCAGCAATTCGCGCTCCCGGCCGAGCGAACTTTCCGTCTCCCAGAAGCGCGGCGCGAACCGGCGTCCGATCCGGCCCTTCCCGGCCAGGAACTTGTAGAGCGACCGCCCCTCGTTCGAGATCTGGAACCGCGCCCCCTCGGAGGAATAGAGCACCCCCAGCCGCCGCTTCAGTTCCCGCGCCTCCGGGCTGATCTTGCGGGCGAACAGGAAATCCTGGCTGAGCAGCAAATCGTAATGGTCGTTGTAGAAGGTGATCGGCATCCCGTAGTCCGAAAACATCAGGAAGGTCAGCGTGCGGCTTTCGATCTCGTTCCCCGGCACCAGGTGGCGCACCAGCGTCTGGAAGAAGGTCTCGTCCGGAATCCAGGTCGTCTTGAAGAACGCCATCACGTCCGGCCTGCGCTTGCAGAAATCCAGGATCCACTCGATCGTGCGCCGCCTCAGGCACCACCATTGCGACCCGATCATGACCTCGATGTCGCCGGGGATCTGCCGCGTCAGGCCCAGCCGCTTCTGCAGCGCGAACATGCCGTAGAACCGGCGCTTCTGCGTCCGTTCGTTGAACCAGTGACGGTAGATGAGCCGCTCTTCCTTCCAGCCGGTCTTGATCCAGTCGGATTTGAAGTAATCGAAGCTCTCCACGTAATCCACTTCGCGCCGGTCGAGGAAGTCATGCGCGTATTCCGCCGACTTGATCGCCATGCAATCCCCCGACAGCATGTAGAAGTGGGTCGCGCGGGGAAAATCCTCGGCCGCCGCCTCGACGGCGAGCAGCGTCGCCTGCACCAGCGACCATTCCCCCCAGCCGCATTTGATGCGCTTGCGGGCGAAGGTCACGTTGGTATTGCCGTCCAGCGCCTTGCGGATCCGGTCATAGGCGGCCTGCGGCGCCCGCCCGTCGAAATGGATCGACATGTAGTCGCCGACGGCGGTCAGGCTCTGCGCCTGCTTGATGATGGCGTCAGGGTCCTTGTGGCACAGCAGAATGAAGGCGATTTTAGCCATTCAGGAAACAGAAAGCCCCGGTTTTTCAGAATTGTTTATGTTGATAGAGGTGAACGGGCGTTGAAGAAACCGGGTTCTTCTGCTTTTTTGCATCGTCAAGCGCCCGGATCACGCGGGCCACGCGCCGGAGGCAAGGGCAGATGGGGTTTCCAGGGACCTGGATGACCGAAAGTGAAAGCATGGTGTACAGGGTCGTCCCGAAATGCGCCTGTTCGACCATCGGTCAGATCATGTTCTACTCGGATCACGGGTCGTTCTATGACGGCGACATTCACGACGCCGATCACGGTCTGCACAAGTGGGCGCGCGAGGACAGCCAGGATGTCATCAAGGCCAATGTGAAGACGCGCACCTCCTACGCCTTCACCTGCGTGCGCAATCCCTACACCCGCGTCCTGTCGTCCTTCTTCGACAAGATCTGCGGCATCCAGCGCAACGGCCGGCGCTATCGCGGCAATCTCGTGCCGCTGCTGATCCAGAAATACGGGATCGAGGTGGGCGGCGACGATGGCAAGGAGCCGTTCGACCAGGTGCGCAGCTTCCGCCGGTTCCTGCTCTTCGTGCGCGACACCATCCGCTGGCGCCGCCCGATGGAGCCGGACATTCACTGGTCCTCCATGTCGGGCCACGTGAGCACCTTCATCGTCAACGGCGGGCGCTACAACGACATCTTCTGGACCGAGACCTTCAACGACGGCATGCAGGGCGTGCTCGACGCGGTGGAAACGCCGCACAGGGTCGACCTGGGCACCATCCCGCGCTTCAACGAAAGCGAAGGCCACGGGCCCAAGCGGGCGCATCCGGTCGAAGACTATTTCGACGATCTCTCCATGCACCTCATGCGCGAGATCTACTGGCGCGACTTCACCCTTTTCAAATACGATTTCGACAACCCGGCGAACAAGATGCCGGTGGGCGAGATCGACCTCGACGAGGTTCACGCCAAACTCGGCGACTGACCGTCACGGGATGCGCAGATAGCCGAAGACCGCGCGGCAGAGGCGCTGTTCGATGGCGCCGAGATCGGTTTCCCCGGCAAAGAGCGCCGCGTGTACCAACCCCTTGCTGAGGGACACCAGATCGCGTGCGGCGATGTCCGGTTCGGGAATGCCGAAGCCCGCCAGCAGCGCTTCGAGCGCGTTCAGCACCTTGCCCCCGACTTCCGCCGCCTCCGCGTCGAGCGGCAGCGTCTCCTCGATCCTTTCCAGTTCGCGGGACAATTCCGGCGCGCGGGCGTGGTGGCGGATCGAGGCCGAAACCATGGTGACCGCCGCCTCCCGCAGGTTCTGCGTTCTTGCGACGACGATCGCTTCCGAGAAATCCTCGAGAAGCTGCATCTTGATCCGCCGGATCAGTTCGGCCGCGATCGCCTCCTTGCCGGGAAAGTACTGGTAGAGCGTCCCGATGCTCACTCCCGCCCGCGCGGCCACGTCATTGGTGTTGAGCGCGCCCGGTCTCTGCCCCTCCAGAATCCGAGCCGCAGCCGTCAGCACCGCCTCGTAGGAGGCGCGCGACCGGCTCTGAACCGGTGTTTTTCTCGGGTGAAGGGCGTCGGGAGGGGTCATGGGCAAATGCGAGTATGAAACCTGAAAGATTGCTCACATTATGTCGGAAACGCAGGCTTGCGGACAAGGAGAAAAGGCGATGACGGGATTTTGGGACGGGCGGAAGGTGCTGCTGACGGGGGCCACGCGCGGCATCGGCGCCGTCATGGCCGGGGAGCTTGCCGCGCGCGGTGCGACGGTCCTGGCCGTGGCGCGCAACCCGGCGCGGCTGGAGGATCTCGCGCGGCGGCTCGGTCCGGCCTGCGATGTGCTGGAAGCCGATCTCGCCGATCCGGACATTCCCCGCGGCGTGGTGAACTGGGTGCGGGATCAGCACCCCGAGTGCAGCGTCGTCATCAACAATGCCGCGGTGATGCGCTATCCCCGGCTGGTGCGGGAGGGCGACCACTTCGACGGGATCGACGAAGAGGTGCGCATCAACGCCGTCGCCCCGATGCAGATCGGCGTCGGGCTGCTGCCGACCCTTGCGCAACGCCCCGGCGCGCGCATCGTCAACGTCACCTCCGGTCTTGCCGTCGCGCCCAAGGCGGATGCGCCCATCTATTGCGCGACCAAGGCCGCGATGCGCAGCTTCACCCGGACCCTGCGCTACCAGGTAGAGGATGCCGGGCTCGACATCGGGATCTGCGAGGCGCTGCTTCCCGTGGTCGACACCACCCTCTCGAAGGGCGCGCCGGAGCGCAAGATGCCCCCGGACGAGGCGGCGCGCGCCATCCTTGCGGGTGCCGCCGCCGGGCAGCAGGAGATCTGGATCGGCAAGACCCGCCTGCTGAAGCGGATCATGCGGCTGTCCCCGGCGCTGGCCCACGGCATCATGCGCCGGATGGAGGCCTGACGACCGCCCCCGTTCAGAGCTCGGCGGAGGGGATGATCGGAAAGAACTGCCCCGACGACCAGAGCCCGAACCAGCTCTCTCCGTCGTGCAGATGATGCACCGCGCGGTCGACGAGCCTGTAAAAGCTCTTGCGGTCGATCAGCGCCTCGAGATCGGCGCGCACCCGCACATAGGGCGAGGGTTCGCCGGTATCCGGGTCACGCTCGACCCGGATCGGGCTGTCGGGACCGGCAACGGTCTTGTCCCCGACATGGGTGGTGAAGGTCAGGACCTGGTCCTGCCCGTCGCCCGCCGCGCTGAAATCGGTCGCCACGAAGGGCGCGTCGTCGACGGTGATCCCCACCTTCTCGACCGGAGTGACCAAAAAATAGGCGTCGTCATCCTTGCGCAGGATCGAGGAGAACAGTTTCACCAGTTCGAACCGGCCGATCGGCGTCCCGAGGTAGAACCACGTGCCATCACGCGCAATTCGCATGTCGAGATCGCCGCAATAGGGCGGATTCCACTTGTGGACCGGAGGAATGCCGCGACTTTTCGCGGCTTTTGCGGAGGCTGCTATGCCTTGGGCGTCAGGTGTCACGAGATTTTGTGTGCTCATTGCTTTTGCCATTTGCGAAGCCCGCGATACACTCCAACCGTAAATGATGAATTGCAAGGAGTCACCAGATGGCCGAAGACCTTGTCGCCGAGATCGAGGCGCTGGAAGTCAAACTCGCGGACGCGAAGGCCGCGATCACCAAGCGGTTCATCGGTCAGGAGCGCGTGGTCGACCTGACCCTCTCCGCGCTGCTCTGCGGCGGTCATGGTCTGCTCATCGGTCTGCCGGGACTGGGCAAGACCCGGCTGGTCGAAACGCTCTCGACGGTCATGGGGCTGAACGGCAATCGGATCCAGTTCACCCCAGATCTGATGCCCGCCGACATCCTCGGCTCCGAGGTTCTCGAGACGGGGATGGACGGGTCGCGGGCCTTCAAGTTCATACATGGTCCCATTTTCTGCCAGTTGCTGATGGCGGACGAAATCAACCGCGCCTCGCCCCGCACCCAGTCCGCGCTGCTTCAGGCAATGCAGGAAAAGGCGGTCACGGTCGCCGGGGAAACGCGCGCGCTCGAACTTCCGTTCCACGTTCTCGCGACGCAGAACCCCATCGAGCAGGAGGGCACCTATCCCCTGCCCGAAGCGCAGCTCGACCGTTTCCTCGTGCAGATCGACGTCGAATATCCCGACCGCAAGACCGAGCGGGACATCCTGCTGGCCACCACCGGGACGGAAGAGGCCGAAGCGCACCAGGTTTTCGACCCGGTCTCCCTGCTTGCCGCCCAGCGCCTGCTGCGGCGGATGCCGGTGGGCGATGCGGTGGTCGAGATGATTCTCGACCTCGTGCGCGCCTTCCGCCCCTCCGATCCGTCGGCCGGACAGCGGGTCAAGGACACGGTCGCTTGGGGCCCCGGCCCGCGCGCCGCGCAGGCGCTGATGCTCACCGTCCGCGCCCGCGCCCTGCTTCAGGGACGGCTTGCGCCCTCGCCCGAGGACGTGATCGACATGGCCCGCCCGGTGCTGGTGCACCGCATGGCGCTGACCTTCTCGGCGCGAGCGCGGGGTGAGGATCTCGGCGCGATCATCGACGATATCGCAGGCGGGTTGATCCGCACCGAGGCCGCCGCTTGAGCGACCAGATCGCCCTTCTTCGCCGCGACGCGCAGGAAGAAGCCTCGCGGTTTCCGGCGCTTCTGGCGCGGGCCGAGCATCTCGCGGGGACCGTTCTGCTGGGAGAGCACGGGCGCAGGCGTTCCGGTCTGGGCGACGATTTCTGGCAGTACCGCACGCTGCGGCCCGGAGACAGCTACCGCAACATCGACTGGCGGCGTTCGGCCCGCGGCGACGAGCAGTTCGTGCGGGAACGCGAATGGCAGATCGCCCAGAGCGTGATGCTCTGGGTCGATACCGGCGCGTCGATGCGGTTTTCCTCGGGCAAGGACCTGCCGACCAAGAGCGACCGCGCGCGCCTGGTCGCGCTGGCGGCGTCGATCCTGCTGGTCCGTGGCGGCGAGCGGGTGGGCTTCACCGGCTGGTCCCTGCCGCCGCGCAACGGCGACATCCAGATCCTGCGCCTGGCCGAGGCCCTGGCCACCGACGGCACCGAGGATTACGCGCCCCCGGAGGCGCGCGGGATGCTGCCCCATGCGCGGGCGCTGTTCGTCTCGGATTTCCTCGGCGATCTCGCGCCGGTCGAGGCTGCGCTGACAAAGGCCGCCGACCGCGGCGTGCGCGGCGCGCTACTGCAGGTGCTCGACCCCTCCGAAGAAAGCTTCCCCTTCAAGGGCCGCACGATCTTCGAAAGCGTCGGCAAGACCGTCGCCCATGAAACCCTGAAGGCCGGCGACCTGCGCGACCGCTACCTGCAGCGCCTGGCCGAGCGCAAGGGCCGCATCCGGGATCTGTGCCGGTTAACGGGTTGGCAATACTCTTGCCACCACACTTCGGACAGCGCGCAGAATGCGTTGCTCTGGCTCTACCGCGCGATGGACGGAGGCCACGGATGACGATGATCGGCCCACTGGGCTTTGCCGCACCCTGGCTGCTGCTGGGGCTCATAGCGCTGCCGGTGCTCTGGGTGATCCTGCGCGCGGTGCCCCCGGCACCGATCCGGCGGATGTTTCCCGGGGTCGTGCTGCTGCTCGGCCTGCAGGACGACGACCAGATCACCGACCGCACGCCGTGGTGGCTGTTGCTGATGCGGATGCTGGCGGCGGCTGCCGTCATCATCGGACTTGCCGGGCCGATCCTCGACCCGGAGACCGACGACCGGATCACCGGCACCGGGCCGATCCTCGTGGTGACGGATGCAAGCTGGTCCAGCGCGGCGGACTGGCGGGCCGAGATGCAGGGCCTCGACGCGCTGCTGTCGCGGGCCGAACGCGAGTCCCGCCCGGTGGCGCTGATCCGTCTGACCGATCCGCAACCGCCTCAATTCCAGGCCGCCGGCGTGCTGCGGTCGCGTCTCACCGGCATCCTGCCGGAGCCGTGGCAACCCGAACCGGCGCAGGTCGAGCGCGCCTTGGCCCTGCTTCCGGACGGGAATTTCGACACCTACTGGATGTCCGACGGCCTTGCCCGGGGCTCGCGCGGCGGGCTGCTCGACGCGCTGGAAGCGCGCGGCGCCGTGACGATCTTCGAAAGCCCCCGGTCGCACTACGCGCTGACCCCGGCACGGTTCGAGGACGGGCACATCCTGCTCGCCGCCCGCCGTCTGCGCCCCGGCCCCGCTGCCGAGGTGACGATCGCCGGGCACGGGCTGGATCCCGCCGGGAATCCCGCCGTGCTGGTGCGCACCCCGCTGACCTTCGACCAGAACGCGACCGAGGCCGAGCTGGAACTGAACCTGCCCTCCGAGCTGCGCGCGCGGATCACCCGGTTCGAGATCGACGGCGCCCGCAGCGTCGGCGCCGTCACCCTGCCCGACGATTCCCTGCGCCGCAGGGAGGTTGCGCTGATCGCCGGCAACGACAACCGCGAGGGGCTGGAGCTGCTCTCGCCGCTCTACTACCTGCAGAAGGCGCTTGTCCCCACCGCCGACCTGCTCGACGGATCGCTGACCGAAGTGCTGCCCGCCAATCCCGACGTGATCGTCCTGGCCGATGTCGCCACCCTTTCCCCCGCCGAGCAGGATGGCGTGCTGGAGTGGGTCGAGAAGGGCGGCACCCTGCTGCGTTTCGCCGGGCCGCGCCTTGCCGCAAGCGACATCAGCCGGGATTCCGAAGACCCGCTCATGCCCGTGCGCCTGCGCGCAGGGGGCCGCAGCGTCGGCGGCGCGATGAGCTGGGGCGAACCCAAGACCCTTGCGCCCTTTGCCGAGGAAAGCCCGTTCTTCGGGCTCGACATTCCGGCGGACGTGACGGTGGCGTCGCAGGTCATGGCACAGCCCGACCCGACGCTGGCCGACCGCGTCATCGCGCAGCTTTCGGACGGCACGCCGCTGGTCACGCGCAAGCGCGAGGGGCAGGGACAGATCGTTCTGTTCCATGTCACCGCGAATGCGGAATGGTCGAGCCTGCCGCTCTCCGGGCTGTTCGTGCGGATGCTGGACCGGCTGGCCGTGTCCTCCATGCCCGCCCGGCCCGATGCCGCCGAACTGGACGGCACGGTCTGGCAACCGATCCGGGTGCTGGACGCCTTCGGCAACGTGCGCGACGCGGGCACCCTGCCCGGCGTCGAAGGACCGAAGCTTCTGGTCGATCCGCTCGGCCCGAACCTGCGCCCCGGCCTCTACCAGGGCGAGGATCGCAGCCTTGCCCGCAACGTCGTGACCGCGGAGACCCGGTTCGAGCCCGTCACATGGCCCGACGGCGTCCCCGTCGAAGGCCTGTCCCGCCCGCAGGAAACCCCGCTCGGCGGTTGGCTGCTGGCGCTGGCCATCGCCCTTCTGCTGGCCGATGTCATCGCCTCGCTCGCGCTGTCCGGACGGTTGCGCGGCGGGCGGCCCGTGGCGGCGGCCCTGCTCGCGGGGCTGATGCTGATGCCTGTCGACAGCCGTGCCCAGGAGGCCGCGCCGGATGACGGCTTTGCGCTCCAGGCCACGGCCGAGGTGACGCTGGCACATGTGATCACCGGCGATCCGCGCATCGACGACGTGGCGCAGGCCGGGCTGTTCGGCCTGTCCGAGATCCTGTTCTTCCGCACCTCTGTCGAGCCGGCGGAACCGATGGGCGTGGACCTGGAAACCGACGAGCTGGCCTTCTTTCCGCTGCTCTACTGGCCCGTCACGCCCAGCCAGCCAACCCCGTCGCCTGCCGCCTATGCCAAGCTCAACGAATATCTCCGCTCCGGCGGGATGATCCTGTTCGACACGCGCGACGCGGATGTGGCGGGCTTCGGCGCCGCCTCGCCCGAGGGGCGCAAGCTGCGCGACCTCGCCGCGCCGCTCGACATTCCGCCGCTGGAACAGGTGCCGCAGGACCACGTGCTGACCCGCACCTTCTACCTGCTCCAGGATTTCCCCGGCCGTTACAACAGCCGCGATGTCTGGGTCGAAGCCGCGCCCCCCGATGCCGAACTGGTCGAGGGGATGCCGTTCCGCAACCTCAACGACAACGTGACGCCGGTGGTGATCGGCGGCAATGACTGGGCCTCGGCCTGGGCGATGGACGAGCGCGGCAATCCGATGATCCGCATCGGCTCCGGCTTTGCAGGGGAACGCCAGCGCGAGATCGCCTACCGCTTCGGGGTCAACCTCGTGATGCACGTGCTCACGGGCAACTACAAATCCGACCAGGTTCACGTGCCTGCGCTTCTCGACAGGCTGGGACAATGACCGGACAGATCGTCTTCGACCCGCTGCTGCCGTGGCCGGTGATCGCCGTGCTCGGCGTCCTTGCCGTCGCGGGGGTGATCCTTGCCCTGTGGCGCGGGCTGGCGGGCTGGCCGCTGCGCTTCTTTGCCGGGTTCGTGCTGATCGCGGCGCTGGCCCAGCCGTCCTTCCAGCAGGAGGATCGTGCGCCGCTGTCCGACATCGTGCTGATGGTGGTCGACACCTCGGCCTCGCAGAACCTTTCGGACCGGCTGACGACCACCGAGGACGCCGCCGCCACGCTGGAGGCACGCCTGGCCGCGCGTCCCAATACCGAAATCCGCCGGATCGAGGTCGGCGACGGCGAGGGCGATACCGGAACCCTGCTGATGACCGCCCTTTCCGAGGCGATGGCCGAGGAACCGCGCGGCCGCATCGCCGGGGTGTTCCTGCTGTCGGATGGCCGCCTGCACGATCTCGACCGCGCGCCGTCGCTGCCCGCGCCGATGCACCTGCTGATGACCGGCCGCGAGGAGGACTGGGACCGGCGCCTCATCGTGCGCAATGCCCCCGCCTTCGCCATCTTGGGAGAGCCCGTCACCCTGACCGTCCGGGTCGAGGATGACGGCGCCGCGCCGGCGGCGGACCGCACACAACTGCGAATCTCGGTCGACGGTGCGGAACCGCAAAGCCTGACGGTTCCTGTCGGCGAGGATGTGGAACTGCCGATCACCCTGCCCCACGGCGGGCTGAACGTGATCCAGTTCACCGTCGACACCGCCGAGGGCGAACTGACCGACCGCAACAACACCGCGCTTGTGCAGATCAACGGCGTCCGCGACCGCCTGCGCGTATTGCTGGTGTCGGGCGAACCTCATGCCGGGTCGCGCACCTGGCGCAACCTGCTGAAATCCGACAGCTCGGTCGACCTCGTGCATTTCACCATCCTGCGCCCGCCGGAAAAGCAGGACGGCGTACCGGTGACCGAACTTTCGCTGATCGCCTTCCCCACGCGCGAGCTGTTCCTGGAGAAGATCGAGGATTTCGACCTCATCATCTTCGACCGGTACAAGCGGCGCGGCATCCTGCCCGCGATCTACCTCGACAACGTGCGCAACTATGTCGAGAAGGGCGGCGCCGTGCTGGTCGCCGCCGGGCCGGATTTCGCCTCGGCCGACAGCATCTACCGCTCTCCGCTTGCCGATATCCTGCCGGCCGAACCTACCGCCCGCGTGGTGGAGGAAGGCTTCCGGCCGACCGTCACCGATCTCGGCCACCGCCACCCTGTCACCGCCGGGCTGCTCGGCGCGGAAACCTGGGGCCGCTGGCTGCGGCAGGTCGAGGTTGAACCTCTGCCCGACGCCGACGTGGTCATGTCCGGCGCGGGGGACCGTCCGCTGCTGGTGCTCGACCGCGTGGGCGAAGGGCGCGTGGCGCTGATTGCCTCGGACCAGGCCTGGCTCTGGTCGCGCGGGTTCGAAGGCGGCGGGCCGCAGCTCGACCTGCTGCGCCGCCTCGCGCATTGGATGATGAAGGAACCCGAGCTCGAGGAGGAGGCGATCTGGGCCGAACCCACCGGCCAGACCATGCGCATCATCCGCCGCACGCTCGAAGACAGCGTCGGCGCCGTGACCGTGACCCGCCCCGATGGCGAAACCGAGGAGGTGACGCTGGAAGAGGTCTCGCCCGGCCGCTTCGAAGCGATCTACGAGGGGCCCGAGATCGGCCTCTACCGACTGAAGGAAGGCGATCAGGAAGCCGTAATCGGCCTCGGCCCCTCGGCCCCGAAGGAATTCGAGCAGACCATCGCCAGCGGCGAGGCGCTGGAGCCGGTGATCGACTCCATGCGCGGCGGCGTGCTCCGGCTGGAGGACGGGGTGCCGACGATCCGCGCGGTCAGCGCCGGTCGTCCCGCGGCCGGTCGCGGCTGGGCCGGCATCACCCCGCGCGAGGCCTACGAGACGATGGACGTGACACAGATCCCGCTGCTGCCCGCCTGGCTGACGCTGCTGCTGGCCTCGGCCTTCATCGTCGGAGCCTGGCTGCGCGAGGGGCGCCGCTGATCCCGGATCAGCGATCCGTCTCCGGGTCCGGTGCCACGAGCACTTCGCGCGACCGGGAGACGAACTCCCGCCGCAGGATCACGATCAGGGCCAGCAGCGCCGCACCGATCAGCGGCGCGGCCCCGACCAGCCAGGCTGCCGACGCGATGCCGAAATACACCGTGCGCAGGCCGCGATTGTAGCTCTTGGCCGCGAAGATGTTGATCTCGGCCGCCTTCCCGGCGCGGGCATAGGCGGTTTCGGAGGCATCGTTGGGCACCGCCCCCATCATCACCGAGCAGTAGCCGAACAGCCGGTTCGACCAGACGAATTTCAGAAAGGCATTGGCGGCGAAGAGAAGGGTGAGGATGAGCTTCACCTCCCACACCACCTCGGGGTCGTTGCCCACCGCGAGGTCGTCCGCCACGCCCCGCAGCCGGTCCGGATTGCCGAGCAGGGCAAAGATGCCGCCGATCGCGATCATCGAGGCGGAGGCGAAGAAGGCCGTGCTCTGCCGCAGCGATCCGACGATCTGGGAATCGAAGATCCGCGGTTCGCGGGTCACGAACTGGTGCATCCAGATCCGCCGGTAATTCGCCATCAGACGCGACACCGAGGGGCGCCGCGCGGGCGGATTCTCGATGATCAGGGTGCTTCCGGCCCAGCAGATGACCAGCACCATCACCGCGACGAGGTCGACGGGCGAGAAATGCGCGAGGTGGGAAAGATCCGCCATGACGTCAGAACGGCTTGGCCACGACGACCCAGAGGATCGCGATCACCGCCACGACGCTGATTTCGTTAAAAATGCGCAGGAAAAGATCGCTTTCCCGGAAGTCTCCGCGCTTGGCGCGCATGACGAGCACGCCGGTCCAGACGTAATGCCCGGCCAGCAGGAGGACGAGCACCAGCTTGACATGCACCCAGGCCGGCCAGGACCAGTCGGCGGCCAGCCAGAGCCCCGTCGCGGCCGCGATCACGCCGAGACCGGCCGAAAAGCGATAGAGGCGCAGCGTCAGATCGCCCAGCGGTCCGAATTCCCCGAGACGGGCATGTTCGCGCTTCCAATAGATCAGCGCGCGCGGCACGGCGAAGATGGAGGTCATCCATCCCATGACGCAAAGCAGATGTACGATCTTGACCCAGTCCATGCTCCGTTAGTGCTATCTTTTCACTGTGATGCGCAAGATGCCGCAAGCGCGCAGGGGAAAAGGTCTGGCGAATGCGGGAAATTGGTTATATGACTTTACCAATTCAAGGGAGGTGCCCATGCAGATGCCGGAACCCGATGCCAGCGTGCTGGCCCGAAAATCCGAGATCGTCGCGCGGTTGCGCGGCGTTCTGCCCGCGGATGCGGTGATCGACGATGCCTTCGAAACCCGCGCCTACGAATGCGATGCCCTCACCGCCTACCGCTGCCCGCCGCTCTGCGCGGTGCTGCCCTCCTCGACGGAAGAGGTGTCTGCGGTGCTGAGGATCTGCCACGAGGAAGGCGTGCCGGTGGTGCCGCGCGGCTCCGGCACCTCGCTTGCGGGCGGTGCGTTGCCGACGGCCGATTGCGTGATCCTCGGCGTGGCCCGGATGAACGCGGTGCTGGCGACGGATTATGCCAACCGCATCATCCGCGTGCAGACCGGGCGCACCAACCTGTCGGTGACCGGCGCGGTGGAGGAGGCGGACTTCTTCTATGCGCCGGACCCCTCGTCGCAGCTGGCCTGCGCCATTGCCGGGAACATCGCGATGAATTCCGGAGGGGCGCATTGCCTCAAGTACGGAGTGACGACGAACAACCTGCTCGGGGTGACCATGGTGCTGATGGACGGCACCGTGGTCGAGATCGGCGGCGCGCATCTGGATGCGCCGGGGCTGGATCTGCTCGGGGTGATCTGCGGCTCCGAAGGGCAGCTCGGCGTGGTGACGGAGGCGACCCTGCGCATCCTGCGCAAACCCGAGGGGGCGCGACCCGTGCTGATGGGATTCGATGCGAACGAGGTGGCCGGGGCCTGCGTGTCCGACATCATCAAGGCCGGTGTGCTGCCCGTCGCGATCGAGTTCATGGACCGCCCCTGCATCGAGGCCTGCGAGGCCTTTGCCCATGCCGGGTATCCCATGTGCGAGGCGCTTCTGATCGTCGAGGTCGAGGGGTCGCCCGCCGAGATCGACGAACAGCTCGGCCTGATCCTGCAGATCGCCCGGCGCCACGACCCGGTGGAATTGCGCGAGGCGAAGGATGCCGACGAGGCGGGGCGCATCTGGCTCGGCCGCAAGAGCGCCTTCGGGGCGATGGGCCAGATCAACGACTACATGTGCCTCGACGGGACCATCCCGGTGACCGCGCTGCCGCAAGTGCTGTCGCGGATCGGCGAGATGTCGGAGCAATACGGCCTGAAGGTCGCCAACGTGTTCCACGCCGGGGACGGCAACATGCATCCGCTGATCCTGTTCGATGCCAACAAGCCGGGCGATCTGGAGCTGTGCGAGGCCTTCGGCGCGGACATCCTGAAGCTCTGCGTGGAGGTGGGCGGTTGTCTCACCGGCGAGCACGGCGTGGGGATCGAGAAGCGCGACCTCATGGAGACCCAGTACGATCCCGCCGATCTCGAGGCGCAGATGGCGGTGAAGGACGTGTTCGATCCGGACTGGCTGCTCAACCCGGCAAAGGTGTTCCCGCTGGGTGTCTCGAAACCCCGGCGGGAGCGCGGCCTGGCGGCGTAGCGGGGGCGCCGCCCCCATCGCCTCCGGCGATTCCCCCGGGATATTTGGAAACCAGAGAAGACCATGAGACCAGAAACCGAGGCCGAACTGGCCGAGATGATCAGGACGGCGGGCGGCCCGCTGCATGTGCGGGGCGGCGGAACCCGCGCCATCGGACGGCCGGTGACGGGCGAAGTTCTCGAGACCGGCGGACTGTCGGGGATCGCATTGTACGAGCCGGGCGCGCTGACCCTCGTGGCGCGGGCGGGGACGCCCCTGGCCGAGGTCGAGGCGGCGCTGGCGGCGGAGGGGCAGCGCCTGCCGTTCGAGCCGATGGATCACCGCGGTCTGCTCGGCACCGGTGGGGAGCCTACCGTCGGCGGCATGGCGGCGGCGAATGTTTCGGGCCCGCGGCGTATCCAGGCGGGAGCCTGCCGGGATTACATGCTCGGCGTGCGCTTTGTCGACGGCACCGGGACGGTGGTGCGCAACGGCGGGCGGGTGATGAAGAACGTCACCGGCTACGATCTGGTCAAGCTGATGGCCGGGAGCTGGGGCACGCTCGGGGTGCTGAGCGAGGTCGCCTTCAAGGTGCTTCCGACGCCGGAGAGTTCGGCCACGTTGCGCATCGCGGGACTGGCCGAGACGGAGGCCGTGCGCGTCATGTCCGAGGCGCTGGGGTCGCCCTTCGAGGTGACGGGGGCGGCGCATCTCCCCGTCGGGGCGGAGGGTCGCGGCGAGACCCTGCTGCGGATCGAGGGGTTTTCCGAATCGGTCGCCTACCGGGCCGGCCGGTTGCGGGAGCTGTTTGCGGGTCGGGAGGTCTCGGTCGAGACCGACGCCGGTGCGGTGGCGGCACTCTGGGCGGGCATCCGCGACGTGGCGCCGTTTCACGGGGCGGTGGGCGATGTCTGGCGCCTTTCCTGCAAGCCGTCGGACGCGCCGGGCCTTGTCGCGCGGCTGTCGCCCGAAGCGGTGCTCTACGACTGGGGCGGCGGGCTGGTCTGGGCGCTGATGAAGGCGGGCGTGGACGCGCGCAAGCTGATCAACCCGCTTGCGGGCCACGCCATGCTGGTGCGTGCGGGCGAGGCGAGCCGAGCCCTGCTTCCCGCCTTCCATCCCGAACCGGCCCCCGTGGCCGCCCTGTCGGAGGGGATCCGGCGGAAATTCGATCCCAAGGGATTGCTGAACCCGGGTCTGATGACATGACGCAGGAAACCATCGCGACGTTTGTGCTTTGTTTTGCCGCCGGTCCGGCGATCTATGTCGGCCTGATGCGGCTGCGCCCGGGGGTGGTGCCGTTGACCGGGCTGGCGATGATCGCCATGACGGCAATGGCCGGGGCCATCGGGCTGCGCATCCTCGGAGGGGCGCTGCCGTCGCTCGGGATGCTGTGGTTGTCCTGGATTCTGGTCCTCGCGCTCGGGGCGCTGGCGCTGCGGCGCCGGGTCCGGGGCCGGCAGCTTGCCCGGTGGGTGACGCTGGCCGGGTTGCTGGCGACCACGGCCCCGTGGTTCGGCCTGGCCACCGCGCAACTCCTCTCTTCCTGAACCGAGACGACATGCAAACCAATTTCACAGACGAACAGCTCAAGCAGCCCGGCACCGCCCGCGCCAACGAGATCCTTCGCGCCTGCGTGCATTGCGGTTTCTGCACCGCGACC
Organism: Salipiger sp.; assembly: GCF_048261495.1. GTDB lineage: Bacteria > Pseudomonadota > Alphaproteobacteria > Rhodobacterales > Rhodobacteraceae > Salipiger. The sequence continues at coordinate 121,508 of NZ_JBLXFX010000001.1, forward strand.
TGCCCGACCTATCAGGTCCTGGGCGACGAGCTCGACAGCCCGCGGGGGCGGATCTACCTCATCAAGGACATGATCGAGAACGATCGCGTGCCGGATGCGCGGACAGTGACCCATATCGACCGCTGCCTGAGCTGCCTTGCCTGCATGACGACCTGCCCCTCCGGCGTGCATTACATGCACCTGGTCGACCATGCCCGCGCCTATATCGAGGAGCGTTACGAACGGCCCTGGCAGGATCGCGCGCTGCGCTGGGTTCTGGCGAGGATCATCCCATACCCGACCCGGTTCCGGCTGGCCCTGCTGGGGGCGAAGATCGCGCGCCCGCTGGCGCGATACCTGCCGGACCCGCGGCTCAGGGCGATGATCGAGATGGCGCCGCGGGTCATCCCGCCGGTCAGCCGCAACGACGATCCCCAAAGCTTTGCCCCCGTGGCGCCACGCCGCAAGCGGGTGGCGCTGATGACCGGCTGCGCCCAGAAGGCGCTGAACACCGACATCAACGACGCCACGATCCGGCTGCTGACGCGGCTCGGCTGCGAGGTGGTGGTCGCCGAAGGGGCCGGCTGCTGCGGGGCGCTGACCCATCACATGGGCAAGGCGGACGAGGCGCACGGCTCGGCCGAGCGCAACATCCGCGCCTGGACATCCGAGATGGAGGGCGAAGGGCTGGACGCCATCGTCATCAACACCTCGGGCTGCGGGACCACCGTCAAGGATTACGGCCACATGTTCCGCACCGGGCCGCTGGCCGAGAAGGCGGCGCGGGTCTCCGCCCTCGCCAAGGATATCAGCGAGGTGTTGATGACGCTGGATCTTCCCGAGGGCGCGCCGAAGGATCTGAAGGTTGCCTATCACGCCGCCTGCTCGCTCCAGCACGGGCAGAAGATCAAGACCTTTCCGAAGGATCTTCTGAAGCGCGCCGGGTTCCAGGTGGTCGAGCCCGCCGACAGCCATCTTTGCTGCGGCAGCGCGGGGACGTACAACCTGCTCCAGCCGGAGATTTCCGGCAAGCTGAAGGCGCGCAAGGTGCGCACGCTCGTAGCGAAGTCGCCCGACATCATCGCCGCGGGCAATATCGGTTGCATGATGCAGATCGGCTCCGGCACTGCGGTGCCGGTGGTCCATACCGTGGAACTGCTGGACTGGGCCACCGGGGGGCCGAAACCGGCAGCCCTGGCCTGACGGTCCGGCGGGGATTTCCGCCGGATCCGCCCAATTTTTGACAAATCCTCGACCTAACCTGCCGGAACAAGACGGAGTGCGGGCGTTTGAAAGCCATCCTGACCTTTCTGGCGATCTGCCTCGGCGCATCGGCTTCGGCCGAAGGCGGGCTGTTTTCCATGGACAGCCGGGAGAACGGTCGCAATTGGGAAGCTGTCGGCCGACTCGAGATTTCCGGCACGGCGTTCTGCACCGGCGCGCTGATCGCGCCCGACCTGGTGCTGACCGCCGCGCATTGCCTGTATGACACCGCCACCGGCGCACGGGTGCCGGTCGAGGAGATCCAGTTTCTCGCCGGGTGGCGCAGCGGGCGGGCGGCGGCCTACCGCCGCGTGAAGCAGGCGATCGCGCATCCCGACTACGATTTCCGGGGCCCCGCCAGCCCGGACCGTGTGCGCAACGATCTTGCCCTGGTGGAGCTGCAGCTTCCGATCCGCAACACCACAATCACCCCGTTCCGCACCGGCCACGGCCCGGAGACCGGCGACGAGGTCGGCGTGGTGTCCTACGCCCATGACCGCTCCGAAGCGCCGTCGATGCAGGATCTCTGCAAGGTGATGAACCGTCAGGACGGCATGCTGGTGCTGAGCTGTACGGTCGATTTCGGCAGTTCCGGATCGCCGGTGTTCAGCTTTGCCGAGGGCGAGCCGACCATCGTTTCGGTCATTTCCGCCAAGGCGGAAGCCGACGGCCAGCCGGTTTCCCTGGGCACGGCGCTGGCCGATCCGTTGCAGACGCTGCTGGACTCGATCCACGAGCAGGACGGGGTGCGCAGCGTCCTGGCCGCCGGGACCCGCCGCGAGACCGGCGCGAAGTTCGTGAAGCCATGAGGCGGGCCGCGGCGCTTGCCCTGGCTCTCGCCGCGCTTTTCGCCGCGCAGGGCGTGCGGGCGCAGGGACAGGCCGTGCTCGACGTGATGGACAACCGCGGCGCCATGCTGGGCTGGGAAGCCGTCGGCCGGCTCGACACGCCGGGCGGGTTCTGCACAGGGGCGCTGATCGCGCGGGACCTGGTCCTCACCGCCGCGCATTGCGTCTTCGACCGTGCCAGCGCCGCGCCGATCCCGGCGGGCCGCATCCTGTTCCGGGCGGGCTACCATCGCGGCACGCAGATCGCGGCGCGCGAGGTGTCGGCCTGGGTCGTCCCGCCGAATTATCGCCCCGCGCCGGGCGGCTACCAGTCGGGGCCGGCCATCGCCTCGGACGTTGCGCTGCTCAAGCTGTCCTCGCCGATATTCTCCTCCGAGGCGGACCCGTTCATCATCCACGAAAACCCGCCGGAGGGCAGCACGGTCAGCGTCGTCTCCTACGGGCGCGGCCGCGAGGAGGTGCTCTCGCGCGAGCGGGACTGCGCGGTGGTCGAGCGCTACCGGAACGGGGAGCTGGCGTTCGACTGCGACGTCACCTTCGGCTCGTCCGGGGCGCCGGTGTTCATCCGCGACAACGGGCGGCTGCGCATTCTCGCGGTGATGTCGGCGATCCGGCAGGACGAGCGGGGGCGGACCACGGTCGCCTTCGGGCCCGGTGTCGCCGGGGTCGTTCCCGCCCTCGCCGCGCGGCTGCGCAAGGACGACTCCCGCGCCACACCGGGGACCGGGGCGCGGCGGGTCGGCGTCGGTGGGGAACGTCGTGCCGGAGGCGCGCGTTTCGTGAGGCCCTGAGGGCTTGAAACCGCCCCCTGCCTTCCCCAATTCAAGGAAACCGGAGCGCCTGTGTCAGGGCTTCGGATCTCTCAGCCGCCTGTCCCGCCCATGGGAAGGCGCATCACATACGGTATCGCTTTACGGAGGATGACCAATGCGACACTTCGATCTCGCGCCCCTTTACCGCGCAACCGTCGGCTTCGACCAGATCGCCGACCTGATGGACCGGGCCCTGTCCAGCGACGTGAGCCAGTCCAGCTACCCCCCTTACAACATTGAGAAAACCGCCGATGATGCCTATCGCATCTCGATCGCGGTCGCCGGGTTCGCCGATGCCGACCTGTCGGTCGAGGTGAAGGAAGGACAGCTTGTCGTCTCTGCCCGCAAGGCCGACGAGGACAACGGCCGCACCTACCTGCACCGCGGCATCGCCACCCGCGCCTTCGAGCGCCGGTTCACCCTGGCCGACCACGTGCGCGTGACCGGTGCCAGCCACGAGAACGGCATGCTGCACATCGACCTCAAGCGGGAGATCCCCGAGGCGCTGAAGCCGCGCCGGATCGCGATTGCCGCCGGATCCGCCCCGGCCGTCGAAAAGGACGTGGTGGACGCCGAAGCCGTCAACTGATCGGCTGATATCTCGCGAAGCCCCGGCCGTTCGGCCGGGGCTTTTTCATGCGCGCAGGCGCTGTTCCGCGGGCTCTGCAACGTCGATCACCACGGCACCGCGCTTGTGCCGCGCCTCGACGAAGCGGTGGGCCTCGACGATGCGATCGAGCGGGAAGCGCGCGCCGATGACCGGGCGCAGCTTGCGCTGCTCGAGAAGGGTGACGAGCGCCGCCAGATCCTCGGGCCGGTCGTCGTTCACGTGCAGCGCCATGCGGGGCCCGCCCGCGATCCGTGCCCGCAGCAGGTGCCCGAGATCCCGCAGACCGAAGTTCAGCGGGAGGAAAAGTCCGTCCTTTTTCAGCACCTTGCGCATCATCGGCCAGGTCGTCGCGCCGACGGTGTCAAAGACGAGATCATGGCGTTCCCGCCCCCGCGCGAGGTCGTCCTTGCGATAATCCAGCACCTCGTCCGCGCCGAGATCCCGCAGGAAATCGGCGTTTTCGGCACCGGCGACGGCAGTCACGCGGGCACCCAGCGCCTTGGCGATCTGCGTGGCATAGGCCCCGACTCCGCCCGAGGCACCGACGATGAGCACGCTCTGACCGGGCCTCAGCTGCGCCACGTCGCGCAGGAAGACAAGCGCGGCCAGACCTCCGAAGGGCAATGCGGCGGCCTCGGCATCCGGGAGCCCCTCGGGCACCTTCTGAAGGGCGGCGGTTTCGGGCGCGACGGCATAGTCTGCATGACCTCCGCTGCCGATGAAGCCGAAGATCCGGTCCCCCGGGGCAAAGCGGGTCACACCGGGCCCGACGGCGGCCACCACGCCCGCGACATCGGTGCCGAGCACGCGGTTCCGGGGCCGGAACAGGCCGGCATAGAGCCGCCCGGCCAGCCACAGCCCGCCGGGGAAGGCGGAGGCACGCAGGCGCCAGTCGGCAGTGGAGAGGGCGGAGGCGCCGACGCGGATCAGCACCTCGCCCCGACCGGGAACCGGGGTCGGAATTTCGGTCACGGAGACGGTCTCGGCAGGGCCGTAATTTTCGTAAACTGCTGCTTTCATTTGATAATTCCTTGTCCTGACGAGGATCTGAATGGTCCCTGCAACATACCCATGCGAAAAAACATTTCCATTGACAGAATCTGCATGATGTCCATGCATGAATGCATGGATTGGACACATGTGGCCTTTGACTGGAACCGCGCGCGGGCGTTTCTCGTGACCGCGGAGGAGGGATCGCTCTCGGCGGCGGCGCGGGCGCTGAAGATGACGCAGCCGACGCTCGGGCGGCAGGTCTCGGCGCTGGAGGAGGAACTGGGTGTCACGCTGTTCGACCGGCAGGGGCGCGGGCTGACGCTGACCGAGAGCGGCATGGCGCTGGTCGAGCACGTGCGCCGGATGGGCGAGGCGGCGGGGCGCGTCTCGCTGGCCGCGAGCGGGCAGGCGCAGGGCGCCGAAGGCTCCGTCACCGTCACCGCCTCCGAGGTCTATGCGATGTGGCTGCTGCCCGTCGTCGCCGCAAAGCTGAGACGACAAGCCCCCGGAATCACGCTGGAAATCGTCGCGGCGAACGAGGTGCGCGACCTCGGGCGGCGGGAGGCGGACATCGCCATACGCAATGCCCGGCCCGAACAGCCCGACCTGATCGCAAGGCAGATCGCCACCGACAGCGCCGCCTTCTACGCCGCGCCGCGCTACCTTGAAACGCTGGGGCCGGTGAAGCGGCTGGAGGACCTGGCGCGGGCCGCCTTCATCGGGTTCGACCCGCTGGGACGCTACATCGGCTACCTGAACCAGATCGGGCTGGCGGTGACGGAGGCGAATTTCCCGGTGGTCAGCACCAGCCACCTCGTCCAGATGGAGATGGCCCGCGCCGGGCTGGGGATCTGTGCGGTGTCCCGGGGGATGGGCGACGCCGATGCCGGGTTGCGACGGGTTCTGCGCGCGCCGCCGGACATTCGCTATCCGGTGTGGCTGGTGGCCCACAGGGAGGTGCGGACGAGCCACCGCGTCCGGCTGGTCTATGACCTGCTTGCCGACACAATTCCGGGGCTGTTGCAAAAGCGGCGCGCGGTGCCGTGACGGTTCCGGGGCCGCGCCCCGGCGTACGAGTCGTACATCGCGGCGGTACGGATCGCAAAAGCCCCGCCGGAGGGTGATCCGGCGGGGCCTTCTGACATTTCAGGCCGAAAGTGTCAGCCGCGAAATCTCAGTCGAGTTTGAAGGACCAGAAGAAGGTCTCGCCCGAGCTGTCGTCGACGCCGTCGTTGTCGGTCGAGACGTAGACGGTGCCGTCCCGGGTGATCGCCAGGCCCTCGATCTTGTCGACCGCGTAGCCGTTCCAGGACAAGAGGTCGGGGAGCAGGTCGCGGACCTCTTCCTTGGTCACGACGGGCAGCTCGCCACCGAGGACGGCGGGCACCATGTCGGCCGCGGGGATGCGGTAGATCTTCTTGGTGACGGCCGCTTCGCCGATCTGGTTGTCGCGTTCGATCACGTAGAAGAAATCGCCATGGGCCACGATCTCGGACATGCCGACCCAGCCGGTGCCGGGCTTGGCCTTGGGATAGAGCACGGCGCCCCATTCGCCGGAGTCGGTGTTGTAGGACACCAGCTTGACGTGGTCCGCGGGATCGCCGCCCCATTCGCGCTGCACGACCATCCAGAGGGTGTCGCCGACGCGGGTGACGCCTTCGAAGCCGAAGCGGGTTTCCCCGGCGAGCAGTTCGGCGGGCAGGCCGATCTCGTCCTTGATCTCGCCCTTGGCGTTCACGTGGTAGATCGCGTGCGGGATGACGCGGTCGGTGCGGCCTTCGGAGGCGACCCAGAACCCGCCGTCGCCGTCGGTGGTGATGCCTTCGAGGTCGAGCTTCTGGGCGGGCATTCCGGCGCGGGTGATGCGCAGGGCCTTGGTGATCCGGGCCGGGGTGGCCGAGGGGTCGATGGTGAAGATCGTCGGCTGGTAACCGAAGAAGCTGTCGTTGATCGCGTAGACCATGCCGTCGTCACCCGCGACCATGCCGGAGATCGCGCCCCAGCCGATCAGCTCGTCCGCGCCTTCGGAGGTGAGCGTCGGGTACTGCGCCGGACCTTCGGCGTAGTCGTAGATCATCACGTGGCTGCGCACGCCGCCGTCCTCGATCAGGTCGGCTTCGTTCGCCGTGACCAGCAGGTTGCGCGACGGGATGGCGACCGCGCCTTCCGGGGCGATGCCCGAGGGCAGGATCTGCTTCAGCACCGGCGCGGCGGGGTCGGTCATGTCGTAGACCCCGACGACCGAGGCGCGCTCGGCCAGCAGGAACATGAAGGGCGTGCCGTCGAAGGTGGCGATCTCCATGCCCTCGGGTTCGACACCCTTGGCGTCGGAGCGCTTGTCCGGGTAGTGGCCGGTGCGGATCACGGCATGTTCGAAGGAGGTGCCGGATTCGTAGACCTCGGTGCCGTCCTTGGCGAAGACGGTGAAACCGCGGGAGCCGCCGTCCATGTCGCCTTCGTTGGCGATGGCGAAGTGGGTGTCGTCGATCCACTGCACCGAGTCGGGTTCGCGCAGGCGGTCGGGCTGGCTTTCGGTGAAGTTCAGCGCGCCGCGTTCGTCGGTGGCGTCGATCAGTTCGAGGTTGACCGAGCCGGCGGAGAAGTGGTTCAGCACCTCGCCCTGCTTGTTCAGCACGACGATGTGGTTGTTTTCCTGCAGGGTGAGGACGATTTCGCCCAGATCGTTCACGTCGACGAATTCGGGTTCGGGATCTTCGGGCGCGATGTCGGCGAGGCCGGTGACATCGGCCTTGATCAGGGTGTCGCACTGCGCCACGCCGTCGGCGATGTCGAGGATGGCGACATGGCCGGCGGGCATCTGGGGCACGCGGCCGTCGCCCAGATCCTCGTCACGCTCGTTCTCGATCGCGACGGTGACAAAGCTGCCGTCCCTGGCCAGCGCCACGGAATCGGGCTGACCGCCGAGGTCGCATTCGCCCGCAACCTCGCCCGAGAGCGCGTCGAGCATCACCAGCTTGCCCGACGGCGCGGTGTAGCTTTCCGAGGTGTTCACCCCGACGAAGGCCGTGGTGCCGAGGATGGCGACCGAGGTCGGCTCGCCGCCCATGTCGACATTGCCGAGCGGCTTGGGCGCGGCGGGGTCGGTGATGTCGATGCGGCCGATCACGCCCAGCGGGCTGTCGGTGTAGACCAGCGTCATGCCGTCTTCGGTGGCGTAGATGATCTCGGCCGAGGTCGCGCGGTCCCGGTCTTCGCCGTCGGCCATGTTGAGCGGCGTGGCAAAGCTGGAGATGCGGTTGAAGGTCATGTCCGCTGCGGCGGCGGAGGCGGTGATCGCCAGCGCCGAGGTCAGGCACAGAGTACGGAGTTTCATGGAGTCCCCCTGTTGGTTCCGGCCTTCGCCATGGGGCGTCCGCGCGACAGGGTCGTGACGGTTTGGTAACGGATTTGCGAAAGGACGCGGTCGCCGGCCGGGAGATCGGGGCGACCGCGTCCGTCATGGGCCGCGCGGGGTCTAGCGGGACAGGCTGTCGGCCAGCCGCATCAGCGAGATCGCCTCGCGCCGGTAGCCGAAGGCATCCTCGCCGCGCGCGCCGGTGGCGAGGTCGATGGCATCGCCGTAACCCCACCCGCCGAGCCAGGTGTCGCCGCGCAGAAGCCCGCCGAAGCCCGCGACGGCCAGCGCGAACCCGGCATCCGGCAGGGGCTGCGCGTCGGGCAGGATCGGGGCCTCGATCAGGCGGCTGCCGGTGTCGCCCGGCGCCTTGTAGCGCAGCCGCAGGAAACCGAGTTCGCCCGGCCCGCCCGCTGTGCCCGCTGCGCCCGCTCCGGCCGCTGTGCCCGCTGCGCCCGCTGTGCCCGCTGCGCCCGCTCCGGCCGCCGGTTCGGCGCCGTAGCGCAGCGGTTCGGTCAGGCGGGCATCGCTGCCGGCGGGCGTGATCTCGTAGAGCGCGGTGACCTGGTGGCCGGCACCGATCTCGCCCGCGTCGACGCGGTCGTTGTTGAAATCCTCGCGCCGCAGGGCGCGGGTCTCGTAGCCGATGAGGCGGTATTCGGCGACCTCGGCCGGGTTGAATTCGACCTGGATCTTGACGTCGTCCGCGATCGGGAACAGCGCGCCGGATAGCTGGTCGACCAGCACCTTCTGCGCCTCGGAGAGGGTGTCGATATAGGCCGCGGTGCCGTTGCCCGCCTGTGCCAGCGCCTGCATCGTGGCATCGTCGAGATTGCCGCGACCGAAGCCCAGGACGCTGAGATAGGTGCCGGAGACGCGCTTGGCGGCGATGTAGTCGGCGAGCGCCCCGGGATCGCTGAGCCCGACGTTGAAATCGCCGTCGGTGGCGAGGATGACGCGGGTCACCTCGCCCTCGGCGGTCATCTGCCCGGCGGTGGCATAGGCCTGTTGCAGCCCCTCCTGCCCCGCCGTGCCGCCGCCCGCGTCGAGCCGGTCGAGCGCGGCGAGGATGGTCTCGCGCTCGGAGGCCGGGGTCGGGTCGAGCACACGGCCCGCGCTGCCGGCATAGGTGACGATGGAGACCTCGTCCTGCGGTGCGAGCTGGCCGAGCAGGAGGCGGAAGCTCTGCTTGAGCAGCGGCAGCTTGGCCGGGTCCTGCATGGAGCCGGAGGTGTCGATGAGGAAGACGAGGTTGAGCGGCGCGCGCTCGGCCGGCAGCGCGCCCTGCACGCCGATGTGGACGATCCTGGTGCCGGGATTCCACGGCGTCGGCGTCACGCCGATGCTGGCGCGGAAGGCCTCGCCCGCTTCGGGGGCGGGGTAGTCGTAGGGGAAATAGTTCACCATCTCCTCGATCCGCACGGCCCCGGCGGGGGGCAGGTCGCCGCGCCGGAGCGTGTTGCGCAGGATCGACCAGGAGGCGGTGTCGACGTCGATGGAGAAGGTCGAGACGGGGTCCTGTGCGGTGATCCTGAGCGCGCTGCTGTCGAAGTCCGGATAGGCTTCGGTGCCGGTCTCGGGCGGCAGCAGGTGGACGTCGGGGGCGACGATGCCCGGCATGCGCTTGGCCGCCGGGGCGGCAAAGGTCCGCAGGTCTTCCATCGGCGCATCCGAGGCGGCCTCCGCCGCGCCGGCGGCCGCCATCGGCGCGGGTGCGGGCGCGGGCAGATCGCGGCCCGCGGGGGGCGCGGCGGTCAGCGCGTCGGCAACCGGGGCCTCGGCCATCGGGGCATCCGACAACGGGGCGTCGGCTTCGGTCAGGGTCGGCGCGGGGCCGGGGCGGCTGAGGTCGGCGCCTTGGATCACGGGGATCAGCGCCACCATCGCCAGCGCGGCAACGGCGGTCGAGGCGGCAAGCGCCCCGCGGGTGGACAGGGTGGACAACATGGTGCGTATTCCTCCGAAAATCCCGCCTTTCGGGCGGTCGGAAGTAGGACGCGCCGCATCCCGCGATCCTTGGAGGGCGTCGAAATTTTTCATCGCGAGGGCGATGTCCCCGGCCTTGCGGCGCGGCGCGGGGGTGGCCGCGTCCAGCGCGCGGGCGAGATCGTCGAGATCGTCGTGGTCGTGATTGCCGGTCATGCCTCGGCCTCCTTCATCGCGCGCAGGCGTTTGCGCGCCTCGGCGACGCGCCAGCTGATGGTGCCCTCGGCGACACCCAGCACCGCGCCCGCCTCGGCGTGGGAGACGCCGTCGAGCACCAGCGCCAGGGTGTCGCGCAGATCGTCCGGCAGCGCGGCCATGGCGCGGAGCAGCCAGTCGCTGCGCTCGGCTGCCTCGGAGAGCGCCGCCTGCCGGGCGCGTTCCCAGTCGCCCCAGCCCGCGGCGGCCCTTGCCCGGGTCGCGTGGCGGCGGCGGCGGTCGTGGGCGGCGTTGACCACGACGCGGTAGAGCCAGGTGCTGAGCCGGGCCCCGCCCCGGTAGCCCGCAAGCTTGGCGGGCAGGGCGGCGCAGATGTCCTGCGTCAGGTCCTCGGCCTCGGCCCGCGCGCCGGTGAGCCGGAAGGCGAGGCGGAAGACCCGGTCGTAGACGCGATCGAGCAACAGCGCAAAGGCCGCGCGGTCGCCCGCCGCGGCTGCCTCTGCCAGATCCTCGTCGCTCACATCCATGCGCATCACATACACTGGGACGCGGGCGGAACGGGACTCCTTGGTGCAACCCAAAATTTTTTCAAAAATTTTGGGCGCTCCGTTCCGCGGTCAGTCCGGGAGGAGCCGTCGCACCAGCGCGCTGTCCGGGTCGGTCAGGCCGTCGATCACGTCGAAGTGGTGCTTGCCCTCGTCGACCACCAGCCCGCAGCGCCAGGCGTCTTCGAGCCGGCGCGCCTGTTCGAGGAAGGCGGGGCGTTCGGCGCCGCCGACCAGGACCGTCACCGGGCGCGTCGGCGCGGGCTGGAAGATCGGGCTTTCGGCGCGCGCCTCGGCCTCGTCCAGCCCGAGGTCGGCGTTCATCGCGGTCTGCATCAGCGGGCGCAGGTCGGACAGCGGCGAGATCGGCATGACATGGGCCAGCCGCGCGGCGACCTCGGCCGGGAGCATGTCCGGCGCCAGCATCCGCGACACCAGGTGCCCGCCGGCGGAATGGCCGGTCAGCACCACGGGGCCGGGCACCTCGCGCGCGGCGACGCCGACGGCGGCGGCGACCTGCCGGGTGATGTCCGAGATCCGCACCCGCGGGCAGAGATCGTAGGACGGCATCGCCACGGCCCAGCCGCGCGCCAGCGGACCGGCGGCGAAGTGCGACCAGAGTTCGCGCCCGAAGCGCAGCCAGTAGCCGCCGTGCACGAAGACCACGAGCCCCAGCGGCACCCGGTCGGGCAGGAACAGGTCCAGCGCCTGCCGCACCCCGTGGCCGTACATGATCCCCGGGCGGCAGCGGCCGGCCACCGAGAGCGCGGCGCGGAAGGCCTCGGCCTGCTCCGCCCAGCGCGGCGGATAGGTTTCGGCCTGCGGGATGTAGGCCGTATTGGCATAGGCGTCGCTCAGGTCCATGACATTTCCCCTTTCGGCACTAGACTCCATTCCCGACAGATGCTCTGCCGGGGGCAGAAGCGCAATGCGATGGAGGAAGCCATGCTCGACCAGACCACCAACCTCGCCTCCCTTCTCAAGGATCCGAGCCTTCTCGAAACGCGCGGCTACGTCAACGGGGCGTTCGTCGACGGCGAGGACGGCACCTTCGACGTGACCAACCCGGCGCGCGGCGACGTGATCGCCGAGGTCGCCGACCTGAGCCGCGCGCAGGTCGCCGCCGCCATCGACGCCGCCCATGCCGCGCAGAAGGACTGGGCGCGCTGGACCGGCAAGGAGCGCGCCGCCGTGCTGCGCAGGTGGTTCGACCTGATGATGGCCAATCAGGACGATCTGGCCACGATCATGACCGCAGAGCAGGGCAAGCCGCTGGCCGAGGCCAAGGGCGAGATCGGCTACGGCGCCTCGTTCATCGAGTTCTTTGCCGAGGAGGCCAAGCGCATCTACGGCGAGACCATCCCCGGCCACCAGCGCGACAAGCGCATCACGGTGATGAAGCAGCCGATCGGGGTCGCCGCCTCGATCACGCCGTGGAACTTTCCCAACGCCATGATCACCCGCAAGGCCGCCCCGGCGCTGGCGGCGGGCTGTGCCTTTGTCGGGCGCCCGGCGTCGGAAACGCCGCTGTCGGCCATCGCGCTGGGCGTGCTGGCCGAGCGCGCGGGCATCCCGGCGGGGGTGTTCAACATCGTGCCCTCGGGCAGCTCCTCGGAGGTCGGCAAGGAATTCTGCGAGAATCCCAAGGTCCGCAAGCTGACCTTTACCGGCTCGACCGAGGTCGGGCGCATCCTGCTGCGGCAGGCCGCCGACCAGGTGATGAAATGCTCGATGGAGCTGGGCGGCAACGCGCCGTTCATCGTGTTCGACGATGCCGATCTGGATGCCGCCGTCGAGGGTGCGATCCTGTGCAAGTTCCGCAACAACGGCCAGACCTGCGTCTGCGCCAACCGGATCTACGTGCAGGCCGGGGTCTATGACGCCTTCGCCGAAAAGCTGAAGGCGGCGGTGGAGAAGATGACCGTCGGCGACGGGCTGAAGGAGGGAACCGACCTTGGCCCGCTCATCACCGGCAAGGCGCTCGACAAGGTGCGGGAGCACATCGCCGATGCCAAGTCGAAGGGCGCGACGGTGATCCTGGGCGGTGGCGGGACGCTGGAGGGCGCGGGCCATTTCATCGCGCCGACCATCGTGACCGGCGCCACCCGCGAGATGATGTTCGCCACGGACGAGACCTTCGGCCCGCTCGCCCCGCTGTTCCGGTTCGAGAACGAGGACGAGGTGATCGAGCTGGCCAACGACACGATCTTCGGGCTGGCGTCGTATTTCTATGCCAAGGATCTCAGCCGGGTCTACAAGGTCGCCGAGGCGCTGGAATACGGCATCGTCGGGGTGAACACGGGCATCATCTCGACCGAGGTGGCGCCCTTCGGCGGGGTCAAGCAATCGGGGCTCGGCCGCGAGGGCAGCCACCACGGGATCGAGGATTACCTCGAGATGAAATACGTCTGCATGAGCGTGTGAGCAGGTCCGGGGCATGTTCGAGGACGCGCCCCGGGTTGTCCGGTTCCATCTGTACGACGATCTGAAGGCACGGGTGGCGGCGGGCCGCCATCCGCTGCTCTGCCTCCTGCGCGAAGTCCTGGAGGCGCAGGGCCTTGCGGTGGAACTCTGCGGGGACAGCCCGGCGGAGCTGACCGGAGCGCGGTTGTTTCCGGGCTTTTCGGTGGTGCGGATGGTCGCGCCGCCGAACCGGCGGGGGGTGACCTTCCGGCGGACCTATGTGGAGCCGTTCCACGACATCGAGCCGGTCGCGGAACGCTGGAACTGGGCGGTGGCGCGGGCGGTCTTCGATCCCGGCGCGATCAAGGAGGAGAAGGCCGCGCGCTTTCTCGCCAACCTGCGCAAGGACCGTTTCGCCGCGATGGCCGCGGCGCTCGGGCGCGACGGCCATGTCTACGTGCCGCTGCAGGGCCGGCTGACCGAGCGGCGGTCGTTCCAGAGCGACTCGCCTCTCGGGATGATCGCGGCGGTGCTGGCGCACGATCCCGTGCGCCCGGTGATCGCCGCGCTGCATCCGCGCGAGCACTACGGCGCCGTGGAGATCGCCGCGCTGGAGGAGATGGTTCGCGCCAACCCGCGCCTGCATCTCGCACGGGGGGAGATGGCCCGGCTGCTGCCGCGCTGCGATTACGTGGTGACGCAGAATTCCGGCGCCGCCTTTGCCGGGCAGGTGCTGGGCAAGGCCGTCGTGTATTTCGCCGGGAGCGATGTCGACCACCTTTCGCTGCGGGTCGCCGATCTGGGTGCCCGCGAGGCGATCCGCCGCGCGCCGGAGCACGCGCCGCCCGACCTTGCCGCCTACATCTGGTGGCGGCTGCGCGGGCAGAGCATCCACACCGGGCGCGAGGACGCGCCGGAGCGCATCCTGGCGGCGCTGGTGCGGGCGGGCTGGCCGCTGGCCTGAGCCGGGCGCACGCGCCCTCTTGCCAAGCGCGGCGCGGGGGCGCAGAACTCGGGGCGGGCAGGCGATGGCGTCGCCGGTGTCCTTCCGACATGCCCCTTGATTCGTCCTGCACGCCGGGAGCTTGCTTTGCCTCGCGGCAGGGGCGGGTTCCCCCCTCCGCGACCACAAGGAGGGCCGACATGGACCGACCGGAAACCTACCGCTTTCACAACGGGCAGAAAGCTGCCCTGCCCTTTGCCGCCGCCGAGTACGACGCGCGCCTTGCCGGGCTGCGCGCCCGCATGGACGAGGCCGGGGTCGAGGCCGCGGTGCTGACCTCGATGCACAATATCGCCTACTATTCGGGGTTCCTGTATTGCAGCTTCGGGCGGCCCTACGCGCTGGTCGTGACCGAAAGCGACAGCGTGACGATCAGCGCCGGGATCGACGCCGGCCAGCCCTGGCGGCGCTGTCATGGCGACAACCTGACCTATACCGACTGGGCGCGGAACAACTTCTGGCGCGCGGTGCGGTCGGTCGCGGGTGAGGGCCGGGTCATCGGCTACGAGGCCGATCACCTGACCCTGGCGCAGCGCGAATTGCTGGAGGATTTCCTCGAACCCTCGGTGACGGTGGATCTGGCGGGCGCGACGATGCGGCAACGGATGCACAAGTCGGCCGCCGAGATCGCGCTGATCAAGGCCGGGGCGCAGGTGGCGGATGCCGGCGGCTACGCGATCCGTGACGCGATCCGCGAGGGCGTGCGCGAGATCGACGTGGCGATGGCCGGCCGCGACGCGATGGAGCTGGAGATCGCCCGGCGCTTTCCGGAGGCGGAATACCGCGACACCTGGGTGTGGTTCCAGTCGGGGCTGAACACCGACGGCGCGCACAACCCGGTCACGGGGCGCAGGCTGGAGCGCGGCGATATCCTGTCGCTGAACTGCTTCCCGATGATTTCGGGCTATTATACCGCGCTGGAGCGGACGCTTTTCGTGGGCGAGGCCGACCCGGCGTCGCTGGCGATCTGGGAGGCGAACGTCGCCACCCACGAATACGGCATGAGCCTGCTGAAACCGGGGGTGAGCTGCGCCGCCGTGACCGAGCGGATCAACGCCTTCCTGACGGAGCGCGACCTGCTGCAGTACCGCACCTTCGGCTATGGCCACAGTTTCGGCGTGCTGTCGCATTACTACGGCCGCGAGGCCGGGCTGGAGCTGCGCGAGGATATCGACACGGTGCTGGAGCCGGGCATGGTCATCAGCATGGAGCCGATGCTGACCCTGCCGGCGGACAGGCCGGGCGCGGGCGGCTACCGGGAGCATGACATCCTCGTCATCACCGCGGACGGGGCCGAGAACATCACCGGCTATCCCTACGGCCCGGCGTTCAACGTGGTCGGATAGGGTGCGGGCGCCCGGGGCGGGTCAGGCGCTTTTGTTCTGCCAGACCTCGAAACGGTAGCGCACCGGCCCCTGGCTGCATTCGAGGTCCGAGCGCGGCCTTTCCCCGGCGGTGGGCTTCAGGGCCCCGGGGGTCAGGGTCCAGCGGACCCAGTTCCGGGGGTGCGCCGGGTCGGTTTCGGGGTTCTCGGACCAGTTGTCGATCCGGCGGATATCGTCATGCAGGCGGTTGGCAAGGCGGGCGGTGCGGAAATCGCCCGCATTCGCCCGTTCGGCCAGCCGGTCGAAGGCGCGGAACAGGGTCAGCTCGTCCGCGTCGGCGGTGTCGGCCGAGCCGTCGCGGAACCCGGACTGGTAGCCCGAGGCGCCGTAGCTGAACAGCAGTTCGAGCGCGGTGCCGCGATCCAGCCGGGGGTGATCGGCCATCGCCTCGATCAGGCCGGCGCAATCCATGCCGCCGAGACCGCAGGCGATGACGTGCAGATCGTCCGCCGACAGCGGTTCGATCGCC
Organism: Salipiger sp.; assembly: GCF_048261495.1. Lineage (GTDB taxonomy): Bacteria > Pseudomonadota > Alphaproteobacteria > Rhodobacterales > Rhodobacteraceae > Salipiger. The sequence goes on from NZ_JBLXFX010000001.1 coordinate 137,315, forward strand.
GCAAGGGCGCTCTGCCTGTCATGGCCGCTGATCGGGAACAGCCCGGTTGCGGCCCATGCCTCGCGGGCGGCGAGGGTTTCGACGGATTGCAGGCGGGGCCGGGGGCGCGGCCGTTTCGGAACCTGCCGGGGCAGCGAGGGGCGCAGGACGGCGGCCTCGTCCTCGGCCATCAGCATCGCGGAGAACAGGATGGACTGCCCGCCGCGCCCGGCGAGGGCGTTGAACCGGTGGAACAGGTCGGGGGGCAGGCGGTAGGCCGCCCAGAGGGCGATGATCTTCGATCCGTGCGGACCGCTCAGCCGGGCGGGATCGGTTTCCGTCGGCGCGTAGTCGCGGACGGCGGTGTAGAACGCCGCCAGCAGGGGGTCGCCGCCCCGCTCGGCGGCGAGCCGGCCCTTTTCGTAATCGCTGCGCCAATGCGTGACCGCCGCCCCGATGAAGGTCCGGAGCGCCTTGCGCGGGCGGGCCCGGGTGGCGATGCGCAGCAGAAACGGGATCATGGCACCCTCCGTCGTTGTCCGGAGGGAAGGTGCCGGTGCAGTGTGACGCTGACGGGACGCCGGTCGGGCGATTCCGTGGTGCCGCGGATCAGGAGCCGAAGCCTGCCATCCCCTCGAAATCCATCGCTTCGAGCAGGGTGGTGCGGGTCGCGGCATCCGCGCCCTCGACCTGGATCAGGATGCGGTTGGCGATCAGCCCCATGGTCTGATCCTCCTGAACGGCGAATTTCTGACGGCCGATGCGTTCGGTCTTCATCCCCATCGCGCCGGCATTGGTGATCATCGCCGACATGCTGGCCACCATCGGATTGTCGGCGAACATCTGGATGCGGTAGCTGTCGCCGCCGGGAGAGAGGTAATCGGCCTCGGCCGCGACGCCGCCACCCATCATCGCCATGGCCGCGTTGGCCTCGGTGTTGACCTCGCGGGTCCAGCCGTCGGGCGCGTCGGGCAGGAAGGCGCCCAGCGCGTCGGTCTTCATCTCGAGCAGCTTGGCGCGGGCGAATTCCAGTTCGTCGAGGGCATATTGCACATCGCCGGACTCGTAGGCTTCGATCGCGGAGGTCAGCGTGTCGGTGATTTCGTCGGCCTGCGCGGCGGAGGTCAGCGCCATCGCGGCGGCGGTGGCAAGAAGAATGCGGATCATGGAAAACTCCCCGGGGAAATGGTGTCGGACGCACCATGCCGCGCGGCCCGGCGCGGGGCAAGGTCGGCAATTCCCCACCCCGCGCAACCGCTTACATCATGGCGAAGATCCGCGCCGGACCGCCCGAGCCGCCCCGGTGCTTGGGCGCGCCGACGATGATCGTCGCCCCGGCGGCGGGCAGCGCGTCGAGCCCGGCGAGACATTCGATCCCGAACCGCCCCGAGGGCAGCCAGGCGTAATGGGTGGCGAAATCCGGCGAGGGGCCGAAATCGAGCGACAGGGTGTCGACGGCGATGGACATGGCGCCGGTGCTTTCCATCAGCATCTGCACCGCCTCGACGTGGAAGCCGGGAAAGTGCATCGCGGTGCCGTCGAAATTGCGGTAGCCCTCGCCGTCGACCTTGGCCGCCCAGCCGGAATGCATCGCGACGCAGGCATTTTCCGGGATGTCGCCGTTGGCGGCGATCCAGGCTTCGAGGTCGTCGGGCGTGAGCTGAGTGTCGGCATCCTCGGCCGCGCGGGCGGCGATATCCACCACGCAGAGCGGCGCGATGAGCTGCCCGAGCGGGATCTCGTCGACCGAGGCGCCGTCGGCGGAAAAGTGCAGCGGCGCGTCGACATGGGTGCCGGTGTGTTCGTTGACCGTGAGGTTGAAGAGGTTGAACCCGTCGTTGGCGAAGTTGAAGAGCTGGTCCGCCTTGAACTGCGGCTCGCCGAAGAAGGTCGGAAACCCGGGGTGCAGGGTGTGGGTCAGATCGGCAAAACCCGTCCCGTGCGCCGCCGCCGCTACCGGGCTCGCCGGCAGCAGCGCCGCCCCCGCCCCGGCCGCCGCGGCGGTGCCGAGAAAGCCCCGCCGCGAGAGCATCTTGTCCTTAACCTTGTTCATCACGCAGATATCGCACATGATTCCGGTCTCCCTGTTCTGGTGGATGGGGAAGGGTAGCATGACTTGGCCCGCACCGAGGTGATTCTCCGGGAGGGGCGCGAACGGGGGCGCGGGGCGCCGGAAGGGGATGCGATGCTGGCGCTGCTGCGGCTTGTGATCATCGGTTTCGTCGTGCTCACCGCGATCTACGTGGCGCTGTCGATCTGGTCGCGCCGGGTGCGGCGGGGAAAGCTCGGGCTGGAATGGGACGAGGCGCAGGGCCCCGGCGCGCGCGAGGCCTTCGTCGAGGAAGGGCTGCGGGACTATGATCGCTCCCTGCGGCGAAAACTCATCCTCGGGGTCTATGTTGTCCCGGTGTGCGTTGTGGCATTGATCGTGTATCTGACGAATTACCACTGAAGGGGTCTTGGCGATGCGCTACGTGAAATGGACGGTGATCGTGATCTTCTGGGCGCTGATCGCGGCGTTCCTGCACTACACCCTGCCGCAGCACGACATTGCGCGCATTTCCGACACCTATGAAAAGCGCATAGACCCCGGCGAGAACCGCTGGTTCTGGTCGCAGGCGGCCACCGGCGAAAGCACCGTGGTCAGCAATCGCGACGTGTTCTTCATCCAGACGCGCCTGAACAACGACAAGGTGATGGTCTATCGCAACGAGGATACCGGCTGGGGCTGGCCGCCGTATTTCAAGTTCGACACCTCGAACCTGCAGGCCGAGGCGGCGGATCTGAAATCCTCCTCCGCCACGCCGCAGTGGGTGGTCATCAAGCATTACGGCTGGCGCAACGAATTCCTGTCGATCTATCCCAACGCGATCAGCGTCAAGCCGGTCGAGGGGCCGGATGTCACCATCGTTCCCTGGCTGAACATCATCATCCTGACCTTCCTTGCCGCGCTGGTCTGGGGGCTGTGGGTGCGCTGGCGCCGGTTCCGGCAGCGGCGCATCGACCCGGTGCTGGTGGACATGGGCGACAACCTCGACGATGCGGGCAACCGCGTGAAGGGGATGTTCCGGCGCAAGCGCTGAGGGGCGCTTCCGTCGCGCGCGGGCCCCTCGGCCCGGCGACCCGTCCGGTCAGCCGGTCTTGCGCAGGATCTGCGCCAGCACGCCGGGGCGGTCGATCAGCGTCCATTCCCGGCGCAGCCCGTCGGGCCCGAATTCGGCATGGGTCATCCCCAGCACCGTGACCTCGGCCCCGGTCGGCGCGCCGAAGCTGCCGTGGCCGTCGTGGCGGCCGGTCAGCGACCAGCGCATCATGGCGCGCGGGCTGGAGAGGGATTCCTCGGCTCCGAGCAGGTGCTCGACCCGGAATTCCGCCGAGGGAAAGGCGGCGCGCAGGCCGATCCAGAAGGATTCGGCCTCGCGCGGGCCGGTCTGCGCCTCGCCGCCGGGATAGAATAGCTCTGCCGCCGCGTCATAGTGACGGTCGATCACCGCAAGCTCTCCGCCCATGACGCGATGGACGAGCTCGCCCAGCGTGTGCCCCCAGGCGTCGTCGTCGCCGGTGCCGGTGTAGCGGCGGGTGCCCTCGGGGATCGCGCGCGGGTGCCAGCCGGCCAGGCGGATGCGGGCGGCCTCGTCCTCGGGCAGGCCGATCCGGCGCAGGATCGCGGTTTCGTCGCGCAGCAGCCATTCCTCCCTGACCTTGCCCGCGACGCACCAGCGGTCGACCATGGCGGTGACCGTCAGCTCCGCCCCGGTCGGCGCGCCGTAAAGCCCGGCGCCGTCGTGGCGGGCGCTCACCAGCAGCCGCTGCGCCGAGATCAGCGCATCGTGCGAGGTGGTGGTCCAGATCGCGTCTTCGGGCAGCAGCGAGGGCGCCGGGAAGGCGGCGACCAGCGCCGCCTGCGCCGCGCCCCAGGCGTCGGAGCCGCAGGTCGTGCCGAGACCGCCGTGGCAGATCACCCCGGACGCGATGTAATCGGGCGTGAGATCGAGCCGCCGCCCCTCGCCCAGATCGCGATGCAGGGCGTCGAGATAGTCGGCAGCGTCATGCCAGCGGGCATCGAACCCGGCGAGGAAGGGCACTCAGCGTCTCCCGTAATAGAGGCCGACGACATGCTCGGCCTCGGCAAAGAACAACCAACGGGAGAGAAACACGCCGAGAGCGTGAGTTACAAGGGCCAGAAGGCCGAAAAAATGCGACGGTCCGACGGCGAGGAAGGCCAGCGGGATCACCGCCATGGCAAAGAGCGCGATGACCCGCAGTTTCATCGCATGGCGGCGGCCGACGACGAAGACCATCTCGGTCAGCAGGTAGTTCGGGCCGGAGTGCGGCGGGAACAGCGCGCGGGGCGCGTCGAGGCCGGTGGCGGTGGCAAGCGTGGTGCCGGAGCGGGCAAAGCGGCGGTCGCCGTCCCACCAGGCGTAGAGCTGGAGCGCGGCGGTCACGGGGAGCAGCACCTCGGACAGGGTGACCCGCCCGGAGAGCAGCGCGCCGCCGGTGACGGCATAGGCGAGGAACAGCGCCGGTGTGGTCCAGCGGTGCCAGCGCGGCACGGTCTTGAGCTGCGCGTAGATCATCGAGGTCACGCCGACCGTGCCCAGCGCCAGCAGCGCCCCGAGCCAGCCGAGCGGCGCCACGTGGATGCCGAGGATCAGCAGCCCGCCGTAGAGGCCGGTCAGCGTCAGGGTGACCGCCGCCGCCCATGCCTCGCGCGAGAGCCAGCTCGTGCGCCATTGGCTGAAGGCGCGCAGGGCGCGTTCCCGGCGCCCGAGATGCAGCGCCGAGGCGGCGAGGCCGGTCAGCGTCAGCCCGTGGGCGATGGCGAAGAACACCAGCGCGACCCAGCCGGTGGGCGGGGTCGGGTCGATCCCCAGCCAGGCCAGAAGCCCGAGGCCGAGCCCCGAGAGCGTGGTGAACAGGATGAGAGAGCGCGCCGGGTTCATCGCTCAGAGCTTTCCGAGGGTGCGGTCGATCCAGCCGAGAAAGCCGCGCGGCTCTTCTGCCACGGGGTCGAGCCAGGGGGCGAGCACGTCGACCTCGCCCTGCCAGGAATCGCGGGGGCGCGGCGGCAGGTACTTGTTCACCGGCTTCGTGCCCATCTCCGGCATGAGGTCGAAGCCGCCCCGCTCCTCGACCAGTTGCGACACGGCGCTGTCGGGATCGGCGAGGTCGCCGAAATGGCGGGCATTCGACGGGCAGGTGCGCACGCAGGCGGGGGTGCGGTCCTCTTCGGGGAGGGTCTCGTTGTAGATGCGGTCCACGCAGAGGGTGCATTTCTTCATCACCCCCTCGGCCGCGTCGAGTTCGCGCGCGCCGTAGGGACAGGCCCAGGCACAGAGGCTGCAGCCGATGCAGGCGTCCTCGTTCACCAGCACGATGCCGTCCTCGGCCCGCTTGTAGCTGGCGCCGGTGGGGCAGACGGTGACGCAGGGCGCGTCGTCGCAATGCAGGCAGGACTTGGGGAAATGCACGAGCTGCGGCGGCTTGTCCTGCGGGGTCAGTTCGTAGCTGTGCACGCGGTTGAGAAAGGTGCCCTGCGGCGCGGCGCCGTAGGGGTCCTGATCCGAGAGCGGTGCGCCGTAATTCTCGGTGTTCCAGCCCTTGCAGGCCACCACGCAGGCGTGACAGCCGACGCAGGTGTCGAGGTCGATCACCAGCCCCAGCTTGCGGTCGGTATGGTCGGGCAGGCGCGTCATGGCGCGCCCCCCGGGGTCAGTTGGTCCGGACCGGGAAGTCGAGGGCGAGCAGGCGGTAGCTGCCGCCGCCGGCGGGCGCACGGAACACCAGCGGATAGTCCGAGGCCTGCGCCGCCAGCAGCGCCAGCCGCCAGGCGGTCGCGGCATCGACCAGCAGGCAGCGCTCGGTCGCGGCACGCCAGCCGTGGTTGCGCCCGTCGAGCCGCAGCCGGTGCGCGGCGATGCGCAGCGTGTCGGGCAGATCGGGCGCCGCGGGTTCGGCCCAGGACCAGAGCCAGCCGTGGCCGTCCTCGTTCCAGGTGGAAATCTGCGAATAGCGGGCGAACCAGGTCGCCCCCTCCGGCGTGGTGGCGCGCAGCAGCCCGCGGCGGGGGAGGAGCGTCCACTCCAGCCGCGGATCGTCGAGGCCGAATTCCGCGACCAGCGGCGGCATGGAATCCCGCGCCTCCTCGGCGACAAGGTCGAGCATCCGCGCGAAGCCGGGGTCGCAGGCCGGCTGCGGCTCTCCGGTGGCGGGGTCGATCACCCAGAGCCCCTGCCCCGCATAGCCGCCCCAGAGCGCCGCATCGCGCTGCGCCGCAAGGCCGAGCGTTGTCGTGTCGAACCGGAACATGGCCGGACTCCTTCACCGTTGTCGCGGCAAGGATGCCCGCGCATTCCGGCAGGATTCCGGCAGCGGCAGGGTGTTTTGGTGTTTCCGGCGCGTGCACAATCATGGCCCCACCTTCCAGCGCAGGTCTTTCGGCGCCTCGGGCACGGGCGAGCGGATCGGCTCGAAGACCGGCAGGCTTTCGCCCGGATCGGCGGATTTCTCGAGCTTCACCCGCAGGTCGAACCAGGCCGCCTGCCCGGTGACGGGATCGGCATTGGCCCAGCGCATCCCGTCGCCCCGTTCGGGCAGCAGTTCGTGGATGATGTGGTTGAGCAGAAAGCCCCGCGTCGCCTCGGGCGCGTCGGGGTCGAGCGCCCATGTCCCCTTGCGCTTGCCGATGGCGTTCCAGGTCCAGACGGTGTCCTTGTTGAGCGCGGCCATGTGCACGGCGGGCACGGTGATCGTCCCGTGGGAGGAGATGACGCGCACCCAGTCGCCGGGCTTCAGGGCCAGTTTCCGCCACCAGAAGGTCGGCAGGTACAGCGGGTTGACCCCGTGGATCTGCCGCAACCAGGCATTGTGGCCGCCCCAGGAGTGGTACATCGCCATCGGGCGCTGGGTCAGCGCGTGCACGGGAAATTCCGCCGGATCCTCGTGGGCGTCCGACAGCGGCGCGTACCAGAGCGGCAGCGGGTCGAGCGTGGCGCCGATGCGCCCGCGCAGGTGGTCGGGGGGCTGGTGGGGGCCCTGCCCTTCGGCGGCAAGCTGGAAGCGGCGCAGCGGTTCGGCGTAGAGCTGGATCAGGTAGGGCCGGGGCGCGTCGGTCAGGCCGAACTGCACCGCCCAGCGCTGGTAGGCCATGTTCCAGGGTTTGAAATAGGCGGCCTCGTCCGGGATATGGGCGCTGAAGAACCCGCCGTTGGCGATGTAGCTGTCGAGCTGGGCGGCATTGGGGCCGCCGCGCCCGTGGGTCAGTCCGGTTTCGCCCATGCGCCAGCCGGCCAGCGGACCGACGCCGGGGCGGCGTTCGTGATTGGTGATGTAATCGGCATAATCGCCATAGGTCGGCGAGCCGTCGGGCTCGGTCATTCCCGGCAGGCCGAGCCGCGCGCCGAGGTCGAGCAGCACCGACTGGAAGCCGCGCACGTCGCGGTCGGGCGGGATCACCGGCCAGCGGATCGCATCCGCCGCCGCGCCGGGTTCGGAGATCGGCCGGTCGAGCAGGGAGATGCAGTCGTGCCGTTCGAGATAGGTGGTATCGGGCAGGATCAGGTCGGCATAGGCCACCATCTCGGAACTGTAGGCATCGGAGTAGATGATGCGGGGAATGGTGTAGCTGCCGTCCTCGTCCTGGCGGGTCAGCATCTCGAGCGTGCCGCGCGTGTTCATCGAGGAATTCCACGCCATGTTCGCCATGTAGAGGAACAGCGTGTCGATGCGGTAGGGATCGCCCGCCGCCGCGTTCGAGATCACCATGTGCATCAGCCCGTGCGGCGACAGCGGGTTTTCCCAACTGAAGGCCTTGTCGATGCGGGCGGGCCGGCCGGTGTCGTCCAGCGCGAGGTCCGCGGGCCCCTGCGGGTAGCCGAGGATCGGGCCGTCGAGGGGCTGGCCGGGGCTGCTGCGGAAATGCGGTTTCGGATGTGCCTCGGCCGGTTTCGGATAGGGCGGCTTGAAGCGCATGGCGCCCGGGGTTTCCACCGCGCCCAGCAGGGATTGCAGCAGGTGGATGGCCCGGCAGGTCTGGAAGCCGTTGGAATGGGCCGAGATTCCGCGCATCGCATGCATGGCCACGGGACGGCCGGGCATGGTCGCGTGGCGGTGGCCGCGGAAATCGGTCCAGGGGCGGTCCAGCACCACCGGGTCGTCAAAGGCGGCGCGGGCCAGTTCCGCCGCGACATGACGGATCTGCGCGGGCGTGATGCCGCAGCGGTCGGCGACCTTTTCCGGGGCGTATTGCGGATCGAGGTAGCGCTCGGCGATCCGGTGCATGACCGAGCGGTGGGTAATCCCGGCGCGGCGGATGTGCCCGGTGAGCTGGGGTTCGACCCCGGCGCCGTCCCAGGGCGCGGGCTTGCCCGTGCGGCGGTCGATGACCAGGGGGCGGCCTTCCTCGTCGCGCAGGAACAGGCCGTGGTCGGGCGATTTCGGGTCGGAATCGATCAGCACGGCGGCATTGGTGAACCGGGCGAGGAAGTCGAGGTCGACCCGCCCGGCGCGCAGCAGTTCGTGCACCAGAGACAACACGAACAGCCCGTCGGTGCCGGGGGTGATGCCGACCCACTCGTCGGCGATGGCGTTGTAGCCCGAGCGGATCGGGTTCACGCCGATGATCTTCGCCCCACGCGCCTTGAGCTTTGCCAGCCCCATCTTGAGCGGGTTGGAATCGTGGTCCTCGGCCACGCCGAACAGCAGCATGAGGCGGGTGTTGTCCCAGTCCGGCGCGCCGAATTCCCAGAAGCTGCCGCCGAGGGTGTAGATTCCCGCCGCCGCCATGTTGACCGAGCAGAAGCCGCCATGCGCCGCGAAGTTCGGCGTGCCGAATTGCTGCGCCCACCAGCCGGTGAAGCTTTGCGACTGGTCGCGCCCGGTGAAGAAGGCAAGCTTGTGCGGCGCGCTTTCGCGGATCGGCTTCAGCCAGGAGGCGGCGAGGCCGAGCGCCTCGTCCCAGGTGATTTCCTCGAACTGGCCGGAGCCGCGCGGGCCGGTGCGTTTCAGCGGCGCGCGCAGGCGGGCGGGGGAATTGACCTGCATGATGCCGGCCGAGCCCTTGGCGCAGAGCACGCCGCGGTTGATCGGGTGATCGCGGTTGCCTTCGATATAGGCGACGCGGCCCGCCTTCAGGTGCACGTCGATGCCGCAGCGGCAGGCGCACATGTAGCAGGTGGTCTTGCGGACCTCGTCCGAGACCCTTGGCGACAGGTCGATCTGCGGTTGGTCTGTCATGCGGCCGTGGCGCCCTCCTTCGCAAGGACGCTAGGGCAGCGGCCGGGGACAGGCCAGAGGAAAGCCGGTAACCTCCGCGTCATATGCGGAAATCCGGCGGCTAAACGGTTTGCGGGCGCATGTCGGCGGGGTCGATCCCGGCAACCTCGACGGGTTTCTTCATGGCGTCGCGCCGGAAGGGCTCGCCGAGCTCCTGGTTTATCAGCGCCTCGATCAGGGTGGTCCTGCCGTGCTGCATCTGGTCGGTGACGGCCTGCGCCAGCGCCGAGGTGAGTTCGTCCATCGTCCGCGCCTGCACGCCCTGCAGCCCGCAGGCCGTGGCGATGGCGGCATAGCTGACGCCGGTGTCGAGTTCGGTGCCGACGAAGTTGTCGTCGTACCAGAGCGTCGAGTTCCGCTTTTCCGCGCCCCACTGGTAGTTGCGGAACACCACCATGGTGATCGCGGGCCATTCCGGGCGCCCGATGGCGGTCAGTTCGGTCACCGCGATGCCGAAGGCGCCGTCGCCCGCAAAGCCGACCACGGGGGTCTCGGGGCAGCCGATCTTGGCGCCGATGATCGACGGCAGGCCGTAGCCGCAGGGCCCGAACAGGCCGGGGGCGAGGTATTTGCGACCCGCCTCGAAGGTCGGATAGGCGTTGCCGATGGCGCAGTTGTTGCCGATGTCCGAGGAAATGATCGCCTCGCGCGGCAGCGCCGACTGGATCGCGCGCCAGGCCATGCGGGGGCTCATCCAGTCGGGCTTGTCCGCGCGGGCGCGCTCGTTCCAGGTGGTGCCGGGATCGTCGTCTTCGTGATCCATCGACGAAAGCTGCTGCGCCCAGCGGCTTTTGGTCTGCGCGATCAGGGTCTTGCGCTCGGCCCGGCCGGCATCGCCCGCGCCGTCGGAAAGCTGCGTCAGGATCGACGCGGCCACCTTTTTCGCATCCCCCACGATGCCGACCGAGACCGGCTTGGTGAGGCCGATGCGGTCGGGGTTGAGGTCGACCTGAATGATCTTCGCGCCCTTCGGCCAGTAGTCGATACCGTAGCCCGGCAGGGTGGAGAACGGGTTGAGCCGGGTGCCGAGGCAGAGCACCACGTCGGCCTTGGCGATCAGTTCCATCCCCGCCTTGGACCCGTTGTAGCCCAGCGGCCCGGCAAAGAGCGGGTGCGAGCCGGGGAAGGCGTCGTTGTGCTGGTAGCCGACGCAGACCGGCGCATCGAGCCGTTCGGCCAGCGCCATGCTGTCGGGAATCGCCCCGGACAGCACCACGCCCGCGCCGTTCAGGATCACGGGAAAGCTTGCACCGGAAAGCAGGGCGGCGGCCTGCGCGACGGCATCCGCGCCGCCGGCGGGGCGTTCGAATTCCACCACCTCGGGGAGGTCGATGTCGATGACCTGCGTCCAGAAATCGCGCGGCATGTTGATCTGCGCCGGGGCGGAGGCGCGTTTCGCCTGCAGGATCACGCGGTTCAGCACCTCGGCCACGCGGGTCGGGTCGCGCACCTCTTCCTGATAGGCGACCATGTCCTCGAACAGCTTCATCTGCTCGACTTCCTGGAAACCGCCCATGCCGATGGTCTTGTTCGCGGCCTGCGGCGTGACCAGCAGCAGCGGCGTGTGGTTCCAGTAGGCGGTCTTCACGGCGGTGACGAAATTGGTGATGCCGGGGCCGTTCTGGGCGATCATCATGCTCATCCTGCCGGAAGCGCGGGTGTAGCCGTCGGCCATCATGCCGCCCGAGCCTTCGTGCGCGCAGTCCCAGAATGTGATGCCGGCGCGGGGGAAGAGGTCGGAAATCGGCATGAAGGCCGAGCCGATGATGCCGAAGGCGTGTTCGATCCCGTGGCGCTGGAGCACCTTCACGAAGGCCTCTTCGGTGGTCATCTTCATTGCCGCTCTCCTCCCCTGCATCGGGGCGAGCGTAGCGACGCTTCGGGCGGGCGGATAGGGCCAGCCGGGCGCGCAGCTTGATGCCAGATCAGCGCAGCCGCGCGACCTGTTCGTCGAGAAGGTCGGCGACGGTCTGCCCCCAGGAATCCCAGTTCAGCCGGTCTTCGTATTCCTTGCGGGAGGAGCGGCAGAGCGCGGCATAACCCTCGGGGTTTTCGAGGTATTGCAGCACGACGCGGGCGAAATCCTCGTGCGTGGCCCCGGAGGGCAGCGCGTGGCCGTTGACGCCGTTGCGGACCGGCACCCCGCCGACCCGGTGGCAGAGCGCGGGCAGGCCGTGGGCCGATGCCTCGCAGAAGGCAAAGCCGTAGCTTTCGTGCGACGGCATGAGCATGAAATGCGCCTCGGCCATGGCGCGGTCGAAGATCGCCAGCTTCGCGGGGTCGGATTTGTCGAGCTCGCCCAGCGCGGTGACATGGGCGTTGCGGTGGTGTTGCGGCGGCACGGCCCCGATCACGGTCAGATGCGCGTCGACGCCTTCGTCGCGCAGCGCGTTCAGGGTGTCGAAGGCCTTGGGCCCGCCCTTGGTGTACCAGTCGCGCCCGACCAGCAGGAGCCGCACCTGCCGGTCGCGCCCGATCTCCGGGGTCACGATCTTTTGCGGCGGGCGGTGGATGTTGGCGCCCCAGGGCACGACCCGGGAGGTTTCCGGCGTGAGCCCGTAGAGGGCGTTCGCCTCGGTCCGGATCCAGTCCGAGGGCCAGAGCAGGAGGTCGGCGGCGCGCATCACCCGGCGTTCGTGCCATTCCACCCAGCCGTCGAAGGCGCGGCCCACGACCGAGGACTTGTGCCAGTCGCCGAGTTCGGATTTGCGGAAGATCGTGTTGGTGGCATCCGAGGTATAGGCGGTGACCAGCGGATAGGGCCGGGTCAGACCGGCGAGCGACTGGAAGGAATAGGCGCAGAACACCACGTCGTACCGGTCCTGCCGGAGGTTGCGCTGCACACCTGCGGCGACGACCTGCGCCAGCGCGAGATGCAGGCGCCAGCGGACCCGCATGTTCACCCCGTTCGGCGTGGCGTGAATCAGCCGCCGCAGCGGTTCGGCGGCGAACCAGGTGTTGGGAAGGATCGTCACGTCCCCGACATTCGCCCCGAGCGAATCGTATATCCGTGCATTGCCGCCGGAATACATGTTCCGGTCGAGCGGGGAGAAATCGCTCAGATACGCAATCTTCAGTCGCTTCCGTGCCAATGCGCTCTCGTGCCTCGCGTTGCGGTTGCAGGGTCGTGGTGGATGAACAATGCGGCGACAAGATGTCTCGTCCCATGCCGGACGGAAACAATGACACCGGGATGTGCCAATTCTGCCAGACTGCGCCGGTTTCGGCCCCGGGAAGAGGCGACATTGCCGGGCGGTCTTGCTAGGATGCGGCCAGTTCGGGGCATGGGGGTGCCTGCGGACTGCCGCGAGCCCAAAGGACTGCGACGCACAGCACATGCCCAACCCTCTTGCCTACCTGATGCTGGCCATCTGGCCGATCGTGACCATTGCGCTGTTCCGGCGCATGGCCCCGGATCGTGCGCTGATCCTGACGGTGATGGTGGGCTACCTGTTCCTGCCCGAGCCGCCGGCGGTCTTCGACCTGCCGCTGTTCCCGCCCTTCACCAAGCACAACCTGCCCGCGCTGACGGCGTTTCTCTACTGCCTCTGGCGCTTCGGCTTCACCGGGTCGCTGCTGCCGCAGTCGCTGACGGGCAAGGTGCTGCTGGTGGCCTTCGTGCTGTCGCCGATCCTGACCGTGGTCAACAACACGGAGCCGGTGTTCTACGGCACCTACGGGCTGCCCGCGCTGGGCATCAAGGACGCGATCGCCCTGCCGATGCAGCAGTTCCTGATGATCCTGCCCTTCCTGATGGCCCGGCAGTTCCTCACCGGGGGCGGCTCCCAGCGGGAATTGCTGGTGGCGCTGATGTGGGGCGGGCTGGTCTATTCGGTGCTGATGCTGATCGAGATCCGCCTGTCGCCGCAGCTCAACCTCTGGACCTACGGCTACTACCAGCATTTCTTCGGCCAGTCGGTGCGCTTCGGCGGCTATCGCCCGGTAGTATTCCTGTATCACGGGCTCTGGGTGGCCTTCTTCACCATGACCGCCTGCGTCGCGGCCTTTGCGCTTTGGCGGCAGGACAGCGAGTCGCACAATATCAAGATCCTCGGGGCGGCGGCCTATCTGACGGTGATCCTGGTGCTGGCGAAATCACTCGGGGCGCTGATCTTTGCCGTGTTGCTGATCCCGGCGGTGCTGCTGTTGACGCGGCTCATGCAGATCAAGGTGGCGATCCTGATCGGCCTTCTGGCGATCGGCTATCCGACGCTGAAGGGCGCGGGGCTGATCCCCGAGCAGCGCCTGCTGCAACAGGCGGCCTCGATCGACCCGGACCGGGCCGCCTCGCTCGAATTCCGCTTCGACAACGAGAACACGCTGATGGAGCGCGCCTCGATCAAGCCGTTCTTCGGCTGGGGAAGCTGGGGGCGGAACCACATCCTCGACCCGGTGTCGGGAATCATCCTCACCGTGACGGACGGGCGCTGGATCATCGCAATCGGCACCTACGGCTGGATCGGCTTCCTGGCCGAGTTCGGGCTGCTGGTCCTGCCGCTGGTGCTGCTCTGGCGCGAGGCGGTCCTCGCGCGCGAGGAAAAGGTGTCGCCCTTCATCGCGCCGCTGTCGCTGATGCTGGCGATCAACGTCTTCGACATGATCCCCAACGCCACCATCACCCCGCTGACCTGGCTGCTGGCCGGGATGCTGACCGGCTATGCCGAGGCGCTGAAATCCGAACGGCTGAAACGCGGAAATTCCCACGCGCTCGGCTGGCAATCCGTGATGTGAGACCGTGATGCGTGAACGACCCCGAGTCCTGGCCATTGCCGAGGCGGCCAATCCCGAATGGGTGAGCGTGCCCCTGGTGGGCTGGTCGCTGGCCAGCGCCCTGCGCGAGGTGGCCGAGGTGCATATCGTGACGCAGATCCGCAACCGCGACGCCTTTCTGCGGGCCGGGATGACCGAGGGGCGGGATTTCACCGCCATCGATTCGGAAACCTTCGCCCGCCCGATGTGGAAGCTGGCCGAGCGGCTGCGCATGGGCGAGGGCAAGGGCTGGACCATGGTGCAGGCGATCAACGCCCTGAGCTATCCGTGGTTCGAACGGCTGGTCCGCCGCCGCTTCGGCGCGGCCATCGCGCGCGGCGACTACGACGTGGTGCACCGGATCACGCCGCTGTCGCCGACCATCTCGTCCTCGCTGGCCGGGGTCTGCGCACGTGCGGGGGTGCCCTTCGTGCTGGGCCCGCTCAACGGCGGGGTGCCCTGGCCCGCCGGGTTCGACACCGAGCGGCGGCAGGAACGCGAATGGCTGAGCTACCTGCGGTCGGCCTACAAGGTGCTGCCGGGGCGCGACGCGACGCTGTGCCATGCCGCGGCGATCCTTGTCGGGTCGCGCCATACGGAGGGCGAGATTCCCTCCCGATTCCGGGAAAAGACCATCTACCTGCCGGAGAACGGCATAGATCCCGCGCGGTTCAACCGCATCGCCGCGCCGGAGGGCGATGTGCTGCGCGCCTGTTTCGTCGGGCGGCTGGTGCCCTACAAGGGGCCCGACATGCTGCTGACCGCCGCGGCGGACCTGCTGCGCGACGGGCGCATGACGCTCGACTTGATCGGGGACGGTCCGATGATGCCGGCGCTGCGCGCGCAGGCCGAAACGCTCGGCATCGCGGGGGCGGTGACCTTTCACGGCTGGAAGGAGCACCGCGAGGTGCAGGACATCCTGGCGGGCTGCCACCTGCTGTCCTTCCCCTCGATCCGCGAATTCGGCGGTGGCGTGGTGCTGGAGGCGATGGCGCTGGGCGTGGTGCCGCTGATCGTCGACTACGCCGGACCGGGAGAGCTGGTGATCCCCGGCGTCGGCCTCAAGGTGCCCTGCGGCACGCGGGAGGAGATCGTTTCCAGCTTTGCGACAATTCTGGAGCGGGCAGCGGACTGTCCGCGCGACCTGGCTCCGATGGCACTGGCGGCGCGCGAGAGGGTCGCCAGCCATTTCACCTGGGCGCGCAAGGCGGAACAGGTGGCCGGGGTCTATGCCTGGCTGCGCGACGGCGGCGACCGGCCGGACTGGTTCTAGCCCCGAGGCGCGTTGGTCGAGATGATCCGCGCCGGGATGCCGGCGACCGTGACCCCGGAGGGCACATCCGCGGTGACGACCGCGTTGGCACCGATCACCACGTGGTCGCCGATGGTCACGGGGCCGATGATCTTGGCCCCCGCGCCGACATCGACATGCCCGCCGAGCGTGACGCCTTCGGTAATGGTAACCTGCTGGAATATCATGCAGTTCACGCCGATCACCGTCCCGGGATGAACGATGATCCCGGTCGGGTGGGTCAGCCGCAGCCCGCCGCCGATGCGGGTGTTGAGGTGCAGTTCGCTCTGGCACAGCACCGACCAGACATGGTGATCGAGCACCCAGACCTTCGAGACGATCCGCCCCCAAAGCCCGCCGCGGGCGCGGGCGGCCTGGTAGCGGCGCACGGCGCGGATCAGCTTGGGGCCGGGGTCCCAGAAGCGGCGCACCTCTTCGCGCGACAGGTCCGGAACCTCGGCGGACACCCCGGAAACCTGCATCTGTCTTCCCCGCCATTCCATCAGAGCTGCCAATGACTTGGAATATTTTCAGGTTCCGGGGGCGGGTCAAGCAGAGAAGCAACACTTTGCAGAGGTTTTGCCCCCAGACTTGCCCCCGCGCTTGCAGCCCTGCGACCGGCGCGGCTACTGTGGCGATCGTGCGCACGGGGGCGTGGCGCGGATTTGAAACGACAAGATGGTTGGCTTGATGCCCGCAGACGCCCTGTTTCCCCAAGACGGCCCGGCCCATGCATGAGCCCGGCGCGCCCTCGCTGCCCTATCGCAGCGACATCGACGGCCTGCGCTCGATCGCGGTCCTCTCGGTCGTGCTGTACCATTTCGGGATGCCCGGACTGGCGGGCGGCTTTACCGGGGTGGACATCTTCTTCGTCATCTCGGGCTTTCTGATCGGCGGCATTCTCTGGCGCGAATACGAAACCGCCGGGCGAATCCGGCTGAGCCATTTCTATATCCGGCGGTTCCGCCGCCTCGCCCCGGCGTTCTTTGCCATGGCGGTGGTGACGACGCTGTTCGCCTGGGCGCTGCTGCTGCCCTTCGAATTCCGCGAATACGGCAAGACGCTGATCGCGGCGACGGTGTACCTGTCCAACGTGCTGTTCTTCCGCCAGTCGGGCTATTTCGACACCGGGGCCGAGGACAAGCCGCTGCTGCACACCTGGTCGCTCGCGGTGGAGGAACAGTTCTACATCTTCCTGCCGCTGTTCATCCTGCTGCTGTCGCGCCGCCGCACGGTGCTGCTCGTGGCGCTGGTCGGGGTCTGGGCGGCCTCGCTCGCGGCCTGCATCGGCCTGACGCCGTCGCAGCCGACCGCGACCTTCTACCTGTTCCCGTTCCGCGCCTGGGAATTGCTCTCGGGCGTGCTCTTGGCGATCTGGGGGATCGAGACCGGCCGCCGCTGGCGCGGCTACGCCGGGCTGAGCTGGATCGGCCTGGGCCTCGTGGCGGTGTCGATCCTGTTCATCCCCGCCGGACCGCATTTCCCCGGGCTCTACGCGATCCTGCCGGTGCTCGGCACGGTGTTGCTGCTGGCCAACGGCACCGGGCGCAACCCGGTGAACCGGCTGCTGTCGGCGCCGGTGCCGGTGTTCTTCGGACGGATTTCCTATTCGCTCTACCTCTGGCACTGGCCGGTGCTGACGCTGTCGCTCTACCTGCGGGGCGGCTATGCCAACGCGGCGGAGGCGGTGGCCTGGATGGCCGTGTCGGTCGGCCTGGCCTGGCTGTCCTGGCGCCTGATCGAAAGCCCGATGCGACGCGCCCGGCTGCCGGGGTGGGTGTTCCTCGGCGGGACGGTCGCGGCCTCCGGCGCGATGCTGGCC
The DNA here is from genome assembly GCF_048261495.1 of Salipiger sp. Taxonomy (GTDB): domain Bacteria; phylum Pseudomonadota; class Alphaproteobacteria; order Rhodobacterales; family Rhodobacteraceae; genus Salipiger. The sequence goes on from NZ_JBLXFX010000001.1 coordinate 154,432, forward strand.
GTGGGCGGATGGCTCTATCTCAAGGACGGGCTGCCCGACCGCTTCGGCCCCGAGGCGCGGCCCCATATCGCCGCCTCCGCCGATTTCCTGCAGGACTGGAGCCGGTGCCGCACCCCCTCCGAAGGGCCGCTGATGGGGCTGGAGGTCTGCTCCGTCGGTCCGGACGGGCCGCCGCAGGTGCTTGTCTGGGGCGACAGCCACGTGCGCGCCTTCAAGGAGGGCATCGACCTTGCCGCGCACGAGGCGGGGGTTCCCGGCCTGCTGATCTGGCGGGCGGGCTGCATGCCGCTGTTCGATCTGCGCAAGGTCGAAAGCTCTGCCACGGAGGCGCAGGACACCGCATGCACCCAGGCGAACCTGCAGATCAAGCAGAGCTTCGGCAGGTTGCCGTCGATGAACAAGGTGCTGCTGGTCGGACGCTGGACCTACTACGCCAACGGCACCGGCATCGGGCTGGACGAGGACAACCGCATCGCCGTGCACCCGACGACCCGGCCGCCGGTGATCGGGGAACGGCAGTCCGACGTGGTGGCGGATGCGGCGCGGGCAACCGTGGCCGACCTTCTGACCTGGTTCGACGAGGTTATCGTCCTGCGCCAGCCGCCGGAGATCGCGACCTATGACAGCCGGGTCGCCGCGCGCGAGGCGGCGCATGCGGGCTGGCCGCTGGCAAAGACGCCGGTCACCCGCGCCGACATCCCCCGTGCCGCGCTGGCCCAGCGCATCCTGCCCGCCGAGGCGCCCTGGCGCGCGATGGCCGAGGACGGAGCGATCACCCTGATCGACACCTGGCCGCGGATCTGCGACGACACCGCCTGCCATGCGCTGATCGACGGGACGGGCTACTATTTCGACAACAACCACCTGACCAACAGCGCCGCGCTGGCGATGCGGGATCTCTTCGCGCCGCTCTTCGTGACGGACGGGGCCGGATCGTGACCCATCCCGCCCTGGAGGCCGATCACGATGTCATCGTGATCGGCACGGGCATCGGCGGCGGAACGGTCGGGCGCGCCCTGGCCGAGGGCGGGATGCGGGTGCTCTTTCTGGAACAGGGGCCCGCCGGGTTCCGGCAGGAGCGCAACGGCCTGTCCGAGATCTTTGTCCCCGAGGGCCGCGCCGCGCGCGGGCTCTGGCCCCGGCCGCTGCACGCGACGATAGACGGCCGCGAGAGCGTGACCTATGCGCCGCTCGGGGCCGGTGTCGGTGGCTCGTCGGTGTTCTATGCCGGAACACTCGAACGGCCGGAGCGTCATGACCTCGACGAGACCGGCGACCGGCCCCACCCCACGGGCGGCTGGCCCGTAGGCTTCGACGCGATGCGCCCGTGGTACGACCGCGCGGCGGAGATGTATCACATCCACGGCACCCCCGATCCGCTGTCGCCCGAAGCGCCGATGAGGCTGCAGCCGCCGCCCGCCTTCAACGCCACGGAACAGGCGCTGGTCCGCGCCTTCGAGGCGCGCGGCCTGCATCCCTACCACGCCCATACGGCGATCCGGCGGCTGGACGGCTGCCTGAACTGCCTCGGGGTCAAATGCCCGCGCGCCTGCAAGATGGACGGACGATCCGCGGGGATCGAACCCGCGCTCGCGACCGGGCGGGCCGCGCTGGTGGACCGCGCCGAGGTGCTGCGCCTGATCGGAGCGACCTCGGTCGAGGGGGTGGAGATCCGCCACGACGGGCAGACCCGGGTGCTGCGCGCGCCGCGCGTGGTGCTGGCGGGCGGGGCGTTCGGCTCGGCTCGGCTGCTGCTGCGCTCGCGGGGCGAGGCCTGGCCGGAGGGTGCAGCCAACGGTTCCGGGCTGGTCGGGCGCAACCTGATGTTCCATCTCAACGAGATGTTCGCGCTCTGGCCACCGCGCGGCACCCCGGACGACGGCGCGACCAAGGCCGTGTCGCTGCGCGATCTCTACCACGCCGGGGGCGCCCGGCTGGGCACGGTGCAGGCCATGGGAATCCGCGCCTCCTACGGCGAGATCGTGCATTATCTGAACCGGATGCTCGCCGCCTCTGCCTGGAGCCGCGTGCCGGGGCTGCGCCAGATGACGCGGGTTCCGGCCGCGCTCGCCGCGCAGCTTTTCGGCCATGCGCAGATCTTCGTCGGCCTGCTCGAGGACATGCCCTATCCCGGCAACCGGGTTCTCTGGGACCCGGCGGAGCCCGACCGGCTGGCGATGACCTACGATCTGCATCCCGAACTGCTGGAGCGCCGCCGCCTGTTCCGCCGCGCCATCGCGCGCGCCTTCCGGGGGCAGCGGCGGGTGTTCCTGGGCATGGGGCCGGAGCTGAACCTCGGCCACCCGAGCGGGACGCTGCGCTTCGGCAGCGATCCGAAGACCTCCGTTCTCGACCCCGGCTGCCGGGCGCATGATCTGCGCAACCTGTGGGTGGCGGATTCGTCGTTCATGCCGACCTCGATGGGCGTGAACCCCAGCCTGACCATCGCCGCCAACGCACTGCGCGTCGCGAACGGCATCCTGACGGAGATACGATGATGCACCTTGCCCCCTCCGACGGAGTCGCCATCGTGACCGGCGCGGGCTCAGGCCTCGGGCGGGCGCTGGCGGTGGAACTGGTCGCGCGCGGCTTCACCGTCGCCGGGATCGGCCGCCGGGCCGACGCGCTCGACGGGACCGCGGAGCAGGCCGGATCGGCCTTCCACGCCTTTGCCGCCGACATCGCCGATCCTGCGCAGGTGGCCGGGACATTCTCCCGGATCCGGGAATCGCTGGGTCCGGTCGCCCTGCTCATCAACAATGCGGCGGTCTATCCGCGCCGGGATTTCCTTGACGAAACGGCCGCTGCCTACATGCATACCGTCGCGATCAACCTCGGCGGGACGGTGGCCTGCACGCGGGCGGCGCTGGAGGATATGTGCCGGACCGGGCGGGGGCGGATCCTCAACGTCGCGACCTTTGCCGACATCGCGCCCCTGCCCGCCTCGTCGGCCTATTCGGTGTCCAAGGGCGCGGCGCGCATCTTTACCCGGGCGCTGATCGCCGATCTCGGCGACCGCTTCCCCGGCATCGTCATCGGCGACTGGATGCCCGGCATGCTGAAGACCGGGATGGGCATTCCGGACGGAGTCGCGCCCGAGGTGTCGGCCCGCTGGGGCGTCGCGCTGGCGCTGGACATGGCGCCGGATCTCACCGGCGCGGTGTTCGAGATGGACACCGAAGTGCTGCCTCCGCGCGGGCTCAAGGGCCGCGTGAAGGACCTTGTCCTGATGCGGCGCAGGACGCCGCGGCGGCTTCAGACCTGAGAGGACCGGAACCGCAGCAGCGCCGCCTTGAGGATCTGACCGGGAAGAATCGCCAGACAGCGGGCATAGCGCGGCGCAAGGCGGCGCGGGCTGGTCGCAGCCCGCCAAAGCCATTCCAGCGCATAGCGGCGTGCCCAGAGCGGGGCGCGGTTCTGGGTTCCGGCAAAGAAGTCGAGCCCGGCGCCGATGCAGGCAAACCCGATGGTCGGGGCACCGCGCCGCCCGGCCGCCGCGAGGATTTCCTGCTTGGGCGCGCTGAGCGCGAGAAAGCACAGGCCGGCCCCCGACGCGTTCAGCCTTTCGAAGAGCTCGGTCGCCTGCGGACCTTCGGGATCGAAGCCCATCGGCGGGGCGATGGTGCAGACCACGTGCAGATCCCGGATTTCACGTTCCAGAAAACTCCGCGCCCCGGCGAGCGCCTGCTCCGTGCTTCCGACGAGGGCGATTCCCACCCCCAGATCTGCGGCGATTCGGGCCAGCGGCAGAATTGCGTCGGATCCCGGGATCAATTGCACGGGACGACGGGCCAGACGCGACATCCAGACGATCGGATTGCCGTCGGCGACGACGAAATCCTGCGCCAGGTACGCGCGCCGGAAGGCCGCGGACCCCCGTAATTTCACGAGATGATCAAGGTTTATGGTCGCCAGCGCGAATCCCTGACGCTGGGCCAATCTTTCGGTCACGCGAGCCTGCAAAGCCGCCCAGGTGGGGACATTGACAGCAATTCGCGCTCCGCAAATGGTGAATTCCATTCCGGCAGCATTCCTCTCGGCCCCCGCGAACTTTATAGCGCATTTTTTCTGCAAAAACAGCATGGACGGAGTCACTTTGTCGAAACAACGTGTCCGGAATGACGCAGGGTCACCGCAATTCGGCCATGAACAGCATGTTGGAACGGGGTTCATGCTGCAATGCCGAATTATGGTCAAATTTATCTGCTCAACCGGAGATGTCCGCATCGACCCGGATTCGCGAATAGGAAAATGATGCCCCGACCCTTCAGCCCCGCCGCCCGCGGGTCCGCCCCCTGCGGGACCGGCCCGGGAGACGCCCGATGACGGCGCGAATCGCCCTGCTGGGATGCGGTTTCGTCGCGGATCTCTACATGCGGTCGCTTGCCGCGATGACCGGGATCGAGGTCGTCGGCGTCTATGACCGCGACGCGGACCGGCTGGACCGGTTCTGTGCCCACTGGTCGCTGCCGCGCAAGGACTCGCTGACGCAGTTCCTGGCCGAAGTGCCGCCCGGCGGGCTGGTGCTGAACCTCACCAATCCCGGCGCGCATTTCGAGCTGAACCGCGCCTGCCTGGAGGCCGGGCACCACGTCTATTCGGAAAAGCCGCTGGCGACGGATCTCGCCGATGCGAAGCTGCTGCACGCCCTGGCCGAGACGCGCGGGCTGATGCTGGCCTCGGCGCCCTGCTCGGTGCTGGGAGAGGCGGCGCAGACCCTCGGCCACGCGCTGCGCCGCGAGGTGGCCGGCACGCCGCGCGCGATCTACGCGGAGCTGGACGACGGCTTCATCCCGCAGGCCGCCTATGACAAGTGGCTGAGCGAGACCGGCGCGCCCTGGCCCTACGAGGACGAATTCCGCACCGGCTGCACGCTGGAACACGCGGGCTACTACCTCGCCTGGCTGATCTCGTGGTTCGGGCCGGTGCGCCGGGTGGTCGCGGCCTCGGCCGAGGTGCTGCCGGACAAGACCGGCGCCGGAGCGATGGCCCCGGATCTCTCGGTGGCGATGCTGTTCTTCGAGAACGGGCCGGTGACGCGGCTGACCTGTTCCATCATCGCCCCGCACGATCATTCGATCCGCATCATCGGCGACAGGGGCGTGCTGCGCTGCGGGGCGGCCTGGGACAACGCGGCCAAGGTGACCTTTGCCAAGCGCATGACGATTCGCCGCCGGCTGATGGAATCGCCGTTTCCGCGCCGGGTCAGGCTGGACAAGGCGACGCATCCCAAGGTGAAACGCTGGGGCGCTGCGGCGATGAACTTCATGCTCGGCCCGGCCGAGATGCTGGAGGCGATCGCCGCGGGCCGCCCGTCGCGTCTGTCGAACGATTTCGCGCTGCACCTGACCGAAGTGACGCTGGCGATCCAGAACGCGGGCGAAACCTCTGGGGCGCAGGCCATGACGACCCGCTGCGAGGCGATGGAGCCGATGCCATGGGCGCGCTAGGGCGACTCCTCATCACCGGGGCGGGCGGGTTCATCGGCCGCGCCACCGTCGCCGCCGCCCGAGCGCGGGGTATCGAGGTGGTCGCCGTCGCGCGCCGCAGCGTTGCGCCCGGCTGGGCCGAGGATGACGGGATCGAGGTGCTGCGCGCCGACCTGTCCGATCCGGCCTGCGTCAACGCGCTGTCCGGCGCGATGCGCGGCTGCGGCGCGGTGATCCACGCCGCAGCGCATCTGGGCGGGGACGACGCGGCGCTGCGGGCCGATACGCTGCTCGCCACGTCGCACCTGCTCGACGCGCTGCCTCCGGAGATGCGGCTGGTGTTGGTCAGTTCCATTGCCGTCTACGACACGATGGCGCTGTCGCCCGGCGACGTGCTGGACGAAGACGCGCCGCTCAACACTCCGGCGGGCGCGCAGGACGGATATTCCCGCGCGAAGCTGGCGCAGGAGGGGCTGTGCGCCGCGCGCGGCGGGCCGCTCTGGATGATGCGGCCGGGCGCGGTCTACGGGCCGGGGCGAAGCTGGCACGCGCTGAACGGCTTCTGGGCCGGGCCGCTGCTGGTGCGGATCGAATCGGACGGGGCGCTGCCGCTGTGCCACGTGGATCATCTGGGCCGGTCGCTGGTGTCCGCCGCGATGACCGACCCGGGCGGGGTGCGGGTCGTGAACGTGGTCGATGACGACCTGCCGACGCGGGCCCGGTTCTGCGCCGACCATCGCCGCCTGACCGGCTGGCCCAAGGCGATGCTGCCGGTGCCCTACGGCGCCTGGCTGGGCGTCACGCGGGCACTTCGGCCGATTTCGGGAAAACTTCCCGGCCTTCTGCGCGAACCCGTGCTGCGCGCGAGGATGATGCCGCTGAGCTATCCCAACCACGCATTGCGGGAGGCGCTCGGCGGACGGGACGATGCGCCCTTCTCCGAGATGCTGGCGCGTTCGGTGGAGGGGGCGGCATGAGCCTTCCGAAACTCGCCTACCTGACCGGGGAATATCCCCGCGCCTCGGACACCTTCATCCAGCGCGAGGTCGCGGCGCTGCGGGCGCTCGGCCACGAGGTGCTGACCTGCTCGATCCGCACCACCGGGCCCGAGCACCTGGTCGGCCCGGAGCAGCGCGCCGAACATGCGCGCACGTTCAAGGTTCTGGAAGCGGTGAAATCGCCGCTGCGGCTGATGCGCGCCCACCTGCGCTGGATGAAGCGGCCCGCACGCTACGGCGCCGCGCTGAAGCTGGCCTGGCAGACGGCGCCCAAGGGGCTGCGCGGGCGGCTCTACAACCTGATCTATTTCGCCGAGGCCGGGGTGCTTGCGGCGCATCTCGCCGACGAGGGGGTCGGCCACCTGCACAACCACATCGCCAAGGCGTCCTGCACCGTGGCGATGCTGGCCAGCGCGCTGTCGGGGATTCCCTACAGTTTCACCATCCACGGCCCGGACATCTTTTTCGAACCGCATCACTGGCGGATCGACGAAAAGGCGGCGCGGGCCAGTTTCGTCGCCTGCATCAGCGATTTCTGCCGCTCTCAGCTCATGTGTTTCGCGGCCGCCTCGCATTGGGAGCGGTTCCACATCATCCATTGCGGCATCGACCCCGCCCGGTATGCCCCGCCGGACCATGCCGCCAAGCGGCTGCTGTTCGTCGGGCGCCTGGCCGGGGTGAAGGGCGTGCCGATCCTGCTCGACGCGGTGGACGCGCTGCGCGGGCGCCACCCGGATCTGCGCCTGACCCTGATCGGGGACGGGCCGGACCGCGCGGCGCTGGAATCCCGCGCCGCCGGGTCGGGCGACCACGTGCGCTTTCTCGGCTACCGCAGCCAGGACGAGGTGGCCGAGGCCCTGCGCGACACCGATGTCTTTGTGCTGCCCAGCTTTGCCGAAGGTGTGCCGGTCGTGCTGATGGAGGCGATGGCGGCGGGGCTGCCGGTGGTCACGACCCGGATCGCCGGGGTGCCGGAACTGGTCCATCATGGCGAAACCGGCCTGCTGGTCGCCCCCGGCGATGCCGCCGCGCTGACCGGAGCGCTGGACCGGCTGCTGTCGGACCCCGCGGAACGCGCCGCCATGGGCGCGGCGGGCCGGGCCATCGTCGCCGCCGACTTCGACATCCGCAAGGAGGCCGCCCGCCTGTCGCGGCTGTTCACCACCTACGGCAACGGCGGTCCGCGCCCCCCGAAGCGCGAGGAGCAGGCATGACCGCGGTCGATGTGGTGCTGATCGGGCGCAACGAAGGGGCGCGGCTGGTGGCGGCGCTGGACTCGGTCCGCGGCCGGGCGCGGCAGGTGGTCTATGTCGACAGCGGCTCGACCGACGGCAGCGTCGCGGCGGCAGAGGCCGCGGGCGCGCTGGTCGTGCCGCTCGACATGACGACGCCCTTCACCGCCGCGCGCGCCCGCAACGCCGGGTTCGCGGCGCTGAGCGACCCGCAGTATGTCATGTTCGTCGACGGCGACTGCATGCTGGTGGCCGGGTTCCTCGACCGGGCGCGGGCGCATCTCGACGCGCATCCCGAGCTGGCGATGGTCACGGGCTGGCGCTCGGAGATCCACCGGGATGCCAGCCTTTACAACCAGTTGACCGATTTCGAATGGCGCCGCCCGGCGGGGCCGATCCTGGCCTGCGGCGGCGACATGATGGTGCGCGCCGAGGCGTTTTCCGCCGTCTCGGGCTTTGACCCCACGGTGATCGCCGCCGAGGATGACGAATTCTGCACCCGCCTGCACAAGGCGGGTTGGGGGCTCGAACGCATCCCGGAGGAGATGACCCGCCACGATGCCGACATGCACAGCTTCGGCCAGTGGTGGACCCGCGCCGTGCGCACGGGTCACGGCTTTGCCCAGGTCGGTCACCTGCATCCCGAATATTTCCGCAAGGAGCGCAAGCGCGTGCTGGTCTACGGACTGGCCCTGCCGCTGGTCATTCTGGCCGGTGCGCCGGTCCACTGGTCGCTGCCGCTGCTCGGGCTGACCGCCTATGCGCTGAACTACCTGCGCACCGCGCGCGGGCTCGAAGGCGAAGGCCTGCCCCGCGCCGAAGCCCTGCGCCATTCCGTCCTGCTGACGTTATCGAAATTTCCGAACCTCATCGGCATGGTCACCTACCGGGTCCGCCATGCCCGCCGCGCCCAGATGCGCATCATCGAGTACAAATAAGGGGCCATTTCCATGTCCAACCCCATCCGTGTCGGCCTGATCGGGGCCGGCTACATCGCGACCTGGCACGCCGACGCGCTGCGCGCCACGCCGGACGCCACCCTTGCCGCGATCTGCGACGTGTCGGAAGCCGCCGCGACGGGCATGGCCGAAGCCTACGGGACAAGGGCCTTCACCTCGGTCGAGGCGCTGATCGAGAGCGGCACCTGCGACGCGGTGCACATCCTCACCCCGCCGCATCTGCACCACGACCTGGCGATCCGCTGCCTCGAGGCCGGGCTGCACGTGCTGGTGGAAAAGCCCGTGGCCGAAAGCGCGCGACAGACCCGCGCCATTGCCGCCGCCGCCGAGGCCGCCGGCAAGCGGTTCAGCGCCGGGCACAATTTCCTCGGGCTGCCGTCCTATATCCGCCTGAAGGAGATGATGGCCGAGGGCGACCTAGGGCGGGTTTCGGCCGCCGAGATCTGCTGGGCGCTGCCGCTGGCCCCGCTGCGCTCGGGGCCCTACAACCTGTGGCTGCTGCGCGAACCGAAGAACCTGCTGCTGGAGCTCGGTCCGCACCTTGTGGCCTTCGCGGTCGATCTGTTCGGCAAGCCGACGATCCTGCACGCCGAATCCGCCATGCCCGTCGCGCTTCCGGGAGACGATCCGCGCCCGCAATCCTTCCGCATCCTCGCGCAGGCCGGAGACGTGCGGATCACCTTCGTCATCTCGCTGGTCGAGACGATCGACGACCGTTCGGTCACGCTGCGGGGCTCGTCCGCGCGGGCCAGGCTCGACTTTGCCTCGGACGTGTTGACGGTCGAGCGGGACAACACCTCGGATCTGGTGGTGAACCCGCTGAAGCGGCAGCTCGGGCTGAGCTGGCAGCACCTGCGCGAAGGGCTGCGCAATGCCGCCGTACAGGCCGGATCGCTGAACCAGAAGGGGCCCTATGCGCTCAGCTTCCGGGGCATGGATGCGGCGCTTTACGGCGGGCTTGTCCATGGCCGATGCCCTGATGCGCGCTTCTCGGGGCAGAGTGCCGTGACCGTGATGCAGGCCATCGACGACGCCATCGCCCTGCTCCCGCCCGAGGTGCTGGCGACCGCCGCGCCCGCCGTGCGGACCCGCGACACCCGGCCCACGGCAATGGTCATCGGCGGCACCGGCTTCATCGGACGGGCGCTGACGCGGCGGCTGGTGGCCGACGGGCATGACGTCCGGGTGCTGTCCCGCGGCCGTCACGGACCGTTTCCCGACCTGCCCGACCAGGTGGAGACCGTCGGCGTGTCGCTGCGCGATCTCGACGCCCTGACCGAGTCGATGAAGGGCATCGACGTGGTCTTCAACCTCGCGAAATCCATGGACAAGACCTGGGCAGATGCGCTGGTCAACGATGTCGGCGTCGCCACCCGCATCGGCATGGCCTGCGAAAAGGCCGGGGTGCGGCGGCTGGTGTACACCGGCACCATCGCCAGCTACGACATGTCCGATCCCGGCAAGACCATCACCGAAAGCACGCCCTTCCCCGAGGACATGAGCGACCGCAACATGTATGCGCGCTCGAAGGCGGAATGCGAACGCCAGCTGATGAAGCTGCACCGGGAACGCGGCCTGCCGCTGACCATCGCCCGTCCCGGCATCGTGGTCGGCCCCGGCGGCCCGCTGCAGCACTGGGGAATCGGGCGCTGGCACGGTGCGGGCGCGGTGCGGATCTGGGGCCACGGGACCAACATCCTGCCCTTCGTGCTGATCGACGACGTGGCCGACGGGCTGATCCGCATGGCCGCCCGGACCGCCGCCATCGGGCAGAATTTCAACCTGGTCGGGGAACCGATGCTGTCGGCCCGCGACTACTTCGACGCCATCCACGAGGCGCTCGGGGCGCGGATCCGGGTCAAGGCGGGCAACCTTCATGCCTTCTATGCCTCGGACGCGGTGAAATACGGGCTGAAGAAATATGCACTGCGCAAGCGCGGTCTGGTGCGCCCCTCGCTCGCCGACTGGAAGAGCCGGGCGCATTTCTCGCCCTTCGACAACCGCCGCGCCAAGGAGGTTCTGGAATGGCAGCCCGAAGCCGACCGCGCCGCCTTTGTCCGCAAGGGAATCACCGAGGCGAACCTGTTCGGTTTCTGACTTGTGATGCCGAAGTGTGAACAATCCCCGCGTTCCGGCCTTATTCCTGCCCGACTCCTCTGGTTAAACGGGATCGAGGTAAACGAGCGACGAGACGCCGCGCCCGAAAGGGCGCCCATGACAGGCAGGCCGATGCGAGCGAATGGTAAAATGGTGTATGCCGGGTGCACCCGCGGGGGTTTCCGCGGGGCCCGGGCGCGTGTCGTCAGCCCGGTGCCGGGAGCATGACCATGATGGATCGCCGAAAATTCCGACGCAGGAACCGTCCGGAAGAGACGGCCCATCCCGCCGAGGACGGTCAGGACGCCCGGATCGACCCGCTTGAAACCCGCGAAGACCGTCTCGCCCGCCGCCGCCGCGAGGCGGAGGAGATCGCCGCGCAAGACGCCGAGGAAGAGCGCCGCCTGAACGAGGCCGTCGCACGCGCCGAGGCGCAGAAACGCGAAGCGGCGCGGCTGGCCGAGGCCGCCGCGCAGGCCGAGGAATTGGCACGGCAGGAAGCGCTCCGGAAGGAAGAGCTTGCCGAGCAGCGCCGCCGCGCCGTCGCCGCCAGGGCCGCCATCGAACGCGCGCGCGAGGACGAGGCCCGCAAGGCCGAGGAAGCCCGCCGCGTCGAGGAAGCGCGCAGGGTTCTGGAAGCCCGCCGCGCCGAGGCCGCCCGCAAGGCGGAAGAGTCCCGCATGCGTGAAGCGGCGGAACGGGCGGAAGCCGCGCGCATCGCCGAAGAGGACCGCAGGGCGGAAGCTGCCCGCAAGGCCGAAGAGACCCGGCGCCGTGAGGAGGCGCAGAAGGCCGAAGCCGCGCGCAAGGCTGAAGAGGCGCGCAAGGCGGATGCTGCCCGCAAGGCCGAAGAGGCCCGGCGCCACGAGGAGGCGCAGAAGGCCGAAGCCGCGCGCAAGGCTGAAGAGGCGCGCAAGGCGGACGCTGACCGCAAGGCCGAGGAGGCACGCAAGGCCGGGGAAGACGCCGCACGGCGCGAGGCGGCGGAGCGGGCTGCGCGGCGCGCGGCGGCACGGCCGGCGCAGGCACCGCTGCGGCTCGAAACGCCCGTCGCGCCGACCGCCGCGCCTGAGCAGCGGGCGCTGTCCTGGGGCGAACTGCCGTCTTTCACCGTCGATGCACGGCACCTCGACCGCAACCGGATCGTCACGGCCAGCCGCCAGGACCCGGCCCATGCCGCCTTCGACATCCTGCGCACGCGCCTGCTTCAGGCACTGTCCGAAAACGGCTGGACGCGCGTGGCCGTGACCTCGCCCACCAAGGATTGCGGCAAGACCTTTACCGCCGCGAACCTTGCCATCAGCCTGTCGCGGCAGGAAAATTGCCGGACGCTGCTGCTCGATTGCGACCTGCGGCGGCCGACGCTGCACAAGGTCATGGGTGTGCGCAATCCCGGTTCCATGGGGGACATGCTGCGCGGGATCATCCGTCCCGAAGACCACCTGATGCGCATGGGCGAGAACGACATTCACGCCGGCCGCAACATCGCCTTCGGCTTCAACGGCGCGGTCGAACCCTATGCCGCGGAACTGCTTCAGGATCCCCGGACCGAGGACACGCTCGACGCGCTGCAGGAGCGGCTCAAACCGGACGTGATGCTCTTCGATCTGCCGCCCGCGCTGTATTACGACGATGTCATCGCCTTCCGCGCGCGATTCGACGGCGTGCTTCTGGTGATCGGCGGCGGGCTCACGACCGACAAGGAAGTGCGCGAGGTCGAACGCCGCATGGGCACCACCACGCCGCTGCTGGGCACGGTCCTGAACAAGGCCGAAGGCACCACGCTGCGCAAGTATTCCTACTGATCCGGGCCCCCTGCCCCGGACAGGCAAAACCCCCGGCCGATATCCTCGGCCGGGGGTTTTGCAGTGTCGCGCGGGGTGCTGTCAGGTCTGGGCCGCGCGCGGCAGGACCCGCTCGATCAGCGACTGCCATGGGATCATCCCGCCACCGAAGCGGAGTACCGCCCAGATCGCGGCACCGAGCGCGACCAGCATCGCGAGAAGCCCGAGCCCCCGGCGGCGGCGCTCGCCGCGGGACTGCACGTAGGGCACGGCGACGACCGGCTGCATGCCGAGCATCCGCTCCATCTGGTCGGCGCTGCGGATCACCGGGTTCAGCATCTCGACGATGAAGGCAAGCGCGAAGCCGGCGATGATGCTCGCCACGCCACCCATGATCGCCAGCTTGCGGCGCGATTGGGAGGCGGGAACCTCGGGAACCAGCGCGGTTTCGAGCACTTCGAAGCGGTCGCTCTGCTGGCGGTCTTCCAGCGCCTGCCCCATCTCGGCCTCTGCCTTGCGACGGGTGATGACGCTGTACTGGTCCTGAAGCTGGGTCAGCTCGCGCTCGAGCCCGGACAGCGCACGTTCGATTTCGGGCGACTGGCGGATGGTTTCCTCGAGGCTGGCGATACGCTCTTCGACCAGCGACTTCTGCTCGGACAGCAGGGCGATCTGGCGTTCGAGAACCCCCTCGCGCTGACGGGCGGAGTTGGTCTGGAGCGCCACGATCTCGCGGTCGAGCTCAAGCACCGTATCCTCGAGCGTGGCCTGCTGGTCGCGCAGGGAGGAGACACCGGCGGGCAGGCCGTCGGCATTGGCGGTCTTGAACTCGGCGATGCGCAGGGCCATCGCCTCGATATCTGCGGCAACGCGGGCCTCTTCCTCTTCGAAGAAACCGAGCGCCTCGCGGGCGCGGTCGGCGCCGCGGGTGCGGGACTGTTCGATGACCGTGTACATCAGCTCGTTCGCGACATCGGCGGCCTTTTGCGGATCGTTCAGCGTGACCGTGATCATCAGGCCCGACGGCGCTTCGGGCGCGGCGCCGAAGTTCTGCGGATTGGCCTTGATCTCCTGAATGCGGGCGGCTTCGCGCATCATGAACACCCGCTGGTTCAGCGTCACGTCCGGCAGATCCATGAAAAGGTTGTGTTTTTCCATGATCTTGGCGAGATTGTCGCGCGACATCATCCGCTGCTCGATCAGCCGAACCCGACGCGAGGCATCCTCGGTCGGGGCGGTGCCACCGGCGGTGCTTTCGCGAACGCGGGCATCCTCGATCTGCACGACGGCGGTCGCTTCGTAGACCTTGACCTGGCGGAGCGCGAAGAACACCGAAACGGCGCACCCTGCCGCGATCACGAACAGGATAAGACCGACCCGGCGACGCAGGGCGGCAAAGATCTCGTCAATCGACTGGAACTGGTTCAACTGTCATGCTCCCGCAAAGTGGCCCCCAATGCGTTCGAAAAGCGGCGCGAGGATCCCGATCGGGTCCGGTTGCGTCGCCTTCATGACACAATTTAGCCAGATTGCCCCATTCTTGCCATTCTTTTCCCGGCGCAAAACGGAAACAGACCGTCCCGATATTCGGGATCGGGAACACATTTTCGACATATTTCCAGATGTTTGACCGAGAGGCGGCAGTCAGGTCGGCAGGGCGCAGAGCGACAGGATGATGCCGTCGACGACCCATTGCGTCAGGGGAAGCCGCGCGCCCCTGCCGAGGCCGATGTCCACGACCATGCGCAGTTCGCCCCCGGCAAGGTCCGCGCGCATGGCATCAAAGCCGAACAGCGTTCGGGTGAGCGGATACTGCGCCTTGTAAGCCGCTTCCTTGGCGCTGAAAATCCGTTTGCCTGCAAGCTCTTGGGGGAGGTCGCAGGTGGCCAGTTCGTCCCGTTCCGCAATTTCGGGGAGAAGGTCGGTCTGAAGCGGCGTGTCGGCTTCGAGATCGATGCCGAGCGCGCGCCACTGCGCCGCGCGTCCCACCACGGCAAGGCACAGGCCCTCGGTATGGGTGATGCTGCCGACCACGCCGTCGGGCCAGCGCGGGGCGCGATCCGGCATCGGCGGAATGGCGGCGGGGGGCAGCCCGATCCGGGCCATGGCCTCGCGCGCCGCAAGCCGTCCGCCGATGAACTCCGCGCGGCGGGCGGGCACGGCACGGGCGACGAGGGCGCGTTCCTCGGGAAACAGGCGCCCCGGCGAGGTGACCGGGCCGGAGACGGCCCAGCCCAGCCCGGCGGGGAGATCCTGCGGCAGAAGGGCCTGCAGTTGCGCCGGGGTCATCCCGTCACGCGCTGCGGCGGGCCCGCATGGCGCGGCGGCGGGACATGGCATCGGTCCGGGCCTGCGCGCGGTCGTTCGCGGCGGGGTCCGGCGCGGTCTCTGCCGGGGCCGCGTTTGCGGCCGGGGCCGGCTCCACCAGCGCAGAGACGCGGGCGGTCAGATCCTCGAGCACCGGGAACCGGAAGATGTCGGTGATGGACAGGCCCTTCGCGCCAAGCTCGTCGCGGATCGAGCGATGCGCCTGCACCGCCAGAAGCGAATGCCCGCCGAGGTCGAAGAAGTTGTCCCGGCCTGAGATATCCGCGACGCCGAGCACGGTCGTCCAGATTCCGGCGATCTGCTTCTGCAGCGCCGCGCCGGCCTGCCCGCTGCGGGCGGGCCCGGCCACGGGGGCCGCGGAGGGCGCAGGCGTCGGAGCGGGTTTCGGCGCCGCGACGCGGCGGGCCGCAGGCGCGGGAAGGGCGTTGCGGTCGACCTTCTTGTTCGGTGTCAGCGGAAAGGCGTCGAGCCGCATCATGTGCGTCGGCACCATGAAGGCGGGCAGATTCGCCCCCATCGCGGCCTTCATCGCCGCCTCGTCCACGGGGGCGTCCGAGGTATAGTAGCCGACAAGCCGGATGTCGCCCGGCTGATCCTCGCGCGCCGAGACGACGGCCTGGGTGATGCCCGGCTGCGCTTCCATCGCGGCCTCGATCTCGCCCAGTTCGATGCGGAAACCGCGCAACTTGACCTGATGGTCGACGCGGCCGATGAAGTCGATCCGGCCGTCGATGCGGCGGCGCACGAGGTCGCCGGTACGGTACATGCGCCCGCCGTGGAACGGGTTCGGCACGAAACGCTCGGCGGTCAGCTCCTCGCGGCCCCAATAGCCGCGGGTCACGCCTTCGCCGCCGATCCAGAGCTCGCCCGGGTCGCCGATGCCGACCGGCTGCTGCGCCTCGTCCAGAACGTAGAGCTGCTGGTTGACCAGCGGCAAGCCGATGTTGACCACGCCGTCGGTCCCCTTGGCCGGTTCGACCGAAGACCAGATCGTCGTTTCGGTGGGCCCGTACATGTTGGTGATCGTGGCGTCGGTGATGCGGCCGAATTCCTGCACCAGCGCGCCGGGCAGCGGTTCGCCCCCGAGGAACAGGTGCCGTACCCGCGACAGGGCAAAGCGCGCCTCGTCGTTCATCGCGATCATGCGGGCCATGGAGGGCGTGCATTGCAGATGCGTCACGTCATGGCGCAGGATCTGCGCGGCGATCGAGAAATCGTCCGCCTCCGGCTCCGGCGCGACATTGCTCCGCCTGACGACCTGCGCCAACGGTTTAAGCCCGTCGAGCACCTGTTCGCGCGGAATGCCGTAGTCGATCAGGCAGGCGATTTCCCCCACGCCGATGCGCTTCAGTTCCTCGGTGCGGGCAAGGGCATCCTCGACGTTGCCGAACAGGCCGCTGTCGTTGAAATACCGCTCGAAGGCGAAATCCAGGATCGCTTCGAGATCCTCCGGCGTGAGGATGTCGAGGTCGAGCTGGAAGGGGTTGTTCACCCCCTGCGGGCGTTTGAACGCGGGGAAGGCCCAGGCGTATTGCTTGATGAGACCGGCGGCCGAGCGCAGGTAATCCTTCATCGGTTCGCGGGCCACTTCGCGGGCGTGATCGCGGGTGTCCGCGAGGAAGGTGTGCAGCATCAGCGTGACGGTGAACGCCTTCGGATCGTGCCCGGCCTCGCGCAGCGCCTCGTGATAGAGGCGGATCTTGTCCGCGACCTCGTCGATGGACTGACCGAGCAGGTGCGTCAGCACGTTGCAGCCGAGCTTGCCCGCTTCCTTCCAGGTCTCCGGGTTGCCGGCGGTCGTGACCCAGACCGGCAGTTCGGTCGACACCGGGCGCGGCTGTGTCACCACCTCGTGCATCGTGCCGTCGGCCTTCGGGAAGGCGACGGGGGTGCCGCGCCACATGTCCCGGATCAGAGAAATATTCTCGATCATTGCCACCTTGTTCTGCGGCGGCGTGTTTTCCGGGCGCAGGACGAAATCGTCGGGCTGCCAGCCGGAGGCTATGGCAAGCCCGGTGCGCCCGTTGGTGAGGTTGTCGATGACGGCCCATTCCTCGGCGATGCGTGCCGGATGGTGCAGCGGCGCCACCACGGACCCGGCGCGCACGGCGATGTTGCGGGTCACCGCCGCGACGGCGGCGCCGGTCACCGAGGGGTTCGGATAGGGGCCGCCGAAGGCGTGGAAGTGCCGCTCCGGCGTCCAGACCGCGACAAAGCCGTTGTCGTCGGCGAACCGCGCACCGTCGAGCAGCAGCCCGTACTTGTCGCGCCCGACACCGTCGTCATTGCCCCAGTAATACAGCGAAAAGTCCATGCCGTGATCCGACAGCGGCATCGCCCCCCCGGAGATCATCCCGCGATCCTCGTCCGAGGTCAGCACCACGGTGAAGCCGCGCGCGGTGGTCCAGAACAGCTCGAGAACCGAAATGTCGAAGCTGAGCGAGGTGACGGCCAGCCAGGTGCCCGCCGGATCGTGCGGCACGTGGCGGTCCATGCCCTCGTAGAAATTCAGCACATTGCGGTGTTCGATCATCACCCCCTTGGGCGTGCCGGTCGAACCGCTGGTGTAGATCAGGTAGGCGAGATCGTCAGGCGCGCTCGTCTCTTGCAGGCGCGTCGCCGGCGCCTGCGAAAGGCGCGGGTCCGCGTCGATCACCAGAAGCTGCGCGGCGTGCGGCGGGAGCGTGTCCTTCAGCCCGGACTGGGTGACGATCACCGGCGCGCCGCTGTCGGCGATGTAGTGTCGCAGACGGTCCGCCGGATAGGCGGGATCGAGCGGCAGATAGGCCCCGCCCGCCTTGAGGATTCCCAGCGCGCCGACCATCAGGTCGACCGACCGCCGCGTGCAGAGACCGACGACCGTGCCGGGTGCCACGCCCATGCCGCGCAGCACCTGCGCGGTCCGGTTGGCGCGCGCATCGAGGTCGGCATAGCTGAGGCTCTGCCCCTCGAACACCAGCGCGACGGCTTCGGGCGTGCGGGCCACCTGCGCCTCGAACGCGGCGTGCATGGTCAGGCTCCGGTCGTGATCCCGGGTGGTGTCGTTCCACTGGTCGAGCACCATCGCGCGCTCGGCCCCGCTGATGCGGGGCAGGGTCGCGACGGCACTGTCCGCCTGCGCCGTCGCCGCCAGCAGTTCCAGCCGCGCGGCGAGCAGTTCGGCCTGCTCCGGCGCGATGCGGCCGCTGTCGTGATAGAGCGTCGCGCCCTGGTCGAGATCGACGGTCAGCACGGTGCCGGGAATGAATCCCGCGCCATGGGACAGGCCGATATGCGGCACCTGCGGCGCCCCTGACAGCGCGGGTTCGCGGGCGGGCAGATCCGTCGCGAAGCCCTTGCGCCTCTGCACCTCCTCCAGCGCCTCGGCGGTGGTCCGCGCGGTCTCGGCCATCGTGGCGCCGGGCGTGACGCGCAGCGGCGCCCAAGGGGCGATCAGCCCGCCCCCGGCACGCGCGGCCATCCCGGCGTCGGCATAGGCGAGATCGGCATGTTCCGGGTCGAGCCGCGCCGCCCAGATCGCGACGAGGGTGGCGGCATCGACGGTATCGCCGAGCGTCAGCGGACGCGCGGCGATCTCGCCCGGTGTCTTGCCGAGGCCCCCGAGCTCGAGCGGGGACAGCCCGGCCAGCCGCTTGCGCCAGAAGTTTTCGTGCGGGGCAACGGCACGGATCGCGCTGTCGATGGCGGCGCGCTCTTCGGCGGTCGGCAGGTCCAGCGACTGCCCCGCCTTGCCGATCAGGGCCACCGGCGCCGGCGCGCCGCAGGGCTGTGCGAAATGGCCCAGCCGCACCGCGCCCGTGCCGCAGGCGACGGTCAGGTGATCGTCTGTCGCGTCGAGGATCTGCCCCGGCGTGCCCTGCCCGTCGACCGCGCGGGCCGAGCCGACCAGCCGGATCCGCCCGTCCGAGCGCACTTTCGCGGCAGAGAGCGGGTTGGCATAGCCGCCGTGATCCAGCGCGCGGCAAAGGCGTTCGACCTCGGACGCGGGCCGGGTGAAATCTAGCAGACCGTGCCCGGAGGGACGATCCGCCAGCGCGTGATAACTGCGCAGGGACAGGTCCTGCGGCACCCGGACGAGCCCGGATTCGAGCTGGCCGAGAAGCTCTCCGAAGCTGTCCATCGCGGCCTCGTAGGCCTTGGTATTGAGGGTCAGCGCAGTATCGGCAGAGGAGACGTCGAACCCGCGCGAGACGAGGATGTCGCCCTCGTCCACGCCGCCTTCGATCATGTGCCAGGTGATGCCGTGGCGGGTTTCCCCCTCGATCAGCGCCCAGACCGGCGCGTTGAGGCCCGCGTGACGCGGCAGCGGGCCGTCATGGAAATTGACCGCGCCCCCGGTGGGCAGGGCCAGCACGTCGGCGGGAATCATGTCGAGATTGGCGATGGACAGCAGCCAGTCGAAGCCGCCGGGCAGACGCGCGGCAAGATCCCGGCCCGGCGCGACGACGCTCAGGCCGCGCCCTTCGGCCCAGCCCGCGATGTCGGGGTTTCGGGTCACGACCGCGCGGATCGCGTGCCCCGCATCCAGCAGCTTTTCGCTGCACTGGACGAGGAGGGATTCGTTGCCGATGACGACGCTGGAAAACCTGGCCATGTGCCTTACTCCGCTTTTGCCCCGATGACGGCGGGCGTCGGACGGGCGCCCCCCGCGTGGCTTTGTCCCGGCACGGGCCGGGTCATCGCCCTGAGGTCATGTGTCAGAAGATCGCGCAGAAAATGTGGCGGATCGGCGGGCGGTTTGCCCTGAAGCAGGCGCCGCACCCTCCAGAGCACACCGCCCGCCCCATGCGCGAGGGTGGCCAGGACCGCATAGCCCCGGCCGTGATTCTTGGTGAAGTAGTGCCACCGGCTGTCGAGCCAGAAACCGGGCACGCGGGCCCAGGTCTTCATCCCCGTCGAGACCGACCCGATGTGGGTCACTTCGCTTTCGCGGATGTAGTGGGTCTGGTGCCCGGCGCGGGCGGCGCGCAGGCAGAGGTCGGTTTCCTCGAAGTAGAGAAAGAAGGTCTCGTCGAAGAGGCCGATTTCGTCCAGGACCGACTGCCGCATCATGATCGAGGCCCCGGCCAGCCAGTCGACCCGTCCCGTGGGCGGCGTGCCGATCGGCACCGCGCGGTGCTTCAGCAGGCGCGATACCGGGCCGAAACGCACGGCGCCTTCGAATTCCGACGCGATGGAGGGAAAGCGGAATGCGGTCACGTGTGGTTCGCCATCCTCGCCGTGGATGTAGCTGCCGGCGAACCCGGCCTCGGGATGGGTGTCGAGATGGCGCTTCAGAAAGCCGATGCTGCCGGGGTCCGGAAAGGCGTCGGAGTTCAGCAGGTAGACGTAGTCCGGCCGCGATCCGTCCGACCATCCGGCGCGGATGCCGACATTGTTCCCCGCACCGAAGCCGCCGTTGCGCCCGGACTGGATCAGCCGGACCGGCGCGCCCCGCGCCCAGTCGGCCGCGGCGAGTTCGGCCTGCATCAGCTCGAACGAACCGTCGCCGCTGTCGTTGTCCACCACCACGATTTCGGCGTTCAGCCCCGCCATCTCCCGGAGCGCCGAGCGGACCGAGCGCAGCGTCATCTCCGGCGTCCGGTAGTTCAGCGAAACGATCAGAAGCCGCGCGTCCATGCCCTACTCCGCCGCCCGCGATCCGGGAAAGGTGACCACTTCGCCGCCGCTGGCGGGCGTGTCGGCGCCGGTGATCGCCTCGCGCATCAGCGCGGCCAGTACCCTGACGTTGGGTTCCAGCACCATGCTGTCATGGTCGCCCGGCACCTCGTGCACCTCCACGTGCGGCACGAAGCGGCGCCAGTCGTTGTCGGGCAGCACGTAGGCGCGTTCCGAGTTCACCATGCGGTCCGGCGCGACCTGCCACTTGCCGACCAGCGGCGGGCGGTAGAGCACCAGCCGGCCCTCCCACGGACGGACCGTGTAGCGGCCCACGGCGGTGAGAAAGGCCGCCTCGATCTCGGCATTGTGGAAGCTGTGCTCGGCCCCGGTCTCGTCCTTCGCGCGGCGTTTGGCGATTTCCCAGCGGATGCGGTTGCGGGCCCAGACGAGGGGGTAGAACAGTCCCTTGGCCCGCGCCTCCTGCCACTGGATCACCGCGCGGTCGCGGCGGGACAGGGGACGGCGCACCGGCAGCGGCGTGTCGAGCAGGACGCAGAGCGCGACCTCCTCGCCCGCCACTTCGAGCTGGCGCGCGATCTCGTAGGCGGTGATGCCGCCGCCGGAGAAGCCGCCGACCATGTAGGGGCCTTCGGGCTGCACCTGCCGCATCTCGGCAATGTAGTCGCGGGCCGCGTCCTCGATGCTGTCGTGGGGCGCTTCGCCGCCGTAGAGGCCGCGCGCCTGGAGGCCGTAGAACGGCCGGTCCGCGCCCAGAAGATGCGCGAGGTGGCGCAGGTTCAGCACGTTCCCGAACATCCCCGCGACAAGGAAGAACGGGCGCCGCGCGCCGCCCTCGCCGTCATGCATCGGCACGAGGTGGGTGAACCGCCGCTCCGGCGCCTTGGGCGCGACGTCGGAGGTGGCGGTGCCGTCCGGGCCGAGGCCGGTCCGCTCCGCGATCATCGCGGCGCATTTGCGGATCGTCGGCGCCTCGAACAGGACGGAGATCGGGAATTCGATGCGCCAGGCCTTCTTGACCATGGCAAAGAGGCGCACCGCGATCAGGCTGTGCCCGCCGAGATCGAAGAAACTGTCCTCGACCCCCACGTTCTGCACGCCCAGCAGATCCTCCCAGAAACCGACGAGCGTGCGCTCGATATCGTTGTCCGGCGCGACGTAATCGCCATCGAGCTGCGGGCGGTCGAATTTCTGGCCGTCGGCCTTCACCTCGGACGAGGCGGCGGTCTGCCGGGTGAGCTGGTCGAGGTCCATGGAGGACACGACCACCTGCGGCAGGCCCAGCGCCAGCGCCCGCGCAAAGGCGGTCACGCCCTCCTGCGGAAGGATGCCCTGCGAGAGATTGTGCGCGAGGCGTTCCTCGGCGGCGGACAGCGGTTGCGAGGCATCGCCTGGCGCCTCGGCCTCCAGTTCCGCGGCGCTGAGCCGGGGCGCGGCATGCAGGACGTCGGCACTGGCAAGCTTGTGGATGGTAAAGCCCGACACCTCGACAAGCACCATGCCGTCGGGGGCACACAACGTAATGTCGAAGCTGGCCGTTTCGGCATCGGCGCGGTTCTCGGCGGCGTTGCGGACCCAACTGACGATGCTCCCGCCCAGCGGGGCATGCACCCGGACGCGGGAATAGGACACCGGCACCCAGAGATGGGTGGGCTGGTAGCCATCGATCAGTTCCATCGCCCAGCCGGTCGCGATGTCCAGCAGCGCCGGATGCAGCACGCAGCCGTCGTTCTGCGCCTGCGGCGGCAGGGACAGGTCGGCGATCCCCTCGGCCCGGCCCAGCGCGCGGCCGTCGAGCACCTTCCAGCGCGGTCCGAAGGCCAGCTGCACCTCCTGCGCGGTGGCAAGCTTGGCGCCCGGCGCGGCGCTCACCGGCTTGCCGCAACGATTGCGGATGGCGGCAAGGTCCAGCGCATCGGGGCGGCGCAGGGGCATCAGGGACAGGGTCGCCTGCGCGGTCAGGGCGTGGCCGCGTCTGCCGCCGAGGGTCGCATCGGCGAGAACCTCGAAGCCGTATCCCTCGTCGCGCCGGCTCAGGCGCACCCGCACGTCGCGGGAGGCCCCGTCGGCCACGCGGAGCGGGCGCAGGAAGGTCAGATCGCGGATCTCGAAGGCGCCGGTTTCGCCCTGCGCCCTCAGCGCATGGGCGGCGAGCGTCAGGTAGCCTGTACCGGGCAGCAGCGCATCCCCGGACTTCGTGCGATGTTCGTCGATGATCCAGTCGGCCGCCGAATAGCTGGCGGTGAACAGGCGGTTGCCCTTGGCATCGAAGGTCTTGCTGTCGAGCAGCGGCACCGCGACCGGTTCGACCGGCGCTTCGGGCGTGTCGCCCCGGCGGGCGGCGACGGCCTCGGCGGCCATGCCGACCTCGTTCCAGATGCCCCAGTTGATCGCGGTGACACGGGTCCGCCCCCCGGCGCGGCTGCGGGCGAAGGCGTTGAGGTACTCGTTGGCGGCAACGTAATCCACCTGCCCGGCCGGGGCGGTCACGGTCGAAGAGGATGCAAAGAGCACGATCCAGTCGCATTCCCCATCCGGGAAAATTTCCCCCAGTACTTCGGTGCCATGCAGCTTGGGCGTGAACACATCCTCGACCGCGGAGGGCGACTTGGTCATCAGCGGACCGTCGTCGATCACCCCCGCGCCGTGGATGACGCCGGTCACGCGGCCGAAGCGGCTCTCGGCCTCTGCCTTGACGGCGCGCATCCGGGTCAGGTTGCAGACGTCGGCGGCGGCGACCATGACCTCCGCCCCGGCCTCTTCGAGCGCCTGCACCGCGCGGATGCGGCGGGCGAGCGGATCGCGGGGCGCGTGCCGGGCTAGGTATTCGGGCCAATCCGCCCGCTTGGGCAGGTCCCGGCGGGCGATCAGCACGAGGTTGGCCCCCCGCGAGGCCAGGTCCCGTGCCAGCGTCAGCCCGATGCCCCCGAACCCGCCGGTGACGAGATAGGTGCCGCCTTCTGCCCGGAGGGGATCGGCCTCCGGCATCGGAACCGGCTTCATGGCGCATTCGAACCGCCGCGCGCCGCGCAGGGCGGCGATGGCGTTGGCAGGCTCGGACAGGAGGTCCTCGAGCAGCGCGTCGGTCAGGGCCTCGAACGCGGCGGTCCGGGCCGCTCCGGCACGGGCGGCTGCGAAAAGGGATTGCTTCCCGATATCGGGAAGGCACAGATCGAGGGTCGATACCGTCACGCCCGGCAACTCGCGCGGAATCACCCGGGCGGGGCCTGCAACGGTGGATTTCGACGGGTAGGGCAGCGCTTCGTCCCGCACCTGCGCGGCACCGTTCGTCACCACGGTCATGTGCAGCGGGCGGGGCAGATTTTCCTCGGCCACGGCCTGCGCGAGAAACAGCAGCGAATAGAAGCCCTGTTCCTGCACCCGGTGGAAGAAGCTGGAGCCGGGGCGGTGGTGTTCCCCCTCGGTCACCATCCAGAAATGCGCGATCCGCGTCGGCACATGGCCGCGCAGGGCAAGATCCCGGATCAGCAGGTCGTAGCCTTCGCGACCGCGCTCCGGCGCGACGATGTAGCGCGTGTCCGAAACCCGGGTGAAGCTGTCGCCGGGGCGCACCTCGACCACGGTATGCCCGGCTGCGGTCAGACGGGCGGCGGCCCGTGCGGCAAGGCCGGCCTCGTCCATGAACATCAGCCAGGTCTGCGGGTCGGCGTCGGAGATGGCATGGGCCACGTCGACCTCGACCTGCGCGGCGCGGGGGCGCCAGACCGGCTTCCAGCCCCATTGCGCCACGTCGTCGGTGCGCATCAGGTATTGCGGCGCCGTGTCTGTCTGCGCCTTGCCGGGCGCGATGAAATAGGGCGCGCGCTGGAAGGCGTAGGTGGGCAGTACCACGCGGTTGCGCCGCGCCTCGCCCCAGATCTGCGACCAGTCCACCGTCGCGCCCAGCGCCCAGAGCCGCCCCAGCACCTCGAACATGTGCTTGTCGTCGGGGATCGCATCCTCGGGATGACGCAGCGAGGACAGCACCTGCTGCCCCGGCACCGTCCCGTGCTGGCGCGCGAGGGCCGACATCGCCCTGCCCGGTCCGACCTCGAGGAAGATGCGGTCGGCACGATCCGACAGCGCGCCGATGCAATCGGCGAAATGGACGGTGCCGCGCAGGTGCTCGACCCAGTAATCGGGCGAGGTTGCCTGTGCGTCGGTCATCAGCTGACCCGTGCGGTTCGAGGTCAGCGGGATCTGCGGCGGGAACAGGTCGATGCTGCGCAGGTAGGCGCGGAAATCGTTCAGGATCGGGTCGAGCATCCGGCTGTGGGCCGCAATGTCGATGGCGATGCGCTGGCAGTCGACGCCATCCGACTTCAGGGTCTTTTCCAGAGCGTCGAGCGCGGCTTTCGGTCCGGAGGCGACGGACAGTTCGGGCGCATTGACGGCGCCGAGGTCCAGGTCCCGACCCAGGTAGGGCTGCAACCTCTCCGCAGGCAGGTTGACGGACAGCATCCCCCCCGCGGGCACGGTATCGAACAACCGCCCGCGCAGGTGAACGAGGCCGATGCAATCCTCGAAGCTCATCACGCCCGCCACGCAGGCGGCGGTGTTCTCGCCCATGGAATGCCCGGCCAGCGCCGCCGGCGTCACGCCCCAGCTCATCCAGAGCTGCGCCAGCGCGTATTCCACGATCATGATGAGCGGCAGTTGCAGCGAGGGCTGTTTCAGCGCCGCGTCCGCCTCGGCGCGCGCGCCGTCTTCGGGCAGCCAGAGGGCGCGGATGTCGTGATCCGACAGATCGGCCAGCACGTCGAGCCCGCGGTCCATCCATTCGGCAAAGACCGGCTCGGTCTCGTAGAGGTCCTGCGCCATACCCGCATATTGCGCGCCGCCGCCGGGGAACATGAAGACCACGTCGGGCCGGTCCAGCGCGGAATGGCCGTGCACGCGGCGGGGGTTGTCCTCCTCCAGAAGGCGGGCGGCCTCCTCGTGGCTCTCGGCCACCACGACGCGGCGCTTTTCAAAGGCGCGGCGGCCCTCCTTGAGGGTGAAGGCCACATCGGCCAGCGGCTGTTCGGGATGCGCGCGCAGATGGGCGGCAAGGCGCCTGGACTGCTCGTCGAGCGCCGCCTTGCTGCGGGCGGACAGGGTGAGGATCTGGAACGGCCAGTCGCTGTCTTCGGAGGCGGCACGCTCGGGCGCTTCCTGCAGCACGGCATGCGCATTGGTGCCGCCGACACCCAGCGAATTGACCCCGGCCCGGCGGGGATGCGCGCCACGCGCCCACGGGGTGAGCGCGGCGTTCACCATGAAGGGCGAGCCATCGAAGTCGATCGACGGATTCGGGGCCTCGTATCCGAGGGAGGCGGGAATTTCCCGGTGATGCAGCGCCAGCGAGGTCTTGATCAGTGCAGCCACGCCCGCCGCCGTGTCGAGGTGCCCGATGTTCGTCTTGACCGAGCCGATGCGGCAATGCTGCACCGCGTCCGAGCTTTCGCGGAAGGCCTGGGTCATGGCGGCCACCTCGATCGGGTCGCCGAGATAGGTGCCGGTGCCGTGGCATTCCACATAATCGATGGTGTCCGAGGTCACGCCCGCGATCGCCTGCGCCTCGGCGATCGCCGCCGCCTGGCCGTCGACGGAGGGCGCGAGATACCCGGCCTTCTGCGCGCCGTCGTTGTTGACGGCGGTGCCCTTGATGACGGCCCAGATGTGATCGCCGTCGGCAACGGCATCCTTCAGGCGGCGCAGCACCACCACGCCGGAGCCGGAACCGAAGACCGTCCCCTGCGCGCGATGGTCGAAGGCGTGGCATTCGCCGTCCGGCGACAGGATCTCGTTTTCCTTGTAGAGATAGCCCCGCCCCTGCGGCAGTTCGATGGTCACGCCGCCCGCAAGCGCCATGTCGCATTCGCCGTTCAGCAGCGCCTGACAGGCGTAATGCGTCGCCACGAGCGAGGTGGAGCAGGCGGTCTGCAGGTTGATGGACGGCCCGTGCAGGTCGAAGACATGGCTCAGCCGGGTGGTCATGAAGTCCTTGTCGTTGCCGGTATGGCGCAACAGGAACATGCCGGTGTTTTCCACCAGATCCGGATTCGAGCAGACGTTGAAATAGAAATAGCTGCCCATGCCGCAGCCCGCAAAGACGCCCACCTGGCCGTCGAAGGTCTCGGGGACATGGCCTGCGGTCTCGAACGCCTCCCAGGCGGTTTCGAGGAACTGGCGGTGCTGGGGGTCCATGATCGCCGCTTCCTTGGGAGAGAACCCGAAGAATTCCGCATCGAAATTCTCGAACCCGTCGAGCGGGGCGGCAAAGGGCACGTAGTCCTTGTGACGCAGCAGGCCGGGCGCTTCTCCCGCCTCCAGCAATGCCTCGTCCGAAAGGCGGCGGATCGAACTGCGGCCGGCGCGCAGGTTGTCCCAATAGCGTGCGATATCCTCCGCACCCGGAAGATGGGCGGCCATCCCGACGATCGCGATGTCGTTGTCGTCCGAATCGTATTGCATATCGACTGCCATGACCCCTTGACCCCGCCACGCTTGACCGCCCCTCTGGTAGACAGGAAATGGGGAGGAATTGCGGCGCTTTTTAGGTATCCACCCCACGAGCGCCGCAATTGCGAAGGGTTTGCCCCGCATTTGTTGCGCCGAGGGCGACAATAACAATTTCAGGAGAAATTGTCGCGTTTTTCGGAATTTACCCGGGTCAGAAAGAGGAATCCGCAAGCGTGGCGATGGCCGGCCAGTTGACCATCGCGGCCACCAGCGCCAGCCCCGCGCCCATCAACGCGAACAGCGCATCGTGCATCGGATCCCAGGCCCCCATGCGCCGGGCCAGCCAGACCACGACCGGATAGGCCAGCAGGAAGGCGACCCCCTGCGCTATCAGCGCGCCGAAAAGCCCCGCCATCTGGACGCCGATCAGCAGGCACCCCACCATCAACACCGCGCGGGTGAGCGCCAGAACGAAGAAACTGCGGCTGTCTCCGGCGGCCAGCGCCGCCTGATCGTAGGTCTGCACGATGATCTGGGGCATCTGCATCACCGCGATGATGACGGTGACGGCCCCGGCCATGAGATAGCGGTCGTCGTACATCAGATCGACCAGCCAGTGGCCGAGCAGGGCGAACACCCCCACCATGAGCATCAGCAGCGCGGTCACCACGCAGCGCATCTTGCGCAGCCTGAGGAAATTCTCGCGGCTCTGCTTCGGAGGGTTCTCGCGGTAGATCGGGATGAGGATCTTGCGCGTCACCATCCCGCCCAGCAGCATCGGGAAGGAGGCGAGGAAGAAGCCGATGTTGTAGACGCCGAACTGGTCGAGCGGGACGAACTTGCCGATCAGCAGCTTGTCGGCCTGGGAAAAGAAGAAACCGCAGACCGTGGAAAGAAAGATCCACTTGCCGAAGGTCACCAGTTCTTCGACGGCGGCGCGTTCCCAGCGGAAGCGGTTCCTGCCGCCTGCGAGAAAGCGGGAGTTCAGGTAGAGTTCGGCGAGGGTGCTGACGATGCCGCTGGCGACCAGCGCCCAGACCGAGCCGGTCGCCCAGGCCAGCGTCACGGCGGCAATCAGCCCGATGGTCTGGGTGCCGAGGTCGATCACCGTCACCCGCCCGAGCATGAGATGCCGGTTCGCCGTATCCATTCGGGTCGGTCTGAAGCCGAGAATGACGAGGGTGAAGCTGGCCACCGGAAGCAGGTGCAGAAGCTGCGGCTCTCCGTAGAATGCGGCGGTGGGCCAGGCCAGCCCGCAGGCCACCAGCCACAGGGAGATGCCGCGCATGACCTGGATGGTCCAGGCGGTGTCGAGGAAATCCTGCTCGTCGCCGCGCTTGCTCTGCAGGATCGCGGGGGTCACGCCGACGTCGGAAAACTGCGTCAGCCCGACCATGAAGACCGTCACGAGGGCCATCATGCCGAAGGCTTCGGGGAAGAGCAGCCGCGTCAGGATGAGGTTCGACGTCAATCGCAGCACCTGGCTGAAGCCGAAGCCCCCCACCATGAGCAGCGACGACCGGATCGCCCGCGCCGCCAGCGAGCTTCCCCGCACCTGATCCATGAAGGCAAAGGTCATCGGCCGCGGCTCCAGTCCGTGGGGGGCGCGGGCCGCATCCGCACGGCAAGCGCGACACCCGTGTAGACCGCGAACCCGACGGGGTCCCCCGCGGCAAGCGCGAGCTTTCCCGACAGCGGCACGGCCGGGGTGTCGTCGTTGGCGGCCAGCTCCGGGAAGCGGTCGGCGATCTCGGTCACGCCGGTGTCCTGCCGGCGCCGCACGCGGATCAGGTTGCACATGCCTTCGGCGATGGGCCAGTCGTAGCTGGCGGGCACGCCGATCCGCTCGTCCGGCGCAAAGCTGAGACGCACGAAGGTGTCGTCCGAGATGATGTCGGGAAAGGCCCCCCACCGCGCCCGGCCCGCCGCGTTCACCGCGAAGACCCCGCAGCCGGGCACGCCCTGTGCCATGAACGGCACCCGTCGCCAGATCCGGGCATAGGCGCGCGAGACCGCCCCGCGCGCGGTGATCCTGACGCGGCCGCTGGCATAGCGCGGCCGGTCGGTGTCGAGCGCATGGTGCAACTGGCCGAGCAGACCGTTGCTGACCGTGACATCGGCATCGAGATAGACCCGGATCGCGCCGCGCGCGGCAGCGTCACCGGCGTTGAGCGCGCCGAGCTTTCCGCCCTCGTCGCGTTCGATCACCACCAGTTCCCACCCCCGCGCGGCAAAGACCGGGGCCATGGCGCGGGCCCGGTCGGCGGTGTCGTCCCGGCAGCCGTTGGCGATCACCAGGACTTCGACAAAAGAGGGATTCGTCCATTTCGATCCGCAGAGCGCACGCAGGCACGGGCCGATCCATTCGGCCTCGTTGCTGGCAGGAAGCACGACCGACAGGGCCGGAACCGCCCGCACGGCCGGGTCATCCGCCATGATTCGTACCAATGCAGCCACACATGTTCAAAATCCAGCCTCACTTGACGATCCGGGTTGCCATCAAACTGTGGCCAAACAATGAAATCGCATAAAACAAATATCGAATGCCGGACCATACCGGCTCGGCGGTAAGACAGCGGGGGATGCGTGTCGCAATCATTGCGGATCGGTTACCTTGTGCCCCAATTCCCGGGGCAGACTCATATATTTTTCTGGCGCGAAGTTCAGGCGCTGGAGGAGATGGGCCACAAGGTGCATCTGCTGTCCACCCGCATGCCGCCTCCGGGGCTGATTTCGCACGACTGGTCGCAGGATGCCATCGCGAAGACGACCTATCTCGGGCAGCTGCGCCCGGTGCCCGCGCTCAAGGCGCTGGCGGACCTGACGCCGCGGGGCCTGCCGGGCTGGTTGCTGCGCGAGGGCAAGGGCTTTGCCCGCGACGTGATCGTGACACTATCGGCCGCGCGGGCGCTGGTCGACCATGCCGCCCGGCACCGGCTCGACCATGTTCATGTGCATTCCTGCGGCCGCGCGGCGCTGATCGCGGCGCTGGCGGCGCAGATGGGGGGGCCGACCTATTCGCTGACCCTGCACGGCCCGCTATCCGATTACGGGCCCGGCCAGAAGTTCAAGTGGCGCGGCGCCAGCTTTGCCACGATCATCACCCGCAAGCTGCTGGCCGAGGCGGTCGAGGCCCTGGGCGACGCGCTTCCCGACCGCGTGGTGGTTCGCCCGATGGGGGTCGATACCGCGCGGCTGCGGCGCCCGGCGCCGTATGTTCCGCCGGAACATGGCCGCCCGATGAAGCTGTTCTCCTGCGGGCGCCTAAACGTGGTGAAGGGACACCAGGACCTGATGTCCGCGGTGCGCCAGCTTCTCGACCAGGGCGTCGACGTGCGGCTCGAGATCGCCGGAGAGGATGACGCGGGCGGCGCCGGCTACCGGACAGAGCTAGAGGCGCATCTGCGCAAGCTTCGGCTTCAGGACCACGTGAAACTGCTCGGCGCGATCGACGCCGACGCGGTGCGCGCCAAGCTGCTGGAGGCGCATGTCTTCGTGCTGGCCTCCTGGCACGAGCCGCTGGGCGTCGCCTACATGGAGGCGATGTCCTGCGGGGTGCCGACCATCGGGACCGACGCGGGCGGCGTGCGCGAACTGATCGAGGACGGTATCTCGGGCAAGCTGGTGCCGCCCAAGGACCCGACCGCCCTGGCCCGCGCGATCCGCGACCTCGCCCAGAACCCCGAAGCGGCGACGCGCCTGAGCGCGGGCGGTCGCGCCAGGGTCGAGAACGACTTCCGCGCCAGCCTCGGGGCGGAAACCCTCGCGGATGAGATCCTGCGCACCAAGGGCATCGACGAAGCGCCCTAGAGGCCCGCCGTCGCCAGCCGTTCGCCGGGCGTTTCGGTGAATTCCAGCCGCTCCACATCGGTGAGCGTCACCCGGCCAGCGGGTCCGGTGGCGATCAGGTGGTTCCCCTCGCGCGCAAAGGCATAGTCCGCCCGGCGCCCGTCGAGGATCGCCAGATCGTCGCCCGGCCCGCCGGAAAGGTAGTCGCCCCCGCCGCCGCCGATCAGCGTATCATCCCCGCCGAGACCGAGGAGGATGTCCTCTTCGGGGGTGCCCGGCAGCCGGTTCGCGGAGGCATCGCCGCGCCGGGTGACGCCGTCGGCAAAAGCGCCGGGGTCACGGTCCTCCCAATCGGTGGGGGCGGTGGCGTTGTAGGCCATCAGCATGTCCCAGCGCGGGTTGGTGTCGTCGAGGTGGCGCAGCGCGCCCCAGCTTCCCCATTTCGACGCCGGGGCGACATCCACGAAGGCGTTGAACAGGGTTCCCCCCGCCGCCGTCCAGCCGGTGAGCAGCTGTTCGTAGAGCTTGGCCATCTCGGGGCTGTAGTTGAAGACCTCGAAGAACGCGGTGAGGCGTTCGTCGTTCACCCGCTCCATCTGCGCCGAGGCATGGGTGCCGCCCTCGTACATCAGCAGGCGCAGGCCCGCGGCTTCGGCGGCCCCGGCATGGTAGGGAAAGATCTCGTCGGTCAGTTCCCTGAGCGAGCCGTCCTGCAGCGCCATCGCCACGGGAAGGATCGCCGCGTCGAACCTGTGTTCGCGCACCTCCTCCCGCAGCGCCACGCGCCGGAGGCCCTTTGCCTCGCCCTCTCGTTCTGCCTGCGCTTCGGAGCGGGCCAGCCAGTCGTCGATCCGGGGCGCCATGTCTTCGCCGCCCAGTTCATAGCCGAAATACCCCGCCACCGCGTAGGCATCGAAACTTTCCGCAGGCGGGTGACCCAGCCGCAGATAGGCCAGCGGCGCCGTCAGGATGCTGTCTTCCAGCCCCGGCCAGCCGGTGTGCGTCGCGACGATGCGGACCAGACGGCTGTCTGCCTCGTCTCCGAAGACCTCGGTCCAGATGTCCATGACCTGCGCCGCGCGCAGCCCGTAGAACTGCATCCAGCCGGTTTCGGAGGGGCCCCAGAGCTCTTCGGAGCGGCTTGCCGCCCAACCCGCCTGCGGAAAGACGAAATTCCAGACCTCGTTGGAATATTCGACATGCGCCTTCAGCCGGGGATCGAGATCCGCCTTCACCGCCTCGGCAAAGCGCCGGACATAATCGTCATCGGCCATGTGCGGCAGGGTGAACCAGGGGTCCGCGCCGACGAGGTTGGCCAGCGCGATCATCGCTTCGAGCGGCACGCCCCAGGCGGACCAGGTGTAATCGGTCAGCCGGGGCCGGTCGGCCCAGCCCTGCACGGGCGAGCCGTTGGTCATCATCCAGTCCATGAACCGGACCTGCCGCAGATCGTGGATGCGGTCGATCCAGTCGGGGTTGAAGATCGCACCCGCCTCGTGAAGCGGCAGAAGATCCTCGCGGATCACCCGGATGTTGCGGATCGGATCGTCGGCATCGGTCGCGCTGATCGAGATACCGACCGACCCCTCGCCCGGTTCGTAGTGGAATTCAGCCCTGTTGCTCTCGCGGTAGACCCGCCGCGCGCGGCCGGTGATGTCGAGATCGCCCTTGCCCTCCCAGAACACCAGGTACTTGCCGCGCAGGAACAGCGCATCCTCGGGCTGATCGGTGAGCATCAGCGCCTCCAGCCGTTCGGTGCGCTCGGGAATGCGGCGCGGCCAGCCGTTGTCGTCGAGAACCCCTTCGGCGCGCAGCTCTTCGGCGGTAACGCCGCCCCACTGGCCGGGCAGGTGGCCGACCCATTCCCGCGCGGTCTTCATCACGTCGATGAAGGGCTGCTGGGTCGACCAGTCGGAAATGCCGTTCAACCCCATCCCCAGGGCGGGAATACTTTCCGGCCTCGCGCCGCGCGGGGGAAGCTCGACCGCCGCCCGACGCGGCAACGGCGCCGGATCGGCGGCGGGACCGCCCGGCGCCCCGGCATCGGCGGCGGCCCGGCGGTAGGGCGCGACCGCCTCGACGATCCGCGCAGCGATCTCGGGGTAGCGGTCGACGATCTCGGGCAGCAGCGTGTCCGGGGGTCGGTAGCCGGCAGGCGGCGGCGCGTCGTAAAGCACCACGTAGGAAATCATCGCCGCAAGGAAATAGAGCGAGGGCGTCCCGTGCGGATCGGCATCGACGAACAGCGCATCCGCAGGCAGGTCGCCGAGGATGCCGTCGCGGGCCAGCAACTGCCCGAGCACGCGCGACACCGGAAGCAGGCGGGCATCGACCTCGGGCCGGGCCTCCTTCACCTGCTCCACGAGGGTGTCGTACCACGCGGCATACTCGCCGCCGAGATGGTCGTAATAGCGCCGCAGCGCCCTGTCCGACGGCGGGAACCCGCGCGAGATCGCGTTCATCTCGGCCCAGCCTTCGTAGATCCAGATCGGGGTCCCCGGCACCCGTCCCTGCAGCCAGTCGACGATGCGCAGCGTGGCCCCCAGCGGGCTTTCCCCGGTGGGATTGTCGCCGTCATAGGGCCGGTCGGGCGCCTGGTATTGCAGGAAATTCGCAGGGGTGATCAGCACGCCGACAAAGCCCGCATCGCCGAAGGCACCGCGCCCAGCATCCCAATGGCCGGTCACGCCCGGAATGGTCCAGTTCGGCCGCGGCGGCATGTCGTCGGCAAAGTTGCGCAGGAACCCCCATTGCCCGTCGAGCGCAAGGTTTCCCCCGTCCGCCCGCGCCAGTTCGGCCAGCCAATGGGGCATGTTGGCGTGCTCCTGCTCGCCCAGATGATGCACGAGGGAATTTCCGAAGACGTAAAACGCGCGGGACTGCGACCGCTCCTGCGCCCCGGCCGCCAGCGGCAACAGCAGCGCCAGCGCCGCGGCGCACACCCATCGAACCATCATCGTCTCACCTGCCATGCTGCACCTGCCGCCGACTATGCCAAGCCGCCGCCCCGTCCGAAACCCCCGCCGGGACACGTGCCGCGGCGCAGCGGAAATTTCCGGGGATCTTCGCACGTTTTGGAGTTTTCATTTGCCGCGTTGGGGTTATAGTCCGCCCCATGTTGACCCTTGGCCATACCGCGATCCAGACCCGTGCCCCCGGCGCGGCTGTTGCGCTGGGCCTGCGTCTTCTCCTAATCCGCCTCTGAGCGCGCATCCCGGCGCGGCTGCTCAGAGGGGACCCGTTTCGCGCCGGCGAAACCCGCAGGACGAAGACCAGACAGAGATCAGGACAATGACAGACCAACCCAAAGACCGCGTGTTCATCTTCGACACGACTCTCCGCGACGGCGAACAATCCCCCGGCGCCACCATGACCCATTCCGAAAAGCTCGAAATCGCGGAGCTGCTCGAAGACATGGGCGTCGACATCATCGAGGCCGGCTTTCCCATCGCCTCCGAAGGGGACTTCAAGGCGGTGTCCGAGATCGCGCAGCGGTCGAAGGAGGCGGTGATCTGCGGCCTCGCCCGCGCCCAGATCCCCGACATCGACCGGTGCTGGGAGGCGGTGAAACATGCCGCGCGCCCGCGCATCCATACCTTCATCGGCACCTCGCCGCTGCACCGCGCCATTCCGAACCTCACCATGGACGAGATGGCCGACCGCATCCACGAGACAGTGACCCATGCCCGCAACCTCTGCGACAACGTGCAGTGGTCGCCGATGGACGCCACCCGGACCGAGTTCGACTATCTCTGCCGCACCATCGAGATCGCGATCAAGGCGGGTGCCACCACGATCAACATCCCCGATACCGTCGGCTATACCGCCCCGCGCGAGAGCGCCGAGCTGATCCGCCGCCTGATCGAGACGATCCCCGGCGCGGACGAGGTGATCTTTGCCACCCATTGCCACAACGACCTCGGCATGGCGACGGCGAACTCGCTCGCTGCGGTCGAGGCGGGCGCGCGGCAGATCGAATGCACGATCAACGGGCTCGGCGAGCGTGCGGGCAACACCGCGCTCGAAGAGGTCGTGATGGCGCTGAAGACGCGCGGCGACATCATGCCCTTCGACACCGGCGTGGACACCCGCAAGATCATGCACATCTCGCGCCGGGTCGCGACGGTCTCGGGCTTTGCGGTGCAGTTCAACAAGGCCATCGTCGGCAAGAACGCCTTTGCGCACGAGAGCGGCATCCATCAGGACGGCATGCTCAAGAACGCCGAGACGTTCGAGATCATGCGCCCCGAGGATGTGGGCCTTTCCGGCACCTCGCTTCCGCTCGGCAAGCATTCGGGCCGCGCGGCATTGCGCGCCAAGCTCAAGGATCTCGGCGTCGACGTCGGGGACAACCAGCTCAAGGACATCTTCGTCCGCTTCAAGGAGCTGGCCGACCGCAAGAAGGAGGTCTTTGACGAAGATATCCTCGCGCTGGTGACGGCGACCATGGCAGGCGATGCCGATCATCTCGAGATCGTATCGCTCAAGGTGGTCTGCGGCACCGGCGGCCCGGCCGAGGCGATCCTCGAAATGGAGGTCGGCGGCCAGGAGACGAG
The DNA here is from genome assembly GCF_048261495.1 of Salipiger sp. Lineage (GTDB taxonomy): Bacteria > Pseudomonadota > Alphaproteobacteria > Rhodobacterales > Rhodobacteraceae > Salipiger. Next base: position 189,667 of record NZ_JBLXFX010000001.1, read on the forward strand.
CGCGGACGAATACGGCGACGGCCCGGTGGATGCGACCTTCAAGGCGATCCGCAAGGTCTATCCCAACAAGGCGCGGCTGCAGCTCTACCAGGTGAACGCCGTGACCGAGGGCACGGATGCACAGGCAACCGTGTCCGTGCGTCTGGAGGAGGACGGCAATATCGCGACGGGGCAATCCGCCGATACCGACACCGTCGTCGCCTCGGCCCGCGCCTATGTGAACGCGCTCAACCGGCTTCACGTGCGCCGCAGCAAGACCGGAACGGACCGCAAGGAAATCAGCTACAAGGATGTGAGCTGATCCCGAAACGGGCCCCGGCTCTGCCGGGGTCCGCCGCCGATCTCAGAACAGGAAATCGTCGAACAGCGCGCTGCTGACCGGCATATCCGCGCCCTCCTCACCGCCAAATCCGACCGACGCGATATGATCGAGAAGTCCGACCGCATCGGCAAGTGCCTTTTCCGGGGCGTGATGCGGAATGTCCGCATAGGCCACTTCCGGCGGCGGACCGGGGGCGATGTGCGTCAACTCGCCGTAGGCGACCAGCGACACGGGGTCCGGCAGTTGGTGCGCAATGTCCTGAAACGCGACCAGCGGTCCGGGTCCGGGGGCCGTATGCGCGATGTCGACAAAGGTTTCGCCGGTGCCGGGTTCCGGGGCGTGATGCTCCTGCGTCTTGAACTCGAACGAGTCGGTCATTTCGAAGGGAAGCAAAAGCATAGACATGGCACCAGGTCCGATCGTTCAAAGTCAGAAGATGTCCGGAAAATTCCTTGTTCCGGCCACATTCAACATAGGCATCGGGCCGGGGGAACTCAAAGACTCCCTGAACGACAGGTTAATTTGCCCGGATTTCAGGAACGATCCGCTGCATCGGGCGTGATTGTGGCGGTCGGGGCGGCTCCGGCGCCGGACGGGAGCGTCGAAATGTGGCCGAATCGCGGCAGACCCGCCCCGAAGCCGGGGGCGGGTCTGCCGAGGGCTCAGATCAGGAAATCGTCCGCGGTGAGGTCCATGACCCCGGTCAGTTCGATCTCGAAATCCGCGAGGCCGTCGCCGTCCACGTCGGCCTGCACGATGGTGTTGCCGCCCTCGTGCACATAGGCCAGCTCGCCCGCCGTGCCGGACAGGCCCGCATCCCCGACGAAGTCGAAATACTGCTTGTTGCCCTGCGTGGTGTCGGCGTCGAAGCGGCGGATCTCGATCCGGTCCTCGCCGCTGACGAAATCGGTGATGACATCGCGATTGCCCGCCCCGACACCCGATTCCGCGATGTTGAAGTAGATGTAGCGGTCGCGGCGATCCTCGTCCGGGCCGCCGGTCATCGTGTCCGCCCCGAGCCCGCCGTAGAAGGCATCCGCCCCGGTCTGACCGAAGAGGAAGTCGTTGCCCGCGCGGCCATAAAGGCGGTCCGACAGGCCGCCGGTGTAGAACACGTTGGACCCGGAATCGCCGCGCAGCTGGTCCACCGTGTCGCCGGTCTGGAAGACCTCGACATTGGCAAAGGTGTCGCCAACGGCATCGCCATACATGAACTGGGTGTTCTGGAGATCGACCCGGACCGAGCGCGTGGCGCTGGTGTAACTGACCACGTCCCGGCCCGCTCCGCCGTCGATGAAATCGCCCCCGGCGCCTCCGTCGATCGTGTCGTTGCCGTCGCCGCCCGTCAGGCTGTCATCCCCCGCCCCGCCGAGGATCGAGTCATTGCCCCCGAGCCCGTCGTAGGTGTCGTTCCCGCCCAGCAGGTCGATGCTGTCCGCGCCGGAGGTCCCCGTAAGAGAATCCGCCGCCTCGGTCGGACCGGGTTCGGGCGGGGCTTCGCCGCCCTGGATCCGGACGCCGTGAATGGCCTGCTGGCTGGAGAATTGCACGTTGGTGTCATCGGTGAAGGTCAGAAACACCGTTCCGTCGTCGAGCCGGGTCAGTTCCACCGAATCCTGAGTGTCGGGAAGGTTCTCGTTCGCGATGGCGGCCTGCACGACCGGCGTGCCGTCGGCATCGAAGATCGCGTAATAGACATCGGTGTCGCTCGCGCCCTGCGCCTGCGCGACAAAGGCCAGAACGATCTGCCCGTCGCCGGTGATCTCGACGTCCCAGACCTGGGAATGCGACGATGAGACGTTGAGGTTCTCGCCCGGGTTCACCGGCCCCACGGTATCGAGCACGAAGGACGCGCCGACCGGCTGGCCGTTGTTGTTGACGATCTGGGCATGGAAGACGTTGTTCTGGTCCGGATAGACGACCAGGAACCGCCCGGCGTCGAGCGCGGCGACACGCGGCGGCAGGTAGGGGCTGATCGGCGCGTCGAGCAACACGGGAGCGCCCAGCGCCGGGGTGCCGTCGGCATTGTAGACCATCATCCGCGCGGAATTGACGAAATTCGCCGGGTTGTCGCTGCTCCAGACCACGGCGAGGCGGCCGTTGGACAGCAGCGCCGCGTCGACATCGGATTCCTGCTTGAGACCGTCGTCGAATTCCACCGCGGCACCCAGGGCGACGCCCTGCGCGTTGAAGAACTGCAGCATCCCGTCGTCGTCGAAGGCGTCGTCATCGTTGATGTAGGCCAGCATGAAGCCCGACTGCGTGGCGTGAAGCTGGATGTATTCGGCCTCGCCGTCGAAGACCACCGTGTCGGCGGTGCGGATCGAGCCGTCGGCATTGTAGACCTGTACGTGCACCTGCTCGATGGAGGGCGAATTGCCGGACAACCAGGCCACGGCCCAGCCACCGTCGCCGAGCGCGGCGACCGAGATTTCCTTGGCCCCCGCGATCTGCCCGATGGTCACGACACTGTCGTCGGAGGGGTCGAACACCCGCACGAAGCTGTAGAGATTGGTGTAATCGTAGACCACGACCACCCGGCCATCCGCCAGCGTCGCGGTTTCCGCATCCTCGGCCAGTTCGCCGAGCGTTGCCTGCGACAGGATGATCTCGTTCCCGGTGACGCCGGGGGCATCCGGGTCCGGCAGGGTGTATTCCAGATGCGGGTCCTCCTGGTCGAGATACCAGACCGAGCCGTCGGGAGAGACGTAGATGTATTCGGACCCCGACGACACCGGAGTGCCGTAGTCCCCGATCTCGACGCCGTCCGCATCGTAGAACCGCGTGTTGCGGCTGTCGTTCGGGGTGTAGCCCGTGGTCGTGCCGTAGGTCACCGCAAAGCCGCCGTTCGCCAGCGGCCAGAGGTTGACGCCGCCCTGGTTGCCCGCCGTATCTCCGGTATTCACCAGCTGCTCGGGGACGGAGACGGTGCCGTTGCGGTTGATGACCGTCACGAAGACCGAACTCTGCTGATCGTCCTCGTCGCCGTTCCGCGCGCCGACATAGCTGACGGCGATGCGGCCATCGGCAAGCTCCACCGCCTCGACGTCGAACTGGCCGAAGGCATAGAGAAGGCCCGGCGTGGTGATCGCGAATTCGTCGCCCGACAGCGTGCCGTCCATGTTGTAGTACTGGCCGTTGATGACGATTTCGTCCGAGGTGCCGGGCCGGTCGGAATGGCTGATCCGCAGGATGCGGTTCCCGACGACCAGCAACTCGGATTCGTTGTCGTAGTCGGTTCCGGCGGGTCGGGGAGTCTGGCTTTGATAGATCCCGGCATTGTTCGACAGGTACAGCGTGCCGTAGCTGGCCGTCGCGATCGCGCCGCCGGGAAGCTGGATCGAATTCGCGTAGACCGTGATGAAGGGCACCGTGGCATCGTTGGCGCTGGTGTCGAAGCTGTCCGAGCCGGCGACGCTGCCCGCCGCGTCGATGTGGAAGACATGGCCGGTGGTGGTCGAGTTCGAGCGGGCGACGATCCGGACCCCGCCGCCGCTGTCCGGCAGCACGTTGAATTCGTATGCGCCGGCATAGGGTTCGCCGACCGGGGTGCCCGCGCCGAAGGCGACCGCCTCCGAGGTGATCTCGGCGCCGCCCGGTGCGTAGACCCGCACGGTCCAGACCGGACCCGAGCCGATGTAGAGAGTCGAAATCACGACGATCCTGCCGTCAGGCAGCAGTGTCAAAGGTTCCATCAAATATCCTCCGCGAAAATAGGGCGCCTCCCGAACGCCGTGGCGGCGATGTTAGCTGAAGTCCCCCCCGGATAAAGTCCGAAATTCCACCGCTCTGCGGAAAATCCGGCGCCCCGGAACGACACCGGGGGCCGGAAGGTGCTGCGCCCCCGGCCCCCGGTCGATCCCGCTGCCGCGCGGATCAGATGAGGAAATCGTCCGCCGTCAGGACGACCGTGCCCGTCAGCTCGATTTCGAAATCCGCAACTCCGTCACCGTCGCGATCCGCCTCGACGATGGTGTTGCCACCCTCGAAACGGTAGCCGAGCTGCCCAGCGGTTCCATCCAGACCGTCTTCTCCGACAAAGTCGAAGGCCTGCTTGAAGCCCTGAGTGATGTCGGCGTCGATGCGGCCGAGCTCGATCCGGTCCTCGCCCGCGACGAAGTCGGTGATGATGTCGCGATTGCCCGCGCCCACGCCGGATTCCTCGGCCTGGAAGTAGATGAAGCGGTCGCGCCGTCCGGCATCGTCGCCGCCGGTCATCACGTCGGCCCCGAGGTTGCCGTAGATCGCATCGGCTCCGGCGCCACCGTTCAGGGTGTCGTTGCCGCCCCGTCCGTAGACGCGGTCGGACACGCCGCCGCCGTCGATCTCGTTCGCGCCGGCATCGCCGCGCAGGTTGTCCGCGGCGGCTCCGCCGAGGATGTTCTCGATCCCGAAGTAGATATCGCCCGATGCCGCGCCCTCGGTGAAGAAGCGGGCAAAGGCCGCGCCGCTCACGTCGTTCTGCAGATCGACAAGCACGCGGCCTTCCGACATCTCGTAGGACGCGAGATCGGTGCCGTTGCCGCCGTCGACGGTGTCGGAGCCGGAGCCGTCGGCCATCAGCACGTCGTCGCCGTCATCGCCCTGCAGGCGGTCGTTGCCTTCGCCACCGCGCAGGGTGTCGTCGCCGCCGTTGCCGCGCAGGCGGTTGTCGTTGCCGTCACCGGTCAGCATGTCGTCCCCGTTCCGGGAGCCGCGCACCTCTTCGATGTTGATCAGCGTGTCGGTGAAGAGATTGCCGTTCCAGCGTCCGGTGCCGGTACCCGCTTCGAGGTCGACCACCACGGAATCGATCTGGGAGCGGTCGTAGCGGATCACGTCCCAGCCCCCGGCGCCGTCGACCGTGTCGGCGCCGTTGCGCGTGATGAAGCGTTCGTTGCGGTCGCTGCCGGTGAGGCTGTCATCAAGGAAGGAGCCTTCGATTTCGAGCCAGCCGTTGCCGTTCACGGTGATCGTGTCGGTGCCGCCGAAGCCGTCGTTCGACACGGTGTTGGTGGACAGATCGACCACGACACCCTGGGTCGGATCGAAATCGCCGCCCCAGGAGTAGGAGACGCGCACGATCGAATCCACCGCGACGGTGACGTTGACCGTGTCATTGCCGCCGCCGGGATTGATCTGGATGTAGTCGTCGACATCCGCACGCACGTTGAACGTATCGCCGGAAGCCGTGCCGATCACCATGATCCCGTCGGCCGATGCCGCGGCTGCGAAATCGACGATGGTGTCGGTCCCCGCTCCGGTGATCTGCCCCGTATTGGCAAAGGCGTTGAGGTTGGCGGTAATGCCCTGGCCGATGTTGGAATAGTCGAGGATATTGAAGCTGGCGGAGCTGACATCGCTGTAGATGATGCGGTCATTGCCGCCGCCGGGGCGGATCATGTCCTCGGAGGAGTCGTTGCTGAGCGGATTGATCGTGTCGTCACCGGCCCCGCCGTCGAGCGCGTCTTCGCCCGTCGTCCCGAGGATGGAATCGTTTTCCGACACAGTGGCGCCGGTCAGCGCCGCCACCGCGATCTGCTGGTCCGGAGCGAATGCGCCCCCCGCGGTGCCGATGAAGGTGACCGTGTTCAGCCAGGCGTCGACGGCCGAGGGGGAGGAAAACGCCGGGGGCTCCACGCCCGCGATCCGGAAGATATGTTCGAAATCAGCGGGATCGTCCGAAGCGGAGATCGAAAGGATGTAGGTCGTTCCGCCGGACCAGACCACCTGCCCGAGGTAGAGCTGAAGCTCTGCCAGCATGTCGGAGGTGTAGCGCACACCGTCGAGCACGACATTGGTGATCTGGAGATCGGTGCCGATGTCCGGGAACGCATCGGGTTCGGAATCGTCGATGACGTTGTAGGAAAAGGACGTCGAGCCGTCCAGAATCACGAACTCCAGCGTCTCCGGCGATACGGATATGGTCGGGCCGTCATCCTCCGGAAATTGAATTCCGTAGCCCTCGAAAGAATATGTCGTCATGGTAACGAACCCTCAGCCTGCTTGAATTTACTGCCGGGCCGTTTTTCCAAGGTTCTACAAAATGGCGCCGGGCCCGGAATATACCGGGCCCGGACGACACTAACCTTTGTCAGCAATCCTGCAAGTCTTGCGGACACCCGATCGTATCAAACCTTACAGAAGGAAGTCGCTGGCGGAGAGGTCCATGATCCCGATCAGCTCGATCTCGAAATCCGCCACGCGGTCGCCGTCCACATCCCCCATGATGATCGTGGAGGTGCTGGAATGGCCGTAGCGAAGCTCTCCCGCATTGCCCGAGAAGAAGGTGTCGCCGACGAAGGTGAAGCTCTGCTTGAAGCCCTGGGTCAGGTCGGCATCGAAGCGCGAGATCTCGATGCGGTCCTCGCCCGGGGTGAAATCGGTGATGACGTCGCGCTGACCGGCCCCGACGCCGGTTTCGGCCATGTTGAAAAAGATGAACCGGTCCCGTCGCGCGCCGTCTCCGCCGGTCATGGTATCCGCACCCATGCCGCCGTAGAACGCATCGGCGCCGCCCTCGCCGTACAGGAAATCATCCCCGGCGCGGCCATAGAGCCGGTCCGAACTGCCGCCGGTGTAAAAGACGTTGCTGCCGCTGTCGCCGCGCAACTGGTCCGACGCATTGCCGGTCCGGAAGACCTCGACACTGGTGAAGGTGTCGCCGACCGCGTCGTTGTACATGTAGGCGGCGTTCTGAAGATCGACCCGGACAGACCGCGTCGCGCTTTCGTAGCTGACCGTATCGCGCCCCGGACCGCCGTCGATATGATCGCCGCCCCCGCCGCCGTCCAGCGTGTCGTTGCCGGCGCCGCCGCGCAGCGTGTCGTTGCCGCCGAGGCCCCGGATCATGTCGTCGCCACCATATCCGGAAATGTCGTCCGAACGCCCGGTGCCGGTGATGTCGTCCGGACCGTTGCCGGGCCCGGTGGTCGCCGCGTCGGCTTCGGCATCGACCTTGACGTTGGAACTGCCCATGGTCACGGTTTCCACCACGTTGCCATCCAGACCGCCGCCCGAGAAGGTCACGGTATAGCGCCCCGCCGGCAGCACCATCTGGTAGCCGCCCGAGGCCCAGGTCGTCGTGGTGTAGGTCCCGGCGTTGCTGACCGCCGTCACCGTGACGCCGCCCATCCCCTCTCCGACGTCATAGAAATCGTCATCGTCGAGATCGTCGATCACCACCCCGAGCAGTTGCGCCTGCGCGCCCCAGGTCGTGCCGAAATGCTGCGTGACGACCAGCGGCCCGACGGCGGTACGGGAGTTGTTCTCGTGGATGATGGAGATTCCGACCTCGGTATAGGTCGGGTTCAGGATGGTGATGCGGTGCCCGGCAGGGTCCTGGATGCCGCCGGTCGCGGCAGAGCCGCCCCAGTCGATGTAGAACCCCGCGTGGGCGTAAAGCACGTTGTAGGCATAGGAAAAGACGTTTTCGGCCACCTGGCGGATCGGCTGGTATCCGGCATTGCTGATCCGGGTCAGAAGGTCGGGCTCGCCGCTGACGTTGTGGGATTGGGTGTCGTGGTCGATCATCAGCTGACCGTGCGTGTCGGCGGATTCCGCCAGTTGCACGTGCCATGCCACCGGCGCGACCGCCGCGAGGCCCTGCAACTGGCTGTAGAGCAGATCCATGTCGGTGTTGAAGAAATTCAGGGCCGAGGTGATCTCCGGATTGGCCCCCGTGGCCCGTGCGGCATTGACAATCAGCTCGTCGAATTCCCCTGAGGGATTGGCTCGGGCACGGTTGACCAGTTCGAGGAGCAACTGCTCCTCTGCGGTGGGTTCCTGATACATAACAAACGACTCCTGCTCGCGGTCTGCTGTCCGCACACGTTCTCCGGTAAGGTGCCGCCCCTGGCAGAGGCCGGCACCAAGCTGTTGGTTGCAAAGGATTTGGATGTCTCGCGACAGAGTCAGGTCGTCGACGGACTCCCCGACGGGGTTATCCCCCGCTCGACAAGTCCGGTCCGGTTCTGAATGTCACCCCCACGGCGTTCAGGTTTCCCCTTCCAGAGCATGGACAGGAGTACCGTTCGAAGGTGTTCAAATTCGGGCTGGATGCGGACCAAATCGGTCCAATGGCGCGGCAATTCGCAAGATTTGACGCCATTTCGGCAACAAATCCGCCGGGCGGAGATGTTGCCGAAGTGCGCGGCCGGAGCAGTCTCCGGCCGTGGCGATCAGATGAGGAAGTCGTTTTCCGTCAGGGTCATGATGCCCGTCAACTGGATTTCGAAATCGGCCACGCCATCGCCGTCGACATCCGCCTGGACGATCGTGTTGCCTCCCAGGTGACGGTACCCGAGCTCGCCGGCGGTGCCGCTGAGCCCGGTCGACCCGACGAAGGTGAAGGCCTGCTTGAAGCCCTGCGTGGTGTCGGCGTCGAACCGCGAAATCTCGATCCGGTCCTCTCCCGCGACGAAATCGGTGATGATGTCCCGGTTGCCCGCCCCGACACCGCTTTCCGCGATGTTGAAGTAGATGTAGCGGTCACGCCGCCCGGCACCGGAACCGCCGGTCATCGTGTCGGCGCCGAGCCCGCCGTAAAAGGCATCCGCCCCGCCTTCGCCGAACAGGGTGTCGTTGCCCGCGCGACCATAGAGGCGATCGCTCAGACCGCCGGTGTAGAACACGTTGGACCCGGCATCGCCGCGCAGCTGGTCTACCGTGTCGCCGGTCCGGAAGACCTCGATGCTGATGAAGGTGTCGCCCACCGCGTCGCCGTACATGAACTGCGTGTTCTGCAGGTCGACCCGGACCGAGCGCGTCGCGCTTTCATAGCTGACGGTATCGCGCCCGGCACCGCCGTCGATCACGTCGCCACCGCCGCCGCCGTCCAGCACGTCGTCCCCGCCGCCGCCACGCAGGGAATCGTTGCCGCCACCTCCGCGCAGCGTGTCGTTCGCCCCGCCGCCCGAGAGGGAATCGTTGCCGAGCCCGCCGAGCAGCGTGTTGCGCGCGTCGTTGCCGGTGATCGTATCGTCGCCGGACCCGCCGAAGGCGTTCTCGATCTCGACCCCGTTGGCGATGGTGAAGCCGCCGACCACGGACCCGGTATAGGAGACATAGCCCCCCGCGTGGGCCCCGGTCAGCTCTGCCGGACGCAGGTCGATGGTGTAGTCGAGATCGCTGCCCGTCGCGGTGATCGTGTCGTCGCCGCCGGTGTCCCAGATGCAGGCCCAGAGCGTGCCCGACCCGTTGGCCGAGGGCAGCGCATAGCTGTCGTTGCCGTTTGCGTAGGTGGTGTTGGCGCCGTAGAGCGCCTGGATCGCGGCGATGTCCAGCGCCATCGGCGTGGCGGAATAGCCGTAGGTTTCATCCCCGAGCAACGGCGAGTGGTTCGGAAATTCCGTCAGCCAGCCGTCGTTGTAGGTCATGACGGTGAAGACACCCTGATTCAGGTCGTAATCTCCGAAATCGTCATAGGCCGAGGTCACGCCGGGAAAGATGCCGCTGGTGCCGCCGTTGTCCTGCGGATGCGCCAGGCCGAGGCCGTGCCCGACCTCGTGCAGGATGGTCAGAAAGGCGTAGCCGCCGGGAAGGAGGCCCGCCGGATACCAGCCCTGCCCCTGTTCGCTGAACACCCCGTAGAGCGGTTCGATGGCCGAGGTGTCCGGCACTTCGTGCCAGCCCAGTGCGCCGACCTCGGCATCGGAGCCGAGCCAGTACCAGATGTCGGCAAGATCCGCGATCGTGGTCTGGCGGAAGTCGATGTTGGCGACCGCCTCCCAGGCGTCCGTCACCGCGTCGAGCGCGGCGCGTTCCGCCGCGGTCCAGGGAGAGGCGGAGGCAATGCCGTTGAAGCCGTAGGGATCTGCGCCGCTCTGGTAGAAATAATCGATGCGCACCGGGAAGGAGGAGGTGTTGGAGGTCCACCGGCCTCCCCAGATCAGGGCGTCGATCCAGGGGTTGTCGCCGCGATAGACAAAATTGCCGGTGGTGGTCAGCGTACTCATTCCGATGCTCCTCGATCAACGGCGTGGTCAGGCGCCATCTCCTGCGCGCCGTCATAGCCGTCCTCAAGGCATTTTGCACCTGTCCGTATCTGGTCTCAGAGCAGAAAATCGCTGGCGTGAAGGGTGTGCCGCCCGGTCAGTTCGATCTCGAAATCGGCCACGCCGTCGCCGTCCAGATCCGCCTGCACCAGGGTGATGCCCTGCCCCGCCACGATGCCCGCGCGCAGCTCTCCCGCGTGGCCCGAAAAGGCATTGCTGCCGATGAAGGTGAAAGCCTGCTTGCCGCCGAGCGACAGGTCGGCGTCGAGGCGACCGAGTTCGATCCGGTCCTCGCCCGGGACGAAATCCGTGATGACATCGCGATGGCCCGCGCCGACCCCGGATTCCGCCGCGTTGAAATAGATGAAGCGGTCGCGCCGCCCGGCATCGTCGCCGCCGGTCATCACGTCGGCCCCGAGGTTGCCGTACAGCGCATCGGCCCCTGTGCCGCCGTTCAGCGTGTCGTTCCCGCCGCGACCGTACAGCCGGTCCGAAACGCCGCCGCCGTGCAGGACGTCTCCGCCATGTCCGCCGCGCAGGTTGTCGGCGAACCCCCCGCCGAAGAAGCGTTCCACGTTGGTGTAGCTGTCGCCCAGCGCGCTGCCGTACCCGAAAAACCGCGCGAAGCCCGACGATTGCACATCGTTGAGAAGATCCACCAGCACCCGCCCGTCGACCCCCCGGAAATCCAGCGTGTCGATCCCGTCGCCGCCGTCCACGGTATCCGCGCCCGGTCCCGCGAGAATGCGGTCGTTGCCGCCGAGGCCGCGGATCTCGTCTCCGCGGGAACTGCCGTCCAGAACGTCGTTGCCCCCGGTCCCCGTCACGAAATCCCCCGTCGTGCTCTCCCGCATCGCGACGGTGCCGGTCTGAAGATGCGCCACCCCGAACGTGATGCGAAGCTGGTCTGCATCCAGCGGCCGACCGTCTGCGGAACGGATCTCGATCTCCAGGTCGCGGAACATCACGAGCGCCCCGTTCGCGGTGGCGGAAATCGTCAGCTGGTCGATCGAGTAGAGCATCGGGATCAGCGACAGGTCGAGCGTGTCGGCCGCCGGGTCGTAATCGGTGACGATGTCGCGCCCCGTGCTGTTGTCGAAGACGAAGATGTCCGCGCCTCCTCCGCCGATCAGCCAGTCCTGCCCGGCGCCGCCGATCAGGATGTCGTCCTGCGCGTTGCCCCGGAGCGTGTCGTCGCCGGAGGTCCCCTGAAGGATATCGCCGAAGCCGCGCAGATCGACGTCGAACTGGCCGATGCCGGTTTCGCCCTCGCCCGAAACGTAGATGTGCAGACCGTCTGCCGTCGGGGTCGCGGTCAGCGCGCTGACGTTCCGAAGCGGGGTACCCGCGGTATCGGCAACGGAATCGAGGTAGAGCAGCCTGCCGCCTTCGAGAACGAGAAACAGGCTCATCCCGTCATCGCCCCCCGCGGCCACGACAAAGCTGTTGCCCTCCCACTCGGCCGAGGCCAGTTCGGACGCACCGCCGAAACGGCTGTCGAGATCGTCGATCACGTGGTCCGTCGCGTGCAGCGCGCCGTCCCCGCCGATCCGAAGCACGCTGAGCGAGGAACTGTCCGACCCCGCCACCACGACATAGGGCACGCCGTTCACCGTGACCGAGGTCAACGCGCTCGGCGAGTCGATCCCCAGCCCGTCCTCCATCCCGATGCGCCCGATTTCGATGAGGGAGCCGTCGGCCAGGATACTCCAGGACACGACGGCATCGCCGGTCGCGGAGGCGCCGACAAGGTAGTCCTCCTCGAACTCCTCGATGATTTCGAGCGCCACGAAGTAGCCGAGATTCACCGCGGCGTTGCGAAGATTGCGGACGCTGCCGTCGCGCTCCATCTTGAAGACAGAAATGCCGGTCTCGCGCTTGCCGACGATCAGCAGACTGCCGAAGGTCGCCACCGACAGCGCATCGACGACGGACGCGCCCGTCACGCCGGCCCATTGCGCGGCCCCGTCGAAGGTGCCGTTGCCGTTGATGTCCACCGACTCAAGCCCGCCGTCCCCGTGCAGGACGGTCATCACCCGCTGTTGCCCCGCCGTGCTCGTCACCACGATATCCGCCGTGCCGAAGGCCATGGTTCCGGAGGCGTGCGTCGACTGGCCGACCAGCGTGGTCTGCCCGTTCGCCGCGACGGCATAGGAACTCAGCCCGCCGGTATAGCCGGACGCGGCGAAAAGATACGTCGTACCGCCCACCTCGGCGATTTCGAGATCCGTGATTCCGGCCCCGAACCCGGCGCGACCCGTTGCCAGGGAGCGCGCATAGGTCATTTCCACCATGGTCCTGTTCCGATCATGAGCGCACCCACCGGGGGTTACCCTCGCCCGGGGGCATGGCCCGCGCCGGATACAATGGCGGCGAAACCGGGGCGATTAATTCATGTTTTTCGCGAAATACTCGGGCATGGCGACTCAGCGGCAGAATTTGCCTTTCCGAACCGTTTCTGACAAAGACGCTTGAGGCCAAGGAGAAGTGCATGACGCAGGGTCGGGTATTGGTAACGGGTGGCGCGGGATTTATCGGCTCGCGCCTGGCGGTCAGGCTGGCATCCCAGGGTCACAGGGTCACCGTCTTCGACAATTTCCTGGCCCAGGTGCATGACGGAAATCCGGAAAATCGCGAACGGCTGAAGGCCACCGGGATCACCGTGATCGAGGCGGACATCCGCGACCGCGCCGCGCTGGTCGAGGCGGTGCGCGTCTCCGATCCGGAGATCATCTACCATTTCGCCGCCGAAACCGGCACCGGCCAGAGCTTCGATCTGCCGACCCGCTACTCCGAGGTGAACGTGCTCGGCACCGCGCACCTGATCGAGGCGGTGCGCGCGCATGGCGGTTCCGTGCGCCGGATCGTGCTGTCGGCAACCCGCGCGGTCTACGGAGAGGGCGCCTATGTCGATGCGGAGGGCCGCGTCGCCACCGCCTCGGCGCGGGATGACGATGCCATGGCCGCCGGGGATTTCGCCGTGCGCGATGCCGCGGGCCGTCCGCTGACTCCGGTCGCCACCTCTGCCGCCTGCCCCGTGGCGCCCGCGTCGATCTATGCGTCGACCAAGCTCATGCAGGAATACCTGCTGCAACAGGCGTTCTGGGGCAGCGACGTGGCAGTCGGCATCCTGCGCCTTCAGAACGTCTACGGGCCCGGCCAGTCGCAGAACAATCCCTATACCGGGGTGCTGTCGATCTTCTGCCGGCAGATCCAGGAGGGCGGCGCCCTTGCCATCTACGAGGACGGCGAGATCACGCGGGATTTCGTACTGGTGGACGATGTGGTCAACGCCTTCGCGCTCATGGGCTCCGTCACCGACATGCCGACCGACATCCTCGACATCGGCTCCGGCGAAACGGTCACCATCCTGGAGATCGCGCGCCGGTTGCTGGACCGCTTCGGCATGCCCCGCGACCACCTCACGGTGACCGGCGCCTTCCGGCCCGGCGACATCCGGCACGCGCTGGCCGATATCACGCTGGCGCGGGAAAAGCTGGGCTGGATGCCGCGCTTTTCGCTCGACGAGGGGCTCGACCGGCTGGTCGACTGGTCTCGGGACGACATGACGGCGAATGTCACCCGGATCCGCGCGGTCGGCACCTGACATCCCCGACAACAGGAAATTCTTGCCGAAACGCCTCCGGAAGAGGATGATCGGCAGATGCGCGACACGGCGCAGGAACGAGGGACCGACATGACCGCGGCCGGGGAAACGCCTTTGGTCACCATTTTGATGGGCACCCGCAACGGTGCGCCTCATCTGCGCGAGCAGCTGGATTCGCTGGCGCGCCAGACGCAATCGCGCTGGCGGCTCTGGGTGGGGGATGATGGCTCGACCGACACCACGCGCCAGATCCTGACCGATTTCGCCGCCTCCGTTCCGCAGGAGGTGCGCCTGCTCGACGGACCGGGCAAAGGCGTCGCGGGAAATTTTCTCGCGCTTCTCTGCCACCCGGACCTGCCTCCCGGTCCGGTCGCCTTCAGCGATCAGGACGACATCTGGTATCCCCATCGCCTTGCCCGTGCGCTGGATCGTCTGTCGGAGGCGGGGGAGGGCGTTGCGCTCTATTGCTCGCGGACCGAACTCGGGACCGATCCCGACCGGCCGCGTGCGACCTCGCCACTGTGGCAGCGCCCGCCGTCCTTTCGCAACGCGCTGATCCAGACCGTTGCCGGGGGAAACACGATGGTGCTGTCCGAAGGCGGTGTCACGCTGGCGCGCTCTGCCGGGCTCGACCCCCTGCCCGCCTTTCACGACTGGTGGTTCTACCAGTTGGTCAGCGGCTCCGGGGGCAAGATCCTCTACGATGCGCAGCCGACGCTGTTCTACCGCCAGCACCATCACAACCAGCTCGGGCGGAATCGCGGTTTCGCGGCGCGCTATGCCCGGTTCGGAACGATCTGGCAGGGCCGCTACCACCACTGGATCACCCGCAACGTACGGGCATTGCAGCGCAATTCCCATCTTCTGACCGCAGAGAACCAGGCGATCCTTGCCGAATTCGCCGCCCTTCGCCGATGCAAGGGTCCGCAGGTCATCGCGGGTTGGCAGCGGCTCGGCCTGCACCGGCAGGGACGGCTGGAAACCGCGCTGATGGCCGGGGCCGCGATGCTGGGACGGATCTGACCGCTCAGTTCCCTCGGGTCAGCAGGTAGACGGCGGCATTCTTGAACGGCCGCAGGAAGGCGCGCGAGGCGGGGAACCGCTGCAACGTGCGTCCATAGGCATCGCGCAAGGTCCGGAAGATGGTCCGGCGGATCACCATGCCGCGGCTTTCCAGTTCGAGCTGCTGGTCGATCACGTTGTTCGAGGCGCAATAGGCCGAGAACATCTGCGCCTTGTACTCAAGCTTGGCATAGTTGCGCCCGGCCATACGGGGCGACATCACCTGCACGATGCGATAGCCGCGATCCTGCACCGCGTAGCCGATCAGCCGCTCCTGCACATGCGCGACGCCACCGTCCACGTGATGCGGTTCCGCGTTGTAATCGCTCCACTTCCAGCGCCAGTCGAACATCTTCTGAAGCGCATCCGTGCGGAACCAGTACATCGTCCCGTAGGGCGCGACCGGGGTGAAATCGTCCAGTGGCACGTCGATGTACATTTCCCGCGTCAGGTCGGCGAGCGTGCGCTTGTTGCTGAACCACGAATGTCCGAGCGTCCCGAAACCTATGTGCACCACCGGCGGAACGATCATCCCGATATCCGGCTGCGCCTCGAAGAGGTCGAGCACGTTGCGCACGTAACCCTCGGTATGCACGAGGTTTTCGAAGAGGTGATCCTTGAACCCCTCGCCCACCTGCCGCGACACCTGCGGCGTGCGCTTGGAGTGCAGGCGCAGCGCGACCTCGTATTCGCCGGAGAGGGCCACGTCGCGCCAGGTGATGAACAGCGAGGACATGTCGCGGCCGCGGTTCTCTTCGACGACGCGGACGTCGTGGCCGTCGCCGGGCCAGCCCTTGTCGTCCAGAAAGGCCCGGATGCTGGCTGCGTCGGCTTCGCTCGCCGTGGTGATGAAGAGATGGGAATCCTGCGGCAGGCGTTGGATCAGGGCCCAGAATTCCGGCATCATCTCGGCATAGTAGGCGTGGATGAAGACGGCGATGGTGCCGAAGGCCCAGCGCTGTTTGGTCGGGTTGACCGCGTGAGGCGACAGCACCTCGTATTGATCCGCGATGGTGCAGAAATTGCGCAGCTTCACATGGCGCGTGGCGAACCGGATGAGCGCGCGATAGACGGCCGGGTCTTCGGCGCGCAGCCAGTCGATGGCACCGCGCAGGTCGATGGCGCTGACATCATGGATCAGCGGATCGAGCAGCAGGACCGACACGGGGATGCAGGGGGCGCCGGCCCTGACCAGCCGGTCGATCTCGAAATAGCGCGGTTCGGCAGAGCCGGCGACGCCCGCCTCCATCGGATAGGCGACGGTATGCCCGTCATCCTCCAGCAGACGGCCAAGCCCCACGACGCCGTCGAGCAGATCGCGCCACGGGTCATTGAGCGGCACCAGATCCCGCCAGAAGGCCTGGAACCGGGTATCCTGCACCAGATCCGCCGAGAACAGGGTGAAATCGAGCTGCGGCACCCGCGCCGGCGGCTTGAACGGGTCGAGCCGCAGGTCCAGCGCGCAATCGTGCCAGTAGGGCGCCAGCACCTGCGCGCCCGGAGGCAGCGCGAAACCGCCGGGCCCGAGCACGCCGATCGGGCCGAAGACGTGGCTGCCGGTGATCAGTACCGGGCCGTCGGTCCGCCCCTCGTCGAACAGTGCCAGAAGACCCTGCCGCGCCCCCGCGAGGGGCGTGAAGACCTTGCCGTCGAAGGGGGTGATCCGGATATTGGGCAGACCGCCCAGCAGGGTTTCGAAGCGCTCGCGGAAATCGCCTTCGATCACCACGTCCACGCGGTCGAAGGCTTCGGACAGGCGGGCGACACCCAGCCGGATGACGCCGTCCTCGTTCAGTCCCTTGCCGACCACGTAGATGGCAACCTGTCCAGCCGTCACACCCGGTCCCTCTCAAGTCGCATGCCCGGCACGATGCTCACGCCATCTCGTAACCAAGCAGCGACATGTCTTCGCCCCAGCGGGACACGAAGCGGTCGACCTGATCGTCTGTCAGGTAGTTTCGGAAATTCTCGCGCTGGCGCTTCCAGAAGAACTTGCCGTTCTGCTGCGTCCGCTTGTCCGCCGCCTTGTAGACATTCGCCAGATCGACGTTTTCGAGCCCGAGGAAACCGCACATCGCGGCGATCTGACCTTCGAAATCGTCGAACAGGTCCTCGTAGCGCAGGATATGCACCTGGCCCCAGGTTTCCTTGAGCTTGCGGAAGTTCGCCACGTGTTCGAAGACGCCGCCGAAGGCCTTGTTGCGCGGCATCAGCGTGCCGTGTTCGAGGAAGATGGAAAACAGGTGCTCCATCTGTTCTGGGGTCAGATCCTCGACCGTGTCGAAGCTGATGTTGAGCTGCTTGCCGGCCTGCGGAGAGACGTTGTTCGACACGAAATTCAGGTAGGACACGAAGACATCCAGCGGATGCCGGTAGATGTAGAGCACCTTGTCCGTGTGAAGCGGATCGCCTTCGTCATCTTCCAGCAGATGCTTGCGATGGGACTTGTAGAAGAACCAGTCCGTCCCCTGGAAGGACCAGGGGTTCTGCATGATCCGCCCGTAGTGCGTATCGGTCACGTATTTCTGGAGCGCCCCGGCGGACATCGGCATGGACGTCGCGCCCGCGATGATCGCCCTGAGCCAGGTGTTTCCGCTTTTGGGGAACGAGTAGAGCCCCACCACCTTCTTCGGCAATTCCTGGTCGTTCATCGAACCGCTTTTTCTATCATCTCTTCGTCACAGATCAGATCCAGGGCGGCGCCAATCTGGTCCTCGAACCTGCTCTCGTTGCCGGTCTCGGGCACGGCCTGAACCGTCCCGTCCGTATAGTGGCGCATGAATAACCGCATTACATGGTCTACACCAGCCTGTTCCACGTCCCTCAGGTCCTGCGCGAAATAGGCACCCTGCGCGTGGTTGCCCGTGATGACTTCGTACGACGGAAAGTAGAAGCAATCGTCAAGAAGACCACTCAATTGTTCGACGGCGACGCGCAGCACGGCCTTGGAATAGGCGGTGGCCGCGATCACGCTCTGATCCTGCCGCGCGGTGGCGATCAGCGGCACGGGAGAGACGGTCATCAGCACCTTCACACCGGGGTTGACCGCGCGCATCTGCTGCACGAAATCGGCGAAATCGGCGACGATCTCGTCCACGGTGAAATTGTGGAAGGTGTGGCGTTCCGGATCGAAGGCGCCGCCCGCGACACCGGGCGCGAGGGGAAAGACCACGCCGTCCTCCCTGGACACCCAAGCCTCGGTCAGACCGAAGGTGAAGACGAAGACATCCGCCGTCTCGATCATCTCGCGCACCGCGGCGAAGTGGCGGTCGCGCATGACCGCCAGTTCCTCGGCGTCGCAGAACGGACGCGGCTGCACGTTGGGGCGGAAGGGATCGACGCAGCCGCCCTCGACCTCCCAGAGATCCTCGACCGGGGTGAATGCGCCATAGGCGCGCCGCGCAAGCTGGTTGAGCTGACGCGCAGTGTAGATGTTGCCGTAACGGGCTGTGAAGACACCGTAATTGTAGCTTTGCGCCACCGTGTCCGAGATCACCGGATGCGCCTTTTCGGTCACGAGGTAATTGTACCCCTCGGCCTTCAGGTGGCGGGCGATGTGCTGGGCAAAGCAACTGCCCGCCGTGGCGATCTTCATCTCGGGCGTCAGGGTGAATCCGCCCTTCACCACGGGGTCGATCTCGGCCGCGGTCAGGCCGCGATGGCTGCGCGACCAGAAGCAATGGTCGGGAAGGTCGGAATAGGGGTTGTTCGGACGGTTCATGCCTCAGACCTCCGCCGGTTGTTCGAAGGCCAGGTCGAGCACGTGATCCAGTACGACCAGCCCGTAATCCAGGTTGCCGTGCGTCGGGTCCTTCTGCCAGAACTGGCGCGACAGGCAGCCGTCGGTAAAGACCACGGGCGGCAGATCGACAAAGGTCGTGCCGGTGCCCGCGATGCCGTCGCGAAGCACCTCGCAATAGAGCAGCCACAGCTTGCGGCGCAGCGAGACCGGCGAGATGCCGTATTCCCCGGCGCGGTCGGCAAAGGCCCCGGGAAAGGACAGGATGTGCTCTTCGCTCGCGATCGGAGGCGGCGGCGGCACCATGTAGATCGGCACGTCCCCGGCGACGTCGTTGAAGAAGCGCCAGAACAGCAGGGCGTTGTTGTCGACGGTTTCGCGCAGGTGGTCCTTCATCATGCCGTGCGGAATGACCTCGGCGCCCTCGATCAACGGCAGGTCGCTGCCGGGAAGGGTGAAATCGAAGGGGCGCGGATGACGCAGCATCCCGAGGCTGTTGTATTCATTGCCCATGCAGATCAGCAGGATCGCGTCCGGCTTCTGCTCGGCCAGCGACCCGCGCAGGAAGGTTTCCAGCTTTTCCGACAGGGCGCGGACCTTTTCGCCCTTTGACACCGCTTCGGCTCCGGGACCGCGCAGGCGGTCGGCCATCGACCGGTAGATCTCTTCGCCCTCCTTGCGGGCCGATTTGAGCTTGCCGAAACCGATCAGCTCGAAATTCGGCTGCAGGGGCTTGCGCCCGAGCCATTCGAACTGCGCCTCGATGGTCGGATCGGGTTCTTCGGCCTCGCGCTCCTTGTAGGCGCGCATCATCGCGGCAAGGTGCGAATGCCCGTATGCCACCAGTTTTCTAGGCGCCATGGCCCGGTCCTTCCGTTCTTGCCGGCGCGGGACTTCCTGACGTGGTCACAGAAGTCCCTTGAGGTAGGCGCCATATTTGTTCTTGCGATATCGCTCGGCCTGCTCCGCAAGTTCATCGCGTCCGATCCAACCCTGCTGGAAGGCGATCTCTTCCGGACAGCCGGTCTGCAGCCCCTGACGGTTTTCGAGGGTGCGGACGAAATTCCCGGCATCGAGAAGGCTTCCGTGCGTCCCGGTGTCGAGCCAGGCATAGCCCCGCCCCATGCGCTGTACGTGCAGGGTGCCGTCGGCAAGGTAGCTTTCGAGCAGGGTGGTGATCTCGAGCTCTCCGCGATGGGACGGCTTCACGTCCCTGGCACGCCGGGGCGCGGTGCCGTCGACGAAGTAAAGCCCCGTGACCGCGTGGTTCGAGGGCGGCACGTCGGGCTTTTCGATGATCGCCTTGACCGTACCGTCGGCATTGTAGGCCACGACACCGTAGCGTTCCGGGTCCGCGACCTGGTAACCAAAGACCGTGGCCCCGCTTTTCTGTGTATCCGCCGCCTTGAGAAGCTCGGGCAGGCCGTGGCCGAAGAAGATGTTGTCGCCGAGAACCAGGCTCGACGGCGCGCCGTCGAGAAAGTCTTCGGCCAGGATGAAGGCCTGGGCAAGGCCGTCCGGCGACGGCTGCTCGATATAGGTAAAGCTGAGGCCCCATTGCGATCCGTCGCCCAGAAGGCGGATGAACTGGTCCTTGTCCTCGGGCGTGGTGATGACCGCGATCTCTCGCATTCCGCCCAACATCAGCACCGAAATCGGGTAGTAGATCATCGGCTTGTCGTAGATCGGAAGAAGCTGCTTCGATACGCCCATGGTGATCGGGTAAAGCCGAGTGCCGGATCCGCCGGCGAGAATGATGCCCTTGCGTTCGGTCATGCTCTTGCTGCCTTCAGTTCGCTCAGAATGTCCCGCAGTCCGACGCGCCAGTCCGGCCGGTCCGTGCCGAAGGCCGCCTTGGTCGCGCTGTTGTCCATCCGCGAATTCTGCGGGCGGCGGGCCGGGGTGGGGTAGTCGGAGGACGGGATATCCGCGACCTCGCATGTGATTCCGGACTGCGAGAAAATTTCCCGCGCGAAATCCGCCCAGCTGACGTCGGGCCCGCCGGAAATGTGGTAGGTGCCGGA
The DNA here is from genome assembly GCF_048261495.1 of Salipiger sp. GTDB lineage: Bacteria > Pseudomonadota > Alphaproteobacteria > Rhodobacterales > Rhodobacteraceae > Salipiger. The sequence goes on from NZ_JBLXFX010000001.1 coordinate 210,395, forward strand.
CTTCGCCGGATCATCGGCAAGCGCCCGCGCCGCGACGAGGCAGAGATCGGCGATATCGGCGGCCGGAGTCGGGCCGCCGATCTGATCCGCGACGATGGTCAGGCGGTCGCGCTCGGCCCCGAGGCGCAGCATGGTCTTGACGAAATTGTTGCCATGGGCCGACACCACCCAACTGGTGCGGAAGATGGCATGGGTGCCCCCAGCCGCGCGCACGGCCTCTTCGCCGGCCAGCTTGGTCCGCCCGTAGGCGCCGAGCGGGGCGGTGGGGTGATCGGCGGCAAAGGGTTGGTCGCCGCTGCCGTCGAACACGTAGTCGGTCGAGATATGGACGAAGGGAATGCCGAGCCGGGCGCAAGCCGCGGCCATCTCGCCCGGCGCGGTTCCGTTCACGGCCAGCGCGGTTTCCTCGTCGCTCTCGGCCTTGTCCACGGCGGTATAGGCGGCGGCATTGATGACGGCACCCGGAGCGTGATCGACGATCGCCCGCGCACAGGCGGCCGCGTCGGTCAGATCGGCCTCGTCCCTGCCGAGAGCGATGACATCGGCCTTTCGACGCAGCTCGGTCGCAACCTGGCCGGATTTCCCGAATACGAGAATCTTCATGCCTTGACCCCCAGCCGTTCGCCGACTCCGGCGCGGTCCTGCAGGGCGCGCCACCAGTCTTCGTTGTCCAGATACCATTGCACGGTCTTTTCGAGACCTTCCTCGACCGTGACCGAGGGGCGCCAGCCCAGTTCGTCCCGGATGCGCGACGGGTCGATGGCATACCGCAGGTCGTGGCCGGGTCGGTCGGTCACGTAGGAAATCTGTTCGGCATAGGCCTGATTGCCGGGGCGCTTTTCGTCGAGAATGGTGCAGATTGTCTGCACGATGTCGATGTTGCGCATCTCGTTCTCGCCGCCGATGTTGTAGCTGCGGCCGAGCTTGCCCTTTTCCACCACCAGCAGCAGCGCGTCGGCGTGATCCTCGACATAGAGCCAGTCGCGTACGTTCAGCCCCTGCCCGTAGACCGGGATCGGCGCCCCGGCGAGCGCCTTGAGAATGACCACGGGGATCAGCTTTTCCGGGAAGTGGAAGGGCCCGTAATTGTTGGAACAATTGGTCATCACGACCGGCAGGCCGTAGGTCTCGTGCCAGGCGCGGACGAGGTGGTCCGAGGCAGCTTTGGACGCGGAATAGGGCGAATTGGGGGCATAGGGCGTGTCTTCGGTGAACTGCCCGGTGTCGCCGAGGGTGCCGAACACCTCGTCGGTCGAGATATGATGGAAACGGAAGCCCGCAGGCTTGCCCTCGGCCACCCAATAGGCGCGGGCCGCCTCCAGCATGTTGTAGGTGCCGTTGATGTTGGTTTCGATGAAATCGCCGGGTCCGTCGATGGAGCGGTCCACGTGGCTTTCGGCGGCGAGGTGCATCACCACGTCGGGCCGGTGCGCGGCAAAGACCCTGTCGAGCACGGCCCGGTCGCGGATGTCGGCCTGTTCGAAGGCATAGAGCGGGCTGTCCGCGACGCTCGCCACGTTGTCGAGGCAGGCCGCGTAGGTCAGCGCGTCGACGTTCACCACCGCGTGGCCGCGCGTGACGGCAAGCCGCACCACGGCCGAACCGATGAACCCCGCACCGCCGGTCACCAGGATCTTCATGGGCTTATCCTTCGAAAACGAACGGGCTGTCGAACCCGGCCAGCACCGGCGCCTTGGCGTCCTTTTCGGACAGCACGGGTTCGACCCCGTCCAGCGCCCATTCGATGCCGATGTCGGGGCAGTCGAACCGCACCGCACCGTCGCATTCGGGGGCATAGTAGTCCGAGCACTTGTAGATGATCTCGGTATCCGGTTCGCGCGTCACGAAGCCGTGCAGGAACCCGGCGGGGATCAGAAGCTGGCGGCCGTTCTCGAAGCTCAGCTCTTCACCGATCCACTGACCGAAGGTGGGCGAACCCTTGCGGATGTCCACGGCGACATCGAAAAGACGTCCCTTGCCGCAGCGCACCAGCTTGTCCTGCGCATGGGGCGGCGCCTGGAAATGCAGGCCGCGCACCGTGCCGACCCGGGCGCTCAGCGAATGGTTGTCCTGAACCCAGTCGAACTGCAGCCCGGCCGCCTCCATCGCCTTCCGGCTCCAGCTTTCCGAGAAAAACCCGCGGTCGTCGCCAAATCGTTTGGGGGTGATGATCTTCACCCCGGCGAGCTTGGTATCTTCAATCAGCAAATCTTCGGTTCCTCGCATACGGCTCGCGCCTGCTTAGCAACAGCGGGACCGGGTGTCATCCGGCCCCGGCAGGAAAAGCGGACAATCGCGCCCGCCGCGTCACAGCATCGAGGGAACGACCTGGTCCGGCGGGCGGTGCCCGTCCGCGAAGGTCTTGACGTTGATGATGACCTTTTCGCCCATCTCGACCCGCCCCTCCATGGTGGCGGATCCCATGTGCGGCAGCATCACGACGTTCGCCATGTTCACGAGCTCCGGGTTGCCCTTGATGCCGTGCTGGTAGACGTCCAGCCCGGCGCCCGCGATCTCGCCCGCCTTGAGCATCCGGGTGAGGGCATTCTCGTCGATGACCTCGCCGCGGGAGGTGTTGATCAGCACCGCGCTCGGCTTCAGCAGCTTGAGACGGCGGGCGTTCAGCAGGTGGAAGGTCGACGGCGTATGCGGGCAATTGACCGAGATCACGTCCATCCGCGCGACCATCTGATCGAGGCTTTCCCACCAGGTCGATTCCAGCGCGCCCTCGACCTCGGGACGCAGGCGGCGGCGATTGTGGTAGTGGATCTGCATGCCGAAGGCGCGGGCCCTCCGCGCGACGGCCTGTCCGATCCGCCCCATACCGAGAATGCCGAGCCGCTTCCCGCCGAGTCGGGAACCGAGGAACGCGGTGGGCGCCCAGCCCTGCCATTCGCCGGACTGCATCACCGACAGGCCTTCCTGCATCCGGCGGGTGACCGCCAGCATCAGCCCCATGACCATGTCGGCGGTGTCGTCGGTCATCGCGCCGGGCGTGTTGGACACCAGAATGCCCCGCCTGCGCGCGGTTTCCACGTCGATGTGATCGACGCCAGCGCCGAAATTGGCGATCAGCTTCAGACGATTGCCGGCCTGCCCGATCAGCCCGGCGTCGATCTGGTCGGTGATGGTGGGCACGAGGACATCGGCATCCGCCATCGCCGCGGCAAGCTCCGGTCGCGACATCGGCGTGTCGTCGTCGCGCAGCCTGACATCGAACAATTCCGTCAGACGGGTTTCGACCACGTCCGGCAGGCGTCGCGTAACGACAACACTCAGGCGATTATTCGGCATCGCGACCTCCCCTCGCTTCCTTTCGGCTCTCGGCCCGGGCACAGTGGATCATGTGCGGACGGGGCACAAGAACCCCGCCGGAAAATCACGGGCAGGATGCGGGCAATGATCTGGAAAGCACTGTGTGCGGGGCTGATGGTGATCCTCACGACGGGATCCGTGGCATCGGCATCCGACGAGGAACGAGGCGCGGTCACGAACCTGCCGCTGCCGCGGTTCGTTTCGATGAAGGCCAACGAAGGCAACGTGCGGCGCGGACCGTCGCTGACCCACAGGATCGACTGGATCTATACCCGGCGCGACATGCCGCTGGAGATCACGGCAGAGCACGGCCACTGGCGCCGGGTGCGCGACCGCGACGGTGCCGGCGGCTGGGTGCATTATTCGCTGTTGTCCGGTGTGCGGACGGTTCTGGTGGAACGGGACATGCTGGAACTGCACGACAGGTCCGATGCCAACTCCCCGGTGTCCGCCAAGCTGGCGCTCGGGGTGATCGCCCGGCTCGGGGATTGCACGAAGGACTGGTGCGAATTGTCGGCGGGCGGCTACGAGGGCTGGGCGCCCAAGACAACCGTCTGGGGCGTCGAGCCGGACGAACTTCGCGACTGAGGGTAATCGGGTTCGGGAAGCGGCCGGTCAGGCCGCTTCGTGGCGCAGGATGGCCGCCTCGGAGGACGACAGGTTGCGTCGCGCGTGGCCGCCGTAGCTGTCCGGATTGACCCCGACCTGCGGCAGCAGCGCGAACAGCCGATCGCGGTCGGTTTCCCCGATGGTGCTGAGTTCGGTGTTCTTCGGGTGAAAGCTTTCGGTTCCGATCCCGTTCGCGAACAGCACCTCGTGGCGCGGAAGCAGCAGGTGGACATAGGTCACTTCGCGCACCGAGACATCCCGCGTGACGGTGGTGCCGTTCACCAGATCCTTGGCCGCGACCAGCACCTCTCCGGTATTGAACAGGGCGCGCGCCACCGGTCCGGTGATCAGCATCCGGTGCTCCGGAGACACGAGGAATTCCTCGTCCGGGCGCTTCAGCCCGAAGGCGTCCGAGCATATGCGGATCGGGCGCAGCTTCGGCATCGCGAAAAGCCGCGCTCCCGTCATGCGGCGGCTGCCGATCCAGCGGATTTCCTGGGCGCCGTTGTCCTTGGTCTGGACCATGTCGCCTTCGCGCAGATCCTGCACGCGGACCTGCGTGCCGTCCGGCGTCAGGATGCGCGTGCCCGGCGTGAAGCAGATCACGCCGCCGGCCTGTTCGGCGGTGACACGGTCGATCTCGGGCTTGATGGAGTGATGCACGACCCAGAGATCGACATTCCGCGGAGGCATCTCGTTCAGGAACATCAACAGGGGATGCGCCCCGCCCTGCACCTCGATGAGGGTCACGGTGTAGCTGACCCGGCCGTCGGTGACGACAAAGTTCTCGTCCGTCATCGGATGCGCGACCTCGACCTCGTCAAGCCGGGTCGTATTGCGGATTGCCGCTCCTGCCAACCGGCGGACCATCTTTGCCGCGCGGCGTCGAATGTTCGCGTCGCCATCAGCCTGGTGCAGTTCAAGAAGCCCGCCGGGCCCGTCCACCCTGACCGTCTCGCCGCACCATGACCATGCGGTCCCCACCTGCAGGGACGAAGGCGGTGCTGCCTCGAGACCGTCGATGCTTGTCTGCGACCAGGATATGACGAACGTGCCCCGAAAGCCCGTTCCCATCTGCCTGTCTGCCTGCTCGTTAGAAATCTTTTTATTAGGAACTGGTTAACAAAACTCACGTTAAGTTCATAGGTTTACTTTGAGGAAAACCTTGCGCCGGCAGATGTAGCGCCAAGACCCGTGGCACAATGGCAACATCTGTGGTCCCTCGGCGCATCTGGCGGTCATACACGCTAGACATACAATATAATAACAAGTTTCGCGTCATGCGTGTGTCCGGCAACAACGGCGCTCATCGATTCGAGTCGGCCGAAGACCCACCGCCACACGAACCCCCGGGATCAGGCGAGTGAAAGCCAGCAGGCCAGCGCGGCAGCGCCCAGCACCGCTCCGGCGCCGGCCCAGGCTGCGCGGGACAGCCATGTCGGCCCCGGACGCGGCGCGGGATCTCTCGATTGGTCGATCAGCGCGGCTTCGACGAGGCCGGGAAGGCGGGGGCCGAAGCGGCCGAGGATCATCGCGGTCTTGGAAAGGTCGCGCAGCATGGCGCGGGGCCCGATGGAGGTCTTGATGTAATCCTCCACGACGGGATGCGCGACGTGCCAGATGTTCATGTGGGGATTGAGCGACCGCGCCACGCCTTCGACCACGACCATGGTCCGTTGCAGCAGGATCAGCTCTGTCCGCGTTCTCATGCCGAACCGCTCGGTGACTTCGAACAGGTAGGACAGGAGACGGGCCATCGAGATGCGGGTCGCATCCATGCCGAAGATCGGCTCGCCCACGGCCCGCAGCGCGCGCGCGAATTCGGCGACGTCGCGGTCGGCTGGCACGTATCCCGCTTCGAAATGCACCTCGGCGACGCGGCGGTAATCCCGGCGGATGAACCCGTAGAGGATCTCGGCGTAGACGCGGCGCGTGTATTCGTCGATCTGCCCCATGATCCCGAAATCATAGGCGATGATGTCGCCGTTGGCAGCGACCTTGAGGTTGCCCTGATGCATGTCGGCATGGAAGAAACCGTCGCGCAAGGCGTGGTTCAGGAACAGCTGCAGGACACGTTCGCTCAGCGCGACGCGGTCGTGACCGGCGGCATCCAGCGCCTCGTTGTCCCCAAGCGGAAGACCCTCCGCCCAGCTCATCGTCATCACCCGCCGACCGGAGAGGCCCCAGACGACCTCCGGCAGTTGAAAGCCGGAATCGCCGACCGTGTTCGCGGAAAATTCGCTGGCCGAGGCGCTTTCGAGGCGCAGGTCCAATTCGCCCATCACCACGCCTTCGAAATGCGCGATGACGTCGCGCGGGCGCAGGCGCCGCGAGGCGGGAGAGAGAATTTCGATCACCCCGGCAGAGAAGTAGAAGGCGTCGATATCCTTGCGGAAGGCGCGTTCGATCCCGGGCCTCAGCACCTTGACCGCGACGATCCTGTCGGTGTCGCGCAGCACCGCCTTGTGGACCTGCGCGATGGACGCGGCCGCGACGGGTTCGCTGAACTCGGAAAACAGCGCATCGACCGGCATGCCGAGCTCGGATTCCACCTGTTCCTTGGCGGCTTCGACCGAGAACGGCGGAAGCCGATCCTGAAGAACGCGCAGTTGCTGGGCCAGTTCGTCACCCACCACGTCAGGACGTGTCGAGAGCACCTGTCCGAACTTGATGTAGGCCGGACCGAGGGCCGTCAGCGCACGGGTGGCGGGCGGCATGGTCGGATCGCCCTCGTATCCCAACCACTTGAACGGCCAGGCCAGGGTGCGGGCGGCGATCCGCAGGGAACGGGGCGCATCGAAAGCGTCGAGAACGACCCCCATCGCGCCGGTCCGTTCCAGCGTCGCGCCGGTCCGGATCAGGCGCCAGATATTGTGCGGACCCTTCATGTCAGAGCTTCCAGCCGGAGTGCAGGCAGGCAATCCCCATGCTCAGGTTCCGGTACTTGGCATTGCCGAACCCCGCCGCGCGGACCATCCCGAGAAAGGTTTCCTGATCCGGGAATTTGCGGATCGATTCCACAAGGTACTGGTAGCTGTCGCGGTCCTGCGCGATCACCTGCCCCATGCGCGGAATGATATTGAAGGAATAAAGATCGTAGACCTTCTGCATGAGCTCGTTCGGGATCTGGCTGAACTCCAGAACCATCAGGCGACCGCCGGGGCGCAGCACGCGGAAGGCTTCGTTCAGCGCCTCCTGCGGGCGGGTCACGTTCCTGATGCCGAAGGAGATCGTGTAGACGTCGAAACTGTTGTCGGGAAAGGGCAGTGCCATCGCGTCGCCCACCACCCAGTCGAGGCTGTCCGCCATGGCGTCCGCCTCGGCGCGCTTGCGGCCTTCGATGAGCATGGGTTCGGTCAGGTCGAGGACGGTCGCATGGCCCGCGCCCGCGCGCTTCAGGAAGCGGAACGAGATGTCGCCGGTGCCGCCCGCAACGTCGAGCAGCCGCTGGCCGCGGCGCGGGGCGAGCCAGTCCATCATCGCATCCTTCCAGATGCGGTGGATCCCGAAGGACATGGCGTCGTTCATCACATCGTATTTCGACGCCACGGACCCGAAGACGCCGCGCACGCGCCCGGCCTTTTCGCTCTCCGGGATGTCGGTGAAGCCGAAATGCGTGGTCTTGTCCGTATGGTCCGCCATTGAGCCTTTGCCCCTGTCGTGGTCGATGCACCTTATAGAGCGTCAGGCCCGGGCTGCAATGTGGCGCGATGCGCCAGGCGGCGGCAAGGCCCGAAGGCCGGGACTGTTTACCCCGGCCCCGGAATGACTACATAACCCTGCCGTCCGCCGGAGAGCCGCCATGCCAGAATTGCCCGAAGTCGAAACCGTCCTTGCGGGCCTGCACCCGGTGATGGAGGGCGTCCGCATCGCGCGCGCCGCGATCAACCGCCCCGATCTGCGCTGGCCCTTCCCCGAACGGATGGCGGAACGCCTGACGGGAAAGACGGTTCTGCGGTTGCGGCGGCGCTCCAAGTACATCCTGGCGGATCTCGACAGCGCCGAGACCCTGCTGATCCATCTGGGCATGTCGGGGCGGATGCTGGTCTCCGGCGATGCGCTGGGACGGTTCGTGCATGACCACCCCGCGCCGGAGAAACACGACCACGTCGTGTTCGACATGGAGGGCGGGGCACGCATCACCTTCAACGACCCGCGCCGGTTCGGGGCGATGGACCTGATGGCGACGGATGCGGCAGGGACGCACCCGCTTCTTGCCGCGCTCGGACCCGAACCCCTCGGGAACGATTTTCACGAAGCGCACCTGGTCGACGCCCTGCGCGGGCGGTCGATGCCGGTGAAATCGGCGCTTCTCGATCAGAAAATCGTCGCGGGGCTGGGCAATATCTACGTCTGCGAGGCGCTGTTCCGTTGCGGCATTCACCCGGGACGCCGCGTCAACCGGATCTCGGAAGCGCGCATCGCGGCGCTGGTTCCGGTGATCCGCGAGGTCCTGCGGGAGGCCATCGCAGCGGGTGGATCGTCGCTGCGGGATTTCCGGCAAGCCGATGGCGAGCTTGGATATTTCCAGCACAGTTTCGACGTATACGGGCGTGAAGGCCAGCCCTGCCGCACCCCGGATTGCACGAACACCGTGCACCGGATCGTCCAGTCCGGGCGCTCTTCGTTCTACTGTCCGGGCTGTCAAAGATAACTTGATCGCCGTGCCCAAGCTGGTATGGCTGCACGTTGACGCAAACGACTGGAGCCAGAAGTCATGGCCTTTGAGACGATCATCGTCGAAGTAGAGGACCACGTCGCCACCATCACCCTGAACCGCCCGGATGCGCTCAATGCGCTCAACAGCCGCCTGCTGAGCGAGCTGGCGCAGGCGTTCGGCGAGGTTGATGCGAACGACAAGGTGCGCTGCATCATCCTGACCGGATCGGCCAAGGCCTTTGCCGCCGGGGCCGACATCAAGGAGATGTCGGAAAAGAGCTTCGTGGACATGTTCCTCGGAGATTTCTTCGAACCCGCGACAGAGGCGGTGTCGAAGGTGCGCAAGCCCGTCATCGCGGCCGTGTCCGGCTACGCGCTGGGCGGCGGTTGCGAGCTTGCGATGATGTGCGATTTCATCATCTGCGCCGACAATGCCAAATTCGGTCAGCCCGAAATCAATCTCGGCGTGATCGCCGGGATCGGCGGAACACAGCGCCTGACCCGTTTCGTGGGCAAGTCCAAGTCGATGGACATGCACCTGACCGGGCGCTTCATGGATGCCGAAGAAGCCGAGCGCGCCGGGCTTGTCAGCCGCGTCGTGCCGGCCAAGCAGCTCATGGAAGAGGCGCAGCAGGCCGCCGCCAAGATCGCGGAGAAATCCCTGCTCGCGTCGATTGCCGCGAAACAGGCCGTCAACCGCGCCTACGAGACGACCCTCACCGAGGGTATCCTGTTCGAACGTCGCCTGTTCCATTCGCTGTTCGCGACCGAGGACCAGAAGGAAGGCATGGCAGCCTTCCAGGAAAAGCGCACCGCGCAATTCCGCGACCGCTGACACCTCTCCGGCGGGCCGAAGATCCCTTCTGGTCCGCCGGTGGCACGTCAAGGCTTTTCAAACCTTGCAAAGGCCTGTATAGGCCGCCGCTACATGCGCGTGAAGCCCGCTCAGGCAAGAATCGGTTCCGACCAATGGGTCCGGACTCTGAGTGCCATTGCGCGCCGAGTTTTGAACACAGACCCAAGGACCGATCATCATGGCAAATTCGCCCCAGTCCAAGAAACGCGCTCGTCAGAACGAGAAGCGCTTCGCCCTCAACAAGGCCCGCCGTTCGCGGATCCGCACCTTCCTCCGCAAGGTCGAAGAAGCGATCGCATCCGGCGACAAGGACGCAGCGGCAACCGCTCTGCGCGTCGCACAGCCCGAGCTGATGCGCGGCGTGACCAAGGGCGTCGTCCACAAGAACACCGCCGCTCGCAAGATGTCGCGCCTGTCGTCGCGCGTTAAGGCGCTTGGCTGAAAAGCCACAGTGGCATAGTTGTTAATCGGAAGGCGCCACCATATGTGGCGCCTTTTTCTATTTCTCCAACCATATATTCCCGTCCGAGATTCTTTTCGCGTTTTCCCGGAGTCAAGAATGAAGTTCGGTTGCCGGGGTTCGCGGAAGGTTGGTAATTTCACCGAGCGAGTCACATCGCTTGGGGGGACAGGCAAACGGATCGGCACCACGCATTTTGTGGGCGTCTCTCCGAGGCTTTGACGGTCTGCTGCGGATCGCCGAGTTGGGGTGAAAACCCTGCCAGTCCAAAGACATGTTGCGCTACCGCGCCAGGCATTTTTGATCCTTTCCGGCATCGGAAGGGCACGTATGCCTGTGCGGATAGCCTACTGGAACGGGAAACCGGTCCGGCCCGTGCCGCTGCGGTACGGGAAAGCATGCTCTGTCTCCGGGCACGGGACCCGTCGGGCGCCTCAGGCGGGTGCCTGCTTAAACGGTGATGGTGTGCACTGGTCATAACGGAGCGGGGACAGAATGACACAGGAACAATGGGGCGCGTTGCAGGACAGGCTGAGTGATACGATCGGGGAAAACAACTACAAGGCCTGGATCAAACCACTCGAATACAACGGCGTGGAAGATGATGGCGTTGCCGTCTTTCTCGTGCCGACCAACTTCATCGGCACTTACGTGTCGCAGAATTTCGGCGACCTTCTGCTGTCGCATCTGACGAGCGTGGACGGACAGGTCCGCCGGCTTCAGTTTCGGGTCGCGAACAACCAGCGCCCGGCCACGGCACGGCCGAAACCCGCGCCGCAGCCGCCCGCCGCACAGGGAGACCTGCTGCCGGGCGCGCCGCTGGACGGGCGATTCACCTTCGACAGCTTCGTTGTCGGCAAGCCGAACGAGCTGGCCCATGCCGCCGCGCGTCGTGTCGGCGAGGGCGGCACCGTCACCTTCAACCCGCTGTTCCTCTATGGTGGTGTCGGCCTCGGCAAGACCCACCTCATGCACGCCATCGCCTGGGAACTGCGCACCCGCCGCCCCGATCTGAACGTTCTCTATCTCTCGGCCGAACAGTTCATGTACCGCTTCGTGCAGGCGCTGCGCGAGCGCAAGATGATGGACTTCAAGGAGCTGTTCCGCTCGGTCGACGTGCTGATGGTCGATGACGTCCAGTTCATCGCCGGCAAGGATTCCACCCAGGAGGAGTTCTTTCACACCTTCAACGCGCTGGTGGATCAGAACAAGCAGATCATCATCTCCGCCGACCGCGCGCCGGACGAGATCAAGGATCTCGAAAACCGCATCCGGTCACGGCTGCAATCCGGCCTCGTGGTCGATCTGCACCCGACCGATTACGAACTGCGCCTGGGCATCCTTCAGAGCAAGGTGCAGAACTACCGCACGCAGTACCCGTCGCTGCAGCTCGAGGACAATATCCTCGAATTCCTGGCGCATCGCATCTCTACCAACGTCCGCGTGCTCGAAGGCGCGCTGACCCGCCTCTTTGCCTTCGCCTCGCTGGTCGGCCAGCCGATCACCATGGAGCTGACGCAGGATTGCCTCGCCGATGTGCTGCGCGCCTCGGACCGCAAGATCTCGATCGAGGAGATCCAGCGCAAGGTGGCCGAGCACTACAACATCCGCCTCTCCGACCTGATCGGTCCGAAGCGGGTGCGCAATTTCGCCCGGCCCCGCCAGGTTGCCATGTATTTGTGCAAGCAACTCACGTCGCGCTCCCTGCCCGAGATCGGTCGCCGGTTCGGCGGGCGCGACCACACCACGGTGATGCACGGGGTCAAGCGGATCGAGGAGCTGCGCGGGCAGGACAGCCAGATTGCCGACGACGTGGAATTGCTGCGCCGGGCGCTCGAAGCCTGAGTCCTCGGGACAACAAATGCCGTCGGGGCCGCATTGCGCGGCCCCCTGCCCTTGACGATGCGGGAAAAGTCCCGGATCAATCGCGGAAACAGGGTTGGAGAGGTCGCGGCATGACGCTAGTCTGCGCCTCCGGCCAGCGGAGGGTGTGGGGATGAAATTCAGTATTGAACGCGCGGCATTGCTCAAGGCCGTCAGCCAGGCGCAATCGGTGGTCGAGCGCCGGAACACGATACCGATCCTCGCCAATGTCCTGATCGAGGCCGAAGGCGAGACCGCCAGTTTCCGCGCAACGGATCTGGATATCGAGGTGCTCGACAAGACGCTTGCCCAGGTCGAACGCGCAGGCGCCACGACGGTATCGGCGGTGACGCTGCACGAAATCGTCCGAAAGCTGCCGGACGGCGCCTTGGTCCAGTTGTCGGAAGACGGCGCGTCCGGGCGGCTGACCGTCGCCGCGGGCCGGTCGACCTTCAGCCTGGCCACGCTGCCCAAGGAAGACTTTCCGGTCATGGCGAGTTCGGAATATTCCGCGAACTTCACCGCCAAGGCCGAAGTGCTGCGCCGCCTGTTCGACAAGTCCAAGTTCGCGATCTCGACCGAAGAGACGCGCTATTACCTGAACGGCGTCTACATGCACGTGTCCGACAGCGAAGACGGCCGGGTCCTGCGCTGCGTGGCGACCGACGGTCACCGTCTGGCCCGGATCGACGCGCCGCTTCCGCCGAGCGCCGAGGCGATGCCCGGCGTGATCGTGCCGCGCAAGACCGTGGGCGAACTGCGCAAGCTTCTGGACGAGGACGAGATGGATATCGCGGTGTCGGTGTCCGAAACCAAGGTGCGCTTTGCGACGCCGGACATCACCCTCACGTCCAAGGTGATCGACGGCACTTTCCCGGATTATTCCCGCGTCATTCCCACCGGGAACACCCGTCGGCTCGAGGTGGACGCCAGCGAATTCGCCAAGGCGGTGGATCGCGTGGCGACGGTGTCCTCGGAACGCTCGCGCGCGGTCAAGCTGCAACTGGACGAGGATCGGCTGATCCTGTCGGTGAACGCGCCCGACAGCGGTGCCGCCGAGGAAGAACTGGCCGTCGCCTATGCGGACGAGCCGCTGGAGATCGGGTTCAACGCGAAGTACCTGCTGGAAATCGCCAGCCAGGTCGATCGCGAGAACGCGGTGTTCATGTTCAATTCCTCCGGCGATCCGACCCTGATGCGCGAAGGCACCGACACCAGCGCGGTCTACGTCGTGATGCCGATGCGCGTGTGACCCGCGGGGCCGCGATTTTTCGTCGAAAAATCGGAGCCCTCCGGTGACGTCGCTCTACCTGTCCTCGCTGACCCTGTCGCACTTCCGCTCGCACAAGCGCGCGGTGGTGGAGCTTGACGCGCGCCCGGTCGCGATTCACGGCCCCAATGGCGCGGGCAAGACCAATCTCATCGAAGCGGTTTCGCTGTTCTCCCCCGGTCGCGGCATGCGCCGCGCCTCGGCGCGCGAGATGACGCGCCGGCCCGAAGCGTTGGGCTGGAAGGTGTCCGGCCTTCTCCTGGGGCCCGACGGGCCGCACGACATCGACTTCCGCTCCGACGAGGGCGCGGCGCGCGACGTTCGGATCGACGGCAAGCCCGCGCCCCAGACGGCGCTGGGCCGCGCAGCGCGGGTGCTGTGGCTCGTCCCGTCGATGGACCGTCTCTGGATCGAGGCGCCGGAGGGGCGGCGGCGCTTTCTCGACCGCATGGCGCTCAGTTTCTTTCCGGATCATGCCGAGGCCACGCTCGGTTACGAAAAGGCGATGCGAGAGCGCAACCGGCTGCTGAAGGACCAGATCCGCGACGCACACTGGTATGCGGCGCTGGAGGGCCAGATGGCGCAGGCCGGCGCCGCGCTCCAGCAGAACCGCAAGGACACGCTTGCGCGCCTGTCACAAGCGCAGGAGGGGGCGGAAACCGCCTTTCCGGTGGCGGATCTCGAACTGATCTCGACCGAGGCTGACATCCCCGCCTCCGCCGCCGATCTCGCCGAGGCACTGGCCGAGAGCCGGTTCCGCGACATGGCCGCCGGGCGCACGCTTGTCGGCCCCCACCGCGCCGATCTGTTCGGAACCTTCGCAGCCAAGGGCGTGCCCGCCTCCGACTGCTCGACCGGCGAGCAAAAGGCCCTGCTGATCTCGCTCATCCTGGCCAATGCCCGCGCGCTGGCGGAGGACGTCGGCGCACCGCCCATCCTGCTGCTCGACGAAATCGCCGCGCACCTCGATTCCGCCCGCCGCGCGGCGCTCTATGACGAGATCTGCGCGCTGCGGGCACAGGCCTGGATGACCGGCACCGGAGCCGAGTTGTTCGCCGATCTCGGCACGCGCGCGCAGTACCTCGAGGTCACCGAACGGGACGGCCAATCATTCGTTGAAAAGACCTCCTGAAGACACCAAATCTTGTGTCACCGGCGTGACAATCCCCGCGTTTGCCCGTATAAAAACCACAAAAATCAAGAAGGATTTCGGAATGGCCGAAGCTACAGGCGCACCTGAAGAATACGGCGCTGATTCCATCAAGGTTCTCAAAGGCTTGGAGGCGGTTCGCAAGCGCCCCGGCATGTATATCGGCGACACCGATGACGGCTCCGGCCTGCACCACATGGTGTACGAAGTCGTGGACAACGGCATCGACGAGGCACTGGCCGGTCATGCCGACGCCGTGAACGTCAAGATCCATGCCGACAACAGCGTCTCGGTGCGCGACAACGGCCGCGGCATCCCCGTCGACATGCACACCGAAGAAGGCGTTTCCGCGGCCGAAGTCATCATGACCCAGCTACACGCGGGCGGGAAATTCGATCAGAATTCCTACAAGGTCTCCGGCGGTCTGCACGGCGTCGGAGTCTCGGTCGTGAACGCGCTGTCGGTCTGGCTGGAATTGCGCATCTGGCGCAACGGCAAGGAGCACTACGCCCGTTTCGAGCATGGAAACACGGTCGAGCATCTGCGCGTCGTGGGCGATGCCGTGGGCGAAAAGGGGACCGAAGTGCGGTTCCTCGCCTCCACCGGGACCTTTTCCAACCTCGACTACAGCTTCGAGACCCTGGAGAAGCGCCTGCGCGAGCTGGCCTTCCTGAATTCCGGCGTGCGGATCATCCTGGAGGACGAGCGCCCCGCGGAACCGCTGCGCTCGGAGCTGCACTACGATGGCGGCGTCCGGGAGTTCGTGAAATATCTCGACCGCTCCAAGCATTCGGTGATGCCGGAACCGATCTACATGACCGGGGAGCGGGACGGCATCGGCGTCGAGGTGGCGATGTGGTGGAACGACAGCTACCACGAGAACGTCCTGCCCTTCACCAACAACATCCCGCAGCGGGACGGCGGCACCCATATGGCCGGATTCCGGGGCGCGCTGACGCGGACCCTGACCCGCTACGCCACCGACAGCGGCATCGCCAAGCGCGAGAAGGTCACCTTCACCGGAGACGACGCCCGCGAGGGTCTGACCTGCGTTCTGTCGGTCAAGGTGCCCGATCCGAAGTTCTCATCCCAGACCAAGGACAAGCTCGTTTCGTCCGAGGTGAGGCCTGCGGTCGAGAACCTCGTGAACGAGAAGCTGACCGAATGGTTCGAGGAGCACCCGGGCGAAGCCAAGATCATCGTCGGCAAGATCGTGGAGGCCGCGCTTGCGCGCGAAGCCGCCCGCAAGGCCCGCGAACTGACCCGGCGCAAGACCGCGATGGATGTGAATTACCTGGCCGGCAAGCTCAAGGATTGTTCCGAGAAGGATCCGTCCAAGACCGAACTGTTCCTGGTCGAGGGGGACTCCGCCGGAGGTTCGGCCCAAACCGGCCGCGATCGCGGCACCCAGGCTGTTCTCCCGCTTCGGGGAAAGATTCTCAACGTGGAACGGGCGCGCTTCGACCGCATGCTCGGCAGCCAGGAGATCGGCAACCTCGTGATGGCGCTCGGCACCGGCATCGGCCGGGACGAGTTCAACATCTCCAAGCTGCGCTACCACAAGATCGTCATCATGACCGACGCCGACGTCGACGGCGCCCATATCCGAACGCTGCTTCTGACCTTCTTCTACCGGCAGATGCCGCAGCTCATCGAAGGGGGCTTCCTCTACATCGCACAGCCGCCGCTGTTCAAGGTGACCCGCGGCAAGTCCGAAGTCTACGTGAAGGACCAGACGGCGCTGGACGACTACCTGATCCAGCAGGGCACCGACGGGGCGCAGCTTGCGCTCGGCAACGGTGAAGTCATCACCGGCCAGGATCTGGTACGGGTGATCGAAGAGGCTCGGCAGCTCAAGCGCGTGCTCGATGCCTTCCCGACCCACTATCCCCGCCATATCCTCGAACAGGCGGCGATTGCCGGGGCTTTCACTCCGGGGGCCGTCGACCAGGATCTGCAGGGCGTGGCCGACAAGGTCGCGACCCGCCTCGATCTGATCGCCGTGGAATATGAAAAGGGCTGGCAGGGCCGCATCACCCAGGATCGCGGCATGCGTCTGGCGCGGATCCTGCGCGGCGTGGAAGAGGTCCGCACCCTTGACGGTCCGATGCTCCGCTCCGGCGAGGCGCGCAAGACCGGCAGTTTCACGAAGGCGCTGCAGGCGATCTACGAAACGCCGGTCGTCCTGGAACGCAAGGACCGGCGCCAGGCGGTGCACGGGCCACTCGGACTGCTCGCCGCGGTCCTCGAAGAGGGCGAGAAAGGCCTCGCGCTGCAACGCTACAAGGGTCTGGGAGAGATGAACCCCGGCCAGCTCTGGGAAACCACGCTGGACCCGGACGCGAGAACCCTGCTTCAGGTGCGCATCGACGACATGGCCGAAGCGGACGACCTCTTCACCAAACTGATGGGAGACGTGGTCGAACCGCGCCGGGAATTCATCCAGCAGAACGCGCTAAGTGTCGAAAATCTGGACTTTTGAGGGGCTGTAGGTGCGCGCAAAGTTTTTCGCGTGCCGCGGTCGGGATGTGACCGCGCTTTATATATTTTTCAAGTGGTTAGCGCGAAATCCAGACCTTCGCGGTTTTTTGGACTGCTTCGCGCAGGGCACGTAAGTTAGCCTCTGAAAAACGAACGAGCTTTGCGTTTCTGTCTCGGTTGATGCGCATTGCCCATCAACCGAGCCAGCTGAGCTACTCCCCATCTCTTGGACAGGATCTGGCGTAAATTAAGCTACTCGTTGCACCTGCTGATCGGGTTGGTTGATATCATTTCTCTGCCAGTAGACCAGCGCCGGGGGCTGGCCGCCCAAGGCTGAATGCGGGCGCTGGTGGTTGTAGAAGGTCATCCATTTCCGGATCGCCGCTTTCGTCTCCGATCCGGTCTCCCAGGCATGCAGGTAAACGCACTCGTATTTCAGGGTGCGCCACAGCCTCTCGATGAAGATATTGTCGAGGAAACGGCCCTTCCCATCCATCGATATGCGCACGCTGGACCGGCGGAGCCGATCCGTCCAGGCAAAGGACGTGAACTGGGATCCCTGATCCGTATTCATTATCTCTGGCGGGCCGAACTTGTGGATGGCCTCGTTCAGCGCCTCGACACAGAAGTCGGCCTCCAGCGTGTTCGAGATCCGCCAGGACAGGACCTTGCGGGTATGCCAGTCCATGATCGCCACGAGGTATAGGAACCCGCGCCGCATGGGCAGGTAGGTGATATCCGAGCACCAGACCTGGTTCGGGCGTTCCACCCGTAGACCTCTGAGCAGGTAGGGATAGGTCTTGTGGCCCTTCGTCGGCCTGCTCGTGTTGGGCTTCTGGTAAATCGGCACTAGCCCCATCAGGCGCATCAGCCGCCGGATGCGCTTCTCGTTCACTAGGTGGCCGTCGTTGCGCAGGTGCCAGGTCATTTGCCGGACACCGAAGAACGGCGTCTCCAAGAACTGCTCGTCGATCCGCCGCATCAGGCCGAGGTTCTGTTCGGTCTCGCCCTTGGGCGTGTAGTAGAAAGACGAACGCGCGATCGACAGCAACTTGCACTGCTGGCCGATCGACAGATCCAGGTGGTCAGGCTCGATCATGCCGCGCCTCACTTCCCGCCCCAGGGCTTCAGCTTTCGTTCCAAAAAAGAGTTGGCCACCGCCAGCTCCCCGATCTTGGCGTGGAGCTCCTTCACCTGCTCCTCGTCAATCTCCGGCTTCTTGCGGCCCCCGCGTTCGAACACACCGGAGGCGCCTTCGAGCAGGGCTCGCTTCCATTGATGGATCATCGTCGGATGCACCCCGAACCGGCTTGCCAGTTCGGCAGCCGTCTCCTCGCCTTTCAGGGCTTCCAGCGCGACCTTCGCCTTGAACTCAGGCGCGTGCTGCTTCCGTTTCGACATCTCTGATCTCCTTCTCGTCGAAGATCAGCAGACTGCAAATCGTAGCTTATGTCAGTGTCCGAATTTCGGGGGGTAGCTCAGTTCAGAGCGCCAGCTATTGCCTCGTTGCAGCAAACAGGCGATCTTCTCGTGGAATGAGTGAACGGAGTGCCTTCAAGCTTTGATAGTATTGTCCATCCAGCACTGCATCAGTGGCACTGGTAAGTAGCTTGCGGCTGTCTGGATCTGTCAGGATACGACTGAGCTCTTCGATGTTGCGCAAGAGTTGTGGGCGTGCATCTTCGGGCACCACGTCGCCAGTGAGGATCAGTTGGGCAGCGTAGCAAATTCTTCGTACTGGCGTGCGCGCTTCTTCGGGATGGATGGCGTCCCTCAACCTTAGAATATGTGCATTCGGCGTCACGATCGACAACCGGCTGCGCCGGTCTCCATTCTCGATGACAGCACCGTTTATCAGTACCCGCTCTCGAGGGCCGAGTTTGAGAACCAGTCCACTCATCTTTCCGATCTCCTTCCGCTCAATCCTCGCAGAATTGCGGCATTCACTTCCAGAATTGGCGCAAGGCGTGCCTTCCGTGCCAGCACCTTTCCGGTCTGAACCTGAATGAATTCAGAAAGATAGAAGATCTGCGCGCGCAGTTCACTCGGAAGCTGGTTGTTCTTGTCGGCAACGTCGACAGCCAATGTCGTCCACAGCCGACGATTATCGTACAGGGCTTGAACTAGTTGAGGATACGCAGTCGGGCCGGCCTCCGCCGCAGATTTGATGCGGTAGGTGATCTTGGCGATCATGTCGTATTCGATCGCGCGATCTGTACGCGTGCTTGCTGCGGATTGTGAGTAGGCTTTTTGAGCCATCGTTTGGGCGTTCACGGCAGAACCTTCTGACTCTGTGGGATTTACGTTCAGGTCTCAAAGCCCGGAGGCCGGGGTTGCCGGCCTCCGGAAAATCCGCTTCAGCGGAAGAGCGACAGAAGCGACTGCGGGGCCTGGTTCGCAATAGAGAGCGCTTGGACACCCAACTGCTGCTGAACCTGAAGCGCCTGCAGTCGAGCCGATGCTTCTTCCATATCTGCATCCACGAGGGTGCCGATGCCGGACTTGAGTGAGTCGGTCAGGCTGGAGATGAAGTTGGTCTGCGTTTCAATCCGGCCCTGAACGGAACCGAAATTCGATGCCGAATCGATGGCAGTCTGGATCAGACCCTCAATCTCGGTGAGCGCGCTGTCGACACCCGATTGCGTAGTGACGTCGATTTCGGACAGTGCTTCGAGGCGACCACCGACGGTGTTACCGGTGGCAGCATAGGTATCACCACGCACTGTGACGTTGTTGCCGGTTGTCGTGGAGCCGGTGACGGTAACCGCGCCAGTCGACGAATTGAACGCCATGGAAAGTTCGGAGGAGTCGATTCCGTTGGCTTCCAAGTGCTTGGTCAGATCGGCGTTGAGGCCGTCGAAAACATCCTGTGCGGTGTCGCCGTCACGAGCTACGTACATGATTTCCGACGGCTTGCCGGTCGACGATGACGTATTCGCGTCTGCCAGTCCTGCGGCACCGGCAGACAACGTGATCGTATAGCCGACGCCTGCGGCGACTTCGGTCGGAACGATGGTGAAGGTCGTGGTCGGAGCGGTACCAGCGCCGGTGAGAACGACTGCCGTGCCGGCTGCCGCGCCGGACATTTGCGTACCGCCGGTGGCTTGTGCCGTCCCGGTAATGGCGGAAGCTGCTGTACCGAGATCCTGCTTGCCGACGCTGATGTCACTGGCAGTGACGCCGGTGCCGGAGCGGTCAAGAGATGCAAGGACATTGATGCTGCCGGTTCCTGCCGTCTTGTCCGTGTTGGAAAGCAGATTGAGGCCGTTGAATTGCGCAGCTCCGACAACAGCCGAGATCTGGTCACGAAGAGCGTTGATATCCGTTTGTATCTTGGCGCGATCCACGTTCTCTTCTTGGGCCGCGACGACCTTGCCCTTGATGTCGGTCAGAAGCTCCGTCACCGTTTCGGACGCGGAACGCGCGACGGAAACGGTGGACTGACCGAGGTTGAGGCTGTCCGAGATGCCCTTGAAGCCCTTCACGTCGGCTTCCATGACCTTGGAAATCGCCCAGACGGCCGCGTTGTCCTTTGCACTTGCCACCGATTTGCCTGTGGAAATCTCGCTCTGCGTCGTGGCGAGATTGGAGTTGATCGACTTGAGAGTCTGAAGCGCCACCATGGCGCCATTGTTCGTCAGGATGCTAGACATCGTTCTTTTCGTCCTTACATTCATGCAGCGCTTTGCGCCGGATTTGAATTGCCGCCACGCGGCTTTCTTGAACGTCTTTCTGACGAATGCAGGTCAGGCGTCCCACCCGCTGCGCCATCCTCTGGGGATGCGTGGCACACCATGCACTTGGGATCCTAACGGAGTCCTAACTCGAGCGATTGCGGTGCCACGCATTTTAAGGAAAGCCATCAGGCCTTCTTCTCGAGGCGCCTTTCCTGAAGCTCGGCGATGACTTCTCGACGACCTTGCGCATCATATACATTCATGGAGCGCCGAATCTCGCGCAAGATGCCCAGGCGATCCGCGACATTCCGAATTCCGGCGAGAGCCTGATCAAACAGCTCCTGATTGCGCTTCAGCTTGGCCTGGACCGGCTGAAGACCGTCCCCAGAGTCGGCATTCTGGTTCGCCAACTGTCCGACCAACACCGACTTTTCCTCGAGCAAGATTCCGATCGTCTTGAGGTCACCCACAAGCAGGGCCTGACGTTCAAGATCAAGCAAATTACTCAGCGCTTCCGAAACCGCAGCAGAATTATCCTTGGTCATCGCTTCTCTCCTTCAATGCTCTATAGATGGCTTCGGCCAAACCGATCCCGCCGTTCTCAGCCAATGACCGCGCATGTTCCTCACGCAAGAAGGATGAGAACCGCTCCTCCCCGAGCCCACCCCCGAACGCATCCCTGCTCTCACCAAAGCCGGCGGACTTCAGCATTTCGGCAAGAAAAGTAGCCTCGAGGCGAACTGCAGACGCTCGCAATCGATCGGGGCTTCCGGCTACTACGGGCGATCGTTGTGAAATTTCCATCGTTTACTCCAATTCGACTCATCTCCTGTCTTCTAGATCCAACGCGGTAAAGAAGTAGTAACGATGTTGCGGATACATACTCCGAACGGAAGAATTCCCGGAGTGACCATGCTGAACCAACTATCCGGCGGCGCGATAGGCCCCCTGCAGATCCGAAACGGAGCCAAGGCATTGGAACCGGACGGACAAGCAGACTTCCAAACCATCCTCAGCGCACTCAAGAATGGAACAAGTTCGCACCCTGGCCCACAAAAGGGACCCACGTCTGCATTTGATGAATCAGAGTCTGTTCGCATTCCACCTCAACAGAAGCGAACTGACGAAAAAGTAGGTGCCAAAACTGAAACGTGCGAAACCGTGCAGAATTGCGAAACTGACAGGGAGCAACCCGAGGAAATAACTATCGACAGAGATATTTCCGATGAATCAATTCATTCGAGCGAAGTACTGGCGCACACACCGAAAATATCATACAATAGAGGAGAATTTCAAAACACCCTAGGATATCAAGATCTTATATTAAACCACTGTGGCGGACACAGTAGAAGCCAAAATACTCCACAAGAACTTAGTGGCGAAAGCAAAGAGAAGGCGATAGACGAAAAGGTTTGCGCCACGGAAATATTGGCAAATGCCAAATTGATCGGCGAAACTCAACCTATCTCAAATCAAGCGGATGCAAGCTTCAGAGGAGCGAAATACCTCTCAGCGGAAACCTTCGGCATTTCAGAATGCACTCCACTCTGGAAAAAAGATGCAATAGAAAGTGATGTACCGCCATCAAATCGATGGTCGAGAACAGATGGAGCACCTTCCAAAGGTTTATCAGAAATTTCAAAAAATGTGCTCCCTGGAAGCCTCACTACCGCTATTATGCGCGAAACGAAAGAAACGTCTCATTTAATGAATGAGCTGAAGAGCGGTGTTATGCAGATATTACAGAACTTTCACAACACAGATACGAAGGAAATAGCTCAATCGACGCTGTCAAGACTGCAGACACAGAGCCTAGATGTAGCGCCGGCCAATAGGAAACTAATAGGTAATGGACTGAAATTAACTAAACCTGATAGTGAGAACAAAATTGCGCTCAAACAAAGCCGGGCCGATGGGATAGATTCCGAACGACATACCGGCGTCTACGAAAAAATTGCAGACTCCAAAATGTATACTCCACTTGCAGTGAAAGTGAAGAGTGCGGCCGAACATTCACGACTGATAATAGATGCAAAGCCCGGTGCGACTATTGATCCACACCACCTTTCTAGAGATGAGCTGAATTCAGAAAGCAGAGATACCACCGAAGGTTCGAAGTATAGGTCAAATATAAAGAGATCGGTTAGTCTACATCACAACAGGTTATTGACTTTCCAAAGCGCTCCGAGAGATGAACGCCACGACAGACCGAGGAATTCTATAGAGAGCTCCTTTGAAAGGCGGATGAATAGTAAGGAAGAATGGAGAAACTATTTCAAGCCGACGATCAGTGCCAAGAATTCCGAGCCAAGCAACTACGTCAGACCTCAGAGTATATGGCAGAGTGCCGAAGTTAAGGATGCCAACTTGGAATTATTGAAGCCACCAAGGACAGTTGCACCCTACAAACCGAACTCTGTGACTAAATGGTCAGTTGGCCAAACCTCTGACCGAAAAGCGGATCTTGGAAATTTGCCTATCAATCTTCTTTCGGAGTTTACTCTCACCCAGAGGGGGCGGAATAAAGTCTCCACTCAAATGGCTAGCAATTCGAGGATAGAATTGGCTCCCCGCTTGCAATACACTGCTGGCAATCAACACACTCAAGTTTCTGAGGAGAGTTCCGAAGCATGTCCTTCGAAGCCTATGGGTACTGAAAGATTTTCTCAACGCACAAGTCGCGTAAATTTAGGTTATTTGCCGAGTGTAAATGGGCGGCGTGAGCAGTCTGTCCTTTCTTGGGAAGGTTCACGGAATTACTCACGGAAGGTAAAATATAATCCCCTTGTCTCTGGTCCGGTTGCGCAAAAGGTGATAAACGGAGTGCTTGCAATCTATCGCAGCCATCGGGAGGAGCCTCGTCCCGCTAAATCCGAAATTGCCGATGAATTTGTGATGTCCGGCGGATTGACCGCGATTAACGAAATTGAGCGTGACAGTAGCAGAACGGCACCTAACTGGGTTGTTCAACCCAAAACTGACCCAAACCGACATATTTTCTCTACAGGTGTAATTGCAGAGTTTTCGCAAGGGTATGTTACCGATTACACTCATCGGGAACGCGAAAATTTGCCCGGAATGGAAAAACCGCAGTTCGATCTTTATTATATGTCAACTGAAAATATACGCCCTCACAAGATATCGACAGCTGGGGCAGCTCCATTTAATGGAAATTTGGATCAAAAACAGCACTATGGCGAAGTCCTCATCATAGGTCTAAATGAGGAAGTTTCGGACCCCCAGCATAAGGAAAATTTCAACTCACAAGCGCATTTTTCTAATACCGATGGCGTAGGATCAATTTCTAATCCCTCGAATATGTCGATCAAATTGACGTCGATTTCTGCATCCCTACGATTTCATCAAACCCAGCAGCTCACACATATAGATCCATCATTTGGGAGAGCCGTCGAACTTCGAATCTCGACTATTGGAAACTTAATCGGACAAGCCACTTCACCGTCAATGCACTATCCGTATTTAGAAACTTCGCGTACTGATACTGCGGGCTCAAAAACCCTGTCCATAAATATCCTTCCCAATACGACCTCATCATTGCAACCTACACCGGCAAAGCCACCTGAAGTCGGGTGTGGAGTAGAACTTTATGTTCCTCGGAAGTCCTATGTCATTAAGTCATCGACAAGTGCTCTATATGGACACATACAAGATGAAGGTGTTGATGAAATGTCGTCAGAGAGCCTATCCTCAGGAAAGTCCGGCACAGCTTCCAGAGGGCTTGTTCCGTTGCTAGCAGATATCCTCACCCTGCCTCAAAAGGACAAACTACTGGCCCTGGTTAACCTTTGGTCACTAGCTATCAACCCTCCAGAATATGAAGGTCTTTCAAATGCATTGTCACCATTTTCGGAGGTGAATAGTTCGCATGAATATTCACCTACGAATGTTCTCCCAGGTCCGCCTGTGCCTTATTCATCACCGTCAACTATGACACCTGAGTTCGTAGAGTCAGGATCCCAACCTCCCATGTGCTCCGATTTCTCGGATCCTGTACTGGCTGTTCTCAGTCGGGTAGATGTTCAAAGTTTGGTGCGTATTCCAATCGGCGCTGATATCCATTCGAATGTTCGGCCCTCAATTTCTTCAGAAAAATCTCGAACATTCTCTTCCGAGCTGGAGGTTGACCTTAAGCCCGTGGAACTTGGCCGAGTTCGATTTACTTTATCGCAGAGTGACGGGGGATTGATGGTAGCGATTTCGGCCGATAGGCCGGAAACTATCGACATGTTCAAACGGAACATTATTCAGCTTTCCAGCTACCTATCTGAGATGGGATATGAGTCTTCCAGCTTCAGTTTTTCCGAAGGAGAATACAAACAGGGGGCTTCGGAGATGGATCAATCTGCACTCGTTGACGTAGACGCCGACGAGGTACATCTAGAACCGAATTCGCATGTAAACGGGCGCAACGAAATCGCTGCTGATGGGTTGGATCTTCGCCTTTGAAAGGAACCGTGATGACCGAAATTTCGACGTTTTCAAAACCTCTTCCCTCCAGGGAGGCTTTCTCCTCAAAAGCGGCTTTGGCAAGTGGAGACGGCGTTCTCAGTTCAGACTTCGAGACCTTCCTCAGAATGCTCACCACTCAGATGCAGAACCAGGATCCGTTGAATCCGGTTGACGCTACGGACTATGCGACACAACTGGCGACTTTCTCTTCGGTCGAACAACAAGTTCTGACCAATGACCTCTTGGCACAGCTTTCAACGCAGTTGGTTGGAAGTGCGTTTCAGCAGATGGCGTCATGGGTAGGAATGGAGGCGTTGTCCAGAGCACCTGTTGAATTTGGCGGTACTGCCATCGAGATCAGGCCCGACGTGGCGTCGTCAGCGGATAGCGCCCGTATCGTCGTGCGCAATGAGAGTGGCGATGAAATATATTCCCAGCAACTCGACATTATGGATCCATTCTATTCCTGGGACGGAGCGACCAACTCTGGTGACCCTGCGCCTTCCGGCATCTATAATTTCGAGATCGAGAGTTACGATGATGGTGAACTTTTGGCGACTCATACTGCGCTTGCCTACAATCGAATTGTCGAAGTAAGAGGAGAGTCAGGTTTTGTTTATCTTACTCTTTCGGACGGATCCCTGATCGAAGCGTCGACTGTGACAGGGTTGAGAAACCCATCGGATGGGTAGTGTCATTCTATTTGTGTTCGCTGGCGCTTGATTTCGAAGCTGGGTGTCACTGAAATGTTCCGGGCAATTGTTTCAGGGAGATCTATCATTGATGGCGACCTTGTTGCACAATTCGACTGAGGGATTCACTTTGTGAATCCAGAATGATAGCTGGAGGGCATGGGCATCTGGGCACTGGTCGGCTTACAATGAAGCGTTGAAGCGGCGTGGATCAGTGTCGATCAGGTTTGATCAAGAGATGGCGTGGCGACCACCACCGAGCGGCAAGCCTGACCGACAACCGAACTTCAGCGACGCGGCGATCCAGACTTGTCTGACTATGAAGATGTTGTTCGGCATGCCGTTGCGGTAAACGACGGGGTTCGTGCAAAGCCTGCTGAAGCTAGTTGGCTTGGACTGGACGGTGCCGGACTTCACTACCCTGTGCCGCCGCCAACGAACGCTGTATGTGAGCATCCCCTATCGTGGCGGCGCGGGTCCGCTGAACCTGCTCATCGACAGCACCGGCATCAAGGCCGAAGGTGAAGGCGAGTGGAACGCCCGCAAGCACGGTGGCTCCAAACGCCGCATCTGGCGCAAGATACATATCGGCATCGACAATGAAACGTTGGAGGTCCGGGCCGGCGAGAGCACAGGCAGCCACATTGGTGACGCGCCTACGTTGCCTGAAGAGCTGGACCAAATGCCGCCTGATCAGGAGATTGGTCGCGTTACCGCCGACGGCGCTTATACACCCGTAAGTGCCACGAACCAATTGCCGCTCGAAACGCCACCGCTGTCATACCGCCTCGTAAAAACGCCAAGCCATGGAAGCCGACGAGCCTGGGCACCGTCGCGCACAACGGCGCTCCAAGGACCTCAAGGTACCGGGGCCGCGCAAACTGGCGACGATGGAGCGGTTATCACCGCCGGAGCCGTGTCGAGTCCAAGATGTACTGCATCAAACTGCTTGGTCATCCATTGATGGCTCGAGACTTCGATCGCCAGATCGCGGAACTGCAAGTCGGCATCGCCGTACTGAACGGCTACACCGCTCCTGGCATACCCGCCACTGTGCGCGTAGAGTAAATCTGCCCGGGGAAAGGGGAACTGCGCTCAGCCCCCGATTTCTGCAACTAGGCCCACCTGGGATGAAATCGTCTTCAGTATCGTCGTTACCGCCGCGCTGTTAGGTCGGGGCGTGGGTCAGAGCGTTCCTCATCCAGTCAATGTGGCACCTGTGGCGAGTGGCGTCGAAGACCCTGCGCGCGGCCGTCCGCTGATCCTTGTTGTCTTCCATTGCCCGGCAGGCGATTTGGCTCGGCCAAATCTTCCGTGAGGGGGAATCACCACCGGTGACATCGCTCAACGGATCAGTTCGGAGCAGCGCCTCACCATGAAGACTCTGACGCTGAACAGGTCATTTCCCGCCGTGTATCGGAGCAGAGAGGTTGGCCAATCGGCCAGCCCCCACTGACGCCGGAACGCAACGGGTGATGGTTGTAGCGCGACCGCGGACCGCCTCCGCAGGCTCCCGTTAAGCGCAGGAAATCCATCACCTTTCGGAAAATCGGTGTTTCTTCCAGTAGCGCTTCCGGCATCTCGGGGATAAGGTCGGTGTGGACCGAGAGGGAACATTTCGGACCACATGCCGATATAGGGAGGATTACATGACCATTTCTTTGACCCGCCGGGTCCTGCTCGGGGCGAGCGCGTCGCTGGCCCTTCTGGGAACCAGTGCCATGGCGCAGGACAAGATCCAGCTGCGTCTATCGAGCGTGAGCTCGGAGACCGACCAGCGTTCGGTCGCGATGACCGAGGTGTTCGGGCCGGCAGTTTCGGACTTTGCCTCGTTCGAGCCGCACTGGAACGGGACGCTCTTCGGTCAGGGCACGGAGCTCGAGGCGATCGCGTCCGGGGATCTCGAGATGTCGATCACCTCGGCGCAGGAACTCGCGACGTTCTTTCCGGAATGGTCGATCTTTGCCGCCGGCTACGTTCTTCAGGATGCCGAGCACCAGGTCGCGGTCTTCAATGACGCGCTGATGGATCCGTTCAAGAAGACCGTCGAGGACGAGCTGGGCGTGCGGCTCCTGGCGCCGATGTACCTCGGCCGCCGCCAGGTGAACCTGCGTCAGAGCCGTGCGGAGCTTGACGTAAAGACGCCGGACGACCTGAGCGGCGTGAACCTGCGGATGCCCGGGTCGGACGCATGGCAGTTCCTCGGCCGCGCCCTGGGCGCCAACCCGACGCCGATGGCCTTCACCGAAGTCTATACCGCGCTTCAGACCGGGGCCGTCGATGGCCAGGACAACCCCCTGCCGACCGTCGTGGACGCCAAGTTCTACGAGGTCACCAAGCAGATCGCCCTGACCTCGCACCTGGTGGACTGGAACTTCATCGCGCTGTCCTCCGAGGTTTACAACAGCATGACCCCCGAGCAGCAGGAAGCGGTGACCGCCGCTGCCGTCGCCGCCGCGGACAGCGGTCGTGCTGCCCAGCTCGCCAAGGAAGAGGAACTGGTCGCCTTCCTTCAGGACAAGGGGCTCGACGTCTACGAACCCGACGTCGCCGCCTTCCGCAGCCACGTTCAGGAGGCCTACCTCGGCAGCGAATTCGCCGCGAGCTGGCCCGAGGGCACGCTCGAAGCGATCAACGCGCTCGGCAAGTAACCCGGACCTCCGGTGCGGCGCGATTCGCGTCGCACCGGGATCGGACCGGCCGTCCGGTACGATACCGCAACGTGAACAACGGACCGGGAATGGCGACTCCGGGCGGCTTCCGCCGGAAGCGATCGACACTCCCGGAGGCACAGGGGGACTAGGGCATGACAGGTCCGGTAAAGGCTTTCAGGATTCTGACGGAAGGGATCGCGGCCGCGATGATGGCAGCGATCTTCTGCACCTTCATCCTGCAGATCGTGGTCCGCTACGCGGTCGGATCGGAGTGGTTCGTCGCGACCTTCGGCAATACCATCGACGCCTCCTACTTCGGCTGGACCGTCGAATTCATCCTGGTGCTCTGGCTGTGGACGATCTTCTGGGGCAATGCCTTCGTGGTGCAGGACCGCGACCACGTCACCTTCGACATTCTCTACAACGGCGCCTCCCGGCAGGTCCGGACCGTCTTCGCGATCCTCGGCGCCGTGATCATCGTGGTCGCCCTGTGGTCCTCGATCGGGCCGACCTATGACCGGATGAAGCTGCTGCGGATCAAGTCCTCGGCCACGCTCCCGATCAAGATGCTGCCCATCTATTCGATCTATTTCGTGTTCCTCGGGGCGGTCGGGCTGCGCTATCTCTGGCGCGCCGTCGAAACGGTGCGGCACGGGGCCGACCGCGAACTCCATGTCCTGCCCGTGGAAGAAGCCGTTCACCAGGAGGACAAGGCATGAGCGTCGAACTCGCGATCATGGTCGGCTCGCTGTTCTTCCTCGCGGGGATCGGCGTGCCCATCGCCTATGCGATCATCGTGGCCTCGATGGCCTACATGGTGGCCGCCGGGTCGTCCATCGGTCTGGTGGGCAAGACGCTGGTCGACGGCATCTACCAGAGCTTCCTTTTGCTGGCCGTGCCGTTGTTCATCGTCGCGGCGAACATCATGAATGCCGGCTCGATCTCGGACCGGCTGCTGACGTTCTGCGTGGCGACGGTCGGCCGGTTCAAGGGCGGGCTCGGCCATGTCAACGTCATGGCATCGCTGATCTTTTCCGGCATGTCCGGGTCTGCCGTTGCGGATGCGGCGGGGATCGGAAAGATCATCATCGACATGATGCGCAAGGACGGGCGGTTTCCGGCCGGCTATGCCGCCGCGATCACCGCGGCCTCGGCCACCATCGGTCCGATCATTCCGCCGTCGATCCCGATGGTGCTGTACGCGCTGATTTCCAACGCCTCCATCGGAGCGCTGTTCCTGGGCGGCATCCTGCCCGGGCTGCTCATGGGCGGGGTGCTCATGGCGATGAACTGGTGGATCTCCCACCGCCGCGGCTTTGCCACGGAGGAACCGGTGGCCCTGCGCGACCTGCCCCGCGTCACCGGCCGCGCCTTCCCGGCGCTGCTGATGCCGGCGATCCTGCTCTACGGTATCTACGGCGGCGTCACGACCCCGACCGAAGCCGCCGCCGTCGCCGCCGCCTATGCGCTGCTGCTGTCGGTGTTCTTCTACCGCTCGTTGAAGCTGCGCACGCTCTACGACATCCTGGTGGAAAGCGCGCGTTCCTCGGCCGCGGTCGGCATCGTCATCGGAGGCGCGCTGATCCTGAACTACATCGTCGCCTCCGAGAACATCCCCTCGGCGCTGGCGGCCTACCTGGTGGACGTGAATGTCTCGCCCATAGTGTTCCTGCTGGCGGTGAACGTGCTGATCCTGGCGCTCGGCTGCCTGCTCGACGCGACGACGATCATCCTGGTGATCGTGCCGCTGTTCATCCCGACCTGCAACCTGCTCGGAATCGACCTCGTGCATTTCGGCGTGGTCATCGTCGTGAACTGCATGATCGGCCTCATCACGCCGCCCTACGGCATCCTGCTCTTCGTCATCAACGCGGTTACCGGCATTTCCCTGCGCGAGATCATCTCCGAGATCCTGCCCTTCCTGCTGGTCCTGGTCGGGGCATTGCTGGCGATGATCTTCTTCCCCTCAATCGTCCTCTTCCTCCCGAGACTGCTCGGATACGAGGGATGACCCCCATCGGAAAGGTGGATCCATGATTTCCGGCAAGACCAAGCTCATCGCGCATCTCGGCTACCCGACCCATTCCTTCAAGGCGCCGATGATCTACAACCCCTGGTTCGAAAAGTCGGGAATCGACGCCGTCGTGATGCCGATGGGTTGCATGGCCGAGGATTACGCCACCTTCCTGCGGCTCGTGTTCCGGCTGTCGAATATCCACGGGGCGCTGGTGACCATGCCGCACAAGGTCACGACCATGGCGCTGCTCGACGAGGCCGCGACCACCGCCCGCGTCGCCGGTTCGTGCAACGCCGTCCGGCTCGACCCGGAGGGCCGGTTGATCGGGGACATGTTCGACGGAGAAGGCTTTGTCCGCGGCGCCATGCGCAAGGGGCAGGTACTGGCCGGTGCGAAGGTGCTTGTCGTCGGCTCGGGCGGGGTCGGGTCGGCCATCGCGGCCTCGCTCGCCAAGGCGGGGGTGGCCGAACTGGCCGTCTTCGACAGCCACACCCCTATGATGGAGGCGCTGGCGGACCGCCTGCGCAGTCACTATCCCGAACTGATCGTCACGACCGGCTCCAAGGATCCGGCCGGCTTCGACGTGGTGGTCAACGCCACGCCGCTCGGCATGAAGGACGACGATCCCCTGCCGATGGACGTGGACCGGATCGACCCCGGAACCTTTGTCGGCGAGGTGGTGATGAGCCGCGAAATCACGCCGTTTCTTGCCGCTGCCGGCGAGAAGGGCTGCGCCTTTCAGGTCGGGACCGACATGCTCTTCGAGCAGATTCCGGCCTATCTCGAATTCTTCGGCTTTCCGACCACGACGCCCGAAGAGCTGCGCGCCGTGGCGAGGATCTCGTATTGAGTCTGGTCGGGAACGCCCTGTTCCGGGACATGCCGAAGGTCGATTGCCATTGTCATGTCTTCGACCCTGCGGGCTTTCCCTACGTGGCGCATTCGCCCTACCATCCGGCGGGGGCCGAGATCGGGACCGCCGACCAGATCGGCCATGTCTTTGCGGCGCACGGGATCGGACACGCCCTGCTGGTCCAGCCCAACTCCGGCTACATGGAGGACAACCGCTGCATGCTGGCGGCCATCGCCGCAAGTGGCGGGCGCTACCGTGGTGTGGCGGTCGTTCCGCATGACATCTCGATCGAGGCGCTGGCGGATC
The DNA here is from genome assembly GCF_048261495.1 of Salipiger sp. Lineage (GTDB taxonomy): Bacteria > Pseudomonadota > Alphaproteobacteria > Rhodobacterales > Rhodobacteraceae > Salipiger. The sequence continues at coordinate 241,727 of NZ_JBLXFX010000001.1, forward strand.
TGAAGGCGCAGGGCATCGTCGGCGTGGCCTTCAACCTGCCCTTCTTTCCGCGCGGTCACTACGCCGGAACCGAGGCGCTGCTGGAAAAGCTCCACGCGCTGGGGATGATCCTGCAGGTCCAGGTCGAGGGCGACATGCTGCTCGACATCCTCCCGATGCTCACCGCGTCGCCGGTGCAACTGGTCTTCGACCACTGCGGGCGCCCGCTTCCGGGACGCGGTCCGGATCAGCCGGGGTTCCGCGAACTGCTCGACCTCGGCAGAACGGGACGGGCCGCGGTGAAGCTCTCCGGGCTCATCAAGTGTTCGGAACAGGCGTTTCCCTTTGCCGATGCCCATGTCCTTGTCGCGGCGCTGCTGGAGGCTTTCGGCCCCGATGCCTGCGTCTGGGGCTCCGACTGGCCCTTCCTGCGCGCCCGTGAACGGCTGGACTACGGCCCCCTCCTGAACCTCTTCGCGCATCTCGTTCCCGAACCCGACACGCAACGCGCGATCCTCTGGAACACGCCCCGCCGCCTGTTCGGGTTCGGCGACTGAGCCACAGTCCCGCGGCGCTGGGGCGTTTTTCGAATCATTTCGTCCGGATTTTCGATGAGGCCGCCCGTTCCGGCGCGGTCCCTGCACCGGCTTTGCCAGGATCCCGCATCGCGCCGCGTCCGAAGCACATGGCGGGACCGGCGGCACACGCATCTGATTATGCTCGTATTTCAGATATTGTAAGATAGGTTTAGCAAATTTAGTAAGTCCAGAATCAACAAAAATGTTGCAATATGGCAAAACCTCTGTTTCTTCTGGCTGCCGGAACAGGGTCCGTGTCGGTCACGACAAGGGCGGGGAGGTGGAGTGGATCCCGGAAACGGAGGTCCGGCCGTTGCAGATGCGACGGGAGCGCCGAGCCGAACTTCGCCGCGTGCGGACCACCGAACGCAAGAGGAACGGCCCAGCCATGAAGATCACCGCCCTGAAAACCTACCGTGTGGAGGAGTTCGCCAACGTCCTCTGGGTGCATGTGGAAACCGACGAAGGCATCACCGGGCTGGGCGAGACCTTTTACGGCGCCGAGGCGGTCGAAGCGCATATCCACAATACGCTGGCCGTGCGGCTCGTCGGGCAGAACCCGCTCAACATCGAAGCACTGCACAAGGAAATGGTGTCGCTGCCCAATGCCCAGGCCTCGACCGGGGTGGAATACCGGGCCGCGTCCGCCGTCGACATCGCGCTTTGGGATCTGTTCGGCAAGGTCTGCAACCAGCCGGTGCATACCATGCTGGGCGGGCAGAGCTGGGACAGGATCCGCGTCTACAATACCTGCGCCGGCACCCGCTACGTGCGCACCAACAAGATCAAGCCGGTCGACACCTGGAACCTCGGCGCGAAGAATGACGAGCCGCCCTCGCCCTACGAAGACCTTGACGGTTTCATGACCCGCGCCGGGGAGCTGGCCGAGGATCTGCTCGACAAGGGCATCACCGCGATGAAGATCTGGCCGTTCGATCCTGCCGGGATCGAGAACAAGGGCATGTTCATCACCGCCGAGCAGATGAAGACCGCGATCAAACCCTTCGAGCTGATCCGCAAGGCGGTCGGCGACAAGATGGAGATCATGGTCGAACTGCACAGCCTGTGGAACCTGCCCGTGGCCAAGGATATCGCCCGCGCGCTGGAGCCCTACACCCCGCGCTGGTTCGAGGATCCGATCCGCATGAACAACGCGCAGGCGCTGGCGGAATTCGCCCGTTCGACCCATGTCTGGACCTGTGCCTCCGAAACGCTGGGCTCGCGCTTTGCCTACAAGGAGTACATGGACCGCGACGCGGCGCATGTGGTCATGGCAGACCTGTGCTGGACCGGCGGGCTGACCGAGGGGCGCAAGATCGCCGCGATGGCCGACACCTACCACCGCCCCTTTGCGCCGCATGACTGCATCGGCCCGGTGGGCTTTGCCGCCGCGATCCACATGAGCTTCAGCCAGCCCAACACGCTGATCCAGGAGTCGGTACGCGCCTTCTACAAGGGCTGGTATCGCGAACTGGTCACCGAGGTGCCGCGCATCGAGGGCGGCTATGTCTACCCGATGGAAGGCCCCGGCCTCGGCACCGAACTCGTCCCGCAATTCTTTGAACGCGCGGATCTGACCGTGCGCGTGTCGGAGGCCGGTTGATGTCCCTGAAATTGTTCGATCTGACCGGAAAAACCGCCCTGATCACCGGATCGTCGCGCGGGCTGGGCCGGGCCTTTGCCGAGGGGTTGGCCGGGGCCGGGGCCCGCGTGATCCTGAACGGCGTCTCCGCCGAGCGGCTGGAAACGGCGGCCGAGGAGATGCGCGCCGAGGGTTTCGACGTGCTGACCGCCGCCTTCGACGTGGCGGACGAGACCGCGATCAAGGCGGCCTTCGACCGGCTTGATGCCGAAGGCGTTGCGGTCGACATCCTGATCAACAACGCCGGCATCCAGTTTCGCAAGCCCATGCTCGACCTCGACACCGCCGATTGGCGCCGGGTGCTGGACATCAACCTCACCGCCTCCTTCGTGGTGGGGCGCGAAGCCGCCAGACGCATGGCCGCCCGCGGTCATGGCAAGATCATCAACATCGGCTCTCTGACCTCGGAACTCGCCCGCGCCACGGTCGCGCCCTACACGGTCGCCAAGGGCGGCATCAAGATGCTGACCAAGGCGATGGCCGCCGAGTGGGGAGAAAAAGGCATTCAAGCCAATTCCATAGGCCCCGGCTACATGGTCACCGACATGAACGAGGCGCTGATCAGCAATCCCGAATTCGACGGATGGGTCAAGGCGCGCACCCCGATGCGCCGCTGGGGCCTGCCCGAGGAACTGGCGGGAACGGCGATCTACCTCGCGTCCGACGCGTCCAACTATGTCTCGGGCCAGATCATCTATGCCGACGGCGGCATGATTTCGGTGCTCTGACACCGGGAACCGTCTCACCGAACCAACCGCCGCGCCCTGACCGGCGCGGAATGTCACTCAAGGGAGGATACACCATGACATTCAAGGCACTACTCATCTCGGTCGCGAGCCTCGGCCTCACGACCCTTGCCGCGCAGGCACAGGATTACAGCTTCCGGTTCCAGTCGTCGGACCCCGCGGGCAACCCGAACTTCGAATTCCAGCAGCAGTGGACGCAGACGGTCAACGAAATGACCGGGGGCCGCGTGGCGATCGAGCTTCTGCCGGTCGGCTCCATCGTCGACTACAAGGAAACGCAGGAGGCCGTCGCCGCCGGTCTCATCGACGGGCACATCACCGACACCTCCTATTTCGCGGGCAAGGATCCGGCCTACGGCCTGATCGCAAACCCCGTGGGCGCCTACGGCTCGCCTGCCGAGATGATCGACTTCGTGGAAAACGGCGGTGGTGCCGAGCTGATGAACGAGCTCAACAATCCGCGCGGGCTGGAGTTCATCGGAGTTTCCACGCCCGGCCTCGAAGCCTTCGTGTCCAAGGTGCCGCTGGACGGGGTCGACGACCTCAAGGGCATCAAGGTGCGCAACCCCGAGGGTCTGATCGCCAACGTCTTCGCCGCCGCAGGCGCTGCGCCGGTGAACCTGCCCGCGTCCGAGGTCTATACCTCGCTCGACAAGGGCGTGATCGACGCGGCCGACTATTCGGTGTTCTCGGTCAACCAGGACGTCGGCATGAACGAGATCGCGCCGCATCCGGTCTATCCCGGCTTCCACTCGCTGCCGCTGATCGAAGTGTCGATGAACAAGACTACGTGGGACGGCCTGCCCGAAGACCTCCAGGCCAACCTCAAGGACTCGATCAAGGTGTTCCAGAAGAACCAGATCGAAACCCTGATGGCCCGCGATCTCGAAGCGGTCGAAGCGGCCAAGGCCACCGGCGACATCACCGTTCACGACTGGTCGGCCGAAGAGCGCGCCAAGTTCCGGGGCATTGCCCGGGGTGAATGGCAGAAGGTCGCCGAGCGTTCGGAGATGGCGCAAAAGGTCTACGACACGCTGACCGCCTACCTCCGCGACAAGGGGCTGATGGAGTAAGCCCCGCAAGTCGCAACGATGTTGCCGGGCCACCCTGTTGGCCCGGCTTCCGTTTCCCGCTCAGTCCAATATTGGGAGCTTCCCGATGACCGAACCCGTTCCGACCGCCGCCGACGACGCGCTCGCCGCCGCGCTGCATGGCGAGGAAAAGAGCGCCATTCCCGAAGCCGGTCTGCTCGGCCGCTGGATCGACGCCGGTGGCTACGTATTCGCGGCGGCCATCGGGCTGTCCGCGCTGATCCTCCTGTCCGAGGTCTTTCTGCGCTACGTGCTGAACGCGCCGACGATCTGGGCGCACGAGACCACGACCTTTCTCTGCGGTGTCAGCTTTCTATACGGCGGTCTGTTCTGCGCCTCGCGCGACAGCCACATCCGCGTTGTGCTGATCTATGATCTGCTGCCGCCACGTGGCCGTCAGGCGATGGACGTGGTGATTTCGGCCGCCTCCGCGCTGGCCGCCGCCTTCTTTGCCTATGCCGCGTGGCTGATGGTGGAAAAGTCGCTCTGGTCCCCCACCGGCGGTTTCCAGATGGAGCGGTCCGGCTCGGCCTGGAACCCGCCGACCCCGGCTCTGGTCAAGACCTTCCTGCTTGGCATGCTGCTGTTGCTGACGCTGCAATTCATCGTCCTGACCTTCAATCATGCCCGCCGGTCGGGGGGCCATACGCCCACCCGCAGCGCGGATGACGGAGCGCCCGAATGACCGCCCTTGTCGATCTTGCCGCGCTGGGAATCGGCCCGGCCACGCTGATGATGTTCGGCCTGATGGTCGTCCTGCTCCTTACCGGAATGCCGCTGGCCTTCGTCACGCTGCTGGTGGCGCTTGTCTTTGCCCTGGTGGGCTACGGCCCCGTCGCGGTGCCGCTCATCACCTCGCGGATCTACACCTTCGTCGAAAGCTTCGTCTTCGTCTCGGTCCCGATGTTCGTGCTGATGGCGGCGCTTCTGGACCGCTCCGGAATTGCCCGCGACCTGTTCGACGCGATGAAACTGGTGGGTGGTCGCATCCGGGGCGGGGTGGCCGTGCAGACCATCTTCGTCTCGGTCATCCTCGCCGCCATGTCGGGGATCATCGGCGGAGAGATCGTTCTGCTCGGCCTGATCGCCCTGCCCCAGATGCTGCGCCAGGGCTATGACCGCAAGCTCGCCATCGGCGTCGTCTGCGCGGGCGGCTCGCTCGGCACCATGGTTCCGCCGTCGATCGTGCTCATCATCTACGGGCTGACCGCGAATGTCTCGATCGGCGATCTGTTCACCGCCGCGTTCGTGCCGGGCTTCATGCTGGCCGGGTTCTACGTGATCTACATCCTCGTTCTCGCCTACACCTCGGACAACATCGCGCCGGCTCCGGACCCCGAACCGATCGCGCGGGCCGAAAAGATACGCCTTCTGAAAGGTTTGATCCTTCCGGTCATGGTCGTGATCTTCGTGCTCGGCTCGATCTACGCCGGTATCGCCAGCGTCACCGAAGCCTCGGCCATCGGGGTGGGCGGTGTGGTGATCTCGATCCTGATCCGGCGCGAGTTCTCCTGGCGGATGATGCGCGACGCCACGATGCAGACGCTGGCCACGGTGGGCATGATCGTCTGGATCGGCATCGGCGCGACGGCTCTGGTGGGGGTCTACAACCTGATGGGCGGCATCCGGTTCATCTCGGCGCTGATGACCGGGATTTCCGACAACCCGACGGTGATCGTGCTGGTGATGATGGCGGTGCTTTTCGTGCTGGGGGCCTTCCTAGACTGGGTCGGGATCGCGCTGCTCACCATGCCGATCTTCGTTCCCATCGTGAAGCAGCTCGGCCTCGATCCGGTGTGGTTCGGCGTTCTCTTCTGCATGAACATGCAGGTGAGCTTCCTGTCGCCCCCCTTCGGCCCCGCCGCCTTCTACCTGAAATCCGTCGCACCGCCGGACATATCCCTCGGCGACATCTTCCGCTCGCTGCTGCCGTTCATCGCGCTGCAACTGCTCGCGGTCGGGCTGCTGGTCGCCTTCCCCGCGATCGCGATCTACTGAGCCTCCGCTGTCCCGTGCCGCCGCGACGCGGTGCGGGACAGTGCAGAATCCGGTCCCGTCCTGTCAGACGAAAATTGCCGAACGCGATGAAAGGCTGTCTAACAGGGTGGATGGGCAGACAGGATACAACGGAATGAAACCGAAACCGGGTGTGGAGAAGACCGCAGGTGCCGAACTCGGCCTGGTGGAGCGTGCCATGCGCGACGTTCGCGCGCTGATCCGCGGCGAAGAGCTGATGCCCGGCGATGTCCTGCCCTCCGAAGCGGCGCTGGCCGAACGGCTCGGGGTGTCGCGTCCCGTCACGCGTGAGGCTCTGCGCGGTCTGGCGACGCTGCGGGTCCTCGACATCGGAAACGGGCGCAAGGCGCGGGTGGCGATGCCCGACGCTTCCTCGCTCAGCGTCATCCTCGACCACACGACCTACTCCGGGCGCCTGTCGATCCAGCAGATCCTCGACGTGCGGCGGACGCTGGAGTTGAGGACCGTCTCGCTTGCCGCGATGCGGCGCAGCGATGCGGATGCGGCCGAGCTTCTGACCATCGTGCAGGCCATGTTCGACGCGCTGGAGGCCGATCAGGGCGCCATCATGGAGCTCGACATCCGGTTCCACGAGATCATCGCGCGCGCCTCGGGCAACCTGTTGTATTCCATCCTGATCGACAGCTTCCGCGTCATCACGCGGCAGACCTGGGCGATCGGATGGCGGTCCCGCGGGAATCTCGAGAACCGGACCGAGAACATCCGCTGCCACGAACGCATCGCCACGGCGATCATGACGCAGGATTCCATCCGTGCCGAAGCGGCCATGAGCGAACATTTCGACAGCGCCGTGACCGTCCTTTTGCGCGCGGGTGTGACCTGAGCCGACGGGACCGGAGTTCGGAACTTCTCCTCACTGACGACCACCGGCGGTGCGCGCCATCGGCCGGTTTCCCGGTCTCTGCGGGGCCGGCGCCGGCGTCTGCGCGCGCCGCAGCAACAGGCGCAGGCGCCCGAAGGCCGCCTCCGATCCATTGGGCGACGGCTCGCCGATGAAGGCATCGAGATCGCCCCAGATGCGGATCGCCCTGTCCAGCACGGGGTCCTCGCCATCCCGATAAAGACCGGCGCGGATCATCGTTTCGGAGCGGGCATAGGCGCCGAGAAGCTGCCGCGCCTGAAGAATCGCGGCATTCTCTTCGTCATTCGCGGCTTCGGGCAGGCTTCGGGAGACGGACCGCAGCACGTCGACGGCCGGAAAGCGGCCCCGTTCCGCGATCTCCCGGCTGAGGACGACGTGCCCGTCGAGAACGCCGCGCAGGATATCCGCCACGGGTTCGTCCATGTCGGAACCTGCGACAAGGACGCTGAACACGGCCGTGATGTTGCCGGTACCGGGCAGGCCGGGGCCCGCCCGCTCGGCCAGGCGCATGATCTGGTGCGCGGTGGAGGGCGGAAAGCCGCGCAGGGCCGGCATTTCGCCCGCCGCGACCGCGACTTCCCGATGCGCTTCGGCAAAACGGGTGATCGAATCCGCGAGGTAGAGCACATGATGACCCTGATCGCGGAAATGCTCCGCGATGGTCATGGCGGCAAGCGGACAGCGCCGCCGTTCCAGCGGCGAGCGGTCCGAAGTCGCGGCGACGACGATGCTCCTCGCCATGCCCTCCGGACCGAGGACCGCATGCACGAAATCATGAACCTCGCGTCCGCGTTCCCCCACGAGGGCGAGCACGACGATATCCGCGCTCATTCCGCGTGCGAGCGACGCCAGCAGCCGCGACTTGCCGACGCCGGAACCGGCGAACAGGCCGACCCGCTGGCCTTCGACGATGGGCAAGAGCGTGTCAAAGACAGCCAGACCGGTTTCGAGACGCTCCCCGAGCCCGCGCCGCTGTGCCGCCGGAGGCGGGCTGGCGCGGAACGGCCGCCTGCGGGGCCCCGGACTGAGCGGCATCCCGTCGAGCGGCTTGCCGTAGGGATCGACGACCCGGCCGATCCAGCTGTCCGCGGGGGCAAGCGTCGGCGCACCGACCAGCGCGACGCGATCGCCCTGCGACACGCCGTCGGCGCCTTCGTCCGGCAGCATGGCGACAAGGTCCTCCCGGATGCGCAGCACCTCACCGTCCAGAATGCCGTCGGCCCGGTACAGGCGCAGCCGGTCGCCGATGCAGGCCAGATGCGCCAGGCCGCGGATCCAGATGACCGTTCCGTCGACCGAGCGGACCCGCCCGACCGCGTGAACCGTCTGGGCCTGCGCGATCCGCGATCTAAGCCCGGTAAAGTCGTTCCTGTCCATCGGACGCCCTCTTCATGGTGTTCAAACCATTTCTAAAGGAATCACCGTTAAGCCTTGATTGAAGCCAATCGAGGGAGAAGCCCCGATGTTCCAGAACCTGGATGTATTCAGGACGGCTATCGCAATGGCCAGACACGCGGGTGAGCAGCAAGCCATCAGCGCGCAGAATATTGCGAACGCGGATACGCCGAAGTATCGCGCGTTGCAGATGCCCGATTTTGCCCGGACGCTGGAAGGCGGTGCCGACGGCATGCGGTCCACGCGACCGCAGCATCTGGGCGCCGGAGCCGGGCCCGAGGGTTATCGCTTTTCTGAACGGCGCGGCGCCGAGGACCCCAACGGCAATACCGTCGAGCTCGAATCCGAGATGGTGGTCGCGGTCGACGCGAAGCGCGCCCACGACCGGGCGCTCGCCATCTACCGATCCAACATCAACATCCTGCGCGCCAGCCTCGGCCGCTGAATGAACGGAGTCCCGCAATGAGTGCCTTTTCCGATGCCCTCAGCGTCACATCGAGCGGCTTGCGTGCGCAGGCGATGCGCCTGCGTGTCGTGTCCGAGAACATCGCCAACGTCGATACGCCCGGATATCACCGCAAGACCATTCCCTTCGAAACCGCCCGATCCGGTGAAGGCAGCCTTCAGGATCTGCGGGTCGGCGATGTCTCTCTCGATCAGTCCGACCTCGAGGATGTCTACGATCCCGGCCACCCGCTTGCCGACGACACGGGCCATTACGCCGGTTCCAACGTCGATCTCATGATCGAACTCGCCGACGCCCGAGAGGCGCAGCGCAGCTACGAAGCCAACCTCAAGATGTTCGATCAGACGCGGCAGATGTCCAGCAATCTCATGGACCTGCTCCGCCGCTAAAGCCCCAGAAGGAGACCCAGAATGGATGTCCGCTCTCTCTTTGCCGCGCAGAAATACGCGGCTTCCCGTCCGGCAACCGAGGCGCAGCCCGGTTCCGAAGGCATGCAGCAGAAATTCATGGATGTCGCGGAGGATTTCGCCGCGACCCTGAAAGAAGGTGAAACGACCGCCAAGGCCTCGATGATCGGAGACGCCGACCCGCATGCGCTTGTTCAGGCCCTGGCCCAGTCGGAACTTGCGGTCGAAACCGTGGTCGCGGTGCGCAACAAGGTCGTCGAAGCCTACCAGGAAATCCTCCGGATGCCGGTCTGAGCAATGCTGAACGAGACCATCTTCTTCGACACGCTCCGGCAGGGCCTCTGGATCGCGACGATCACCTCGGTTCCGATCCTGACCGCCGCGCTGGTGGCGGGCGTCGGCGTCGGGCTGTTCCAGGCCCTCACGTCGATCCAGGAAATGACCCTCACCTTCGTTCCGAAACTGATGGCCATCGTCGTCGTGTTCTGGATGTCGATGAGCTTCATGACCGAAACGCTCGTCGCCTTTTTCCGGGACATGATCGTCCCGATGATAAGCGGAGGCTGACATGGACGTCACCGGATACACCACGCTGTCCCGTCAGCAGGGGCTGATGCGTGAAATGCAACTGATCGCGAACAACATCGCCAACTCGGCCACCACCGGATACCGGCAGCAGGGCATCGTCTTCTCGGAATACATCCGGCAGACCGACGAGGGCAGCGTGTCCATGTCCGCCGCCCATGCAAGGGCGACCTCCTTTGCGCAGGGCACGCTGACCCAGACCGGAGGTCAGTTCGATCTCGCGGTCGAAGGCGACGGGTTCTTCCTGATCCAGACACCTCGCGGCGAGCGCCTGACCCGGTCCGGCGCCTTTGCCGTCGGCAACGAAGGCAACATGGTGACGTCGGACGGTTATACCGTGCTGGATTCCGGAGGCGCCCCGGTCTTCGTGCCCCCCGATGCGACGGATTTCACCGTGGCGCAGGACGGCACGATCAGTTCGCAGGGCCGCCCGATCGGACAGGTCGGCCTGGTCCAGCCGACCGACCCCGGCGCGATGGTGCGCGAGGGCGACATCATGTTCCGCGCGGATGCAGGGTACGATCCGGTCGACGCGCCCCGCATCCGTCAGGGCTTCATCGAGAATTCGAACGTCAATCCGATCCTGCAGATCTCGCGGATGATCGAGGTGCAGCGCGCCTACGAGATGGGCCAGAACTTTCTTGAACGCGAAGACGACCGCATCCGGTCCGCGCTCAAGGCCTTCATGACATAAGGAGACGAACCATGCGTGCCCTGAAAATCGCGGCCACCGGCATGAGCGCCCAGCAGATGCGGGTGGAAGTCATTTCGAACAACCTCTCGAACATGAGCACGACGGGGTACAACGCCCGGCGCGCCGAATTCGCGGATCTGCACTACCAGCAGTTCGCCCGCGCCGGAACCGTCAATGCCGAAGACGGCACCGTCCTTCCCACCGGCATCCAGCTCGGCATGGGGGTGCGGCCGGCGGCGGTCACGATGAAGCTGCAACAGGGGGCCGTGTCCCAGACCGGCGGCGATCTCGATCTTGCCATCGAGGGCCGCGGATACCTCGAGGTCATCCTGCCCTCCGGCCAGGCCGGTTATACCCGCGACGGGGCGCTGAAGCGCAATGGCGAGGGACTCATCGTGACCAATGACGGGCTTCCCGTTTCCCCCGAAATCGTGGTTCCCGAAGAAGCGCGCAGCATTTCCATCAGCCCCGACGGCGAGGTCTATGCCTATTTCGACGGAACCGTCGAGGCGCAGCTTCTCGGTCAGTTCACGCTGGTCGGCTTCATCAACCCCAAGGGGCTGGAGGCGATGGGCTCCAACCTGTTCACCGAAACCGAAGCCTCGGGGCCGCCGCTGCAGACGACTCCGGGACAGGAGGGCCTCGGCACGCTGAGGCAGGGCTATCTCGAGGACAGTTCGGTCGACCCGGTCTACGAGATCACCGAACTGATCGAGGCGCAGCGCGGCTACGAGCTGAATTCCAAGGTGATTTCGGCCGCGGATCAGATGCTGGGCGCGACGGTCCAGGTGCGCTGATGTTTGCCCGGATCGCCGCCGCCCTCCTGTTCGCCCTGCCCTCCTCCGCCATAGCCGGGTCGGTCGTGGCAACGGTGACCATCCGCGCCCAGGAAATCGTGCGCCCCGAGGCCGTCAGGCTGGATCCGATGCAGATCGAGGGTGCCCATGACTCGCTGGACGATGTCGTGGGATACGAGGCGCGCGTGACGATCTATCCCGGGCGTCCCGTGCTGCGGGGGGCCCTCGGCGAACCGGCCCTGATCGACCGCAACCAGATCGTCGAGCTGACCTATGCGCGCGCCGGGTTGCGCATCGTGGCCGAAGGGCGCGCGCTCGGGCGCGGCGCCGTCGGCGAGCGCATCCGCGTCATGAACATGACGTCCCGCACGACATTGTTTGGCACGGTCCTGCCAGACGGAACGGTAACCGTGACATCCGAGTGACTCATGACACCACGTACCCTCTTGCTGATCCTGCTTTCCTGCACGGCCTGTGCCCGCATCGACCACATCGGCAAACCGCCGAGCTTCACGCCTCCGGAGGAGAGCCCCGAGCGTGTGGCCATGGCCTATTCGGCCGTTCCCGACCTTGCGATTCCGCAACGCCGCACCGACGGCGCATCGCTCTGGAGCGGCACCAAGAGCTCCCTTCTCGGGGACCGGCGCGCGATGAAGCGGGGCGATATTCTCACCGTGGTCATCGAGATCGACGAGAAGGCCCAGATCTCCAACAGCACCTCGCGCTCGCGATCGAGCTCGGAAAGTCTCGGGATTCCGCAGCTTTTCGGGGTTCCGCAGCGACACGACCCCAAGCTTCCCGACGGGGCGAGCCTTGCGGATGCCGTCGATCTCTCCGGCAAGAGCAGCTCCGGCGGCGACGGGTCGGTGAAGCGGAGCGAGAAGCTGACCCTGCGGGTTGCGGCGACGATCACGGATGTGATGCCGAACGGAATTCTTGCGATCGAGGGATCGCAGGAGGTCAGGGTGAACTTCGAACTGCGCGAGCTTCTGGTGACGGGGTTCGTCCGGCCCGACGACGTGTCCCGCCAGAATGAGATCACCTACGACAAGATCGCTTCCGCACGCATTTCCTACGGCGGACGCGGACAGATCACCGACATGCAGCAGCCGCGGCTCGGACAGCAAGTTCTGGATGCCATACTGCCTTTCTGAGGATCCCGCCGATGAAGAAGCTTCTCCCCATTCTGCTTGCCCTGATCGGGACCGGCGCCGGCGTCGGTGCGGGCATCTTCCTCGGAGCCCCGCCTCCCGCGGAAGCGAATGCCGCCGCCGATCATGGCGATACCGGCGGACATGACACGGCGGAGGCGTCGGGGGAGGCAGGTCACGGCGCGGCAGCGGCGACCGCTGCCGGGTCAGGTGAACACGACGGCACCGAAGCGGCCTTCGTGAAACTGAACAACCAGTTCATCGTTCCCATCCTCGACCACGATCGCGTGCAATCTCTCGTCGTCCTGGCCCTCAGCCTCGAAGTGCCCGCCACCTCGACCGAGGATGTCTACGCAAGGGAGCCGAAATTGCGCGACGGCTTTCTGCGCGTCCTGTTCGATCACGCCAACATCGGCGGCTTCGAAGGAAATTTCACGGAATCGCACAGGATGGACATCCTGCGGCGCGCCCTGCTCGAATCCGCGCGGCGGTCCCTGGGCGATGTCGTCAGAAGCGTTCTCATCACCGAGATCGCCCGACAGGACACCTGACGCGCCCGCGCGCCTTCAGGGGCCCCGATCCTCCGCCTGGAACCGCATCAACCGGCCGAGATCCTCGAGCCGGTCTTCCTCTTCCGCCATCCGGCGGCGCTTCGTCTCCCGCTGCGTCGACTCCGCGACGTCACGCGCGGCCTTGTCGCGGGCAAAGGCATATTGCGCGGCGGTGACCCCGTGCGCCTGCTTGACCCGCGCCATGATGATCGCCTGGTTCAGTTCGGAACGCTTGCGTGACAACCACCCCTGCCAGAGCACATCTGCCCCGACCATCCGCCCTGCCCCGAAATTGGCCGCCTCCGATCTGGCGGCCTCCCTCATGGCGTCGATCTGATCACGCTCGGCTTTCAGTTGCGCTTCCTCGGCAAGCAGCTTCCGGTAACTTTCGAGAGTCCTGTCCTTGAGAAGTTCCGTCACCGTCAGGAGATGCTTCATGTCGTCTTTCAAGGTTTCAACCCTTTCTTTTCCCGCACCTTCTTGCGCATGTCTTCGGAGAACCTGATGGCAGCGGCAACGGGCCGGAAATGGTCGGACTTGATCTGCTCGCCGATCTCCGTCGTTGCATAGAGCGCCCGCGCCGTCGGCGGATCGGAGAGAATGGGAATGTCGTGCTCCTGCGCGATTTCCCGGATACGGAGCGCGATCTGGTCGACCCCTTTCGCAACGCAGACCGGCGCCTCCCCGGGCTTCCGGCTCCACTTCAGCGCGACGGAATAGTGGGTCGGGTTCACGATCACCACGTCCGAATCGGGCACATCCGCCATCATCTGGTTCATGGCGATTTCCTGGGCCCGCGCCCGGCGATGCTGCTTGAACATCGGGTCGCCCTCGGCCTCCTTGTATTCGTCGCGCAGTTCCTTCTGCGACATCCGGTTCCGGCGCATGTGCTCTCCGCGCTGCCAGAGATAGTCGATCGCCCCGAGAGAAATCGCGATCACGACGACAATGCTCAGCAGGCGCAGCATCAGCTCGCTCATCAGCATCACGGCTTCGCGCGGATCCGCCCGGAGCACGCCGATGATCTCGTCCAGCCGGGACGCGATGAACATGCACAGCACGACGGAATAGAGGATCAGCTTGGAGAAACTCTTGACGAACTCGAACAGGCCACGGCGCCCGTACTTGTTCTTGGCATTCTCGATCAGGGACAATCTGTTGAACTTGAACGCGAGTTTTTCCCCGGAAATGGCAATGCCGCGGCTCGCGAACAGGACGAGCACCACGAGGATCCCCGGCACGACGAGCCAGGGAAGAACCGGCGTGAAGACGCTGAGGAGGAGCGAGGCAAGCTGCGCCGAACCCATCTCGCTGAGCAGGAGGTTGCGGAGCCGATCCGGTTGCTCGATCAACGGAAGAATGGCCAGCCCGAAGGCGGAAATCGTCTGTTGTCCCAAGGCCAGGCCTGTGATCAGTACTCCGAAATAGGAGGCAGCGGTCAGCAGGTCGGGAGAGCGCGGTATTTCCCCCTTCTTGCGCGCGTCGTCCAGTTTTCGCTGTGACGGTTCGTGGGATTTGTCGCTGCTGTCGTCATCCGCCATCGCAGGTCACCGGAAGGGATTCGACAGGAAGGAATCCACCGCGCCCAACCAGACGGTCAGAAGCAGGGGCGCGGTCATCAGCAGCAGGGCGACGGATCCGAAGGTGATCACCGGCGCGCCGACGAAGGCGACCATGAGCTGCGGCATCGCCTTGTTGATGAAGCCGAGCGTGAGGTTGTAGAGCACCGACAGGATCACGAAAGGCGCGGACAGGGCGAAGGCGAGCGCGAAGCTTTTCGTGACCTCTTCACGACCGGCCTCTGCCACTGCCGCCGGGTCCGGGATACTGAACGGCGGCAGAATGTCATAGGACAGGATCAGATAGGCGGTTGCCTTCACGTGAAACCCGGTCAGCATCAGCAAGGCAAGACCGGCGGTCATCAGGATATGCCCCAATGCGGGCATGGGATCGGTTCCCGCGTTTCCGACCAATTGCGACAGGGATGTGGATTGCGCCGCGATGCTGCCGGCGGTCTGCAAGGCGAAGACGAACATGCGCAGCGCAAGACCCAGGACCAGGCCGTTCAGGGTTTCGGTCATGACTCCGCGCAGCATGAGCGCGACGTCCGGCTCCTCCCGCGGGAGAAGGTCGGCGACGGCCGGCAGCACCGCGACTGTCAGGATCAGCGCGAGGACCAGACGGACGCGGACGGACAGCATCTGCTCTCCGACCGCGGGCAGGACGGCCATCGCCGCGCCGACCCGGAAGAACACGAACACGCCCAGCCAAAGCCCGGTGACCGCCAATCCCGCAAGGTCGGCAATCTGGGTCATGCCGCCACGACACCGACGAGGGCCGGCCTCGCCTCGATCCCGATTTCCTCGAAGGACAGGACCGGGTTGTTCATGCCTTTCGCCGACATCACCGTCCGCAGGAACCGGCGGCGGCGGGATGAGGTCACGAGCGCCGGGAAGATGCCGCGGTTTCCGGCCTGCC
Organism: Salipiger sp.; assembly: GCF_048261495.1. GTDB lineage: Bacteria > Pseudomonadota > Alphaproteobacteria > Rhodobacterales > Rhodobacteraceae > Salipiger. Next base: position 257,186 of record NZ_JBLXFX010000001.1, read on the forward strand.
CGATCTCCTGCGCGAGGCCGGTTGTCAGGCTCTCGAAGGATGCGGGGGGCAGCGCCACGTCGAGCGCGCCGCGACTCCCCTCGATCTGGTAGGTGTTGAACGTTTCCTCCCATTCGGGCGCAAGCTGAATCAGCGGAATGGTCCCGTCATCCCGCCGCATGGCCGCGACCAACTGAAAGCCGAGCCGTTGGCGGACATGTTCGCAGATCGTCTCGGGCGAGGTCGACTGACCGCGCATCTCTGCCACCGCTTCCAGGATCAAGGGCAGGTTGCGGATGCTCACCTGTTCCTCCAGCAGCAGGCGCAGGACCTGATGCAGAATGTCGATCTGAACCTTCTCGGGAACAAGTTCGTCGAGCAGGCGCCGGTTCGCCTCGGACCGCGCATCGTCACTGAGCGACACCATTTCATCCAGGATCCTTCGCAGGGATTTCAGCGTCAGAAGTCTGCCGAAATTGCGCTTGATCACTTCCAGGAGATGGGTTGCCAGGACCTCGGTCGGCGTGACGATCGTCGCGCCGGTCATCGCGGCGCGATCCTGATCGGTCGGCCTGATCCAGCGCGCGGGCGCCCCGTAGACCGGCTCCGTCACGTCGCGGCCTTCGGGCAGCTTTCCCTTGCCGTCGGGAACGAGGGCGAGAACCAGATCGGGGTTGAGCTCGCCGCGCGCCACTTCGACGCCATGGATGCGAACGATGTAGGTGCCGGTCTGCAGCGACGCGGCATCGGTGAGCCTGATTTCCGGCAGGATCAGTCCGAAGCTGGAGGCGATGTGATTGCGCATGTTCGAGATCCGCACATCGAGGCCGGTGCCGGGATCCAGCACCATGTTCACCAGGTCGGGCGCAAATTCGACATGAATTTCATCGACATCGAGGACATCGCCGATGCGGCGTTTTCGGGGTGCCTCCTGTTCGACCGCGGGGGTCTCCTCGTCCGGGACGTCCTGCGGATGGTTTGCAGCGTGAAAGGCCATCGCTCCGAGCACCCCAGCCCCGAGAATGAAGGGAACGAAGGGCAGACCGGGCACCAGGGCGAAGAGCGCCATGAGAAGACCGACCGTCCCGAGGGCGGCCGGGTGCCGCGACAGTTGCTTGACGATGGCCGCGTCGGTCGAGCCGGTCGCCCCGCCGCGTGCCAGCAAAAGGCCCGAGGCGATGGAGATGATGACGGCCGGGATCTGGGAAACCAGACCGTCCCCGACCGTGAGGATGGCGTAGGTTTCAAAGGCGTCGGACAGAGCCATGCCGTGCCCGAAAATGCCCATAATCATGCCCATGACGATATTGAGCATCGTGATGAGAAGACCGGCGACAGCATCGCCCTTCACGAATTTCGATGCACCGTCGAGCGAGCCGAAAAAGGTGGTCTCCTGCTGCTCCCTTTCCCGGCGGGCCTTGGCTTCGGCGTGATCGATCGCTCCGGCCGACATGTCGCTGTCGATGGCGAGCTGCTTGCCGGGCATTCCGTCAAGCGCAAATCGCGCACCGACTTCGGCCATGCGGGCGGCGCCCTTGGTGATCACCGCGAAGTTCACGATCATCAGCACGCCGAAGACAACGAGGCCGAGGAAGACGCTGCCCCCCATGACGAAATTGGCAAATCCTTCGATGACGTTGCCGGCCGCGGACGTTCCGGTGTGGCCCTGACCGATGATGAGTTTTGTCGAGCTGACGTTCAGCGACAGCCTCAGCATGAGGGATGCGAGGAGAATCGTGGGGAAGGCCGAGAAATCCAGCGGGCGTTCGATGAACAGGGTCACGGTGAAGATCAGGATCGCCAGCCCGAAGGAGGCGGCAAGGCCGACATCCAGCACCCACGACGGGACCGGGAGGATCATCATCACGATGACTGCCATCAGAGCGACTGCCAACAGTATTGTCGGCGACAGAAACCTGACCCGGACTCTTTCAGTCATGGGCGGAAATCCGTTGGCCGTGGCATGTCGGCCGTCCGAACAGGGTATCACCGGCTGAGTGCGGTTGATGGCCCGGCCGGTCGAATAGACGGGTGTCGGTTCCTGCGTCTTGCATGTGAAGGCTGACCATTCTGCTCTGGTGGCGACATTGCCGTTCTCTCAATGCCTAGAGCAGCTTGGTTTATTTTTCGTATCCGTAAGACGGTGGATCACTGATCCGTCAACCGCGTCGTTGCCAGCAATTCTTCGAGGGTTGCTCGGGTCTGGCTGCTCTCGCCTGCAATAGTCTCCGCAAGCTGGAGACTGGGCCGAGCATCGGCGAACACGGCATCTTCGGACTCGGCCAAAGCCGCTGCCGACGAAAGGGCCCCCGCCTCCCCGTTCGCGACCGTCGTCCAATCTCCGGCCAACCATGCCGCCGAGCGGGCACCATCCTCCTGACCCAACCTTTCATAGGCTGTCTGGACGTAACTGAAATCACCCATCTGCCGCCGGGCTTCAGCCCTGAGTTGCAAGACGTCATCGCCCTGCAGGCCGATCAGGGCAATCTCGGCCTCTTCCGGTTTTGCCAATGCCACAAGCGTTCGGGCCTTGGACATCCTGTAGGGTCGCGACGCCGTGGAAATGCCGGTTTCCGTCAGCCATCGCTCGGCCTGCTCCGGCATGCCCAGAGCGATCAGGCGATCGGCAATCGAGATCACGGTTTCAGGTGGCAAGCCGCGCGAGGGACCCCTTCCGACGATCCGTTTCAGAAAGCTGACATCGTCGCCGATCCGGGAAACCGCCGACATGGCTTCTCCCAGTGCTGACTCCAAAACCTCAGGCGGAATGTCGCGGCTGCTGTCTATGCTCGCGAAGGCCTCGTCATACCTCCGGTTTGAGAGCAGGGCGCGCGCATGCGCCAACCACATCTTCGGTCCCTCGTCCGTCTTTCGCAATTCGGTGGCGTATGCGGCCGTCAGTTCCACCATTCGCGGTGAAATGTCCGAACCGTTTTCCGATGAAAGCTCGATGGATTCGATGGTTGCCTCCACGGCATTTGGTCCATCCTTTCCGGCGATCTCATTCAGCACGTGGCGGGCTTCGTCCACAGCGCCGTCGATCCGATCTACCCGCGCTCTTCCGAGAATCATGTCCTCGGTCATGTCCCCGGTCGCACGTTCCAACCGGGCGAGGACACTTCGGGCCGCATTGACATCCCCCTCTCGGGCGAAACGCGTCGAGAGTTCAGGTCCGATCAGATTCCGAAGGAGGAGAGGCAGTTCCTCGAATGTCCGGAGAATGGCCGGAACGTTGATCGGGGTGGCATTCGGCAATTCGCGCGACCCCAGGAGAGACCACAAGGCGGCACGTCCGTCACATGCGGTCTGTCCGGCGAAAACACCCGAACCGTCGGGAAGTCCATCGACCATCCCCGCGAGAGCCGTGATTACGCGATCGCCTGATTCGGCATCAAGCTCCAGGATGGCCCGCGCTTCGGCTCCGAAGCCGATCCTAACGTAGGCTCTCGCAATTTCTTTCAGAGCAGTTTCGTCGATCCTGTCGAATTCCCCGTAAAGCTTGACCCTCAATGAGGGAATCAAGGTTTCCAGAGCATCGTCTTCCCCCCAGGAATTGAAATCCAGTTCATCATCATCCACGCACGCCTGTCCGCTAATTCGGATCCTGGCCTCAGGATTCGTCGGGTCGTCCGAACTCAACGCGGCCTCGAGAGAATCCTGAATGGAACGCATATCACTCCCTTCGCGATGATGTGTTTCGCGGCCCATGTCATCTTCCAGGTCATGAGGTTTCGCCGCAGGAACATGGCGAAGAGCAGGACGCAAGAGACCCCCGGTTGCTGCAGAGGCTATCTGTTCGGCAAGATCTCTTTCGAATTCCAAAGTGCTTTCGGCGGGAACGTTTCGCGGCTTTCTATCCGTGTGATGCTGCTCGGAAAGAAATGACGGCAATAGGACGTTCATTCGTTGCATCGGTCCGATTCCGGGCGCGGCACCGAGCCTTATCTCGGAGAGGGCATTCGCTCCGGATGAAAGACCCGTCGATTTCGGTTCGGACGCAACCGGATCGGTCGGCTTCGAGCCCTGGCGAACGTCGACGACAACCATTTCCTCTTGATGCAGGAACCCGGTCGCGACGCAATCGCAGGAAAGCTCGAAGCGGAGGTTGGAACCACCAGGTTCAGCATTCAACGCGGAAATGCGGGATCGATCGATCCGATCGAACACGGTGGATGTATCGAATGATATGCCGTCCGCGCCCACGTCGAGTCGATAGGTTCGCGGCTCTTGTCCCCTGGCCAAAGACCATGATGCTCCGTCCGGAATGGTCACCACGATGCGCGTGAAGTCACCGTGCTCACCCGATTTCACCGGCAAGGACTGCGCGGAAAGCGAGCCGGGCAGGATCAGCCCCAGGAAAATCAGCCAGCCGAGCCGGATCATGCGGCCTCCTGCTTCACCGATTTCAGCGACTCTTCAAGGTCCACAAAGCTCGGTCTGAAATGGGCCGGCGTATTCTGGCGACCGACCTCGATACAGATGTTCGTCGCATGATTGTGGAGGTTTGCAACAAGAACCTCCCGGATCAGATGGTAGAAGTGCAAATCCTCTTCGACGACAGCCTTCACCTTCAGTGCAAAGGGGCCGGCGAAACCGTATGCCAGAAACACGCCAAGGAACGTGCCCACCAAGGCGCCCCCGATCATCTTGCCCAGAACTTCCGGGGGTTGATCGATCGAACCCATCGTCTTGATGACCCCCAGCACGGCCGCGACGATCCCCAGCGCGGGGAGGGAGTCCGCCATGCTTTGAAGAGCGTGGCTCGAGTGCATGCGGTGGTGTTCGAGCCCCTCGAGCCGCTTGTCCAGAACCTCTTCGACCTGGTGAGGATCGTCGTAGTTCATCGACATGGAACGCATCGTATCGCAAATCAGCTCCACCGCGATCTTGTCACCCTGGATCTTGGGATATTTCGAGAAGATGGAGGATTCCGCGGGGGATTCGACATGTTCCTCAATGGCCACCGGACTTTGTCGCGCAAGTCGGATGAGCTCGAATAGCAGGCAAAGCAGATCGCGGTAGTCCCCGGGCTTCCACTTGGCGCCCTTGAAGACCTTGCCGATGTCCATGAGCGTGTGTTTCACGACCGAGCCGTCATTGCCGATGAGGAATGATCCGACAGCGGCCCCGCCGATCATCATCATCTCGAACGGAAGCGATTTCAGGATGATCGACATCTGGCCGCCGGCCAGGATGTAGCCACCGAACACCATACCGAAAATCACGACGATCCCGATGATCCCGAACATTTGGTCGACTCCTTCACCAGCGTCTTTCGGAATGTACCCGAGCAGGCATTAACAAAGCTTCAGCACGGCAAGGCGGCGAGACCGTCACATCACGACGAACTCGGCATGCAGTGCGCCGGCAGCCTTGATGCTTTTGAGAATGTCGATCATGTCGCGCGGCGACACGCCCAGCGCATTGAGTCCCGCGATCACCTCGGACAGGGACGTACCGCCCGGGACCTCGGCCAGCCCTATGCCGGGCTCTTCGGTAATGCCGGCCGCCGTTCTAGGCACGACGACGGTTTCACCCTCTGCAAACGGGTTCGGTTGCACGGCAATCGGCGTGTCTTCGATCCTCAGCGTCAGGTTCCCCTGGGATACGGCAACGCGCGATATCCGGACATCTTCCCCCATCACGATCGTTCCGGAGCGCTGGTCGACGACAACTCTTGCGCGGCGCTCCGGCTGGATCGGCAAATTCTCGATCGCCACGATCGCGCGGGCCGGTGTGGCGGCGCCGGTTTTCGAGAGATCCACCGTGACCGTGCCCGAATCCTGCATTTGCGCTGCCTGGCGGCCCACCGTGCGGTTGATCGCATTTTCGATCCGCGCGGCCGTCGTGAAGTCGGGCTCCCGCAATGCGAGACGGAGGCTCGACAATTCGGCGAAATCGAAATCCACCTCCCGTTCGATCCGCGCACCCGAGGGAATGACACCGGAGGTCGGCACACCCTGAACAACCGTCGCGGCCTGTCCGTCCGCCGAGACTCCGCCGGCGATGACCGTCCCCTGCGCGACGGCATAGATCTGCCCGTCCGCCGCGTTGAGCGGCGTCATGATCAGCGTCCCCCCGAGTAGGCTCTTCGCATCGCCGATTGCGGACACGGTAACGTCGATCTGACCACCGGCACGACCGAATGGCGGGAGCTTTCCGGTCACGAAGACCGCAGCGACGTTGCGAGGGCGGAATTGCTCGCCCGTCACGTTGACACCCAGGCGCTCCAGGATGTTCTGCATGATCTCTTCGGTGAAAGGCGCGTTGCGAAGGCCGTCGCCCGTCCCGTTCAACCCGACGACCAGCCCGTATCCGACAAGGTCGTTGGACCTGACGCCATCGACCTCGACAAGATCCTTGATCCGGACATTTTGCGCGGTGGCCGGGAGGCAGATCAAGGCCAGCATGATCGCGGTCGCAAGCGGCAGAATGCGGGGCATCACAGGAACTCCGTCAGGCTCATGCGCGACGAGCGCACCGTGATCGCGTAGAGGCTTTCCAGTTGCGCACGCGTGTTTTCATAGCGTGACGCGGTTTCGAAATCGTCGATCCCGACGAGGTCCAGGCGTGCGATGCTGGTCGCCGTACGCTCGGCCGAGTTCCGGGTTGTCGTCTCCTCGATGCGGGCCTCCAGCGTTCCGAGGCTGGCGCGAAGTTCGACCATGGATTCCTGGCTGGTGATCAGATCCTGACCCGCTTCGGCCAGAAGATCGACCTTGACGTCGGTAGAAAGCGCGAGCGTCGGATCCGAAGCAAGCACGGCCTTCGCCGTGGCCTTCAGGATATCGCGGAAGACCTGATCATTGGCCCGAATGTCGATCCCGGCCGTTTCGGTCCTGCTGAGCTGGAACGGCGACAGGGATGTTCCCGAGCCGAGATAGGCATTGGTGTCGAACCCGCCTCCGACGCCATCGAACCAGGTATCCAACGCCGCGTTGACGCCCGCCGCCGTGGTCTGACCGGTCAGGGCGGTCCTCAGGCCGGTGAGCATGGCGTCTGCACCGATGATGGCGGGGCGATCGGTTGCTGCACCGGAAAAGAGGAACCGCCCGCCGACATTGCGGTTGAGTCCGTTCAACACCTGGCCCAGCGCATTTTCCGCCTCGGACGACATGGTCTGGAGCATGTCATCGGTGGGCGTGAGCTCCGATGAGAGCAGGACCTGGGACAGGTGTTCGGACCTGTTCTGCATTTCCTCCAGCGCGGTCTGCATCGAGCTGGTCAGAAAACCCGCTTCCGTCGTGTTGACGCGATAGGTTTCCAATTGCGCAAGGGTCCGGTCGATCGCGAGGAGACCGTTCACGTCGCCGCCGAGATGCGCGGTGGGATCCCGGACGAAGCCTGTGGCAATTTCGACACCGAGCCGATCGAGGTCGCGGTTGAGGCGGGTATGATGCGTCCGCAAGATCAGAGTGCGGGCGAGGTCGCCGACGGTATCCATGGCCATATCCTCAAATTCTCATCAAAGTTTGCATCAGTTCGTCCACGACGGTCATCACGCGGGCATTCGCGGCGTAGTGCTGTTCGATCAACATAAGGTTCTGCAATTCGGCATCGGTATCGACGCCGTCCGACAGTTCGAGTTCCTTCAGCGCGGTATGCTGCGCCGAACTGAAGGACACCTCCGAATCCGATCTGACCCGCGCATAGGAGACGGCGGCATGAAAGTCGGCGACGTGTTGCCCGAAGCTGCTGGCTCCGGTGGCGAGGCTGGTCGAACCCGGCACCGTCAATTCCTCGAGCGCGCCGGAATAGGCCTGCAGCAGGCCCGCATTTCCAACGTCACCCTGCGCCACGGCACCCAGACCGTCGCGCAGGCGCCATTGACCGTTGCCGGAGGGCGCAACGAGGTCGTTTATCCGGATGCGCGCCGCAATGCCGGTTTCATTCAGGGGATCGAAGGTCGCGCCTTCGTCGGTGAAGAGCCCGGGATCGCCCACGGCAATGGTCGCATCCGGGCCCCCTGCCGAGAATCTGTCGATCAGGTCGCGCGCCAGACCGTCCAGAGTGGATTGCATCTCGACCGCGACGGTATCGCGGATCTGCAACTGCGCCCCGAGCGTGCCGCCGCCGAGAGGTCCGCCATTGGTGCTGTTGACCGGAGTGCCGTTGATCTCGATCCCGGAAAGCAGACCGTTTCCGAGCGACATATCCGCGGTGATGATGGCGCTGCGGGAAAAACTGATGACCGCGGGTTCGCTATGGATCGTGTTGTCGAGAAGGACCGCACCGGACGCGGTATGGATGGCCAGCGCACCATTCTCGCGCTCCATGATGCGGAGGGGCACGATGTCCGACACGCCGTCGATCACCCTTTGCCGTTCGTCCATGAGGGAGGAGGCATCGCTGCCGCGAAGGGTTGCTTCGGCGATGGCGGTGTTCAGCGAATCCACCTGCGTCAGCGCGGCATTCAGTGCATCGACCTGCGAGGAGATCGACCTGTCGGCATCGGTTCGCGCGGACTGAATGCCGTTGCTGAGCGTGTTCAGCGTCGTGGCGAAATCATTCGCCGTCTGCGAAACAGCCTGGAGCCGCTGCACGGACGACGGATCTGAGGCGGCCGACAGAAGCGCGTTCTCGAAGGCGGAGAACCGTTGCGTCAGCGACCCGGCTTCGCCGCTGGCGCCGACGATGTTTTCCACGCGGGAGGCAAAGGCCTGCATGTTGTTGGCAAAGCCGGACTGGGCGTCCGACAACCGGCGATCCGCGAGGATGACCGTGTTGACGCTTCGGACGACCCCGTTGATCATCACGCCGCCCGACGTCCCGCTGGCGCGCGACGACAGGGAGAGGATACGCCGACCGTAGCTTTCGGTGGTTGCGTTCGCGATATTCGACGCGACGAGGCTTGCGGCGCGGCTGTTGGCGGTGAGGCCGCTCAACGCGTTGGACAAAGCTCCGGAAAGTGACATTCAGCGGCCTCCTGCTAGAGGCTGACCACGGGGATCAGCGCTTGATGTTGGTGGTTTCCTGCAGCATCTCGTCGACGGTCTGGATGACCTTGGCGTTGGACGAGTAGGCACGCTGGGTGGAAATCATGTCGGTCAGTTCCTGCGCCACGTCGGTCGCGGATTCCTCGCGGGCGTAGGACTTGATGTCACCGGTCGGACCGTCACCGGCATCCCAGAGGAAATAGGGACCGCTGTCCGGCGAGGGTTTGAACGTCTGGTTATCCATCGCGATCATACCGTTCGGGTTCGGCAGATCGACCAGGGGGACCTGAAACAGGACCTGGCTCACGCCGGTGTCATAGAGCGCGCTGACGTAACCGTTCGCGTCCACCTCGACCGAGATCATGTTGCCGACGGGCGATCCGTCCTTGGTGATGGAGATCGGTGCGAAGCTGTCGGAGAGCTGGGAAAGACCGGTGTTCTGACCGATGGCGCCGATGTCGAATTCGATGGGTCCGCCGGCCACATCTACGGAAAGCAGCCCGGTCACGTCATCATAGGCACCGCCGCTCACCGTGGTGACGCTGGCAATGGTTCCGCCATTGGTGCGCGAGTCGTCGAAGGTGATGACGTATTCGCCGATCACGGCCCCGTCCTGCGCCGAATCAGCCATGACGACGGTCCATTCGTTGGACATGGGCGCGCCGGCCGCGGGGACGGTCGGGGTGAAGGTCAGCGAAATGCTCTGCGAGACGCCGAGATTGTCGAAATATTCCACCGAGAGGTTGTACGGGTCGCCGTCGCTGCCGGCGATGGTATCGACCGCAGGCAGGTTCAGCGCCATCGACACGGCCGTTGTCGGATCGCCGACCAGGCTCTGGCTGAAGCGGACCGGCTGCAGGCCGTCCGTGGTATCGCGCGGGAAGGAGGGGATCGACCCGTCGAGATTGGCCGGCCAGCCCATGAGGTAATACCCGGCCTCGTTCGCGAGATAGCCGTTTTCATCGAGCCGGAAGGAGCCGGTGGAAGTCAGCAGAAGCTCCGGCTCCCCTGTGGCATTGAGCTGCGACTGGGACACCACGGGCAACATGCCGCGACCGCGCACGGCAAGGTCCGTCGCATTGTTGGTCGTGACGAGCGATCCGCGCTGGTCGATCAGCCGGATGCTGTTCGACGTGACCCCCCCGGCGGTGTACGAGCGCCCTCCCGACGCCATCACCAGGGAGTTGAACTCCGTCACCGCGCGTCGATACCCGTAGGTCGAGGCGTTGGCGATATTGTCGGAAATCGACGCGAGGCGACTCGCATTCGCCCGCAACCCCGAGACACCCGCGTTGAGAGATGAGGAAATGGTCATGACATGCCTTTCTGCTGTCCCGTTTAACTCTTCGGGAGAACAGATAGGCGCGGCGGCTTAACGTGACGCTAACAGGTAAAATATGAGCCATTCCCCCCGAGGTCAGTGCTGCCTCAGGAAGATCACCTCGATCCGGTTGTTGCGGCGGTCCATCGGGTTGTCCTGGGAGGGTTCGCGATCCGCATGGGCGGTCACGCGCGAGATGCGGGTGTTCTTCAGCCCTTCCGCACGGAGCAGTTCGCGAAACATGTCGGCACGGGCCGCAGAAACATCCCAGGACGGATCCCTTGCCAGAACAAGGGGATAGGCGCTCACATGACCCTCGATGGCGAGCGGGTTCGACACAATGGCCGACACTCTCTCGATCACGCCGGCAAGCGATTCCAGCAGCGGTGTCGCCCGCCCCGTATCGTCGAAGAGCCGGGAGTTGTCGGTTTCGAAAAGTTCGACCACCAGACCCTCGTCGGTCACGCGAGTCACGATGTGGCGCATCAGGCCGTCGTCGATCATGCTTTCCCCGCTGCGCGCGGTCAGCATGTCCTCGACCTCCTGGAGCTTGGCGCTTTCCGCCTCCGATTCCCTGTCCGACTCGCCCTGCGTGAAATTCCCGCGGGCGGCATCGGATTCGGTGGGCCGCAGGCTGGTCGCCCCGGTGCCGACCCGCGGCATCACCATCTCGGACATGAGAGAGTTGCCGTTGAGACTGTCCTCTCCGCCGCCCGAGATCCGGCTGATCGCAACCGTCGGGTTGAAGAAGTCGGCAAGCCCCTTGCGCTGTTTTTCCGTCGTCGCGTTCAGCAGCCACATCAGCAGGAAAAAGGCCATCATAGCCGTCACGAAGTCGGCATATGCCACCTTCCAGGCGCCGCCATGATGACCGCCGCCGCCCGAAACCTTTTTCCGTTTGATGATGACTGGCGCGACATTGCTGTCGACGCTCATAATCCACCACCTGATTTTACACCCCGCAGAAGTCATACAGGCCCGGACGTTACACTTCGCTTAACGATTCAAAATGTCCGGTTAAAGCCGCGGTCCGCCGCAGCCCCGTGCGGAAATCCCACAACCGGGACCCGTCGTCGGGCGGCCGAATGGACAGGCGGGACATTTGCGAATAGCTCTGGTCCCGACACGCGATTTGCAGGGGTGGGATCGATGCCGTACGGAGGTGCTAATCAGCCGGGAAGGATCCGCCGGGGTCTGGCGATCTCCGGCGTCAGCGTGACCGCGATCCTGCTGACCGGCACCGTTCTTGCCGAAGCCGTGCCGAGCTTCAACCTCTACGGTTTGCCCGGCCTGGTCGACATGCCCACGGCGGAAATGGCGCCCGACGGCACGCTCGGCTTTACCTACGGGCGGATCGGCGACAGCCATCGCGGCACCATGATGTTCCAGATCACGCCCAAGCTGATCGGTGCCTTCCGCTATTCCGGGATCGACCAGTACACCGGGCTCGGAGAGGTTGGCGGCGTCTATTACGACCGCAGCTTCGACCTTCGCTACCAGCTCTGGAACGAAGGCGCCATCCGCCCGGCCGTCGCCGTGGGCCTGCAGGATTTCATCGGCACCGGCGCCTATTCCGCGGAATACGTGGTGGCGACGAAGACGATCGCGCCCGGCCTGAAAGTGACCGGCGGCCTCGGCTGGGGCAGGCTCGCGACGCACAACCCGGTTGCCACCTTCGGCGCCCGCCCGCCGATCCTCGGGGCGGGCAACATCTTCAACGCGGCGAATTCCACCGGCGGCACGCTGTCCTACGACAACTGGTTCCGCGGCGATGTCGCGCCCTTTGCCGGGATCAGCTATGCGCCGAACGACCGCCTGACCTTCACGCTGGAATATTCCTCGGACGACTATCCGGTCGAAACCACGAACGCGAATTTCGATTACGCCTCCTCGATCAACCTCGGCGTGGACTACCGGCTCAAGAACGGCACCCAGCTTTCGGCCTATTACGCCTACGGTAGCGCGCTCGGTTTCCAGGTGACTTACCCGCTCAACCCGAAGACGCTGGGCATGCCCGGCGGCATCGAACCTGCGGGCGTCCCGGTCAAACCGCGCCAGCCGAGCGACATCGGCGATCTCGGCTGGACCACCGAAATGGCGAGCGCCAAGGCGGTGACCAAGGATCGGCTCGTGAAGAGCCTGCAGAAGGAAAGCCTCGAAATCGAGGGGATGACGCTGGAGCCACGCCGCGCCACCATCCGCCTGCGCAACCCGATCTACGGCGCGCCGTCGCAGGCCATCGGCCGCGCCGCGCGCGTGATGACGCGGGTCCTGCCCGCTTCGGTCGAGGAATTCACCATCGTCCCGGTCGAGAACGGCATGGCGATGTCGGCAGTCACCATGCGCCGTTCCGACCTCGAACGGCTCGAGAACGATGCGGCCGTGGAAATGCTCGCCCGGACCAGCATCACCGACGCCTTCGGCAAGGCGCCCCCGACGGACCTCGACAATTTCCCCAAGTTCATCTGGGCGCTCGAACCCTACTATTCCTACAGCACCTTCGATCCGCAAAGCCCGCTCCGCCTCGACGTCGGCGCCAAGCTGTCCGGGACGGTGCAGTTCACGCCCAACATCATCCTGACCGGCGCCATCAAGAAGCGGTTCCTGGGCAACCTCGACGATATTTCCCGCCTGGACGAATCCAAGCTGCCGCGCGTGCGGACCGACTATGCCGCCTACAACCGCGAAGGCGATCCCGCGATCGACCAGCTCACGCTGTCCTTCTTCGGCCGTCCGGGGCGCGATCTCTACAGCCGCTTCACCGTGGGCTACCTCGAACAGATGTATGCCGGCGCCTCCGCCGAGTTGCTCTGGAAGCCGGTGGACAGCCGCCTCGGTCTCGGGGTCGAGGTCAACTACGTCCAGCGCCGCGACTACGACCAGCTCTTCGGTCTGCAGGAAAACGTCACGACCGATCCCATCTCCGGCGCGCAGATGACCATTCCGCACGTGAACGGCCATGTCTCGGCCTATTACGACTTCGGCAAGGGCTATCACGGTCAGCTCGATGTCGGCCGCTACCTGGCCGGCGACTACGGTGGCACGCTCACCCTGCAGCGGGAATTCGCCAACGGCTGGAAGGTCGGCGCCTTTGCCACGCTGACCGACGTCTCCTCCGAGGATTTCGGCGAAGGCTCCTTCGACAAGGGCATCATGATCACCGTGCCGCTGTCGGTCGGTCTCGGGACACCGTCGCGCACCACCTCGACGACCGTCCTGCGCTCGGTCCAGCGTGACGGTGGCGCGCGGGTCTTCGTGCCGGATCGCCTCTACGAAAAGGTCCGGACCTGGCACGAGCCACAAGTCGAGGATTCCTGGGGAAGGTTCTGGCGATGAACGGAAAGACGATCCTCCGCACGGCAGCTGTCCTTGCCTCCTGCCTCGTTCTGGGGGCCTGCGGCAACGATCCCTACCGGGGCAATTCCTTCGAGGTCCTCTACGACTCCCTGTTCAAGGGCGACGCCGCGCCGCAACCCGTGACCGCCGCGCAGATCGCGCAGGTCATGGCGGCGACGGATCTGCCGATGGCCTTCGTCAACATCGAGGAACGCAAGGCCCAGACGGTGCTGATCCGGATCGAGACGAACGGCCCCTACGGCACCTACGCCACGGCGGACCGCAAGAACATGGTGCTGCGCAACGGCATGATCACTTCGACCCGGGGCCTGGGCGACGACCTCATGTCGACCGACGTCGATGCCGTGCTGTCGCTGGTGCGCAAGCGCACCACCGGGAACGCGGTCTACATCCAGCGCTTCCTGCGGTCGGACGACGCGACGCGGGTGCTCACCTATCGCTGCGGAGTCGAACCGGACAAGTCGGTGGATGTGGCCATGGGCCTGGTCCGCGGGCGTGCGACAGAAGTCATCGTCGCCTGCGAAAGCGAGGACGGGCCGCCGTTCGTGGATTACTACGTGGTCGACGGCAGCGGAGAGATCCTCGCCTCGCGCCAGTGGCTCGGGGTGACGACCGGCTATGTCGCGATGCACCGCCTGCGTCTCTGACCCGCGCGGCGCCCCGCAACACCGGGCCTAGTGAAGCGACACGCTCCGCACGACCGTCGAAAGCATCAGTCGCAGATCGTAGCAAAGGCTTCGCCGCGACGCATATATGAGATCCAGCCGTGCCTTGCGGGGCACGCAGCGCCGACAATAGACCTCTTCCGTCTCGTCCTTGGTCCGGCAGCTCGCCAGAAGCCGTTCCTCGGTCCGGTGAAAGGCCAGCGTGGCAAGCCCGGTCACGCCCGGCCGGGATTCCAGCACCCGCGCGTAAAGCTCGGGGAACAGCTCTGTATAGCGCCGCAGCGGAGGCCGGGGCCCGACGAAACTGATGTCTCCGCGCAGGATGTTCCAGAGCTGCGGCAGCTCGTCCAGCCGGTAGCGGCGCAGGACCCTGCCCGTGCGGGTGATCCTGTCGGTCTTGTCGCCGCCCGACACGCCCCGGTCGGTATCGTCGGGCCGCATCGTCCGGAATTTCCAGAGCATGAACCCCTCATCCGGCGTCTTCATCCGCTCGGAGCGGTAGAGAACCGGCCCGCCGTCGCGGACGAGGATTGCCGCCGCGATGAGCAGGATGAACGGCGCGAGCAGCACCGCGAGCGCCAGCGCCAGCGCGATATCAAGGGTTCGTTTGCCTGTCGTCACTCCAACGCTCCGTTCCGGACCACGCCGATCCCCCCGTTCGGGCCCCCAGTTGCGCGGAAACCTGCCGCGCCGGCAACCCGGATCTTCGGCCGTTCCGACGGGCGCGAATAGCGCGGCTTCCGGCCGATTTGTGCTGTATTTGAAGGGAATCCCCGAGTCCATCGCCATGACAGGCCGCGGGAGCGCAGATTCCGGCCGTGTCCTTGCGGTGACATGCTCAAATCGGATTCTCTTGTGCAATTGATCTGTAAGTTACTCGCGCGTACCCGTTATGTTGGCTGGGAATCCGATACGGTGTTGGACGGGGGACGTGTTTTGACGACGACACAAAGATTGCTTGCGATGCTGGCTGCGCTGGTCCTGGTGGCCGCCTGCAGCCTTCCGCGCGGCGCGGCCCTCCAGTCCGAAGTGCTGAAGGAATCGAACGCCGAGATCCCGACCTTCCAGGTCGTGCAGGTCACGCGCGCCAACATGCCGATGATCGCCTCCTGGCCGACGACCGGCTGGAACCGCGGCTACAACTGGCCGGGGGCTTCCTCCGGGTCGAATTCCAACGTGATCCAGACCGGCGACCTTGTCGACATCACGATCTGGGACAACCAGGAAAACTCGCTCCTGACCAATACCGCCGAGAAATCCACCGTGCTTTCCGGGGTCGAGGTCGGACCCAACGGCGCGGTCTTCATCCCTTACGTGGACGAGGTCTATATCCGCGGCCTCACCCCGGCGAGCGCGCGCGCCCGCATCCAGTCCCGACTCGAACCGATCGTGCCCTCGGCGCAGGTGCAGGTGCGACTCACCCAGGGCCGCGCGAATTCGGTCGAACTGGTCGGCGGCGTTTCGCGCCCCGGCAGCTTCCCGATGCCGTCGCGCAACTACAAGATCCTCGGGCTGATCGCCGACGGCGGCGGGATCATGAACAGCCTGCGGAACCCGCGCGTGCGCCTGATCCGCGGCGGCTCCACCTACGAGATATCCGCCGATCAGCTGCTCGACAGCGGTGCGAACAACGCCCTTCTCTATCCCGGCGACACGGTCATCGTGGAAGAGGACGATCACAGCTTCACCGCCCTGGGCGCCGCCGGGTCCGAAGACCTGATCTATTTCCCCAAGGACGACCTGTCCGCGCTCGAAGCCGTGTCGCTGATGGGCGGCCTTTCCGACAGCCGGGCCGATCCCAAGGGCGTCCTCGTTCTGCGGGAATACCGCGTGAAGCACCTGCGCTCGGACGGCACGGCACCGCGCATGCAGCAGGTGGTGTTCACCTTCGATCTGACCTCGGCCGACGGGCTGTTCGCCGCGCGCAAGTTCCTCGTCAATCCGGGCGACACCGTCCTGGCCACGGAATCGCCGGTGACCAGCGCGCAGGTCGTGTTCGGACTGGTGGGCAGCGCCTTCGGTCTCGGCCGTCAGATCACCTCGCTCAGCAACTGATTCTGCCGGGCACCCGGAACGGCAAAGGGCGCGCCACCGCGGCGCGCCCTTTTTCCGTTCCCGTGTCGGGTCGGGCGGATTACATCTCCGGTCCGACCGAGAGCAGGTAGGCGTAGACGTCTTCCATACCCTTGCGAAGCCGGAACGACATGCCGGACCGTGCGCCGGAATCGCCGGTAAACTCCTTCAGGAAACCGCTCGGGTCCTGAAGGTAGGCGACGAAATTCGCCTCGTCCCAGACCAACCCCTTTTCCGCGGCTTCGAGGATGCCGGCCTTGTAGCGATAGCCGTCCTCGGCCGCCGCCGGGCGCCCGAGAACGCCGTAGAGGTTGGGGCCGGTCTTGCCGCCCTTGACGACGACCGTGCCGTCTTCGGCGACCACCGCGTGGCAGCTCAGGCATTTCTTGAATGCCTTCTCGCCCGCCTCGACATCACCTCCGCCACCATGGCTTTCCGCAAGCGCGGTCGTCGCAAGGCCCAAAGCCGCGATAGCCGTCAAAAGGGTCGTTCTCATCGCCTCGTCTCCCGTTGTGCGTCGTCGCACCGGACCCTAGCCGAAGGTCTGTATTTGCAACAATACGCCCTTGGTCGATCTGCGACCTATTGCCAGTGTCCGCGCCAGACCGTCCGCCGCTTGACCTTCCGGGCCGCATTGGGGACAGAGACGGCATGGACCACATGATTCCGGCATGGATCGACGGAACGCTCGTACCGCTCGACAAACTCGAAGTTCACCGCAGAGGCCTGAAGCACAAGGCCGTTTCCGTCTTTGTCTTGCACGGGGATGCGGTGCTGCTGCAACGCCGGGCGCTGTGCAAGTACCACACGCCCGGGCTCTGGGCGAACACCTGCTGCACGCATCCGCACTGGGACGAAAGTGCCGAAGCCTGCGTGACCCGTCGGCTGCGGCAGGAACTCGGTATCACCGGATTGACGCAGGACCATCGGGGCCAGGTCGAATATCGCGCCGATGTCGGGGGGGGCATGATCGAACACGAGGTGGTCGAGATCTTTGTCAGCCGCGTCGCGACCCCGCCCGTCCTGCAGCCCGACCCGAACGAGGTCATGGACACCGCCTGGATGCCGCGCGAGAAGCTGGACCGCGCCATCGCCGAAAATCCGGACTCCTTCACGCCCTGGCTCAGGATCTACCTGAGCGATCACGCGGAGCAGATTTTCGACCAGCCCTGAGCGGGATCAGCCCCGCCGCGTGAGATAGACGTAATAGGCCCCGCTGCCGCCGTGGCGCTGATGCGCCTCGCTCACCTGAAGCACCGCCTGCGACAGGGGCGGTAGCGCCAGCCAGCGCGGCGCCTGCGTCTTGAGTACGCCCCGCCGTCGCGGCGCCGGGTCGTAGGGCTCTTCGCGGCTGCCCTTGCCGGTGATGACGAGGACCAGCCTCAACCCCTTGGCATGTGCCGACAGGATGAACCGCATCAGCGCCGGATGCGCCTGGTCCAGGGTCATGCCATGCAGGTCGATGCGCGCCTCGGGCGCCAGCTTGCCGCGTTTCAGCCGGCCGTGAACCTTTGCATCCATCCGCAGCGGCGCCTTTTTCAGGCGTTCCGCCGTCGTACCCGAAAAGTCGTGCGTTTCCGTCCGGGGCAGGGTGGCCGACCCCAGCGCAAAGGACGGGATCGTTTCGCGAACCACGACAGGCTTGCCGGGGCGCTGGGGGATGTCCTCCTCGCGGAACTGGGTCTTGCGGCCGGGCAGGCGCTCCGCACTGCGGGCGACCTGTTGCCAGAGATCCAGCTCTTCGGGCCGCAACCGGCGGCGGCTCACAGCAGCGACTCCGGCAGAAGCGCATAGGCGCGCTGGATGGGCAGCAGGACCACCAGCCGTCCGGGGTCCTTCAGCCGCCCGGCCAGACGTCCGGCCTGATCGCCCATGCCGAAAAAGATGTCGGCACGTTGGGCACCCTTGATCGCGGCGCCCGTGTCCTGCGCGATCATCAGCCGATGCATCGGGCCGTTGCCGCCCTTTTCGATCCAGACGGGTGCACCGAGGGGCGTGTAGGCCGGATCGACAGCGATAGAGCGCAGCGGCGTGATCGACCGGTTCATCGCCCCGAGCGGACCCTTTTCCGGCGGCACCTCGTTCACCTCGCGGAAGAAGACGTAGGAAGGATTGCGGAACAACAGTTCCTCGCCTTCCAGCGGGTTGGTCCGGACCCAGGACTTGATCCGCTGTGCCGAAACCTCGTGGGGCTGGAACGTGCCCTGCTCGATCAATTCCTTGCCGATCGAGCGATAGGGCTGGCCGTTCGCCCCGCCGTATCCCACGCGCAGATGCCGCCCGTCGGGCAGCCGGATGCGCCCCGACCCCTGGATCTGGAGAAAGAACAACTCGACGGGATCGTCGACCCAGGCAATCTCGAGTCCGCGCCCCTCCATCACTCCGGTGGTGAGAATGTCGCGGCGCGTCAGCCAGGGGCGAATATCGCGCGCCTCTTCCGGCATCCGGTAGAGCGGATAGCGAAATCGCGGCGTGGGGTAGGTGGAGCCTTCGAGCTCCGGTTCGAAATAGCCGGTGAACAGGCCATCGGCGCCGTCCCCGATCAGCACCGGGCGAAAGAACAGCTCGAAAAAGGCGCGCGCATCGGATGTTTCACGTGCAACCGAACAGAGCGACGCCCAGTCCGGATCGCGCAGGTCGCCGCAGGTTTCCAGAAAGGCGGCAAGCGCCGCGCCGTGATCGTCCCTTTCCCAACCGTCGAGGTCGGAAAAGGAAAGAATGTCGTACGTGGTTTCCGTATCGGCCGCGCTCATGGTGCCTGCCATTGCCAGAAGCGTCAGAATGGCCGCACGGAACGCCTGCTTCATTCGTCCGTTGCGACCAGTTGCCAGTTCGGATCGTCGCTGCCCATGTTGCGCCCGAAGGTCCAGACGTCCTTTTGCCGCTTGACCGAAGTCGCGCTGCCTTCGATCAGCTCGCCCTCGGCGTTCTTCACGACCGAGGTCAGCTCACCGACGTAACGCACGGTGATTTCCGCAAGCTTGTCCGCTTCGTCAAATGTCGCTTCGACCAGGGCCAGTTCGCGCACGCCGACAAATTCCGCTTCGATGGTAATGCCCTGATCATGCCGTGCCTCGACGACTTCGGCAAAGGTCTCGTAGACATCATCCGCAAGAAACGGCTTCAGGGCCTCGATATCGCCCCGTTCGAAGCCCATGAGGATCATCTCGTAGGCACCACGGGCGCCGGAAAGGAATTCGCCGACGCTGAAGGACGGCTCGATCCGCTTCATCTTGGCCAGCGCCTCGGCCGAAGGGCTGCCTTCGGGGACGTGGTCGATGATGTCGTGATCCGGGCCGCCTTCGATGACCTCGAACCCTCGGCGCTGTTCGGGGGACTGTCCCGGACCGGGAACCGGCGGTTTTTCAAAGCCGTCACGACTGCCCAGCACGCTGCGAAGGCGCAGGATCAGGAAAATCGCGATCCCTGCAAGGACCAGCAACTGGACGATCGGCATGTTCATCAGCACCTCATGGGGGTGGGGAATGGAAGTTTTACGGTCGCAGACCTATGTAGGTGCTGCACGCGCCCAAGTCTACCGGTGCGCGTCCGAACGTAGGAGAAGCATGATGTGGTTGTTCCTGGCATTTCTTGCAGTGCCCCTGATCGAGATCGCCCTGTTCATTCAGGTCGGCGGGCTGATCGGCCTCTGGCCGACCCTCGCCATCGTCATCCTGACCGCGATCCTGGGCACCTGGCTGGTGCGGACGCAGGGGCTGAAGGCGCTCGGAGATCTTCAGGGCGCGTTCTCGCGGCTCGAGGATCCGGGCACGCCCCTGGCGCACGGCGCGATGATCCTGCTGTCGGGGGCGCTGCTGCTGACACCGGGCTTCTTCACCGATGCCGTCGGCTTTGCGCTGCTGTCGCCGCCGATCCGGGTCTGGCTGATGAAATATCTCTCGCGCCGGGTCACGGTCGCACGGTTTCAGATGGGCAGCGGCCCGCGACCGTCGCCGTCGCATCCGCACCCGACCGAGGATGCGGATGTGATCGACGGCGATTTCACGGAGATTCCAACCGGCAAACGCCCCAATCACCCCGGTTCCGGCTGGACGAAGCATTGAGGACGTCCGACTTGGCTGCTATGCCAAGTCAACGTCATTGCGAGGAGAAGAAAACATGTCGGAAGTCTCCGATAACGGTGCGGCGGGTCCCGCCGCGGCAGGCGCGACCCCCGCGCCGGTCAAGATGAACGTGCTGGCACAGTTCGTGCGGGATATGTCCTTCGAGAATATCCTGGCGCAAAAGGGCGTCTCGGGCGAAGTGCAGCCCGACGTTCAGGTGCAGGTGAACCTCGACGCCAAGAAGCGTTCGGCCGATCACCAGTTCGAAGTGGTGCTGAAGCTCAACGTCACGTCGAAATCCAAGACCACCTCGGACACCCTGTTCCTGCTCGAGATGGATTACGCCGGCGTCTTCCACATCGAAAACGTCCCCGAAGAGCAGATGCATCCGTTTCTGCTGATCGAATGCCCGCGGATGCTTTTCCCGTTCGCGCGCCGGATCATCTCCGACGTGACCCGCGACGGAGGCTTCCCGCCGCTGAACCTCGAGATGATCGATTTCGTCGCGCTCTACCGCGCGGAAATCGCCCGTCGCCAGCAGGCCGCGACCGACGAAGGCCGCAAGCTCGACGCCTGATCCCTCAGGCCGTCAGGCGCGCTTCCAGAGCGCGCCTTCTCCGAGTTTCTCTACAAAGGCGGCGTGAGCCGCCTTTTCGTCATCCGTGATCCGGGAGGGCAGGGCCGTCACGCGACGGGACGGACGCCAATTCTCGTCGACCGTGGTGCCGGTGCTGCTGTTTCCGCCCTGGGCCAGCGCGAAATCCGGCTGCTTGCCCCCGATCAGTTCCAGGTAGACCTCGGCGAGAATCTCGCTGTCCAGAAGTGCGCCGTGCAGCGTGCGCGACGAATTGTCGATAGAGAAACGACGGCAAAGCGCGTCGAGCGAGGCGGGAGAGCCGGGAAACCGCCGGCGCGCGATGTCGAGCGTGTCGATTGCGCAATCCGGCGGGAGGAGCGGGCGCCTGGACCAGCCGAGCTCGGCGTTCAGGAATTTGACGTCGAAGGCCGCGTTGTGGATGACCAGCTTCGAATCCCCGATGAAGGCGAGAAAGTCGTCGACGATCTGCGCGAACAGCGGCTTGTCCCTCAGGAAATCGTCGCCCAGCCCGTGAACGGCAAACGCCTCCTGCGGCATGGACCGTTCGGGATTGATGTACTGATGGTACGTCTTGCCCGTTGCCACGTGGTTCCACAGCTCGACCGCGCCGATTTCGACGATGCGGTCGCCCTGTTCCGGTTTGAACCCGGTGGTTTCGGTGTCGAGCACGATCTCACGCATTGATCCGCCTTTCGATGTCTTCCAGCACTGTCTGAACCTGCGCGGCGGCATGCTCAAGGGTGTCGGTCCGGATTACATAGTCCGACCGCACGCATTTTTCGTCATTCGGCATCTGGCGCGACAGGATCCTGTCGAGGTCGGCTTCGGTCATGGTTCCCCGCGCCAGAACCCGCTCTCGCTGGAGTTCGGGTGAAATGGTGACACATGCGGTCGCGTCCATCTCCGATTCCGCGCCCGTTTCGAACAGCAGCGGGATGTCGAAAACGCCGATGGCCCCGGGGTGCCGGCGGGCCTGATCCTCGCGGTCGGCCCGCACCAGCGGATGAACCGCGGCTTCGATCCGGGGCAGGGCGGTCGGGTCGGAGGCAATGATGTCCCGCAGCCTCGCACGCGAGACGGCGCCGTCCTCGATCGCATCCGGGAAGAGGGCGCCGATCGGCGCAACCGCCGCTCCCGAGGCGGAATAGAGACGATGTACCGCCGCATCCGCATCCCAGACAACGCAGCCCCGCTCCGCGAAAAGCCGCGCCGTCGTGGATTTTCCCATGCCGATGGAGCCCGTCAGGCCGAGGCGGAATTTCATCTCAGGACGGCGGCGCGCGTCGCTTCGTCGACCTCGGGGCGATGCCCGAACCAGCGCTCGAACCCGGGAACCGCCTGATGCAGCAACATGCCGAGCCCGTCGACGCAGATGCAGCCCTGTTCCGCCGCCACGCGTAGCAGCCGCGTCTGAAGCGGCGCATAAACCAGATCCGTGACCAGCGCGCCCGGCCGCAACCCGTCGAGCGGCACACGAAGTTCTGGCTTGCCGACCATGCCGAGCGACGTCGAATTGACCACGGTCATCGCGTCTTCGAGCATGTTGCCAGCCTTGACCCATTCGAAGACCTGGACCCGGTGCCCGAAGTCGTTGCGAAGCTGTTCGGCGCGCATGCGCGTGCGGTTGGAAATGCGGACTTCGGGCACGCCCACCTCCAGCAGGGATGCCAGCACCGCGCGCGCGGCCCCCCCGGCGCCGAGCACCGCAGCCGGCCCCGCCGCCGGGTTCCAGTTCGGCACGGCCTGGCGCAGGTTCTCGATAAAGCCGTAGCCATCGGTGTTGTCCGCGTGAATGCGACCGTCCTTACGGAAGATCAGCGTGTTCGACGCCCCGATGAGCGTCGCGCGATCCGACACGAGGTCCGCGATCTCCATCACCTTTTCCTTGTAGGGAATGGTCACGTTCACCCCGACGAAACCAAGCTGCGGCAGCATCCGCAGAGCGGCTTCGAGGTTGTCAGGCGCGATGTCCATGGGAACGTAATGCCCGGACAGGCCGTATTTTCGCAGCCAGTGGGCATGCAGGCGCGGAGAGCGGCTGTGCGCGATGGGAGAGCCGATGACCCCGGCCAGAGGAATTTTGTCCATACTCATGTCTCTATGATCCCCCGGGTGGAGAGAAAGGCAAGAAGCTCGAACATCGGGAGCCCCAGAATGGTGAAATGATCACCCTCGATGCGGGAGAAGAGGCGGACACCCTCCTCCTCCATCTTGTAACCGCCGACGGAGTGGCGAATGCTGTCCCAGTTCCGCGCGAGATAGGCGTCGAGGTAGGTGTCGCTGAAGTTGCGCATCCACAGCCGCGCGGTCCCGACATGACGCCATTCCGGTTTCGAGCCGCGGTAGCCGACGACAGCGGACAACAGCATGTGGCGATTGCCGCGCAAGGCCTGCAACTGCTCCCGCGCCTGCTCCGGTGTTTCCGGTTTGGAAAGGCAGCGGCCGTCAAGATCGAGAGTCTGATCGCAGCCGAGCACCAGCGCCTCGGGAAAACGGTCCGAGACGCGCCGCGCCTTGTACTCGGCCAGCGTGTCCGCGATGTCGCGCGGCGTCGCGCCTTCCTCTTCCAGCGATGCACGGATCGACGATTCGTCGATTCGCGCCACCTCGACCCGGAAGGGAACACCCGCCGCGCGCAGCATCTCGGCCCGGATCTCCGAGCCGGAAGCCAGGATCAATTCCTGATTCATGTGGAAAAACCTGCCGATATCCCCGGGTCTGACTCAGAGGAAAGTTCTGAGGAAAAACCACGGAAGTTTCAAGTCGGGGGATATCGGGGGTGAGTCGCCGCCGGTCCGGGCCATCCGTCCGCCTGTGGACCGGGAAAACGCCAGGATGTGGAAGAGCCCGCGCGGCGACAACCGTCCCCGGGGTTCTGCAAGACCTGCAAGGGGTGCGAAACCCCATGTACAAAAGACACATTTCCGACCGCGCCGGAACTGCACGGGTTCGATCCACACAATCATCCACGACGCCGCCCTTCGTGGAAAACCTCCGGACATCCGGATTATCCACGACGACACACCGCCCTTACATCAAAATCCACCTTTCTTACTTTTCTCTTAAATTCAGGAAGACCCGGAGAGTATTTCACCGGAGCCCGTACAGATTGACTTCACCCGTCCGAAGGGCTACCACCCGTCAGCGCCCGTCCGGGTAGCGACTTTCCCCTACGAACAGAACGATGCGGCCGGATCTCTCCGGCCCGGAGGAACGACCATGAGCGAAGAAAAGCTCAATCTTGCCGATCTCAAGGCAAAGAGCCCGAAAGATCTCCTGGCGATGGCCGAGGAGCTGGAGATCGAGAACGCCTCGACCATGCGCAAGGGCGAGATGATGTTCCAGATCCTCCGGGAGCGGGCGGATGAAGATTGGCAGATCTCCGGCGACGGCGTTCTCGAAGTGCTCCAGGACGGCTTCGGCTTCCTGCGCTCTCCCGAAGCGAACTATCTTCCCGGTCCCGACGACATCTATGTGTCTCCCGACATGATCCGAAAGCATTCGCTGCGCACCGGGGACACGATCGAAGGCGAGATCCGCGCCCCCGACGGTGAGGAGCGGTATTTCGCCCTGACCGACGTGTCCGCGATCAATTTCGAGGAGCCCGAGAAGGCCCGCCACAAGATCGCCTTCGACAACCTCACGCCGCTCTATCCCGACGAGCGGCTGAAGATGGAAATCGAAGACCCGACGATCAAGGACCGCTCCGCCCGGATCATCGACCTCGTCGCGCCGATCGGCAAAGGGCAGCGGTCGCTGATCGTGGCCCCGCCGCGGACCGGCAAGACGGTGCTGCTTCAGAACATCGCCAACTCGATCGAGAAGAACCACCCCGAGTGCTATCTCATCGTCCTGCTGATCGACGAACGGCCGGAAGAAGTCACCGACATGCAGCGTTCGGTGAAGGGTGAGGTCGTGTCCTCGACCTTCGACGAACCCGCCACGCGCCACGTTGCGGTTTCGGAAATGGTGATCGAAAAGGCCAAGCGCCTGGTCGAGCACAAGCGAGATGTTGTTATCCTTCTCGACTCCATCACCAGACTTGGTAGGGCGTTCAACACTGTTGTGCCGTCCTCGGGCAAGGTGCTTACCGGTGGTGTTGACGCGAACGCGCTGCAGCGCCCCAAGCGGTTCTTCGGTGCGGCGCGGAATATCGAAGAGGGTGGCTCGCTCACCATCATCGCGACCGCGCTGATTGATACCGGATCGCGGATGGACGAAGTGATCTTCGAGGAATTCAAGGGTACGGGCAACTCCGAGATCGTGCTTGACCGCAAGATCGCGGACAAGCGCGTTTTCCCGGCCATCGACATTCTGAAATCGGGGACGCGGAAAGAGGATCTGTTGATCGACAAGATCGACCTTCAGAAGACCTTCGTGCTGCGACGGATCCTGAATCCCATGGGAACCACGGACGCTGTCGAATTCCTGATTTCGAAGTTGAAGCAAACCAAGACCAACTCTGAATTCTTCGATTCCATGAACAGCTGACGCCGTTCCGCGGGACCCCATGGATACGATCTATGCTCTTGCCAGCGCGCCCGGGAAATCGGGCGTTGCTGTTATTCGGGTTTCCGGTCCCTCGGCTCCGGACGCCGCGAAAGCGCTTGCCGGGAGCGTCCCGGAGGCGCGCAAGGCCGACCTGCGCATCTTGCGCGATGCCGACGGCGCCATGCTGGACCAGGCGCTTGTCCTCGTCTTCGAGGAGGGCGCAAGCTTTACCGGAGAGCGTGTGGTCGAATTCCACACACACGGCAGCATCGCGATCCAGCGCGCCGTGCTTCGCGCACTTTCGCAGCTGCCGGGTTTCAGACTGGCCGAACCGGGGGAATTTACCCGGCGCGCGCTTGAAAATCAGAAGCTGGATCTCACCCAGGTCGAAGCGCTGAGCGATCTGATCGAGGCGCAGACCGAAAGCCAGCGGGTCCAGGCCATGCAGGTGCTCGTGGGCCGTTTGGGGGAGCGCGTCGAAGAGTGGCGCCGCCGCCTGATCACCGCCGCATCGCTTCTGGAAGCCACCATTGATTTTGCGGATGAGGATCTTCCGGTCGACGTGACGGAAGATGTGCGGGACCACCTCGAAAGTGTCCTGAAGGATTTGCGGGTTGAACTGAAGGGCTCGGTCGCCGCCGAACGAATCCGGCTGGGGTTCGAGGTTGCGATCGTCGGTGCGCCGAACATCGGGAAGTCCTCTCTCCTGAATGAACTGGCCGGTAGGGATGCTGCCATCACGTCTGAAATCGCGGGGACCACCCGTGACGTGATCGAGGTGCATATGGAGATCGCCGGACTGCCGGTGACCTTGCTGGATACCGCAGGATTGCGCGAGACCGATGATCCGGTCGAAAAGATCGGGATACAGCGCGCGCGCCAACGGGCTGAATCTGCTGACCTGCGTGTCTTTCTTGTCGGACCGGACGAAGCCCCGATGATGGAACCCAAACCGGGCGACCTTGTGCGGATTTCGAAGGCGGACCTCACAGGTGCCTCGACCGGCATTTCGGTGAAGACCGGCCAGGGTATCGGGGCACTGGTCGAAGAGATCGGCGATGTTCTTTCCTCCCGTACCCGCGATGCAGGTCTGATCACGAGAGAGCGGCACAGGATTGCGTTTCGTGAAGGCACTGAAGCACTAGAGACTGCGATATCGCGGCTTGATCTGGGTCCTGCCGGGTATGATATCACTGCGGAGGAAGTCCGGTTCTCGATTCGGCGCCTTGAGGCCTTGATCGGTCGCGTGGATGTTGAATCGTTGCTGGATGAGATTTTCTCGACGTTCTGCCTCGGAAAGTAGGAGTGTTTCACGTGAAACATCTGGATTTTGATGTCATCGTCGTCGGCGGTGGTCACGCTGGCACCGAAGCCGCCGCGGCCTCTGCGCGCATGGGGGCAAGAACAGCACTCGTCACACTCAAGGAATCCGGCATCGGTGTGATGTCCTGCAACCCGGCCATCGGTGGTCTGGGAAAAGGCCACCTGGTTCGGGAAATCGACGCGATGGACGGGGTCATGGGCCGGGTGGCGGATCATGCCGGAATACAGTTCCGGCTATTGAACCGTCGGAAGGGGCCCGCTGTTCAGGGACCGCGCGCGCAATCCGACCGCAAGAGATATCGGACAGCCATGCTGGCCGAGATGAAGTCCGTCCCGAACCTTTCCATTGTCGAAGGGGAAGTCGCAGACATTCTGATCGAAGCGAATGAGGTGAAGGGCGTCGAACTCGCCGACGGGTCGCACATTCTTTGTCGAGCGGTGGTTTTGACGACGGGGACATTTTTGCGCGGCATCATCCACATCGGCGACACCTCGCATCCAGGAGGGCGTATGGGCGATGCGCCTTCGGTGAAACTCGCGGATCGGATCGACTCGATGAGCTTGCCGCTTGGTCGATTGAAGACCGGAACGCCGCCGCGGCTGGACGGACGCACGATTGATTGGGCAGCTTTGGAAAGCCAGCCCGGTGACGACGATCCGGTGATGTTCTCGTTCCTCAATCAAAAGCCCGTCGCCCGGCAAGTTTCCTGCGGAATCACTCATACGAACGAAGCGACGCACGATATCATTCGCCGCAATCTCGAGCGCTCGGCAATGTACGGCGGTCATATCGAAGGGATCGGCCCGAGATATTGCCCTTCGATTGAGGACAAGATCGTCCGGTTTGCCGACAAGACATCGCATCAGATATTCCTCGAACCGGAAGGTCTGGACGATGACACGGTTTATCCGAACGGCATTTCCACGTCCTTACCGGCGGATGTTCAAGAGGACTACGTCCATTCCATCGCTGGGTTGGAAAACGCCGTCATCCTGCAACCCGGATACGCGATCGAGTACGATTATCTGGACCCCCGATCTCTGGACTTGAGCCTCCAGGTCAAAGGCGTTCGGGGGTTCTTTACCGCAGGGCAGATCAATGGCACCACCGGGTACGAGGAAGCTGCTGCTCAAGGTCTCGTCGCCGGACTGAATGCGGCCCGTGTGTCCTCTGACGGTGAAGCGATAACCTTTGGCCGGTCCGAAAGTTACATCGGCGTGATGGTGGATGACCTCACATCCCGCGGTGTGACTGAGCCCTATCGCATGTTCACCTCGCGCGCCGAATTCCGGTTGTCCCTTCGCGCCGATAATGCGGATCAACGGTTGACGGGGAAGGGCATCGCACTCGGCTGCGTCGGGTCAGATCGTGCAGAACGTCATTTGGAGAAGATGGAAAAACTGGCGGCGGGGCGGGACGTTCTTCAAACGGAGAAGATTTCCGCGAAGCAACTTGGTGAGCTCGGCGTTGCGGTCAATGTCGATAGCGGCAAGCGGACCGTCTATCAGGCCTTGTCGCTGCCCGACGTGACCGTGACCCTGCTTGCGTCGGCCTGTCCCGAGGTGAATCAGCTGGAGCCTGCCATAGCTCTGCAGCTTGAACGTGACGCTCTTTATGCGAATTACATCGAGCGGCAGAAGGGAGACGTGGCTGCCCTTCAGAAGGACGAAGCTCTGGAAATTCCGGATGACTTTCAGTTTTCCGGACTCTCGGGTCTGTCGAACGAATTGCAGGCGAAACTTGTGCGCGCCCGGCCGACGACCCTTGCCCAAGCCGGCAAGGTCGAAGGCATGACGCCCGCAGCGCTGTCTCTTCTGCTTGTCCATATCAAACGCTCGGGCGTGAAAAAATCGGCATGACCTCTCATCATGAGCTGCCCTTCGATGTTTCACGTGAAACACGAGACAGGCTGGACCTGCATCTCAGCGCCCTGAAGAAATGGAACCCGAAGATCAATCTGGTGTCCAAATCGACGGTCGAAGACGCGTGGAACCGCCATGTGCTTGATTCCGTGCAGCTTTGGACGCTGTTGAAGAAAGATACCGGAATTTGGGTTGATCTGGGCTCCGGCGGCGGTTTCCCGGGTGTGGTCATCGCCATCCTGGCGGCCGAACTGGCGCCGGGGCTCTCCGTTATCCTGGTGGAGAGCGATGCACGGAAATGCGCCTTCCTCCGGACCGTGATCCGGGAGGCCGGTCTTATGGCCAAGGTCGCGACACAGCGCATTGAAACCCTAGATCCGCTGAACGCCGATGTGCTGAGCGCGCGAGCCCTGTCGGATCTCGACCAGTTGCTTCATTTCACCGATCGGCATCGCTCTGCGGATGGTCAGGCGCTGTTTCCCAAGGGGCAATCCTGGAAAAAAGAAGTCGAGATCGCCCGCAAGACGTGGCAATTCTCGTGCATTCCCCATACAAGCATCAGTGACCCGCAAGCGGTCATTCTGGACATCGGAGCGTTGACACATGTCTGACCTTTCGCGACCGTTCGGCCCGAAGATCATCGCCGTCGCCAACCAGAAGGGCGGGGTCGGCAAGACCACAACGACCATCAACCTCGGGGCGGCTTTGGCCGAAAAGGGCCGCAAGGTCCTGGTGATCGACCTGGATCCGCAGGGCAATTCTTCCACCGGCCTCGGTATTGATCCGGAGCAGCGCGATTACACGACCTACGATCTTTTGATCGAGGATGTCCCGCTGGGTGAGTTGATCCTTTCGACGGAGACGCCGGGCGTTTTCCTGATCCCCGCGACGGTCGACCTCAGCTCGGCCGATATCGAACTGGTGGCGAACGAAAAGCGCAGTTTCCTGCTGCATGATGCGCTGAGGCAGGTGGGGATGGATCGGTTCGATTTCGATTTCATCCTGGTCGATTGTCCTCCTTCGCTGAATCTTCTGACTGTCAACGCGATGGTGGCCGCGCATTCCGTTCTGGTGCCGCTGCAAAGCGAATTCTTCGCGCTCGAAGGTTTGTCGCAGCTCATGCTGACTATCCGCGAAGTGCGACAGACCGCCAATCCGGATCTTCGCATCGAGGGCGTCGTGCTGACGATGTACGACGCGCGCAACAACCTGTCGCGGCAGGTCGAGGAAGACGCGCGCGAAAACCTCGGCGATCTGGTTTTTGCGACCGTCATTCCCCGCAACGTGCGGGTGAGCGAGGCACCGTCCTTTTCGCAGCCGGTGCTCGCCTATGACACGCTGTCCAAGGGGGCCGCGGCATATCGCTCGCTCGCGGATGAAATTCTGCAAAAGAACAACACGATCGCCGCTTGAATGATCGAAGGGACAGGAAGACGAAATGTCTGAGAAGAAGGAAATGCGCAGGGGTCTGGGTCGCGGGCTTTCGGCCCTCATGTCGGATGTGGATGTCATGTCGAGCGGTCCTGCTGCGGGCGAGGCCCCGCGCCAGCCGGATCGCATGATCCCGATCGAAAAGCTTGTCCCGAATCCCGATCAGCCGCGTCGCTCCTTCACGCCCGAACAATTGCAGGAGCTTTCGGATTCGATCCGGGCCAAGGGCATCATCCAGCCGATCATCGTCCGTCCTCGACCGAACCATGACGGAGAGTTCGAGATCGTCGCCGGGGAGCGCCGCTGGCGTGCCGCGCAGCTTGCCCAGTTGCACGAAGTCCCGGCGCTGGTCCGGAATTTCGACGATCTCGAAGTGCTGGAAGTGGCGATCATCGAGAACATTCAGCGGGCCGACCTGAACGCGATCGAAGAGGCGGCCGGATATCGGCAGCTCATGTCGCGCTTCGGTCATACGCAGGAAAAGATTGCCGAGGCGCTGGGAAAGAGCAGAAGTCACATCGCAAACCTGCTGCGCCTGCTGAACCTGCCCGACAGCGTGCAAACGCTTGTGGTCGATGGTAAGATTTCCGCCGGCCACGCGCGCACCCTGGTGACCGCCGAAAATGCCGAAGAGCTTGCCGAGCAGATCGTGTCCCGGAACCTCTCTGTCCGTCAGGCCGAACAACTGGCCCGGAATGACGCGCCGCCGCGTCCTCGCGCAGGGAACAAGCCGTCGGCCGGACCCGAAAAGGATGCGGATACGCGCGCGCTCGAAGGCGATCTGTCCGCGGCGTTGGGGATGAAGGTCACGGTCGATCACGGCGCGAACGGGGAATCCGGGCGGGTGACGATCAGCTACGGCTCGCTCGACCAACTGGACGAGATCTGCATGATCCTGAGCAGCGCACGTTAATCCGGAAGAAGTTCCGTCACGATCCTGTTCAGGACCATCCTTCCGGCGGTCGTCACACCGAGGCGACCGTCTTTCCGCCAGAGCAAATCAAGCTCCTCGAGCTCCACGAGGGTCTGTTCCGGCAGGCCGGCGGGGTACAGACGTTCGACCCTGGCAAGGTCGATGCCGTCCGTCACACGCAGCCCCATCATGACATATTCTGACAGGATCTCCGCCGCGTCGAGCCTGTCGCGCAGTTTGTCGGCTGATCCGGCATTGGCACGATCCATCCAGACCGAGGGCAGAGCCCAGGCTTCGGTTGCATGGCGGATGCCGTCAAGGGTGACACGCCCGTGGGCGCCCGGACCGATCCCCACATAATCTCCGCCGCGCCAGTAGATGAGGTTGTGCTTGGACTCGGCGCCGGGAGGGGCGTGGTTCGACACTTCATAAGCCGGACGGCCGTGTGCTTCGCAGATCTCCTGCGTCGCGAGGAACATATCGGCGGCCAGATCCTCGTCAGGAAGACCGCGCAGCTTTCCCGCCCTATGACGTGTCCAAAAGGCGGTGCCCTGTTCGATGGTGAGTTGGTAGAGTGAGAGATGTTCGCCCGCGAGGTCGAGCCCCGTCCGCAGCTCCGCTTCCCAATCCGCGAGGCTCTGACCCTGTCGGGCATAGATCAGATCGTTGGAGACTCGGGGAAAGATCTGCCGGGCGAGCTCCAGCGCGGCAATCGCCTCGTCTACGCCGTGCAGCCGGCCGAGACGCTTCAGATCGGCGTCGTTCAAGGCCTGAATGCCGAGCGAGACACGGTTCACTCCGGCGAGAGCGAAGCCCTCGAACTTGTGCGCCTCGACGGACCGCGGATTGGCTTCGATGGTGATTTCTATGTCGTTGGACCAGGCCCAATGATTGCGGCTGGCGCTCAGGATCTTTTCGACCGTCGCGGGTACCATGAGCGACGGGGTCCCGCCGCCGAAATAGATGGATTGCAGGACCCGCCCCGAGGTCAGTGCGCCGTATCGGTCAAGTTCGGAAACCAGCGCCCGGGCCCAGGCCTCGTGGTCGACGCCGCCCGTGACATGGCTGTTGAAGTCGCAATAGGGGCACTTGGCCTCGCAAAAGGGCCAGTGGACATAGAGGCCGAAGCCGCCGCTTTCCCAGAACTCAGGCAAAGCAGCCTTTCACGAATTTCCTGAAGGCATCGGCGCGGTGGCTGATGCGGTTCTTTTCCCAGCGGTCCATCTCGCCGAAGGTGATGTCGTAGGCCTCGGGCTGGAAGATGGGGTCGTACCCGTGACCCTGATCGCCGCGCATCGGCCACACCACGCGACCCTCCATCACGCCCGGGAACACCTCGTCGCTACCGTCCGGCCAGGCCAGGACGAGCGTGCAGCAGAACCGCGCGGTCCAGGGCTCGGCCGCGCCGCTGTCCAGCAGCGCGTTCCGGGTCTTTTCCATCGCCATGACAAAGTCGCGACCTGTCTCTGTTTCGGCCCAATCGGCGGTGTAGACACCGGGCGCGCCGTCCAGCGCATCGATCGCGATGCCACTGTCGTCGGAGAGCGCGGGCAGGCCGGTCGCCTTGGCGGCGGCATGGGCCTTGATCCGTGCGTTTTCGACGAAGGTGGTGCCGGTTTCTTCGGGTTCCGGCAGACCCATCTCGGCCGCGCCGACAACCTCGACGGCGAACGGCTTCAGGAGATCGGCGATCTCCTCCAGCTTCCCGCGATTGTGGGTCGCCACCAGAAGCCGCTTGCCGTCGAAGCGCCGGGTCATGCCACGGCCGCTTTCTGTGCAGCGACAAGTTGCGCGACCCCGGCTTCGGCATGGTCGAGCAATTGCCCCATCTGTGCGCGGGTAAAGGTCGCGCCCTCGGCGGACATCTGCACTTCGATCAGCTGGCCATCGCCGCGCAGGATGAAATTGCCGTCCACCCCGGCTTCGCTGTCTTCGGCATAGTCGAGGTCAAGCACCGGCTGGCCGGCGTAGATCCCGCAGCTTACCGCCGCGACGGGCGACACGAGCGGATCGGTGATGATCGACCCGGCCTTCATCAGCTTGTTCACGGCGATCCGCAGCGCGACCCAGGCGCCTGTGATCGAAGCGCAGCGCGTGCCGCCGTCGGCCTGGATCACGTCGCAGTCGACGGTGATCTGGCGTTCGCCGAGCGCGACGCGGTCGACACCGGCGCGAAGGCTGCGGCCGATGAGGCGCTGGATTTCCACCGTACGGCCACCCTGCTTGCCGCTTGCCGCCTCGCGGCGCATCCGCGATCCGGTCGACCGGGGCAGCATGCCGTATTCCGCGGTGACCCAGCCCAGCCCGCTGCCCTTGATGAAGGGCGGTACGCGCTCTTCCAGGGAGGCCGTGCAGATCACGTGGGTGTCGCCGACCTTGATCAGGCAGGAGCCTTCCGCATGTTTCGTGACGCCCGTTTCGATTGAAACGGTGCGCATTTCGCCTAAATCACGTCCTGACGGTCGCATGGGCCATCCCTTCCTTGTTTTGTTCGGGATAATCGGGCCAGACATGACCCGCAACCCCGATTGACGGCGGGCGCCGGGCGTCTTTAATACCCGAGGTGACTGGAAAGGTTAGGATGAAAGAAGGAAGCCGCCTTCTGGACGAAATGAACGACCGCTCGCGGGAAGTGTTCCGCCGGGTGGTCGAGGCATATATCGAATCCGGGGAGCCCGTGGGCTCCCGGACCCTGACCCGTACGCTCAGCGAAAAGGTTTCCGCCGCAACGATCCGCAATGTCATGCAGGATCTGGAGTTTCTCGGCCTGCTCGACAGTCCGCACGTTTCCGCCGGGCGCATCCCGACCCAGTTGGGGCTTCGGATGTTCGTCGACGGGCTGCTGGAAGTGCGGGATCTCGATCACCACGACCGTGAAAAGCTCGATGCCACGCTCGGGGCAGGGGCGGGCGACGTGGGCGGCCTGCTCGACCGCGTGGGGGCCGCGCTGTCAGGCGTGACGCATGGCGCGTCGCTGGTGCTGACGCCGAAACACGAAGCCCCTATGAAACATATCGAGTTCGTCAGCCTCGGGCACGACCGCGCGCTGGTCGTGCTCGTCTTTGCCGACGGACACGTCGAGAACCGCCTGTTCGCGCCGCCTCCGGGCCAGACGCCGAGCTCCATGCGCGAGGCGGCGAATTTTCTGAACGCGATGATCGAGGGCAAGACCCTCTCCGAATTGCGCCGCGACATGGCGCGGGAAATCGCCGCCCGCCGTCAGGAACTGAACAGCCTCGCCGCCGAGATGATCGAGACGGGCATGGCGATGTGGGAGGGCGAGGCCGACAATTCCGCGCGACTCATCGTGCGCGGCCGGGCGAATCTTCTGGGGGGAGAGGCCGAAGCCGAGGAACTCGACCGGATCCGGACGCTGTTCGACGATCTGGAACGCAAACGTGACATCGCGGAATTCCTCCAACTGGCCGAAACGGGCGAGGGTGTCCGCATTTTTATCGGTTCGGAGAACAAACTTTTCTCACTTTCGGGTTCCTCTCTGGTGGTCTCTCCATATATGAACGCGGATCGCAAGATCATCGGCGCGGTGGGAGTGATCGGCCCGACGCGCCTCAACTACGGTCGGATCGTTCCGATCGTGGACTATACGGCACAGCTTGTCGGCAAACTCATTGCCGAACGTAGCGAGAGGTGAAGAATGGCAGATCCGAAGAACGACGATTTTCTGGATGATATCGAAGCCGCAGAGGCCGAAGCCTATGCGGAAGAAGACCTGGACCCGACCGAAGTCGAGCTCGATTCGCTGCGCGCGGAGCGGGACGAATTCAAGGACCGTTTCATGCGGGCGCTGGCGGATGCGGAAAACGCACGCAAGCGCGCCGACAAGGACCGGCGCGAGGCCCAGCAATACGGTGGCACGCGGTTGGCGCGTGACCTCCTTCCGGTTTACGACAACCTGCAGCGTGCCCTGAACGCCGCGCGGGAAGAGCATGCCGCCGCGGCACTGATCGAAGGCGTGGAACTGACCCTGCGCGAGCTCAGCAACGTCTTTTCCAAGCATGGCGTGACGACGATCACGCCCGAGGTGGGCGACAAGTTCGACCCGCAGATGCACCAGGCCATGTTCGAAGCCCCGGTCCCCGGCACCAAGGCCGGCGAGATCATTCAGGTTTCTGCGGAAGGCTTCATGCTGTTCGACCGGCTGCTGCGCCCCGCGCAGGTCGGCGTCAGCTCCATGCCCGCAAGCTGAGCAGACATTCCGAAGCCCTCCGATGCTGTTCGGGGGGCTTTTTCATGTCCGGATTCATCTCCGGCGCCCGGAATGTTTCACGGGAAACGGTTCACCCGTTCCCGGCGAGCAGATCCTTCAGATCGTAGATTGCCTGCAGGGCTTCGCGCGGTGTCATCTCGTCCGGGCTCAGCGTCTTTAGACGTTCCTCCACTTCGGAGGGTCCCGGCGCTGCAACGGGCTGCGGCGGGGCACTGGCTGCGGCGGAAAACAGTGGCAGGTCGTCGATCAGCGCCTTCGGCGAGGGACGCTCGCGTTCGCCCTTTTCCAATGCGTCGAGCACCGTGCGGGCGCGGGCGATGACGGGTTGCGGCAGCCCGGCCAGTTGCGCGACCTGCACGCCATAGGACCGATCCGCCGCGCCGGGGCGTACCTCGTGCAGGAAGATGACTTCGCCGTCCCATTCCTTGACCGCGACGGTGGCATTGGTCACGCCGGGCAGCTTGCCCGCCAGCACCGTCAGCTCGTGGTAATGGGTCGCAAACAGCCCTCTGACGCGGTTGGACCCGTGCAGATGTTCCAGCGTCGCCCAGGCGATGGAGAGACCGTCATAGGTTGCCGTTCCGCGCCCGATCTCGTCCAGGATGACCAGCGCCCGTTCGTCCGCCTGGTTGAGGATCGCCGCGGTCTCCACCATCTCGACCATGAAGGTGGACCGCCCGCGCGCCAGATCGTCCGACGCACCGACCCGGCTGAAGATCTGGCTTACCAAACCGACATGGGCCGACTGCGCGGGCACGTGGCTGCCGATCTGGGCGAGCAGGGCAATCAGCGCGTTCTGCCGGAGGTAGGTCGATTTACCGGCCATGTTGGGACCGGTCAGAAGCGTCAGCGCAGCGGACTCACCATCGGCGGAAAGCTGGCAGTCGTTCGCGATGAACGGTGCCCCGCCCTGTAATCGCAGCGACCGTTCCACCACCGGATGCCGGCCGCCCGTGATGGCAAAGGCGCGGCTTTCGTCGACCTCGGGGCGGCACCAGTCCAGATCTCGCGACAGGTCGGCAAGCCCGAGCGCGACATCGAACTCCGCCAGCGCGTGTCCGGTGTCGGAAATTGCGGGGGCCGAGGCGAGAATGGCGGACTTCAGGCTGTCATAGAGCCGCTTTTCGATCTCCAGCGCCTCGCCGCCCGCATTCAGGATGCGGGTTTCGAGGGCGCTGAGTTCGACCGTGGTGAAACGGACCTGATTGGCGGTGGTCTGGCGATGGATGAAGGTTTCGTTCAGCGGCGGCGACATCATCCGTTCCGCATGGGTCGCCGTGGTTTCGATGAAGTAGCCCAGCACGTTGTTGTGCTTGATCTTGAGCGAGGTCACCCCGGCAAGCTGCGCATAGTCGGCCTGCATTCCGGCGATGACACCGCGGCCCT
This sequence comes from Salipiger sp., assembly GCF_048261495.1. GTDB lineage: Bacteria > Pseudomonadota > Alphaproteobacteria > Rhodobacterales > Rhodobacteraceae > Salipiger. The sequence continues at coordinate 293,814 of NZ_JBLXFX010000001.1, forward strand.
CGTCGCGCAGCTTGCGCGCCACGTCCAGATCGGCGTCGTAGCCCGCGCAGATGAATCCTCCGTCCCGTGCCAACAGCGGCGGTTCGGCGACCAGCGCGTCTTCGAGCAGGGCGATCAGTTCGTCATGGCCGGTGAGAAGGTCGCGCGCCTCGGACAAGAGCTCGGGCAGGTCGGCAGAGGCCAGTGTCCGCGACAACAGGGCGGCCTGCCCCAGCGCATTGCGCACGGCGGCAAGATCGCGTGGTCCGCCACGATCGAGACCCAGCCGGGACAGGGCGCGGTCGAGATCGGGCACCTTGCGCAGCGCGTCGCGCAGGGTGGGGCCTTCGGGGGCCTCCATCGCCCAATCCAGCGCGCCCAACCGCTGCCGGATCACGGTCAAAGCCCGCGAGGGCGAGGACACCCGCCGCTCGAGCAGCCGCGCGCCGCCGGAGGTCACGGTGCGGTCGATGACCGACAGCAGCGAACCGGCGCGCCCGCCCTGCATGGAATGCGTCAGTTCCAGGTTGCGCCGTGTCGCGGCGTCGATCTGCATCTGCGAGGAAACGGCATCCTTCTGCGGCGGACGCAACAGCGGCAACCGGCCCTTTTGCGTGATGTCGAGATAGTCGACCACCGCACCCATTGCCGCGAGTTCCGCGCGCGAGAAGGTGCCGAACCCGGCCAGCGACTGCACTCCGAACAGGCTGCAAAGCCGGTTTTCCGCATTGCCGGAATCGAACGACGCCCGCCCCAGAACCGTCGGCATCACCCCGAGATCGGACAGCACCGTGCGCAGATCCTCCTCGCCCGTGTCCGAGACCAGCAGTTCCGCCGGGGTGAGCCGCGCAAGTTCCGCGCCGATCCGGGCGCGGCCCAGCGGCATCACGTGAAACGCCCCGGTCGAAATATCGGCCCAGGAGATCGCCCATTCGTCTCTGACACGGCCCAAAGCGGCCAGGAAATTGTGCCGCCGTGCCTCCAGCAGGCTTTCCTCTGTCAGCGTTCCGGGGGTGACGAGGCGCACCACGTCCCGGTTCACCACCGACTTGGCGCCACGCTTCTTGGCCTCGGCGGGGCTTTCGAGCTGTTCGCAGACCGCGACGCGGAAACCCTTCCGGATCAGCGTGAGCAGATAGCCCTCGGCAGCGTGGATCGGGACACCGCACATCGGAATGTCGTCGCCCTCGTGCTTGCCGCGTTTGGTCAGGGCAATATCCAGCGCCTCCGACGCCGCCGCGGCGTCGTCGAAGAACAGCTCGTAAAAATCACCCATCCGGTAGAACAACAGCGCATCGGGATGCCGCGCCTTGATCTCCAGATATTGCGCCATCATCGGCGTAACAGCCGTCATATGGTCCCCCATCCGTTCCCGTCAGACATAACAAAGCGCAGGCGGCGACCGAAAGCGGAAAACCGCGCTGTTGAGCCGTCCTGTGCCCTGCGCTAAGAGGAACTCCGCCGCTATGGAGGAACGAGGCATGGCCAAGGTCAAACTAACCCGCGAAGAGGCTCTGGCCTTTCACCTCGAGCCGACGCCTGGCAAGTGGGAAATCCGCGCCACCGTCCCGATGACCACCCAGCGCGATCTGTCGCTGGCCTACTCTCCCGGCGTCGCGGTGCCCTGCGAGGAAATCGCCGCGAACCCCGAGCTGGCCTATGATTACACCAACAAGGGCAACCTCGTTGCGGTGATCTCCAACGGGACGGCGGTTCTCGGCCTCGGCAATCTCGGCGCGCTCGGCTCCAAGCCGGTGATGGAAGGCAAATCGGTGCTGTTCAAGCGCTTCGCCGACGTGAACTCCATCGACATCGAACTCGACACCGAAGATCCCGACGAATTCTGCCGCGCGGTCAAACTGATGGGCCCGACCTTCGGCGGCATCAACCTCGAGGACATCAAGGCGCCCGAGTGTTTCATCATCGAGCAGCGGCTCAAGGAAGAGATGGACATTCCCGTCTTCCATGACGACCAGCACGGCACGGCGGTGATCTGCGCGGCCGGCCTCATCAACGCGCTGCTGTTGTCGGACAAGAAGATCGAGGACTGCCGCATCGTGCTGAACGGCGCGGGGGCGGCGGGGATTGCCTGTCTCGAACTCATCAAGTCGATGGGGGCCCGCAACGAGAATTGCATCATGTGCGACACCAAGGGCGTGATCTACCAGGGGCGCACCGAGGGCATGAACCAGTGGAAGTCGGCCCACGCGGTCAAGACCGAACTGCGCACCCTCGAAGAGGCGATGAAGGGCGCGGACGTGTTCCTCGGCGTTTCCGCCAAGGGAGCGGTGACGCAGGACATGGTCCTGTCGATGGCGGAAAACCCGGTGATCTTCGCCATGGCAAATCCGGACCCCGAGATCACGCCGGAAGAGGCTCACGAGGTACGCCCGGACGCCATCGTCGCGACCGGCCGCAGCGATTATCCGAACCAGGTCAACAACGTCCTCGGCTTTCCCTACCTGTTCCGCGGCGCGCTCGACATTCATGCCCGCGCGATCAACGACGAGATGAAGATCGCCTGTGCCAACGCGCTGGCCGAGATCGCGCGCGAGGACGTGCCGGACGAGGTGGGTCTCGCCTACGGGCAGACGCTGGCCTTCGGGCGGGATTACATCATTCCGACGCCTTTCGATCCGCGCCTGATCCACCGCATTCCGCCCGCCGTCGCCAAGGCCGGGATGGACACCGGCGCCGCGCGGCGTCCGATCATCGACATGGAGGCCTACGAGGAAACGCTCAAGGGCCGCATGGATTCCACCGCGCCGATCCTGCGCGGGATCAACAACCGTGCGCGTGCGGCGCAGGCCCGGATGATCTTTGCCGAAGGCGACGATCCCCGCGTGCTGCGGGCGGCGGTCATGTACCAGCGAAATGGGCTGGGAAAGGCGCTGGTCGTCGGCCGCGATTCCGACGTGCGCAAGAAGCTGGAAGAGGCCGGACTGGCCGATGCGGTCCGCGAACTCGAAGTGGTGAACGCGGGCAATACCCGCCATCTCGAAACCTACAAGGAGTACCTCTACGCGCGGCTTCAACGCAAAGGCCAGAACCGGCAGGACATTCACCGTCTCGCCTCGCGCGATCGGCACGTGTTTGCCTCGCTGATGCTCGCGCATGGTCACGGCGACGGGCTCGTTACCGGCGCGACCCGCAAGTCGGCGCATGTGCTGGAACTGCTGAACCACGTCTTCGATGCCGACGCCAAGCACGGGGCAGCGGGGGTCACCGCGCTGATCAACAACGGGCGGATCGTGCTGATCTCGGACACGCTGGTGCATGAATGGCCGGAGCCCGAAGACCTCGCCACCATTGCCGAGCGGTCCGCCGAAGTCGCGCGGCATCTCGGGCTGGAACCGCGCGTCGCCTTCGTTTCGTTCTCGACCTTCGGCTACCCGGTGTCCGAGCGCGCGCACAAGATGCATCTTGCGCCGCTGGTCCTCGACCGTCGCGGCGTCGATTTCGAGTACGAAGGCGAAATGACCGTGGACGTGGCCCTGAACCCGAAGGCGCAGGAGGCCTATCCCTTCCAGCGTCTCAGCGGCCCGGCGAACATTCTGGTGGTTCCGGCGCGTCACTCGGCCTCGATCTCGGTCAAGCTGATGCAGGAAATGGCGGGTGCGACGGTGATCGGCCCCATCCTTGCCGGCGTCGACAAGTCGATCCAGATCTGTTCCACCAACATGACGGCGAACGACATTCTGAACATGGCGGTTCTTGCGGCCTGCAAGATCGGCTGACAGGCAAACAGGGGGGGCCGGCGATGACGATCTTCAATCTCGGGTCGATCAACGCCGACCTCTTCTACCGTGTCCCCCATCTGCCGGGTCCGGGCGAGACTTTGTCCTGCTCCTCCCACACCCGCGGGCTGGGTGGCAAGGGCGCGAACATGTCGGTCGCCGCCGCCCGCGCCGCGTCGCGCGTCGTCCACGTCGGTGCGGTCGGTCCGGATGGTGGCTGGGCGGTCGAGCGGCTGATGGAATACGGTGTCGATACGCGCCATATCTCGCGGCTGGACATCGCCACCGGCCATGCGATCATCGCCGTGGATGATGCGGGCGAAAACAACATCATTCTCTATCCCGGCGCAAATCGGGCCATATCGGAGTCGATGATCGCCGCCGCACTGGCCGAAGCCGGGCCGGACGACCTGTTCCTGTTCCAGAACGAGACCTCCGGTCAGGCCGAAGCGGCGACCAAGGCCAAGGCGCTGGGGATGTCCGTTGCCTACGCGGCGGCCCCCTTCGATGCCGCCGCCGTTTCCGGGGTTCTGCCGCTTCTGGACATCCTGGTCCTGAATGCCGTCGAAGCGCGGCAGCTCGAAGCGGCGACGGGCCGCACCCTTCAGGATCTGCCGACGCGTCACGCGGTCGTCACGCTCGGCGGTGACGGGTGCCGCTGGATCGACAACTGCGCGGGGACCGAGCGCACCTTTCCGGCGTTTCCCGTGAAACCCGTCGACACCACCGGGGCGGGGGATACCTTTACCGGCTATCTGCTGGCGGCGCTGGATCGCGGGATGCCGATGCCGCAGGCCATCACCCTCGGCCAGCGAGCGGCGGCGATCATGGTCACTCGGGTCGGCACGGCGGATGTCATTCCCGATCTGAAGGACGTGCAGGACGCCCGGCTCGGCTAGATTTCAGCCCCCGGCAAAGGGCGCGGCCCCGCCCCAAAGCTGGCGCACGCGCTGGTCGCGACCGCAGGCGTCGCGGTACTTCTTGTAGGCATTCGACTGCTTGATCGGTCCGAAGCGGGTCAGCACGAGGTTGTCGCCCTTGTAGTAGTCCTGGTGATAATCCTCGGCTTCGTAGAATTGCCCCGCCGACAGGACCGGGGTCACGACCGTCTTGCCGAGCGCGGCCTGAGCCTCGGCCTTCGCCGCCTCGGCCGATGCCTTCTGAGCCTTGTCAGAGACGAATATGGCGGTCCTGTAGCTCTCGCCCCGATCACAGAACTGCCCGCCTGCATCGGTCGGATCGACCGAGCGGAAAAACATCGCGTAGAGCTTGTCGCGCGAGACGCGGGCGCTGTCGAAATAGATCTTCACCGCCTCGTAGTGGCCGGTCCCGCCACGGCTGACCTGCTTGTAGGTCGGGTTCCTGACCGAACCGCCGGTGTAGCCGGACACCGCCTTGGTGACGCCGGCAACCTTCTCGAAATCGGCCTCGACGCACCAGAAACAACCCCCGGCCACGGTGATCGTCTCGATGGGACCGGCAACGGCGCGCCCTGCCTGGACCGAAGCGCCGACGACGATGAGACAGGCAAACAGGATGTGTCGAAACATGATGATCTCTCCCTTTTCACCGCGAGCCTGCGGGCGAAGCGCCATCGGATCAATCGCTGCAACGCGATTTCACCGCATGGTGAGCGCGCGTGACCCCTTTTGCAGATCCCGGAATGCGCCTAGCGTGAGTCTATGGACAAGGTCACGACACACCAGGCGGAAGACGATATCCGCAATGAATCGATCCTCATCTGGGTCAACGGTCAGCTGAAACCCAGGGCCGAGGCGACCGTTTCGGTATTCGATTCCGGGTTCATGCTGGGGGATGGCGTCTGGGAGGGTCTTCGGCTCTATGACGGGCGGTGGAGCTTTCTCGACGACCACATGGACCGCCTGTTCGAGGCGGCCAAGGCCATCGACCTCGATATCGGCATGACCCGCGAGGCTCTCGTGGCGGCGCTGTTCGAAACGCAGCGTGCCAATGGCATGACGACCGATGCCCATTGCCGCCTGATGGTGACGCGCGGGGTCAAATCCCGGCCGTTCCAGCATCCCGCGCTGTCGCGCCAGGGACCGACCATCGTCATCCTGATGGAGCATTCGCGACCCTCGATCCCGCGTCCGATCAAGCTTGCCACCGTGCCCCACATCCGCGGGCTGCCGATGACGCAGGACCCGAAGCTCAATTCCCACTCCAAGCTGAACTGCATCCTCGCCTGCATCGCCGCCGAGAAGGCCGGCGCGGACGAGGCGCTGATGCTCGACATCCACTGCTTCGTGAACACCACCAACGCCTGCAATTTCTTCATCATCCGCAAGGGCGAGGTTTGGACCTCGACCGGGGACTACTGCATGAACGGCATCACCCGGCAAAAGGTCATCGACCTCTGTCGTGCGAACGATATCCCCGTGTTCGAGCGGAATTATTCGCTGGTCGACACCTATGGTGCGGACGAGGCCTTTCTCACCGGGACCTTCGGCGCGCAGACTCCGGTGGGCGAAATCGACGGCCGCCGGATCGGCACGGGCGGAATGGGTCCGGTCACGCAGCGCCTTCGCGATCTCTATATGGAGATGGTCAAGCCATGAGGATCGCCATGTGGTCGGGCCCGCGGAACCTGTCGACCGCGATGATGTACGCCTTCGGCAACCGCGCCGACATGCACGTGGTGGATGAACCGTTCTACGGCCCCTACCTGCGCCGGACCGGCCTGCCGCACCCCATGGCGGAAGAGATCAAGGCCTCGCGGCCCGAAGACGCCTTCGAGGTGCAACAGAGCCTGCTCGGGCCGATCCCGGACGGCAAGCCGCATGCCTACCACAAGCACATGACCCAGCACATGATCGACGGCATCCCGCGGGCGTTCATGTCGCAGTGCACCAATGTCTTCCTGCTCCGCCACCCCGCCCGCGTCGCCGCGAGTTTCGTGAAGGGCTACGGGCAGGCCACGGAGGACGACATCGGTTTCCGGCTCCAGGCCGAGTTGTTCGACCATGTCCGCGCAATCGGCCAGGTGCCGCTGGTGATCGACAGCGCCGACATCCGCCGCGATCCGCCGGGGATGCTGCGCAAGCTCTGCGAAGCCATGGACCTGCCGTTCGACCCGGCCATGCTGCACTGGCCCGAGGGCGGCCATGCACAGGACGGGGTCTGGGCCGCGCACTGGTACGGCTCCGTGCACGCCTCCACCGGCTTTGCCGGACCGGAGGGCCCGCTGCCGGAACTCGACGGCACGGCGGCCCGGCTGGCCGAGGCGGCGATGCCCCACTACGAGCGTCTGCGGGCACTCGCGCTCTGAGCGGCGGAAATTTCGCGCCGTTTGAAACTCCGTGCACGGCTCCTGCGTGTCTCCGGTCATGACGGAGGGCAAGACGCCCTCCGCGACAGAAACCGACAGGAGTATTCCATGAAGATCCTTGCATTCGCCACCGCCGCCACCCTCGCCGCCGGAACGGCCTTCGCGGCCTCCCATGCCATGGCTCCGATGGTAGAAGCGGCGGACCAGAGCGTTTCCAACGGTATCGTCAGCGCCGACAAGGTCATGGCCGACCAGAACGGTTGGCTCGTGGTGCACCGCACCGATGCCGAGATGAAGCCCGGCCCCGTCGTCGGTCACGCCCCGTTGCGTGCCGGAGAGAACACCGACGTAGCCGCCATCCTCACCGAAGCGGTCGAGCCCGGCGAGATGCTGATGCTGATGGTCCATGGTGAAGACGGCGGCATGCAGACCGGCATCTTCGAATACACCCTCGGCGCCAAGGAAGACGGCCCGATCCGCGTCGAGGACAAGCTGGTGATGACCGTCGTCACCACTCAGTAACGGTTTTCGCGTAACGAGTACCGGGGTACCCGTAACGAGTGACTGGACCGCTTTCGGCTTGCCGGGGGCGGTCCTTTTGACTCGGCCCGGATCTTCATGTCCGGGGGTGGGTACCGCCGCCATACCCGCAAGCGGGTGAAGGTGGCTGAGGGCGGACCATGGGGCGCTGCCCCGTCCGCGTTGCGGACTCCCCGGGATATTTCGGGCCAGAAGAAACACGAGAAATGGCCCGCGGCTTCTTCTGGCCAAAAATATCCCCGCCGGAGGCATGTCCGGCGGGGTCGTTCAGCGTGTGATCTGAGGTCGTCTCAGCCTTTCAGCCGGCGGTTCCGGGCTGCGAGCAGTTTCAGACGCAGGGCGTTGAGCTGGATGAAGCCCTTGGCATCCTGCTGGTCATAGGCGCCGGCATCGTCCTCGAAGGTGACGTGGGCCTCGGAATAGAGCGACCTGTCGGACCAGCGGGCGATCGTGCGGGCGGAGCCCTTGTAGAGCTTGACGCGCACGGTCCCCGAGACGTGCTCCTGCGACTTGTCGATCAGGGCCTGGAGCATTTCGCGCTCGGGGGAGAACCAGAAGCCGTTGTAGATCAGCTCGGCATAGCGCGGCATGATCGAATCCTTCAGGTGGCCTGCGCCGGAATCCAGCGTGATCTGTTCGATGCCCCGGTGTGCCTCGAGAAGGACGGTGCCGCCGGGGGTCTCGTAGATGCCGCGGGATTTCATGCCGACAAAGCGGTTTTCCACGAGATCGAGGCGGCCGACACCATGTTTGCCGCCGAGTTCGTTGAGCCTGGTCAGGATCTTGGCAGGCGACATCGCCTCGCCGTCGATGGCCACTGCATCGCCCTTTTCGAAGGTGATCTCGATGACCTCGGGCGTGTCGGGCGCGTCTTCGGGATTCACGGTGCGCTGGTAGACGTAGTCGGGGGCCTCTTGTGCCGGATCTTCGAGGACCTTGCCCTCGGAGGAGGTGTGCAGCAGGTTCGCATCGACCGAGAAGGGCGCTTCGCCGCGCTTGTCCTTGGCGACGGGGATCTGGTTCTGTTCGGCGAATTCGAGCAGCCGCGTCCGCGAGGTCAGATCCCAGAGCCGCCAGGGCGCGATGACCTTGATGTCGGGATTGAGCGCGTAGGCGGCGAGTTCGAAGCGCACCTGGTCGTTGCCCTTGCCGGTCGCGCCGTGGGCGACGGCGTCAGCACCTTCGGCGGCGGCGATCTCGACGAGGCGCTTTGAGATCAGCGGACGCGCGATCGAGGTGCCGAGAAGGTACAGCCCTTCGTAGAGCGCATTCGCCCTGAACATCGGGAAGACGAAATCCCGCACGAATTCTTCGCGCAGATCCTCGATGTAGATGGAGCTTGCCCCCATCATCTCGGCCTTCTTGCGCGCCGGTTCGAGCTCCTCGCCCTGGCCCAGATCGGCGGTGAAGGTCACGACCTCGCAGCCGTATTCGGTCTGGAGCCATTTCAGGATGATCGAGGTGTCGAGGCCACCGGAATAGGCCAGGACGACTTTCTTGGGCGCGGACATGGGCAGTTCCTCAGGGTAAGATTGGCAGGCGGATTAGACGGTTTTGCCTCCGGTAGCAAGGATCGCCCGTTGGAGTGGCCCCGAGGCTGTGCTAGCCAGCGGTCAGGCAGGCGAGGGCAGGGCGACATGAAGGGCTGGCAGATCTTTGTCCATTCGATCCGGATGGTGCTGAACAATCTCGGTCCGGCCTTCCGGGTGTCCGGCATTCTCTACCTGGTGCAGGCCGTCAGCCAGGTGATGATCCTGCGCAATGCGCCGCAATACGACATCGACGGGATGCCTGCCCCCGGTCCGTCCGGCACCGGAGAGCTGTTGCTCTACCTCGGGCTTGCGGTCCTTGCCAGTCTATGGATCGCGGTCGGCTGGCATCGCTTCGTCCTGACGGGCGAGCGTCCGTCCTCCTTTCTGCCGCGCTGGCACGGGGCCGAGCTGGCCGCCTATCTCTGGACCTCGGTCAAGGTCGGGGTGCTGGTGATGGTGGCGCTGATGCTGGCCTCCGGGATCGGGGTTCTGCTCTCCGCCTTCCTGCCGGCACTGATCGGCGGCATGATGTTCGGCCTGTTCGCGCTGGGCTTCTACATCTTCCTGCGCGTCGGGGCGGCGCTGCCTGCCGCCGCGATGGGCGAGGCGACGGGCCTCAGAGCCGCATGGCGCGCGACCGGGCCGCATGGCGGGGATATCGTTGCGGTGACGCTGCTGATGCTGGGCGGCACGCTTCTGGCCGAGCTTCCGACGATGCTGGACGGCGATGCGGGCTCCGCGATCAGCGTGATCTACACGCTGGTGGTCAACTGGTTCGTCACGATGTTCGGCATCTCGGTTCTTACCACGATCTACGGTCATTGCATTCAGGGCCGCCCCATCGACTAGGCTTGCCAAGGACCGCGCTTTGCGCGAGGTCTGACGCATGGACAGCTTTGCCGATCACGCCCGTGCCGCTGCCGCCGAGATGCGCGCGGTCTTTCCCGAATCCCCGCTGCTGCGCAACGCGCATCTGAGCGCGCGCTTCGGCGCGGATATCTGGCTCAAGCGCGAGGATCTGTCGCCGGTGCGCAGCTACAAGCTGCGCGGCGCGTTCAACGCCATGCGCAAGCGGCCTGAGGCGGATCTGTTCGTCTGTGCCAGTGCGGGAAACCACGCGCAGGGGGTGGCCTACATGTGCCGCCATTTCGGCAAGAAGGGCGTGATCTTCATGCCAGTGACGACGCCCCAGCAGAAGATCGACAAGACGCGGATCTTTGGCGGGGATGCGGTCGAAATCCGCATGATCGGGGACTATTTCGACGACTGCCTTGCCGCCGCCCAGAGCTTTTGCGCCGAGCGCGGCGGGCATTTCCTGTCTCCCTTCGACGACGACGACGTGATCGAGGGTCAGGCCACGGTCGGGGTCGAGATCCTGGAACAACTCGGCCGCGCGCCGGATCACCTCGTGGTGCCGGTCGGGGGAGGCGGGCTGAGCGCCGGTCTGCTGAGCTTTTTCGGCGCTGACTGCCAGTACACCTTTGTGGAGCCGCACGGCGGGGCCTGTCTGCGCGCGGCGCTCGAAGCCGGAAAGCCCGTGACCCTGCCGCGGGTCGACACCTTCGCCGATGGCGCCGCCGTCGCGCGGATCGGGGAACGGACCTTCGATCGGCTCAAGGGGGTCGGGCTGGCCAGTTCGCTGACCATCAACGAAGACCGCCTCTGCACGACGATCCTTGAAATGCTGAACGTCGAAGGGATCGTTCTCGAACCCGCGGGGGCGCTGTCGGTGGATGCGCTCAAGGATCTGGGAATGACCATCCGGGGCAAGACGGTGGTCTGCATCACCTCCGGCGGGAATTTCGATTTCGAGCGGCTGCCCGAGGTCAAGGAGCGTGCGCAGCGCTATTCGGGGGTGAAGAAGTACTTCATCCTCCGCCTGCCGCAGCGGCCGGGCGCGCTGAAGGATTTCCTGAATTTCCTCGGCCCGGAAGATGACATCGCCCGTTTCGAGTACCTGAAGAAATCCGCGCGCAACTTCGGCTCCGTGCTTATCGGGATCGAAACCTCGGAGCCGGGAAATTTCGAGCGGCTGTTCGGGTTGCTCGATGACAACGGATACACCTACCGCGACATCACCGAGGACGAGGTTCTGGCCCAGTTCCTGATCTGAGCGGGATCCGGGCCGGAACAGGCTCTATTCCGCCGGTTCCGGGACGGGCTTGCCCGGCGCGGTGCGGTAGACCAGCGGCGCGTCGGCGGCGGCGTGGGCGTCGGCCTGACGTTGCAGGGCGCCATGGGCCGGGGATTTCACGCAGGTCGGGTCGGTCGCCGCGGCATCCCCCGCCAGCGCCATCGCCTGGCACCTGCATCCGCCGAAATCCACCAGCTTGCGGTCGCAACTGGTGCAGGGCTCCTTCATCCAGTCGGTGCCGCGATAGGCGTTGAAGGCCGCCCCGTCGCGCCAGATCTCGGCCAGCGGACGCTCGGCCACGTTGTCGAACCGCAGGTGCGGAATCGTCTGCGCCGCGTGGCAGGGCAGGACCACGCCGTCCGGCGCGATGTTGAGCCCGGTGCTCCCCCAACCGCCCATGCAGCGCTTGGGATAGTCCGAATGATAGTCGGCGGGCACGTAGTCGATGACAAGGGTTCCCTTCAGGCGCAGGCGTGCCTCCTGTACGATGCGCGTGGCTTCGGTCGCCTGTTCGCGGGTCGGCATGAGGGAATCGCGGTTGCGCATGGCCCAGCCGTGGAACTGCACGGTCGCAACCTCGATCCGGCGGGCGCCCATCTCGACCGCCATCTCGATCGCGCGGGGCAGCTGGTGCAGGTTGCGCCGGTGCAGGACGGCGTTGAGGGTGAGGGGAAAGCCGATCTCGCCGATCCAGGCGGCCACCTGCATCTTGCGGGCGAAACCGCCCTTGTAGCCGCCGATCTCGTCCGCCATCTCCGGGGTTGTTCCCTGCAGCGACAGCTGGATGTGGTCCAGTCCGGCCTCGTCCAGTTCGGCCAACCGTCTCTGTGTCAGCCCGATTCCCGAGGTGATGAGGTTCGTGTAGAGCCCCGCCTCGCGCGCGGCGCGCACGAGGTCGGCAAGGTCGCGGCGGGTGGCGGGCTCCCCTCCCGAGAGGTGCAGCTGCAGCACCCCGAGATCGGCCGCCTGGCGGAAAGCGCTGATCCATTGCCCGGTGTCGAGTTCGCTGTCCTGCCGCGCCAGTTCCAGCGGGTTCGAGCAATAGGGACAGGACAGGGGGCAGCGATGCGTCAGTTCGGCCAGCATGGCGATGGGGGGGCGGATATCGGTCATCTTGCGGCTCTCTCCGGGCATCTTTCCCGGTCTTGGCTTCGTGTGTCGGGGCTGCGCCGGATTGCGCAGGTGGACAGGAGGGGGGACGCGGCGCGCCTCCGCTCAGGCCAGGTCGAGGAAGCGGCGGTCGCGCAGCGCGCCGAGAAAGCCGGCGCTGTCCCGGGCGATCTGGTCCTGCGGGGCGTTGTAGCTCTGCGCGAGGTCGGCGGTGATTTCGCCCAGACTGCGGGTGCCGTCGATCCTCGACAGGATGGCGTGGCCGACCGCATCTAGCGTGATGGCGCGTTCCGGGGCCAGCAGCACCCAGGCGTTTCGCACCCTGTCGTGGTGCAGGCGGACGCCGCGCGGCAGGGTCGGGATCGCGTCGGGGCTCATGCCGCGTGCGCCTCGGCCAGGCCGGTGCCGGGAGTCCAGGCACCGGGCGGGATGCGCGCCGGGGCGACATAGGCCCCCCAGAGCGCGTCGAGCTGCGACCAGAGCACATCGGTCTTGAAGATCAGCGCCTTGGCGGCGGCGTCCTGCTTTTCCTGCGTATCCGCATGGTCGAGAACCCATTTCAGGCCGAAGGCGACATCCTTCGGGGCCTCCTTCAACCTGTTGCGGAAGTAGGACAGGGCGCCGTCGTCGGCAAAGGCATAGTTCTTCAGTAGCCCTTCGATCCGGTTGGCGTGGATCTTGGGCGCGAACAGCTCGGTCAGCGAGGCGGCCACCGCTTCGAGAAGGGTCTTTTCACGCACGAAACGCACATAGGCATCCACGGCGAACCGGGTGGCGGGGAGGACTCCTTCGTTCGACGCGACATAGTCGGGATCGAGTCCGACCGCCTCGGCCAGCCGCAGCCAGCGGCGGATACCGCCCTCGTTCGTCTCGGTCCCGTCGTGATCCTCGATCCGGGACCGCCAGGCGCGGCGCAGGTCGGGGCTTTCGACACGGGACATGAAGGCGGCATCCTTCATCGGGATCGAATGCTGGTAGTAGTAGCGGTTGATGACCCAGGCGCGCACCTCGTCCGGCGTGCAGTCGCCGCCGTGAAGGCGGTGATGGAACGGATGGAGGTCGTGATACCGTTCGGCGCCGATGCGGCGCAGGCGGGCTTCGAATTCCTCGCGGGACCGGGTCATGTCGTCACCTCCATTCCGTCTTCTCCGATGGTCCACCCGGCGGCCTCTGCCTCGGCCCGCTCCGGGGCATCGGGGCGCAGCACCGGGTTCGTATTGTTCATGTGCACGTAGATCTTGCGGCCGATCGCCATACCGTCGAAGGCGGCGATGGAGCCGTCCGGCCCGCTCATCGACATGTGGCCCATGCGCCGGCCCGTCTTGTGACCCAGCCCTTCGCGGATCATTTCGTCATCGCGCCAGAGCGTTCCGTCGAAGAACACCAGAGCGGCGCCTTCGAGGCGCGCGCGCAGGTCGTCGGTCAGCCGTGCGCAGCCGGGAATGTAATAGGCCGCGGTTTCGCCGGATCTCAGTTCGACGCCGACGGTCTGCTCGCCCATGAGATCGGTCTCGACCTCGGCCCCCTCCATGTAGAGCGGCACCTTGCCGGGCACGGCAAACAGGGTTGCCGTCAGGCCGGGCGCGATTTCCGCGGGAGAGTCGAGCGCGATGGTGCGCCGGGTCACGACTTCGGGGTTCAGCGCGGAAAAGATCGGGTTGGCGGCCAGCACCGCGTGGATTTCCGAAGTGGCGTGGAGTTCGAACGGCTGCATCTCGCGCAGCGTCAGCAGGCCAGCCACGTGGTCGATATCGCCATTGGTCAGCAGCACCGAGCGCAGCGGCATCTCGCGCAGGCCGGTGGGGTGCAGCGGGGGGGTGGCGGCAAGCTGGGCGCGGATGTCGGGCGATGCGTTCAGGATGGCCCAGTCGGTGCCGTTTGCCGAAACCGCCAGCGAACTTTGCGTCTGCGCGGGGATACGTCCCTCTCGCGCCAGCACGCAGTTGCGGCAGCCGCAGTTCCATTGGGGCAGTCCGCCACCGGCGGCCGCCCCGAGGATGCGCGCGCGGAACGCCATGTCAGGTCCTCCCGCGCGCACGATTTCAGAACAGGACGCCGTCGTCGTGATCGGGTCCGTACATGTTGATTTCCATGCCGCATTCGATTTCGCGGATCTCGGGTTTGGTCCAGGCCATGAGTGTCTCCTCCGTATGGTCCGAATGGGTTTCGGGTGTGCTCAGGGTGCCAAACCCGGGGCGCATCAGGCGAGTCTTATATTCTAAGAAACGGAGGGACTTAGGTCGTAAGACCTTGGTGGGGAGGGCGCGGCGGAAGTCCGTCGAGGCAGAAGCCGCGATTGCGCAGGGTCTTGATCTCGAACCCGAAATCCGAGGCGGGCGAAAGCTTTTTGCGCAGGTAGCCGACATAGACGTCGACGACGTTTTCCGACCCCGACCCGTCCGAGGCCCAGAGCGCGTCGAAGATTTCGCCACGGCTGAGCGGGGTGCCGGGATGGCGCGCGAGCAGGTCGAGCAGGGCATATTCGCGATCGGTGAGGGCGACCGACCGGGTGTCCGTCGACAGGGTGCGATCCGCGGAAAGGCGCGCGGGGGCCGGGCGGGTCGCGGCGGCGCGGCTTTCCTGCACCTTCAGCCGAGCGGTGAGTTCGTCGAAGGAAAACGGCTTCACGATGTAGTCGTCGGCCCCTGCCTCCAGTCCCGCCGCGCGGTCTTCGACCTCGGACAGTGCGGAGAGCATCAGGATGGGCATTCTCGCCCCGGCGGCGCGGGCCGCCCTCACCAGGTCGATGCCGCTGTCAGGGCCGATCATCACGTCGATGATTGCGGCAGAATAGCCGGGATCGCGCAGTTCGATCAGGGCGGATTCGGCTCTGTTCAGGGTCTCGACCGCGTAGCCGTGCAGGGCAAGGCCACGGGCGAGCGCCGAGGTGATTTCCGGATCGTCGTCGACGATGAGAAGGCGCGGGGCGGAGGTCATGGCCGAAGGTTACCCGGCATCCAGCGGGAGGTGGAGCAGGATTGTCGTGCCGGGTGCGGTTTTGTCGGCGTCACGCGCGGGGCTTTGCAGGTGCATCGTGCCGCCCTGGGCTTCCACCACCCAGCGGGCCAGCGCGAGGCCCAGCCCGAACCCCCGTCCCCGTTCGGGGTTGCTGCCCTGGGTGAATCGGGTGAACAGGCTGTCCTGCATTCCGGCCGGAATGCCGGGGCCGCGATCGGTGACCTCGATCACGGCAAAGCCGCCCTCGGCCCGCGAGGTGACGTCGATCACCCCGCCGTCACGGGCATAGCGGATGGCGTTGCGCACCAGCCCGGACACGACCTGGCGCAGCCAGTTGGCATCGCCGCGCGCGGTGATCCCCGGCGCGCAGTCGAGGCTGAGGCTCATGCCGGCATTGGCGATCTCGGCGCGGGTCTCCTCGGCCATGCCGGAGAGCATCTCGGCCACCGGAACCGCGCCGTCCTCCAGTGCAAGCTGCCCTGTCTCGGACCGCGCCACGCGCAGCAGGTCGTCGATGCGGCGATTG
This sequence comes from Salipiger sp., assembly GCF_048261495.1. Taxonomy (GTDB): domain Bacteria; phylum Pseudomonadota; class Alphaproteobacteria; order Rhodobacterales; family Rhodobacteraceae; genus Salipiger. Next base: position 309,619 of record NZ_JBLXFX010000001.1, read on the forward strand.
AGCCGGGCGGCGCGGTTTTCGATGGTCGTGAAGGCCTCCGCAGCCAGCGGCACGGTCTTCCGGCCCAATTGCGACTCCATCAGGATCACCGTGAGCGGGGTGCGCAATTCGTGGCTGATATCGGCAAAGAACCGGCGGCGGTCCTCGTCGGTGCGTTCCAGCCGCGCATTCGCGAGGCGCAGGTCCTCGGTCCGTTCGGCGATGGTGTCGTTCAGCCGCGACCATTCGGCGTCGATCTCGGCCTTCCGCGCGGCAAGCGCGGCGGTCATCCGGTTGGTCTCTGCATAGAGGCGGCCGATTTCGTCCGGGCGGCTGTCCGGCAGCACGACCGAGAAATCCTCTGCCCCGACACGGCGCGCGGCGTCTCCCAGCGCGTCGAGCCGGCGGAGTTGCGGGCGCACCAGCCCGAAGTGGAAGGCGAGCAGCATCAGGACCGTGACGGCTGCGATGGCCAGCGCCGTCCGCTCGAGCCCGGTGCGCAGATCGCCGATCCCGGCCAGCACGTTGGTGCGGAGTCGGTTTTCCTCGTTCACCATCTCGGCGAGGAGGGGTTCGAAGTTCGAGGCAAAGTTGTTCAGATGGGCGCGCAGGGTCACGCGATCCGCCGTGTCCGAGGTGAGCCCGGCTGTGACCTGCCGGAACTGCGCCTCCATCCGCGCCAGACCCAGGGTCTGTGTCGCGCGGCGCGATTGTTCATCCAGCCCCAGTTCCGAGGCTTCGACGACCGCCGCGGCGAGATCCCCGCGCAGCCGGGCAAATGTCTGGCGGATGGTGTCGGAAACCTGCGCCATGCGGGCGGTGCGCTGATCGGCGGGAAGGCCGGTCTGGATCGCCTCTGCGCTGACCACGAAAAAGGTCGAAACCTGCGTCGACAGAGCGGCATATCGGTCCATCCGGTGTTCCGAGGCAAGCGCGGCAGTCATCCGTGCCGAAACGCGCGACATCCCCACCATGAGCACCGCGACCGTGACCAGAGTCGCGAGTCCCAGGACCGCGGCGCCGAGTCCGAAGCGGAGTTTGAGGGACAGGGTCCGGGTCATTAGTCAGCCTTGTTTACCTTTTAGCGCCGCACATAAATTGGGCGGCAATTGCTGGTCTGCCCAAAATTCGCACACCATGCTGCGGCGCAGCAACGCAGCGAACGGTCCTTTCACTGTTTCTTATGCCGTATGACTTAATCCTAAAGTCGTAGTTCGCACCAACTCAACGAGGATCGCCATGATCGAACTTCTCTTCGTTGCCTGCCTCTCGACGGCACCGGACCAGTGCCAGGAGCGCAGCCTTCTCTTCACCGACATCACGCCCATGACCTGCATGATGGGCGCGCAGCCGGAATTGGCCAAGTGGACCACCACGCATCCGGCCTTCACCGTGCGCGGCTGGAAATGCCGGGCGGTCAAACCCGGCGAAAAAGAAGCCTGATCTCAGCCCACGCGGCCCTCGTTCGGGGAGGGCAGGTCGCGTGTGCCTCTCCGGGTCCTCGTTCAGCGGATCGTGATCTCGACGCGCTGGCTCTCGCCCGTCGACCCCGGAATTTTCAGATGGTACTGGCCCGGCTTGATGGCCAGAAACTCGATTTCCATCGTTCCGGCCTCGTCGAATTCGACGCTTTCCAGACCGAAGGGCCGAATTTCCAGCCCGTTCACCACCACTTCGTTGACCCAGATCGCCCGGAAGAACCCCGGCCCCTCCAGCCCGAGCTCTCCGCTGCCGTCCGAGGTGATCTCGACCTCGTAGAGCGTGCCGGAGTTCAGCGTGATCGGACCCTCCGCCAGGGGCTTGCCGACGGAGAGGGTGATTTCCGGCATCTCGTCCTTGTTGCTCTTGGACAGGACACCGGCAAAGCCGAACTCGTGGGCAAGCGCGGGGGCGGCGATGGCGGCGAAAGCGACGGCAAGACAAAGCGATTTCACGGAAGGTTCCTTTCAGACGATGTGCGGTGACAGCGTCGCGGGATCGCCGCGAAGCTGAAGGATGCGATTGGCCAGCCGCTCGGCTTCGCTACGCGCATGGGTGACGAACAGGGTTGCCGGGCGGTGTTCGGCGATCAGCGCCTCGGTCAGCCCGATCATGGTCTCGGCGGTTTCCGCATCGAGCGACACGAAGGGCTCGTCCATGATCAGCAGGTCCGGCTGTCCCGCAAAGGCCCGCGCCAGCGCAAGGCGCCGCTGCTGGCCGAGCGAGAGCTGACCGGGGAACATCCGCTCCTTGCCGCGCAGGCCGACCCGTTCGAGCGCGGCGCGCGCGCCGTTGCGGCTCAGCCCCGGATTGGTCAGCGTGAGGTTCTTGAGCGTGCTGCGCCAGGGCAGCAGCGTCGGTTCCTGAAAGACGATGGCCATGTTGTCGGGCCTGTCCACGGTGCCGTCGAAATCGGGATCTATCCCGGCGACGATCCGCAGTATCGTCGATTTGCCGATCCCCGACGGCCCGAGCAGTGCCACGGTTTCACCGGGGCGGATGTCGAACCGCACCTGCCCCAGCACGGGCCGCCCGCCAAAGCTCTTCGACCGGATGTCGACGTGGATCATGCGGTGCGCCAGCGCCTCACCCGACGCTCCCAGGGTTGCAGGACCATCCATTCGACCAGCAGCATCACGCAGATGAAGGAAAGGGCGTAGACCAGCACCATGCCCACGTCGAACAACTGGAAGTACAAATGGATCTGGAACCCGATGCCCGAGGACCGCCCCAGGAATTCCACCACCAGCACGATCTTCCAGATCACCGCCACCCCCGCCCGCGCGGAGGCGGTCACGTAGGGGGCGAGCTGCGGCAGCGTGACGTTGAGGAAACGCGACCACGCGTTCATCCGGTAGATCCGTGCCATCGCGTCGAGGTTCGGGTCCAGCGCCCGCGCGCCTTCCCGGATCACCGTCGCCACGTTGGGGATCTTGTTCAGCGTCACGGCCGCGATCGCCGCCGCTTCGGTCAGCCCGATCCACAGGTAGCACAGGACGATCAGCACCAGCGCGGGGAGGTTCAGGAAGATCACCAGCCAGGGGTCCAGCCAGAGGTTCACCCGCTCCGACCGGCCCATCGCCAGGCCCAGGGCGGTGCCGATGCTCATCGCCAGCAGGAACGACCAGGCCACCCGCCAGAGGGTCGCCCCCAGGTGATGGAGCAGCTCTCCCGACATCAGTTCTCGGCGGAACGGCTCCACCAGCGACAGGGGGGATGGCAGGATCTGCGGATCCGCCGCCAGCGTTGCCGCCAGCGTCCAGATCGCCAGCAGCCCCGCGACCGAGAGAAGCGGGGCGCTCGCCTTGTCCATCATCCCGCGCCCGGCTCACTTCACATCCGCGAAAAGACCGTCGGGCACCGAGGTCGCCTTGCCCACCAGTTCTTCGCCGCCGAGATCGGCCATCAGCGTCAGCAGCTTTCCCGCCGCCTCGGCATCCACCGGCCCGCGCTCGGGCGTGCCCGCCAGCCAGTCGGCCCTGAGCGTCTCGAACTGCGCATCGTCGGAGGCGTTCATCTGGCCGCGCACGGCCTCCCAGGCGGCGGGATCGTCGGCAAGCAGATCCTTCGCATCGCGGCTCGCCTCGTAGAAGGCCTGCGCGATGCCGGGATGCTCGGCGAGGAAGCTTTCCTTGAAGTAGTAGCCAAGCAGCGGCGTGTCGGGATCGAGCCCGAGCGCCTGCGCCGCGGTTTCCACCGAGACGAGTTCGCGCATTCCGCTCGCCTTCATCTTGGCGAGGAAATGCCAGAAATTGATCGCGCCGGCATAGTCGCCCGACAGCGCGGATTTGAAGATCAGCGGCGGCGCGCCGAAGACCTGCTCGGTCTCGGCCTTGAGGTCGATGCCGTGCTCCTTCTGCGCGAAGGCGCGCAGGATCAGCCAGCTCTTGTCCAGCGGACCGCCCGCGATGCCGATCTTGCCGCCGACCATGTCCTTCAGCGTCTCGGCGGTCGAGCCCTCGGGCACCACCAGAGATCCGACGGCCTTGGAATAGGGCACGACCACGTAGTCCTTGCCCTCGGCCCGCTGGCGCGCGACCCAGATCCAGTCGGCGACGGCCACGTCGGCCTCGTCCCCTTCCACCGCGATGCGCGTCGCGGCGTTGTCGGCATAGGGCTGGACCTCCAGCTTGAAGCCGTGCTTTTCGTCCAGACCGTTCTCGGTGATCGTGGTCAACTCCCAGTTCACCGTTCCGATCTTGAGCGTGGCCAGGCGCACCACCGGCAGATCCTGAGCCCAGGCCGACCCGGCCAGGGCCATTGCGCAAAGTGTCGTCGTCAGACGTACGAACATATCTCTCTCCTCCCCATGTCGCCCCGGGTCGCGTCACTCGGGCGTGATCGCGACTCCCCAGGGCTGTTGTCCCACCTGGACCGACTTGATCGCCTTCTCCCTGGCGACGTCGATCACCGTCACATCGTTCGAATTTCCGTTGGTCGTGACGAGGAACGCCTCGTCCGGTGTAAACGCCATCTGCCAGACGCGCTGTCCGACCATGATATAATCGACAACCTCAAGCGAGGCGCCGTCGATCACCGCCACGCGATTCGCCGGACCGAGCGCGACAAAGATCCGGCTGCCGTCGGAGGTGATCCGGATGCCGACCGGCTGGAGCCATTCCGGCAGAACGCCGGGAACCTCGAAGCCGATCTTCTGCTTCAGCGTGGGCGTGCCATCCCCGGCGATGTCGATGACCGACACGGTGCCCCCGATCTCGGCGCTCACGAACAGACGCTTGCCGTCCTTGGCATATTCCGCGTAGCGCGGGCGCTGATCGACCAGCACGTTATGCTTGATCTCGTAATCCTCGGTCGAGATGAAATGCGCCATGTTGGTGGTTTCCGAGGTGTTCACCACCCACTTCTCGTCCGGAGAGATGGCCATGCCCTCGGGCTCCACGCCGACCGGGATCTCGGCCAGGATGGAATGACTTTGCGTGTCGGTCACGGTGACGAGGTTGTCGTCCTCGTTCGCGATGTAGAGCGGGCTTCCGGCCGGATCGAGCACGAAGAGCTCCGGGTCCGGCCCGGAGGGCAGGGTGTAGAGTTCCTCGTAGGTTTCGGTGTCGAAGACCCGCACCGTGTCGTCATCGGAGGCGCAGACATAGAGCAGCGCGCCATCCGGTGACAGCGTGATGCCCCGCGGCCGGTTGCCGCCGGGGAATTCGGTCAGCACCTCCCAGCTGTCGGTGTCGATGACGGTGATCGTATTGCCGCGCTCGTTCGACACGAAGGCCTTGCCGGCAAGCGCGGGACCGGACCCGAGGGCGGCAAGAACGACGGAGAGGAGGAGTGATTTCATGGTTGAACAGTCTCTCATTGGAACGCCTTGCACGCGGATTCGGGCCGGTCGAGACCCAGCGTGTCGAGGGGCGAGACCTGGTGGAGAAATCCGTCCTGCGGGCTGACGCTGACGGTGATGCGCCCGTCATACAGCAGGATCGGCTGGCGCAGCTGGCCGTTCCAGTTGCGGAAGGTGACCTTCTGACCCTTGAAGGCCGCAAGTTCGAAGGCGTCCGACAGCACGTAGCCTTCCACCGCCTCGGGCGCGGCATCGCCCGCCCGCGTGACCGCTTCGCCGATGACGCGCAGCGCAAGCCATGTGTTGTAGTCCTCCTCCTGCATGTAGCGGCGGGTCAGCTCCTCGAAACGGTTCTGGAACTGGGTCGCACCCCAGGCCTCGTGTCCGCCATGCATGGTCACGGGGCGCAGACCCGCGCTGCCCATGGTGGGGCGGGGGGTCCAGAGGTTGAATGGCAGGTAGGCGGCGAAATAGTCGGTGGCATCGGCGGCGATCACCACGTCGTGCGGTTCAGCCCGCTGCAGGAAAGTCGGCAGTTGCCGCTGCACCAGCACGTGGCCGGAATCCGTGCGGCGCGTGCCGCCGGTGTCCTCGAAGGTGCGTTCGTCGGTGATCTTGGCGCCGAACTTGCGGGCGGCCTGCCGGTAGGCTTCGGCCAGCGCCTGGTCGGCGGGGTTCGAGCCCTCGACGAGGAACCAGCGGCTCCACTGTTTCCAGACGGCGAATTGCGCCACGGCATCCGCCTTCATGTTGTCGGAGGGCGCGATGTGCAGCAGGTTCGCCCGGCACTGATCGCTACGCAGCACGGTGTCCTCGGCGCGGGAGTTGAACACCAGCGCGCCCTGCGCCGCGGCCCGGTCGGTGAGGCGCAGCAGATCCTCGCGCCCGGCGGCGACGACGATCAGCCGGATTCCGTCGTTCAGCAGAGCATCCAGCGCGGCATCGGCCTCTTCCGGCGAGGTGGCGACCATCGTGGTCTCGAAGGTATGTCCCAGGAAGCGCCCGGTGGTGCCGTTGTCCTCGTCCGCCAGCACCGCCCCCGCGAACCCGAGATCGTCCGGCTTCAGATCGTAGCGCGAGATCGGCAGAAGCGTCGGGTAGTCGACGCGCAGCACCGCCGCCCGCACGTCGAGCGCGACGGCCGCCGTGGCCGATGCCAATGCAAGAAGGACCGCCGCGAGCGGTGCAAGCAGTCGTGTCACGTTTTCCTCCCGTCGGGCCGGCCTTGGTTTGCCGTGTCCCTTGTCTCGAACCCTCGCCCCTGCGAGGATTTCCGCAACCGATACTTTCGGTTCGGTTGCCTGAACGAGGGTAGTCACACGATCATCGCAGGCGACTCTTAATTTCTAAGAAGGGGGCGATGCGGCCACTGGCGATCATTCTGGGGCTCTGCCTGTCGACACCCTCGGCAGCGGAGGAGGCGGCGACTGTCGCCTTCTTCGGCATCCACATGCTCGACACGTCGCTTCAGACCACCGAACTGGGCCAGGACCCGCAGGAGATCGCGCGCCGCGAACGGATCGAGGCGCAGGTGCGCGAGCGCTTCGCCGCCGAAGGGTATGAACTGCTGGACCTTGCCCCGGTGCAGGCGGATCTCGACCGCGTGGTGAACCCGGCCAAGTGCTACGGTTGCGACACGCGCATGGCGACGAGGCTCGGGGCGGATTATTCCCTCGTGGGCGAGGTGCAGAAGGTCTCGAACCTGATCCTGACGATGAACCTGCAACTGCGCGACGCCGAAACCGGCGACCTGGTGAAGGGCGGGGTCGTGGATATCCGCGGCAACACCGACGAAAGCTGGGAACGCGGGATGCGCTACATACTGAAAAACCGGATCTTCAGGGAGGAGTGAGGATGAACAGACGAACGCTGCTGGCGGTGGGGGTGGCGATGCTGCTGCCGACCGTCGCGCTGGCACACGGGCCGACACGCCAGAAGGTGACCGTCACGACCGAGGTCGCGGCGGAACCGGCGGAGGTCTGGGCCGTGATCGGGAATTTCCAGGATCTGACCTGGCACCCGGCCGTGGTGTCCCAGACCGGCGAGGGCGGCAATGACATCGACGCCACCCGGGCGCTGTTCCTGTCCGATGCCGGGGCCGACGGTCCCCGGATCGACGAAGTGCTCTACAAGTACGATGCCGACAAGATGACCTATTCCTACCGCATCACCGATGTCGCGGTCGAGGTTCTGCCGGTGACGAACTATTCCTCGCATCTCACGGTGAAGCCGCGCGCCGGCGGCGGCTCGGTCGTGGAATGGCGCGGCGCTTTCTATCGCGGCTATCCGAACAACGATCCGCCCCCCGAACTGAGCGACGAGGCCGCCATCGCGGCCGTTACCGGCGTCTACCAGGCCGGGTTGGATGCGCTGGTCGAGAAATTCGGTGCCCCGGGCTCCTGAAATCGCTCTGATCCTGACCCTCGCCGCGATGCCAGCGGCGGGGGATGTTGCCTATGTCACCTGCCAGAACGGCGACGCGATGAGCGTCTTCGACCTCGACACGGGGGAGGAACTGCATCGCATCGCGGTGCCGGGCAAGCCCGCCGGCGTGGCGGTGAGCGCGCGCTCCGGGGTCTGGACCGTGTCGCCGGATTCCAAGGTCGTCCGGCGGTATTCCCCCGCGGGCGAGGTGCAGGCGGAGGTAGTGCTTGACGGCGGCCCCATCGGCATCGCGCTCGACGAAGCGCGGGGTCGGGTCTTTGTCTCGGATTGGTACGACGCACGGATCTGGGTGCTGGATGCCGTGACTCTGGCGGTCGTGGATCACCTGCCCACCGGGGCGGCGCCCGCCGGCCTCGCCCTGTCCGGGGACGGCGCCTATCTGGCGGTGGCCGAAAAGGACGCCGACCGCGTGTCGATCTTCGATGCGGGGACGCTGGCTCCGGTTCATGTGGTGACGGTCGGCACCCGGCCGTTCGGACTGCGCTTTGCTCCGGACGGGCGGCTGTTCGTCGGCAATGTCGGCAGCAACGACCTGTCGGTGATCGACCCCGCCACGGGCGGAATCCTCGCCACCGTCCCGGTGGGAGAGCGCCCCTACGGCGTGGCCTTTGCCGCCGGTAAGGCCTTTGTCACCAACCAGTATGCGAATTCCGTGAGCGTGGTGTCGCTGGACGGTCTCGCGGCGCTGGGCACCGTCGAGGTCGGGGAATACCCCGAGGGGATCGACCACACGTCGGACGGGCGGATCGCGGTGGCGAACTGGTTCGACAACACGCTGACCCTGATCGACGCGGAGACGCTCGAGGTTGTCGGAACGCTCGACACCGCCGACGGTCCGCGCGCGTTCGGCAGGTTCATCGCGGAAGGAGACAAGTGATGATGCGACTGGTGTTTGCCCTGCTGCTGTTTGCGCTGCCGGTTCAAGCCGGAGAGGGAGAGGCGTGGGAGTCGATCCGTTACCAACTTTACGGCGACCGGGCCCTGTTGGACGGCGCCGGCGTGATCGCGGTCGACGCGCCCTACCGGACGGACAACGATTCCCGCACCCGCATCGCAGCGAATGTCGCGGCACCGGCGGGGGTGCGGATCGGCAAGGTCTCGGTCGTTCTGGACGAGAACCCGATGCCGGTGTCGGCGGTGTTCGACCTGTCCGAGCCGCAGACGCGGTTCTTTTTCGACGTGACGCTGAGGATAAACGGTCCGACGCCGATGCATGTTCTTGCGGAAACCACGGACGGGCGGGTCTTCGTGTCCGAAGGTTTCGTGAAGACCTCGGGGCAGGGCGCCTGCGCCGCGCCGCCGGGCACCGATCCGGACGAGGCGCTGGCCACCCTAGGGGACATGATGCTGAGCGTGGAAGAAGGTGTCACCGGCTCTGTTGCGGACCGGCTGGCCGGGTTGGCGGATCGGCTGAAGCGCCTGGACGTCGACATTTCCCACCCCTCGCATTCGGGGATGCAGATGGACCAGATCACCCTGTTGTTCATTCCGATGCGTTACGTGGAGGATGTGCAGATCGACCTGGACGGTGGCGGCTACGTGGATGTGACGGGGAGCATATCGCTGGCGGAGAACCCGCGCCTCGGCCTGTCTGTGCCGGGGACTGCACGCCGTGTGGATGTCACGATGACCGACACCAGCGGCACGGTGAGCACCGCGCACAAGGACCTGGCCGGGTACTGAGGGGTTTCGCCGCGCGGTCGCGCGGCGACCGCCGGGGGCGCTGCCCCCGGACCCCCGGGATATTTCGAAACCGAAGAAGCAGGGGGAGGGTCTGTCAGGGCTGGGGTTCGCGCGGGAGGATCCGTTCGGTGGGATAGTCCCAGAGCGCCCAGCCGTCCGTGCCTTCCGGCAGCCAGTAGACCGTTTCGTAGCCGTATTCGAGCGCGCGTTTGGCAGCGTTCCAGCTCATCCAGCAGTCTTCGAGACAGAAGAAGAGGACCGGGTGGGCCGGATCCCGTGCCGTGGCCTCGGCGAGGCCGTCGCGGAAGTAGGTGGCGGTGACTTCGGCGATTGCGCCGTAGCCGACGTTGGGAAGCCATGTGGCGCCGGGGATCGAGAGGCGGGGCTTGTCGCGCCAGATGGTGCCCGGTGGCAGGTTGGCCGGCTTCGGCGCCTGCGGCAGCACGTCGATGAAGGCGGTGCCGCCGTCTTCCCAGAGCCTGTGCGCCTCTTCCGGGCCGACGACCGTCGCGCCGAAGAGGGTCGAGGGGACGGGGCCGCGGTAGTGGTCCATGCGGTAGTCGTCGGGTTCGGCGACCTGCGCCGGGGCCTGTGCCGGCAGCCACACCAGGAGAGCTGCCAGCAGGGGTTTCATTGGCCGAGGTCTTTCATGTCGTCCCCCATGTCGTTGACCAGCGGAACGCCCGCGTCGGACAGGATGGCGTCGATTTCGGACTGGTTGCGGCGGATGAGGGAGTTCAGCTTGCGTTGCCAGACCTTTTCACCCTGCCGGACGCCCATGGTGATGCGGTAGAACATCCGAGGGAACTCTGCCTCCTTGAGCAGGGGGATGACCTTGAGGCCCGGATGGTCGCGTTTGACCAGCGGGCCGCCGATCGGGCCCCAGATCACCGCGGCGTCGATCTCTCCGGCGGCGAGATCGTTCAGCATGTCGACGGCGGGACCGTCATAGCGGCGATCCACCACGAGCTGGTAGGGACGCGCCTTGCCGATCAGGCCGTTGCGGGCCATGTGGTTGGCGGGCGGAGACCCGGCGATGATGCCGATCACCTTGTCCTTTAGGGCGGGGTCCGAGAACTGCGTCACCCCGGCGAGCGGGCCGTCCTCGGGGACCACCAGCACGAAGGTGGAGGTGAGGTAGTGATTGGTGTTCAGCACCAGTTCGTGGCCCTGGGCGTAGCCCATGACCACGTCGCATTTCCCGGCCTTCAGGGTGTTGCGGATGAAGCCGGTCGCCATCGGATACCAGGTGTAGCGCACCGGCAGACCCAGCTTGTCGCCGATCAGGTCGGCGAGCTTGTTCTCGAAGCCGGAGCCGTCCTCCATCGACATCGGATCGTTGGCGGGATCGGCGCAGACCCTGAGCGCGGTCTTCGAAACCAGGTCCGAGGTCTGCGCGGCCAGGGGCCCCGCCAGGCATGCCAGCAGGGTTGCCGCAAGGGCCGCGCGAATCCGGTCAGCCCCCCATGCAGGCATCTTCGAGCTCGGCAAATTCGTCGGATTTCTGGGCCTTCTTGGCGGGGCGGCCGCGTCCGAGTTCATCGGCGCCGCGTGCGCGAAGATAGGTGTAGATGTCGTCGAGGTAGCACATGACGTTGGGGTTGTCGCCCAGCGCCGGCATCACGAGGTTCTGCGAGGCGTTCACCTCCTGCTTGCCGTTCACCACGGTGTTGACGAATTCGTAGTAGTCCAGCGTCTTGACCGAATTCATCAGGGCCGGTGCGTAGGAGCCGCCGGCGCCGTCCGGGCCGTGGCACTGGAAGCATTCGGCGTTGTAGCGGCGGAAGCCCGAGAAGGTCGGCCAGTCGACCGTGCCGTCCTCGGCGATCTTGAAGGTCGGGATGTCTTCGGCGGTGTACCAGCGGCCGGCCTCTTCATAGTCGGCGGTCGTGTCCATCATGCTCTCGTCCAGTGCGAATGCAGCCTGCCCGATCGTCAGCATCATTCCCACAGCGAGCAGAAGCCCTTTGTTTCGCATCGGTGTTTCCCTTTTCCTGAAAAGGGGCTGGCGCGGATGTCGCGCCAGCCCCGGATCGTCCGGACCGAACTCAGTTCGGCAGAGCGAAGACGGTGAGCTGTCCGCCCAGCGCGGTGTAGTCGCTGAGGGCCGCGTAGCCGCCCACCGCACCGAGACCGTCGTTCGGGTTGGTCAGGCCGGCCGCGAGACCGATGCCTGCCCAGCCGCCGACGCCCGAGAGGATGCCGACATACTGCTTGCCGTCATGCTCGTAGGTCATCACGTTGCCGATGATGCCCGAGGGGGTCTTGAAGCGGTAGAGCTCCTCGCCGGTCTCGGCCGAGACGGCTTTCAGGTAGCCTTCGAGCGTGCCGTAGAACACCACGTCGCCCGCGGTGGCCAGGGCACCCGACCAGACCGAGAACTGCTCGGGGAGGGACCACTTGATCTCGCCCGCGACGTTGTCCCAGGCGATGAAGTTACCCATGCCGCCATGGCTTTCCGGCGCCGGGTACATCGACAGGGTCGCGCCCACGTAGGGCTGGCCCGCGGTGTAGCTCACCCGGAACGGTTCGTAGTCCATGCAGACGTGGTTGGTCGGCACGTAGAACAGTTCGGTCTTGGGCGAGTAGGCCGCCGGCTGCTGGTCCTTGGATCCGAGCGCCGCCGGGCAGATGCCGGTGGAGTTGACGTCCTCGCCGTTCTGTTCGGTCGAGTACTGCGCCACGACCTGCGGACGGCCGTACTGGTCGCTTTCCGGGTCCATGACCACTTCGGTCGCCCAGTTGACGGCGGGGTCGTACTTTTCGGCGACGAGAAGCTCACCCGTGATCCGGTCGAGCGTGTAGCCGAAACCGTTGCGGTCGAAATGGGTCAGCAGCTTGCGGTCGGCGCCGTCGATCTGCTGATCGGTCAGGATCATCTCGTTGATGCCGTCGTAGTCCCATTCGTCGTGCGGGGTCATCTGGTAGACCCACTTGGCCATGCCGTCGTCCGGGTCGCGGGCGAAGACGGTCATCGACCAGCGGTTGTCGCCGGGGCGCTGGGCCGGGTTCCAGGTCGAGGGGTTGCCGGAGCCGTAGTAGATCAGGTCGGCTTCGGGGTCGTAGGAATACCAGCCCCAGGTGGTGCCGCCGCCGATCATCCACTGATCGCCTTCCCAGGTGTTGGTGCCCGAGTCGGCGCCGACCGGCTTGCCGAGATGGGTGGTCTTTTCGGGATCGACGAGGATGTCGCTGTCCGGGCCCATGGAATAGGCGCGCCATTCCTGTTCGCCGGTTTCCATGTTGTAGGCGGTGACGGAGCCGCGAACGCCGAATTCGCCGCCGGAGATGCCGACGATGATCTTGTCCTTGACCGGCAGAACGGTCGCGGTGTTCGTCTCGCCCTTGGAGGGATCGCCGTTCAGCGCTTCCCACTTCACCTCACCGGTGTTGGCGTCGAGCGCCACGACCTTGGTGTCGGCCTGGTGCAGGAAGATCATGCCGTTGGCATAGGCAACGCCGCGGTTGACGGTGTCGCAGCACATCACCGGAATGACGTTCGGGTCCTGCTTGGGCTCGTACTTCCACTTGATCTTGCCCTGGTCGTTCAGATCCAGCGCGTAGACGATGTTCGGGAAGGGCGTGTGCACGTACATGGTGTCGCCGACCACCAGCGGAGAGCCCTCGTGGCCGCGCAGCACGCCGGTCGAGAAGGTCCATGCAACCTGAAGGTCCTTCACGTTGCCCGCGTTGATCTGGTCAAGCTCGGAATAGCGCTGGTTCGCGTAGTCACCCGTCTGGATGGCCCATTGCGCCGGGTTGTCGATTTGAGTCGCGAGGTCGTCGTTTGCGAATGCGGCGGTGGCCGCGCAAAGAGCGATCCCTGACGTCAGAAGCGTCAGTGTCTTCATATCCTTCTCCCTTAGAGTTGGCGTTGTCCGCCATGCTGTCGGCGTCCTTGGGCGCGATCACCCGTCTTCGCCGGTCCACGATTGCCCGATACCGGATCCTTTCGGCCTCCCTCCGGTAACGGGCCGGTTGATCGTCAAGAGCCTCCTTCTTCTCCGTCCATGTTGAATTTTGCGAGGTAGGCGATGACGTCCGCGCGATCTTCGTCCTTGCGAAGGCCGGCAAACGACATCTTGGTTCCCTTGGCGTAATCCTTTGGCTTGGCCAGGAATTCCGCGAGGGTTTCCGCGGTCCAGGCGGTGCCGCCTTCGCCCAGCGCCATCAGCGCGTCGGAATAGTCGAAATCCGGTGCGGTCGCGATGGGGCGCCCGACGACGCCGTTCAATTCCGGGCCCACCTTGTTCTTGGCATCGGCACCGACGGCATGGCAGGCCATGCACTTGCGGAACACCTTTTCGCCCTTGGCGGCGTCGCCTGCCATCGCATGGCTTTCCGCCAGCGCGGCCGTTGCGGGCAACAGCACGAGGCAGGTGGCTCCGAGCAGGTTTCTCAGCATCTTGATCCTTTCCGGTCTCTGACTCAGTTCAACCGTTCCGCGTGCCACTCCACGTGGTCGCCCGCGAACGAGTTCACGAAGAAATACGAATGGTCATACCCGCGCTGCATGCGGATCTGGCCGGGCTGGCGGCGCTTGGCCATCGCGGCGGCCAGTGCCTCGGGCTTCAGCAGGTCGAGGAACTGGTCGCTCGCCCCCTGGTCCACGAGGATGTCGCCCTTCCAGCCGTGCTCCTCCACCAGCAGGGTCGAATCGTGCCCGACCCAGGTGGTCTCATCGTCGCCCAGGTAGGCCGAGAGCTGCTTGCGCCCCCAGTCGGACTGGGTCGGATGGGCGATCGGCGCAAAGGCCGACAGCGAGTCGAACATCGCCTCGTTGCGCAGCGCGATGGTGATCGCGCCGTGCCCGCCCATGGAATGGCCGGTGATCCCGTGCCGGTCCCGGACGCCGAGGTTGTCCACCACCAGCGAGCGCAACTCGCTGGTGACGTAGTCGTACATGCGGAAGTGCGGCTTCCACGGGTCGCGGGTGGCGTTCACGTAGAACCCCGCGCCCTGGCCGAGGTCATAGGCCTGATCGTCCGCCACACCCTCGCCGCGCGGCGAGGTGTCCGGGAAAACCACGGCAAGACCATGCTTCGCGGCATGCTCCTGAAAACCGCCCTTGGTCATGGCGTTCTCGTGGGTGCAGGTCAGCCCCGACAGATACCAGAGCACCGGCACCGGGCCGTCCTCGGCCTGCGGCGGCATGTAGACCGCAAAGGTCATCTCGCATCCGCAGGTGTTGGAAGGATGCTTGTAGACGGACTGAACGCCGCCGAAGCTCCGGTTTTCCGAGACGATGTCCATGGATCAGAATTCCACCACGGCGCGGATCGACTTGCCCTCGTGCATGAGGTCGAAGCCGTGGTTGATCTCCTCGAGCTTCAGCTTGTGGGTGATCATCGGGTCGATCTCGATCTTGCCGTCCATGTACCAGTCGACGAACTTCGGCACATCGGTGCGGCCCTTGGCGCCGCCGAAGGCCGTGCCCTTCCAGACCCGGCCGGTGACCAGCTGGAACGGACGGGTGCTGATTTCCGCGCCCGCCGGAGCGACCCCGATGATGACCGACACGCCCCAGCCGCGGTGCGAGCATTCCAGCGCGTCGCGCATCACCTTCACGTTGCCGGTGGCATCGAAGGAATAGTCCACGCCGCCGATCTGGTCCGCGCCGCGCTTCGTCAGGTTGACGATCTCCTGCACGACCGATCCTTCGATCTTGGACGGGTTGACGAAATGCGTCATGCCGAACTTCTTCGCCATCACCGCCTTGTCGTCGTTCAGATCGACGCCGATGATCATGTCGCAGCCCGCCATGCGCAGGCCCTGGATCACGTTCAGACCGATCCCGCCGAGGCCGAACACCGCCGCGGTCGAGCCGATCTCGACCCCCGCCGTGTTGATCACCGCGCCGATGCCGGTGGTGACGCCGCAGCCGATGTAGCAGATCTTGTCGAAGGGCGCGTCCTCGCGCACCTTGGCCAGGGCGATCTCCGGCATCACGGTGTGATTGGCGAAGGTCGAGCAGCCCATGTAGTGATGGATCGGCGTGCCGTCGAGCATGTGGAACCGCGTGGTGCCGTCGGGCATCAGCCCCTGGCCCTGCGTGTTGCGGATCGCGGTGCAGAGGTTGGTCTTGCCCGACAGGCAGGACGGGCACTCGCGGCATTCCGGCGTGTAGAGCGGGATCACATGGTCGCCCGGCTTGAGCGTGGTGACGCCCTCGCCCACTTCGACCACCACGCCCGCGCCCTCGTGGCCGAGGATGCAGGGGAACAGGCCCTCGGGGTCGGCGCCCGAACGGGTGAATTCGTCGGTGTGGCAAAGCCCGGTGGCCTTGATCTCGACCAGGACTTCCCCTGCCTTGGGGGCGTCGAGTTCGACTTCCATGATTTCCAATGGTTTACCGGCTTCCAAAGCCACGGCTGCACGAGTGCGCATGCAGTCTCCCTCCTAGATGAATCTATCATTTCGCTCTGCGGCGTTTGGTCCGGAGTATGGGTGCGCTATCGCATACCGAACAATACACCCAATGGTGGGTATTCGCCGGAATGGACTCGTTTGCACCCCTGCTCCATAGTCCCCGCAGGGAGGACCAAACCATGCAATCACGGCAATTGCCATTCGTCGCGGTCGCCTTTCTGGCCCTTGCGACCCCTGCATTCTCCGCCGATTTCGCCGACCCGACCTGGCCCTGCGTGCAGCGCAAGGTCGAGCGTCTGTCGATCGGCCTGATGTGGCCCGCCGAGATCCCGCAGATGAAGCTTTCGCCGGAGACCGGCAGGGCGGTGGACGACCTGGCCGAACTGCTCGTCCTGCGCCGCGTCGATCCCGAGGATGCCCGTGCCGAGGTCGCGACCTTCGCGCGCGATCAGGGTGCGGGTCTGCAGCTGATGGGCGTTGTGTTCCGCAAGGTCTTCGACAAGGTCTCGCAACGGCGCACCAGGATCATCGACGGCATCGGGACCTTCTCCCTGAACCAGATATCCCTGTCCGGACGAATCGATTCCGCCCGCTCCGAGATGGAGACCGTCATGGCCGCGGCGGAACCCGATTACGACCGGGCGGATGCGCTGGAAGAGCAGATCGACTGGGACCAGCGGATCTATTCGGACCGTCAGAAGACCATCACCTATCTCTGCGAAACGCCGACGCTGCTGGAAAAGCGGCTCTACGCCATCGCGCAGATCCTGCAGGAGGCCGCCGGATCCTGACCTTCAGGGCTTCTTCTGGCCTGAAATATCCCGGGGGAGTCCCGAAAGGGACGGGGGCAGCGCCCCCGGGCGGCGCCGCTCACTCCCACTCGAGCTCGGTATAGGCGACCGTGGCGTTGCGGGCGTTGAACGATCCCGACAACTGCCACCGCGCCGCCTCTTCCGCCGCGATGTGGCCCGTCGCGTCGCCCAGCCGCTCTCCGGCCCGCAGCGCGGCGCGGGTGTCCGCCTCCAGCACGCCGAGGTAGCGCAGCATCGGTGCCGCCCCCTCCGGCCACTCCAGCACCGGCCCGCCGT
Source organism: Salipiger sp. (assembly GCF_048261495.1). Classification (GTDB taxonomy): domain Bacteria; phylum Pseudomonadota; class Alphaproteobacteria; order Rhodobacterales; family Rhodobacteraceae; genus Salipiger. Next base: position 326,464 of record NZ_JBLXFX010000001.1, read on the forward strand.
GTCCCGGCACCAGTCGCGCCACCACCTGTCCGGCCATGGTTCCGAGCACCCGCTGCCAGCCGGTGAGGGAACCATCGAGCGCGGGGATGTGGCGGTCGAAGACCAGGTCCCCGGCGATCAGCGTCCCGGTGGCGAGGTCGAAGACGCTGAGATCCGTGCCGGTATGTGCCGTCGGCCAGGCCCGGAGGATCAGCGCGCGCCCGCCGAGATCCAGCACCGCCTCCTCCGCGATGCCGCGATCCACCTCCGGCACCACCGTCCCGAGAAAGACCTCGGGCCCCAGCAGCCGCGCGAAGCTTTCGAGGTAGTTTCCCGCCCGGTCCGCCAGGGCGCGGGACAACCCGTCATGCCCGATCACTTCGGCCCCCGTCTCGGCCAGCGCTGCGGCCCCGAGAACGTGGTCCGGGTGCATGTGCGTCAGCACCACATGGGTCAGGGGCTTGTCCGTCCGGGCGCGAATCGCCCTCCAGACCGCCTCGCCCATCCAGCGGGCCGCGCCGCTGTCGATCACCGCGACCGACCGCTCCCCGATCACGAAGACGATATTCGAGGTGTCGCCGCGATTGCTCGAATCGGGGTCCTCGATCCGGCCGGTGTGGACGAACAGGCCCGGCGCCACCTCTTCGAAGGAGAGCGCGGGGCCGGCCGGCCGGCACACCGGACCATCCCGCTGCTGCAGGTCGTGAAAGCGGGTCGGATCAGGGGGATGCGCGGCCAATGCCGCTTCGCAACCGGTCCGGGTCGCGGCCTCGAACCCCGGAAGCAGGGTGTCGCGGCACGGCCCTGCGGCAAGTGCCGCGCACAGGGTCAGGACGGCTTCGAACATGCGCTCCCTCCGGAAAGTGGCCCGTGCAGCTTCGTCCCGCACGGGGACGTGAACCATACAGACATTGCGATGTGTAGGCCGAAACCGGGTTCTGTGGCAGTCTGTGCCATGTTCCGTGCGAGGAGGAGAAGCATGGCCTGGATCCGGATCACCGCCACGGCGGCGCTTGTCGCCGTTCTGGGGGCGCCGAGTTTTGCCGCCGACAACGCCAACCCGCTGACCGACAGCGCCACCTGGGAGGATCTCAGGGGCGATGTCGCGGGGGATGCGCCCATCGGCGATGGCGCGGCGCTGTTCACCGTCGACGCGCCCTACCGTGCCGAAGACGCCGCCACCGTCCCGATCCACATCGTTCAGACCAACCCGTCGGCAAGGATCGACACGGCCATGGTGGTGATCGACGAGAACCCCGCGCCGGTCGCGGCGGAGCTGACCTTCGGCGCGGCCATGGCCCCGCTAGACTTCGAACTGCGCGTGCGGGTGAACCAGTATTCCAACGTGCGGGTCATCGCCGGAACCCCGCAGGGGCTCGAGATGACGGGCCGCTACGTGAAGGCCTCGGGCGGTTGTTCCGCCCCGGCCTCGAAGGACCCGGAAAAGGCGCTGGCGGCGATGGGCCAGATGAAACTGCGCCTCTTCGGCGAGGCTCCGGCCATGTCCGTGCCCCGGCGCGAAGCTCAGATCATGATCCGGCATCCTAACTATTCCGGCCTTCAGCGCGACCAGATCACGCAGCTGTTTATCCCGGCCCATTTCATCGACCATCTCGAGGTCTGGCAGGGCGAAGACCTGCTGTGGTCGCTGGATGGGGGCATCTCGATCAGCGAGAACCCGGTGTTCCGCTTCTCCTATGACGACAACGGTGCCGAAGCGCTGACCGTCAAGGCGACCGATACCGAGGGCAACGCCTTCGAACAGGTGCTGCCCAAGGTGGCCGAGGGCTAGGCGGCGCAGTCCGCCCGCCCGCATCCGTCGTCAGACGGACATACGGGATCAGAAGAAACAGACCACCTCGGCCTCGGCCTGCGCGCGGCGCAGGTCGGCGACGAGGGTGTTCGCCGCCGCCGCGCTGTTGAACACCGCCATGCGTTCGCCGCCGGTCAGGCGCATCGACAGGACCGTTTCCGCCTCCACGTATTTCTCGTAGGGCAGGATCGACGCGATCTCGTCGATGGAACAGGCGCAGCGGCCCAGGACCTGCCGGCTCTGACCGTTCGAGGCCATGCAGGCAAAGACGTAATCCGCCCGCGCCTCCGTCGGGTAATCGTTCAGCCGCTCCGCCACGCTCTGCGCCCGGGCGGCCGGTGCCGCGCAGAGCAGCGCCAGGACCAGCAGCGGGTTGCGCATCATTGCCCCTCTCCGATGCGGTCGAAGGTCATTTCGGAGCGATAGCCCGCGCCGCCATCCGCGCCCGGTGCTTCGGCCCCGAGGCTGAGATACCAGCCGGGCACCGCCTCGGACATGACGACGGTCAGGGCGATGTCGCCGAAGCCCATCATGCGGTCGCGGTTCGGATCGTCGGCAAAGGGATGCAGCACGATGGTCTGCGTCGGGACCGTCCGGCCGTCCACCTCGGCTTCGCCCGAGATCACCTCGGACGGCTGGACCAGCGATTCCTTCACCCGGTTGCGGATGTAGAACGGCGACCCGCCGGCTGTTTCGGCAATGTCGCGCACGACGCTTTCGTAGAAATACATGATCATCGGGTTGCCGACGCTGGCCGGGAAGGTGCCGAGGCTGCGATGCTTGTCGTCCTGCCGGAAATCTAGGGTCGCCATCGGCATCTGCCCGGATTCGAACCCGAGAACGATCTTGCCGGTATCCCGCTCTGCCGCTTCGGGTTTGGCCATGTTCGAGACGACGCGCTGGTAGACCAGCGTCTCTCCCCGGTCGATACCGTCGAGCGTGCCGTTGCGGAACAGCAGGTCATAGGTGGCCGTACCGTCGCCCGAAGCCGCGGCGGCGGGCATGGCACAGCAGGCTATCGCCGCGATGAGAGCAAGTGTCTTGCGCATGGTTCTGGTTCCTCCCTGAGCGTGAGCCTATCGCCCCCGCGCCGCCTGTCATTGCCGACCTTTGTCTGTGCCGCTGTCCGTGCCGCGCCCGGTCACGGCCGGTCAGGCCGCGTCTTCCGGCGCCTGCCAGCGGATCTTCCAGTCGATCAGCGGCCGCAGGCGCGACAGCTGCACCGGCTTGGTCAGCACCGAGAACCCGATCTCGGCCCCGGCGCGCAGCAGGGTGTCGCTGCGGTCGGCGGTGATCATGATCGCCGGCACCCGAACCCCGGTCTTGGCCCGCACGGCCAGGATGGCATTGTCGCCGGTCGCGCCGTTGTCGAGCTGGTAGTCGGCAAGGATGATGTCGGGCGCCATGCCGATATCCTCGACCAGCCCCAGCGCCTCTTCCTCGGAGCGGGCGGCAAGCACGCTCGCGCCCCATTGCTCCAGCTTCTGGACCGTCGCAAACAGCACGTCAGGATCGTTTTCGATCACCAGAACGATGTGATCGGCGGCGGCATCGGCATCCTGATCCGGTACCCGCCCTTCTTCCGAGGCCATCGGCTGCCCCGGCACCATGTCCATCTCGATCGAAAACACCGACCCGGCGCCGGGCTTGGACCTGACGCGGACCTTGTGATCCAGCAGGCGGCAGGTGCGGTCGACGATGGACAGGCCCAGCCCGACCCCGGAGCCGAGCGGCACGTTGTCGGCGCGGGCGAATTCCTCGAAGATCCGTTTCTGGTCCTTGCGGTTGATGCCGATGCCGGTGTCCCAGACCTGAAGCACGATCTTGTCGCCGTTCCGCCTGCAACCGACGAGGACGCGGCCCCCGGCGTCGGTGTACTGGATCGCGTTCACCACGAGGTTCTGGATCGACCGCAGCAGGTAGACCGGATCGGAGCGGACAAAGACCATGCAGGGCACGATGTCGAGGGTGACGCCCTTGCGCACGGCAAGCGGCGTCTGATCCTCGTAGACCGAGCGCATCAGCGTGCCGAGGCAGACATCGGTCGGGGTCAGCGTGCTGGCCCCGGTGCTTTCGAGCCGCGAGATGTCGAGCAGGGAATGCAGCAACTGCTCCGTCGAGGTGAAGGAGCCGTGCAGCCGTTCGACCGTCGGTGCCATCGGCGTATCGGCGGCGGTTTCCAGGAGCGTGGCGATGAGCAGTTTCGCCGCGTTGATCGGTTGCAGCAGATCGTGGCTCGCGGCGGCGAGAAAGCGGGTCTTTGACGAAACCGCGGCCTCGGCCCGTTCCTTGGCAAGGCGCAGCTCTTCCTCGACCCGCGCCTTTTCCTCGTACTGGTCGCGCAGGCGGGCATTGGCGCGGGTCAGTTCCGCGGTGCGTTCGGCCACCCGGTTTTCCAGCATCTCGGTCGCGCGGTGTTCCAGCGTGACGTCCTTCAGCTCGACCAGGATGCCGCCGCCGGGAAGGCGGTGGGCGTGCAGGTCCAGCATCCGGCCGGTGGCATGACGCACCCGCTTACGCAGCCGTCCCTGACGGTCGAGCCGTTCCTTCCACAGGTCGATGTCGGGATCGGAATCGTCGGTCAGAAGCTCGTGCATCTTCATGAAGTCGAGCAGGCGGGTGATCTCGGTGCCCTTCTGGAGCATGGTGTAGGGCAGGCCCAGCAACCGGCGGAATTGCGAGTTGTGCATCATCAGAGCGCCGTCCGACGTAAAGGTGCACACCCCCGAGGTCATGTTCTCGAACACCGCCTGCAGGTAGTCGGCCTGGCGGTCGATCAGGTTTTCCTTTTCCGACCGGTTCTGCCGCACGACCCCGGTGATGTCGGTCATCAGCAGCACCACGTTGTCGGAATTGGTGCGCTGGAGGTTCATCTGGAACCAGCGGTCCTCGGTCAGTTCGATGACCTTGGAAAGCATCGACGCCCCGCCCTGCGACCGACGCGCCGGGGAAAGCGTGTTGTGGATGCGGCTGTCCGTCGACACGAAGTGGCCGCTTCGGGTCATAGACTCGAAATACTCGTCCAACGTCAGACCGGGCTGGATCAGAGCCGAAATATCGGGAAACAGGCTCTGGAACAGGTCGTTGCAGACTTCGAGCTTGCCGTCGGTGAACAGGGCAAATCCGCCCTCCATCGCCGACAGGGCATCGGCGAGGCTCTTGCGCGTGCGCTCGCGGTCGGCGCGGGCGACATGCAGCTCCGTCGCGGTCCGTTCCAGATCGCGGGTCTTGGCCCAGACCTGTCCTTGCAGGGCAATGGCGGACTGGAACGCGGAATAGGCGGTCGAGCCGAGTTCGTGCTGCCGGTTGGCGCGGCGCATCAGGGCTTCGATGATCTTGGCCTGCCGGGCAACCTGCTGGGCCAGCGGTTCCTGCGGGTCGATCACGGCAGCGTCCTCCGTTCCGGCTCGAAAAAGGCGACGCCGACGAAGGTCTGGTTCACATGCACCCCGCAATGCTGTTCGCCGTAGGTGTTGAAGCCGATGACCCGTCGCTGCCGGAATATCTGGCTGACCGGCTGGCCGAGGTGCTTCTGTTCGATTTCGAGCTTGCGCAGCACGCAATCGAACCCGAGCACGAAATCCGGATGTTCGCCGCGCGCGCCGCGGACGTTCAGCCCGGCTTCGAGCGTTTCGATGATCGCCTTGCCGCGACCGAGGGTCAGGATCAGCCCGTCGTCGATCGCCCCCATGAAGGACAGCGCATGCGCCCCCGGTGCATCGTGGATGGCGCGGACGTGGTAGTTCATGTTCTGGCGCACCAGCATCGGGTTCTCGGCAAAGATCTGCGGGCAGAGATCCTCGACCGGGCAGCCGACGATCCGCGCATATTCCAGCGCCGCCGGGGCGCCGTTCAGCTCCAGCACGAGGCGTTCCTCGGGCAGGGCTTCGGTCACCACGACCTGCTGTTCGGTGGGCAGGAAATGGTCAAAGCCCAGTCCCTTGAAGGCGAGGTCGGTTTCCAGCAGCAGAAGCAGCGCGGCGTTGGTGTGAAACGCCCCGTTGTGCAGCACGAAGGTTTCCTTGAAGGACAGGTTGTCGCCGGCGGAGCCTCCGAACACGGGAATGTCGCCCAGCGCGGTTTCGAGGGTCGAAACCAGCAGATCCTCCTGCTTGGACAGCCCGTCGGCAAAGATCAGCGCCAGCCTGTCCCACCCGGCGGTGCAGCGGAACCGCGAGGCATGGGCGCGGGCGGCGGCGGCGATGGACTTCATCGACAAGGGTTTCAGCGGCGCGATCAGCATCGAGGCACAGCGGAAATGCTCGCGCGGGAAGGCGATGAGCAGCAGCGCCTCGGTTTCGTAGCCTAGCGGCGTGATCTGCCCGGCGGTCGTGCAGCCGAAGACCGGAATGCCCCCCGTTCCCGTGTTCAGGGCCGAGGCCACCGCGTCGAGCCGCAGCCGGTCCGGGACGAAGGCCAGCACGAAACATGTCTCGCGCAGGTCGAGCGTGCTCAGCGCCTCGGTCACGGCGGCCTGCGCCGTATCCTTCCGGGACACGGCGACGGTCACGAAGAAGGGCGGCAATGGCTCGGCGTTCATGGCCTAGTGGCTCAGGAACGCCTGCGTGTCCGCGTCGCCGCCGGCACCCGGAGTCATCGTTTGCGAACCTTCCACCAGCACCGCCGCCTGCGTGCGGTTCTTGACCCCGAGCCGGCGCAGCAGGGCTGTTATGTGCGCCTTGACCGTCGCTTCGGCCAGCGACAGCTCGTAGGCGATCTGCTTGTTGGGTTTGCCGGCACAGATCAGCCGCATGATGCGCTGCTGCTGCGGCGTGAGTTCCGCCAGCCGGGGATGGATCGCATCGGCGCAATCGCCCCCGGTCGAGGCGGCGACGGACTGCTTGTAACCGGCGGGAAGATAGCGGCGACCGGCGACGATATCGGCCAGGACCGATTTCAGCACCTGCGCCGAGGCATCCTTGGGCAGGAACCCGGCCGCGCCCTCGTCCATCAGCGCATGCACGATCTGCACCGAGGTGAGCGAGGAAATGACGAGGATCGGCGTGTCGGGCACCGCTGCCCGCAGCCGCTGAAATCCGGAAATGCCGCTGACGTCGGGCAGTTTCAGGTCGAACATCACCAGATCGGGGGCAAAGCCGGTTTCGAGAAGCTTTATCGCGGCGCCCAGGGTCTGGACCTTTTCGATCTCGCAATCGGGAAAGACCAGTTTCAGTGCCGCCGCCAGCGCATCGCTGTAGAGCGGATGGTCGTCGACAACGACCACGGAACCGATCCGTGAACCGGGTACGGTCACAGTCTGATGTTTCATGTTGCACTCCTCCCGAGGCAGAGCGTAGCGCAAGATATTCCCTTCGCGCAACGTCTTAGGCAGGAGTCGGCGCGCCGCGCGGCTTTGTGCCTGCCGCGGCGCGCGTCGTCCGGTCGGAGATCAGCGCAACGCGCCGGATTGCTTGGCCACATGCGTCGCGATCGCGTCCATCAGGGGCGGCGACAGGCAGTCATAGGGCTCGAGTCCGATTTCCTTGAGCCGTCCGCGAATGTCGTCCATCCGCGACGGATCCACACCCGATTCGATGATCGAGGACACGAAGGCCGCGAATTCCGGAGCGGACCATCCCCCCTGCGAGCTGAGTTCCGTGTGCACGAAGTCGAGACCGTGGAACGGATGTCCGGTGTTCTCGATCCGTCCGTACATGTGGACGCCGCACTCGCGGCAGGCGTGGCGCTGGATCGCGGCCGCGGCATCGACCACCTGCAGCTTGTCGGCGTTTTCGGTCACCGAGAGTTTGTCACGCGAGACGACGGCGACCTGGCTGAACACCGCGCCATCGGGTTTCCAGCATTTCGTGCAGCCGCAGACATGGTTGTGCGCGGTCTGCGCTCCGACCACCACCACGACGGGTTTGCTGGCGCATTTGCACTTGAGCGTGCCGCCGGAGAACCCGGGTGTGCCGGGGCGAATGCCGTTGTCCACCTGCGGGTGGATCTTCACATGCGAATAGCGCGGAGCGGCCGTTCCCCCACCGTCCCCGCCGAATAGCTTGTCGAGAATTCCCATTCGTTATTGCCTCCTCCCAGAACGATGCCTTTTGCACGGCATCAATCCGCCAAGCCTGACGCCGGGGCAGGATTCTGGCAATTCAACCATTCGTATCGGCTGCGCTTTTCGATTCGTGCCGTGCCGACAGGAATTCCCGGGCCATGCCGCGCAGGTCGGGGGCGGCGCTGCCCGGGGCAAAGACCGCACGGTCCAGCGCCGCGAGCAGGCGCCGGCGCTGCGGTCCCGCACCGTCGCGCCGGATCATCGACAGCGCGGCGCGGCGCCATCCCGGCAGATCGCCGTGGCGCCCGGCGCTGCGCAGCCGCCAGGCGAGCGGGTCGAGCATCGGGTGACGTGCCAGAGCGCGGGACAGGTCGACCCGCCGTCCCACCAGCATCCACGCCAGCCCGCCGCAAAGCCCGGCCAGCAGCGCCAGAAACGGGCTCCAGCCCGAAAGCGCATAGCCGGGCGGGCGGCTGCGCCCGTCGACCGGCGGCAGTGTCGCGGTTTCGAAGGCGACACGTTGCGGTGAAATGGTCACTGTTCTTGCCACGCGCTCGCGCGTGTCGAAGAAGTCGAAGCTGATCGGTTCGAGGATCGCCGAGGTATCGTTCGTCGGCCGCACCGTCCAGCGCCAGAAGGCATGGGTGACCGGCCCCTCGGGCGACAGTTCCACCAGCCGCTTCTCGGGATGGGGAAAGATCATCGCCGAGGGTGACGTCAGCTCCGGCATCGGCGGGATCATCTGCGGCGAGGCGCCGACCGCCTCGATATGGATCACCCGCAGCACGCCTTCGCCGGGGGTCAACTGATCCGGGGCATTCGACCAGCTGTCCTGAATGCGAAGCTGTCGCACGGGAAACCACCATCCGTCGCCCTCGGCCACCGGGGCGGGATCGACGCGGATCGTCACCGGCTCGGAGGAAATGTCATGCGCGAACCAGTCGTCGCCCTCGTCGGTGAGGGTCAGGTGATGGACGAAGGGGCCGATGGTGATCTCGCCCTCATGTTCGGGAAACAGCGCCATCCGGCGCTGGAACACCTTGACCGGGCGCCCCCGGATCGTCTCTTCGTGCCAGTCGTCGGTGCCGAGCTGCATCCAGTTGAACCCTTCGAGCGAGGGTTGCTCCAGCGTCTCGCGGGTGATGTGGCGGCGGTAGGTGCCCTTGATCGTCACGATGACCATCTCGCGGGCATAGGGGGTCGTGTCATTGGCGACCACCACCTCGAGCCCGAGTTCGGAGGGCAGCACATCGCGGCTCTGCGCCACCGCAAGATGCCCCCAGAGGCAGAGGATCACCGAAAGCCACCTCATCGCGGGTCCTCCGGGTCCGGCGGGGCGAGGCCCAGTTCCGCGCGCAGCTTTCGTTCGGCCGCGATCCGCGCCGCGAGGTAGTCGCCGGGCACGTCGGCAAGCTGCGCCAGCCAACGGTCGTTCGCCACCATGAAGGTGTCGTCGAACACCTGCCGCACGCGCGCCTGTCCGAAGGTCACGAGTTCGGGCAGCCCCAGCAAGGCGCCGGCATTGGTGGCCGTGTCCCCGCTGCCCGCCGCGCGCGCCGAGCCCTTGCCGACCGGAGCCTCGCTCACGGGTCCGTCGGCGTCCTCCTCCCCGGCGAACCAGTTGACCGGCGTCTCCGGGTCGAGCGCGAGCCCCGCGTAATAGGACGCCACAAGGTCGAAGTTCACCGCGGCATCCGCATCGCCCCGGGCGCGGGCCACGTCGAACGCTTCGAGCGCCGCGGCGTAGTTCCCGCGCATCGTCTCGGCATTGCCGAGGTCGTGAAAGGCGCGCGCCTCGCGGAAATCCGCGGCAGCCGCGTCCCAGTCCTGCGCCCTGTAATGGGCGATGCCGCGCCACCGGGGATCGCGGAACATGGGCACCGCGAGGCGCGGCATGTCGAGCGCGAGCGCGATGCGTCCCAACGGCGCCAGCCCGCCGAGCGCAAAGGCGCCGGCGAGGCACAGCAGCGACAGGGCGAGGGGGGCCAGCAGCCTCATGCGCGCCTCCGGAACAGCCAGAGCATCGGAAGCAGCGCCGCGAACAGCAGGTATCGCCCGAGATCCTTGTGGAACAGAAGCGGGTAGTTCTGCCGTTCCAGTTGCGCCCGCGCGTTTTCCGACAGCCAACCGGCCAGCGCTTCCGACTGGTCGATGCCGAAGGTTCTGCCATTGCCGATCCGGGCAAGCGTCTCCGCACCGGCCCGATCCGCCGTCGTGGAAAGGACCGACAGTCGCGCGCCACGGGCGGCGATCGCTTCGGCGGTTGCCAGCGCCTCCGGCCCGAGACCGGCGCCGTCGGTCAGCAGGATCACGTCCCCGGCCATCACCTGCGCTTCGGTCAGCATCCGGTCGGCCAGCGCCAGCGCGCGCTCGGGCCGCGATCCGGCGTCGGGCACCGTGTCCGGGTTCAGGACCGACAGGGTCTGGCCGAGCTGCCGGGTGTCCCGCGTGAGGTCGGTCGCCACATAGGCATCGCCCGCATAGACGATCAGCCCGGCGGGCCGAGTGCCCAGCGCCGCGATGCCGAACCTGCCCGCGGTGAGAAGCTGCGGCCAAAGAGGGTCTTCGGTGACGGATCGCGAGACATCGACGACGAAAACGACTCCGTCGAGGTTCCGGAAGCTTTGCGCGTCGCGCCGTTCGACCGACGGACCGGAGAGCGCGATCACCACCAGCGCGGCGGCGAGCAGGGCGGCGCGGCCATGCGGACGGTCGTCGCCCGCCTCGACCTTGCCCAGGGCGCCCATGGCGCCCAGCAGCGCCGGATCGGCCACCCGCTCCCAGTCGCCCAGACCGCCGCGCCGCCGTTTCAACCACAGCGCCAGCGCCGCAAGCAGCGGCAGGGCCAGAAGCCAGAGCGGGCGCAGGAGGGACAGTTCTTCGAGGCTCATGCCGCGTCACTCCGGGCGAAACAGAGACACAACAGCGCCGCCAGCGCGGCAGGCCAGATCCAGAATTCCCGGTAGATTTCGGCGGCGAGGCCGTCGCTGTCGGTGGCTTCGAGCCGATCCAGCGCCTCTGTCACGTCCTGCAGATCCTCGGTGGTCCGGACGCGAAAGGTCTCGCCGCCCGAAATCTCGGAAATCGCGGCGAGCGTCGCGGCATCGACCACGCCCCGCTCGCCGTCTTCGGCGGATTCGAGATCCTTCGGGCCGAGCGCGATGGTGTGCACCCGCACCCCCATCTGCGCCGCCAGCCCCGCGACTCCCCGCGGATTGGTCGCGCCCGCGTTGTTCACCCCGTCGGACAGCAGGATGACCACGCGGGAGGTCGCCTCGGAGGTCGCGAGCCGCTTCAGTGCCAGACCCAAGGCATCGGACATGTTGGTGGCGCGGCCGGATATGCCGATGGTCGCCTGCTCGATGCGCCGGGCGACGGCTTCGACGTCGAAGGAGAAGGGCGCGGCGTAATAGGCTTCCGAGCCGAACACGATCAGCGCCACGCGATCCCCCGCGCGGCGCCGGGCAAATTCCGCACCGATGTGCGTCACCGCTTCGAGTCGCGAGATCGCCTTGCCGTCGAGAAAGAAATCCTCGCGCACCATGGAGCCGGAGAGATCGAGTGCGATCGCCAGATCCCTGCCGGAGACCTTGAGAGCCGCGACCGGCTCCACCTGCCGGGGTCCGGTCAGCGCCAGCACGCTCAGGACCCAGATCGCGGCGGGCAGGAGCAGTTTCTGGCGCCCTATCCGCGAGCCTTCCGACGCGGCACCCCCCATGAGCGTCACGCCGAGGCGCGCGGGAACGCGTAAAGCCGAGCCCCCGGTCTGTCGGCGCGGCAGCACGAACCACGCCAGGACCGGGAGCGGCAACAGCAGCAGGAACAGCGGTTGCGCAAGGTCAATCATCGCGCAGCTCCCGCAGCAGCGACGCGGTGTCGAGCGGAGTATCGGGCCTGTACAGAGACGATTTCAGCCGGTGAAATGCCTCGGGTTTGCGCGCCTTCAACGCGTGCAGAAGGAGGGTCCGCTGTTCGCCCTCGTTGCGGCCGGACAGGATCTTCTCCGGATCGGGGGCCGCGGCGGCGGGTGTCCTGCGAAACGTGAAGACCCGCAGCAGCGTGGCGATCAGCAGCGCCAGAAGCAGGCCGAACCCGGCAGCGGCGGCGATTTCGGCAAGCGGGCCTCCGGGCGGGTCGGGCGGCAGATGGATGCCCCGCAATCCCGACAGCATGGCTTCCTCGCTCAACGCCCGGTCGGCCATCGCTCAGGGCTCCCGATCCTTGGGAAAGGCGGCTGCGAGATGCCTTGCGGTCTCTTCGACCGCCGCGCCCGCATCGAGTTCCAGCGCGACATGCCCGGCGATGCGGACCTCCGGCGCGGCTCCGCCCGAGGCACCGGCCACCCTCGTGCGCGTGCCGTCCGGCAGCCGGATCGGGTAGGAGCCGCGCGGCAGGCGGGTTGCGGCGGTTTCCGAGATCAGCAGCAGCCGCGGCGCGCGGGTCCGTCCAAGCGCATTCAGGCGGTCTTCGAGACTGTTTCCCGGGTTTTCGAACCCGGAGGCAATGACCAGTTCCGCCCCCCGTGGCGCGATGCGTTCGACCCGGCTCAAACCGTCGTCGAGGGGCGGATCGTCCAGGTCTCCGGCAAGGGCGGTTTCGAGCGCGGCATCATGCGCGCGGGCCAGCGCACCGATCACGTCGAGCATGCCGCGCACCCGTCCGCGCGCCGGAATGATGACCGGTTCCCCGGCGGAGAGCGCCAGCAGGCCCACGCGCCCGCCTTCCTCGATCACGCGCCAGCCGAGCAGCGTCAGCGCCTCGGCGGCCGAGACCGAACGGAAGGCCCGGGTCAGCCCCCAGAGCATCGAGGGGCGGAAATCCGCGATCAGCAGCGTCACGCGATCGCGTTCCTCCTGAAATTGCCGGACATGCGGCCTCGCGGTGCGCGCCGTGCTGCCCCGGTCGAGGTGGCGCAGGTCGTCCCCCGGCATGTATTCGCGGATGTCGGCCACCTCCTGCCCGTGGCCGCGTTTGCGCGTGATGAAGCCGCCCGGCAGATCCGAGAGCGCGGGTTCGCCGACGGCGGCCAGCGCAACGGGACGCAGCGCGATCAGGTCGCCGGCCCTGAGACGGACCCCGGGAACATCGAGCGGCGCGCTCACAACGGTTCGATCCGGGCCAGCAGCGCGTCGACCAGTCGGCGCGGAGTCTGGCCTTCGGCCACCGCGCGCCAGGTCAGCACCATCCGGTGGGCCAGCGCGTCATGGGCGAGGGCCGCGACGTCTTCGGGCAGGGCATAGGCGCGGTTGTGCAGCCAGGCGCGGGCCTTGGCCGCCGAGGCCAGCGCCAGCGAGCCGCGCGGCGAGACCGCATGCGCGATCTCGGTCGTGAACGGTTCGCCCCGCGTCGCGGTCACCAGCCGCACGATGTAGTCCCTGAGTTCCGGTGCGAGATGGACGGCCATCGCCTCGCGCCGTGCTTCGGCAAGGTCGTCCAGGGTCATCCGTGCCGGCTGGGGCCGCGTGCCGTGACTTTCCGCTTCGACAAGGTCGAGGATGCGCCGCTCGGTCGCCGCGTCGGGCAGCTCGAGCACCACGTGCAGCAGGAACCGGTCCAGTTGCGCCTCGGGGAGGGGAAAGGTGCCGTCATGCTCGATCGGGTTCTGGGTCGCGATGACCAGGAAGGGATCCGGCAGCGCCCGGGTCTCGTTGCCCGAGGTGACCTGCCGTTCGGCCATCGCCTCGAGCAGCGCCGACTGGACCTTGGGCGGCGCGCGGTTGATCTCGTCGACGAGGACGAGATTGTGGAACACCGGCCCGGCGACGAATTCGAAACCGCCGTCCTGAGGGCGCCAGACCGGCGTGCCGGTCAGGTCGGAGGGCATCAGGTCGGGCGTGCATTGTATCCGCGCGAAACTGCCTTCGATGGCGTCGGCCAGCCATTTCACCGCACGGGTCTTGGCCAGCCCCGGGGCGCCCTCGACCAGCAGGTGCCCGCCGGCCAGCAGGGCGATCAGCAGGCGTTCGACCAGAACCTCGCGCCCGATCAGACCCTGTGAAAGATGCGTCATCAGCGCGCCGATCCGTGCCGGCGCGACCTCGGGTGCGGTGTCCATGGCTCCTCCCTGCCGCGGGTCGATCTCGGATCAAGTCTAGCCGAGCGGCCGGTCTCCAGAAACACAGCCCTAGGTCGCAGCCCGTCAGCCGGGCCCGCCACCGCATTCGGGGTCGAGGATCGGAGCGAAGCGGCCATCCCCCATCGTGCGCCGGGTCGCCATCATGAGGGTGTCGAAGGCCGAATCGATATAGGCGATGAAGGCGGGATCGTTGGTCTGGTCCACCGGTGCGGTCGCCACGGCGTGCAGCATGAGCACGTCGAATTCGCACAGCCCGCGCGGATTCGAAGACAGCAAGCCGCGCATGTAGGCCGGGGAATCCCAGGGCAGATGCCGCAGATCGACGGGAAATTCCTCGAGTTTCGAGGCATAGGCGGTGTCGCGGTCGAGGTGGAGGATGTCCATGCCGAAGGTGAAGGACTGGAACAGCTCCTCGATCAGGATCGAATTGAAGAAGGCCCGCGCCTCGGGATCGCGGGCGTCGGTCCCGGCCTGCTGGACCATGATGTGCGTACCCGCGCCGCGCCTGCCGAAGAAGGTCTGCGCCAGCGCGGGGGAGGGCGCCGCATAGCGGCGGCGGGGCGGCAGCCCGAGGTCATGGACATCGTTCATCCAGAGCAGGTCGTCGGTCAGCGCGCGATTGGGCGGTGCGCCGGAATAGAGCCGCAGGACAACCGTCCGTCCCAGCCCGCATTGCCGCGCCTCGGGCCCGGCATAGCGCATGGGCAGGGGCTTGCCGAAGATCTCCCTCGCGAGGGCGCGGAAGGTGTCGAGCGTCCGCAGGGTCGATTTGTCGGGGGGATCCCCGACCAGGCAGATCGACGCGCCGGAGAAGTCGCGGCCGTTGATGTGCACCGGAATGCCCGGATCGCGCGCGAGCATGGTGGTGCGCAATTCGTAGCTCCACCCGCGCTCGGCCAGCGTCAGGTAACTGGCCTTGTCGGCGGCCAGCGGGCCGGACAGGGCAAGGATGGCGGCCACGGCCGCGCACAGGATGCGGTGATACTGCGGCACTGCGATTCCCCTCCCGGTTCGGAAAGGTAGCATCCCCCGGGGCGCCGTCCAGCCGGGTCAGGCGGCCATGCGCAGCGGAAGTTCGGTCAGGAATTCGAGGCGCGAGTCGTCGAAGGTCTGGATGATGAGCCCGACGTCCACATCCCGCGCGTTCCCGGCGCCGGCGGCGAATTCGCCGGCCTGGCACAGCCGCGCCAGCGTCTTGAAGCCGAGGTTCAGCGCGCTGCCCTTGAGGAAATGCAGCAGCGGTTCCAGCGCGGAGGCATCTCCCGCGGCAGAGGGCAGATCGGCGAGCGACGATCCGACCTCCTGCAGGAAGAGATCGACAACCTCGTCGAAGTCCTCCGATCCGATTTCGTCACGCAGCTCTGATACACGTTGCCAGTCGATCATCGCGCACCTCCTGAAGGCGAGATTAATGCGCCGAATCTGAACAAAGTCTTTCCGTCGACGGCCGGTTTTCAAATTTCGGGATAAAGACGGCGTTAAGGTTGGTTTGGTTAGGTCGTTGCAACAGGGCGTTCTTGCCATGAAGGATTCGATTTGCAGCCGATCTCCGTCCGGACACCGTCGACGACGCTGGGCACGCCCTTGTTGAGGCGTGTCCTCGTGGTCGACGACAGTGCGCTGCAGCTCAAGATCCTCAGCGCCATGCTGAAGCGGCGCGGCTTCGAGGTCTGGCAGGCGGAAAGCGGGGAAGAGGCGCTCGCCCTCTGCGAAGTGGTGAAACCGGACGCGGTGCTGTCGGACTGGATGATGCCCGGCATGGACGGGCTGGAATTCTGCCGCCGGTTCCGGGAGATGGCGCGCGACAGCTACGGCTATTTCATCCTGCTCACCTCCAAGAGCGAAAAGGGCGAGATCGCGCGCGGTCTCGACGCCGGGGCCGACGATTTCCTGACCAAGCCGGTGAATGCCGACGAATTGCACGCACGCATCAACGCCGGCGCGCGCATCCTGTCGATGGAGCGGCGGTTGTCCGAAACGCTCGGCCGGCTGCAGGCGGCCTACGATGCGATCGACCGGGACCTGCGCCAGGCCCGCACCATCCAGGAGGCGCTGGTGCCGGAACGCAGCCGCAGCTTCGGCGCCACGCGGGTGAGCCTGCTGCTGAAGCCCTGCGGCCACGTCGGCGGCGATCTGGTCGGCATGTTCAGCCCGAGTGCCGGCGGGCTCGGGGTCTACAGCATCGACGTATCGGGGCACGGCATCACCTCCGCGATGATGACGGCGCGCGTCGCGGGCTATCTCGGCGGGGATTTCCCCGATCAGAACATCGCGTTGGAACGCCATGGCGACGACGTTGCCACCTTCGTCCCGCCGGAGGAGGTCGCCAACAGGCTCAACCGGCGGCTCGCGGCCGATCCGGGT
Organism: Salipiger sp.; assembly: GCF_048261495.1. Taxonomy (GTDB): domain Bacteria; phylum Pseudomonadota; class Alphaproteobacteria; order Rhodobacterales; family Rhodobacteraceae; genus Salipiger. Next base: position 342,700 of record NZ_JBLXFX010000001.1, read on the forward strand.
GTCGTCGAATACCTGACCATGGTCTACACGACCATCGACCTCACCAGCGGGGCGGTCAGTTTCGTGCAGGCCGGGCATCCGCCGCCGCTGCTGCTGCGGGCTGACGGCTCGGCCGAATATCTCGGGCAGGGGGGGCTTCCGGTCGGGCTGGTGGATCTCGCCACCTATGCGCCGGTCGACCTGGTGCTCGGCCCCGGCGACCGGCTTCTGCTCTATTCCGACGGTATCACGGAGGCGATGCTCAAGGACGGCACCATGCTGGGGGAAGAGGGACTGCTGCGAATCGTTCTTGACTGCGGCGAGGCCGGGCGCGGGACGGAGTTTCTGGACGATCTCTACTGGCGCCTGACCCAGGTCACCGAAACCGGCACCCGGCTGGAGGATGACGTTTCGGCCGCCCTCATCGAATTCGGTGGCGTTCAGTAGGCATGGCGGCGCACGAAGGCGCGGTCGCCGGCATTGCCCAGGGCTTCCATCGCGACCACGGGCGGCATCCAGACCGCAATGTGCCCCGGCTCCGTCGGGTCCGACAGGCGGCGGATCGGGCGCGCCGTGTAGATCACGCAGAGCTTTTCCGCCCAGAGATCGTAGTCCGGCATGTAGACGAACCGCCGGAAGGCGCCCAGGCGGCGCGGCTGGCCGATGCGCCAGCCGGTCTCTTCGAAGACCTCGCGGTGCAGCGCGGCAAGGGGATGTTCGCCGGGGTCCACGCCGCCGCCGGGCAACTGGAATTCCGGTTCCGGCGCGTCCTGATGCGTCAGCAGCAGGGCCCCGTCGCGGGGCAGGATGGCATAGACCCCGGGGCGCAGCGTATACCGCCGGGCGGCCGATGGCGGCTCTCCGTATCTTGCAATCACGTCCCGGCCCCTTGGTTCCGAACTTGTTCTCGCCTATATGCGCGCGGTATGCCAATACTCGGCAGATAAGGAAACCCCATGACCATCGGCAAACTCGCCTGGGACGACACCGTCCTGCCCTTTCAGCTTGACCTGTCGGACATCCGTGGTCGCGTCGCGCGGCTGGATGGCGTTCTGGACGGAATCCTGAAGCAACACGATTATCCCGAGCCGATCGAGACGCTCGTGGCGGAAATGGCCCTGCTGACCGCGCTGATCGGCCAGTCGGTCAAGTTGCGGTGGAAGCTGTCCCTCCAGGTCCAGACGCGCGGCGCGTTGCGCATGATCGCCACCGACTACTTTGCCCCCTCGAAGGACGGCGAACCGGGGCGCATCCGCGCCTATGCCAGCTTCGACCGGGACAGCGTGACCAGCGATGCCGCCTTCGACCAGTTGCAGGACGGCTATTTCGCGATCCTGATGGATCAGGGCGAGGGCACCACGCCCTACCAGGGTATCACGCCGCTGGCGGGCGGGTCGCTTGCCGCCTGTGCCGAGGCCTATTTCGCCCAGTCCGAACAGCTGCCGACCCGGTTCAAGCTGAACTTCGGCAAGGCGGTCAATGCCGATGGCAGCGGCGAATGGCGGGCCGGGGGGCTGATGATCCAGTCCATGCCCAAGGCGTCGCCCTTTGCCAAGGACGGAGCCTCGGGCGAGGGCGGTCTGCTGCAGGCCGAGGATCTTCTCGACGGGGAAGAAGGCGAGGCCTGGCGCCGGACCAATTTCCACATCGACACGGTCGACGAGCTGGAGCTGATCGGTCCGGACCTTCCGCCGACCGATCTGCTTGTGCGCCTCTTTCACCAGGAAGTGCCGCGGGTCTTCGATCCGCAGCCGGTGCGGTTCGGCTGCACCTGCTCGGAAGACCGGGTGCGCCAGTCGCTGTCGATCTATTCCGCGCGGGACATCGAGAAGATGACCACCGACGACGGCAAGGTGACGGCCGACTGCCAGTTCTGCGGGGCGCATTACGAGCTCGACCCGGAGAGCGTCGGCTTCGAGGCCAGGAAGTGACAGGGATCGAGGTCCAGATCGACGCTCTGAGGCGTGCCGTCTCGAAGGACGGTCCGCCCTCGTCCGATTTCGACCTCAATCCCGAAACGCTGCTGCCGCCGAACCGGAAGCTGCGGGCCGCGGGCGTTCTCGTGGCCTTCCTGCCCGGTCCCGACGGGCTCGAGCTTCTGCTGACCAAGCGCAGTCCGAAACTGGTGCATCACCCGGGCCAGATCGCCTTTCCCGGCGGCAAGCAGGATCCGCGCGATGCGGACCCGGTCGCTGCCGCGCTGCGCGAAGCACATGAGGAAGTCGGGCTGGACCCTGCGCTGGTCGAGGTCTTCGGCACCCTGCCCGCGCACGAGACGGTGACCGGCTTTCTCGCGACGCCTGTCGTGGGTCTGGTGCGGCAGGGCTTCACGCCCGTGGCCGAACCCGGCGAGGTGGCCGAGATCTTCCGGGTGCCCTACCGCCACGTCATGACGCCGGATCGCTACACTGTTCAGGGAAGGGAATGGCGCGGTCAGCGCAGGCTTTACTATGCCGTTCCTTTCGGTCCCTACTACATCTGGGGCGCGACGGCCCGGATGCTGAGGGCGCTTGTTGCGCGGATAAACCCATGACGCGCATCGACGGTGAATGGCTGTTCCGGCGCACGACCCAGACGGTTCTGGGCACGCTCGAGCGTGGCGGCCACGTGGCCTACGTGGTCGGCGGCTGCGTCCGCAATGCGCTGATGGACGTCACCGTGACGGATATCGACATCGCCACCCGGGCCCGGCCCGACACCGTCGTCTCGCTCTGCGAGGCGGCCGGGATGAAATGCGTTCCGACCGGGATCGACCACGGCACCATCACCGTCGTCGCCGAGGGCATCGCGCACGAGGTCACGACCTTCCGGGCGGATGTGGAAACCGACGGGCGGCGTGCGGTCATCCGGTTCTCGGACACCATCGAAGAGGATGCGCGGCGGCGGGATTTCACCATGAACGCCCTCTATGCCGACGCGCGCGGCGAGGTGACGGACCCGCTGGGCGGGCTCACCGATCTGCTCGCGCGGCGGGTGCGCTTCATCGAGGATGCGGCGACCCGCATTCGCGAGGATTATCTCCGCATCCTGCGCTTCTTCCGCTTCTCCGCCTGGTACGGCGACCCGATGCAGGGATTCGACGCGGATGCGCTGGCGGCCATCGTCGACAATCAGGAGGGGCTGCGCTCGCTCTCGCGCGAGCGCGTGGGGCAGGAAATCGTGAAGCTTCTGGCAGCGCCGAACCCGGCCCCGGCGATCGCGGTCATGGCGCAGATCGGCGTGCTGCGGCGGATCCTGCCCGGAGCGGCGGCGGAGCCTCTGGGGCCGCTCGTCCACGAGGAAGAGCGCTTGGGTCTCCCGGTCGATCCGATACGGCGCCTCGCGGCGCTCGGCTACCTCGACGCGGGATCGCTGCGCCTGTCGCGGGCACAGAAACGCAAGCTCGAACTGTATCAGAGCCTCATCACGGAGCCCTACGGCCCCGCCGAAGTCGCCTATCGGCACGGCGCCGATGTCGCCTGGGACATCCTCGCCCTGCGCTCGGCCAGTTTCGGCTTTCCGGTGTCGGACGACGTGCGCTCCGAAATCGAGGACGGCGCCCGCGCGGAATTCCCGGTCCGGGCGCAGCATCTCGACGAGGAGCAGGGCCCCGAACTCGGCGCGCGTCTGGCGCGGTTGGAAACGGCCTGGATCGCCTCGGGCTTCTCGCTCACTAGGGACGATCTGCTGGGACTATGACGATCGACCCGCTTTACGGCTTCGTCTTTCTCGGACTGTTCTCGCCGGGACCGAATGTCATCCTGCTGACCTCTTCCGGTGCACGGTTCGGCTTTCGCGCCACGCTGCCGCACCTGATGGGGGTCGTGCTCGGGGTCGGGATCACCGCCGGTCTGACCGGGCTCGGCATCGCCGCGCTGCTGCGGCAGGCCCCGGCGCTGGAATTGGCGCTCAAGATCGCGGCCGCGGCCTGGATGCTCTACATGGCCCACGGGCTGTGGTTCTCGGACCGCCGCAAGAAGGCCGACAGCGCCCGGCCGATGACCCTGGTGGAAGCGGTGCTGTTCCAGTGGATCAACCCCAAGGTCTGGGCGGTTGCGCTGGCCGCCGCCTCGGCCTATCCGTCGGACCTCGGTCCGTGGCTCGAAGGCATACGCCTCGGCACCGCGTTTTCCGGGGTGAACCTGATCTGCTGCCTGTTCTGGACCATGGCGGGCACGCTGCTCACCTACCTGCTGACGACACCGACGGCGTGGACGATCTTTGCCCGCGTCATGGCCGTCGCACTGGGAAGCTTTTCCGTCATGGTCTTCCTTTAGGGAATCGGAGACACTCCGCCCGCTGCCAAGGAAACCCACCCCGTGTTCCGTTTTTTCGAAACCCTGGTGGACCCGTACACGGCCTACCCGCCGAACGACCGTCCGCCGACCCGTCTGCTGCCGTTCCTGATGGACTATTCCCGGCCGTTCCGGGGGCTGTTCGTATGGGCGGCGCTGCTGTCCGTCATGGTCGCCACGGTCGAAATCGGGCTGATCTGGGCGATGGGCTGGGTGGTCGACATCCTCGCCGGCGATCCGGCGCAGGTCTGGGAGAAGCACGGCACGGCGCTGATCGCGCTGGGCGCCTTCATCCTGATCCTGCGCCCGCTGATACAGGCGCTCGACGTGCTGGTGCTGAACAACGCGATCATGCCGAACTTCGGCACGCTGATCCGCTGGCGGGCCCATGCCCAGGTGCTGCGCCAGTCGGTGGGATGGTTCGAGAACGATTTCGCCGGGCGCATCGCCAACCGCATCATGCAGACCCCGCCCGCCGCAGGTGAGGCGGTGTTCCAGGTCTTTGACGCCATGACATTCTCTGTCTCTTATGTCATCGGCGCGCTGATCGTGCTGGGGGATGCCGACCCCCGGCTGGCGATTCCGCTGGCGCTCTGGCTGGTGCTCTACGGCGGGCTGATGCGCTGGATGATCGTGCGGGTGGGGCCGGCCTCCAAGGCGGCGTCGGATGCGCGCAGCTTCGTGACGGGGCGGGTGGTCGACGCGTATACCAACATCCATTCGGTCAAGATGTTCGCCCATCACGACCAGGAGCTGGACTACGCCAAGGAAGCGATCGAGCAGTCGCGCCGGACCTTCGCCCGCGAGATGCGGCTGTTCACCACGATGGACATGGGTCTGGTGCTGCTCAACGGCCTGCTGATCGTCGCGGTCGTCGGCTGGGCGCTGGCGCTCTGGATGCAGGGGCAGGCGAGTGTCGGCGCGGTGGCGGCGGCGACGGCGCTGACCCTGCGGCTCAACGCGATGACCGGCTGGATCATGTGGGCGATGACGGCGTTCTTCCGCCAGCTCGGTGTCGTTGCCGAGGGGATGGAGACCATCGCCCAGCCCATTTCGCTGGTCGACGCCCCCGATGCGCAGCCGCTGCGGATGGGCCGGGGCGAAATCCGGCTCGAGTCGCTGTCCCACCACTACGGACGCGGGCAGGGCGGGCTCGACGCGATCAGCCTGACCGTCAGACCGGGGGAAAAGATCGGGCTGGTGGGGCGGTCGGGCGCGGGGAAATCGACCCTCGTGAAGCTGCTCCTGCGGTTCTACGACCCGGAGCAGGGCCGCATCCTGATCGACGGGCAGGACATCACCGAGGTCACGCAGGAAAGCCTGCGCCGGCAGATCGGCATGGTGCAGCAGGACACGACGCTGCTCCACCGTTCGGTGCGCGACAACCTGCTGTACGGCCGCCCCGACGCGAGCGAGGAGGACCTGATCGCCGCCGCCCGCCAGGCGCAGGCGCACGAGTTCATCCTGACGCTGCAGGACCCCCGTGGCCGACAGGGCTATGATGCCCATGTCGGCGAACGCGGCGTGAAACTCTCCGGCGGGCAGCGGCAGCGGGTGGCGCTGGCGCGGGTCATTCTCAAGAACGCGCCGATCCTCCTGCTGGACGAGGCCACATCGGCACTGGATTCCGAGGTCGAGGCGGCGATCCAGGACACGCTCTACGGCATGATGCAGGGCAAGACCGTGATCGCCATCGCGCACCGGCTGAGCACCATCGCCCAGATGGACCGCATCCTCGTGCTCGACGAGGGACGCATCGTCGAAGACGGAAGCCACGACGTGCTTCTCGCGAAGGGTGGCCTATATGCAGGGTTCTGGGCCCGCCAGTCCGGCGGCTTCCTCGATCCCGACACCGACAGCCATACCGAGTCAGACGCATGATCCTTCACGACATCATCGACCCCTTTGCCCATGCCGAAACTCCGCCGCCGAACACGCTGGCGCGGTTCATGGGCTGGGCGCTGAAGGGGTCGTGGATCGTGCTGATCCCGGCGGCGGTCTTCTCGATCCTCGGCGGTATCACCGAGGTGATGGCCGCCATGCTGCTCGGCGGTGCGATCGACCGGGCGCTGTCCGGTGCGCCGGAAACGGTGTTCACGGCGAACGGGCTGTTCCTGCTGCTCTGTGTCGGGTTCTTCATCCTGCTGCGTCCCGCGATCCTGGGCCTGTCGGCCTACACGCAGTCCGTGATGATGCAGCCCAACGTCTTCAACCTGATCCTGAGCCGCATCCACCGCTACACCCTCGGGCATTCCGTCACCTTCTTCGACAACGATTTCGCCGGGCGCATCTCGCAGAAGGAGATGCAGACGGCGCGGGCGCTGAACGACGTGGTGACCGAGACGGTGCATTCCGTCCTCTTCGCCGTGGCGTCGGTCATCGGCTCGGTGATGCTGCTCGGCTCGGTCGACTGGCGCATCGCGGGCGGGCTGGTGCTGTGGATCGTGGCCTACTGGTTCCTGATCCGTCACTTCATGCCCAAGATCCGGTCGCGGTCCAAGGCGCGGGCGGCGGCGCGCGCGATGGTCACCGGGCAACTGGTGGACACGGTGACCAACATCAAGACGGTGAAGCTGTTCGCCCATGACGATTTCGAGGATCAGGCCGCGCTGGGCGCCATGGCCAGCTACCGCGACCGCTTCATCGCCTTCGGGCATGTTTCGGCCGCGTTCCGGTTCTGGCTGATGGCGCTTGCCGGGGCGCTGCCGGTGCTGCTGATCGGCGGCGCGCTCTATTACTGGAGCGTCGGCATCGTCTCGACCGGCGATATCGCGGCCACCGGCGCCGTGGCGCTGCGGCTGGCGCAGATGACCGGCTGGGTGAGTTTCACGCTCATGGGGATGTATGCCAATGTCGGCGAGATCGAGGACGGCATCCGCACCCTCACCCCGCCCCATACCCTGCTCGACCGGCCGGACGCGACCTCGCTCGACGTGCCGCGGGGCGAGATCGCCTTCCGCGATGTCGGCTTTGCCTACGGCCGTGAGACCGGCGGCATCGAGCATGTCGCGCTGACCATCCGACCGGGCGAGAAACTGGGCGTGGTCGGGGCTTCCGGCGCGGGGAAAACCACGCTCGTCGCGCTGCTGCTGCGGCTCTATGATGCCGAAAGGGGCGCGATCGAGATCGACGGGCAGGATATCGGCACGGTGACGCAGGAAAGCCTGCGCCGCCAGATCGGCATGGTCACGCAGGAAACCGCGATGTTCAACCGCTCGGCGCTCGACAACATCCGCTATGGGCGCCCCGATGCCACGATGGAAGAGGTCGAAGCCGCCGCGCGCAAGGCGGAGGCGCACGAGTTCATCCTCGGTCTGCGCGATCACACGGGGCGCGACGGCTATGCGGCGCGGCTCGGCGAACGCGGGGTGAAACTGTCCGGCGGGCAGCGCCAGCGCATCGCCCTGGCGCGTGCCATCCTCAAGGATGCCCCGATCCTCGTGCTGGACGAAGCGACCTCGGCGCTGGATTCCGAAGTCGAAGCCTCGATCCAGACCGCGCTGGAGCGTGTGATGGAGGGCAAGACCGTGCTTGCCATCGCGCACCGGCTGTCGACCCTGTCGAGCATGGATCGCATCGTCGTGCTCGACGCGGGGCACATCGTGGAACAGGGCACCCATGACGACCTGCTGGCGCGTGGCGGACTGTATGCCCGGTACTGGAACCGCCAGTCCGGCGGGTTCCTGAACGCGCAGGCGGCGGAATAACTCCAGCCGCCCGCGCGGGCCTCGACGCGACGCGCGAATCCGGGCAATAGCGCGCTCATGGAACGGGTCACGATCGAACGGCTGGGGCATCAGGGGGACGGCATCGCTGCCGGTCCCGTCTACGTGCCGGGAACGCTTCCCGGCGAGGTGGTCGAAGGAGAGGTGGACGGCGGCGTCATGGCGCAGCCGCGCATCGCCACCCCGTCGGACATGCGGGTGAAGCCGCCGTGCCGTCACGCGAAAAGCTGCGGCGGCTGTCAGCTTCAGCACGCGCGCGACGATTTCACGGCCGGCTGGAAGGAAGGCGTCGTGCGGCAGGCACTGGCCGCGCACGGCATCGAGGCCGAGATCCTGCCCTGCCTGACCTCGCCCGCGCGAAGCCGCCGCAGGGCGGCCTTTTCCGCGACCCGGACCAAGAAGGGCGCGCTGGCCGGGTTCCACATGAAACGTTCGGACGTGATCGTGCCGGTGGGGGGCTGCCTGCTGGTCGAGCCCCGGCTCGCCTCCGCTCTGGAGTTGGTCGAGACGCTGGCCTCGGTCGGGGCGAGCCGCAAGAGCGAGCTCTCGGTTCTGGTGACGACAAGCGCGACCGGACTCGACGTGGCGGTCACGGGCGGCAAGGAGGCCGATCCCGAAATGCAGGAGACGCTCGCCCGCCTCTGCCGCGCGCATGAAGTGGCACGGCTGGCCTGGGGCGAGGACGTTACCCTGACCCGCCGCCCGCCGATCCAGCGCATGGGCCGCGCCGAGGTGGTGCCGCCCCCCGGAGCCTTCCTGCAGGCCACGCCGCAGGGTGAGGCCGCGCTGGTCGACCGGGTGCGCGCCATCGTCGGGGACGCGGCGCATGTGGTCGACCTGTTCGCCGGCTGCGGCACCTTCGCGCTGCCATTGGCCGAAACCGCGCGGGTTCACGCGGTCGAGGGGGACAAGGCCATGGTTGCGGCGCTCGACAAGGGGTGGCGCGGCGCCGAGGGGCTGCGTCATGTCACCCACGAGGCGCGCGACCTGTTCCGGAACCCGCTTCTGGTCGAGGATCTGAAACGGTTCGATGCCGCCGTGATCGACCCGCCGAGGGCCGGCGCAGAGGCACAGATCGCCGAGTTGGCGCGCGCCCGCGTGCCGCGAATCGCCTACGTGTCCTGCAACCCGGTGACCTTCGCGCGCGATGCGGCGACGCTGGTTTCGGCGGGGTATCGCCCGGGGCCGGTGCAGCCCGTCGACCAGTTCCGCTGGTCGACCCACGTGGAACTGGTGGTGGGCTTCACATGTGACACCGCATGATTCTTTGCCTCCGGGAAGAAATCTGCGTTGTTCGGAGCGGCCGAGTCGACGTATATAATCTGCTAAAAAAATGAAACGAGCGGACAGGTAAACAGGATGCGGTCTCTCAGGATTTTGCTGATGGTCGGGATCTTCGCGGCTCTCTCGGGCTGCGCATCCCAGAAATTCCGATCCTATCACGGGCCGGAAATCACGCATGTCGTGGTGAACAAGGGCGACAGGCGGCTCTATCTTCTGCACAACGACAAGGTGCTCAAGACCTACAAGATCGGGCTCGGGTTCCGGCCCGAGGGCGACAAGAAGGTGATGGGCGACGGGCGCACGCCGGAGGGCAACTATTTCATCGACCGTCGCAATCCGAACTCGAAATTCCACCTCAGCATCGGGATTTCCTATCCGAACCCGGTGGACGTGATCGAGGCCGCGGAACTGGGCAAGAGCCCGGGCGGGGACATCTTCATCCACGGCCGCCCGCGGGCCTATCGCAAGGGCGGGCGCGACTGGACGGCGGGCTGCATCGCGGTGACGGATCGCCAGATGGAAGACATCTACGCCATGGTGCGCACCGGCACGCCGATCACCATAAATCCCTGATATTGCTTATATGAAGTCCGCAACGGCCCCGATCAGGGGCCGTTTTCGCGTCTTCAGGCCGGCCCGAGACCGAAGCCCGGCGTCGCGGACAGTTGCGGCGAGCCCATGACCAGCGTCCACCAGATCTTGCCGTTCGCTTCCTGGAACCAGGCGATGCCGAGTTCGCGCGCCTCGGGGTCGAGGATCACGTTGCGGGTCGGCGCTTCTTCCATCCAGGCGCCCAGCGTCTCGATCTCGGTCTCGTAGGTTTCCGAGATGTTCTCGCCGACGATGCGGCCGGCATAGCCGACGCGCCGGGCGCGGTCGATCGGAGAGGAGCCGTCCGAGCCGAAGTGCCAGGGGCGGTTCTGCACCGACATGTCGCGGGAGTGGGTCGCCGCCGCCGCGTTCAGCTTGGCATTCAGCGCAACGCTCGGGGCGCCCTTGGCCTGACGCAGGGCGTTCACCGAATCCAGCACCCTGTATTCGATCCGCGCGGCGCTGCCGGGAGCGATTCGGTACACCTTGGGCAGCGGACGACCGCTGTCGTCCACGGTCGGCCCGGTCGGGGCCGCGGTGCATGCCGCTGCAAGCAGGGCTGCCGAAAGGAGGAGGAAACTGCGTCGTGCCATTGTCATGCCTTCAGAAACAAAGCGTCATCATGCCTTATCCGGTCCGAGGGTGCTTATCAAACCAACATGACCGTGAGCAGGGCAGGTTACAGGTGTTTGATTTGCGACTGCGGCATAACAGCAATATGATTGTCAGACCGGGAACCCGCGAAGGACCTGTCGAGTTCCCCTCGAATACCGAAATTTTGCAAGGACAGGATCTATGTCTCAAAAAGGATTCGACCGCAGAGCGTTTCTGGCCGCCGCATCGGCCGCCGTGGTGGGTGGTCCTGCGTTGGCCCAGAGCGTTGACGGTGCCGGCACGGTCGAGATCGAGCGACCGATCAATCACGTGATCCGGCGCAACATCTCCAGCTTCCGCACGCTCGACTGGCAGCCGCATTTCAGCAACCTGACCAAGGGCGCGGTGCTGGTCGACATCTCTTCGCGCGCGCTGCACTACTGGGAAGAGTCCGGTCAGTATCACCTCTACCCCTGCTCCGTGCCGCTGACCGAGGATCTGACCCGCCGCGGCCGCACCCAGGTCGTGCTGAAGGACCCCAGCCCCGACTGGCGTCCGACGCCGTCGATGAAGCAGCGCAATCCCGAGTGGCCGGATTACGTGGGTCCGGGCCCCGACAACCCGCTCGGAACCCGCGCGATGCACCTCAGCTGGCAGTACTACCGCATCCACGGCACGCACGACACGCGCAAGATCGGGCGGCGTTCCTCCAACGGCTGCATCGGCCTCTACAACGAGCACATAGAAGAACTTTACGGATTGGCTCAGGTAGGGACACAGGTGTTGCTAATTTGACGACATTGCGGCAACGGCAAAAAAGCGGGCGCTAACTTGGGTTTGCAATCTCCTGAATTTGCTGCTTAGACAGAGTCACGAGGTAAGTCTTGGGTGCTTGACGCGTGACCGAAAAACGGCTCCGTCAGGCGAATATCTGGAGGTTAACATGAAGAAACTCGCACTCGCCGCCGCTTTCGCCGGCGCAGCAACCACCGCAATGGCCGGTTCCTATGCCAAGGACGACGTGGTCATGGAGCCCGTCGTCGTGGTGGAAGAAACCGCTGCTTCGTCGTCTTCGGCCGGCATCCTGATCCCGCTCCTGCTGATCGTCGTCATCGCGGCTGCTGCTGCCAACGACTGATCCGCATCTGCGATCCGTTATCGAAAAGGCGGTGCTTCGGCGCCGCCTTTTTGCTTTTGCCCCCCCGCCGGTGGGGGGGCGGCGCGGGCCTAGTCGAGCCAGCCCCGCAGGTTGTCCGAGATGACCGAGGACAGCGCCTCGATATGGGCGGGATCGTCGTTGAGGCAGGGGATGTAGGTGAACTGCTCGCCCCCGGCATGTTCGAAGCTCTCGCGGATCTCCTCGTTGATCTCCTCCAGGGTCTCGATGCAATCGGCGCTGAAGGCCGGGGCGATCACGGCAATCTTCTTCTTGCCCTGCCGCGCCAGGTCGGCCACGTGGTCGACGGTGTAGGGCTTGAGCCACTCCTCCGGGCCGAAGACCGACTGGAAGGTGGTGGTGATCCGGCTTTCGTCCCATCCGAGGCGCTCGCGCAGCAGGCGGGTCGTCTTGCTGCACTGGCAATGGTAGGGGTCGCCCTGCATCAGGTAGCGCTTGGGCATGCCGTGATAGCTGACCACGAGGATGTCGGGTTGCTCCTCCAGCGCCGCATAGCCGCGCTCGACCGAACGGGCCAGCGCCTCGATGTACTTCGGGTTCTCGAAATAGGGGTCCACCACCCGCGCGGTCGGTTGCCATGTTTCCTTCATCAACGCCTTGAAGAAGGCATCGTTGGCGGTGGCCGAGGTGGCGCCGGCGTAATGCGGGTAGAGCGGGAAGAACAGGATCTTGCGACATCCGGCGCCGACCATCGCGCGGACCTTTGATTCCGTCGAGGGGTTGCCGTAGCGCATGGCGAAGTCGACCATCACGCCGTCGCCGTAGAGCTCGCGCATCTTCTCCGCGATCGCCGCCGTCTGCGCCTTGGTGATGGTCATGAGCGGGCTTTCGTTCAGCTCCTCGTTCCAGATCGACTTGTAGTTCCTGCCCGAGCTGAAGGGCCGCTTGGTGAGGATGATCGTCTGCAGCAGCGGCTGCCATTTCCATGCCGGGTAGTCGATCACCCGACGGTCGGACAGGAATTCGCCGAGGTAGCGCCGCATCGGCCAGTAGGAATAGTGATCCGGCGTCCCGAGATTGGCCAGAAGCACACCGACCCGGGGGGCCGAAACGCCGGGGTGGTCGGCGGGGGCGTGCACGGGCGTCGCCGTCGGAGTGCTTGCGTCGGGCATATCTCTGTCCTGGTCCTGATCCCTGAGTGGGCAATACGTATCGGTTTGGCCGGTCGGATCAATCCTTGAGCGGGTTTTCCATGGTTCCGAGCGCCTCGGCGAGGCGATGCGCCGCAGAGCCGGGGCGCAACGGCTTCTGCTGGCTCCCGTCCGGCGCCCATCCGGTGAGGGTCACGAGTTCGAAGGTCGCGCGAATCCGGCCATCCGCCCGCGCATAGGTTTGCGCGTAGAGCTCGGCGGCGCGCAGCAGGACGGCACGGCGACTGGGCCGGCGCAGCCGCGCGGCGAGGGCATTGGTCTCTCCCATCGCGCGCAGGTCGCGCATCAGGTGCAGCGCCGAGGCATAGCTCACGTCGAGCGGCAGGCTGTCGGCAACGGGCAGCGCCAGCCCGGCCCGTTGCAGCAGGCCGCCGAGATCGCGGATCTCGCCCATCGGCGCGACGCGGGGCGACAGGCCGCCGGTCACCTCGATCTCGGCCTGTCCGAGGGCGGCGCGCAGCTCGGTCAGGGTTTCGCCGCCGAAGGCCATGACCAGGCACATCCCGTCCGGTCGCAGGGCGCGGCGGCATTGGATCAACTGCCCGACCGGGTCGTCGGCCCAGTGCAGCGCGAGCGCGTGAATGACAAGATCATGCGCCCCCTCGTGAAGATCGAGCGTGTCGTCGTCCGGGATGAGCCGCGCGCCGGGAAACGCGGGGGCCCAGACCTCGGGGAAGGGCGTGACGACGGCGGGGGACGTAAACGACCTGTTAACCAGTGAGAGCCGATCCTGCGCTTCGTCGCGCGCCGCTTCGTGCAGGAACAACGCCGGTGCGCGCCGGGCGCGGGCGCGGTTGCGCAGCAGGGCACGTCGGTCGGTGAGAGGGGCAGGGCGCGACATGGAGGCTAGATAGGATGCTGATGCGCGGGTTGCAAACGATGGTTCGGCTTGTCTACCCGCCGCGCTGTCCGTCCTGCGGCGGCATGGTCGAAACGGACTTCGGACTTTGCGGTGCCTGTTGGCGCGACACGCCCTTCGTCTCGGGTCTTGTCTGCGATCTCTGCGGGGTGCCGCTGCCCGGTCAGTCTCAGGAGGCCGAGCATTGCGACGAGTGTCTGAGCGTGCCGCGCCCGTGGCAGCACGGGCGGGCGGCGATGCTCTACCGCGACACCGGGCGCAAGCTGGTGCTGATGCTGAAACATGGTGACCGGCACGACATCGCCGCGGCCGCGGCGCGCTGGATGGCGGGCCGGGTGCGCCCGTTGCTGGCGGCGGATGCGGTGGCGGTTCCGGTTCCGCTGCATCTGCGCCGGCACCTCGGCCGGCGTTTCAACCAGTCCGCGCTGCTGGCCGGGGCGCTGGCGCGGGAGACCGGGATCGGCTTCTGCCCGGATGCGCTGATCCGCCTGCGTCACACGCCGTCGCTGGACGGCAAGGGCCGCGACGACAGGTTCGCCACGCTCGACTCGGCGATCGGCGTCGCGCCCCGGCGTGCCGCGATGCTGGCGGGGCGGCCGGTGCTGATCGTCGATGATGTCATGACCTCGGGGGCGACGCTTTCGGCGGCAGCCGGGGCCTGTCATGCTGCGGGCGCGAAAGAAGTTTGCGTCTGCGTTCTGGCGCGCGTGGCAAAGGATGCCTAGATTGCTCTGCAACAACGCTCGCCCGAGGACGCCTTCATGCAGACCATCGACATCTACACTTCGCCCTATTGCGGATATTGCCAGGCCGCCAAGCGGCTGCTGAGCAAGAAGGGCGCCGCCTTCAACGAGATCGACGTCGCCGCCGAGCCGGATCGCCGCGCCGAGATGGTGCAGCGCGCTCATGGCGGGCAAACGGTGCCGCAGATCTTCGTCGGCGATGTCCATGTCGGCGGATGTGATGAGCTCTACGCGATGGACCGGGCGGGCAAGCTCGATCCGCTGCTCGCGGGCTGAGATGCGGGCGGCGCTGCTTCAGATCACGTCCTCGGACGATCCGGCGGAGAACCTCGCCATGCTGCGCCCCATGCTGGCGCAGGCCGCGCGCGACGGCGCGGAGTTCGTGCTGACGCCGGAGGTGACGAACTGCGTCTCGTCCAGCCGTGCCCGGCAGCGCGCCGTGCTGCGCCCCGAAGCGGAGGATCCCGTCCTTGCCGGGTTGCGCGAGGAGGCGGCGCGGCTCGGCATCTGGATCCTTGCCGGATCGCTTGCCGTGCTGTCCGAGCCGCCCGAGGAACGCTTTGCCAACCGGTCCTTCCTGATCGACGCCGCCGGAAACATCGCCGCGCGCTACGACAAGATGCACATGTTCGACGTGCAGGTGACCGAGACCGAAACCTACCGGGAATCGGCGGGATTTGCGCCGGGGGAGAGCGCGGTTCTTGCCGATACGCCGTTCGGCAAGGTCGGCCTGACGGTCTGCTACGACGTGCGGTTCGCCTATCTCTACCGGGCGCTGGCCCGGGCGGGCGCGGGCATCCTCACGGTGCCCGCGGCGTTTTCCCCGGCGACCGGCCCCGGCCACTGGGAACCCCTGCTGCGCGCCCGCGCCATCGAAACCGGGTGTTTCGTGCTGGCACCGGCACAGACCGGGCAGCACCCGGTGAGCGAGGGGCGCGCGCGCACCACCCACGGGCATTCGCTGGTGGTGTCGCCCTGGGGCGAGGTCCTGGCCGACGGCGGCAGCGCGCCGGGCATCGTCATGGTTGACCTCGATCTGTCCGACGTCCAGAAAGCCAGACAACAAATTCCGTCCCTTCAACACGATCGGGAGTTCGTCGGCCCTGCATGAGTGACACCAACGCGCTGGCCATATCGCTTTTCAGCGAGCTCATCACGGCGGACCAGCTGTTGCGGAACCGTCTGACGCGGGTCCTTCCGAACCGCATGGAAATCTCGCATTTCTCGGTGCTGAACCATCTCGCACGGGCGCAGTCGGAACGCTCTCCCGCGCAGTTGGCGCGGAGTTTTCACGTCACCCGGGGCGCGATGACCAACACGCTGGCAAAGCTGGAATTCGCCGGCTACGTGCACATCCGGCCCGACTGGGACGATGCGCGGCGCAAGATGGTGGCGATCAGTCCGGCGGGGATGCGGGCGCGCGAGGCGGCGCTGGCGGCGATGTCGCCGCTGATTTCCGAGATGGTCAAGGAACTGGGCGACGCCAAGGTGCGCGCCGCGCTTCCGGTGCTGCGCGAGTTGCGCCTGAAGCTGGAGGCGGAATAGGGGCTCTGCCCCGTCCGCGCCTGCGCGCGGACTCCCCGGGATATTTCCGGCCAGAAGAGGCCGTCAGGGTTTCAGGGCGGCAGTGACGTAGTTCACCGATAGGTCGCGGTCGGAGATGCTCCAGGACCAGCTGACCGGGTTGAAGACGTAGCCCTTGCGGTCGACGGGATCGAGCCCGGCGCGAGTCATCAGGTCGAAGAGTTCGTCGGGGGTGATGAACTTCTTCCACTCGTGGGTGCCCTTGGGCAGCCAGCGCATCACGTATTCCGCGCCGACGATCGCCATGGCGAAGCTCTTGGCATTGCGGTTGATGGTCGAACAGAGGTGCAGCCCGCCGGGTTTCAGGAGCGCGGCGCAGGCGGTGAGATAGGCGAGCGGGTCGGCGACATGTTCGACGACCTCCATGTTCAGCACCACGTCGAAGTGTTCCCCGGCCTCGGCGAGGGCCTCGGCGGTGGTGTGGCGGTAGTCGATCCCGAGCCCGGATTGGCGGGCGTGGGTTTCGGCGACGGGGATGTTGCGGGCGGCGGCATCGACCCCGACGACCGTGGCCCCGAGCCGGGCCATGGGTTCGCAGAGCAGACCTCCGCCGCAGCCGATGTCGAGAATGCGCAGGCCCTCGAACGGCGTCCCGGTGCCGGTGGGGCGGTCGAATTCCCCCGCGATCTGGCGGGTGATGTAGTCGAGCCGGACGGGGTTCATCATGTGCAACGGCTTGAACTTGCCGTGCGGATCCCACCACTCGGCCGACATGGCTTCGAATTTGGCGATCTCGGACGGGTCGACGGTGATGCTCATGCGTTTCCCCATGGTCTTTTGCTTCTGTCCGCCAATATAGTCCCCTCATGGACAAATTCTCGGGCCAAAAGCGCGCAGTGCAATATCTCTATCCGCCGTCGGATCCCTTTGACCAACGCATGCTGGATGTGGGCGACGGTCACAAGCTTTATGTCGAACAATGCGGAAACCCGGAGGGGATTCCGGTCGTCGTCCTGCATGGCGGGCCGGGCGGAGGCTGTTCGCCCGCGATGCGGCGATATTTCGATCCGCGGGCGTTTCGCGTGGTGCTGTTCGACCAGCGCGGCTGCGGTCGGTCGCGACCCCATGCCAGCGTCACCGACAACACCACCTGGCACCTGGTCGCGGATATCGAGCGTATCCGCGAGGCGCTGGGAATCGACCGTTTCATCGTCTTCGGCGGAAGCTGGGGTGCCACCCTCGCGCTGGTCTATGCCGAGACGCATCCCGAACGGGTGCGCCGGCTGGTGCTGCGCGGCGTGTTCCTGATGACGCAGCTCGAGCTCGACTGGTTCTATGGCGGCGGCGCCGGGCAGTTCTGGCCGGAACCCTGGGAGCGGTTCACCGACCTGATCCCGCGCGAGGAGCAGGACGATCTGATCGGCGCCTATCACCGGCGGCTGTTCTCGGGGAACCTGCGCGAGGAGACCCGCCATGCCCGCGCCTGGTCGAGCTGGGAGAACGCGCTGGCCTCGGTCTATTCCAACGGCTCGGGCGGCGAGGCTCCGGGGGATTACGCCCGCGCCTTTGCCCGGCTGGAGAACCACTATTTCGTCAATGCGGGATTCCTCGACCGGGATGGCTGGATCATCGCCAACGCGGACCGGCTGGCGGGTATCCCGGGCGTCATCGTGCAGGGGCGCTACGACATGATCTGTCCGCCCAAGCGCGCCTGGGACCTGGCACGCGCCTGGCCGGATGCTGACCTTCGGATGATCCGCAACGCCGGCCATGCGCTGTCGGAACCGGGCATCAGCGCCGAGCTGGTGCGGGTGATGGACGCCATCGCGGAAGAGCAGAGCATCGGCCGGGCGGCGGGAGATTGACTGACCAGTCAATAAAAAAGGTTTACAGATGGATTTCAGCGGCTACGCTGCGGGTTAACGATAACAACCTTCGGCAGGGATCGTGAATCCGGTCGCCAAGATTCTCCTCCAGCGCCTCGCGCTCGGTCTGTTGACGCTCTTCATCGTGTCCATCGTCATCTTTACGGCGGTCAACATGCTGCCGGGCGATTTTGCCCAGGCGATCCTGGGTCAGGGTGCGACGCCGGAAGCCGTCGCCTCCATCCGGCGCGACCTCGGGCTCGATCAGCCTCCGGTCACGCGGTACATCCAGTGGCTTGTCGGCGCGCTGCAGGGCGATCTGGGCAATTCCTTCGCGCAGGCGAACTTTGCCAGCTTCGTGGGCGAGGACAGCGGGACGCGGACCTCGGTCGCGCAGCAGATCGCGCCGCGCTTTGCCAACACCATGTTCCTCGCCGGGGTGACGGCCTGCATCGCGGTGCCCTTTGCCATCACGCTGGGCGTGCTCGCGGCGCTGTTCCGCAACTCCGCCTTCGACAAGGCGGCGAACATCCTGACGCTGAGCTCGATCTCCTCGCCGGAATTCTTCCTGGCCTACGTGCTCATCCTGTTCCTCGCGGTGCTGAACCCGATCCTGCCGTCGCTGTCCAACATCTACGAGGGCATGTCCTTCGGCGAGCGCCTGCTCAAGACCCTGCTGCCGGCGCTGACGCTGACGCTGGTGGTCACGGCGCACATGATGCGGATGACCCGGGCGGCCATCATCAACCTGCTGGCCTCGCCCTATATCGAGATGGCGCGCCTCAAGGGGGTGAAGCCGATGCGGGTCATCGTCCGTCACGCGCTGCCCAACGCGCTGGCGCCGATCATCAACGTGGTGGCGCTGAACCTGGCCTATCTCATCACCGGGGTCGTGGTGGTCGAGGTGGTCTTCGTCTATCCAGGCATCGGCCAGCTGTTCGTGGACAGCGTCAAGATCCGCGACATCCCGGTGGTGCAGGCCTGCTGCCTGATCTTCGCGGCGGCCTACATCTTTCTGAATCTGGTGGCGGACGTGCTGTCGATCCTGTCCAACCCCCGGCTGAGGCATCCGAAATGAGCGTGCTTGTCTGGATCGTCGCGGCGCTGATCGGGGTGGCCGCGCTGGGCTGGGCCTTCCGGTTCGCGGGCAGGGCGCTGTCCGGCAATGCGCCACGGTTTCGCGACATGCCCTTCGCCGTGGCCTTCGGCTATGCGTTGGCGACGGCGGCGCTGGTCTTCGCGATCTGGTACTACCTGCAGCCGCCGGTGTCCGAAGCGGGGGTGCCGAATGCCGGGGTCACCTTCTTCCGCTGGGCGGTGCAGGGCTTTGTCGCCTTCGCCATCGCGGCATTCCTGTTCCGCCTTGCCGGGCGGAGCGTCGGCACGGATTCCTCGCGCAAGCTGTTCCGGCAGATGCCCCTGACGGCGGCATTCGGCATTCTCGTCATCCTGATCTACGCGATCACCGCGGTCTTTGCCGCTTGGCTGGCGCCCTACGGGCAGGCCGAGGTCTTTGCCCAGGTCAACGCCCTGCCCGGCGGGAATGCCGCGACGGGCGGCAACCCGGATCACCTGCTGGGCACCGACCAGATCGGGCGCGATCTGCTGTCACGGCTGCTTTACGGCGCGCAGAACACGGTCGGGATCGCCTTTGCCACCACCTGCATCGCCTTCTTCCTGGGCGGAACGCTCGGGTTCCTTGCGGCGACGATGCAGGGCTGGCTGGACCAGACGCTGAGCCGCATCGTCGACGTTCTCATGGCGATTCCTTCGCTGATCTTTGCCCTGCTGCTCATGACCATCGCCAGCGCCTGGGCGGGGAGCGAGAAGTGGCTGCTGACGGTCTACATGGTGCTGATCATCGCGGTGATCGATTCGACCCGGGTGTTCCGCCTGT
Organism: Salipiger sp.; assembly: GCF_048261495.1. Taxonomy (GTDB): domain Bacteria; phylum Pseudomonadota; class Alphaproteobacteria; order Rhodobacterales; family Rhodobacteraceae; genus Salipiger. The sequence continues at coordinate 362,363 of NZ_JBLXFX010000001.1, forward strand.
CGCGCGCCGTCGGCATGAACATCGTCGTCATGGACTACATCGAGGCCGCAAAGCTGCGCGGCGAAGGTCTGCCGCACCTGATCTTCAAGGAGATCCTGCCCAACGCCTATGCGCCGCTGCTGGCCGAATTCGGCCTGCGGTTCTGCTTCGTCTTCCTGACGATCGCGGCCCTGTCCTTCCTCGGGGTGGGCATCCAGCCGCCGCTGGCGGACTGGGGGACGATGGTGCGTGACCTTGCGCAGTTCATCAACTTTGCCGCCTTCTCTCCGCTGACCGCCGCGCTACCTCTGATGGCGGCGGGGGCGATCGCGCTGCTGACGGTGGCGGTCAACTTCGTCGTGGACTGGATGCTTCACCGCAGTTCGGGGTTGAAGGAATGAGCGACGCACTGGTGAAAATCCGCGATCTTCGGATCGACGGGCGGACGGACGAGACGTGGATTCCGATCATCAAGGGGATCGACCTCGACCTGAAGCGGGGCGAGGTGCTGGGCCTGATCGGCGAATCCGGCGCCGGAAAGTCGACGCTGGGACTGGCCGCGATGGGCTACACCCGCGACGGCGTGCGCATATCCGGCGGCACGGTGGAATTCGACGGCATCGACCTGCTGTCGGCCTCGGCCGATCAGAAGCGCGCCCTTCTGGGCAAGCGCATCGCCTATGTCGCGCAGTCGGCGGCGGCCAGTTTCAACCCGGCGCACCGGCTGATCGACCAGCATTCCGAAGCGCCGGTGCAGCACGGCACCATGAGCCGCTCGGACAGCATGGACGACGCGATGGAGCTTTACCGCAAGCTCCGCCTGCCCAATCCCGAGGAAATCGGCTTTCGCTATCCGCACCAGGTCTCGGGCGGGCAGCTGCAGCGGGCGATGACGGCGATGGCCATGTCCTGCCGTCCCGACCTCATCATCTTCGACGAACCGACCACCGCGCTGGACGTCACCACCCAGATCGAGGTGCTGGCGGCAATCCGCGACATCGTCGAACAGTTCGGCACTGCGGCGATCTACATTACCCACGATCTGGCGGTGGTGGCGCAGATGGCGGACCGCATCAAGGTGCTGCTCAAGGGGGACGAGGTCGAAGAGGCCGCGACCCGCGAGATGCTGTCGAACCCGAAAGAGGACTATACCAAGAGCCTCTGGGCCGTCCGCGAATTCCAGCGCCCGCAAAAGCCCGCCGTTGCCAGGGGCGCGACGCCGGTCATCTCGGTCAGGCGGGTGACGGCGGCTTATGGCGCGACGACCGTCCTGCATGACGTGAGCTTCGACATCCACCACGGGCGTACCGTGGCCGTGGTCGGGGAAAGCGGGTCGGGCAAATCGACCACGGCGCGCTGCATCACGGGACTACTGCCGCCGAAGAAGGGCAGCATCCAGCTTGATGGCGAAGACCTGCCCGCCGACTACCGCAAGCGCAGCAAGATGCAGTTGCGGCAGGTCCAGATGATCTACCAGATGGCCGATACCGCGCTGAACCCGCGCAAGACCATCGGCGACATCGTCGGGCGGCCCGTGGAATTCTACATGGGGCTGCGCGGGCGGGAAAAGCGCCGCCGCGTGGACGAGCTTCTCGACCAGATCGAGCTGCCCGGCGACCAGTACCGGCACCGCTTGCCGTCGGAGCTGTCCGGCGGGCAGAAGCAGCGCATCGGCATCGCCCGCGCGCTGGCCGCGGAACCGAAGTTCATCATCTGCGACGAGGTGACCTCGGCGCTCGACCAGCTTGTCGCCGAGGGCATCCTGAAACTGCTCGCGCGCCTTCAGGACGATCTTCGCCTGTCCTACATGTTCATCACGCACGATCTCGCGACGGTGAAGAGCATCGCCGACGAGGTGGTGGTGATGAAGGAGGGTCGCGTGGTAGAACAGGGTCCCAAGGCCGAAATGTTCCGGCCGCCGCATCATGCCTACACCGACCTGCTGCTCAGCTCGGTGCCGGAAATGGACCCGGATTGGCTGGACACGCTTCTGGCCGAGCGGGGCGTCGAGAATATCGGCGACGCGGCCGTCAAGAAGATGGACTGACCCACACGCAGCCGCCTGCGGATGCGCAAGAAACGAGACAACAGGGAGAAATCGAATGGTCAAGATCAGTAGACGCGGATTGCTCACCACCGGCGCCGCCGCCGGGGTTCTGGCGGCCTCCGGCCTGCCGCTGCGCGCACAGGCCAAGAAGGGCGGACGGCTTCGGGTCGGTCTGAACGGCGCCAACAGCTCGGACAGCTGGGACGGGCGCACCCAGTCCGACGTGTTCATGATCGCCAGCTCGCAGGGCGCGGTCTTCGACAACCTCACCGAAGTGGCCGCCGACGGCTCGCTCAAGGGCGAACTGGCCACCGGCTGGGAAGCGTCGCCCGACGCGAAGGTCTGGACCTTCGACCTGCGCCCCGGCGTGACCTTCCACAACGGCAAGGCCTTCGGCGCGGATGACGTGATCGAATCGCTGCAACTGCACGTGGCCGAAGGTTCGAAATCCGCGGCCAAGCCGATCATCGCGGCGATCACCGAGATGAAGAAGATGTCCGACACCCAGGTCCAGTTCACGCTGGACGCGGGCAACGCGGATTTCCCCTATCTGATGGCCGACTATCACCTGCTGATCTACCCGGCGGGCCAAATCGAAGAGGCCATCACCAAGGGCATCGGCACCGGCCTCTACCGCGTCGACAGCTTCGAGCCCGGCGTGCGCTTCGTCGGCAAGCGGGTCGACAGCCATTACAAGGACGGTGACGCCGGCTGGTTCGACGAGATCGAATACATCGCGATCAACGACAATACCGCCCGCATGAACGCACTGCTGACCGGCCAGGTCGACGCGATCAACCGCATCGACCTCAAGACCGAGTCGCTGCTCAAGGCGAACCCGATGGTCCGCATCCAGGAAGTGGCCTGCAACCAGTTCTATTCCTTCCCGATGCTGACCGATGTCGCGCCCTTCGACGACGTGAACGTGCGCAAGGCGATCAAGTACGCGGTCAACCGTCAGGAGATGGTGGACAAGATCCTGCTCGGACACGGCCGCGTCGGCAACGATGCCGCGATCGGGCCGGCCAACCAGTATTTCAACGCGGACATGGAGCAGCTCTCCTACGATCCCGACAAGGCGAAGTTCCACCTGAAGGAGGCCGGGCTCAGCTCGCTCGACGTGGATCTGTCGGCGTCCAACGCCGCGTTCGAAGGCGCGGTGGATGCGGCACAGCTCATCCAGGCCTCCGCCAAGGCCTGCGGCATCAACGTGAACGTGGTGCAGGAACCCTCCGACGGGTACTGGTCGAACGTCTGGATCAAGAAGCCGTGGTGCGCCTGCTACTGGTCCGGCCGCGCGACCGAGGACTGGATGTACACCTCGGCCTTCGCCGAAGGCGTGGCCTGGAACGATACCCAGTGGGACAGCAACGACAGCGCCCGGTTCCAGGAACTTCTGGTCTCTGCCCGCGCGGAACTGGATTCCGCCAAGCGCCGCGAACAGTATTACGAGATGCAGCAGATCCTGCGCGACGACGGCGGGCTGATCCAGCCGATGTTCGCCAATTACGTCGATGCGCTCAGCAACAAGGTCGCGACGCCGGAAACCATCGGCAACCTCTGGCAGATGGACAACGCCCGCATGGCCGAACGGTGGTGGATGTCGTAACCGACCCGCGTTCCGCGAACAGGGGCCCCGGCGCAAGTCCGGGGCCCCTTGCGTTCGGGCCTCGGCCTCGGCCCGGCGGGTCGGCCGGTCAGAGCTTGTCGTCGTAGTCGGACACCAGCAGGTGCAGCGGGGCCTCGTCTTCCTCGATGGTGGAAAACCGCCCGATGGGCATCTCGAAGATGTTGTCCGTCACATCGTCATTCACGGTCGAGACCTCGCCGATCAGCACGTCGCTTCCCTCGCCCCAAAAGGCATGCCAGGTGGTCGGGAACAGCGTCACGGACTCACCCGGATCGAGCCTGAGGTGCCCGCCCGGCGGCAGGGTCCGGTCGATCCCGTCGCACATCACCGTCACCGGCGCGGCGCGGTCGATGCTGCCGTCCGGCGCCGCGGCGAAGAGTTCCAGCACCAGCGTTCCGCCGCCGCGGTTGATGATGTCCTCGACCTTGACGTCATGCCGGTGGTTGGGGCTGAGCTGGTCGCGGCGCGAGATCATGATCTTCTCGGCGTAGAGCATGGCGCTGCGCTTGCCGAGATCGCCGTTCAGCCCGTTGCGCGCCGTGAACAGGATCAACCCCATCTCGTCGAACCGCCCGGCACCGTAATCGGTGATGTCCCAGCCCATGCGCCTGCGCCGGATCTCGGCATGATCGGCGGCGCGCAGATCCTCGGGGGACCAGTGTCCGAACGGCGGCAGGTGCACCCCGTGCGCGGCCATGAAGGCGGCGCTCTCGCGCAGGATCTCGTTGATGCGGCTTCGTTTCATGGTCGGCCTCCCCGGGTCGAAGGATCAGAGCGATTCAAGGTTGCCGTCCACCGGAAAACTCTGGCCCGACAGGTTCCGGCCCTTTTCGCTGAGCAGGAAGGCGGCCATGTCGGCGACGTCCTCGGGCGGGGTCATGCGGCGCAGGGACACGCGCGCGACGTATTCCGCGGTCATCTCCTCATGGCTGACCCCGGCCTGTTCGGCGCGGGCGGCGATGACCCGCTCGATCCGGTCTCCCGCGATGACGCCGGGCAGGATCGCGTTGACCCGGATGTTGTCGGGCCCGAGCTCTTTCGCAAGGCTCTGGGTAAAGCCGATCACGCCCCATTTCGCCGCCGCATAGGGCGTGCGGTAGGCATAGCCGAACCGCCCGGCGGCCGAGGAGATGTTGACGATCGCCCCGCCGCCTGCCGCCTTGAGCATCGGCACCGCGCGGCGCGTGCAGAGGAACTGCCCGGTCAGGCAGACCTCGACGCAGGCGCGCCAGTCCTCGGGCGAGATATCCTCGACCGAAGAGGTGGGCCCGGCAATGCCCGCGTTGTTCACCAGCCCGTCAAGCCCGCCCATCCCGTCCTCGATCGTGTCGAAAAAGGCATCCACCGCCGCGTCGTCGGAAACATCGGTCCGGCTGGCGATCTCGGCGCCCAGCTCTGCGGCCGCGCGCTCCAGCGCCTCCTGGTCGACGTCGCAGATCGCCAGCCGCGCGCCCTGCGCCGCGAGTGCCCGCGCGATGCAAAGCCCGATCCCGCTGCCCGCGGCAGTCACCGCGATGCGGCGGCCCTTCAGCCCCGGAAGCGTCATGGCGCCCGTCTCTGTCATGGTGGTCTCCTCCCCCTTCCCGAGGCCGCGCTGCGGCAGGGTCAGCCTAGCGGGTTGATGCCGGATGTCCATTGCCCGGCCACGCGCCCCCTTGGCGCAATCCCGCCCGCCCGCTATGACAGGCGTCCGGACACAGGAGGACCCGCCCTTGGACATGATCGCCGAGCGCATCGCCCGCACCATCGCCACCGAAATCGCCGCGACCCCGGCACAGGTGAATGCCGCCGTGGGGCTGCTGGACGGCGGCGCGACGGTGCCGTTCGTCGCGCGGTATCGCAAGGAGGTCACGGGCGGCCTCGACGACACGCAGTTGCGCACGCTGAACGACCGGCTGACCTACCTGCGCGAGATGGAGGCGCGGCGGGCCACGATCCTCGACTCGATCCGGTCGCAGGACAAGCTGACCGATGCGCTGGCGAAATCCATCGCGCAGGCGGACAGCAAGGCCGCGCTCGAGGACATCTACCTGCCCTATCGCCCGAAGCGGCGGACCAAGGCGATGATCGCCCGCGAAAACGGCCTCGAACCGCTGCTGCGCGGCATTCTCGACAACCGCTCCGCCGATCCGCAGGCGCTGGCGGCGGGATACACCTCGGAGGCCGTGGCCACGGTGAAGGAGGCGCTCGAAGGCGCGCGCGACATCCTTGCCGAAGAGCTGACCGAAAATGCCGACCTGCTGGGCGGGCTGCGGGACTTCATGAAGAAGGAAGCCTTCATCTCGGCCAGGGTCGTGCCGGGCAAGGAAGAGGCGGGGGCGAAGTTCTCGGATTACTTCGACCACCGCGAGCAGTGGTCGGGCATCCCGTCGCACCGGGCGCTGGCGATCCTGCGCGCCGCCAAGGAAGAGATCGTGTCGATCGAAATCGCGCCCGATCCCGAGACCGGCAAGGAGCGGGCAAGCAACATGGTCGCCGCCGCCATCGGCGTGCGGGGCGACGGGCCGGGGGACAAGTGGCTGCGCGATGTGGCGGGCTGGACCTGGCGGGTGAAGCTGTCGCTCTCGATGTATGTCGACCTGCTTTCGGACCTGCGTCGCCGTGCCCACGAAGAGGCGATTGCCGTCTTTGCCCGCAACCTCAAGGACCTGCTGCTTGCCGCGCCCGCGGGGGCCAAGGCGACGCTCGGGCTCGATCCCGGCATCCGCACCGGGGTCAAGGCCGCGGTCGTGGATGCGACGGGCAAGGTGCTCGAGACGGCGACGCTCTACCCGTTCCAGCCCAAGAACGACGTGCGCGGCGCGGAAGCGGCGATCATCGCCCTGATCCGCCGCCACGGGATCGAACTGGTCGCCATCGGCAACGGCACCGCCAGCCGCGAGACGGAGCGCCTTGTCGCGGACACGATCAAGCTGCTGCCGCCGGGAACCCCGGCACCGACCAAGGTGGTCGTGTCCGAGGCCGGGGCCTCGGTCTATTCCGCCTCGGAACTGGCGGCAAAGGAGTTCCCCGACCTCGACGTGAGCCTGCGCGGCGCGGTTTCCATCGCGCGGCGTCTGCAGGACCCGCTGGCGGAACTGGTCAAGATCACCCCGGAAAGCATCGGGGTCGGCCAATACCAGCACGATGTCGACCAGCGCCGCCTCGCGCAGGCGCTGGAGGCGGTGGTCGAGGATGCGGTGAACGCGGTCGGCGTGGATCTCAACATCGCCTCCGCGCCGTTGCTGGCGCATGTCGCCGGGCTCGGGCCGTCGCATGCGCAGGCCATCGTCCTGCACCGCGACGCGAACGGCGCCTTTCCGTCGCGCAAGGCCCTGCTCAAGGTGGCCGGGATCGGTCCGAAGGCGTTCGAGCAATGCGCGGGCTTCCTGCGCATCCGGGACGGGAAGGAACCTCTCGACGCCTCGTCGGTGCACCCGGAGGCCTATGACGTGGCGCGCCGCATCGTGGCCGCCTGCGGCCGCGACATCCGCTCGATCATGGGCAGCCCCGAAGCGCTGCGCGGGCTGCGCGCCGAGCAGTTCGTCGACGATCACTTCGGCCTGCCGACGGTGCGGGACATCTTCTCGGAACTGGAAAAGCCCGGGCGCGATCCGCGGCCCAGTTTCAAGACGGCAAGCTTTGCCGACGGCGTCGAGGACATCAAGGATCTCAAGCCGGGGATGATGCTCGAAGGCACGGTGACCAATGTCGCGGCCTTCGGCGCCTTCGTCGACATCGGCGTGCATCAGGACGGGCTGGTGCACGTGAGCCAGCTTGCCGACCGGTTCGTGAAGGACCCGCACGAGGTGGTGAAGGCCGGAGACGTGGTCAAGGTCCGCGTGACGGAGGTCGACATTCCCCGCAAGCGCATCGGTCTGACCATGCGCAAGGATGGCGGCGCGCAGGCACGCGGCCAGAAACGGGACGAGGCGCCGAAGTCGCCGCAGGGCGGCGGCGGCAAGCGCGCCCCGGCCGGCAAGGCGCCGCAGCCGTCCTCGGGCGGAACCGGCGCGCTGGGCGACGCGCTGATGGCGGCGATGCGCAAGAAGTGACCGTGCCGGGGGGCATGGCGTCCCCCGCCGTCACTCCGAATGGATGTAGCTTGCCTTCCCGGGTTCGACGAGCGCGGCGGTCAGGCGGCCCGTGGCATAGGCGCCGGTGTCGACGGGAATGCGCCCGTCGGCCGGCTCGGGGTTGTCGGTGATGTAGTGACCGTACACCACCCAGAGCCCGTCCGTTCGGCAGCGCGTCAGGAAATCCGGATGCCCCCAGAGCAGGGCGTCCTCGGGTTGCGCCTCGACCGGAAGTGTCGGCTGCGCGCCGGCATGGGCGACCAGCACGTTGCCGGACTGCCAGCGGGTCGGCAGCGCCTTCAGCCAGAGTTCGAGGTCTTCGCCCAGCGCGGCGCGCAATTGGTCGCGCGCGGCGTGCCAGGCATCCGCAGGGTCGGGCCGCATGGGCGGCGCGATGCGGTAGCTGGCAAGGGTCTGCAACCCGCCGTGCCGCATCCATCGCGGCCCGTTCCTTGCCGGATCGTCGAGGAATGCCAGCAGCATCGCTTCGTGGTTGCCCTTCAGGCAGATCATCTGACCCTGTGGCGCGGCCTGTTGGATCTCGAACAGGCGGCTCAGCACCGCCGCGCTCTCGTCGCCGCGGTCGATGTAGTCGCCGACCATCACCAGCGCCGCGGTCGGGTGCCCGCCTGCGGCAAGCGTGTCGAGCATCCGTTCGAGTTGCGCGTCGCAGCCATGCACGTCGCCGACGGCATAGAACGCCTGATCCGGGGCGAGGGCGGCGCTGAACGCCGGTCTGCGGGAGAACAGCCTGGGAAGCAATTTCATCCCGTCCAGATAGTCGCTTTGCGAAGCCGAGCCAAGCGCATCGGTCTGCCCTTTGCACGCTATCGAAGCGATGTTGCGCGCTCCGGCGCCACCGGCGTTCGTGCCGCGCCATGCCCCGCCGATCTGGGGTTGAGAGACGGGGCAAGCCTGTTATGACTTCATCCGACACTCGAAGGGGTTCAGGATTATCGACATGGAATTGAACAAGATCGTACCAATTTTGCTGTGCGGCGGCTCCGGAACGCGGCTTTGGCCGCTGTCGCGCAAGAGCTATCCCAAGCAATTCGTGCCCCTGATGGGTGACGAGACGCTGTTCCAGGCCTCGGCCCGGCGGCTGTCCGGCGCGGCGGAGGGGCTGAGCTTCGATCCGGTCATGGTGCTGACCAATTCCGATTTCCGGTTCATCGTCACCGAACAGCTTCAGGGCATCGGTGTCGATCCGGGCGCGATCCTGATCGAGCCGGAAGGCCGCAACACCGCGCCGGCAATTCTGGCCGCCGCGCTGCGCGTCGCCGAAACCGACCCCGAGGCGGTGATGCTCGTCGCCCCGTCCGACCACGTTGTTCCGGACACCGAAGCCTTTCACAAGGCGGTGCGCTGCGGGCTCGACGCGGTTGCGCGCGGCGACCTCGTGACCTTCGGCATCGCCCCGACCCGCGCGGAAACCGGCTACGGCTATCTCGAACTTTCCGAGGCGCCCGACGCCTCCGGCTCGCCGGTGAAGCTGTCGCGCTTCGTGGAAAAGCCCGATGCGGCGCGCGCCGCCGAGATGATCGAGGCCGGAACCTTTCTCTGGAACGCCGGGATCTTCCTGTTCCGGGCCAAGGACGTGCTTGCCGCGTTCGAGGCGCATGCGCCGGGCCTCATGGCGCCCGTCGGTGCGGCGCTGAGCAATGCCAAGGTCGATCTCGGATTCCTGCGTCTCGCGCCGGATGCCTGGGCCGGGGCCGAGGACATCTCGATCGACTACGCGATCATGGAGCGAGCTCCGAACCTGTCGGTCGTGCCCTTCGCCTCCGAGTGGTCCGATCTGGGCGGCTGGGACGCGGTCTGGCGCGAAAGCGGTCCGGATGAGGCGGGCGTCGTCACCTCGGACGGCGCGACGGCGATAGATTGCGAAAACGTCCTGCTGCGCTCGGAAAGCGAGCGGCTGGAGGTCGTGGGGATCGGCCTGAAGAACATCATGGCCATCGCGCTCAATGACGCCGTACTCGTGGCCGACATGTCCCGTGCGCAGGACGTCAAGAAGGCGGTCGAGGCGCTCAAGGCCAAGGGGTCGCCCCAGGCCACGCATTTCCCCAAGGATCACCGTCCCTGGGGCTGGTTCGAAAGCCTCGTGGTCGGCGGGCGGTTCCAGGTGAAGCGGATCATGGTGCATCCGGGGGCCTCGCTCTCGCTCCAGTCGCATTTCCACCGCTCCGAACACTGGATCGTGGTCGAGGGCACGGCACGGGTCACCGTCGACGACGACGTGCGCCTGCTGACCGAGAACCAGTCCGTCTACATCCCGCTGGGCGCCGTGCACCGCATGGAAAACCCCGGCAAGGTGCCGATGGTGCTGATCGAGGTGCAGACCGGCGCCTATGTTGGAGAGGATGACATCGTCCGTTACGAAGACGTCTACGCCCGCGGCTGAGGCGGTGCGCTGCCCGGATTGTGGGCGATGTGGCACAGTGCGGTCCCGATGCGTCGGGCCCGCCCGCTCTTCGGTTTATTCTTCGACGAGAACAGGCGACACATGGTGTTGCAGGAACGCGGGTGCCCGCCGCAGGGGCCGGGACCGCGATCACCAATAAAAGGGCGCCGGAATTCGACGGCGCGGCGGGGACAATGAACGGGCCTTCTTTTCATGGCCATACCGGACTGCCGGGCCTGACCGCCCTGTTTCTGGCCGTCGCGACGCCGGTTGCGGTGTCGGCGCAGGCCGGGGACTGGCAGCGCACCCCTCAACTTCATGGGCGTTCCGCATGCTCGACATGCCCACGGCGCACGAGATGCAGGATGTGACCGCCGCTGACCTTTGTATCTGACCCGGACCGGGCGCAGTTCGCTGCATTTCCAGATCACGCCGCGGCTGTCCGGCGTGTTCCGGTATGTCTATCTCGACGATTACGGCGGCACCGGGGACACACGACCGCAGCTCGATTTGCGCTACCCGTGGCCGAGGAGGGCGCCTATCGTCCGGCCATCACGGTCGGTCTGCAGGATTTCGGCGGTACGGGATCTATTCGGGCGAATATGTCGTCGGGACCAAGACCTCGGCCGCCTCAGGGCCACCGCCGGGATTGTGGGGCCGGTTCGCAGCCAACGGCTTCACCAATCCGCGGCGTGTTCCGCACGGCTGGAAACCCCGCCCGCGCAGACCGGCGGCATTTCGCAGACCGGGCGGCTTGACGTGAAGCACTGGTCCGGGGCGATGCGGCGCCTTCGGCGGACTGCAGTACCAGGTCAACGACCGATGATCGTGACGGCGGAATACCCTCGACGCCTATTCGATCGAGACGCGGCGGCTGGGTTCGAGCACAGATCCCAACAACCCGGCCTGAGTTACCGTTTCGGGAACGGCCTCGATCTGAGCGCGGCCATCTCACGGCTCCACCTTCGGGCTGCGGCTGAGCTACACCTTCAAATCCAAGTCCCGCGCAGGGTCGACGGCAGCTACGAAGGCGGGCCGGTGCCGGTCGCGTGGCGCCCGGCGATGCCTCGATCCGGCTGACCCTCCAGCCCGATGCCGCGTCGATCCCAGGACAACGTCGCCGAAACGCTGGAAACCGCGGACTGGTGCTGCAATCGCCGACGGTCGGGGCGCGCTCCGCCGAAGTCCGGTTCCGCAACCCGACCTTCCCGAGTTCGGCCCAGGCGGTCGGGCGCGTGGCGCGGATCCACGGCGCTGCTTCCGGCCTCTTCGAGACCTTCGAGATCGTCCCGGTCAGCGCAAACGGCACGCCTGCCCGCGCATCACCCGCCGGAGCGATCTGAGGATCTGGAATTCGCGCCCGATGGGTCCCGCAGAGCTGCGCGGGCCGAGATCACCGACGCCGCGGCCGGTCCTGCCCGGGCGCTTCGGTCCCGCTGCGCCTGCCTTCACCTGGGGCGTGGGCCCTGCGTCGAGACGACCTTCTTCGACCCTGATGCGCCGATCCGTTCGATCTGGGTGGAGGCGCACGCCCGGCCTCGTCCCGCGCCGGGCTGGTCTTTCCGGGCAGGTCGCACCGCCTGACCGGCAACCAGGGCGATCTGCGCCCGTCGAACCCATCCTGCCGCATGTCCGCTCCGACCCGAACCCCACGCCTGAAGGCAGACCGCGCTGTCGCTCCTGACCGCCGCCAGCGCTTCGGCCCGGCGAGAACCTCACGGCGCGTGACCGTCGGATATCCTGAACAGATGTGAGCCGGTCTGTCGTCCGAGCTGCTGTAGCCGGTCGACAGCCGTCTCCTCGCCCGAAGGAATTACCGTCGCGCAGCGCGATTTCGACCAGGCCTTCGGCCCGTGCGATTACGAGGTCTTCACCGGCCATGCTCGGCCTATTGGGACGGCAACGGCTTCGCTACCAGCTCGACGCCGGGCGCTATCTCGCGGGGACTGGCGACGCTGTCGGTCGACCGGGCCTTTGACAACGGCATCAGGATCGGCGCCTGGCAAATGCTCACCGACGTTTCCTTCGACGACTTCGGCGAAGGCTCCTTCGACAAGGGCATCCGGTTCGAGATCCCGTTCCGGCCCTGTTGGGACGCCCGGTCAAGGGATCGGTGTCGCGGACCATCCGCCCGGTGCTGTGGGACGGCGGGCAAGGCCGAACGTGGACGGCCGCCTCTACGACAGCGTAATTACCACCAGCCCGGCCTGCAATCGCAATGGGGACGGTTCTGAGATGATTGTCCGCACGCTTTCCGGTTCTCGCCTGCCGGCTGTCCGCCTGCGGCCTGGCGATCGCGGAACCTATTTCAAGGATGCGGCCACCCTGATCCGGTCGGACCGGCCCGCGACATGGGGCCGGTGGACCAGTCCTGACCCTGCCCGAGGCGATCACCGACGCGGTTCCGGGGCCGTTGATGGTCGGCGTCTTCCCGGAGCGCAATGCCAAGGGGCGATGGCGTTCTCGGCGGCAACGGCACGGTGACGTCCTGGGCGGCGGGTGGCGCATCACCATTGCCTCGACGACGCGCTGATCAGACCCGCGGATCAGCGCGATCTGATGAGCGCGGACCTCGACGAGGTCAAGGCGGCTGCGCGGCGGCGGGCAGGCGGTGCGGGTGCACCGCCACCTGATTGAGAGGAACATCTGCAGGCCCGTGCCTCGTCTGCGACTACAGCCGCACCGGCGCGACGGTGATCGAAGACTGCACAGCCCTGAGCTGGGATCTGAGAATCATTACGTGCTGATCCTCGCCGCATCCGGAAAAGCCTGCACGATCGCCGCAGGCGGATATCTGCGATCCGCACCGATAAGAGACCGCTAAACGGGCGCCGGGATCTTCTGACCCTGCGCAAGGTTAAAATGCCCGGCAGTATTGTTGCGGGACGCGAAAACAATTATGGTTGAACACATCAGGCATTGAGATGGCACCGAACAAAATGAATTTCTGCGCGACGCGCTGGCTCTGCCATGCTTCTGCGACCGTGGCTCCGCCGAAGACGCAAAACGATCAACGCTCGACGGTGCGAACCCCGTTGTTGCAACCCAGGGCATCGACGACGACGCGGCAACCGCAATCGCCATCGGCGGCGGCATCCCGCTGCTCGGCGCGGCATTCGGGTGGCGGCGGTGGCGGGTCCACCTCCAACACCGCGACGGTCAATCCGATCGGTCAATGACCGGTCCCGAAGAATAAGACGTTTCAGGCGAATCCGCGAGGGTTCGCCTGCTTCTTGTCGAACGGATGAACGGCGCGGCGGGCAAGCGCGCCGGTACTATCAAGAAGACGGGCGGGCTGAGTATGTTGATCAGAACGCTGCTGGCGGCACCACATTGGCCGCGGCGACGGGGTGCGGCGCGATCTATCATCTCCTCGGTCAATCCGTTGAAGGACGGCGATACCGGTCCGTGGGTCAAGCTCACGCCGGAAAGCGTTCGTGGCCAAACGCTCCACCCACCGGCCTAAACAGTTCGCCGGTTCTTCCAGACCGCCGGCAGCGGGCTGCGGCGGTGCGACGCTGTCGCCGGTCTTCGACCAGACCTTCGCCGAATGCGCTCGAATCCCGCATTCCGCCCTCCGGCCAGGCCCTTACCGCATCGGCGTCGGGGACGTGGTCCTGCTGGCCACGTCAGGTCGGCTCCACTGTCGAGCAACTGACCGGCCTGCTCGCCGCGTCGAATTCGCGCCAAGGCTATACCGTTCAGATGACGGCATCGTTATTCCCAACGTCGGGCGGGTTCAGGTGTCGGCATGACGCTGGAAGAAGCCGAGGACCGGTTGCTCCAGCGCCTGGTGGAAACCAGATCGACCCGACCTTCAGCCTCGAGATCGCGAGTTCAATTCCAAGAAGTTTCATCGGCGGTGCCGCGCCCGCCCGAGGTCGCGCCCGTCACGCTGACCTGCCTAATTTTGACGAGGCGCTGGCCGCCGCCGGGGGGATCACCGTCGAGGATCAGACTACGCCCGATCCGCATCTATCGCGACGGCACGCTCTACCAGATCCTGCCCGGGGACTTTATTCCAGCCGCAGCCCGCCCGATCTGCTGGTCGATTTGCGACAGCGTCTTTGTCGATACCGAATATGAACTGATCTCGCGCAGGCCTATTTCGAGGAACAGATCCGGATTTCGAATTCCGCCAGACCGCGCGGATTGCCGCCCGAACGAGCTGAATTCCGGTGAATTGGCGCGGCGCGCTCTCCGAGGAGCGCGATTACATGACCCGGCTCGATGGACCCGTCGATCGCGACTATGTTACCTGCCGGGGAGGAAGGCCCAGGCGGCTATCCGCTGCTCTCGGCAAGACCGCGACGCTGGCAGACGCGCTTACAGCAACGGCGGGGTGCTGACCAGACCGCGACGTGCGCGAGATCTACGCGCTGCGCGGCCTGCCGATCCGCGCGAATTTTCAGCCGTCACCGCCCTGCAGCTGACGGCGGGATGCGTCGAACTTCATGCTCGCCACCCGGCTGGAACTGCGCCCGAACGACGTGATCTTCGTGGCCGAGCAGCCGGTGACGCGCTGGGGCCGGGTGATCCAGCAGATCACGCCGTCGCTCATCACCACCACCGCCGCGGCCGTCGCCAACTGAGGCGGCGCTCTGCCGGCGGAAACGGCTCAACTTGTCGCCACCCGATGCCCGACCGCGCGAAATTATCGCTAACGGGACGCCATGGCGCAGCCGAGGTGGCGCTTAGGTGCTTTTCGCTTCAGGTTCGGGATGATAGAGCCACTTTCGATGGTTCGCCGCCGCGATCTCGGCTGGTGGACGCCTGACGCAAAGAGGGGCTCCCGAACATGTCCGATTCCACCACTCCCGACATTGTCTACACCAAGGTCGACGAAGCGCCCGAGCTGGCCTCGGCGTCGTTCCTGCCGATCATCCGCAGCTTTGCTTCGGCGGCCGGGGTGAGCGTCGGCACGCGCGACATCTCGCTGGCCGGTCGTATCCTGTCCTCCTTCCCGGAGGCCCTGACCGACGATCAGCGCCAGACCGACGACCTTGCCTGGCTCGGAGAATGGGTGAAGACCCCCGAGGCCAACGTCATCAAGCTGCCGAACATCTCGGCCTCGGTGCCCCAGCTCGTCGCTGCCATCAAGGAACTGCAGTCGCAGGGCTATGCGCTGCCGGACTATCCCGAAGCGCCCGCGACCGACGCCGAAAAGACCGCCCGCGCCAAGTATGACGCGATCAAGGGCTCGGCCGTGAACCCGGTCCTGCGCGAAGGCAACTCCGACCGCCGCGCCGCCGCCGCCGTCAAGAAATTCGCCATGGCCAACCCGCATTCCATGGGCAAGTGGACCGCCGACAGCAAGACCAAGGTCTCTGCCATGTCGGGCGGCGACTTCTTCTCGAACGAAACCTCCGTCACGCTGACCGAGGCGCAGGCCGGCAAGGCCAAGATCGTCCTGACCGCCGCCGACGGCACCGAAACCGTCCTGAAGGAAGTCACCTTCCCCGCCGGTGCGGTCGTCGACGCGACCTTCATGTCGGCCAAGGCGCTGGACGCCTTCCTTGCCGAGCAGATCGAAGAGACCAAGAAGGACGGCACGCTGTTCTCGCTGCACATGAAGGCCACGATGATGAAGGTCTCGGACCCGATCATCTTCGGTCACGCCGTCAAGGCATGGCTCGCCCCGGTGTTCGAGAAATTCGGCGAAGAGCTGAAGGCGGCGGGCGTGAACCCGAACTCCGGCCTCGGTGACCTGCTCGCCCGCGTTTCCGACAAACCCGAGATCCTCGCCGCCATCGAAGAGGTCACCGCCTCGCGCCCGCCGATGTACATGGTGAACTCCGACAAGGGCATCACCAACCTGCACGTCCCTTCGGATGTCATCATCGACGCCTCGATGCCCGCGCTGATCCGCGCCGGCGGCAAGGGCTGGGGCCCGGACGGCAAGGAATCCGACACCAACTGCGTGATCCCCGACAATTCCTATGCGCCGGTCTATGACGAGACCGTCAAGTATTTCAAGGAAACCGGCGCGCTGGACCCGACCACCTCGGGCACCGTGCAGAACATCGGCCTGATGGCGCAGAAGGCCGAGGAATACGGCTCTCACCCGACCACCTTCGAAATCCCGACCGCCGGCACCGTGACCATGACTGCCGCCAACGGCGACGTGATCCACACGCATGCCGTCGAAGCGGGCGACATCTGGCGCTCGGCCTCGGCCCGCAAGGCGCCGATCGAGGACTGGGTGAACCTCGCCATCGACCGTCAGAAGGCCGAGGGCTGCGAAGCGATCTTCTGGTTGGACGAGGACCGCGCTCATGACGCGGAACTGATCGCCTACGTGAAGCCGATCCTCGAAGCCAAGGGCGTTGCGGACAAGTTCGAGATCCTCTCGCCCGCCAAGGCCACCCGCAAGACCCTCGAGACGATCCGCAAGGGCGAGAACTCCATCGCCATCACCGGCAACGTGCTGCGCGACTATCTGACCGACCTGTTCCCGATCCTCGAACTGGGCACCTCGGCCAAGATGCTGTCCATCGTGAAGCTGATGCAGGGCGGCGGGCTGTTCGAGACCGGTGCCGGCGGCTCCGCCCCCAAGCACGTCCAGCAGCTGATGGAGGAAAACCACCTCCGCTGGGATTCGCTGGGTGAATTCTGCGCGCTCGGGGAAAGCTTCAAGTTCCTCGCCGATCAGAAGGGCAACGAAAAGGCGCGGATCCTGGGTCAGGCGGTGGATATCGCCACGCAGGGGGTTCTCGACAACAACCGCGAGCCGTCGCGCAAGGTCGGCCAGCCCGACAACCGCGACAGCCACTACTGGTTTGCCCGCTACTGGGCGCAGGCGCTGGCCGACCAGACCGGCGATGCGGACCTCGCGGCGCATTTCGCCCCCGTCGCCAAGGCCCTGGCCGATGGCGAAGCGGCGATCCTCGCCGAACTGGCCGGCGTGCAGGGCAAGGCGGTCGACCTCGGCGGCTATTACCACGGCGACGCGGACAAGACCGCGGCCGTCATGCGCCCCTCGTCGACGCTGAACGCGATCATCGGCTGAGTCGGCCCGGGCCGAACGAATGAAGACTGCAAAACCCCGCCGGTCCGCCCGGCGGGGTTTTTCGTGTCTGGATTGTGCCGATTTCCCGTGCTGAT
The DNA here is from genome assembly GCF_048261495.1 of Salipiger sp. Taxonomy (GTDB): domain Bacteria; phylum Pseudomonadota; class Alphaproteobacteria; order Rhodobacterales; family Rhodobacteraceae; genus Salipiger. Next base: position 379,582 of record NZ_JBLXFX010000001.1, read on the forward strand.
TGCAAAGCGTCGGGAATTAACGAAAAATTAATAATTATCTTTGGAAAGCCATAATTTGATGCAATGTTTCCTCCACTAGTGTGCGGTTTATAAAAAAGACGGAACGTCGCTTTGAGGTACAGGCATTTAATTTACGGCGCCGCTTTGGCGCTTACGACAGGCATGGCGCAGGCCGCCACCCTCTACGGAGTGAGCCTGAACGGGGCCTGGAGAACATCCGACACCGCCGACAGCCTTCTGTACGAGATCGACCCGACGACCGGGGCGGGAACGCTGATCGGCGATCTGGGATATGACGTCAATTCCATCGCCGTCGATCCCGTGACGGGCATCATGTATGCCTCGACCACCGCCTGGAGCGGCGAATTCAACGGGCTGTTGCGGGTCGATACCCGCACCGGGGTCGCCACCAGGATCGGCGCGTTCGGCAGATCCTTTTCCACGATCCTCGGCCTCACCTTCGACTCGATGGGCCGGTTGTTCGGCTGGCACGAACCGAACGAGGATGACGCCGTGCTGATCGACACGGCAACCGGCGCCGCGTCCCGTGTCGGCAATTCCGGCGTCGTGACCTATTCGCGTGTCGTGGCCGTGGATGCCTCGGACAACCTGCTGACGGTGATGGGGGCGACGGATTACGACATCGACCGCGCCACCGGCGCGGCGACGACGATGGCCCGGCTGACCTTCGATCCGGGGATGGGCGGCGCGTCCTTCGGACCCGACGGAATGCTCTGGGCGCCGCAGACGCGGGCGACGGTGCAGGATGCGGTGATCCGCGTGTCGGATCTGAGCACGAACAGCTACCGGGACATCGACACGGACATCCAGTACCTGAGCGCGGTCACCTGGAACGTCTCCAGCACCGTGCCGCTTCCGGCGACCCTGCCGATGCTTCTGGCGGGTCTGGGCGGTCTCGGGATCGCCCGCCGGCTGCGACGCAGGCGCGGGACCTGAGGTGACGCGGCGACGAGCGTCCGCCGGGGGCCGAACCGCCCGGCGGACACCGTGCGCGGATCAGAGCACGTAGCGGCTGAGATCCGTCGACCGTGTCAGTTCGCCGAGATGCTGTTCGACAAAGGCCGCGTCCACGGTGACCGCGGTTCCCGGCTGGTCCGGCGCGACAAAGGACAGCTCTTCGAAGACCCGCTCCATCACGGTATAGAGACGCCGGGCCCCGATGTTCTCGACGCTTTCGTTCACCGAGGCGGCAATGCGGGCCAGCGCGTGGATGCCTTCGTCGGTGAAGGTCACGGTGACCTCTTCCGTCGCCATCAGCGCGGTGTACTGCCGGGTCAGCGCATTGTCCGTCTCGGTCAGGATGCGGACGAAATCCTCTTCGGTCAGCGCGCGGAGATTGACGCGGATCGGCAGGCGGCCCTGAAGCTCGGGCAGCAGGTCCGACGGCTTGGCGATGTGGAAGGCGCCCGAGGCGATGAACAGGATGTGGTCGGTCTTGACCGGGCCATGCTTGGTGCTGACCGTGGTGCCCTCGATCAGCGGCAGCAGGTCGCGCTGCACCCCCTCGCGCGAGACATCGCCGCCCCGCACGTCCTGGCGGGCCGCAACCTTGTCGATCTCGTCGAGGAAGACGATGCCGTTCTGCTCCACCGCCTCGACGGCGAGGGTCTTGACCTGCTCGTCGTCCAGCAGCTTGTCGGCCTCTTCCTGGATCAGCACCTCGTAGCTTTCGGCGACCGACAGGCGCTTGCGCGTCGTGCGCCCGCCGAAGGCCTTTCCGAAGATGTCGCCCAGGTTCATCATCCCCATCTGGCCGGGCTGGCCGGGAATTTCCATCATCGGGAAGGGAGAGGCGGTGTCGGCCACGTCGAGTTCGATCATCGTGGCGTCCAGCTCTCCGGACTTGAGCTTCTTGCGGAACATCTCGCGCGTGCCTTCCCGCGCGTCGGTGCCCGCGATGGCGGTGATGACGCGATCCTCGGCAGCCTTGTGCGCGGCGGCCTTCACGTCCTCGCGCATGTGCTCGCGGGTCATGGCAATGGCGGCATCGACCAGGTCGCGGATGATCTGTTCCACGTCACGGCCGACATAGCCCACCTCGGTGAACTTGGTCGCCTCGACCTTGATGAAGGGCGCGCGGGCAAGCTTGGCAAGACGGCGGCTGATCTCGGTCTTGCCGACGCCGGTCGGACCGATCATCAGGATGTTCTTGGGATAGACTTCATCGCGGAGGTCGTCCGAAAGCTGCTTGCGGCGCCAGCGGTTGCGAAGGGCCACGGCCACGGCACGCTTGGCATCGTTCTGTCCGATGATGAAACGGTCGAGTTCCGAGACGATCTCGCGGGGGGTCAGGTCGGTCATGGGGGGTCCTTTCGACGGCGGGGGCGCGGATTTTCGACGAAAATCCGATTACGTCCCGATGGTTTCCACCGTGAGATTGCCATTGGTGTAGACGCAGATGTCTGCGGCGATGGCCATGGCGCGGCGGGCGATGTCCTCGGCCGAAAGTTCCGTGTCCATCAGCGCGCGGGCCGCCGCCAGCGCATAGTTCCCGCCGGAGCCGATGGCGGTCACGTCATGTTCCGGTTCCAGGACGTCGCCCGCCCCGGTGATGACGTAAAGCTCCTTGCCGTCCGAGACGATCAGCATCGCTTCCAGCTTCTGCAGGTACTTGTCCGTCCGCCAGTCCTTGGCCAATTCCACGCTCGCGCGCTGCAGCTGTCCAGGGGTCTTTTCCAGCTTGCTCTCGAGCCGTTCGAGCAGGGTGAAGGCATCGGCCGTCGATCCGGCGAAGCCGCAGACCACGTCGTAGCCGCCCGGCGACAGGCGCCGCACCTTGCGGGCCGTGCCCTTGATGACCGTCTGGCCGAGGCTCACCTGGCCATCCCCCGCGATCACCACCTGTCCGCCCTTGCGGACGCCGATGATCGTGGTGCCGTGCCAGCCGGGAAATTCCTGTTCGGACATGCTGTCTTCCTTTTCGTTCTTGCGGCCATATGGGGACGGCGCCGGGACGTCGCAAGGCGCTGCCCGTGCCCCGGCAGGTAGCGCAGACCGCCCCGAAAGGGAATGCGGCGCCGGCAGAAACGAAAACGCCGCCCGGGTCGGGGCGGCGTTTCGATGTCGTCGGACGGCGGCTCAGATCGCGTCGGCGATCCAGCTTTCGAGCGACGCCTTGGGGGCCGCACCGGTGCGGTTCGACACCACCTGGCCGTCCTTGAAGATGAACAGAGCCGGGATGCCGCGCACGCCGAGTTGCGCCGCAACCGCCTGGTTGTGGTCCACGTCGACCTTGGCGATCTTCAGCTTGCCGTCGTACTTCGCGGCCAGTTCTTCCAGAACCGGGCCGATCTGCTTGCAGGGGCCGCACCATTCGGCCCAGAAATCCACCACGACGGGGATGTCGGAATTCTTCACTTCGTCGTCGAAGGTCGCGTCCGTAACGGAAACGGTGGCCATGTCTCATACTCCTTGCGGGTTGCGCAGCCGGAAACTTGAGGCTGGAACGTAGGAGCGCCCGGAAGAGTCGTCAAGGTGGTGTGGTACGTGCCAGCGCGTCGGCCACAATATCGTGTGGCAGACGCATATAAGTTTGACTCGCCGTCCAGAGGATGCCGGTCTCGATCCGCCGGTCCGGGTAGATCAGGGCCAGCGCGGCGGCATAGGCACCCATCTGGCGCAGCAGTCCCTCCGGCGTGTCCTCGGGGCGGGACGGAACGATCCGGTTTGTCTTGAAATCCACCACGGTGACCTGATCCGGGGCGACGATGAGCCGGTCGAGGATGCCGTGGATGCGGCCGACAGGCTCTATCTCGGCCGAAAACGGCACTTCGGACAGGCTGTCCGCCCGGAAGAACCCGGAGAGCGCCGGTGCGTCGAGAACGGCAAGGGCCTCGACGACGAGCGTGTCGGTGTCCTTGGGAAGGTCGTCCGCGATAGCGAGGACATGCGGAGCGGCCTCGGCGCGCGCATCGGGGGCCAGCGGGGCGAGATGTTCCAGCAGCAGGTGCAGCACCGTCCCGCGCAGCTTTGCGGTGTCCTCGTCGAAACCCGCATCGCCCGGCAGCGCCTTTGCCCCGCCGAGATCGGAGGGAGACCGGGCAGAGGGCAGATCCCCGGGTATCGGCGGCGGGCCGAGCAGGACCTCGGGCAGATCCGCCTGCGCGTGGGTCACGGGCTCCGGCGCGACATGGGGCAGGTCCGGCCAGTGCTCGGGGCCGAGGCGCAAGCCGTCCCCCGCACCCCATTCGCCGAAATCCCAGGACGCGGGTTCTGCGCCGCTCTCCTGCATCCCGACCTGCACCTGATCGTACCAGGACAGCCCCTCCTTGCCGAGTTCGCCCCCCGCGGCCACCACCAGCCACTTTTCGGCGCGCGTCAGGCCGACGTAGAGAAGCCGGTCGCGTTCACGGTCCGCCGCGGCCTTGGCGGTTTCCAGCGCCTCTATCTGCGCGCGCGGCTGGGCGTCCGAGGAGGCTTTCCACAGCCGCCCGTCGTTCGTGGCCAGAAGCTGATCCTTCACCGTGCGTTGCGGCATGGCGCAATCGGGCAGGATCACGACGGGTGCCTCCAGCCCCTTGGCGCCGTGCACCGTCATCACCCGGATCCGGGCCCCCGCGCTGTCCGGAGCACGTTTGATCTCCAGATCGTCGCTCTGCATCCATTCGAGGAAGCCGGTCAGCGACGGCACGTCGTTCTGCTCGTAGGCCAGCGCCTGCTGGAGCAGGGCGTTGATGCCGTCCTCTGCTTCTTCCCCGAGCCGCCCAAGCAGGTGCCGCCGCCCCTCGTGCCGGGTCAGGATGCGCTCGATCAGGTCGAAGGGGCGCAGGAAGTCGGTCTGCCCCATGAGGTCGTCGAGCACGGCCATCACGCGGGGAAATGCGTCCCTGTTGCTGCGCAACTCGGCCCAGAGATAGGCCTTGTCGCCGCGCCGGTGGGCGAGGGTGAACAACTCCTGTTCCGACAGGCCGAAGAGCGGAGAGCGCAGCGCCGTGGCGAGGGACAGATCGTCTTCGGGCGTGGCGAGGAATGCCAGGAGCGCGCCGATGTCCTTGACCGCCAGTTCCGACATGACCTTGAGCCGATCCGCCCCCGCGATCGGCAGGCCGCGCTGCTTGCAGGCACGGATGATCTCGGTGAACAGGGTGCCGCGACGGCGCACGAGGATCAGGAAATCCCCGGCATGTGCCGGGCGCGTGCGGTATTCGCCGGAGTTCTTCACCTCTTCCGGCAGCGGCGTGCCGATGGTCCGGGCGATGAACTCCGCGATCCGTCCGGCAAGAACCACCGCATGATGGCGGGCGCCGATGCGGTCGACCGGCTCGAACCACTCGGTATCGTCTTCCTCGGCCTTTTCCGACGGGATGTGCGGCCAGAGATCGACGCGCCCGGGCATCCGGCCCTTGAACGCCCGGTGCTTCTGGTCGGCCACGAAGCCCGAGGCATCGCGCCCCTCGAATGTGGTGTCCACCAACCTGAGGATCGGCTCGGCGGAGCGGAAGCTGTATTCCAGAACCATGCGGCTCAGCGGCGCATCGGTGTCTTGCAGGCGCTCGGCAAAGGCATCGGCCATGCGGTCGAATTCGTCGGGATCGGCACCCTGGAAGGAATAGATCGACTGTTTCTTGTCCCCGACGACGAAGATCGTGCGCCGCACGTCGGTCCGCGCGCCATGACCCGAGGTGAATTCATGCGCCAGCCGGGCGATCACCTGCCATTGGACGGGCGAAGTGTCCTGCGCCTCGTCCACGAGGATGTGGTCGATCCCGCCGTCGAGCCGGTAAAGCACCCATTCCGCGACGCGCGGGTCCGACAGCAGATCGCGGGCCCGGGTCACGAGATCGTCGAAATCCAGCCATCCGCGCCGCATCTTCTCGGCTTCGTAGGCAGGCAGGAAGGATTGCGCGAAACGGTGCAGCACCAGGTCGCGACGGACCGCGATCAGGGCGAGGCGCGGTTCCCTCGCGGCTTCGACCCGGCGCATCAGGTCGTCCAGCCGGTCCATGTCGGCGGCAAGCGGGCCGGACCGCAGGCCCTTGGTCGGAAAGCTGCCGATCTTGGCGGTGAAGGGTTCCTTTGCACCTTTTCCGGTCAGCAGGACGGCTTCCAGCACCTCGAGGGCGTTCAGATCGGGGTCGGTGATCCGCGCGAGCTGCGCCGCGGCCTTCTGGTCGTTCGCGCCGGATCCGGCAAGAACAGGCACGAGTCCTGCCAGAAATGCCATCTCGCCCGCGAGAAACACCTGGTTCAACAGCGCGGCCTCGTCCAGATCCGGGGGCAGGTCGTAGAGGGCGCGGACCTCGGCGTCGCTGCGGGCGGGCAGAAAGGCCTCGCGGTGGCCGCAGAGCTCCCTCAGCAATTTCTCCGGCTCGTCGGTGAGATAGGGGGCGAGCGCCTCCACCAGACCGGCATCGGGGCCGTCCGAAAGGCGGTCCAGAACCTCCGCGCGCAGCAATTCCGCCGCGCGATCCTCCATCTCGCGGAATTGGGGCGAGACCCCGGCCTCGAGCGGAAAGCGCCGCAGCAGCGAGGCGCAGAAGGAATGGATGGTCTGGATGCGCAGCCCGCCCGGCGTCTCGATCGCGCGGGCGAAGAGCGTCCGGGCGCGGCGCAGATCCTCGGCGGCAAGGTCGCTTTCGAGTCCGAGGGTGCGCAACTCCTCGCGCAAGGGGTCGTCGTCCCGCATCGCCCATTCGCCGAGGCGCCGGAACAGGCGGTTCTGCATCTCGGTCGCGGCGGCCTTCGTGTAGGTCAGGCAGAGGATGTGCTCCGGCAGAACCCCGTCGAGCAGCAGCCGCGCCACCCGGTCGGTAAGCACGCGGGTCTTGCCGGACCCGGCATTGGCGGCGAGCCAGGTCGAGGCATCCGGCCGCGCCGCCTGCACCTGCCGTTCGCTGGCATCGTCCCGGATCATTCGAGCATCTCCCGCGAGGCAGCGTCGATCACGTCCCATTCCCCGAACCGGGACAGGTGATCGTAATCGGAGCGGTCGGTTTCCTTCAGCAGCGCGGCGCGGGCGGTGAAGCCGCGTTCGGGTTCGAACCAGCGCGCCATGAGGGTCGAGAACTCCGCCCAGACCTGCGCCGGGGGCGCCTCGTCGAGCGGTGCGGGCACTTCGGCCGGGCGGGCCCCGATCGACACGAACACGGCGCGTTCGGTGTGCTTGGGCGCGAAATCGGGGAAGGCGCCGTTTTCGACCATGGCCGCTTCGAGAAGCAGTTGCTTGTCGAAATGCTTCTGCTCGGCGGGGCTGGGGGCATTGCCGGTCTTGTAATCGTAGAGATGCGCGCCGCCGCGGGGGTCGAGGTCGATGCGGTCGGCCTTGCCGCGCAGGGTGAAGCCGAGGGCGGGAAGCTGCGCCTCGCCCATCCGTTCGTACAGCGCGGGCGTCGCGAGGGACTGCCGCGCCCGCTCGGTCTCCACGAACCAGTCGGCGATCCTCCCGACCCGTGCAAGCCAGAGGTGCCGGGTCGTGGGCCAGGGCACGTTGTCCGGATTGCGGATCTGCTCCGCGGCAAGCGCCATCAGGTCTTCGGGCGTCAGGCGGGACGGATCGTCGATGCTTTGCTTCACGAAGGCTTCGAGAACGTCATGGCTGACGATCCCGCGCAGAAGCGCATCCGGCGCCCGTTGCAGCGGATTGAGGGCCTTCAGCCGCAGCACCCGGCGGGCGTAGATGGCGAAGGGATCACGGATCAGGGTCTTGATCTCGGTCACGCTCAGCGCGCGGGGTCGGGCCGCGACGGGCGGGGCGGGCGAGGGACGGCGCGCGGGGGCGGCGTGCAGCGGCGCTTCGAGCAGCCGCGCCCGGTCGAGCCAGAGCGTACCGCGCTGCCGCATCAGGCTCAGCGCCTCGGGACCCTGACGGCCGGGCAGGCCGGTCATCAGGTTCACCAGCCGGTTGATCCAGCGCGAGGGAACGGTTTCGGCATCGTCGGATTTCTGGGCGCGGGTCAGCCAGACCTCCGGCGCGGCGGCGGCCTGCTGGAAGTCGTGCGCGGCAAGGCCGATCCGCCGTTCGGGCAGCAACAGACCCGCATCGTGCCGCATCCGCCGGTTCAGCCAGGGATCGGCGCCGGGAATTTCCGGCCAGCTTCCCTCGTTCAGCCCGCCGAGAATGAGCAGGTCCGCCCCCATCACCCGCGCCTCGAGCGTGCCCCAGATCAGGATCCGGGGGTGCGGAATGTCGGGGTTGCGCACCTCTTCCCGCGCGAGGACGGCGCCGAACAGGTCGCCGTAATCGGTCGCGTCCATGTGGGCGCCGTGCTCCGCCTCGGCTTCGAGTGCCGTCACCGTGGTCAGCGCCTTGCGCCCCGCCGCCTGCTTCCACAATTCGGAGGTGTCGCCGTTGGCGCCGGAGGCGATGGTTTCGGCACGGTCGAGGTGATCTCTCAGCCAGTCGCCGAGCGGCCGTTCGCCCCGTATCGGGGGAGCGCAGAAACACGCCGCGACCCACCGCGCCCAGGGACCGATGTCGCGCGCCACTCCCCAGTCGACGATCTGCTGCGCCCCCGGAAAGGGCCAGCCCTTGTCGCGGATGCGCAATTCCAGATCGCGGGTCGCCAGAAGGTGCAGGTTGCGGTCCCCGGCGCTGTGGGTCAGCGGGTGCTTGAGCATCGTCAGCAATGCTTCGGAGGTGAGATCCTGCCGGAACAGGGCCGCAACATGGCGCAGGAACCGGCCCGGCGGCGTGAGTTGCAGCGGAATGCCCGCGCTGTCGTCGGGCACGATCCCCCATCGGTCGAGCGCCGCCGTCACCTGCCGGGTCAGCATACGGTCGGGGGTGATGAGCGCGGCGGTCACGCCGTCTTCGGCGGCCCGGCGCAGGCGCAGCGCGATGGCGGTCGCCTCGTCCCGGCGCGACGGCGCTTCGAGCAGGGTCAGCCCCTCGGTCGTCGCCGGAAGCGGGGGCAGCGCCGGGCCGTCGCTGCGCCACTGGTCGGTGACCGGCGCGGGACGCAGCGCGAGCGACAGCAGGCGGTTGCGCTCGGGTGCGGGGGGGCGGGCATCGCACCAGGGGATCACGTCGCGCGGGCGCATCCCGAGGTCCTCCATCAGCCGCGCAAAGCGGAACTGCGGGTGATCTTCGCCCGACATCGCGTCGCCGAGCCCCGACCACACCGCGTCGGGCATGTCGAAATCGAAACCCGGAAGGATCACGGCCCCCTGCGGCAGCCGCGCGACCGCCTTCATGAGCATGTGGGTCGAGCCGCGCGACCCGGTCGACCCGGCAAGGATCACGGGATGCGCGGGGGGCGAGCGTTCCCATTCCGCCAGCTTCATCTGCAGCGCGAGGCGGCGGAAGGCGGCGGTGTCGGGGGCATCGTCGGAAGCGCCGAAGTACCGCTCGACAATGGCGAGGAACCGCAGGGCGCGCTGCCAGTGACCGGATTCGTCGCTGACATCGAGGGCCGAGATCACCTCGGGCGGGACACCTTCGTCCTGCATCTCCTCCATCAGCGTGGCGAGGCTGTCAGCAAGGTCGAACAGCGCGCTGCGCGGGGCAAGGTCCGGCTCCGCATCGAGCAGCCGCGCGACGAGGGTCGTCAGTTCCAGCCTGCGGCGCAGCGGTGGCACGGGCGGCGGCAGATCGCGCAGCGCGATCGGGTCCGAGATCTGCGTGAGCAGGCGGATGCGCGGCAGCAGGGTGGCGGGGCCGTCGTCGAAGGCCGCGCGCACCCGGCGCACCATGCGGGTCGTGTTGAGGATCAGCTCGACCCCGGCCATGGCTTCCGGCGGTTGACCGGCCATGCGGGCACGCAGGCCGGCGACCAGCGCCGCGGGGAAATCCACGCCCGGCGCCAGGGCCAGGACACGGGGCGCGGCGGTCGGTTCAAACATCGGCGTGCAGCATGCGTTCGGCGAGGGCGATGCCCTCCGGGTGGCCGACGTCGCACCACCGGCCGGAATAGGGCAGTCCGAACAGCCGCCCGCGGGCATTCAGCGCGTTCCACACGGTGTTGAGGGAAAACACGCGCTCGGGCACGTCGGACAGCGGGGGGGTCCGCAGGATCTGCGCGCCGGTGTAGACCAGAGCGCCGCCGCGCCGGATCTGCCCGTCCCCGAGAAGCGAGAAATCCCCGCCGCCCTTGCGCCCGACGGCATTTTCCAGCGGCACGCAGAGCAGCAGCGCATCCATCCGCGCCGGGTCCCAGGCGCGGGCCAGCGCCTGCAACGGGTTGGGACCGGACCAGACCGCATCGGTGTTGAGCGTGAAGACCGGATCGGCGTCGAGCAGCGGCAGGGCGGCGCGCAGCCCGCCGCCGGTGTCGAGGATCTCGGGCTGCTCGACCGCGACTTGTGCGCCCGTCCCGGCCAGATGCGCCTGCACCATGTCGGCGCGGTAATGCGCGTTGGCGACGATCCTGAGCGGGCCGTAACCCTCGGCCAGCGCCAGCGCATGGTCGATCAGCGGCTTGCCGTCCACCGGGATCAGCGGCTTGGGACGGTCCGCTGTCAGCGCGCCCATCCGGGTGCCGAACCCGGCGGCAAAGAGCATCAGGGCGTCGGGCATGAGGTGCGGAGCCTTTCAAGCCATGCGGCATCCGGCGCAGGCAGTCGTGTCAGGGTCCCGCGCACCCCGGCAAGGGCCGGATGCGCGAGGTCGTTCCGAAGGTGCCCCCAGACCCGCGGGATGAGCGCGAGATACCCGGGCTTGCCGCGCGTCGCCGCGAGCCGCGCGAAGACCCCGAGAATGCGCAGGTTGCGCTGGGCCCCGAGGACGGCAAAGGCGGCACGAAAGGCGACTTCCGCGGTGCCGGTACGGTCGAGGTAATGACGCAGGCAGGCCTCGACCGTGTCCGGCGCCACGTCGCGCCGCGCGTCTTCCAGGAGCGACACGAGGTCATAGGCGCGATGGCCGGTCAGCGCGTCCTGGAAATCCAGCAATCCGGCCTGTGCGGGCCCGCTGCGGTCGGGAAGGTAGAGAATGTTTTCGGCATGGTAGTCCCGCAGGATCATCACGTCGGCGACGGGCGCGTGACGCTCGAGCGCCTCGCGGAAGGCATCGGCACAGGCGGTCCTGGCGTCGTCCTGACCGCCGGCATACCAGTCGAAGGCAAGGTCGGTCATCGCGGCCAGCCGCTCCGGCGTGGCGCGGGTCAGTTCCTCGGGCGGAGGATGGCCGTGCAGCGCGATCAGCGCGTCTGTTGCGCAGAGATAGAGCCTGCGCTCCGCCTCCGGAGAGGTGGCGAGCCGGGCGACAAGCCCGTCGCCAAGGTCTTCGAGCAGCAGTTCGCCCGGCCGCTCTGCCAGGATCCCGGGCGCGCTCAGGCCGATGGCGCGCAGGTGACGCGCCAGCCGCGCGAACAGGGCGGTGTCGCCTTCGGGGTCCAGCATGAGGATCGCGCTCCGCTCACCGAGGTGCAGGCGGCTGTAGCGGCGGGACGAGGCATCGCCGGCCAGCGGCTCGGCGCGGGCGCCTTCCCAGGGTGTGCCGGTCAGGACGCTCATGCCGCCAGGTCCGGGATGACCCTGTCCCAGCGCGGCGCAGACCAGCTCAGCGTGAGGATGCGCGCGGAGTCGTCGGCGGCTGGGGCAAAGGACAGCGACAGCGCCTCGGTCGGGGTCAGATCCTCCAGCCGGTCGGGCCATTCCACAAGGCAGATCGCGGAGTCGAAGGCATCGGCCAGCCCCAGTTCCGCGCATTGGTCGGGATCGCTCAGCCGGTAGAGATCGGCGTGCCAGATCTCTCCCTTCCGGGTGTCATAGACCTGCACGAGCGTGAAGGTGGGCGAGGGCACATCCTCGGGGGCGTCCTGCAGCGACTGGACAAGGCAGCGGGCGAAATGGGTCTTGCCGGCCCCGATTCCGCCGTCGAGCAGAAGCACGTCACCCGGTTGCAGCCGTCCGCCGAGGCGGGTCGCAAAGGCGCAGGTGGCCTCCGGGGACGTCAGGGTGAGGACGATGCGCTGCGATGTCATGGCGCGAAAATACCGCGCTCACCGGCACGTGCAAGCTGTCAGACGCGGGCTTCCTGCGGGATGCGCAGTTCCAGCGGCACTTCGGCCAGAACCGAGAACCGCACCAGCGTCGATCCGCCGGCAACCGGCTCGACACGGCAGAGCACGTGCTTTCCGCCCTTCAGCTCCAGTTCGGCATCCCATGCGGCGCGATCGCGCAGGGTCACGACGAAATCCCGCAGATCGCCCCAGATCGGGCTGGGCCTGCAGGCGGATTGCCAGGCAAGGGTCGCATCGCTGATGCTGACGTCCTTCAGCCCGGATTCCGGGTCCGAGCGCCACAGCTCGCGGTAGGATTCGTTGCAGAAGGTCAGCACGCCGAGTTGCGAGAACACCGCAACGCCGTCGTCGAGGCAATCCAGCACGGCCTGCGTGATCTCGATCTCCTGCCGGAAGCGGCGGGTGAGCGAGATTTCGGCGCTGATGTCTTCGAACAGGAAGGCGATGCCGCCGTCGGGATGCGGGCGCCCGGTGATCTTGTAGGTCACGCCGGAGGACAGGTTCCAGGTTTCGACGTAGTGATCGCTGGAGGCGGCGGCGATCACCTCGGACAGCTTGTCGCGCCAGTTCTGGTAGTTCTTCGGTTCGGGCATCATGCGCTTTTCCCGCAGCATGTCGAAGAAGCTGAGCAGGTTGGGCCGCCCGCTGAGGAATTCCGCCGGAAGGCTGGTCAGGTCGATCAGCGCCGGGTTGAACAGCACCAGCCGCCGATCCTTGTCGAAGACGACGAGCCCGATGGGCAGGTGGGCGAAGATGCGGGTCAGGGTCTGGAGGAAATTGCGCTGCGCGATCTCGGAAGAGATGACCGCGTCGATGGACGAGGCAAAGTGCAGCCAGCCGTCGTCGATCTGGTGCGACAGGATCTCGTACCAGTACTGGTTGCCGGCCTCGCGACTGCCGACGCTGGTCCGGATGCTCTGTCCGTTCTCGATCCGCGCGAAGGGAATGTCGAAAGGCGAGGGCCCCTCTGGCTGCACCCCGACGCGGGAACAGATGTCCTCGTAGGCGGTGTTGTACCAGGTCGGCCGCGATCCCGTGCGCTGCGTGTGCCAGATCGGGCAGGGGACCAGCGCCATGATCGTGCGCAGCCGGTCGAGTTCGCTTTCGTTGAGCCGGATCTGCAGCCGTTCCGCAACATCCATGGGCGGCGCGTCGATCAGGAGCCGGTGGCTGCCGATTTCCGGCAGGATCGACAGTTTTGCCTGCGGATCGTTGAGGGCGCCAAGCGCCAGAGGCTGTTCCGGCAAGGTGTCCGGGAGGGGGCCGAACAGCGGGCTGAGCGTCTCGGACACGTAACTCCAATCGAGGGATTCGTTCGCCGTGCAGCCGAGCAGGCGCCGCGCCGCTTCGGAGGAATCGATCAGCTTGCCTTCGGAGAACAGGATCTCCGCACGATCCGGCACCGGTTTTCGGAGCGTGGGGCGCGGCGCGGTCTGCCTCAGATGCGCGCGAAAGATGAGAAAGGCCCCCAGAAGCGCTGCCGCGCCCGCACCAATACCGGTTGTGATCGCCAATAACATTTCAATAGGTCCAGCCCTGTCGTCGCCCCGACCAAGGAAGCTAACGAGACTCGGTTAACAGTCTGTTAATTTCACTCTAGGGTAGAAATGAGCGGCCGGTCTACACTTCGATACGGCGGTTTTCTCCAAGACTGGCACCGGGTTGCAGCGTCGGCGGCACGACCTTGGCGCGGGGCCAGACGACCTCGACCACGGCGCCGCTCGGGGCGTCCGAGGCCGGGCTGTCGTCGACATCCCCGCCGTTGGCAAAGCTCAGTTCCGCCCCGGAGCGTTCCAGAAGCGTCTTGGCGATGAACAGTCCGAGGCCCATGCCCTCGTATTCCGGACGCGCGCGACGTTCCGCCTCGCCCCGGCGGCGGCGCATGAAGGGGTCGCCGATGCGGCCGATGATGTGCGGCGGAAAACCCGAGCCGTCGTCGAGGATGCGGATCGAGACCTCGGTGTCGGACCAGGTCGCTTCGACCCAGACCGTCGAGGCGGCGAAATCCACCGCGTTCTGGATGAGGTTGCGCAGCCCGTGGATGATCTCCGGGCGGCGCAGGATCTGCGGCTGGGCCGACGCGGCATCGTCCGACGGCATGGTGTCGATGAAGATCGCCTTGCCGCGCCCCTCGTGGGGTTCGGCGGCCTCGCGGATCACCTCTTCGAGCGGGGCTTGGCGCATGTGCAGATCGTCCTTTCCGGCGCGGCCCATGCTGCGCAGGATGTCGCGGCAGCGGTCGGCCTGGGCGCGGATGAGCAGGGCGTCGTCGCGCAGGTCGGGACGGTCCTCCAGTTCCTCGACCAGTTCGGAGGAGGTGAGCTTGATCGTCGCCAGCGGGGTTCCGAGCTCGTGCGCGGCGGCGGCCACCACCCCGCCGAGGTCGTTGAGCTTCTGCGCCCGGGCCAGCGCCATCTGGGTCGCGGCCAGCGCATCGGACATGGTGTTCATCTCGCGCGTGATGCGTCGCGAATAGATCGACAGGAACATCAGGGCGATGGTGATCGCGGTCCACTGGCCGAAGACGAAGATGTCGGGAATGCGCAGCACGAAGCCTTCCTGCGTGCGCAGCGGGAAATGGAACACCACCATGGCCGAGATCAGCAGAAAGGCCGTGATGTTGAGGATCACGGTCGACCGCAGCGACAGCGCCGCCGCCGATACCGTGACGGGACCGAGCACCAGCAGCGAAAACGGATTGTGCAATCCGCCGGTCAGGAACAGCAGGAAGCAGAGCTGGAGCAGGTCGAACATCACCATCATGAAGTTCTCGCCCTCGGACAGGCGCTTGTTCTCGGGGAAGATGAACATCGCCACGAGGTTGCCGGTGATCGACACCCCCACCGCCAGAAAGCACACGCCGAGCTCGATCTGCAGGTCGTAGAGCCATTGCGCCACGATCAGGGCGGTGAGCTGGCCGACGATCGCCACCCAGCGCAGCAGGATCATGGTGCGCAGACGGATGAAGTTGCTGCGCTGGTTCTCGCCCAGCAGCCCGAGGTCGGTATCGCTCATCTGCGCGCTTTCGTCCCTTTGATATCGTGGCGCCAATTGTTAGGTCTCCCCCGACCGTTTCGCAATCGCTCCAGAAGGGGATCCAGATGCGCGCCCTTGCCGCCCTTGCCGCCGCCCTCGTGCTTGTCGCCCTGTCCGGGGGGATCTGGTACGCCACCCGCTCCTCCGGCGACGGGGACATGTTTGCCGATTGCCGCAGTGCAAAGATTGCGGGCGGGGCGGATGCGATCGGCGGGTCGTTCACCCTGGTCGACAGCACTGGTGCGACGGTGACCGACAAGGATGTCATCACCGAGCCGAGCCTGGTCTATTTCGGCTACACCTTCTGCCCCGATGTCTGCCCGCTCGACATGGTGCGCAACGCCGAAGCGGTCGATGTCCTTGCGGAGCGGGGCCGATCGGTGACGCCGGTCTTCATCTCCATCGACCCGGAGCGGGACACCCCCGAGGTGGTCGGAGATTTCGCCTACAACATCCATGAAAAGATGGTCGGGCTGACCGGCTCGCCCGAGCAGGTCGCGGCGGCCAGCAAGGCCTATCGCACCTATTTCAAGAAGAACGACTCCGGCGACGAATACTATCTCGTCGATCATTCGACATTTACCTATCTCGTCCTGCCCGAGCAGGGCTTTGTCGAGTTCTTCCGGCGCGATCTGCCGCCCGAGCAACTGGCGGACCGGGCGCAGTGTTTCCTCGACAGGATCTGAGGCGGCGCGGCATTTGACCATGGATCGGGCGCGGGATATGACAGATGTCCAGGGCGCGAACAGGATTGGGGGGACTCCCGTGGCGGAACCGACGATCGAGGACCTCGGCGACGACAGGTCCCTTCTGCTTGTCGACGATGACGAGCCGTTTCTGCGCCGCCTGGCCAAGGCGATGGAAAAGCGCGGGTTCGAGGTGGAAATGGCCGGGTCGGTCGCGGCCGGCTCCGCCATCGCGACGGCGCGGCCCCCGGCCTATGCCGTGGTCGACCTGCGGCTCGAGGACGGCAACGGGCTGGACGTGGTCGAGGTGCTGCGCGCCCGCAGGCCGGATTCCCGGATCGTCGTGCTGACCGGGTACGGAGCGATCGCCACGGCGGTGGCGGCGGTCAAGATCGGTGCGACGGACTACCTGTCCAAGCCCGCCGATGCCACCGACATCACCAATGCGCTGCTGGCGCGCGGCGACGATCTGCCGCCGCCTCCGGAAAACCCGATGAGCGCGGACCGCGTGCGTTGGGAGCATATCCAGCGCGTGTACGAGCTTTGCGACCGCAACGTGTCGGAAACGGCGCGGCGGCTGAACATGCATCGCCGCACCCTGCAACGCATCCTAGCAAAACGGTCGCCGCGCTGATCCGGCGGACGCGGCTTGCGCCGCGGCGGGTCCTGTCGCCCTTGCGGGCTCCACGCGCGTGGCCGGTCTGACGCATCGGCCCCGGTGTGGTGTCGGTGGTGAGGTCGAAAGGGCGTATTTGAAACAAGAAGAACGGCCGGGGCCGGATCAGAGATCGTAGCGTTTCAGGATCTTGTCGACGGTTTGTCCATTCGCCAGCCTGTAGTCCCTGATGCGGCCGTGATCCTCGAACCCGCGGCTTTGATAGTAGGTCAGTCCGCTTTCGTTGTCGGCTCGGATCTCTGCGTTGATCCAGCTGTATCCGGCGGCGCGGCAGGCGGCCTTTGTCGCTTCGAACAGCGCCGACCCGATGCCGAGACCGGTCTTGCCGACCCGGGCGAAGCTGGCGATCTGCGCCACTTCCGGTCCGAGCGCGGGGTGCGGGTCGACCCACTGGAAGCCGAGCAGGTCGCCGCCGTCGTCCTCGGCCAGGTGCCAGATGGCGCGCGGGTCCGAGCCCATCCAGGCGGCGATGTCGTCACGGGTCACCGGGTCGGTCATGGCGGTGGTTCCGCCGCGCGCGATCACGTCGTTCAGAAGCTCCGCGATGGGGCGGGCGTCGAGCACGCCGGCGCGGCGGACGCTCGGGGTCATGGCATCCGCTCCAGCAGCGCCGCGTGGCGTCGGGTGTAGTCGTTGCGGGCGGCGACCGGAGGACGGAGCTGGATGTCGAGGCCCCGCATCAGCTCCGGGGCCGGGCGTCCGAAGAATTTCGTCGCCTCCGCCTCGGTGAAGCCGGCGATCTGCGTCGCCTCCATGAAAGCCGAGACAGTGTCGGCCTTCTTGATCATCTTCTTCAGCTTGGCCGGTGTCGCGGCGGGCAGTCCGAAGCGGATGTGGATGGCCGCCGACAGCCGCTTGTCGAGCTCGCCGTAGCCCGGCCCGACAGCGGCCTTCACGGGGGAGATCATGTCGCCGATCACGTATTCCGGCGCGTCGTGCAGCAGGGCGGTCAGGCGGTCCGCCGGGCTGGCCTGCGGGCAGAGGCGGGCGAAGAGGGTTTCCACCAGCAGCGAATGTTCGGCGACGGAATAGGGATAGTCGCCGTGGGTCTGGCCGTTCCAGCGCGCCACGAAGGCAAGGCCGTGGGCGATGTCCTCGATCTCGATATCCACGGGGGTCGGGTCGAGCAGGTCCAGGCGGCGCCCCGAAAGCATCCGTTGCCAGGCGCGGGGTTGTCGGGCCATGGGGGGCTCAGATCTCCGTGTCGTCGGCGGCGTAGACGAAGTTGCCGTGCAGCTTGCCGATCTTGCGGTAGCCGAGGCCGCGGAAGGTCCGGGTGATCCATTGTTCCTGCGCGAAATATTCCAGGATCAGGATCGGTCGCCAGCGGTAGATGATGTGGAAGGCACCGCGGATCGCCTGCTTTTCGTGACCTTCGACGTCGAGTTGCAGGATGGAGACCCTGCGCTCGAGCGGGACGGTGAAATCGAGCATCGCCGATTGCACCGGCTCGACCCCCGGCCCCTCTTCGAGGACGAAATGCGACAGGCCGCCCAACGGACGACCCTTCTCGTCGCGGGTGCGGAACAGGACCTTTTCGATGCGGTTGGACAGGGCCGCATTGAACAGCTCGACGTTTTCGAGTCCGTTCAGCGCCCAGGTCTCCACCGCCGCATCGTAGTTGCCGGGGTTCGGTTCGAAAGCCCAGACCTTGCGTCCCGGCGCCATGGCCGAGGACAGCGCGGGCAGGAAGTCGCCGAAGAACGTGCCCGCGTGGATGATGTCGCCGTCGCCCGCATGCTTGCGCATGAAGGTGATGGTGTCGGGTTCGTAGACCTGTCCGGCGATCACCGCTTTCGCCGCCGGCCGGTCCTCGAGCCCCGCCGGCACGCAGTAGCGTCCGTACCGGTTCGATGGATAGGTTACCTCTGTGGTCTTCACCGCTCTGGCCTCGCTCGTTATTGTTCTGTTTTCCCCGGAGTCTGATCCACGTTGCGGCGCAAATCAAGGGATGCTACCCCGCGCACAACCCAGAGACAGCATCGGAGCGCCGGAAATGGCACAGGATTATATCGTCAAGGACATCGCGCTGGCCGATTACGGCCGCAAGGAACTGGACATCGCCGAGACGGAAATGCCCGGCCTCATGGCCTGCCGCGCGGAATTCGGCGAAGCACAGCCGCTCAAGGGCGCGCGCATCGTCGGCTCGCTGCACATGACGATCCAGACCGCCGTGCTGATCGAAACCCTCGTGGCGCTGGGCGCGGACGTGCGCTGGGCCTCGTGCAACATCTTCTCGACCCAGGATCACGCGGCGGCGGCGATCGCCGCCAGCGGCGTTCCGGTCTTTGCCGTGAAGGGTCAGACCCTGACCGAGCATTGGGATTACCTCGACAAATCCTTCATGTTCCCCGAGGGCGCGAACATGATCCTCGACGATGGCGGCGACGCGACGCTCTACGTGCTGCTCGGGGCGCGGATGGAAGCGGGCGAGGACGTGCTGTCGGTGCCCGCCTCGGAAGAGGAAGAGGTGATCAAGGCGCAGATCAAGAAGCGCATGGCCGAGACGCCGGGCTGGTTCACCAGGACGCGCGAGGCGATCAAGGGGGTTTCGGAAGAGACGACAACCGGCGTGCACCGTCTCTACGAATTGCAGAAGAAGGGCCTGCTGCCCTTCCCGGCGATCAACGTGAACGACAGCGTCACCAAGTCGAAGTTCGACAACAAGTACGGCTGCAAGGAATCGCTGGTCGACGGCATCCGCCGCGCCACCGACACCATGATGGCCGGCAAGGTCGCCGTGGTCTGCGGCTATGGAGACGTGGGCAAGGGTTCTGCGGCGTCGCTGTCCGGCGCGGGTGCCCGCGTCAAGGTGACGGAGGCCGACCCGATCTGCGCGCTTCAGGCGGCAATGGACGGGTTCGAGGTGGTGTTGCTGGAAGACGTGGTCGCCTCGGCGGACATCTTCATCACCACCACCGGCAACAAGGACATCATCCGCATCGAGCACATGCGCGAGATGAAGGACATGGCCATCGTCGGCAACATCGGCCATTTCGACAACGAGATTCAGGTCGCGTCGCTCAGGAACCACAAGTGGACCAACATCAAGGACCAGGTCGACATGATCGAGATGCCCTCGGGCTCGCGCATCATCCTGCTGTCCGAAGGGCGTCTGCTGAACCTCGGCAACGCCACGGGTCATCCGTCCTTCGTCATGTCCGCGTCCTTCACCAACCAGGTGCTGGCGCAGATCGAGCTGTGGAAGAACGGCGGCCAGTACGAGAACAAGGTCTACATCCTGCCCAAGCATCTGGATGAAAAGGTCGCGCGCCTGCATCTCGACCGCATCGGCGTGAAGCTGACCAAGCTGACCGCCGAGCAGGCGGCCTATATCGGGGTCACCCCCGAGGGGCCGTTCAAGCCCGAACATTACCGCTACTGAGCGACAGGTGACGCATCCGGGATGAGCGATCTCAGGGATGAATACGAACGGCGGGTGCGGTCCTTGGCTGCGCTCGCCGAAAGCTTGCTGGGGGACGGGCTTGCCGTCGAAATGGTCGCGCGACGGGTCCACGCCGAGCGCTGCGATCTCGCCCGCATGTTCCGCGAACTGACGCCGGAACCGGCGCGCTCGGTCCTGCTGGCACGGACGCGCGCGCTTTACGGCGAGGGCGACGGCCCGAGTATCGAGGCGATGCGCGCGGCAGGCAGGAGCTGGGACGAGATCATCGCCGGGGCCGCCCGTCCGGGGAAGGTGCCGTCGCTGGGCTGACGGCCGCCGGGGGCGCGGAAACGAAAAGGGGCGCCACGCGGGACGCCCCTTTCCTCAACGCTCGCAGCCTTCAGGCAAAGCGCTTGATCTCGCCCGATTTCAGCCGCGACATGTAGCTGTTCATCTCTGCCTTCACGACCGGCATCAGGAAGTAGAGGCCGACGATATTGACCAGCGCCATGGCAAAGATCGCCGCATCGGAGAAGTCGATCACCGGGCCGAGGTTCATCGCCGCCCCGATCACCACGAAGATGCAGAACAGGATCTTGAACGACATTTCCTGCGCCTTGCCCTCGCCGAACATGTAGGTCCATGCCTTGAGGCCGTAGTAGCTCCACGAGATCATCGTCGAGAAGGCGAAGAGGATCACCGCGACGGCCAGCACGTAGGGGAACCACGAGATCGCCGACCCGAAGGCGGCAGAGGTCAGCGCGACCCCGGAGACGTCGCCGACGGTGGCCACGCGGCCCGCCTCGGCGTTCCACACATAGAGGCCGGTTTCCGCATCCACCTGCAGGACGCCGGTGATGACGATCACCAGGGCGGTCATGGTGCAGATCACCACGGTGTCGATGAACGGCTCCAGGAGCGAGACGAAGCCCTCGGTGATCGGCTCCTTGGTCTTGACCGCAGAGTGCGCGATCGCCGCCGAGCCGACGCCAGCCTCGTTGGAGAATGCCGCCCGCTTGAAGCCCTGGATCAGCGCGCCGACAAGTCCGCCCGCGATGCCGAGGCCGGTGAAGGCGCCGTCGAAGATCTGTCCGAAGGCCCAGCCGATCCGGTCGAAATTCATCAGGATCACGATCAGTGCGGTGCCGACGTAGAGCACGCCCATGAAGGGCACGACCTTTTCCGTCACCTGCGCGATGGACTTGAGACCGCCGACGATCACCGCAAAGACGATGCCGGCAAAGATGATGCCGGTGATCCAGCCGGGATAGTCGCCGAAGATATTGGCAAGCTGCGCATGGGCCTGGTTGGCCTGGAACATGTTTCCGCCACCCAGCGAGCCGAGCACGCAGAAGATCGCGAAGGCGATGGCAAGGCCCTTGCCCAGTCCGCCGAAGCCGCGCTCGGACATGCCTTTCGACAGGTAGTACATCGGGCCGCCGGAAACCGAGCCGTCCGCGTATTCATTGCGGTATTTGACGCCCAGCGTGCATTCGGTGAATTTCGACGCCATGCCCATGAGCCCGGCGAGGATCATCCAGAAGGTCGCGCCCGGTCCGCCGATGGAGACGGCCACCGCCACCCCCGCGATATTGCCGAGGCCGACTGTCCCGGAAAGGGCGGTTGCCAGCGCCTGGAAATGGCTGACCTCGCCCGCGTCCTCCGGATCGGAATACTTGCCCGACACCAGCGCGATGGAATGCGGAAAGGCGCGGAACTGCACGAAGCCGAAGTAGATGGTGAAGATCGTCGCCGCCGCGACCAGCCAGAGCACGATCCAGGGAAAGGAGGTGCCGGGGAAGGGCGAGAAGATGAAGTTGACGAAGGGCCCGGTCACCGCGCCGACCGCCGCGTTGATGCTGTCGTCGATCGACGCCCTCGCGGGCAGTGCTCCCATGGCCGCGAGGCTGCCGGCGAGCATAAGTGTCTTGCTGTTGAACATGATGGACTCCGAACTCTCAGGGCACGATGACGGTGGGAACCGGCGCAACCTGCGCCAGACCGATGGGAACGGACCCGAAGATCCTCGACGCCATGGATTGCGACCCGGCGCGGCCGACGAAGATCATCGTCGCACCGGCCTCGCGGGTGGTCTCCACGATCAGTTCCACGACCGAGCCGTAGCGGATCTTGCACCGCGCCTCGACGCCGGCGGCCGCGCATTTCGCCAGGGCCGGGGCCATGGTCGCCTCTTCGGCGCGCGACAGCTCCTCCTTGCGGCGGGCGTGGCGTTCTTCCACCTCCTGAGGGGTGAGAAAGGTGTAGGGCGACCATTCGAGGATGTGGACCAGCAACAGCGCCGCCCCCTCCTTGCCGGCGCGTTCGATGGCGTAGTCGAGCAAGCCGTCGTCGCCGCTACCGCCCTCGTAGGCGACAACGAAAGTTTCCGTACTCATGATGTTCCCCGTCCTTGTTCTTGTTGGTCTTCTGGTCAGGCCCCCACTGGCACGTTTCGACTCCGGGCTCCCAAGGCCATGAGGTCATGCTGACGGATCGGTCACGTGTTTGTCATGCAAAAAACGGAGGTTTTTCGTCCGGGGGCGGCATCCTGCGCAATCCGCGGAAAAATTCTCCTTTTGAGTCGAATCAGAAGGTATACAAGGAATGCTGCCGGTCACGATCTCGGGACCGGTGGGGGATATTCCGCCGAGAAAGTGAAGAAAAACAGACCTGACAGGGAGTTACGAATGGGCAAGAGAGACGAATTGATCGCGAAATACGCCGAGGATCTGCGTACCAAATGCGGCATGGAACCGGATATGGATCTGTTGACGAAGGTCACGATCGGATGCGGACCGGCCATTTACAATGCGGATTCCTCGACCGTCGCGGCGACGCAGGCCGGCGAGCTGGAAACGGTCAAGACCAATTTCCTGATGAAGAAGCTGGGTCTCGCGGACGGCGACAACCTGATGGATGCGATCAATTCGGTGATAGAGACCTACGGCAAATCCGAGCGGAACAAGTATCGCGCGGTGGTCTATTACATGCTCGTCAAGCATTTCGGCAAGGACAGCGTCTACGGCTGATCAACGGCCCGGATCGACAGGAGCGCCCGGATCTGCCCGGGCGCTTCCTTTTTTGTCGGTGTTTTTAATCATTTGGTTTTTGCGAAATTTTCTTGTCAGTCCTATAAGGGTTGCGTGGCCAGAAAGGCCGAATCCAGATTTTCGCCGTGAACCGTGTGGGAGCACGTTGGGGTGATGAAGGGGTTCGGCTTTCGTGCCGGGCCCCTTCGCTTTTCGTGTCCGGTTCGGAACGCCCTCAGAACAATGTCAGGACCAGTCCGATGATCGCGCAGCCGAAAGTGGCATAGCCGCCGTCGATCAGAGTCAGGGCAAAGGGTCTGCCGGGATAGGCATTGTTTATCATGATCCACGGGCTGATGAAGAAAAGCCCGATCCCCAGACCGGACATCACCCCCGCGCCGGCGGTTTCGATGTTCGACATGCCGAAGACATGCCGCATCATGCCGGCGACCAGCAGCATGGCGAGGGCCGAGAGGATGAACGGCAGGGGCGAACCGCCGCCCTTGGGTTTGCCGGTCTCGTCGCATTCCACTCCTGCAGCTGCCATCCAGGGTTTCGAGAGGGTCATGTACCACGCCGCGCCGAACAGCCATGCCGCCGCCGCCGCCACGATGACGCCGAGAAATCCCATAAATGCTCCTCCCCTAAGATTTGCCTAAGGCGCAGTCTGCCTGATCCCCGCCGATCTGCCCAGTGCCGGGATCATCCGCGCCTCATCCCCGGTCGAGAAGGCCGCCCAGAGCGCGAATCCGGGCCCATTCGGCCGGGGTGACGGGCTGCACGGAAAGGCGTGAGTTGCGGACCAGCACCATCTCGGAAAGCTCCGGGTCGGCCTTGACGTCGTCCAGCGTCACCGGGGTCGGCAAAGCCTCGACCGCGCGGATGTCCACGCAGTCCCAGCGCGGATCGTCCGTCGTGCTGTCGGGGTGAGCCTCGGCGATGACCTCGACGATGCCGACCACCGCGCGCTCGGTCTGGGAATGGTAGAAGAACCCCAGGTCGCCCACGGCCATCTCGCGCATGAAGTTGCGCGCCTGGTAATTGCGCACGCCGTTCCATTCCTCGCCCTCGGCACCCTTGTTCACCTGATCCTGCCAGGACCAGGTGGCGGGCTCCGACTTGAACAGCCAGAAGGTCATCCGATGACCTTCTTCCAGGCGATCAGCTCGACCGAGGCGAACAGCCCGGCCTTGGCATAGGGGTCGTTGTCCGCCCAGTTCCGCGCCGCCGCCATGTCGGTCACGTCGAGAATGACGAGGCTGCCCGCCATCTCTCCGGCGTCATCCAGCAGCGGCCCGGCCTGTGCGACGACGCCGGTTGCCTCGATATAGGCGAGATGGTCGTCGCGGTTGTCCTTGCGGGTTTGCAGCGCACCGGGTTTGTCCTTGGCGATAAGGGCGATCAGCATGGTCATTCCTCCTTGAGGGGTCTCGACAAAAGGTCTTGCAGAACCTCGCGCACCGTTGCCCGGCCTTCAACCAGTTCGGCGACGGCGGACGAGATCGGCAGCGACAGGGAAATTTTCCCGGCCATGGCGGCGACGGCGCGCGCCGTGGCGGCGCCCTCGACGGTGATCGCGGGATCGAAGGGTTCCTCCCGGCCCAGCGCGAGGCCGTAGCGGTAGTTGCGGGACAGCTCCGAGGTGCAGGTAAGCGCGAGGTCGCCCAGCCCGGACAGGCCCGCAAGGGTCTCCGCGCGGGCCCCGTGGTGGACGGCAAAGCGGGTCATCTCGGCAAAGCCCCGGGTCATCAGGGCGGCGCGGGCGCTGTCGCCCAGCCCGGCGCCGATACAGGCCCCGCAGGCGATGGCCATGACGTTCTTGAGCGCGCCGCCCAGCTCCGCGCCGGTCAGGTCGTCGGTGCGGTAGAGCCGCAGCGCCGGAGTCGAGAGCGCGTGCTGCAGGGCGATCCCGGTCTCTTCGCGCGCGCAGGCGATGGTCAGGGCAGTCGGCAGTCCGCGCGCGATGTCGGCGGCAAAACTCGGGCCGGTGAGGACTGCGGGGATCGCCCGCGGCCGGGCCGAGGCGATGATGTGCGACGGGCCGTGCCCGGTGGTCAGGTCCACGCCCTTGCAGCAGGCGATCAGGGGCTGGCCGTCCCGCCCGTCGCCGATCTGCTTCAGCAGCGCGCCGAGGGTCTGCATGGGCACCGCTAGCAGGACCGCATCCTGCGCCGCGACGGTCCCGAGGTCGCCCGTGACGGCGATCCCTTCCGGCAGCACGACGCCCGGCAGGCGCGGGGTTTCGCGCGATCCGGCGATCTGCACCATGGCTCCGGCGTCGCGACCCCAGAGCATCACCTCCCGTCCCGCGCGGGCCAGGGCGATGGCGAGCGCCGTGCCGAAGGCCCCGGCGCCCAGAATGCCGATCCTCATGCCTTGGCTCCCTTCCTGCCCGAGCCGAGCATCGGCGCCGCGCTGCGGTCCAGCGGCCAGCGCGGGCGGGCGGCAAGGGTCATGTCGCTGACCTGCCCGGCGCCGAGCAGTTCGCCCCCGGCATAGGCGATCATCGCGGCATTGTCGGTACAGAGCGGAAGCGGGGGCGCTGTAAAGCGAACCCCGGTCCGGTCACAAAGGGATTCGAGCCCGCTGCGGATCGCCCCGTTGGCGGCGACACCCCCCGCGATGGCAAAGGCGGGTTGCTCCGGTCTCTCGGCAAGATAGGCGGCCAGCGCCCGCCGGGTCTTTTCCACCAGCACGTCCCGCACGGCGGCCTGGAACCCGGCGCAGATGTCCGCGACATCGGCCGGATGCAGGCCGCCCTGTTCCGCGACCAGCCGGTCCCGCAGGCGAAGGAGGGCGGTCTTGAGCCCGGAGAAAGACATGTCGCAACCCTCCCGGTCCAGCAGCGGGCGGGGAAAGGCGAACCGCGCGGCCTCGCCCCCGCGCGCCGCCGCTTCCACCTGCGGGCCGCCGGGCTGCGGCAGGCCGAGCAGGCGGGCGGTCTTGTCGAAGGCTTCGCCCGGTGCATCGTCGATGGTGCCGCCGAGGCGCGAGAAATCCTCGGCTCCACGCACGATCAGGAACTGGCAGTGCCCGCCCGAGACCAGCAGCATGAGGTAGGGATAGCAGAGCCCGTCGGTCAGCCGGGGGGTCAGCGCATGCCCCGCCAGGTGGTTCACGCCGATCAGCGGCTTGCCCAGGGCGCTGGCCAGCCCCTTGGCCATCATCACGCCGGACAGGACGCCGCCGATCAGCCCCGGTCCGGCGGTCACCGCGATGGCATCGACCTCGCGCGTGCCGAGCCCGGCCTCCTCAAGCGCCTGTTCCACGGCAAGGTCCAGCTTTTCCGCATGGGCGCGCGCGGCGATTTCGGGCACGACGCCACCAAAGGCCGCGTGCAGCTCGGACTGGCCCATGACGACCGAGGACAGGATCTCTCGCCCGCGCACGATCGCGGCGGCGGTGTCGTCGCAACTGCTTTCCAGCCCGAGGATGGTCGGATCCGCCATGGCACCCGCGTCATTGCTTAATCGTCGCCTTGCAGCTACCACCGGACAAGGTTCCTCACAATCCCGGAGGTAGCGTGTCCCGGATCCCGCCCATCCTGCTGCTGACCCGGCCCGAAGCGGCGTCGCGGCAGTTTCTGGCGGATCTCACGACGGCCGAAACGCCGTCGTTCACGCCGGTGCTGTCTCCGCTCATGTCGATCGAGGCGCTGGGCCCCTTGCCCGAGGTGCCGAAGTCGTCGGGCGTGATCTTCAGTTCGGCCAACGCGGTGCGCTGCTGGCAGGCGCTGGGGGGCGGAGTGCGATCCCCCTGCTACACCGTGGGGCGGGCAACGGCCCGTGCCGCGCGCACCGCCGGATTCGACCCGATCAGCGCCGACGGCGATGCCGATGCGCTGGTGTCGGTCATTCTCGGCCAGAATCCCGGCGTGCCGCTTTTCCATCTGCGGGGCACGCACACACGCGGGAACGTGGCCGGGCGGCTGCGCGACGGCGGCTGCGATGTCTCGGTCGCGGTGATCTACGACCAGCCTGCCCATGAATTGAGCGATGAGGCCCGCGCCGCGCTGAATGGGACGGTGCCCGTGGTCGTGCCCCTTTTCTCGCCGCGCAGCGCGGCGCAGTTTGCCAGAACCCCGCCGGGGGGAGCGCCGCTTTTCGTCGCAGCGATGAGTGCGGACGTGTCGGACGCGTTGCGCGGTATATATCTGACGCGACTCGACATTCTTCCGCGCCCGGAGGGCAGGGCGATGTTGGCGGCCGTCAAGGAAATGTTGCAGGCCGCGGGAACGCTTGAGGTGGATCGCGGGTCTGTGAAAGGATAGTCAGGGTGCGGGGTATGTGCCCCGACGGCGAATTTGGAAAGGGTGGAGCGCGTGGCCGACGAAAAGAAGCCAGATCACGGCACGGACGATCTTGACGGCAAGACCGAGGCGAAGGCGCCCGAAAACGAGATCTCCGGAGACGAGATCCGCGACGAGGTTTTGGACGGAACCGACGCCGATCTACCCGAGGGCGACACGGGGCCGGATACGCCGGCGCAGACCCTGACGGGTCCGGACACCCTTCCGGGAGAGGATGCGGGATCGGACGCCCTGTCCGGCGATGCGACCGACACCATCTCCGGCGACGGGACGGAGGGGCCCGAAGGCGTCGACACCCTTTCCGACGCCACGGACGAGCCGATCCATTCGGTCGGTGAGGCCGAAGCGCTGTCCGAAGACGCGGGTCGGGACACGCTCGGGTCCGCGTCGGAGGGTCCGGCCTCCCGCCCGGAAGAGACGATCGCACCCGCCCCGGTTCCCGTGGTGCAGGAAAAGATCGTCGAGCGGCGCGGCGGCTTCTTTCCGATGCTGATCGGCGGCGTGGTCGCGGCCGGTCTCGGCTGGGGGGCCTCGGCCTACACCAGCGGAACCTGGCCCTTTGCCGTTCCCGACGACGGTCCCGATTTCGAAGCCGAGACGCGCGGCGCGCTGGCGGACCAGACCTCGCGCATCGAGGTCCTGTCCGAGCGCGTCGAAGAGGTCTCCGGCCAGGTCTCGAACATCGACCTTTCGGGGGTCGAGACCTCCATCGGGGACGTCAGGTCCGGGCTGGACGCCTCGCAGGGCGAATTCTCGTCCCTGAAGGAGGCGCTTGCCAATCTCGACGCCCGCATCGTCGCGCTGGAAAAGAAGCCGGTCGAGGATTCCGTGTCCCCCGAGGCCATGGCGGCCTACGAGCGCGAGCTCGAAGGCGTGCGCAAGGCCATCGAGGAGCAGCGCGCCGAAGTCCGCAAGATGACGGACGAGGCGCTTGCCGCAGAAGCCAACGCAGAAGAGCAGGCGGTTCTGGCCCGTGCCCGCGCCGCCCTGTCCGACGTCAACGCGGCGCTGGTCTCGGGCGAGCCCTACGCGACAGAGCTGGGCGTGATCGAGGCGAACGGCATCGCCGTCCCCGCGGCGCTGAGCGCACCCGCCACCGATGGCGTGGCAACGATGGCCATTCTGACGGAAGCCTTCCCGCCGCTGGCCCGCGACACGCTGGCCTCGGCCCGCCGCGCGGAAGCCGAAGGCGAAAGCGGCACCCGGCGGTTCGCCACCTTCATGGCGAACCAGCTCGGCGCGCGGTCGGTGGAACCCAAGGACGGCGCGTCGGTCGACGCGATCCTGTCGCGGGCCGAAGCGGCCCTGCGCGAGGGCGATCTTGCCACCTCGCTCGAAGAACTCGACACTCTGCCCGAAGAGGCCAAAGCCGAGCTTTCGGGCTGGCTGGATCAGGCCCGGACCCGGCAGGGGGCACTGGAGGCCGCCGACCAGGTGGCCCTGGAACTGAACAAGGAATAAGGGTCGCACAATGCTTTGGTCACTTCTGAAGATCGTTCTGTTCGTCGCCGCGGTGGCGGCCCTGACACTCGGCGCCGGCTATGTGATGGAAAGCCAGGGCGGCATCCAGATCACCGTCGGGGGCATGGAATTCACCCTCGGGCCGCTGCAGTCGGTGATCGCGCTGATCGTGCTGGTCCTGGTGCTCTGGCTGGTGTTCAAGCTGGTGGCGCTGCTGATCGCCCTGCTGAAGTTCATCAACGGCGACGACACCGCCCTGTCGCGCTATTTCGACCGCAACCGCGAACGCAAGGGCTACGAGGCGCTGTCGCAGGGGATGCTGGCGCTGGCCTCGGGCGAGGGCAAGCTGGCGATGGCCAAGGCGCAGAAGGCCGAACGCTACCTGCACAAGCCCGAAGTCACCGCGCTTCTGACCGCGCAGGCCGCCGAGATGTCGGGGGATACCCGCAAGGCCGAAGAGGTCTACAAGATGCTCATCACCCGCGAGGACACGCGGTTCGTCGGCATCCGGGGCATGATGAAGCAGAAGCTGGCCAAGGGCGACACCGACACCGCGCTGAAGCTGGCGGAGCGCGCCTTTGCCCTCAAGCCCAAGCATGAAGAGGTGCAGGACACGCTGCTGCGCCTTCAGGCGCAGAAGCACGACTGGCAGGGCGCCCGCCGGACGCTGAATGCCAAGCTCAAGCACGGCGCCCTGCCGCGCGACGTCTACAAGCGCCGCGATGCGGTGCTGGCGCTGTCCGAAGCCAAGGACATCATCAGCGACGACAAGCCGATCGAAGCACGGGAAGCGGCGATCGCGGCTTCCAAGGGGTCGCCCGACCTCATTCCCGCCGCGTCGATGGCCGCGCGCAGTTACGTGGCGCAGGGCAAGCCGAAGCTGGCGGTCCGCGTGCTCAAGAAGGCCTGGTCGGTCGAGCCGCACCCTGATCTTGCCGCCGCCTTCGCCGAGATCGAGCCTGACGAGACGCCTGCCGAGCGGATGAAGCGGTTCCGACTGCTCACCACCTCGCGGCCGGAACACCGCGAGACCCGCCTGCTCAAGGCCGAGCTGGCCCTTGCCGCCGAGGATTTCCCCGAAGCCCGCCGGGCGCTGGGCGATCTCATCACGACCGAACCGGATGTGCGCGTGCTCACCATCATGGCGGCAATCGAGCGTGGCGAGGGGGCCAACGAGGCCGTGGTGCGCGGCTGGCTGGCCAAGGCGCTGACCGCGCCGCGCGGACCCCAGTGGGTCTGCGACAACTGCAACCACATCCATTCCGAGTGGACTCCGGTCTGCGAGAACTGTGAAGCCTTCGACACGCTGAGCTGGAAGCGCCCGCCGCAATCCGAATCCGGCGTGGTCGCGGGGTCCGAGATGCTGCCGCTCATCGTCGGCGCGCTCGAGGACAAGGTCTCCGAACCGCCCGAGGAGCCGGTTGCCGAACTCCTCACCCCCGAACCGCCCACCGCGGCGGGCGAAGCGGCGGCAGAGGCCACCGAGGTGCCCGATCCATCCGCGATGGATGTCGAAATCGAGAAGGCAAAATAGCCCTTTTCCTGCTTGGTGGGTGGTGCTAAGACGCCGCCCACCGACACCGGACTCGCCTTGCGATCCCGTCGGCGTGACGATCTGTGACGATTGCGGTCAAGGGTTTCGACCGCGCAAGAGTGGAAATGCCCCAATAGCTCAGCTGGTAGAGCAACTGTTTCGTAAATAGTAGGTCGGCGGTTCGAGTCCGTCTTGGGGCACCACACATCTCTCCGAACATCGGTGTCCGACGCACCGCCCGCGTGACGGCGGTTCTCCGCGCACAACCCAAGGTTGATGCGCGATGTCTTGCCGTGAACCTTTGCGTGCATTGACCTGCGGCGCCATCCGGGCGATCCAGCGGGCCCTGGAACGCCGGTCAGGTCCCGCCGTGTCATGCCTTGCATGCGCGGCGGGTCGGGGTTCCGCAGACACCGAACGGAGCCGGAGAACGCTCAATGGCGAACGAGCCGTCACCGCAGGAGCAGCTGCTTCTCGAACTCATGAACCGCGCCCGCGCCAATCCGCTCGGGGAATACGACGCGCTCATCCTCGATGCCGCGCGGGGGATCGGCGCGACGCCGGGGATCACCGATGCGCTCGGGTATTTCGGCGTCGACCTTGCCCTGTTGTACCGCCAGCTTGCCGCGATGCCGTCGGTCGCCCCGCTCGCCTGGAACGGCGCGCTTGCGGTGTCGGCCGACCGGCACAATGCCCTGATGATCGCCAATGATCAGCAATCCCACGTCTTTCCGAACGAAGACGGGCTGCAGGCCCGTTTCAGCGCAGCCGGATACAGCGGCGGCACCAATTTCGCGGAGAACATCTTTCTCTACGGCACCGCGCTTCTTCAGACCCACGCCGCCTTTGTCATCGACTGGGGCGGCAACGCGGCCAGCGGCGGGATGCAGTCGCCTCCGCTGCACCGCGAGGTCATGCTGGGCGCGCAGTACCGCGAGGTCGGGATTTCCGTGATCTCCGAGACCGATCCGTCGACCGGGGCCGGTCCGGTGGTCGTGACGCAGAACTTCGGTTCCCGGAGCGACTACCTCCAGCAGCTTGTCGGCGTGGTCATCGACGATCTGGACGGCGATTCCTTCTATGACCCGGGCGAGGGGATGGGCGGCGTCACCGTGACCGCCGTGGGCGACGCGGGGGTCTATCACACGACTAGCTGGGCCTCGGGCGGATATCAGTTGGCGCTGCCCGCGGGCCGCTACACGGTGGTGTTCTCGGGCGGCGCGCTCGACGGGGTCGTGACCGCCGAGATCGTCATGCGCGGCGCCAACGTGAAGCTCGACGCCGAGGCGGACGACGCGGTGCCCGAAAGCGGGCCGGGCGCAGACATGGTCTTCGGCACCGTCGCCGGCGAAGAGCTCTCCGGCCTCGGGGGGGCCGATACCCTTCTGGCGTTCGGCGGGCATGACACGCTGCGTGGCGGCGCCGCGAACGATTCCCTCGATGGCGGCGGCGGCAACGACCTGCTGCTCGGAGGCGAGGGCGACGACATCCTGGCAGGGGGCGCGGGACAGGACAGTCTGACCGGCGGCGCCGGTGCCGATGTTCTCGACGGCGGGGCGGGGATCGACATGGCCGTCTACGAGGCCGCAGGCGGGCGTGTCCTCGTCGATCTGCTCGGCGATGTTTCCGGGGCCGGCTACGCGAGGTTCTACGATGCGGGCGCGTCCGAGGGCGACACCTATGCCGGGATCGAGAATATCGCGGGCGGGCGCTTTTCCGACCATCTGCGCGGGGACGACGGCGACAACCGGATCGAAGGCGGGCCGGGATGGGACAGGCTCTACGGGCGGCAGGGCAACGACAGTCTCTTCGGCGGGCCGGGCAGCGATGTCCTCTACGGCAACGGCGGTGCGGACCTGCTGAGCGGCGGCCGTGACGGGCAGCGCGACAGGTTCGTCTATTTCACCGCCCTCGATTCCGGCGTCGGGCTCGGCAACCGCGACGTGATTGTCGATTTCGAAGAGGCCGTGGACCGGATCGAGATCAGCCGCCTGGACGCCGACATCACGCAGCCCTTCAAGCAGGACTTCACCTTTGTCGGGGCGCACCGGTTCTCCGGCACGGCGGGAGAACTGCGCAGCGTGGTGCTGGGCGACCGTACGCTTGTCCAGGCCGATCTGGACGGCGACGGGGTGTCGGATTTCGATATCGAACTGAGCGGGGCCCATACGCTGACGGTCGACAACTTCGTCCTCTGAGCCTGACGCAACGGAAGAATGATTTTTTTCTTGGAGGCAGGGAACCCGATGGCGCCGGCATGCGTTGGATCATAAATTTTGCCGGTCGCCGGGCGACCGTTTGGTCAAGGACGGGGGAAGAGTTGAAAGATCACGCAGACGGGGTGCGTCATTGCCCCATCTCGGACGTGTCGTTCCGTCAGTATCTCAGAAACGCGTCGCATCCCGCGCATGATGCCGCCGAACTGACCTTTGCCCCGTTCCTTGCCGATCCCCAGCGCGAATTGCCGTGGTTTCTCGCGACCCAGTGGAGCGCGCTGCGGACGCTGCAGGTCAGTGCGCCGCAGGGGAGTCTCCTGTCCGCGGGCATCCTGCAGGATCTTCTGCGCCGTCTCGATGCGGACCTGGCGGACCTGCGGATCGCACCGCCGTCCCCCGAAGCGGCGCGACCGCTCGATCCGCTCGCCGTCGACTATCTCGTGCTCGGTTCCCGCCACGGCACCGAAGTGCTGAGGCGGCGCCTTTTCGGCAGCCCGGACTCGCCTCCGGCGCCCGGCTATTTCACGAAGGACCGCGATCCGGGCGCCTGGCAGGCGCTCTGCGCGGCGTTGGACAGGGTCGATCCGGACAGCCCGCGGGCAGCGCGCATCCTTTTCGACACCGCCTCGGGGTTCGATCTGTTCGCCAAGGCCGCCGCCGCGGCCCGCCTCCACCTGGGGACTTACCGTTGAGCTACGAATCCGAAGCCACCGCAAACGCGGCCGTCGACCTGACGAACTGCGACCGCGAACCGATCCACCTTCTGGGCCGGGTCCAGTCCTATGGCGCGCTGGTTGCCGTGTCGTCCGACTGGATCGTCCAGCATGCCTCGGAAAACCTCGAAGAGATCCTCGGCACCTCTCATGAACAGGCGATGGGCCGCCCGCTGAACGAGCTGATCGTTTCGGACGGGTTCGACCGCATCCGCCAGAACCTGCGCTCGGTCGAGGGGCCCAACGGGACGATCCGCCTGTTCGGCGTGGTGCTGCGCGCGACGGGGCGGACGTTCGATCTGTCGGTGCACCAGTCGGGCCGCCACCTGATCCTGGAGTTCGAACCCAAGGGCGAACAGCGCGGTCGCGACGTGATGAGCGAGGTCTATCCCCAGATCGCCGCGCTGCGCCGGGACCAGTCGATGACGGTGCTCGCGCGCGATGCGGCGCGCGGATTGCAGGCGATGTGCGGTTTCGACAGCGTCATGCTCTACCAGTTCCAGCCCGATCATTCCGGCCGGGTGATGGCCGAGGTGCGCAAGGACGGCAAGTCCCGCTACGACGGCATGATGTTCCCCGCCTCGGACATCCCGGTGCAGGCCCGTTCGCTCTACAAGCGGTCGCTGCTGCGTCTGATTGCCGACGTCAACGATCCCGGAAGCCCGATCCGCCCGGGGGTCAACCTCGACGGAAGCCCGCTGGACCTGTCGCTGGCGGTCACGCGGTCTGTCTCGCCCATCCACATCGA
This sequence comes from Salipiger sp., assembly GCF_048261495.1. Lineage (GTDB taxonomy): Bacteria > Pseudomonadota > Alphaproteobacteria > Rhodobacterales > Rhodobacteraceae > Salipiger. The sequence continues at coordinate 413,296 of NZ_JBLXFX010000001.1, forward strand.
ATACCTGCGCAACATGGGGGTCGAAGCCTCCATGTCGGTGTCGATCATGAAGGACGGAGAGCTCTGGGGCCTCTTTGCCTGCCACCATCATTCCCCGCGATACATCGACTACGAACGCCGCACCGCGATCGAGATGTACGCGCACCTGTTCTCCTACGAACTGACGCGGCACGAGGATGTGCGTCGCAAGAAGGCCGAGGCCGACACCAGCCGGCTTCAGACCCTGCTCATGGGGCACATGGCGAACGGCAGGGAGCTGTCGGAAAGCCTTCTCGCGGTCTCCGAAGAGATCAAGAACGTGATTCCGCATGACGGGCTCGTCCTGTTCGAGAACGAAGAGTTCAACGCCACGGGATCGGTGCCGACCGAAGAGCAGTTCACCGACGTCGCGCGTCGGCTGGATCAGGCCATCGGGTCCGCCACCTTCGTGACCGACACCCTGAACACACTGCATCCCCCGGCCTCCGAGTACGCCGAGGTCGCGGCGGGTCTGATCGCGATCCCGATCTCGAAGCGGCCACGTGATTACCTCGTGCTGTTGCGCCGCCAGATTTCCGAAACCGTGAACTGGGCCGGCGATCCGACCAAGCCGATGAGCTACGGGCCGAACGGGGCGAGGCTCACCCCGCGCAAGAGCTTCGAGGTCTGGAAGGAAACCGTGTCGGGCCGCTGCGCCCCCTGGACGGTCGAGGAGCGCCATGCCGCGGAGCTGCTGCGGACCGTGCTGCTGGAAATCTTTCTCAAGGTGACGGACGCGGCCAACCTGGAACGCCAGCGCAATCAGGAACAGCAGCAACTCCTGATCTCGGAGCTGAACCACAGGGTGCGCAACATCCTGAACCTGATGCGCGGCTTGCTGGCGCAATCGCGCGCCTCTGCCCGCTCGCTCGAGGAATTCACCGAGAACCTCGATGGGCGCATCCATGCGCTGGCCCGCGCGCATGACCAGCTGACCGCCGAGCACTGGGAACCGGCATCGCTGAAAGAGCTCATCCGTTGCGAATTCGCGGCCTATGCCAATGGGAAGTCGAAGCGGGTCAAGGTCGACGGGCCCGATGCCATGATCACGCCGCGCGCCTACACGACGCTGGCGCTGGTGCTGCACGAGATGGTCACCAATTCGGTCAAATACGGCGCGCTCTGCGATGAATCCGGGTCGATCACCCTCACGCTGGAACGCGATACCGGGGACGGGCTGCTGATCTCCTGGATTGAACGCGGCGGCCCGCCGGTCCAGCCGCCCACCCGGCGCGGGTTCGGGTCGATGATCATCGAAAGCTCGATTCCCCATGAGCTCAAGGGCGATGCGCGGATCGCCTACAAGCTGACCGGGGTCGAAGCGCATTTCCGTCTGCCGCCCGCCGCCATCGCCCGGATGGGCGAGGTCGAAGCCGCCCCGGCTCCGGTGCAGGAGGCGCCCAAGGCCCCCGCCACGCGCCTGTCGGGGCAGGGGCTGGTCCTCGAGGATTCACTGATCGTGGCGATGGACGCCGCGGCGATCCTCGAAGATTTCGGCGCCTCCGACGTCAAGATCACCTCCTCCGTCGAGGCGGCGCTGGAATGGCTGGAAACCAACCGGGCGGATTTCGCGCTGCTCGACGTGAACCTCGGGGACGAACAGTCCGTGGCCGTCGCCGAGCGACTCCGCGACATGGGCACGCCCTTCGTGCTGGCCACCGGCTACGGCGAAACCGACGACCTGATCGCCGCCTATCCCCCCTGCGTCATCGTCCAGAAACCGTTCTCGGATCAATCGGTGGAGCAGGCCTTTGCCAAGGCGATGAACACGGCAGGTAAATAGGGAACGGCATCAGGCGGGGGCGGAGAGCGATGCCGCCCGCGCCGCGAAACGGTCGAACAGGTCGGCGCTGCCCATCTGTCCGCCCTTCAGCATGATCCGCATGCCGTTGCGGTCGCGCCTCGCGTGGGTCGCGGTGCAGATGCACACGCCCGCGCCGAGGTCCGTTTCGAAATCCAGCGCCTCGAAGCCCAGCCGGTGGCAGATCCGGCTCGAGGTGTCGCCCCCCGCCAGTCCGAGGTGTCCGACCGCGACCCCGTCGAGTATCGCGGCGATCAGGTCGGCCGAGGCGTCGGCCATGTCCCCGGGGCCGAGGCGGTAGTCTTCCTCAGGATTCAGGTGCAACAGGACCGGCGCCCCTTCGGCGATCATCGCGCGTACGGCCCCGGCGGTCCGCCCGGACAGCAGCGCCGTACGGTCCACCGGAACAGCCCGCAAGCTCCGGGCCTCCCGGACCTGCGCACGGGTGTTGGGCGACCGGCTACCGGCAAAGATCAGCACCCGGTCCGACGGCGGCGCGGGCAGCGCAGCCGGAGAAGTGCCCGTACCGGCCTGACGGGTCAGCACCTCCGCGACCGAACTTGCGCCGATCAGCAGTTGCCGCCCGCCCGCGCTTGCGAGGGCTTCGGCGATCCGGTCCTGATGCCCGGCCTCCGTCGCGTCGAACAGGACGGGCCCGGCGCCGAGCGCGGCGCGCATCGCGGCGGGGTCGTCCAGCATCGCAAGCGTGATCTTGCACAGCCCGTCCAAACCCTGCGCGGCAAGGTGACGGGCAAGGTCGGCCTCGGTCATCGGGGTGACCGGGTGGCGGGCCATCACCGGGTGACGGTCGATGCGATGCACCGCGCCGTCAGGGCCGCGGGCAAAAAGCGTGCCGAAGGCGCAGTAGCGCCCCAACGACGGCTGCCCGCCGAGAACGGCGATGACGTCGGGAGAGAACCGTGCCGACAGGTCCCGTGCAACCGCGCCGATGGACCCGATCCCGGGCCCGGAATCGAAGGTGGAACAGACCTTGAAGTGCAGAATCTGCGGGTTCTCCGCGCGGATCGCCGGCCAGAGGCGGTCGACCTCTGCAAGGGCCTGCGCGACGTCGAGAGAGCGCAGGTCGGTCGGTATCCCGAGGGCGTCAAGCGCTTCCGTCCCGCCGTCCGCCGAGTCCGGCGGGGCGATCCGCAGCCGCGCGGCCCAGCCGTTGCGGGCATAGGTCGACAGGCTGTCCGACGCGCCGGTGAAATCGTCACCGAGGAAGACGACCCTTGCCCCCATCTCAGCGCCCTCCGAAGAACCCGAGGGCCGCGGCGAGTGCCGGGCGGTCCCCGGCCTCCGACAGCGCCTGCCCCGCCACGATGGCCTCCTGCGCCTCGTGAAGCGAGGCGACGCCCGCCGCCGGGCCGTCCGGATGGGCGAGGATTCCGCCGCCGCACATGAACATGAAGTCCTGTCCGCCCGCCGCCTCGTAGGTGCGCGGCAGGGTTCCTGCCCATTGCCCCGAGGAAAACGCGGGCATGACGCGGTCGTCCGGGCCGCCGTCCGAGAGCGGCGCAAGGCAGGCGCGCGCTGCCTCGGTCACCTCCTCGGCGCTGTCGACAAACTTTCCGCCGATGCCGTGCACGTGCATGTGGTCGATCCCGGCAAGGCGGTAGAGCGCGTGATAGGCCTGAAACCCGATGCCGAGCAGGGGATGGCGGCTCATCGCACCAAAGCCGTTGCGGTGGGCATGGATCGCCAGCGGGGTATGGGCGCGCAAAGTCTCCATCCCCGACAGGCCGCACCAGTTGAGGCTTGCCATCACGCAGGACCCCTCTTCGGCGGCGACCAGATCGGCATGGCGGCGCATGGCGTCGGTTTCGTCGGTGATGTTGAAGGCCATCATCACCTTGCGCCCGGTACGGTCCTGCCATTTGCGGATGACCGCCATCACCGCGGGCACCCTCTGTGCCAGCGGGGCGCAGTCGGGGTTGGCGCAGACCTCGTCATCCTTGATGAAATCGACCCCCGCCGCGCAAAGCGTGTCGACCAGCGCGGCAATGTCTCCGGGCGACATGCCGACATTGGGCTTGATGATGGTGCCGAAGATCGGCCTGCCCATCACGCCCAGGCTCCGGCGCGTCCCGGCGATGCCCTGAACGGGCACCGGGAATCTTTCCCGGTAGGCGGCGGGGATCTCCAGCCGTTCCAGCTTCAGCCCGGTGATTTCGCCGATGTCATAGAGATTGCCCGACACCGTGGCGGCCAGTGTCGGCAGGTTGCGCCCGATGTTTCCCGCCGGGTAGGCGATGCGCACCCGCGCGCGCACCACCGGCCCGGCGGGCGCCTTGCGCGTCACATAGGCCGAGGCCAACGTCGGGGTTGCGACCTCGTCCAGCGGCAGGATCTCCAGCACCTGCGCGGCCGAGCGGGCGCGAAGCTCGTCCGTCTCGCCCGCGACCCGCACGAAGGTGCCCGAGGATTGTTCGCCCGCCATCATGGCGGCCACGTCCGCGACCGGAAACGGCGTTTCCAGCAGGTATTCCGCGATGATCCGGTCCATCGGTCAGAGCGTCGAAAGATCGGGGAAGGGGCGCACCGGGTCCGACCCGTCCCAGCCGTCCGAAGCGTTGCGGATCATGTCGAACATCCTGCCCTTGGGGCCCAGAACCTCGGACAGTTCGATGCAGGTGCCGGGATGATGTTCCTCGGCGAAATAGGCAAAGCGCCCGTTCTGCCCGACGCAGCCCGACATCTTCACCGTGAAACCGCGGTCCAGCATCCTCTGCAGGTCGGCATCGTATTGCGTCGTCCAGAAGGCGACGTGCTGAAGCCCGCGCAGGCCCTTCTGCATGTAGTCGCGATACATCGAGGGCACGTCGTTTCGGGTCTGGATCAGTTCGACCTGCATCGGCCCGGAATTGGCCAGCGCGACCGAGTTGTGGGGCCGGTAGCTCTGCCCGTCGTAGCGGTAATCCTCGATCGGCACCTGCGGGTTGTAGAACCACGGGCCGACGCCCATCACGTCGGACCAGTGTTTCATGCCGGCTTCGATATCGTCGACGACGTAACCAAGCTGGCGGATGGGGCCGAGAAGGGTGCTCATGGGGAACCTCAGTTCATCAGTGTTTCGGGAAGCCAGGTGGACAGCGCCGGCACGGCGGAGACCACGAGCAACGACAGGAGGAGCGGGATGAAGAAGGGCATCACCCCGGCAATCACGCGGGAAATCGGCATCTTGGTGATGATGGTGATCATGTAGAGGCTCATCCCCACCGGCGGGGTCAGCAGCCCGATCATCAGGTTCAGTACGAAGACGATGCCGAGTTGCAGCGGGTCCACACCTGCCGCCGTCAGCGCGGGCGCCACGATGGGCGCGATGATCAGGATGGCCGCGATGCTTTCCAGCACCATGCCGACGATCAGCAGGAAGACGTTGACCAGCAGCAGCAGGACCAGCGGATTTTCCGACAACCCGAGCAGGAAGCCCGAGGCCTTCATCGGCACCTGGTCCAGGGTCAGCACCCAGGCAAAGAGCGCGGCGGTCGCGACGACGAACAGGATGTTCGCCGTGGCCTCGACCGTCTCGCGCAGCGCGCCGAGAATGCCCCGCGTCGTGAGTGTCCGGTAGATCGCGAGGCCGATGAACAGCGCATAGGCGACGGTGACGCCCGCCACTTCGGTCGGGCCGAAATAGCCGCTCATCAGCCCGCCGATCAGCAGGACCGGGGCCAGCAGCGCCGGGAAGGAGATCAGCGCCTTCTTTGCCACGTCGCGCGGTCTGACACGGATGTCGTCGCGGGGCAGGCCCTTGACCCGTGCCACCACGGCGACCTGCGACATCAGCAGCGCGGTCAGCAGAAGCGCGGGAATTATTCCCGCAAGCAGCAGCTTGACCGCCGAGACATTGGCGACGGAGGCATAGATGATGATCGGGATCGACGGCGGAAAGATCGGGCCGATGGTGGCGGCGGCGACGGTCAGGCCCGCGGCGAAATCCTCGCGGTAGCCCTGCGCCTTCATCTGGTTGATCTGGATGGCTCCCAGCGCGCCGATATCGGCCAGCGCGGCGCCGGAGACTCCGGAAAAGATCAGCGACACGAAGACGCTGACCTGTGCCACGGCGCCGCGAATGCGCCCGAACATCATGCGCACGAGGTCGAACATATGCGTCGTGACGCCCGTCGCGTTCAGCAGGTTGGCGGCAAAGATGAACAGCGGCACCGCGAGCAGTGGCGAGCTGTCGAGCGCATTCAGGCTGCGCTGGGCCAGTACGGAGACCGGCAGGCCCTGGGTGACGATCACGATGGCCGAGGACAGCCCGAGGCAGATCGCGATCGGCGCGCCGAGGATCAGCAGCACGGAAAAGAGGATCAGGAGGAGGAGGCTCATATGGGGTGTCCGGTCTCGTCCCGCGGATCAAGGTAGGGGGCGGAGGGGTCGCGTCCGCGCAGGGCGTCGGCGACACGGGTGAGCGCGACGGCGCAGAGAAAGACCGATCCGGTCAGGGCGAGACTGTAGTAGACCCAGTTGGGCAGCCCCATGGCGGGGGTCAGGAACTTGCCCGCGCGGGGCAGGAATTGCGCGAAGCTCCAGAGCATGAGGCCCGCGAAGACCAGAGTGGCAAGATCGCCGGCAAGGATCATCCAGCGCCGCGCGACCGGGCCGCAGGCATCCGGCAGCATGGTGACGGCGACCATCACCTGCCGCCCGGCAAGGCAGGGCACGGAGAGGAAGACCAGGCCGATTCCGGCAAACCTCGCGAGCTCGTCCGCCCAGGGCAGTCCGAGGTCGAGAAAATTTCTCGCCCCGACCTGAACCACGATGAGCGCGGCCATCAGCGCCAGCAACCCCATGCCGAGGGTGATCCCGAAAGACACGAGCCGCGCGAGAAACGCGCGGCCCGGAACGGTGGATTGCATCAGGAGACGGCCTCGATCCGGCTGTAGAGGTCGCCGTACTCGGCGCCGAAGCGTTCCTGGACCAGCGCGCTCACCGAGCTGCGGAAGGCGTCGAGGTCGAGCCCCTCGTCCGCGCCGATCACGGTCATGCCGAGTTCGCGCAGCTTCGCGGTTTCCGCTTCCTCGTTGTCGAGGATGGCCTTGGTGGCCTTTTCGCGGGTCAGCAGGGCGGCTTCGCGCACCGCATCCTTCTGTGTGTCGGACATGCCCTGCCAGGTGTCCTCGTTCATCACCACGACCTCGGCGTTCGACATGTGTCCGGTCAGCATGAGATGCGACTGCACCTCGTAGAGCTTGACGTTCAGCACCACGTTGACCGGGTTTTCCTGCCCCTGCACGACGCCGGTGGCCAGCGCGGTCGGCACCTCGGACCAGTCGACGGGCACGGCGACGGCGCCCATGCCTTCGACGGCGGTTGTGTAGATCGGGAAGGGCACCGCGCGGATCTTGACGCCTGCCAGGTCGGTGGGGGACATCACCGCCTTGTTGCAGGTCAGGTTGCGGCGGCCGAAGTAATGCGCGTAGATCACCCGCACGTTGGCCGCCTCGATCAGGCCCTTGTTCAGCTCCTGCATCACCGGGCTGTCGACGTCTGTCACCTTCATCAGGTGGTCCACGTCACGGTAGAGATACGGCGTGTCGAGCGCCGCGAAGGGCTTGTAGAGCGACCCGAGCGCGCCCGCGGTGTTGTGCGAAAAGGCGATGGTGCCCAGCGACACGGCCTCGGCCAGTTCCTGCAGCTTGCCGAGCTGGCTGTTGGGAAAGACCTGCACTTCGATATCGCCGCCGGAGCTTTGCCCGAGCGCTTCGGCGAACCAGTCGGCCTGCGCCCCGGCGACCGAGGCGACCTCGTTGTTGTGGCCGTAGCGCAGGCTGGTCGCGGCCCATGCGGGGCGCGCGACAAGCGGCGCGGCCAGCGCGCCGGCGCCTGCGGCAAGCATGGCGCGGCGGCTCAGATTGCGAGATGTCAGCATCGGATCTCCTCCCAGAATTCTTGATGCGTTTTGAGGTTTTTTTGCGGGGCGGCCCCGCAATCCTCTTGGTCAGAAGCTATTGACCGAAGCTAAGGTTTTGCGCAACGCTTCGTCAAAGCAAATGAAATGATGGGTTTTGATGTGTCTGACGGGCAGGATCTGATCGCGGACGAGGCGGGGCGCCCCCAGATGAGCGATATCGCGGAGCGGGCAGGCGTGTCGCTTGCCACCGTCGACCGGGTCATAAACCGGCGCAAGGGCGTCAAGGAGCGGACCCGCCGCCGGGTTCTGGAAATCGCCCGCGACATCGGCTTTCTCAGCGCCGACGACGTGGCGCTCTACGGGGAAGGGCGGCCGCTCAACATCGTGGTGCTGCTGCCTTCGGGGACGAACCCCTACCTGCGCCTTCTGGGCGACAGGTTGCGGGACCGCGTCGGGCGGTCCGGCGCCAACGACCCGTTTCTGCGGTGCTTTTTCATCGAGAGCTTCGATGCGGGCGCGCTGGCGGCGGCGCTGCGGCGCAATGCGGGCTGGGCCGACGGCATCGCCTTTTTCGCCATCGACCACCCGGAGGTGCGCGACGCCGCTACCGAAATCGCCGCCTCGGGCACGCGCCTCGTCACCATCGTCTCCGACCTCGGGCCGGTGGCGGGGGTGGATCACGTCGGGCTCGACAACCGCTCGGTCGGACGCACCGCCGGGCTGCTGATCGGGCGGCTGGCCGAGTCGCGCTCGGGCTCGGTCGCGCTGGTGGCGGGGTCGCGGCACTACCGCGCCCATTCCGAACGCGAGGCCGGATTTCTGAGTCTGCTCGACGAGATGTTTCCGGACCTGCGGGTGATCGGGATGCGCGAGGGTCATGACGACGCGGGCGAGAACTACCGTCACACGCTGGAGCTGTTCGAACAGGCGCGCGATCTGGTGGGGATCTACAATGTCGGCGGCTCCTCCGGCGGAATCACCCGGGCGATGCGCGAACAGGGGCGGGAAAGCGTGGTGTTCATCGGTCACGGCCTGACCGCCGACACGCGCCGCGCTCTGCTCGAACGCAGCATGGATGCGGTGTTCGACCAGGACCCCGACGTGCTGATCGACCGCGCCATCGCCTGTCTGACCGGGCGGGAACCGCGACCCCGGCCGCTGAAGCTCGATATCTATTTCCGCGAAAACCTGCCCTGAGAGGTCAGACGCGGCGCGCCCGCAGGGTCACGATCTGCCGCGCGGCCTGAAGCGGGCTGACGGTGCGGAAGATGTCGCGCATCATCGCCGCGTCCGCCGCGATTCCGGCCAGCCGCCCGCGCTTGGCGTGCTTGAACGGGCTGTCGACGCCCGGCCAGGGCACCACCGCGACACGCAGTCCCTGCCGCAGCCAGAGCCCGTTCATGAAGACCTCGAGCCCGAAGCGCGGCAGGGCGCGGATGGCGTCGAGATGCTCGGCCAGCAGGGCACGGGGCATGACGCGCTCTCCCGAGATGTAGTCGATCCCCAGCAGGCGCCAGGGCAGCGGTGCATTCCGCCGCAGCGACAGGGCCGCCCCGGCGCGTCCCTCGATCACCGGCGCGGCAAGGGCGCTCAGATCGGACCCGGCGAGCCCGACAAGGTCGCTGTCCAGCAGCATCACGAGGTCGCTCCGCGCGGCCTCGATCCCGGCGGCGATGGCGCGGCTCTTGCCGCCGTTCCGTGCCATCCGCAGGACACGCAGCGCGGGATGGTGCGGGCACAGGGCTTCGGCCAGTTCCGCGGTCCCGTCGGAGGAGCCGTCATCGACGACGATCACCTCGGCGAATTGCGGGTGATCCAGCACCGTCGCCAGCACCCGGCCGATGCGCGGGGCCTCGTCGAAGGCGGGGATGATGCAGGCAAGCGTGCGGGTCACGGCCGCATCCTCCGTCTCAGCAGGTAGATGATTCCGGCCAGAACGATCCCGCCCAGCAGGATCAGCGACACCCGCGCGATCCAGTTGTCGATCTGGCTGTAGGCCGATCCGAAGGCGTAGCCGAGCGCGACGAAGAACAGGCTTTTCGGCACCGTGGCCAGCAAGTTGACGACAAGGAACCGCAGGAGCGGCATCCTTGCCAGCCCGGCCGCAACCAGTACGGCGGCACCGGCGGAATGGGTCAGCTTGCCGATCACCAATGTGCGTGCGCCCCGGCTGTCGAAATGGCTGGCGAGCGCGGTCAGGCGCGCCCGGTTGAGACCCATCTTCAGCCGCCACTTGGGCGGGAGCCGGTTCACGCCCCACCGGCCAAGCGCATAGAGTCCCATGTCGCCCAGCAGGTCCGCAAGCACGACGACGAGGGTGACGCTCCAAAGATCCAGAAGGCCCTGGCCGGCGAGCCACGCGGCGATCACCGTGACGATCGGCCCCTCGATCACGGCGATCGGGACGAGGATCGCCAATCCCTGTTTCGCGATCAGGGCCGTCACGGTTTCCAGTCCGAACACAGTCTACTCCGCGGGGCGGGATGCCGCGTCCGGCCCCATTTCGGTTCCGCGCCAGGTGAACCCGCGCGATGTCCAGGTGGCGATCCAGAGCGCGGGAAGGAGCGCGTCGCGCACCAGCATCGCGCCAAGGTCGCGCAGTCCCGACGGCCATCCCGCGACACGGGCAAGCGCCATCTCTGCTCCGTACCAGATGGGAAGCAGGGCCGCCGCCGCCAAGGGGGGCAGGGCGCCGAGCGCGGAAAGGCCGGCAAGCGCGGCGACGGGAACGAGCGGACCCTGCAGGATCTCCGCCGCAAAGAGCAGCGGGAATCCGTCCCGCCGCACCACCGACCACCGCAATTGCCGCGACCAGACCGCTGCCGGATCCCGCTTGCCGATGGGCTGCGGGAACATGCGGGACGTGAGCCGCACCTTGAGCCCCTGCGCCCGCACCAGCCGGGTCGAGGCGACGTCTTCGGCAAGGTTCCTGCCGAGCGCGGCAAGACCGCCCCCGGTTTCGAGGACGGGCCGGTGCCAGAAAAGCGTCTTGCCCTGGGCAAAGCCGAAGCCGAGCGCATCCGCCGCCAGTTGCCAGCGCCCCTGCGAGGTGTCGAGAAAGGCGCATTCCACGGCGCCCCAGAAATTCCCCGGCCAGATCCCGGCGGGGGGCGAGGTGACAAGCCCGGTATCCTCGCCCCAGCGCTCGATCAGCAGGCGCAGGTAGTCGCGCGGCAGCAGCAGGTTGCTGTCCGCCATGGCCAGCCATTCGCCGCGGGCGACGACATAACCCTTGTGCAGGTTGTTGAGCTTGGGATTGCCGCTGATGGCGGCGGCCCCGATCAGCAGCGTCGCGTCGACGCCGGGATGATCGGCGATCAGCTTTCGCACCAGCGGCACGGCGGCGTCGGTTTCGGAGTCGGCGCAGAACAGGATCTCGTAGCGCGGATAGTCCTGATCGAACGATGTCCGGAGCGTTTCCGCATCGAAGGTGTCGATCCCGCAGACCGGACGGATGAGTGACACGAAGGGCAGGCCGCCGCGCGGTTTGGCAGTCTCCGGACGGAGGTAGCGGCGCGCCACCAGCCAGGCGCTGACAAGATGCACGCCGGTCAGCGTCAGGGCCAGCGCGCCGAGGGCAAGCACGAGCAGGCTCATGCCATCTCGCCGGCAAAGCTGCCGTCCTCCTCCGATGCGGGGCGGAGGCCCGCGGGACGTTGCCCCGCGCGGGCGGTTTCGGCGGCGAAGTCGATCAGGCGCATCCGGCCCGAACGGTCTTCGGCCAGCGCGGTCAGGCTGTCGACCCAGTCGCCGCAATTGGCAAAGGTCACGCCGTCGCGGTCACGCAGGGCGGGCCGGTGCGAATGGCCGCAGATCACGCCCGAGGTGCCCGCCGCGCGGGCGAGGTCGGTCAGGCGGATTTCGAAGCGGTCGCCCATCGCCATGAGCTGGTTGGCACCGGCGATCACCCGCTGCACCGCGCTTTTCGAGCCGCGCGGCGCGTCGGGCCGGGTCAGCCAGCCGTCGATCTGGCGCAGCAGCCCGTCGAGACGGCTGCCGAGGCGGGTCATCAGGTGCCAGCGCAGGATGCGCGGGTCGCATTGGTCGCCGTGCAGGACAAGGTAGGCGCGCCCGTCGGCGGCGTGGTGCACGGTCGTGTTCCTGAATTCCCAGGGCTGGGAGATCAGCCGGGATTTGCGCATCCGGGCATCGTGGTTGCCGGGAAGGTAGACGATGCGCGTGCCGCGCCCGGCGCGGCCCCGGAGATCGTCGAGAACGGCCTGGTGGCCATCGGACCAGTGCACCTTTCCACCGTGCCAGAGGTCGAAGATATCGCCGACGAGGTAGATGGTGTCCGCCTCGACCCGGTTCAGGAAGGCCAGGATCGCCTCCGGCCGGCTGGCGCGGGCGCCGAGGTGGAAATCCGACAGGAACAGGCTGCGGTAGAACTGGCGGGCGGCAGTGCCGGCGGGTGAAGACGGCATGGCGGCAGACTTCCTTGGTGATTGCGCCCGCCTTATGGCGTCGCTGTGTAATGGGAATATGACGCGATCAGAACGTCTTGCGTCCGGATCGCGTTCCCGTCACAGCGTGATTTTTCTGCGATGCAGCAGAATGTCGCACATTTCCGTCAGGCCGCGCCCGCCTCGGCCTCGACTGCGGCGCGCATTCCGAGGGTCATCATGCGGTCCAGGCGCGTGGTCACGGCCTCCCGCCAGGCGGTGCTGTCGCGCAGCGGCGCGGGGAACAGACCGGGCAGGGCCAGCAGCCTGTCGGCCAGCGCGGCTGCCGTCGGGGTGCCTGTGTCGGTCAGCTCCGTCTCGCGCGGGTCGCGCAGGGCATAGGGGGTGCCGTCGTCCTTCCGCCCGAGCGTGTAGCGCATCCAGGCGGCGGTGGCGAAGGCAAAGGCCGACAGGTCGGACCCGGCGGACAGCGCCGCGACCGCCGGCCCGAGGATGCGCTGAGGCAGCTTCTCCGTCCCGTCCATCGCGATCTGGTAGGTCTCGTGCGCGAGATGGGGATTTTCGAACCGCGACAGCAGCGCCTCGGCATAGCTTTCGAAATCCGCGCCGGGCAGCGGTTTCAGCGTCGCGGCGGCGGCGCGCATGTGGCGCCCGACAAGCGCCGCAAGCGCGGGATCGCGCATCACGTCGCGCACGTAGCCGTGACCGGACAGGAACCCCGAATAGGCCAGCATCGAATGCGCGCCGTTCAGCATCCGCAGCTTCATTTCCTCGTAGGGCGAGACGTCGGACACGAAGATCGCGCCGCCCGCCTCCCAGGCCGGGCGGCCCTGCGGGAAATGATCCTCGATCACCCATTGCCGGAAGGCTTCGGTTTCGACCGCGGCGGCATCGCGGAAGCCGGTGAGGTCCTCGGCCAGCTTCAGCGTGTCCGGCGTCTGGGCCGGGGTGATCCGGTCGACCATGGACGAGGGGAAGGCGACCTCGGTCGCGATGTGCTCGACAAGCTCGGGCGCCACCTGGCGCGCATGGTCGATCAGAAGGCTGCGGACCATTTTCCCGTTTTCGGGAAGGTTGTCGCAGCAGAGCACGGTGAACGGGGCCAGCCCCTTGGCCCGGCGCCGGCCGAGAGCACGCACCAGCAGCCCGGCAACGCCCTGCGGCGCCTCGGGCGTGGCGAGGTCCGCCGCGATGGCCGGATGCGCGCGGTCTATCCCGCCGGTGGTCCGGTCGATGCCGTAGCCCTTTTCGGTCACGGTCAGGGTGACGATCTTCGTCTCTTCGGCGCAGAGCGCAGCACGCACCGCGGTGGCGTTGGTCTGCATCGACAGGGCATAGTGCAGTGCGCCGATCACGCGCGGCACGGTGCCATCGACCGACCGTTCGAGCAGGGTGTAGAGATCGTCCTGCGCCGTCAGGTCCTCGGCCGGGGCCGTGCTGCGCAGGCTGACGCCGATGATGCGCCAGTCGCCGCCCCGGGCCGCCAGCGCATCGTCGGTATAGACCGCCTGATGCGCCTTGTGGAACGCGCCCAACCCGATGTGCACGATCCCGGCACCGTGAGCGTCGCGGTCGTAGCCCGGCAGCACCACGCCGGGTTTCAGACCGTCGATCGAGGTCAGGCGCGCGCTCATGCGGCGCCCCGCGCGATGCGCGGTTCCAGTGCCGCGACGATGCCCCGCAGTTCGGCAAGTCCCTTGAGCCGGCCGATCGAGGGATAGCCCGGCTGCGCCCGGCGTCCGAGGTCGTCGAGGATGTCCTGCCCGTGATCCGGACGGAACGGGATCGACCAGTCCGCCCGGCCCTCGGCGCGGCGGCGCGCCTCTTCGGTCAGCGCGGCTTCGACCAGCGCCACCATGTCGGTGTCGCCGCCGAGATGCTCGGCCTCGTGGAAGGAGCCGCGGATGCCGTCGCCTTCCCGCTTCACGTTGCGCAGGTGCAGGAAGTGCACCCGGTCGCCGAGCCGCTGCATCATGCCCGGCAGATCGTTGTCCGGCCGCGCGCCGAGCGAGCCCGAACACAGGGTGATGCCGTTAGCGGGGCGGTCCACCGCCTGCATGAGCTTGGTGTAGTGCGCCTCGGTCGACATGATGCGCGGCAGGCCCAGAAGCGGGAAGGGCGGGTCGTCCGGGTGGCAGCACATCCGCAGGCCGAATTCCACGGCGGTGGGGATGATTTCGGACAGGAAGTCGACAAGGTGCCCGCGCAGCGTGTCTTCGCCCATCGCCGCGTATTCGGCCAGGTGCGCGCGCACCTCGTCGAGGGTGAAATTGTCCGCCGCTCCGGGAAGACCGAAGACCACGTTCCTTGCCAGCGCCTCCTGCTCGGCATCGGACAGCCCGCTCAGGCGGCGTGCGGCGGCATCGCGCAGGGCGTCGTCGTAATCCTCCGCCGCGCCGGGACGTTTCAGCACATGCATGTCGAAGACAGCAAAGTCCGTCAGGTCGAAGCGCATGCAGGTCGCGCCGTTCTTCAGCCGGTGGGCGAGGTCGGTCCGGGTCCAGTCCAGCACCGGCATGAAGTTGTAGCAGATCACCTCGATCCCCGCCGCGGCGAGGTTGCGCATGCTCTCCCGGTAGGCGTCGACATGCGCGCGCCAGTCACCCTGCTGTTTCTTGATGTCCTCGGAGACGGGCAGGCTTTCCACCACGTCCCAGGTGATGCCGGAGGGCGCGCCGTCCTTCATCGTGCCGACCTGCGACTGCCGCAGGGCGATTTCTTCGGGGCTCCAGACGGCCCCGGTGGGGACGTGGTGCAGCGCGGTCACGATGCCCTCGGCACCGGCCTGCGCCACGTCGTCTATGGAAACCAGGTCCTTGGGCCCGAACCACCGCCAGGTCTGTCGCATCTCGATCCTCCCCGAGTCTTTGATCGCGTCCTCCTTTACCATCCCCGCCTGTTGCTGGCTAGTATGGAAGTATGGTAGTTAGTCGCAGGGGAGGCGAATCATGACAATGGAAAGCAAGGCGTTCCGCGCCCTTGACCCGGCGATCCCGATTTCGCCCCAGATTTCGCGCTTTCTGCGCGAGAGCATCATTCGCAACGAATTGCAGCCCGGCAACCGCATCAGCGAGGCCGAGATCGCACGGGAATGCAGCGTGTCGCGCCAGCCGGTCCGCGAGGCGTTCATCAAGCTGTCCGAGCAGGGCCTCCTGTCGGTCCTGCCCCAGCGCGGCACCGTCATCACCAAGATTTCCTACACCGCCGTGCTGGATGCGCGCTTTCTGCGCGAAGCCATCGAATCGGACATCGTGAAGATCCTCGCCAGCCGTCCCGACGCGGCGCTGGTGCGCGATCTGCGCGACCAGATCGCCGCGCAGGAAACCGTCGGTCACAGCGACCGCATGGAGTTCATCCTTCTCGACGAACGGTTCCACCGCACGCTGGCGGATGCCGCGGGCAAGGGCGGGGCGTGGAAGCAGATCGAGGGGCTCAAATCCCAGATGGACCGCGTGCGCTTTCTGTCGCTGTCGCAATTCCCGGTCGGCAACCTCGTCACGCAGCACGCCCTTCTCGTCGACCAGATCGAGGCGGGCGACATGCCCGCCGCCGAGAGCGCCATCCGGCTGCACCTGCGCGAGATCCTCAAGGATCTGCCGCATGTGCTGGCCGCGAATCCCGACTTTTTCGACCTTCCGGCGGGAAAGATTCCCGAACCGGTCAACGTGCCCATCTCAGGAGGAGAATAGACATGGCATTCAACTGGAAACGTTCCGCCCTTGCCGCAGTCGTGGCAGCGCTCGTCGCGGCGCCCGTCGCGGCGCAGGAAATGACCCTGAAACTGGGCCACCTCGCCAACGAGGAGAACTCCTGGCACAAGGCGTCGGTGAAATTCGCCGAGGAAGTCTCGGCGCTGACGGATGGCCGCATCGCGGTCGAGGTCTATCCGAACGAGTCGCTCGGCAAGGAGATCGACCTGATCAACGGCATGCAGCTCGGCACCGTGGACATGACGATCACAGGCGAGTCGCTGCAGAACTGGGCGCCCAAGGCGGCGCTTCTCGCGGTGCCCTACGCCTACAAGTCGCTCGAGCACATGGACGAGGTCGCCGGCGGCGAGATCGGCGACCAGATCGAGGCGCAGATCATCGAAAAGGCGCAGATCCGTCCGATCGCCTATTTTGCCCGCGGCGCGCGCGACCTGACCTCGAACCGCGCGATCACCACGCCGGACGATCTGAACGGCCTCAAGATGCGCGTGCCGAACGTGCCGCTCTTCGTGGACGTGTGGAAGGCGCTCGGCGCACAGCCCACCCCGATGGCCTTTTCCGAGGTCTTCACCTCGCTTCAGAACGGCACCATCGACGCGCAGGAAAACCCGCTGGCGCTGATCCGCTCGGCCAACTTCAACGAAGTTCAGAGCCACGTGAACCTGACCGATCACGTCCGGTCCTGGATCTACCTGACCATCGCGGAAATGACCTGGAACAAGCTGTCCGACGAAGACAAGGACGCGATCACCAAGGCCGCCGCCACGGCGCAGGCCTATGAGCGCGAGCTGTTCCTCGCCTCGCTCGAAGAGGACCGCAAGTACCTCGAAGAGCACGGCATGACCTTTGTCGAGGTCGACGGTCCCGCCTTCCAGGCCAAGGCCAAGGACGCCGTCCTTGCCAACGTCAATGACGAGATCAAGCCGATCGTGGAAGAGCTGTTCTCGGCTCCGTCGAACTGATCGCTTACGGCCGGTCCCGCACACCGGGGCCGGCCACCCGAACACAGGCAGGCAGATCCATGAAATCAACAGAGCGCATCATACAGGTCCTGGCGACCGTGGCCCGCATCGGTGCGGGCGTCTCCTTTCTCGTGCTCATCGTGGCGGTGCTGATCCAGGTCACCACGCGCACGATGGGCAACTCGCCGGTCTGGACCGAGGAGCTCACCCGTTTCGCGCTGCTCTACCTCGTCGCCTTCGGCGCGGGGCTGTCGTTCCGCACCGGCGACATGGTGAACGTCGACGTGGTCTGCGAGAACCTGCCCGGCCGCGCGCCCCGCATGCTGCGCCTGCTGTCCGCCGTCGCGACCGCGGGCCTCGCGCTCTACCTGCTGCCGGCGTCGTGGAAATACACCTCCATCGGCGCGATGCAGACCTCGCCCGCGCTGGGCATGCAGATGACCTGGGCGCATGTCACGATCACCCTCCTGCTGGCGCTGCTCGCCGTGTTCGGCGTGCTGCGGATCGTGGGAATGCTGACGGGTGCCGAGGACGGCAAACCCGAAAAGGCCATCGAGGCCCCGGAAGGATAAGAACATGGAAGTCTGGGTTCTCTTTGCCGTCTTCGTCGCCGGCCTGATCGTCGGCATCCCGGTGGCGGTGACGCTGGGTCTGTCGTCGCTCGTCTACCTGCTGATGTCCGGCATCCCCGCGGTGGTCATGCCGCAGAAGATGTACGCGGGCATGGATGTGTTCGTGCTGCTGTCGATTCCCGGCTTCATCCTTGCCGGGAACCTGATGAACCAGGGCGGCATTACCAACCGCATCATCCGGTTTGCCCAGGCGCTCATCGGCTGGGTGCGCGGCGGGCTCGGCCTGACCAACATCGCGGCCTCCATGCTGTTCGGCGGCATCACCGGCACGGCTGTGGCCGATGCGGCCTCGATCGGCGGCGTGATGATCCCCGGCATGAAAAAGGCCGGCTACCCGGCCGATTTCTCGGCCGCCGTGACCGCCGCCTCGTCGACCGTGGGGCCGATCATCCCGCCCTCGGTTCCGATGATCATCGTGGGTGCGCTGTCCGGGATCTCGGTCGGCAAGATGTTCCTCGCGGGGGCGGTGCCGGGCATCGTCATGGGGCTGGCCATGATGGTGACCTGCTACTGGATCTCCGCGCGGAAGAATTTCCCGCGTCAGGCCTGGCAGGGATGGGGCGAGGTCGCCCGCAGCTTCGGCGGCGCGTTCTGGGCGCTGTTCATGACCTTCCTCATCATCTACGGCCTGCTCTCCGGTCTTGCCACGCCGACGGAAACCGCCGTGGTCGCCTCGGTCTACGCGCTGATCGTCGGGGCCTTCGTCTACCGCGAGCTGAAGCTGCGCGCCGTACCGGGAATCCTGATCGAAAGCGCGGTGTCGGCGGCGGGAATCCTCGCGCTGGTGGGCTTTGCCAACGTCTTCGGCTGGATCCTCGTGTCCGAGCGAATCCCGCAGGCGATCGCGGATGCGGTCCTGACCTTCACCGACAACAAGTTCCTCGTCATCCTCATCATCAACCTGCTGCTGCTCTTCGTCGGCATGTTCATGGAGACCATTGCCGCGCTCATCATCCTGTTCGTGCCGCTGCTGTCGCTGGCGCAGGCGGTCGGGATCGAGCCGCTGCATTTCGCCACCTTCGCGGTGCTGAACCTGATGATCGGCCTGACCACGCCGCCGGTCGGCGTGTGCCTGTTCGTCTGCGCGGGGATCGCGCGGCTGCCGCTGACCCCGGTGGTGGTTGCGATCCTGCCGTTCTTGCTTACAAACATCGCCGTGCTTTTCCTCGTCTCCTACGTTCCCGGCTTCGCCACCTGGCTGCCGTCCGTCCTCATGCCCTGATTGGAGGTCCCAATGGACACCCGCGTCTGCCGTCTTCACAAACAGGAAGACATCCACATCGAAACCATCGTCGTGACCGAGCCGGGACCGGGCGAAGTGCTGCTGGCGGTCGGGGCCGGCGGCATCTGCGGGTCGGACCTGCACTACTACCAGCACGGCGGCTTCGGCCCGATCGTCGTGAAGGAGCCGATCATCCTCGGCCACGAAGCGTCGGGCACCGTGATCGCGCTCGGGGCGGGCGTCACCAATGTGGCGGTCGGCGATCCGGTCGCGATCAACCCGTCCCGTCCCTGCGGCGAGTGCACCTATTGCGCCGAAGGGCTGACGACCCATTGCCTCAACATGCGGTTCTCCGGGTCTGCGATGCGCTTTCCGCATGAACAGGGCCTGTTCCGCGACCGGATCGTGGTGGATGCCGCGCAGGCCGTGAAGGTCAGCCGCGACATCTCGCTCTCCGAGGCGGCCTGTTCCGAGCCGCTCGCCGTCTGCACCCATGCGCACAGCATGTCCGGCGGCACCGAGGGCAAGCGCGTGCTCGTCACCGGCGCGGGCCCGATAGGCGCGCTGTGCGCGGCACTGGCAAATGCCGGCGGCGCGACCGAGGTCGTAGTGACCGACCTGCAGGATTTCACTCTGGAAAAGGCCGCCGCGATGGGCGCGACCGAAACCATCAACATGGCGCAGAACGGCGCCGCCTTCGATCGCTTTGCCGAGGGCAAGGGTTATTTCGACGTGGTCTTCGAATGCTCCTCGGCCCGGCCCGCCGTCGCCTCCGCGCTGTCCGCGATCCGTCCGCAGGGGACGCTGGTGCAGGTCGGCACCGGGGGCGAGATGAGCTTCCAGCTCAGTGCGCTGGTCGCCAAGGAGATCCGCTGGCAGGGCACCCAGCGCTTCGTGCGCGAGGATTTCGAATCCGCTGCCGCCGCCATCTCGTCGCGGCGCATCGACGTGCGGCCGATGATCACCGGGAACTTCCCGCTCGAGGATGCGGATGCCGCGTTCAGGATGGCGGGCGACCGCACCAAGGCCGTCAAGGTTCACCTGAGCTTTGCGGGCTGATCCGATGGCCGAGAAATATTCCCGCGAGTCGATCAAGGACCTGGCCTTCGCCCTTCTCACGAAGGGCGGGTTGCCGGACGACAAGGCCGAGGTCGTTGCCGAGCTTCTGACCCGGACGGACGAATTGGGCGTCACGACGCACGGCCTGTCGATGGTGCCCTACTACCTGCCGGAACTTGCCAGCGGCAAGATGACGACCAGCGGCACGCACGAGGTCGTCTCCGACAGGGGCGCGACGATGGTCTGGGATGGCAACTATCTGCCCGGACACTGGCTGATGACGCAGGCGCTGGACCTCTGCATGGAGCGGGCCCGGACCCACGGCGTCGCCTGCCTTGCCATGCGGCGCAGCCACCATATCGGCTGTCTCTCGACCCTGACGCGCATCGCGGCCGAGGCCGGGTTCGTCTGCATGATCAACACTTCGGACCCCTCGGGCGCCTGGGTCGCGCCCTTTGGCGGCACCACCCCGGTGCTGACTCCGAACCCCTGGGCTGTGGGCTATCCCGCCGCGGATCACCCGGTGCTGATCGACACCTGCGCGTCGATCACGACGGTGTCCAAGGTCCGGGAATACGTCAACAGCAAGCGGCAGTTCGACCACCCCTGGATGCTCGACGGCGCGGGCAACCCCACCACGGACCCGAACGTGGTCAACCAGACCCCCAAGGGCAGCATCCTGCCGGTCGGCGGGTCCGATCACGGTCACAAGGGCTTTGCCATGGCGTTGACGGTCGAGATGCTGTCGCAGGCGCTGTCCGGGCACGGACGCTCCGAAAGCGTGACGCGCTGGGGCGGCAACGTCTTCCTTCAGGTCATGGACCCTGAGGCCTTTGCCGGGCTCGACGCCTTCACCACCGAGGTCGACGCTCTCAACACTGCCTGCCGGAGCAATCCTCCCGCGCCGGGCGTGCGCCATGTCCGTATCCCCGGCGATCGCGCGGCCGAGATGCTGACGCGCAGCCGGACCGAAGGCATCTCCCTGCCGGACGAGGTCTGGACCCGCGTGACCGAGGCCGCCGGCGTCCTCGGCGTGCGTCTGCCCCGGCCGATCTCGGGCTGAATGCGGCCCCCGTGGTCCGGCGCCCGGAACGGCGCCGGACCATCGTCGGACATTCCGTCCCGAAGCCCCGATGAATTTCCGGGCAGCTGCCCGCACAGCGGGCATCCGACGCAATGGTCGGGCTTTACTTCGCTCGCGGAACGTGTCGGAAAAGGGCCATGACCTCCGCCCTTTCCATCGTCGTCGTCGAAGCTGACCGGGACCGCGCGCTGCTGATCGTCGACAGCCTGCGCGAGGCCGGCGATTTCGAGATTCATGTCATCGCCGAACCCACCGGCCTTGCCCGCAAGATCCAGGCACTGACCCCGGATGTCGTGCTGATCGACGTGGAAAGTCCGTCCCGCGACATGCTCGAGGAACTGGCGCTGGCCTCGGGGCCGATGGATCGTCCGGTGGCGATGTTCGTGGACCGCGACGATGTCGGCCTCACCCATGCCGCGATCGAGGCGGGCGTGTCGGCCTACGTGGTCGACGGCATGCAGCCGCAGCGGGTGAAACCCATCATGGACGCGGCCATCGCGCGGTTCCGCATGTTCCAGCGCATGCGCATCGAACTGGCGGAAACCAAACGCTCGCTGGAAGAGCGCAAGATGATCGACCGCGCCAAGGGCATGCTGATGAAGGCCCGCGGCATCGACGAGGATGCCGCCTATGCGCTGCTGCGCAAGACCGCGATGGATCAGGGACGCCGCGTCGCCGATGTGGCGCAGGCGCTGGTGACGGCGGCGGGGCTTCTCGGATGATCGCCGCCACGCTCTCCGTCGGGTTCCTGCCGCTGGTCGACGCCGCACCCCTGATCGTGGCGCATGAAATGGGTTTCGCCGCGGAAGAGGGCATCGCCCTCGATCTGCGGCGCGCGCCGTCCTGGTCCTCGGTCCGGGACATGCTGAGCTTCGGCCAGGTCGAGGCGGCGCATATGCTGGCCCCGGTTCCGGTGGCGACGGCGCTGGGCCTCGGGGGCAACGGCACGCCGCTGGCGGCGGTGTCGGTCCTGTCGGTGAACGGCGACATCATCGGGGTGAGCAACGATCTTGCGGCCAAGCTGCGGGCGGGCGGGCACGACTTTGCCTTCCGGGACGCGCGCGCGGCGGGGGCGGCGCTGATCGCCCACGCGACACAGCCCCTGCGGCTGGGCGTGCCGTTCCCGTTTTCGATGCATGCCGAGCTGCTCTATTACTGGCTGACCGCCCTCGGGCTGCCCGCGCCGCAAAGCGTGGATATCCGCACCGTGCCGCCGTCGCTCATGGCGGCCGCGCTGGAGGCGGGCGAAATCGACGCCTTCTGCGTGGGCGAACCCTGGGGGTCCATGGCGGTCGAGAACGGCGTCGGCACGCTGCTGCTGCCGGGCAACGCGATCTGGTCCTTTGCCCCGGAAAAGGTGCTGGCGGTGCGCAGCGACTGGGCAGTTGCCGAGGGCCAGCTCCTGGGCCGCCTCATCCGCGCCGTCTGGCGTGCCGGGCGCTGGCTGGCGGAACCCGGCTCTCCGACGCTGGCGGCGGAATTGCTGAGCCGGCCGCAGTACCTCGACCTGCCGTCCGAGATCCTCGACCGGGCGCTGACCGGGCGCATCGTCATCTCGCCGCAGGGAGAGGAGCGTCACGTGCCGCGCTTCGTGGAATTCCACCGCGGCGCCGCCTCGTTTCCCTGGCGCAGCCAGGCGGAATGGATCGGCCTGCAACTGGCCAAGCGGATGGGGCTGGATCAGACCACCGCCGCTCAGGCCGCCCGGGCGGTCTTTCGCTCCGATCTCTACCGGCAGGCCCTCGCTCCGACTCAGGCCGAATTGCCCGGTGCCTCGTCCAAGCTCGAGGGCGCGCTGATTCACGAAACGGCGGTTTCCTCGGTCGCGGGGCGGTTGTTCCTCGGACCCGACGCGTTCTTCGATGGCAAGGTTTTTGAGCCGGACGCCGTCTGAAGCGGGTTTTCTGCACATGCATTGTGCATCTCGATGCTGCAACTGCAAAACATGCGCCCGAAGCGGTTATTTATATTGATCCGCGATCCGGAGCGTCGCATTACCTGACTCGTGCCAAGCAACGACGCTAGGCAAAAGAATTCTCCCACCGACCGGGAATACCTGAGCAAAGCCGCTCGACTCGCTGTGACAAGACTGTCTCGGCCTGTCGGCGGCTTTTTTGGTTTTTGTCCGGGGTTCCCGGACGCTCATCTGAAGGATGGACGAACGAATGAACAAACTTCTGATCGCCCTCGCAGCCTCTACCGCGTTGGTTTCGCCCGCTTTTGCCCAGGATCTGGAAAAGGACGAGCTGACCTTCGGTTTCATCAAGCTGACCGACATGGCGCCGCTCGCCGTGGCCTACGAGCAGGGTTATTTCCTCGACGAGGGGCTGTTCGTGACGCTCGAAGCGCAGGCGAACTGGAAGGTCCTGCTGGACGGCGTGATCGGCGGACAGCTTGACGGCGCGCACATGCTGGCGGGTCAGCCGCTGGCCGCAACCATCGGTTACGGCACCGAAGCGCACATCATCACCCCGTTCTCGATGGACCTGAACGGCAACGGCATCACCGTGTCGAACGCCATCTGGGACGAGATGAAGCCCAACATTCCGACCAATGCCGACGGTCTGCCGCAGCATCCCATCAGTGCCGAGGCGCTGGCCCCGGTGGTCGAGAAGTACAAGTCCGAAGGCAAGCCCTTCAACATGGGCATGGTGTTCCCGGTTTCGACCCACAACTACGAACTGCGCTACTGGCTTGCCGCCGGCGGTCTCGAGCCGGGGTACTACAGCCCCGAGAACGTCACCGGCCAGATCGGCGCCGACGTTCTGCTGTCCGTGACCCCGCCGCCGCAGATGCCGGCCACGCTCGAAGCCGGCACGATCTACGGCTACAGCGTCGGCGAGCCGTGGAACCAGGCTGCCGTGTTCAAGGGCATCGGCGTGCCGGTCATCACCGACTACGAGCTGTGGAAGAACAACCCCGAGAAGGTCTTCGGCATGACTGCCGAATTCGCGGAAGAGAACCCCAACACCACCAAGGCCGTGGTCAAGGCGCTGATCCGCGCCGCCATCTGGTTGGACGAGAACGACAACGCCAACCGCATGGAAGCGGTCGAGATCCTGTCCAAGCCCGAATACGTCGGCGCCGACGCCGAGGTGATCGCCAACTCGATGACCGGCACCTTCGAATACGAAAAGGGTGACAAGCGCGAGGTCCCCGATTTCAACGTGTTCTTCCGCTACAACGCGACCTACCCGTTCTATTCCGACGCCGTCTGGTATCTGACCCAGATGCGCCGCTGGGGTCAGATCGCCGAGGCCAAGCCGGACAGCTGGTACGACGAGATCGCGAAGTCGGTCTACAAGCCGGAGATCTATCTCGAAGCCGCCCGCGCACTGGTCGACGAAGGTCTCGCCAGCGAGGAAGACTTCCCCTGGGACAGCGACGGCTACAAGGCGGCGACCCCCGCCGAGGATGTCATCGACGGCATCGCCTATGACGGCAAAGCGCCCAATGCGTACCTCGAAAGCCTGCCGATCGGCCTGAAAGGTGAGCAAACCGTCGTCGGCACCGAGATCAAGGGCTGATTTCACTCTCCGGGGTGCGCCGTGCGGGCGCACCCTTGCCAGGCTCCCCCGAAGGTTGCGCCGAGTCGGTGCAGCGCCCGCCAGACCAGACACATCGCCGAGGACCCCTCCCCATGACGACCGTCGATCCCGAATACGCCCGTGAAGCCGAACGCGAAGCCCGCCGGGCCCGCCTCTTCACCCGCATCAACAAGGCCGACGCCTGGTTTCAGGTCCTTGGTCTGAGCTGGATCACCCCGATCCTGAAAGCCGCCGCCGGCGACAACCCCAAGGCGCAGGCCAAGGACATCTGGCGCCTGCTGGGGGTGCCGCTGCTTGCCATCGTGCTGTTCCTCGCGGCCTGGGGCGTGCTGGCGCCCAAGGTCCAGACCTCGCTGGGTGCGGTGCCGGGACCGGCCCAGGTCTGGGAAGAGGCGGTCAACCTGCACGAAGACGCCAGGGCAAAGGCGGCGAAGCAGGAAAAATTCGAAGAGATGGTGGCCAAGCGCAATGAAAAGCTGATCGCCGCCGGCAAGGAAGATCAGGTCAAGAGCGTCGCCTATACCGGCTCGCCGAGCTACTACCAACAGATCTGGACGTCGATCAAGACCGTGTTCTTCGGCTTCCTGATCGGGTCGGCCATCGCCATCCCGCTCGGCATCCTCGCGGGGCTGTCGCCCTATGCCAACGCCGCGATCAACCCGCTGGTGCAGATCTTCAAGCCGGTGTCGCCGCTGGCCTGGCTGCCGATCGTGACGATGATCGTCTCGGCGGCCTCGGCCTCGAACGACGGGCTCTTTTCCAAGTCCTTCCTGATCTCGGCCATCACCGTGACGCTGTGTTCGCTCTGGCCGACGCTGATCAACACCGCGCTGGGCGTGGCGTCGATCGACAAGGACCTGGTCGCGGTGTCCAAGGTCCTGAAAATGAACACCTATACCAAGATCACCAAGCTGGTGCTGCCCTCGGCCCTGCCGCTGATCTTCACCGGTCTCCGCCTCAGCCTCGGTGTGGGCTGGATGGTGCTGATCGCCGCGGAGATGCTGGCGCAGAACCCCGGCCTCGGCAAGTTCGTCTGGGACGAGTTCCAGAACGGCTCCTCGTCGTCGCTGGCCAAGATCATGGTCGCGGTCTTCACCATCGGGATCATCGGCTTCCTGCTGGATCGCGTGATGTTCGCGCTGCAGTCCCTCTTCACCTTCTCGAACAACCGGTGAGCGGCATGAGCATTCTCAAGTTCGAAAACGTCTCGAAAAGCTTCGGCCAGGGTCTTCGGCGGAACGATGTGCTGAAGAACATCGACCTCGAGGTGGAGGAGGGCGAATTCCTCGTGCTCCTCGGCTTCTCCGGCACCGGCAAGACGACGCTCATCAACCTGATGGCCGGGCTGGAAAAGCCCAGCAAGGGTAAGGTGACGTTCAAGGGCAAGGCCATCGAGGGCCCCGGCCCGGAACGCGGCGTGATCTTCCAGAACTATTCGCTGATGCCGTGGCTGACGGTGCAGGGGAACGTGCAGCTGGCGCTGGATTCGGTCTTTCCGCAGATGCCCGCCGCGGAAAAGGAGGCCACGGTCGACAAGTACGTCAAGATGGTCGGCCTCGGCCACGCCATGACGCGCCGCCCGGCCGAACTGTCCGGCGGGATGCGCCAGCGGGTCAACGTGGCCCGTGCGCTGGCCATGTCGCCCGAGGTGCTGCTGCTGGACGAGCCGCTGTCGGCGCTGGACGCGCTGACCCGCGCCAACCTCGCGGACGAGATCGAGGCGATCTGGGACGGCGACAAGAAGACCTGCGTTCTCATCACGAACGACGTGGACGAGGCGATCATCCTTGCCGACCGCATCATCGCGCTGAACCCCGACGGCACGCTGGGCGAGGAATTCCGCGTGACCATCCCCCGCCCGCGCGAGCGCGGCGCGATGAACCACGACGACACCTTCAAGAAGCTGCGCGCCAAGGTGACCAACTACCTCATGGACGTGGGCATCAAGGACAAGGTCGAGGGCTCGCGCATCCTGCCGAGCGTGACGGCGATCCATTCGGTGCCCGCGGCGGTCGCGCAGGCGCAGGAAGGCATGATCGACGAGCGCTTCCTCGACTTCTCGCAACTGCACAAGATCTACCCGACGCCCAAGGGGCCGCTGACCGTGGTCGAGGACTTCAACCTCAAGGTCAACCGGGGGGAGTTCATCTCGCTCATCGGGCATTCGGGCTGCGGCAAGTCGACGGTGCTGACCATGGCCGCCGGTCTGAATTCGATCTCCAAGGGCGGCATCCGTCTCGACGGCCGCCACGTGGAGGGCGCCGATCCCGAGCGCGCGGTGGTGTTCCAGTCGCCCAACCTCTTCCCCTGGCTGACGGCGCGCGAGAATTGCGCCATCGGGGTCGACAAGGTCTATCCCAAGGCCAGCCAGGCCGAGCGTCAGGACGTCGTCGAATACTACCTCGAACGGGTCGGCCTGGCCGATGCGATGGATCGCGGCGCGGCGGACATGTCGAACGGCATGCGCCAGCGCGTCGGCATCGCCCGCGCCTTTGCCCTGTCGCCCAAGCTGCTGCTGCTGGACGAGCCCTTCGGGATGCTCGACTCGCTCACCCGGTGGGAATTGCAGGAAGTGCTGATGGAGGTCTGGGACCGCACCAAGGTCACCGCCATCTGCGTCACCCATGACGTCGACGAGGCGATCCTGCTGGCCGACCGCGTGGTGATGATGACCAACGGTCCGCAGGCGACCATCGGGCGCATCGTGGATGTGGATCTGCCGCGTCCGCGCACCCGCAAGGCGCTGCTCGAACACCCGGACTATTACCTCTACCGCGAGCAGGTGCTGAATTTCCTCGAGGAGTACGAGCACGGCAAGCAGGCCAAGTCCGAGGCCCGGGCCGAAGAGAAATCCGACAAGAAGGAAGCCGCGTGATGGACGTTGCAATCGACGCTCCCGTGAAGACATTCATCCAGGTCACCGAGGTCTGGGTTCCCGAAGGCGACCGCCTCGTGCATGGCGAGGGCAACTACGGCACGCTCGACGCCTTTGCCGCGGAAAGCCGCCAGCAGAGCTTCGCCAAGGGCGAGGGCCTGCCGGGCAAGGCCTGGTCCGAAGGGCGGCCGGTCGTGCTCAAGGGCTTCGACGGGTCCTATTTCAAGCGCACCGAAGCGGCGCACGAGGCGGGGCTGACCAGCGCCGTCGCGATCCCGGTGTTCAACGGCAACACGCTGAAGGCGGTTCTCGTCGTGCTCTGCGGCGACGACGACAACCGCACCGGCGCGATCGAGATCTGGCACGAGCAGGACGGCCTGCTGATGCTGGACGATGGTTACTACGGTGCAGCCCGGCATTTCGAATGGGTCAGCCAGCACACGCATTTCCCGCGCGGGCAGGGCCTGCCGGGTGGTGTCTGGTCTTCGGAAACGCCGATCCTGATGCGCGACCTCGGGTCGGGCTACCGCTTCATCCGCTCCGAAAGCGCGGGCAAGGCAGGGCTGACCACCGGCCTCGGCCTGCCGGTTCCGGTGCCCGGCGGCATGACCTACGTGCTGACCCTGCTGTCGGCGCGCGGCACGCCCATCGCGCGGCGGTTCGAGATCTGGGACGCCAGCGCCGGCAAGGTCGGCCGCGAGCCGGGCGCGGTGCTGGTCGACGGCATCTGCTCGCGCGAAGGCCCGCTCTGGACCGACGACACCCAGCAGAAGCCCCGCCGCGTTGCCGCGTGGCAGGGCCAGATCGGCAAGGTGCTCGGCACCGGCCTGCCGGTCGTCGAGAACGGCACGCCCGGCCTGTCGGCGGGATACGAATCCATGGTCGCGCTGCCCATCCATCAACATGGCGAGATTTCCCACATCGTCGCCTGGTATGTCTGAGAGGCCCGAAATGCAGAAACTGGTCGTCATCGGTGCCGGCATGGCCTCGGGCCGTGTGCTGGAGCACCTCCGCGAAACCGCGCCCGACGCGTTCGACATCACGCTGTTCAACGCCGAGCCGCGCGGCAACTACAACCGCATCATGCTGTCGCCCGTCCTGTCGGGCGAAAAGAGCTACGAGGAAATCGTCACCCATGACGATGCCTGGTATGCCGGCAATGCGATCACCTGCCGCTTCGGCGAGAAGGTCGTGTCCATCGACCGCGACCGCAAGGTCGTCGTGGGCGAGAAGGGCGAGGTGCCCTACGACAAGCTGGTGATCGGCACCGGCTCCAGCGCCTTCATCATCCCCGTTCCCGGTCACAAGCTGCCCGGTGTCGTCGCCTTCCGCGATGTCGAGGACACCACCGCCATGGTCGAGGCCTCGGGCAAGCCCGGCGGCAAGGCCGTGGTCATCGGCGGCGGCCTGCTGGGCCTCGAAGCCGCTGCCGCCCTGCGGCTGCGCGGCATGGACGTGACCGTGCTGCACATCATGGGCCACCTCATGGAGCGCCAGCTCGACGAGGCGGCGGGCTACCTGCTCAGGAAGGATCTCGAGCGCCGCGGCATCAACGTGCTGCTCAAGGCCTCCACCAAGGAGATCGTGGGCGAGGAGCGCGTCGAGGCGGTACACCTGGAGGACGGCACCGTCCTGCCCTGCGACATCGTCGTGATGGCCGTGGGCATCCGCCCCTCGGTCAAGCTGGGCATGGACGCCGGGCTCGACTGCGGCCGGGCGATCAAGGTCGACGCGCAGATGCGCACCTCGGACCCGGATGTCTTTGCCGTGGGCGAATGCGTGGAATACGACGGCAATGTCTTCGGCCTCGTGGCGCCGCTCTACGATCAGGCGAAGGTGCTGGCGAGGACGCTCACCGGCGAGGAAGAGACCTTCCGGATGCGCGAACTCAGCACCAAGCTGAAGGTGACGGGCTGCAACCTTTTCTCGGCGGGCGATTTCAGCGACAAGCCGGGCCGCGAGGACATCGTCTTCCGCGATCCGGCGCGCGGGGTCTACAAGCGCCTCGTGATCGAGAACGACAAGCTGGTCGGCGCGGTGATGTACGGCGACGTGGCGGACGGGAACTGGTTCTTCGGTCTCATCAAGGACGGCGAGGATGTCGCCGACATGCGCGAGACGCTGATCTTCGGGCCCGCCTACCAGGGGGGGGACGCCGCGGACCCTCTCTCAGCCGTTGCAGCATTGCCGCCTGAGGCGGAGATTTGCGGCTGCAACGGCGTATGCAAGGGTGCCATCGTCAAGGCGATCGAGGGCGGCGCGACCGACCTCGGCGCGATCCGGGCGCAGACCAAGGCCAGCGCCTCCTGCGGGACCTGCACGGGCCTGGTCGAACAGGTGCTGTCGGTCACGCTGGGCGACGAATTCGTGCTGCCCACGGCGCAGCCGGTCTGCGGCTGCTGCGATCTCACCCACGAGGACGTGCGCCTGCTCATCAAGTCCAAGGAGCTGAAATCGCAGGAGGCCGTCTGGCAGGAGCTGGGCTGGAAGACCCGCAACGGCTGCCATGTCTGCCGTCCGGCGATCAACTACTACCTGCTGGCGGACTGGCCGCTCGACTACCAGGACGATCCGCAGTCGCGTTTCGTCAACGAGCGCAACCACGCCAACATCCAGAAGGACGGGACCTATTCCGTCATGCCGCGGATGTGGGGCGGGATGACCACGCCGGACGAACTGATCGCCATTGCCGCGGCGGCCAAGAAATACGACGCGGCGGTGAAGGTGACGGGGGGCCAGCGCATCGACCTCCTGGGCATCCGCAAGGAAGATCTGCCCGCGATCTGGTCGGATCTGAACGACGCGGGGATGGTTTCGGGCCACGCCTATACCAAGGGTCTGCGCACGGTGAAGACCTGCGTCGGCTCGGACTGGTGCCGCTTCGGGACGCAGGATTCCACCGGGCTCGGCATCAAGCTGGAGAAAAAGCTCTGGGGGTCGTGGACACCGCACAAGGTCAAGCTGGCCGTGTCGGGCTGCCCGCGCAATTGCGCCGAGGCGACCTGCAAGGACGTCGGCATCATCTGCGTCGACTCGGGCTACCAGGTCAGCGTGGCCGGTGCCGCGGGCATGGACGTGAAGGAGACCGAGCGTCTCAAGGATGTCGCGACCGAGGACGAGGCGATCGAGTGGACCACCGCCTTCATCCAGCTTTACCGCGAGAACGCCAAGTATCTCGACCGGCCCTACAAGTGGGTCGCGAAGGTCGGGCTGGATTGGGTGAAGGAGGTCCTGGCCGATCCCGCCACGCGCGCCGCGCTGGTGGACCGGTTCGAGATTTCCCAAAGCGTCTATCAGAAAGACCCCTGGGCCGAGCGGGCCGAACCGGAGGCGGCGCGCCGTTTCCATCCGCTGGCCGATCTCACCGTGGAGGCTGCAGAATGAGCTGGATCGACATCGGACATATCGAAGACGTACCCCTGCGCGGATCGCGGCTGGTCAGGACCGGAGTCGGCTGCGTGGCCGTGTTCCGCACGGACGAGGCCGAGATCTATGCCGCGTCCAACAGTTGCCCGCACAAGGGCGGGCCGCTGTCCGAGGGCATCGTGCACGGCAACAAGGTGACCTGCCCGCTGCACAACATGATCTTCGATCTCAGCACCGGCGAGGCGCAGGGCGCGGACGAGGGTCGGATCGACATCTATCCGGTGCGGGTCGAGGCCGGGCGCATCCTGCTGGACGGCACTGCCGTCGGCAAGCGGAGCGCTGCGTGATGGACGGGGCCGGGATGCCGGAAGTACGCTCCACCTGCCCCTACTGCGGTGTCGGCTGCGGGGTGATCCTGCGGCCCGACGGCCACGGCGGGATGGACGTGCGCGGCGACCCGGACCACCCTGCCAACCTCGGCCGTCTCTGTTCCAAGGGTTCGGCACTGGGTGAAACCATCGGGCTCGGTGAACGGCTGCTGACGCCGCGCGTCATGGGGCAGGACAGCGACTGGGACAGCGCGCTCGACCTCGTGGCCGAGAAATTCCGCCGGACCATCGCGGAGCACGGCCCGGACAGCGCGGCCTTCTACGTCTCGGGCCAGTTGCTGACCGAAGATTACTACGTCGCCAACAAGCTGATGAAGGGCTTCATCGGCTCGGCCAACATCGACACCAATTCGCGGCTCTGCATGGCCTCGACCGTGGCCGGTCACAAGCGCGCCTTCGGAACCGACACGGTGCCGGGCACCTACGAGGATCTCGAGCTTGCCGACCTGGTCGTGCTGACGGGCTCGAACCTTGCCTGGTGTCACCCGGTGCTCTTCCAGCGCATCGTCGCCGCGAAAAAGGCGCGCCCGGCGATGAAGGTGGTGGTGATCGACCCGCGTCGCACCTCGTCCTGCGACATCGCCGACATGCACATCGCGCTCAAGGCGGGCACGGACGTGGCGCTGTTCAACGGGCTGCTCGCCTCGATCTACGAGCAGGGCGGGACGGATGCCGCCTTCCTGCGCAACGTCGAAGGCTTCGACGGCGCGCTCGCGGCCGCGTCGAACGACGATCCCGGTGTCACCGGCCTGTCCGAGGCGGACCTGCGCGCCTTCTACAAGCTCTGGATCCGCACCGAAAAGGTGGTGACGGTGTTCAGCCAGGGGGTGAACCAATCCTCCTCCGGGACCGACAAGGTCAATGCGATCATCAATTGCCATCTCGCCACCGGGCGCATCGGCAAGCCGGGTTGCGGGCCGTTCTCGGTCACCGGCCAGCCCAACGCCATGGGCGGGCGCGAGGTCGGCGGGCTGGCCAACATGCTGGCCTGTCATCTCGACCTGGAAAATGCCGATCACCGCAACGCGGTGCACGATTTCTGGTCCTCTCCGACCATCGCCGACCAGCCGGGGCACAAGGCGGTCGACATGTTCGAGGCGGTGCACGCCGGGCGGATCAAGGCGCTGTGGATCATCCACACCAACCCCGCCGTCACCATGCCCGACGCCGACCGCGTGCGCGATGCCATCGCGGGCTGCGATTTCGTGGTGGTGAGCGACATCACCGCCGCGACCGATACCGCGCGTCTGGCGCATGTGGTGTTGCCCGCCGCCGCCTGGGGCGAGAAGGACGGCACCGTCACCAACTCCGACCGCACCATCTCGCGCCAGCGCCCGGCGCTGCCGGTGCCCGGCATGGCCCGCCCGGATTGGGAGATCCTCGCCGAGGTCGGCCGCCGCATGGGCTGGGTTTCGGCCTTCGACTACGAGTCCCCGGCAGAGATCTTCCGCGAATACGCGGCGCTGTCCGGCATCGCGGGCGGGTTCGGCAAGGATTTCGACATCTCCGCCAAGGCAGAGCTTTCGGACCACGACTATGCCGTCATGCCGCCGTTCCGCTGGCCCGCGTCCGGGACGCGGCAGGGGGGGCGGTTCTTTGCGGACGGCGCGTTCTTCACGCCGTCGGGCATGGGCCGGATGCTGGGTGTCAGCTGGCGCCCGCCGGTGTCGCGGCCCGATGCCGATTTCCCCTATCGCTTCAACACCGGCCGCATCCGCGACCAGTGGCACACGATGACCCGGACGGCCCTGTCGCCACGCCTTTCGGCACACCTGGCCGAGCCGTTCCTGGAAATCCATCCCGAGGATGCCGCCGCACAGGGCATTGCCGAGGCCGACCTGGTCGAGGTGCGCAGCGTGACCGGCCGGTCGATCCTGCGGGCGCTTCTGACCGACCGCGTGCAGCGCGGCGACGTCTTCGCGCCGATCCACTGGACCGGCGAGACCGCGCCGTCGGCCCGGATCGACGCGGTGGTCGCCGCCGTCACGGACCCGGTCTCGGGCCAGCCGGAGAGCAAGGCCTCGGTCGTGGCGGTCGCGCCGTTCAGGGCGGCCTGGTACGGCTTCGCCATCTCGTCGGACGACATGGTGCTGCGGTCCGACTACTGGGCGCTCGCGCGCACCGGCACGGGCTGGCGCGCGGAACTCGCCGGGACGGAGACCCCCGCCGATTGGGAGACCGAGGCCCGCCGCCTGTTCGCCCTTCCCGACGCGGAGGCGCAGGTGGTGGTCGACACCGCACGGCGCACCGCGCGGATCGCCTTTCAC
Organism: Salipiger sp.; assembly: GCF_048261495.1. Lineage (GTDB taxonomy): Bacteria > Pseudomonadota > Alphaproteobacteria > Rhodobacterales > Rhodobacteraceae > Salipiger. The sequence goes on from NZ_JBLXFX010000001.1 coordinate 446,495, forward strand.
GACGGCGACCGCCTTCTTGCCGCGCTGTTCGTGTCGCGCCAGCCGGTGCGCGTGATGCGCAGCCACCTTGCCGGGTTGCCGGGACAGGATGCGCCGCATGTGCTGACCGGGCGTGCGCCCGCCGACCAGCCCGATCCGGGCCCAATCGTCTGTTCCTGCTTCAACGTCGGGGTGAACCAGATCCTCGAAGCCATCGAGACCGGCGGCGCGATCAGCGTCGACGCGGTGGGAACGGCGCTGCAGGCGGGCACCAACTGCGGCTCCTGCCGACCGGAGATCGCCGTGCTGCTGGAACGGACCAGGGCCGCCGAACCCGCCGAGTGATCGCCGCTTGAAGGCGGACGCGCGGCGGCTATCTCGCCCGGAATGGAACGCGCGCTCATCATCGGATCCAGCGGCGGCATCGGTGCCGCCCTCTGCGCCGCGCTTGCCGGGCGCGGGGTGGAGGCGGTGGGCCTGTCCCGCTCCGGCGACGGGCTGGACGTGACCGACGAAACCTCGATCGCCACGCATATCGGTGCGCTGGAGGGCGCGTACGACCTGATCCTCGTGACCACCGGGGCGCTCGAGATTGCCGGGGCCGTGCCGGAAAAGTCTCTCGATGCGCTGGACGCGCGGGCCCTTGCGGATCAGTTCGCGCTGAACGCCATCGGCCCGGCGCTCGTGCTGAAACATGCCCGCCACCTGCTGCCGCGCGACCGCCGGGCAGTGCTCGGCGTGCTGTCGGCGCGGGTCGGCTCCATCGGGGACAACCGGCTGGGCGGGTGGTACGGCTACCGCGCCGCCAAGGCCGCGCTCAACCAGGTGGTCCGTACCGCCGCGATCGAACTGGCCCGCACGCACCGACAGCTGGCCTGCGTCGCGCTGCATCCCGGCACGGTGGCGACACCCTTCACCGAGAAATACCTCGGCCGCCACCCCGCCGTTCCGCCGCAGGAGGCGGCGCGCAACCTGCTGGCGGTCTGCGACGGTCTCGGGCCGGACGACACCGGAGGGTTCTTCGACTGGGCCGGCAAGGAGGTGCGCTGGTGAGTCGGATTGTCCTCGTGCTCGGCGATCAGCTCACGCCCGGGATGGCGGCGCTGAAACAGGCCGACAAGGCGCGGGATGTCGTCGTCATGGCCGAGGTCGCGGCCGAGACCGACTGCATCGCGCACCACTCCAAGAAGATCGCGCTGATCTTTGCCGCCATGCGCAAATTCGCGCGAAGGCTGGCGGAAGATGGCTGGACGGTGCGCTACAGCCAGTTGGACGACACCGACAACGCCGGCTCCATCCCCGGTGAACTGCTGCGCCGCGCGGAGGAGACCGGCGCCTCCGAGGTTCTGGCGACCGAGCCGGGCGACTGGCGCCTGATCGAAGCCTTGCAGGACTGTCCGCTCAAGGTGCGGATGATCGAGGACGACCGGTTTTTTGCCACCCACGAGACCTTCGAGGGCTGGGCCGAGGGGCGCAAGTCGCTGCGGATGGAGTATTTCTATCGCGAGATGCGGCGCAAGACCGGCTACCTGATGGACGGCGATGCGCCCGAGGGCGGCCAGTGGAACTACGATTCCGAGAACCGCAAACCGCCTCCGGACGGGATCGACCATGGCGGCGCGATGATGTTCACCCCCGACGAGACGGTGGAAGAGGTCCTCGACCTGGTCGAGGCGCGGTTTTCCGGCAATTTCGGCGAACTGCGCCCGTTTGCCTATGCCACGGACACCACGCAGGCGCGGCGGGCGCTGACCCATTTCATCAAGAATGCCCTGCCGCGGTTCGGGGACTACCAGGACGCGATGCTGCGGGGGGAGCGGCACCTCTATCATTCGGTCCTGTCGCCCTATCTCAACATCGGATTGCTCACCCCGCGCGAGGTTTGCGATGCCGCGGCGCAGGCCTATGCCGAGGGCGCCGCGCCGCTGAACGCGGTCGAGGGGTTCATCCGCCAGATCCTCGGCTGGCGCGAATACGTGCGGGGCATGTACTACCTTCAGGGCCCGGACTACCTGCGCCGCAACGCGCTGAACCATCAGCGCAAATTGCCGGGCTTCTTCTGGGGCGCTGAGACGCGGATGGCCTGCGTCGCCCATGCGGTCGACCAGACGCGGGAAGACGGCTATGCCCATCACATCCAGCGCCTGATGGTCACCGGGAATTTTTCCCTCATCGCCGGTCTGAACCCGCAGCAGGTCCACGAGTGGTATCTGGCCAGCTACGTCGATGCCTTCGACTGGGTGATGGCGGCCAACACCATCGGCATGACGCAATTCGCGGACGGCGGGCTGGTGGCGTCGAAACCCTATGTCTCGTCAGGCAATTACATCGACCGGATGTCGGATTACTGCAAGGCGTGCCACTACAGCGTAAAGGCGCGGACGGGCGAGGGGGCCTGCCCGTTCAACCTTCTTTACTGGCATTTCCTGAACCGTCACCGGGACCGGTTCGAGAACAATCCCCGCATGGGCAACATGTACCGCACCTGGGACCGGATGGACGAAACCAGACGGAGCACCGTCCTGCGCGAGGCCGAGGCGTTTCTGGACCGCATGAGCGCGGGCAAGACGGTCTGACCGCCGCCCGCTGCCCGGCGCCTATTCGCTGGCGGGGGTGTCGGCCGGCGGTGTCGCTGCGTCGCTTTCGCCTTCGCCTTCGGCCGGGGCGGTTTCGGGGACCGGGGTTTTCGTCGTCAGCACGCCGTTCACCCAGTCGCCGGTGGTTTCCTCGCCCGAGGCATAACGCATGGTGCCTTCGCCCTGCCGCTTGCCGTCGGTGAAATTGCCCTCGTAGACATCGCCGTTGGCATAGGTGGCGACGCCCTTGCCGCTGATCTCGCCGTTTTCCCAGTCGCCGCTGTAGCTGAAGCCGTCGGCCATCGTGATGTCGCCCTGACCGTGCCGCTGCCCGTCGCGGAACGAGCCGCGATAGACCGTGCCGTCGGGATAGGTGGCGGTGCCCTGTCCGTGGCGCTGGCCGTTCTGCCATTCGCCCTCGTAGCGGTAGCCGTCCGGGTAGGTCATCACCCCGAAGCCGTCGTTGCGGGCATTGCGGAAATCGCCCTCGTAGACCAGCCCGTTGGCATAGGTCGCGATGCCCTTGCCCTCGATCACCCCGTCGACCCAGTCGCCATCGTAGGTCGAGCCGTCGGGATAGGTGATACGGCCCTTGCCGTTGGCGAGATCGGTCTTGAACTCGCCCTCGTAGACCGAGCCGTCGGGATAGGTGACGGTGCCCATGCCTTCGATCTGGCCGGTGACCCAGTTGCCGGAGTAGCGGTAGCCGTCGGCACCGACGAAGGTTCCCTGACCCTGCCGCTGATCGTTTTCGAAATGGCCCTCGTAGGTGTCGCCGTTGGCATAGGTGACGCGGCCTTCGCCGTCGCGGCGGCCGTCGACCAGATCGCCTTCGTAGACGTCGCCGTTGGGCTGGGTCAGCTTGCCGATGCCGTCGATCTGGCCCTCGCGCCAGGTGCCTTCGTAGATCAGCCCGTCCGGCATGGTCAGCTTGCCCTGACCGTCGCGCAGCCCGTTGGCCACGCGTCCCTCGTAGAGCGACCCGTCGGGATAGGTGATCTCGGCATTGCCTTCCTTAACGCCGTTCACCCAGTCGCCTTCGTAGACATAGCCGTTGGGCGAGGTCATGGTGCCGCGCCCGTGGTGCAGCGCGTTGCGGAACGACCCTTCGTAGCGCACGCCGTTGGCATAGCTCGCCACGCCCTTGCCGGTGATCTTGCCGTCCAGCCAGGAGCCTTCGTAGGTGCCGCCGTCGGCAAAGACGATCTTGCCGATGCCCTCGGGTTTGCCCTTGGCGAAATCGCCGTCATAGATCGACCCGTTGGGAAAGCGCGCGACGCCCTTGCCCTTGATCTCGCCCTCGACCCAGTCGCCGGTGTATTCGTAGCCGTTCGGCAGCCGGTAGGTGCCCGTGCCGTCCTGCAGCCCGTTGCGGAACGTGCCCTCGTAGGTGCCGCCGTCATCGTACTGCTTGGTGACGACCTCGGCGTCCTGCGCCCATGCGGCCCCGGTCAGGACGATCAGTCCCGCCGCTGCGGCCAGAGTTCTGCCTGCGAATGTCATTGCCCGTTCCTTGTCGGAAACTGTCTCCCTGTCGGCGGGAACGTAAACAACCCCCCCCTGACTGACAATCTCTTTTGCCCGGCGGCGCTTTCCCTCAGGCGTGGTTCTGCTATGTCACACCCGATCGTGACCGAGAAGGATTGGGCCATGGCCGACCGTTTCCGCCTGACCATCGCACAGCTCGACGCCACCGTCGGCGACCTTGCGGGCAATGCCGCCAAGGCCCGCGACGCCTGGCAGCAGGGCAAGGATGCCGGGGCGCAGCTGGTCGCGCTGCCGGAGTTGTTCATCGCGGGCTACAACGCCCAGGATCTGCCGATGAAGAACGCCTTCACGCTGGATTGCATGGAAGCGGTGCGCAGGCTGGCCGAAGACTGCGCCGACGGTCCCGCGCTGGCCATCGGCACGCCCTGGTTCGAGGGAACGGAGCTTTACAACGCCTATGTCATCTGTCGCGGCGGCAAGATGGTCACACAGGTGTTCAAGCACCACCTGCCGAATTACAACGTCTTCGACGAGGTGCGCATCTACGACAGCGGCCCGATCGGCGGCCCCTATGCCGTGGGCAACACCCGCATCGGCTCGCCGATCTGCGAGGATGCCTGGTACGAGGACGTGGCCGAGACCCTGGCCGAAACCGGGGCCGAGTTCCTGCTCGTTCCCAACGGCTCGCCCTATTACCGCAACAAGCAGGAGCTGCGGCTGAACCGCATGGTGGCGCGGGTGGTCGAAACCGGTCTGCCGCTGATCTATCTGAACCTCGTGGGTGGGCAGGACGACCAGATCTTCGACGGGGCCTCCTTCGTGCTGAACCCGCATGGCGCGCCCGTGGTGCAGCTTCCGGTGTTCGAGGAATGCGTCTCTCATGTGGATCTGGAACGCACCGAAGAGGGCTGGCGCGCGCTGCCCGGAGATTTCGTGCGGCACCCGGACGCGATGGAGCAGGATTACCACGCCATGGTGCTGGCGCTGCGCGACTATTGCCGCAAGACCGGCTTCGGCAAGGTGCTGCTGGGCATGTCGGGCGGGGTGGATTCCGCGCTGGTCGCCACCATCGCGGTGGATGCGCTGGGTCCGGACAACGTGCGCTGCGTGATGCTGCCGTCGGAATACACCTCCGAACATTCGCTCGAGGATGCAAAGGCCTGCGCCGAGGCGCTGGGCGCGCAGTACGATTTCGTGCCGATCGCCGAAGGCCGGGCGGCCATCACCGCGACGCTCGCCCCCCTGTTCGAGGGGCTGAAACCGGACCTGACCGAAGAGAACATCCAGTCCCGCCTGCGCGGGCTGCTGCTCATGGCGCTGTCCAACAAGTTCGGCGAGATGCTCCTGACCACGGGCAACAAGTCCGAAGTCGCGGTCGGCTATGCGACGATCTACGGCGACATGGCGGGCGGCTACAACCCGATCAAGGATCTCTACAAGACCCGCGTCTTCGATATCTGCCGTTGGCGCAATGCCAACAGCCGCGACTGGATGATGGGGCCGAAGCACGCCCCGATCCCCGAACGGATCATCACCAAGCCGCCCTCGGCCGAACTGCGCGAGGATCAGAAGGACAGCGATTCCCTGCCCGATTACCCGGTGCTGGACGGTATCCTGCAGATCCTTGTGGACGATGACGGCTCCATCGCCGATTGCGTGGCGGCCGGATATGACAAGGCCGACGCCAAGAAGGTCGAGCGGCTGCTCTACCTGTCCGAGTACAAGCGCTTCCAGTCCGCGCCGGGGGCACGACTGTCCAAGCGGGCGTTCTGGCTCGACCGGCGCTATCCCATCGTCAACCGGTGGCGCGACGAAAGCTGACGGAAGTCTTTGCGCGACGGGCTCGGCTGCCGCATCGCGGCGGCGGTTCGCATGCGTGGTCCGTGCCGACCTTCGACACGCCCACGAACAGCGCAATACACGAGGAGTCAGACATCTGCGGTGACGCCCTCGGCATCCGCGGGTCCTGCGGGGTCCAGCCTGTCGACGGAAACGCCGGGGAAATATCCCTCCTGATCGAATCGGCGCCCTCACCTCGTCCGGCATGACGGGATCGCTGGCGGGCGCGGTGGTCATGCTTTGCCTCGCCGGTTCCGGTGCCCGCCGCGCTGCCGCTTCTTGCGGGCAGGCACGGCCTTCGGAGGCGCTGCGCCTGCGCCGCCGCCGGTCCCCGGACGCATCACCGCTTGATTTGACCGCGCGCGGGCGGTAGCGGCGGGAATGATTTCCGTTCTCTTCGTCGTCCCGAGATTCCATCCGAACCTCTGGTTCGCCACCAAGGCGCTGGTCGAGTCCGGCGCGCGGGTGGCGGTCTGGGTGTCCGACACCGCGCCGGAGGTCGAGGATCATTCGATCGTCGCGCCCCGGGTCTTTGCCGATCCATCGGATGCCGCCGGTCTGAAGGCGGCGTTCGCCGGTTTTGCCCCGGACCTCGTGTTCCTGCGCAATACCTCGGATCTGAAACACGCGGTCGCCCGCGCCGCGCGGGGCACCAAGGCGCAGCTCTGGAGCTACGACCAGCATCCGCTCGACCGGCCGCGCTCGTTCTGGAAGCGGCTTCGGCTGCGGCTCGACGGATTGCCCGCGCGGCGCGTGACGCCGGTTCCCGGGCTGACCGATACGCCGCCCGATCCGCAATCGCGCTACCTGCCCTGGCCGGTCTGCACCGGCCTGCCCGAGATGCCGGAGCGGCCCGATGCTCCGGTGACGGTGCTCTGCGTCGGCAAGCTTGCCCAGCCGCGCAAGAACCAGCCCCTCGTGATCGACGCGCTGCGCGAGGCCGGGCGCGCGGGACGGGCGCGGCTGATCCTTGCCGGGGCCACCAGCCACACCATCAGCGGCGCCGATGCCGACCACATGGCGGTGCTGGAAGCCGCCGCGCGTGAGGACTGGTGCGAGATTCACCGCGACGTGGCCTTTCGCGACATGCCCGCGCTCTATGCCCGCTCCCATGTCTGCATCCTGCCGTCGACGGCCGAACCGCTCGGCACCGCCCCGGTCGAGGCGATGGCCTGGGGCTGCGTGCCGGTGATTTCCACCAGCGCCGGTTCGGCGGGCTACCTCGTCGACGGCGGTGACGGCCTGCTGCTCGACCTGTCGCAGCCGGACCGTATCGAGACCGCTCTCGGGGCGCTCATCGACGATCCGGCGCTGCGGGCGCGGCTGGCCGCCGGGGCGCGGGAAACCGCGGGCGACGACCTCGGGCCGAAGAGGTTCCTGGCGCGGATCCGGGACCTGCTGCGCGAGGGCTGAGGCGCCGCGCCTATTCCCACCAGCGGTCGATGGTCGCGATATCCTCGTCCGACCAGCCGAAGTGATGGGCGAATTCGTGCACGGTCACGTGCGCCACGAGGTCGTCGAGCGCGATGTCCCCGCGATCCCGCCATTCCTGCAGGATCGGCTTGCGGAACAGCCAGACCGTATCCGGAAAGGGGGACGGGTCGGCGACCGATTTCAGGGTCATCGGCACACCGTCGTACAGCCCGGTAAGGTCGAGCGGATCGTCGATGCCGAGCTCGTCCAGCATCTCGTCCGAAGGCCAGTCCTCGACCCGCAGCAGCACACCCGCCGCCCCCCGGCGGAACGGCTCGGGCAGGGTGTCGACGGTACGGCGGGCGATCTCTTCGATCCGGGCGAGGCTGGCGTCTTTCATGCCCTTCATATGTGCGACAACAGCGTCCGAAGGAAGAGGTCGGTTTCGGCGATCGAAGTCGTTTTCCGGCAAGACCGCCGTGTCGGCGCGGACTATGGGGCGCAACCCCACCTGCCCGAAAGTTCCCCCGACATGATTTCCGTCCACAGCATCGAGGATGCCTTTTCCGCCGTCGACTGTTCCCGTCTCATCGACATCGCGCGCTCTGCCGAAAGCTCCGACGCGCGGCTTGTCGGCCGCCAGCGCGATCACAACCTGCGGCGCGCCGATCTGGTCTGGCTCGACGATGTGGCCGAGACGGAATGGGTGATGGACCGCATCATCGACGTCGTGCGGATCGCCAACCGCGAGGCATTCGGGTTCGAGCTCGACTCCTTCGGGGAAAGCGCGCAGATCGCGCGCTACGGCGCCGAGCGCGAAGGGCATTTCGACTGGCATTCCGACATCGGCGACGGCCAGCTCGCCGCGCGGCGCAAGCTGACCATGGTCGTGCAGTTGTCGGAGCCCGAGGAATATGCCGGCGGCACGCTCGAAGTGATGCCCTCGGCGCATGTCATCGAATCCCGCCGGGAGCGGGGCACCGCCACGCTGTTTCCGTCCTATCTGCTGCACCGGGTGACGCCGGTGACGGAGGGCGCGCGCTTTTCCATGACGATCTGGGCGCACGGTCCGGCCTTTCGCTAGGCTCCGCTCGATCCGGAGTGGCGGACGCTTGAGCCCGCCGTCGCGTGAAAGAGGAGTCAGGCGCCGATCGGCGAGGCGCCGCACTGGGCCAGCAGCTCGTGGACCAGCGCCCTCCGGCACAGGCTCGTGCCCGGAGAGGTGACCGTCGCACTGGCCGCCGCGGCGCCGAGGGCCAGCGCCTCCGGCGCCGTCAGCCCCGCCGCGATGCCGTAGGCATAGGCGCCGACGAAGCTGTCGCCCGCGCCTACCGCGGACACGACCGGGACAGGTGCCGCGCTGACCTGCACCAGCCCGTCCGGACCCGCCATGACCGACCCGTCGGCCCCGCGCGCGACGATCACGCGCTCTGCCGCGCCGCGTGCGACGAGTTCGGCGGCGAACCGGGCCGAGTCCCGGCGGCTCGCCAGCGGACATCCGGCAAGCTCCTCCGCCTCGACGCTGTCCATGCGCAGCACGGCGGGCGCGGGATTGGTGCCCGCTGCGAGGTAGCGCAGGGCCTCGCCCGAGGTGTCGACGATCACCTGTGCCCCGCGCCCGCGCAGCGCCCGGCACACATTGGTCGGGAAGGTCACCGGCACGCCCGGGGGCTGGCTTCCGCTCAGCACGACGATGCCGCCCTGCGGCACGGCGGTCGAGATGGCGCGGAGTGCCTCGGCCACCTCCCCGTCGGTCCACTCCGGCCCCGGCATGACAAAGCGGTACTGGTCGCCGGTCGTCCGGTCGGTCACGGCAAAGCTCTCGCGGGTGTCCGCGGGCGCGTCCATCCGGACGAGGGGAATGCCGCGGGCGACCAGCGCCTCTTCGAGCCGCATGCCGGTCGGCCCGGCCAGCGCGACAAAGGCCCGGACGGTCCCCTGCAATTCGCGCACCACCCGCGCGACGTTGATGCCGCCGCCCCCCGGATCGACCGACAGCGGCCCGCATCTGAGCTTCTGATTGGGCGTCACGCGGTCGGTGCTGGCGGAAAGATCCAGCGCGGGGTTCAGGGTCACCGTGAGGATGTCGGTCATCTGTATCCGGGGTCAGGCAGGCGGGTTTGCGCAAAGCATGGCAGGCGGCGCGGGCTTCGCCAAGGTCCGGCAACTGGACAAATCCGCGCGTCTGTGGAATGGCACCGCGCACAAGCAGGAGTCCTCGCATGACCACCACCCGTTTCGCGCCGTCGCCCACCGGCCATATCCATGTGGGCAACCTGCGCACCGCGCTGTTCAACTACCTGATCGCGCGCAAGGCGGGCGGCACCTTCATCCTGCGGATCGACGACACCGACCCGGAGCGGTCGAAGGAAGAATATGTCGACGGCATCAAGCGCGATCTCGAGTGGCTGGGCCTGACCTGGGACCGGACGGAGCGCCAGTCGCAGCGCCTGGACCGCTACGCCGAGGAAGCGGACCGCCTGCGCGGCATGTCGCGGCTCTACGAGGCTTGGGAAACACCGGTCGAGCTCGACCTCAAGCGCAAGAAGCAGCTCAACATGGGCAAGCCGCCGGTCTACGACCGGGCGGCGCTGGCGCTGACCGAGGCCGACAGGGAAAGGATGCGGGCCGAGCGCGGCAACGGGGTCTGGCGGTTCCTGCTCGATCAGCAGCGCATCGAGTGGACCGACGGAATCCTCGGCGACATCTCCATCGACGCGGCCTCGGTCTCCGACCCGGTGCTGTTCAAGATGGACGGCCAGATCCTTTATACCTTCGCCTCGGTCGTGGATGACGTCGACATGGGCGTGACCCATATCGTGCGCGGTTCGGATCACGTGACCAACACCGCGACGCAGATCCAGATCATCGAGGCGCTGGGTGGCACCCCGCCCGCCTTTGCCCATCACTCGCTGCTGACCGGACCGCAGGGGGAATCCCTGTCCAAGCGGCTGGGCACCCTCTCGCTGCGCGATCTGCGCGAGGCCGGGATCGAGCCGGAGGCGCTGCTGTCGCTGATGGCCCGGCTCGGGTCGAGCCAGCCGGTCGAACTGCGCCTGTCTCTGGAAGAGATCGCCGAGGGGTTCGATCTGTCGCAATTCGGCGCGGCGCCGACGAAATTCGATGTCGAGGATCTTTACCCGCTGACCGCCCGCAAGCTGCACGGCCTGCCGCTGGCGGCGGTGGCGGAGGACATCGCCGCGCTGGGCGTGCCCGCGGACAAGGCCGAGCTGTTCTGGACCGTGACCCGCGAGAACATCCGCACGCGGGCCGAGCTCGGAGATTGGTGGGCGCTGTTCTCCCGTGGGGCCGAGCCTCTGGTCGCGGACGAGGATCGGGCCTTCGTGGCCGAGGCGATGACCCTGCTGCCGGAAGGTCCCTTCGACCATGACACCTGGGGCCAGTGGACGGCGGCGGTGAAGGCGCAGACCGGGCGCAAGGGCAAGGGCCTGTTCATGCCGCTGCGCAAGGCGCTGACCGGGCGCGAGAAGGGGCCGGAGATGGCGGATGTCATGCCGCTGCTCCAGACCATCCCGGCGCGCAATCTGACCGCCTGACGGTCAGCGCGCCTTTTCGGCCAGACGGTCGCGGTCATCCCGGATCTCGACCGTCTCGTTGGCGTGCCGCACCGCGTAGCCGCGCATCCGGCGCGCCGCCTTTGCCAGATCGGTCCAGGGCGACCCCTGCAGCACGTTCAGGGCGGAAAACACCACGCTGATGACCTCCGGCCGGCCCGCGCCGTCGCGGATGATCGCGCCGAAGGCGTCGTCCATCAGGTCGAAGGCCGCGACCATCGGCACCTCGATCCGGCCGAATTCCGGCGCCTCTTCGGCCGGGCGGCCCGTCTCGCCGAGCAGGCGCGTCAGCCGCTGCACCACGTCGATGGCGGTGCCGGGATCGTTGACGGCGGGCGACAGGGCCCGCACGGCGATCTCGTTCAGGATCATCACGCCGAAGCGGGCATCCTGTTCGAGCGACCGGCTGTTGCCGAGGGTGAAGCACTGCACCAGCGTGCTGCGGTCCACGTCCTCTCCGTGCATCAGCCAGCCGAGAGGCTGGCCGCGGATCACGTGATGGCCCGGCGCCGCCGCCACGCGCAGGCGCGCGCCGCTCTTGCCCAGTTCGGTCTGCATCCGGTTCATGTCGATGAACTGGACATACCCGCCGCGCGGGGCGGGGAGGGCGAGCGCATTCTTGGGCGCGCCGAGGTCGCCGAGGATCGGCTGACCCCCGAGCGCCGGGCGGTCCATCATCGCGGCGAGCGGCGTGAAGGCCGCGGATTCGGCGGTTTCGAGGGTGTGGTCCATGCTGCCGAGGCGGCTCAGGTGGTCGATCCAGCGCAGCATCGCCAGGACGATGGCCGCGATCACCAGCATGGTGAGCCAGAAGATCACCACCGCCGCGGCTTCGGAATAGAACCCCGCGTTGAACATCACGATCGCGGTCAGCGAAAAGAGGAAGGCCGCGGTGAAGGTGGCGAGCGCGGTATGCGTGGTGGTGTCCGACAGGTGCAGCCGGTAGGCGCGCGGCGTGGCCTGGCTCGCGGCGCTGCGGAAGGCCTGCACCATGACCGAGAGCGAGAAGGTGGTGACCGTCAGCATCGACGAGGCGAGGATGGTCAGGATCGGCATCACCGCGTCGCGGCCGAACCTGTCCTGCCAGCTTTCCGGGATGAGCGAATCGAAGAACGGCGCCAGCAGGACGGCGGCAAAGGCGAGGATGGACCCGAAGAGCACGCGCACGGCAAGGCGGTTGGACACGCGGCGCAGGATCATGAGGGGCTTTGAAAACATTCAGGCAATGATCCGGCAATTGAGGGTCTGGAGATATCGGTCCACGAAGGCGCGTTCCCCCTCCGAGAGGTCCTGGGCGCGTGGATAGCGCGGCGCCGCGCGATCGTCGAGGATCGGCGCCTCCCATCCGGTCGTCGTGGCAAAGAACCGCGCGGCCCCGTCCCGGCCGTATTCGGTCAGGTAGCCCTGCACCACCACGTCGAGATAGCTGAGCAGCACCGGATGATGGTCGTCGGGCGTGTTCAGGCGATCCGCCGCGATGGCATAGATCGCCGGGTGCCCGTCCCCGGCGTCGGTGACGCTGTCGCGCGCGTCCAGCCGTTCGTAGGCGTGTTCGCGCAGATCGAGTGTCGGCCAGGCATCCGCGGGGACAGATGCGACCAGCCCGTCGATGGTGCAGGCGGGATCGGGGATGACGGTGAGAAAGGCCACTTCGCGGTCCGCCGTGTAGCGCCATGCGCGGCGCCATCCCCGTGCGGCCGCGCGCCGGGCCCCGGTGTATCCGTGGGTGCGCCGGTTCACCAGCGAGCCGTATCCGAAGAAACAGGTGAAAGTCATCCGACCGTGGTGACCCCTGGATTGATGTATGTCAAACGCGACTATGGCGTGGTCGTGTATGTAATCCTTCCCGAGGATAATCGAGAGCAGGGACAATGCGCGTTACCAAGAGAACGAATATCGCGATCCGCGTGCTCATGTATTGCGCGGCGAACACCGGTCGGCTCGTCACCAAATCCGAGATCGCGCAACGGTGCAACGCGTCCGAGAACCACCTCGCCCAGGTCATCAACCAACTCGCGCAACTGGGATATCTGCACACGCGGCGCGGGCGGAACGGCGGGCTTGAGCTGTCGCGGAACGCCGACCGCATCCGCATCGGCGAGGTGTTCCGCGTGATGGAGGAGCCGGTTCCGCTGGCCGAATGCTTTGCGGATGCGGACAACACCTGCCCCCTCACCGCGGCCTGCCGCCTGCGCGACGCTCTGACGCATGCGGCGAGCGCCTTCTACAGGACGCTCGATCCGCTCACCCTTGATGCGCTTGTCTGCGGAAACGTCCCGCTTCTGGACATTCTCGGCCCCGGCGCCGCCTGCACGCGCGGGACACCTCTGCCGGAGCTTGCGACGCCGTCGCAAGTATCGTAGCTTCGGCGCACCGCGAGGGGAGAACCGGCCCCGCCGGTGCCGAAGGAGCAACCGCCCCGGAAACTCTCAGGCCCATGGACCTTCGCGGACAAGACACTCTGGAGAGTGGCGTGAATGCGCCCGCCGAAGGGATAACGATCTCAGGCTGACGGACAGAGGGGGCATTCGGGCACGGCGCAGGCCGTGCGGGGAATGCCCGGTCGGCGCGTGGTGCGCACATCCGGGCCCTTGGGATGTGGGAGTCGCATGGACGCGCTGAAACAGACGCCGCTGTTCGATCTGCATGCTTCGCTCGGTGCGAAGATGGTGCCGTTCGCAGGGTACGAGATGCCGGTGCAATACGCGCTCGGTGTCATGAAGGAACATCTTCACACACGCGAAAAGGCCGGTCTGTTCGACGTGAGCCACATGGGGCAGGTGATCCTCGACGGCGCGCCGGTGTCCGGGATCGCGCTGGCCCTCGAAACCCTCGTGCCGGTCGACGTGGCCGGGCTGGGCGAGGGGCGGCAGCGCTATGCGCTGTTCACCAACGACGCGGGCGGGATCGAGGACGACCTGATGATCGCCAATCGCGGCGATCATTTGTTCGTCGTGGTCAACGCCGCCTGCAAGGAGGCGGATTTCGCACGGATGGAGGCCGCGCTTGCCCCGCGCGGAATCCGCGTGCGCCTGCTCGAGGACCGCGCTCTGCTCGCGCTGCAGGGGCCTGCCGCCGAAGCGGCGCTGGCCACGCTGAACCCCGCCGTGCGCGACATGCGCTTCATGGACGTGGCCACCGTGACGCTCTGCGGCGCCGAATGCTGGGTCTCGCGCTCGGGCTATACCGGCGAGGACGGGTACGAGATCTCGGTTCCCGAGGGGTCTGCGGTCGCACTTGCTGAGGCGCTGCTGGCGCTGGACGCGGTCGAACCCATCGGCCTCGGTGCGCGGGATTCGCTGCGCCTCGAAGCCGGGCTGTGCCTTTACGGGCATGATATCGATACCACCACGACTCCGGTCGCGGCCGCGCTGACCTGGGCGATGCAGAAGGTGCGCCGCGCGGGCGGTGACCGGGCCGGCGGGTTTCCGGGGGCCGGGGTCATCCTGGGGGAACTGGCCGTCGGCGTCGCCGACAAGCGCGTCGGGCTGAAGCCCGAAGGCCGTGCGCCGATGCGCGAAGGCGTTGCGTTGTTCGAAACCGACGCGGGCGGCACACCGATCGGCCGCGTGACCTCGGGCGGTTTCGGGCCGAGCGTGGGCGGGCCGGTGGCGATGGGCTACGTGCCGACGCCGCTTTCGACGCCGGGAACACGGGTTTATGGTGAGGTTCGGGGCAAGCGACTTCCGGTCGAGGTGGTCAGCCTGCCTTTCGTGACACAGACTTACAAGCGCTGACGCAATAGGGGACATCGGCGATGAAATACACGGAAGAACATGAGTGGCTGCGGGTCGAGGACGATGTCGTCGTGGTGGGCATCACCGCCCACGCCGCCGAGCAGCTTGGCGACGTGGTGTTCGTGGAACTGCCCGACGAGGGCACCACGGTCAGCAAGGACGACGAGGTGGTGGTGATCGAATCCGTCAAGGCGGCGTCCGACATCCTCGCGCCGCTCGACGGCGAGATCGTCGAGGTGAACAGCGTCCTGGTCGACGAACCGGGCAAGGTGAACGACGACCCCGAGGGCGAGGCCTGGTTCTTCAAGATGACCGTCGAGGACATGTCGGCGCTTGACGAACTGATGGACGAAGCCGCCTACCGGAAATTCGTCGGCTAGGCCCTGTCCCGGCCCTCCGCACGAACGGACGGGCCGGGAACCGCGTATCTGGAACAAGAAGAATCACACGGGACCGGCGGATCGGTCGTCCCGTTCCGAGAGGTGATATGATGCCCTTCACGCCCACCGACTACCTGCCCTACGATTTCGCCAACCGGCGGCACATCGGGCCGTCTCCCGCCGAGATGGAACGGATGTTCGAGGTGCTGGGCGTCGCGGATCTCGACGCGCTGATCGACGAGACCGTCCCCGCGGGGATCCGGCAGGCCGAGGCGCTGGATTTCGGCAAGGCCCTGTCCGAGCGGGAAATGCTCTGGCACATGCGGGAGGTCGCCTCGAAGAACAAGGTGCTCGTGTCGCTGATCGGCCAGGGCTACCACGGCACGGTCACCCCGCCCGCGATCCAGCGCAACATCTTCGAGAATCCCGCCTGGTACACGGCCTACACGCCCTATCAGCCGGAGATTTCGCAGGGTCGGCTGGAGGCGCTGCTGAACTATCAGACCATGGTCAGCGACCTGACAGGGCTGGAAGTGGCCAACGCCTCGCTTCTGGACGAGGCGACGGCCTGCGCAGAGGCGATGACCATGGCGCAGCGGGTGGCGAAGTCGAAGGCGACGGCCTTCTTCGTGGACGAGAACTGCCACCCCCAGAACATCGCGGTGATGCGCACCCGGGCGGCTCCGCTGGGGATCGAGATCGTGACCGGCGCGCCGGAGGATCTGGACGCCGAGGCGGTGTTCGGCGCGATCTTCCAGTATCCCGGAACCCACGGCCATGTCCGTGACCTGTCTCCGCAGATGGAGGCGCTGCACGCCGCGAAAGCCGTCGGGATCGTCGCGGCGGACATCATGGCGCTGTGCCTGCTCAGGGAACCGGGCGCGATGGGCGCCGACATCGCTGTCGGCTCGACCCAGCGGTTCGGGGTTCCGATGGGCTACGGCGGCCCGCACGCGGCCTACATGGCGACCCGAGATGCGTTCAAGCGGGCGATGCCGGGGCGGATCGTCGGGGTTTCCATCGACAGCCACGGCAACCGCGCCTACCGCCTGTCGCTGCAGACCCGCGAACAGCATATCCGCCGCGAAAAGGCGACCTCGAACGTCTGCACGGCGCAGGCGCTGCTGGCGGTCATGGCGGGCTTCTACGCGGTGTTCCACGGGCCGGAAGGGCTGAAGGCCATCGCGCAGCGCATTCACCGCAAGACGGTGCGGCTGGCGAAGGGACTGGAAGAGGCCGGCTTTGCGGTCGAGCCGGGCGCCTTCTTCGACACGATCACGGTGGACGTCGGGCTGTTCCAGGCCGGGGTCATGCAGGCGGCCGTCGCGCATGGGGTGAACCTGCGCAAGGTCGGCGAGACCCGGGTCGGCATCACGCTGGACGAACGCACCCGCCCCGCGACGATCGAGGCGGTCTGGAAGGCCTTCGGCCTGGCGCGGGAGGACAAGGATTTCACCCCGACCTACCGCCTGCCGGACGCGCTGCTGCGCGAAAGCGCCTACCTGACCCACGAGGTCTTTCACATGAACCGGGCCGAGACCGAGATGATGCGCTACATGCGCCGTCTCGCGGACCGGGACCTGGCGCTGGATCGGGCGATGATCCCGCTCGGCTCCTGCACGATGAAGCTGAACGCCGCGGCGGAGATGATGCCGGTGAGCTGGCGCGAATTCGCCGGGCTGCATCCCTTCGTGCCGCAGGATCAGGCGCTGGGCTACAAGCACCTGATCGACGATCTGTCGAAGCGGCTGTGCTCGGTCACCGGCTATGACGCCTTTTCCATGCAGCCCAATTCCGGGGCGCAGGGGGAATATGCCGGGCTGCTGACCATCGCCTCCTGGCAGGCGGCGCGGGGCGAGGGGCAGCGCAACGTCTGCCTGATCCCCGTGAACGCGCACGGCACCAACCCGGCCTCGGCGCAGATGGTGGGCTGGAAGGTCGTGCCGGTGAAATGCGATGCGAAGGGGTCCATCGACCTTGCCGATTTCCGGGCGCAGGCGGAGAAATACGGCGATACGCTCGCCGCCTGCATGATCACCTATCCCTCGACCCACGGCGTGTTCGAGGAGACGGTGAAGGAGGTCTGCGCGATCACCCACGAGCACGGCGGGCAGGTCTATATCGACGGGGCGAACATGAACGCCATGGTCGGGCTGTCGCGGCCCGGCGACCTCGGCGGCGACGTGAGCCACCTGAACCTGCACAAGACCTTCTGCATTCCGCATGGCGGGGGCGGGCCGGGCATGGGGCCGATCGGGGTCAAGAAGCATCTCGTTCCGCACCTGCCGTCGCATCCTCTGTCAGGCGAGGGGCCGGGTCCGGTTTCGGCCGCGCCCTACGGCTCGCCCTCGATCCTGCCGATTTCCTGGGCCTACGTGCTGATGATGGGCGGCGAGGGGCTGGCGCAGGCGACGCGGGTGGCGATCCTCAACGCCAACTACATCGCCAAGCGGCTGGAGGGCGCCTACGAGGTGCTCTACACCGGCCATGCGGGCCGGGTGGCGCATGAGTGCATCCTCGACGTGCGCCCCTTCGAGAAATCCGCGGGCATCACGGTGGAGGATATCGCCAAGCGGCTGATCGACAGCGGTTTCCACGCGCCGACCATGTCCTGGCCGGTGGCGGGCACGCTGATGGTGGAACCGACCGAGAGCGAGACGAAGGCCGAGCTGGACCGCTTCTGCGACGCCATGCTGTCGATCCGCGAAGAGATCCGCGCCATCGAGACGGGCAGCATGGACGCCGGGAACAATCCGCTGAAGAACGCGCCGCACACGATGGAGGACCTCGTGCGCGATTGGGACCGGCCCTACACCCGCGAGCAGGGGTGTTTCCCGCCGGGTGCGTTCCGGGTGGACAAGTACTGGCCGCCGGTCAACCGCGTGGACAACGTCTACGGCGACCGGCACCTGGTCTGCACCTGCCCGCCGATGAGCGACTACGCCGAAGCGGCGGAGTGACGGCGCACCCCGCGCCGGCGAGGGGCGCTGCCCCTCGCGCTCCCCGGGATATTTCCGGCCAGAAGAAGGCAGAAGACCGGGAAGGGTGTCAGGCCTTCGCGGTTTCGTCGGGCGCGTCGAGCAGGAAGGATAGCACGTCGCGCACCCGGCCCCATGTGGCAGCGTCGGAGGCGGCGAGCAGGTAGCCTTCTCGGGTCTGGGCCCGGTAGTCCGAGCCGTCGAGCATCGCCACGTGGCCGCCGGCGCATTTGCCGATCAAGGCCCCGGCGGCGTGGTCCCAGGGGGTGAGCTTGGCGGAGATCATGAAATCCACGTGGCCCTCGGCGAACATGCGGGCCTCGTGCGCGGTGCAACGGATGGAATAGGCGCGCTCGAAGCGGGGCAGGACGGCGGCGAGTTGCGCCTGCTTGTCCTTGGGGAAGTTGTAGAGGCCGATATAGCCCGAGAGGTCTTCGACCGCACCGCCGGCGGAGACGGACACCGTCCGCCTGATGCGGCGCTTGGGCATGATCATCTCGGCGCCTTCGCCGTCCTGCGCGACGATGAAGTCGTCCATCACCGGATCGTAGAGCAGCCCGAAGACCGGCACGCCGAAGCGCAGCGCGGAGATGATGACGCCGAAGACGCTGAGCCCGTGCGCATAGTTCCAGGTGCCGTCGACCGGGTCGATGGTGAAGGCCAGTTCCGCCTCCGGGATGCCGTCGAGGACCTCGGGATTCACCGAGACGTTCTCTTCGCCGATGATCAGCGCATTCGGGAACAGGGTGACGAGGCCGCGGGCGATCATCGCCTCGGCGGCACGGTCGGCTTCGGTCACCAGGTCCTGGCGCGAGGTCTTTTCCCCGATGTCGGCCGCGTCCAGCTTGCGGAAGCGGGGCATGATCTCGGACCGCGAGGCGCGGCGGACGAGGTTCATGATGCTGGTGCGCTGGGCGCGCGACAGCGTCGAGATCGTCATGGGGAGGGAATCGGTCATCGCATCTGGGGTCCGTGGCTGCCAAGGGTCGGCCATGGCTTGCCAGCCCCGGCCCCGGGGATCAAGGCACCTATTCGCGTGCGCGCAGCACACGGGCGGGCTTTGCCGCCAACGGGCGCCATGCAAAGGCGAAACCGGCGAGCAATGTGGCAACCACGCCGCCGGCGACGATGCCGAGGGCGGAGGACCAGATCGGCGCATAGGTGGTGTCCATCAGGAAGGTGCAGACGGCCCAACCGCCGAGGCTGCCCGCGACGAGCGCCACGCCCCCTGCCGCGGCGCCGAGCAGGGCCGAGCGCAGGGCGAAGCTCTGCAGGATGCGGGCGCGGCTGGCGCCGAGCGTCTTGAGCACCGCGGCTTCGTAGGTCCGGGCGCCTTCTCCGGCGGCGGCGGCGCCGATCAGCACGAGGAAGCCGGTCAGCAGCGTGGCCGCGGCCCCCCAGCGGATCGCGCCCGCGATGCCTTCGAGCAGCACGCTGATGCGGTCGATGGCATCCTTGACCCGGATGGCCGTGATGTTGGGATAGGCGTCGGCCAGGTCGCGCAGGATGCGGGCCTCTGCCTCGGGGGCGGCGTAGACGGTCGAGATGAAGGTGTGCGGGGCACCCTGAAGGGCGGCGGGGTCGAGGGTCATCACGAAGCCGATGCCGGCGGTGGAGAAGTCGACCTCGCGGAAACTGGTGACGGTGGCGGTGATGTCCCGCCCGAGGATGTTGACGGTGATCGTGTCGCCGAGGTTCAGGCCGATCTCTTCGGCCTCCTCGGCGGCAAAGCTGACCTGCGGCGGGCCGTCGTAATCCCGGGGCCACCATCGGCCGGCGGTGACGCGCGTTCTGGAATCGGGCTGCGCCGCGTAGGTGATGCCGCGGTCGCCGCGCACGACCCAGTGATCGCCCGCCACGTCCTGCGCCCGCTGCCCGTTGATCCGGGTGACAACGCCGCGCAGCATGGGCGCGGTGTCGACGCGGCTGACGGCGGGGTCCGAGGCCAGCCGATCGAGGTAGCCGTCGATCTGGTCGGGCTGGATGTCGACGAAGAAATAGGAGGGAGCGACATCGGGCAGGTCGCGGCTGATCGCGGTGCGCAGATTGCCGTCGATCTGGCCGATGGCAGAGAGGACCGACAGGCCGAGCCCCAGCGACAGCACCACGGAGACGGCGGTTTCGCGCGGGCCGCCGATCGCGCCGAGGGCCCAGCGCAGGGCGGGGCGGCCGCGCGAGGCCGGCATGGCACGGCGGGCAAGCGCCCGGACGCCGATGGCGGCGAGCGCGAGGATGACGAGGGAACCGAGGATGCCGCCGGCCATCCAGAGGGCGATCATGGCGTTGCCGGAGAACACCGCGGCGACCCCCACCAGCAGGGCGAGCAACCCGAGGGTGATCACCACGAAGCGGGTGGCGGGCAGGGCGCGGCCGCTGTCCAGCGCCTCGCGGAAGAGGCTTGCGGCACGCACGTCCTCGGTCCGGGCGAGCGGCCAGAGGGTGAAGATCAGCGCGGTCAGCAGGCCGTAGACGGCCGCTTCGACCAGCGGCAGCGGGTAGAGCGAAAAGACCACCGGCACCGGGAGCGCCGCGGAGATCACCGGCGACAGGGCCATCGGCACGGCAGCCCCGAGGATCAGGCCGAGTGCGATCCCCAGAAGGCTAAGCGCGCCGATCTGGAGGAAGTAGGTCTGGAAGATCGTGGCGCGGTCCGCTCCGAGGGTCTTGAGCGTCGCGATGACCGGCGTCTTGCGTGCGAGGTAGGCGCGCACGGCGGAGGAGACGCCGATGCCGCCGACGGCCAGTCCGGACAGCCCGACGAGGACGAGGAAATTCCCCAGACGCTCGACGAAGCGGGCGATCCCGGGGGCGCCGTTGCGCGCATCCCGCCACCGGATGCCCTGTCCTTCGAACCGCGCCTCGGCCTCGGTCTCGAGCGCGTCGAGATCGGCGTCGGGCGGCAACAGGAGTCGGTATTCGGTTTCGAACAGCGATCCCGGTTCGAGCAGACCGGACCCGGCGAGATCGCCGGTCCGCACCAGCGTCCGGGGGCCGAGGCCGAAGCCGTCGCCGGCGTCGTCGGGTTCGGTCACGATGGTCGCCGACAGGGTGAAGGTGGCGGAGCCGAGCCGGAAAGTGTCGCCGGGGGCGAGGGCCAGCCGGTCGGCGAGCACCTTCGCCATCACGGCACCGGGATGCGCACCGCCTGCGAGCGCCTCGTCGAGCGGCATCGGCGGATCGAGCAACATGGTGCCGAGCAGGGGATAGGCGTCGTCGACGGATTTGATCTGGGTAAGGCCGCGCTCGGTCCGGCCGTCGCGCACGACGGTGGCCATGGACCGGAAATCGGTGACTTCGGACACCTTCGTTGCGAGGGAGTCGAGGAAGGCGCGCTCGTCCTCGGAGGCGAACCGGTAGGTGAAACGCGCCTGCGCATCGCCGCCGAGCATGACCGCGCCCTGTTCCGACAACCCTTCCTGAATCGCCGAGCGGACGGACCCTACCCCGGCGATGGCCGCGACCCCGAGGGCGAGGCAGGCGATGAAGATGCGGAAACCGCGCAATCCGCCCCGCAGCTCCCGCCCGGCGAAACGGGCGGCCGTGGCCAGGCTCATTCCGCGGCCCTCATCCGGGCGTCATCGACGCGCCCGTCCCGCAGCCGGACGACCCGGTCGCAGCGCTCGGCGAGGGTGTTGGAATGGGTCACCAGCACCAGCGTCGCGCCGTGCCGGTCGCGCAGTCCGAACAGCAGGTCCATGATCGCGGCGCCGTTCGGGCCGTCGAGATTGCCGGTCGGTTCGTCCGCCAGCAGGATGTCGGGCCGCGGCGCAGAGGCCCGGGCCAGCGCGACGCGCTGTTGCTCGCCGCCGGACAACTGGGCGGGATAATGGCCGGACCGCGCCCCGAGGCCGACCGACTCGAGTTCGGCGGCGGCGCGGTCGAAGGCATCGCGATGACCCGCCAGTTCGAGCGGCGTGGCGACGTTCTCCAGCGCGGTCATCGTCGGGATCAGGTTGAACGACTGGAAGACCACGCCCATGTGATCGCGCCGCAGCCGCGCCAGCCGATCTTCGTCAAGCCGGGTGACATCCTGACCCAGCACCGATACCCTGCCGGAGGTCGCGGTTTCGAGCCCTCCCATCACCATGAGGAGCGAGGATTTGCCGGAGCCGGACGGGCCGATGAGGCCGATCGTCTCGCCTCTAGCAACGTCAAGGCTTATGCCGTGGAGGATTTCGACCGGTCCGGTATTGCCCATCAAGGTGAGAGTGACATCTTCGAGGGCAATGGCGGTATCGGGCATGGAGAGCGTTCCGGACATGAAAACTTTGTACCCATATGGGGTCTTTACGAGGCTGAGCAAGGTCGCGGCACTGGTGATTGCGGGGGCGGGCGCCGCTTCGGCGGAGCCTGTGGACCTGCTGGCCTTCGGTGACAGTCTCACGCAGGGGTACGGCCTCGTGGACGGCGAAGGCTTCGTGCCGCAGTTGCAGGCGTGGCTGCGGGAGCGCGGTCACGATGTCACGATCGTGAACGGCGGTGTGTCCGGTGACACGACCTCGGGCGGGTTGTCACGGGTGGACTGGTCGCTGACGCCGGAGATTGACGCGATGATCGTGACACTCGGTGGAAACGATGTGCTGAGGGGGCTGCCACCGGAACTGACGCGCTCCAACCTCGACGGAATTCTCGAGGCGGCCGAGGCTCGCGGGGTCGAGGTCCTGCTCGTCGGTCTCGTGGCGCCGGGGAACTACGGGCCGGATTTCGCGGCCTCCTTCGACGCGATCTACCCCGACCTATCCGAGAAACATCATACCCTGTTCTATCCGGATTTCTTCGCGGCACTGAAGGCCGAAGGCACCTCTCCGGAGGCGATGGCAAGGTTCATGCAGGGAGACGGGCTGCATCCGTCGGCAGAAGGCGTGACGCGGATCGTGGACGGGATCGGACCGTTGGTGGAGGAACTGCTGGAGCGCGCGGACGCGGAGTAGCGTCAGTGACGCGCGTCGGCGAGGTGCGGATCCGGGTGCGCGAAGAGGGACTTCATGCCACAGGCAACGACGGGGAGAAGGCCGATGCCCAGGGAGGCCAGCAGGTAAACACCCGCAGCCGACATGAGCGACAGGTCCAGGAAAACCCAGCCAATCAAGGCAAAGAAGAAGCCGAGAACACTTCCCAGCAATAGTGCGATCACTGCCATGCGATCCTCCCTGCTTGAATTGTACCTAGCGTCGATCAGCTACGAAATCGTTAATGCCGGTCAACTCGGGCAGGAATGTGTCAGCGGGCGGGCGGAAATGGAGCAGATTCGGTCAAGTGGATTGAATAGGCTATACAAATGAGAAGCGGCGCCCGGATCATGGGCGCCGCTTTCACGTCATCTTGTGCGGATTCAGAGAACGGTGACCGGGGTTCCCACCGGCACGCGTTCATAAAGATCCATGACATGTTCATTGATCATGCGGATACAGCCGTTGGAGACAGAATGGCCGATGCTGGCAGGCTCGGTCGTGCCGTGAATGCGGTAGAAGGTGTCGCGACCGTTCTGAAACAGGTACAATGCGCGCGCCCCGAGCGGATTGCTCTCGCCCCCGGGTTGAACGTAGTCGTTGTTGGCGAAGCGCCCGTAGTGGGCGGGGTCCCGCTCGATCATCTCCTGGGTCGGACGCCAGGTCGGCCATTCCTTCTTGACCTGGATGATGGCCTTTCCGGAAAATTCCAGACCCGCCTTTCCGACGCCCACGCCGTAGCGGATGGCGCGGCCCGGTTCGGTCACGAAATAGAGGAAATGCGCGCGCGGCAGGATCAGGATCTGGCCGGGCGCCAGATCGGCTTTCATCCGGACCGCCTGCGGCCGGAATTTCGGCTCGACTTCGAAGGCCAGGGCAGGCGACGCCAACAGGGCGGTGCCCGCGGCGGCGGTGGCGACAAATTGACGGCGGGTGATCATTGGCAACTCTCGAATTTCAGATTGGCAGCTTGTGCATTGTCTTCGCGAAACGCAGGGAATCAATGAAGAGTTTCATCATAACACGGTGACGATGGCGCCAGGGACACATATTCCCCACGCTGAATTTGACGGTGAGACCGGTAGTGAGGGAGCCCGGAGTCCCGTTCGACGGTGTCCGGAGGGGCCCTCACGCCAGCCGGCCCCGGAGAATCCGTCCTGTTGTCAGGACCTTGCCCCGCCCTTCATACCCGCCCGCCGCACTGCCCCGGGGATTCGGTCAGGAGGCAGGCCGCGCGCCCGGCGGACCGGCGCGATTCCGGAGGCGACGATGCGTCGCCGAAACCGCGCTCATTCCTTCGGCGCGAGGGCGTTGCGCCCTGCCAGCATGACGCTGATCGTGTAGGCCTTCTGAGGCGTGAGTCCCGCCATGATCGAGGCCGCGGCATCCGCCCGCATCCGGCCGAGGAAACCGGCGGCAAATTCCGGATCCATCTCTTCGAAAAGCGCGGCGGCCTGCTTGGGTTTCATCGTCGCATAGACATCGGTCAGCCGGGCGACGTCATCCTCTGCCGCGCTGTCGGCAATGGCGAGGGTCGCGCGGAGTTTTTCCTCCGCCTTGCGCATCGCTTCCATCTTCCGGTCGATCTCCGCCTCCGCGAGGCTGAGCGCCTGGAGTCTTGTCTGCAAGGCCGTTTCCCGCTTCGCGACCCGGTCTTCCCGAGTTTTCAATGCTTCGAGCAGGGGCGCGATGTCGGCATCCGCGGCGCAGTTTCCGACCATTCCCGGAGCGGCGGCGCCGTGCTCCGCCGCAAGCATGGGTTCTGACGAATGCTCGCCCGAGGCGGGGGTTTCCAGGGCATTGGCCGCCCCCGTCCCGATCACGATGCGCACCAGCGCCGAAGCGATCAGCAGACCGCCCAGCACCGACAGCACGCCGCGCGGCTTGCGGGGACCGGATGTCTTTTTTCCGAAGGAAAACAGCTTCATCCTCAGGCCCCCTTGCGTGCATTCCGGAAGAACACCGGCTCACCCGGATCTTCGGGACGCGGGGCGCTGCCGCCGGCGGGAAGATCGTGCATCGACGCGATCATGAGTTCCAGCCTGTGCGCGACATCCTCGGCCCGGCCGGTGAGATCCTCCAGCGACTCGGTGGAAGTGTTCGCGGATTTCCGCGCCGCTTCGAGCGTGCGGGTCAGATCGTCGACCTGCGCCGACAGCACGGCAACGGCCCCTCCGACACCCTTTTCGAGGTCCGTGAACCGCGACAACCGGCGGGACAGGACGAAACAGTAGAAGCCGGCGCCAAGGGCCCCGGCGGCGAGCAGGATATCGGCTATGAATTCCATCCCGGACCCCTTCAGTTCAATACGAATTCGGCGACCAGAAGGTCGCGCACGCGCCCTTCTCCGGCCACCAGCTGGATGCGTCGCAACATCTGCGACCGCAGTTTGATGAGCGCGCCCGGCGATTCGATATCGCGCGGCTCGAGCGCCCTGAGATAGCTGTTCAGGACATCGAGGATCCTCGGCTGAAGCAGCTCGACATCGGCGAGATAGGTCTTGTCCACTTCGAGATTCGCCTGGAAGCGCAGGTGGTGCATGTCGTTCACGGACCCGAGCGAGGCGACAAGCGTCGGGAGTTCGAGAAAGGCGACATTTCCCAGCGGTTCGAGGGGCGCGCCGGTGCCGTGTCCGTCGGCCGGGGCACCGTGCCCGTCCTCGGCCGCGGCCTCATGCGCGCCGCCGAAGGGCAGCAGCCCGGAGGATGCGGCGTAGAACCCCCCGCCACCGCCCAGAACGGCAAGCACGAGGCCGATGATCAGCGGCATCTTTGAAGATTTCTTCTTCGGTTCCTGGTCGTCGCCTGCGGCGTCGGCAGTGGCGTCGCTCATGGACACACCTCATTCCTGACATGCGATCCTTATAGACCGTCACAGACTAACTGATTGTTAAGTCTGATCGTCCAAAGATGACCCCACCGAGCAGAAGGTTCGGAACGGAGGTTGGCTTTGCAACAGATCTCGACAATCTGGAATGCGTTGAGCGCGCAGAAACGCGTGATCGTCCTGGCGGCTACGGTGGCGATGATCCTCGGCATTCTTGCCATGTCCAGGATGGCGTCGTCGCCGTCGATGGCCCTGCTCTATGCCGGGCTCGAAAACGGGGCGGCGGGCGAAGTCGTCGAGGCGCTCGAAAAGCGGGGCGTGCAGTACGAGGTGCGCGGCGGGGCGATTTTCGTCCCGATGGCGCAGCGCGACACCCTGCGGATGACCCTCGCGAGCGAGGGGCTGCCGGCCAATTCCAACAAGGGGTACGAGCTGCTCGACGGTCTTTCGGGATTCGGCACCACGTCCCAGATGTTCGACGCGGCCTATTGGCGGGCGAAGGAGGGCGAGCTGGCGCGCACCATCGTCGCGAATCCCCTGATCGCCACGGCGCGGGTGCATATCGCGAATTCGACGGCGAATCCCTTCCAGCGCGACGTGACGCCCTCGGCGTCGATCTCGGTCTCGACGACGGGAGAGGTGCTGTCCGCCGCGCAGGCGCGGGCGCTGAAATACCTCGTCGCCTCCGCGGTTCCGGGATTGGTCGCGGAAAATGTCGCGGTGATCGACGGCAAGGGCGGGTTGATCGGGTCGGAGGATGAAACCGGCTCCGGCCAGACCGCGGATGACAAGGCCTCCGCGCTTCGGGATCGCGTGCAGCGGCTGGTCGAGGCCAGGGTCGGGCTGGGCAACGCGGTGGTCGAAGTCAGCGTCGACACCGTCACCGAGAGCGAGTCGATCCGCGAGCATCGCTTCGATCCGGAAAGCCGGGTGGTCATCTCGACCGATACCGAGGAGCAATCCAGCACGTCCCAGGACAGCGGCGGCGGCAATGTCACGGTCGCGTCCAACCTGCCCGACGGTCAGGGCGGCGGCAGCGACAGTTCCTCCAGCCAGAACAGCGAGACGCGGGAGCGTGTCAATTACGAGGTGTCCGAAACCACGCGCGAGGTGACCCGGTCCCCCGGTGCGATCAAGCGGCTGACGGTGGCGGTGCTGGTCAACGGCACCTACCAGACCGCGGCCGACGGGGTGCAGACCTTCGTTCCGCTGCCGGAGGTCGAACTCGGAGCGCTGCGGGATCTCGTCGCCTCGGCCGTCGGCTTCGAGGAGGCGCGCGGGGACGACATCACGATCCGCTCGCTGCCCTTCGAACGGCAGGAGGGGCTCGGTTCGGGACCGGTCGAACCCGGCTGGTTCGCCATGACCCTGGACCCGATGTCTCTGTTACAGATGGCGGTCCTGGCGCTGGTGACGCTGATCCTCGGTCTCTTCGTGGTGCGACCCATCCTGTCCGGTTCGTCCAAGCGCGCGCTTGCCGCTCCGGACGGCACGCTTGCCCTTGCCGGAGGGGGCGCCACCGGCGAGGTCCTCGACGGCGAGATCGACACGGGCGATTTCGCCGAGCTTCCGGCGCTCGCGGGCGGCGGAGATTTCGGCGGAATGGGCATGGTGGATTTCGAATCCCCGGTCTCCGAGGATCCGGTCGACAGGCTTCGCAACCTCATAGAAGAGCGCAAGACCGAGACGGTCGAGATCCTGCGCAGCTGGCTTGACGAAACCGAGGACGCGCGATGACCCGGCTCGGCGACTTCCTCGAAGATTTCGGCGTCGCGCGCCCGGCGGCGGACCAGGGTCCGGTGATCGACGAGGCGGAGATGGAAACCGCGCGTCTCGAATCCTTCGAAACCGGCTATCGCGCCGGATGGGACGATGCGATCAAAGCCCAGAACGACGATCATTCCCGCATTGCCAGCGATTTCGCGCAAAACCTGCAGGACCTGTCTTTCACCTATCACGAGGCCTACGGCCAGGTGCTGTCGGGCATCACTCCCTTGCTGGAGGAAATCACCCGCGTCCTGATGCCGGCCGCGCTGCGCGAAACGCTGGGTCTGCACATCCA
This sequence comes from Salipiger sp., assembly GCF_048261495.1. Taxonomy (GTDB): domain Bacteria; phylum Pseudomonadota; class Alphaproteobacteria; order Rhodobacterales; family Rhodobacteraceae; genus Salipiger. Next base: position 474,297 of record NZ_JBLXFX010000001.1, read on the forward strand.
CGAACAACTGAGCGCGATGGCCCAGGAGATCGGGGCGATGGAGGTGGTTCTGGCCGTGTCCACCGGAAGCGGCGCCTCGATTGCGCCGATGCTGGACGCGGAATTCGGCTTCCCGCTCAGGCTGGTGGAAGACGACACGCTGGCCGAGGGCCAGGCGGACATCCGGTTTGCGGAGATCGAACGACAGATCGATCTGAGCGGCCTTCTCGAAGACCTCACGCAAGCCGTTCAGGGCTTCGTTCATGACAAGCGGAGAAAGACAGCACATGGATGATCATACGGAAACTGCCCGTGAAAGCGCCCCGATCACGCCGTTCACCTCCGTCCCTATCGAGATCATGGTCTCGGTCGGGCGGGCGCGGCCGCTCGTGCGCGACCTGCTGAAACTGGGGGAGGGCTCGGTTCTGACCCTCGACAAGAAACTCGAGGATCCGGTCGAGCTCTATGTCGGCGATCGACTGATCGGCATGGGCGCACTGGAGGTGGTGGAAGGCGGTGACAGCGGCCAGCTCGCCGTTCGCGTGACCGAGGTTGTCGACCTGCAGAGCCCGTCCTGACATCATGACCCGTATCACGCAGGTCGGCGCAGGCGCCGGGATCGCCGCGTTCGTATTCGTCGTCGCGACGGCCCTGCCGGGAGAGGCCCTTGCGCAGGGTGTCTCCATCGACCTCGGCGAGGGTGGCTCCGTCACGGCGACAAGCCTGCAGCTCATCGCGCTGATCACCCTGCTGAGCCTGGCGCCGGGCATTGCCATCATGGTGACCTGCTTTCCCTTCCTCGTCACCGTCCTGTCGATCCTGCGGCAGGCGATCGGGTTGCAGCAGTCGCCGCCGAACATGCTCATCGTCAGCCTGGCGCTGTTCCTGACTTATTTCGTGATGGAGCCGACCTTCAGCGCGGCCTGGGAAAACGGGCTGCAACCGATGCTGGAAGAGCAGATCGACGCCGAGGAGGCGATTCCGAGAACCCTTGCGCCGTTCCGCGTCTTCATGGCCGGGCGGACGGATCCTAAGACCTTCGGCGCCATGGCGGACCTGCGCCCCGATGCGGCCGGGGCGACGCTGGACCCGGATGCGGACCTGTCCGTCCTCATCCCCAGCTTCATGCTGTCCGAAATTTCGCGCGCGTTTCAGGTCGGCTTCCTGATCTTCCTGCCGTTCCTGATCATCGACCTCGTGGTCGCCGCCGTGCTGATGTCGATGGGCATGATGATGGTGCCCCCCGCCATCGTCTCGTTGCCGTTCAAACTGGCATTCTTCGTCATCGCGGACGGATGGTCGCTGATCGCGGGGGCCCTCGTCAGGAGTTATTTCTGACGGCCTTCCGGATCGGACCCACACGGGGCAGAGGGCCGGATGCCATCGGTCCCGGCGGCGATCCCGCGGTCATGCGGGGTCAGCGGTCGGAATGATCCGGCGCCACGTCTTCGTGCAGGTGACGCTCGCCGCGGGCTTCGGCGAGGCGGATCTGCTTCTGCCTTTCGCGGAACCGGGCCTTGTCCTCCTCGCCGGTCTCCTCGGCGCATTGGTGGCAGGAGACGCCGTGCTCGTACTCCGGGCGGTCCCTGTCCGCGGGCAGGATCGGGCGGCGGCAGGCATGGCAGAGCAGATGCGGACCTTCGCGCAGGCCGTGTTCCACCGAGACCCGGCCATCGAACACGAAACAGGAACCGTGCCAGGCGCTGTCTTCCTCCGGCACCTCTTCAAGGTATTTCAGGATGCCGCCCCTGAGGTGGTAGACCTCGGGCACGCCCTGGCCGAGCAGCCAGTTGGTCGATTTCTCGCAGCGGATGCCGCCGGTGCAGAACATCGCGATCCGCTTGTTGTGGAACTGCTCCTTGTTCGCCTCCCACCAGGCCGGAAAGTCCCGGAAGGCGGTGGTTTTCGGGTCGACCGCGCCATCGAAACTGCCGATGGCGACCTCGTAATCGTTGCGCGTGTCGATCACCGCGACATCCGGCGCACGGATGAGGTCATTCCACTCGGCGGGTTCGACATAATGGCCGACCCGGGCAAGAGGGTCGACATCGGGCTGGCCCATGGTGACGATCTCGCGCTTGAGGCGGACCTTCATCCGGGCAAATGGCCGGTCGAGCGCGGTGGAGAGTTTCCACTCCAGCGACTCGCATCCCGGAAGCGCCCGCACATGCGCGAGCACGGCTTCGACCGCCTCGGCCGATCCGGCGATCGTGCCGTTGATGCCTTCCGCCGCCACCAGCAGCGTCCCCGTCACGCCGCGCGACCGGCAGAGATCGCGCAGGGGACCGATGAGGGCTTCCGGGTCGTCGAACCGGGTGAAATGGTAGAGTGCGCAGACCGTGAACATGGCCGCAGATGTAGGTCGCCGCCTTGCCCGTTGGCAAGATCGAAGAGGCCCGGAGTCCGCCCTGCGACCTGCCGAAATCGCGAGCGGTCGGCCGCCCTCTGCCGGAAATGACACCCATCGGGGCGTTTTTGACTGCCCTTTCGCCCCGTGTCGTCCTAGCCTCCCCCGGACGAGGGAAGCCTTTCCGCCTGCCGGAAAGGGCAACGACAAAAATGAAACGGGACTCGGCGAATGGGATTTCTGGACTCCATATTCAATGTCATCAATGACCTGACCTGGGGATGGGCGCTTGTGCCCTTCCTCGTGGTGTTGGGCGTATTCTTCACGATTGCCAGCGGGTTCGTGCAATTCCGGTTCTTCCGGCGCATGTTCAACGTCCTCACCGCAAGCAGCGAGACCGACGATCCGACCAAGATCAGCGCCCGCGAGGCCCTGCTCGTGTCGGTCGGCGGGCGCGTCGGGGGCGGCAATATCGCGGGTGTGGCCGTGGCCATCACCGCGGGCGGTCCCGGAGCGGTCTTCTGGATGTGGGCGATCGCGCTGGTCGGCATGTGCTCGGCCCTGATCGAGGCAACTCTGGCGCAGGCCTACAAGCGCACCTCGCCCGAGGGCGACTATCGCGGCGGTCCGGCGCGCGCGATCATCCACGGGCTCGGCGAGAATTACCGCTGGCTGGCCGTGATCTATTCGGTCTGCCTGATCGCCTCCTTCGCCATCGGCTTCAACGCCTTCCAGGGCAATACCGTGGCCGGTGCCGCGCAGGACAGCATGGGCATTCCGCGCATCGCGACCGGCGCGGTCCTCGCGGTGCTGACGGGTCTCATCGTCTACGGCGGCATTCATCGCATCGCCAAGGCGGCGGATGTCATCATTCCCGTCATGGCCATCGGCTACATCGGCATGGCGCTGCTGATCATCCTGCTCAACATCACCAGCCTGCCGGGGGTGATCTGGGACATCGTCGCAAATGCGCTCGGGTTCCGCGAGGCTGTTGCGGGCGGCATGGGTGCGGCCATCGCTCAGGGCCTGCGGCGGGGTCTGTTCTCGAACGAGGCCGGGCTCGGCTCGGCGCCCAACGTCGCGGCCACGGCCTACAACCTGCATCCGGTGAGCCAGGGCATCACGCAGAGCTTTTCGGTCTTCATCGACACGATCATCATCTGCTCCTGCACTGCCTTCGTCATCCTTCTGGGCGATGTCTACGTTCCGGGGGCCGAGGGCGTCGACGGCGTGTCCCTGACCCAGCAGAGCATGGTGTCGCACGTGGGTGGTTGGGCGCAGTACTTCCTGACCTTCGCCATCCTGTTGTTTTCGTTCAGTTCCATCATGTACAACTACTACCTTGGGGAAAATGCGCTCAGCTTCATGACGGAGAAGCCGATGGCGCTGCACATCCTGCGCATCGTCATCATCGGGATCGTCTTCCTCGGGGCGACGGCGCCGGCCGCGACCGCGGTCTTCTCGTTCTCGGATCCGATGATGGGCATTCTGGCGGTGGTGAACCTGCTGGCCCTGATGATGCTGTTCCCGATTGCGCTGCGCCTGATCAAGGACTTCCGCGACCAGGTTTCGGCGGGTGTGGCGAAGCCGGTGTTCGACCCGGCGAAGTTCCCCGATCTCGACGTGGACGTGACCGCCTGGCCGGACGCGCCTTCGGCGGCCAGGGCAGCCGGCTGATCGCCGGATGAACCGGCGGGGCGGGCGTCCGGAGAGGCCCGCCCCGCCGCATTGACCTTCCCGGCGGGGGCGGTCAGGATTCCGGCCACAAGCAGGGAGATCCGGCAATGCGCGCGCTCATCGTCATAGACATCCAGAACGATTTCTGTCCCGGTGGAGCGCTGGCCGTGACCGGGGGGGATGCCATCGTGGCGCAGGTCAACGACATGATGGCGCAGTTCGATGCGGTTGTGCTCACTCAGGACTGGCATCCGGCGGGGCATTCCTCCTTTGCCTCCTCCCATCCCGGCAAGGCGCCCTTCGGGACCACCGAGATGCCGTACGGAACCCAAGTGCTCTGGCCAGATCACTGCGTCATCGGAACCGACGGGGCCGCCTTTCATCCGGCGCTGAACGGCGACCGCGCGGATCTGGTCCTGCGCAAGGGGTTCCGGCCGGGGATCGACAGTTACTCAGCATTCTTCGAAAATGATCGCAAGACTCCGACGGGGCTGGAGGGCTACCTGCGAACGCGCGGGATCGAGGATCTGACGCTGGTCGGGCTGGCGACCGATTTTTGCGTGAATTACTCGGCGGTTGACGCGGCGACGCTCGGGTTTCGCGTGACCGTGGCGCAGGAAGCCTGCCGCGCGATCGACTTGGACGGATCGCTCTCTGCGGCTCTGGACGGGATGCGCGCCGCAGGGGTGACGCTCGCCTGAAGGCGGTTGCGGATTTATTAACCCGAATGGGCCAAGAAAGTCCTGAACCAGGACCGGGAAAGCCCGCCAGATGGCGACATCGCCGATTGCCGAGACTCAGACGCTCGCCGCGTTCGAGGAGGAGAACAGCGCCGCCGGACGGCTTCGGCGCTATGCGCGCGGGCGCGTGCGCCACTACCCGGCCCGGCAGATCGCCACGGTCGCCGGCGGGCTGGCGCTGGGGTTGCTGGTGTCGCCGGTCGTCGGAACCTCCGCTGCGGCCATTGCCCTTCTGGGCGAGGCCGTGGATTGCGAGGTCCTGCGCCGGGTGCCCGATGCCCTGCGGACGGGAACGACGCCGGAGCGGCTTCGCGTTCTGACCAGCGCCACCGCCGGGCTGCAGGCGCTGACGATCTCGGGCTGCGTCCTGACGGCCCAGTTCACGGCGATCGGGGGGGAGGCATCGCTCTTTGCCTTCTCCTTCCTCGCTGCGGCGGTGCTGAATGCCGGGGTGGTGATGTCGCACCAGCCCTCGGCCGCGCGGGTCCGGATCGTGATCTATGCGGTGACCGCGCTGATCGGCATGGCGGCCGAGCTGACGGTCGAGGAGACGCCGGAGGGGCTGATCTACGACCTCTTCGGTCTCTCCATGATGGCCTTCATCAGCTATGTGTTCATCCGCTTCGTGCACGGGGCGCACCGGCGACGAACGGAGGACAGCCGCCGCCTGCTCGAAGGGCAGGAGGCGCTGGAGCGGGCCAACCGCGACCTTCGCCAACGCGAGGCCGAAGTGCGGCAACTCGCGCTCGTGGCGCGGCACACCAACGACTCCATCGTGCTGTTCGACCCGGGCGGCCGCATCCTCTGGGTGAACGAGGGGTTTACCCGAATGAGCGGCCACGCGCCCGAGGACGCGATCGGGCGCACCGCCGAACTCTGGCGCGGGCCGGATACGGATCCGGCGGTTGCGGAGGCCATCGCGGATGCCGTCCGCGCCGGGCGCTCTCATCGGGCCGAGGTGGTGAACTACGCCCGGAGCGGGCAGAAGATCTGGGTCGATTCCGAGGTGGTGCCGATCATGTCCGCCTCCGGTGCGCTCGAATGCATCGTGGCGACGGAGCGGGACATGACCGAAACCCGGAAACGCGCCGTCGAACTGGCCCTCGCCAAGGAGCGGGCGGAGGAGGGGGCGCGTGCCAAGGCCGCGTTCCTCGCCACGATGAGCCACGAGATCCGCACGCCGATGAACGGCATCATCGGCATGGCGGATCTTCTCGCCGACGGGCCGCTGGCGCAGGAACAGAGGCTTTATGCCGACACGATCCGCAACTCGGCGGAGGCGTTGCTCAAGATCATCAACGACATCCTCGAATATTCGAAGCTCGAGGCCGACAAGATGCCCATCGTGGAGGAGCCGTTCTCGCTGTCCTCCTGCATTCGCGACGCGGTCGAGATCCTGAGACCGCAGGCGCGCGAAAAGCATCTCTATCTCGACCTCTGTCATCACGATCCCCTGCCGGAGGCAGTGACCGGGGACAGTGGCCGATTGCGGCAGATCCTCATCAATCTGCTCGGCAACGGCATCAAGTTCACCGATGCCGGCGGGGTGACCCTGACCACCAGGGTCCGGCCCTCGTCCGAGGGCTTCCGCCTGACGGTACAGGTGCAGGATACCGGGATCGGCGTGCCCGGCGACCGGGCCGAAAAGGTCTTTGACCAGTTCGAACAGGCCGATGCCGAGACCACGCGGAAATACGGTGGCACCGGGCTCGGGCTGGCCATCTCGCGGGAACTGGCGCGCCGCATGGGCGGCGATCTCGTCATCGTCGAGGGCAACGGCAAGGGCGCCTGTTTCGAACTTCGCCTGGTTCTGTCGAAGGCGCGCCCGGAGATGGCGGAGGCCGTGGCCTCGCCACAGGGAGGCGCGCCCCGCCCCCTCGCGCCCATGCGTCTGTTGCTGGCCGAGGACAACGCGACCAACCGTCTGCTCGTACAGCGGTTCCTGCGCGGGCAACCGATCACCCTGACGGAGGCGAAGAACGGCCGCGAAGCCGTCGACATGACACGGCTGTCGCCGCCCGACGTCATCCTCATGGACATGTCGATGCCGGTACTCGACGGGCTGGAAGCCACGCGCGAGATTCGCGCGCTCGACCTGCCGCAGCCGCGGATCATCGCCTTGACTGCCAACGCATTTCTCGGTGACCGGGAGGATTGCATCGGCGCCGGAATGGACGATTTCCTCAGCAAGCCGCTTCGCAAGTCCGAATTGCTCGCCGCGCTGTCGAGATCGCAGGAGCCGCGGGACAAACCGCTTTGCCCGCCGCCACGGGATGCCGTATCACAGGGGGCACCCGCTGTGAACGAGGCCCCGCATTGGACATCGCCACCCGAGTCTGGAACCACAAGTGGAAGATCGATCCGATCGTCCGCTCGCTGATCGACACCGACTTCTACAAGCTCCTGATGTGCCAGTCGGTGTTCCACAACCGCTCCCGCGTTCAGGTCACCTTCAGCCTGATCAACCGGTCCCGGCACGTGCCGTTGGCCACCCTGATCGACGAGGGCGAGTTGCGCGAACAGCTCGACCACATCCGGTCGTTGTCGCTGACCCGCGGCGAGAGCACCTGGCTGCGCGGCAACACCTTCTACGGCAAGCGCCAGATGTTCCGCCCGGATTTCATGGAGTGGTTCGAGGGGCTGCGGCTTCCGCCGTACTTTCTGGAGCGCGTGGGCGATCAGTACGAGCTGACCTTCGAAGGGTCCTGGCCCGAGGTCATGCTCTGGGAAATCCCGGCGCTCGCGGTGTTGATGGAGCTGCGCGGCCGTGCCGTCCTGCACGACATGGCGCGTTTCGAACTTCAGGTTCTCTATGCCCGCGCCATGACGAAGCTCTGGCAGAAGATCGAACGCTTGCGCGAGGTGCCCGGCCTCAGGATCGCGGATTTCGGAACCCGCCGGCGTCACAGCTTTCTCTGGCAGGACTGGTGCGTGCAGGCGATGACCGAGGGGCTCGGCTCAGCGTTCACCGGGACGTCGAACTGCCTGATCGCGAAGAACCGCGACCTCGAGGCGATCGGCACCAATGCCCACGAACTGCCCATGGTCTATGCCGCGCTCGCCAAGGATGATGCCGCGCTGGCCGCCGCGCCCTACGACGTTCTGGCCGATTGGCACCGCGAGCACGAGGGCAACCTGCGCATCATCCTTCCCGACACCTACGGCACCGAAGGGTTCCTGCAGCGCGCGCCGGACTGGCTGGCGGGCTGGACCGGCATCCGGATCGACAGCGGCGATCCCGAGACGGGGGCGGAGATCGCGATCCGCTGGTGGCAGGAGCGGGGAGAGGATCCGCGTCAGAAGCTTGTGATCTTCTCGGACGGGCTGGACGTGGACAAGATCGTCGATCTGCACGCCAAATTCTCCGGTCGGGTGCGTGTGTCCTTCGGCTGGGGGACGCTGCTCACCAACGATTTCCGCGGCCTCGCGCCCGACGACCGGCTGGCCCCGTTCAGCCTGGTCTGCAAGGCGGTCAGCGCGAACGGTCACCCCACGGTCAAGCTGTCGGACAATCCGAACAAGGCGATGGGCCCGGCCGAGGAGCTTGCCCGTTACAAGCGCGTTTTCGACGTGGGTGCCCAGGAAGCGCGCGAAGTGATCGTCTGAGCGCGCGGCACCCCGGCGCGGGCGGTTGCGGCCGCGCCATCCGGTGCTAGGTGCTGGGACGACCGCATTTCAGAGGATTCAGGACCCATGGCGCAGGATCACCCCGTTTACGGCCGTATCGACGGCCCCGTCGTGATGATCGGCTTCGGCTCCATCGGCAAGGGAACCTGGCCGCTGATCGAGCGGCATTTCGAATACGACGCGGACCAGTTCGTCGTCATCGAACCCGACGCCCGCCAGGCGAACTTCCTGCGCCAGCACAAGATCCGGCATCTTCAGATCGCGCTCAAGCCCGAGAACCATCGCGAGGTGCTGGGAGAGCTGTTTCGCGGGGGCAAGGGGTTTTGCGTGAACCTGTCGGTGGACACGTCCTCGCTCGACCTCATGCGGGTCTGCCGCGAGCTTGGCGTGCTTTACATCGACACCGTGGTCGAGCCCTGGGCGGGGTTCTATTTCGACACCCGAGACAACGCGGCGCGCACCAATTATGCGCTGCGCGAGTCCGTCCGCGCGGAAAAGCTCGCGCAGCCGGGCGGGCCGACGGCGGTCAGCTGCTGCGGCGCCAATCCCGGCATGGTCAGCTGGTTCGTGAAGGAGGCGCTGATGACGCTCGCCCGCGATACCGGGCGCGAGCAGGCGCCGCCGACGGATCGCGCCGGCTGGGCACGCCTCATGCAGTCGCTCGGGGTCAAGGGCGTTCACATCGCCGAGCGCGACACGCAGGCCCGGCGAAAGCCGAGGCCGCGCGGCGTGTTCGTCAACACCTGGTCGGTGGAGGGGTTCATCTCGGAAGGGTTCCAGCCCGCCGAACTCGGCTGGGGCACGCACGAAACCTGGTTCCCCGACAACGGCCACCGGCACGACACCGGCTGCAAGGCGGGAATCTGGCTCGACCGGCCGGGGGCGATCACCCGCGTCCACACATGGTGCCCGACGCCGGGTCCGCAGTTCGGTTTTCTCGTGACGCACAACGAGGCGATCTCGATCGCGGATTACTACACGGTGGGCGAGGCGGATGCGCCGGCGTTCAGGCCCACGTGTCACTATGCCTATCATCCGTCGGACGATGCGGTGCTGTCGCTTCACGAGATGTTCGGGTCGGGGCGCCAGCAGACGAGTCATCACATTCTCGACGTCGACGAGATCGTGGAGGGGATCGACGAGTTGGGCGTGCTGCTCTACGGCCACGAGAAGAACGCGCTCTGGTACGGCTCCCGCCTGTCGAACGAGGAAGCGAAGGAGCTTGCGCCCTTCCAGAACGCCACCGGGCTGCAGGTGACGAGCGCGGTGCTGGCCGGGATGGTCTGGGCGCTCGAGAACCCGGAGGCCGGGATCGTCGAAACCGACGAGATGGACCATGCCCGCTGCCTCCACGTACAGCGGCCCTACCTCGGGCCGGTCGAAGCGCATTACACCGACTGGACGCCGCTTCAGGACCGGTGGGAGCATTTCCCGGAAGACATCGACGAGAGCGATCCCTGGCAGTTCCGCAATGTCCTCGCCACCTGAGGGCCGCGATTTGCCGTCGAAGGATCGTCTCCCGCGGGAGGCGTGGTGCTGCGTCCATTTGGTGCTGCCATCAGACATGCCGAGGCTGGCATACCTTCGCCAGCCACGATAGAACATCGCGGAGCATTTCGGGGGATACGTCATGGCAGGCATCGAGCCGCAAAGCGGCATCATGGAGATTGCGCTTTACGTCGGCGGCAAGTCGTCCGTGGACGGCGTGTCGAATGTCATCAAGCTCAGCTCGAACGAGAATCCGTTCGGACCGTCGCAGGCGGCCCAGGATGCCGTGCGCCGCTCCATGCACGAGATGCACCGCTATCCGTCGACCGATCACGCGGCCCTGCGCGGCGCCATCGCCGAGGTCTACGGGCTCGACGCCGCGCGCATCATCTGCGGGGTCGGCTCGGACGAAGTGCTGCAGTTCATCGCCCAGGCCTATGCCGGCCCCGGCGACGAGGTGATCCATACCGAGCACGGCTTTGCCATGTACCGGATCCTGGCCCATGCGGTCGGCGCGACCCCCGTCGAGGTGCCCGAACGCGAGCGCGTGGTCTGCGTCGACAACATCCTTGCCGCCTGCAACGAGCGCACCAGGATCGTCTTCATCGCCAACCCGAACAACCCCACGGGCACGATGATCGGCATGGCCGAGATCGAGCGTCTCGCGGAAAACCTGCCCCCGCAGGCGATCCTGGTGCTCGACGGCGCCTATGCCGAATTCGTCGAAGGCTACGACGGCGGCGCGCGGCTGGTGGCGGCGCGGGACAACGTGCTGATGACGCGCACCTTCTCGAAGATCTACGGTCTCGGCGGGATCCGGGTCGGCTGGGGCTATGGCCCGCAGGCGATCATCGACGTGCTGAACCGCGTCCGCCAGCCCTTCAACCTGTCCAACATCGCGCTGACCGCGGCCGAAGCGGCGGTGCGCGATACGGCCTATGTCGAAAAGTGCCGAGCCGAGAATTCGCGTCTGCGCGCCTGGCTGGCCGAGGCGCTGGCAGAACACGGCGTGCCCTCGGATGCCTCGACCGCCAACTTCGTCCTCGCCCGGTTCGGCGATCCCGACGAGGCAGCGGCCTGCGACACCTACCTGCAGGGACAGGGTATCCTGATCCGCCGCGTCACCAGCTACAAACTGCCCGCCGCGCTGCGCATCACCGTCGGGGACGAGGCTTCGTGCCGCCGGGTGGCCCATTGCATCGGCCTGTTCAAGGCGGGGGCCCGATGAGCTATCGCCGCGTTGCGCTGATCGGCCTCGGGCTGATCGCGTCGTCCATGTACTGGGCGATGAAACGGACAGGCGCGGAAGTGCACGTGACCGGCTATGCCCGCACCGCGGAAACCCGCGAGACGGCGCGGCGCATCGGGCTGTGCGACGAGGTCTGCGAGACGGCCGAAGAGGCCGTGCAGGGCGCCGATCTGGTGGTCCTCGCGGTGCCCGTGGGCGCGATGGGGCGCGTGGCCGAGACGATCGCCCCGCATCTCAAGCCCGGCTGCACCGTGACCGACGTCGGCTCGGTCAAGCGCTCGGTGATGGAGGCCGTGGGCCCGTTCATGCCCGAGGGCGTCCACTTCGTCGCCGCGCACCCGATGGCGGGCACCGAGCATTCGGGCCCGGAATCCGGCTTTGCGCAGCTTTTCGACAACCGCTGGTGCCTTATCGTGCCGGGAGACGCCGACGAGGCTGCGACCGCCGCACTCGAGACGTTCTGGCGCTCGCTCGGGGCCAATACCGAACGGATGGAGGTCGATCATCACGACCTCGTCTGCGCGGTGGTGAGCCACATTCCCCACCTCATCGCCTACACGATGGTCGGTGTCGCGGACGACCTGGCGCGGGTTTCGGACCAGGAAGTCATCAAGTTCTCGGCCGCCGGGTTCCGGGACTTCACCCGCATCGCGGCCTCGGACCCGACCATGTGGCGGGACGTCTTCCTGACCAACAAGCAGGCGACGCTCGAGATCCTCGGACGCTTCACCGAAGAGCTCTTTGCCCTGCAACGGGCGATCCGGACGGGTGACGGCGACACGCTTTTCGAGTATTTCACTCATACGCGCGAGATCCGCCGGGGCATTCTTCAGGCCGGGCAGGACACGAGCGCACCGGATTTCGGACGGATCAAGGTGGACAAGTGATGCGGGCAAGGGTGGTACTGGCGGGTCTTCTGGTCGCGGCTCTTCCGGCCCTTGCAGAGGCTCCCGACAGTTCGGCCTGGCCCGTTTCGCGGACCGATACCGGCTCCGCGACCCCCATCGCCGCTACCGTCGATGCCGCGCTGCCGGACCCGGCCGCGCCGGACGGGCTGGCGGGCTTTCGGCCGGTGCAGCGCCCCGCCGCGCTGGAAAGGACCCTGAACGAGCGCCTTGCCTACGAATTGCGGGCGGCGGGCATTCCGGGGTTCGTGCCCGAGGATGCCGCCGTGGCCATCGCGCGGTCGCAGGCCTTTGCCGCGCGCTCTCCGCTGGCGGTGGCGCAGGTTCTGCGCCCGGAGGTCCGCCCCGCCGCGATGGTCGAGCGGGTGATGGCCAAGCGCCGTGAACGGGCGCGCGGCGCGGTCTGCGGCGACATCTCGCTTCAGGGCGAGGCGGTCGGCTACGTGCCCGGCGCGGTATCGGGCTGCGGGGTTCAGGACGCGGTCAAGCTGCGCTCGGTCTCCGGGGTGACGCTCAGCCAGACGGCGGTGATGGACTGCGGCACGGCGAAGGCGCTGAAGCGCTGGGTCGAGAAGGGGCTGAAACCCTCGGTCGGCAGCTATGGCGGCGGGGTCGCCGCATTGCGGGTCGCGGCGCATTACGCCTGCCGGTCCCGCAACAACCAGCGGGGCGAGAAGATCAGCGAACACGGCAAGGGCCGCGCCATCGACATTGCCGCGATCCGGCTTAGGAACGGTGACGAACTCAGCGTTCTGGGCGACTGGGGCGGCGGCGCCGAAGGGCGGATCCTGCGGCAGGCGCACAAGTCCGCCTGCGGACCCTTCGGAACGGTTCTCGGACCCAACGCCAACGCCTTTCACCGCGATCATTTCCACTTCGATACCGCGCGCTACCGCTCCGGCTCCTATTGCCGCTGAGGGTCGGGGCCCGGAAAACAGTCCTTTTCCGATCCGGAAACGGTGTCCGGCGGACCGCCCCCCCGGCGCACCTGGCCGACCACAACTGCGTGATCCGGGGCAGGGGACGGGTGCGCGCGCGGGGTCGGAGGGCAATATCCGCTTAACTCTCTGCGCAGGAAAGAGATTTCGCTGCGGGGCCCGCTCCGGGCTGTGGCCGGTGCGGAAACAGTACCGCGAAACGGCTCCGCATTGCCCCGCCGGAATATAGGTAATGTCAACCGAAAATTGTTGAAAAACAGCGGCATGACGGGCGCATCCCGCCTGCCCGACGCGCGCCGCCTTTGCGCAACAGGCCGGGGCCGGGCACCGGCGGGGCAGTTGACTCGGCAGGTCGCGGCCCCTCACATTCGGCGCGAAAAATCCGGAGGCATCAGGTATGGATTCAGTCGTCGTCACGCAAAGCAGGATCTACTCGGTCATAGACGGAACGGGAGCGACCACCGAGATCCTGAACGGTCTTCCGGAACAGGCAACCGACATCACCGTCGCCCCGGACGGCACGATCTACGTGCTGTCCTTCAACGGGCTCTACCGGGTCGGCGCGCTGCCGGGGCTGATCATCGAGAAGGTGGTCGACTACACCGGGCGCTTTGCCAACGGGCTCGGGGTGGACGCGCAGGGCAACCTCTACGTGAGCTTCGACGACGAGCAGAGGATCGAAGTGCTGAACGGCACCACGCTCGCCGTTTCCCGGTACATCAATCTCGGGGTCGGCAACGGCTCGGAGGGTGATATCGTCGTCACCGGCAACACGCTCTACATGTCGACGAGCGACGGCACGCTGCTCACGGTCAACCTGACCACGGATACCGTCGTGCGCAGCGTCGAGCATCACGATTCCCCGGTCTATGGTCTCAGCCTCAACGGCGCGCGCCTGCTGGCCTACTCGGTGGGCGCCGTCTACGCGGTCAACCCGGTGACGGGCGCGTCGGCCAATCTCGGAACGGTCGCGGTCGAAGGCACCGTGCTCGGGGCCGCGCCGATCGCGGATTTCTACGACACGCTCGGCGGGCTCGGGAACGATTCGCTTTATGGTACGCTCTTCGATGACCGGATCTTCGGCGGGGCGGGCAATGACACGCTGATGGGTGGCCCCGGCAACGATTCCCTGATCGGCGGCGGCGGGGCGGATCACCTCGTCGGCGGCGAGGGCATCGATACGGCCAGCTACGTGAGTTCGACCCGCTCCGTGCGCGTGGACCTTCAGAACAGCCAGTTCATGTACGGCGACGCGGTGGGAGACACCTACGACAGCATCGAGATCTATCAGACCGGCAACACCGTCGACCAGCTTCGCGGCGATTCCTCGGCCAATACCTTTTACGCGGGCGGCCTGTCGGACCGGCTCTACGGCCGTGGCGGCAACGATCGCCTTTTCGGCGAAGGGGGCGCGGATGCCTTCTACGGCGGGCTCGGCGCGGATACGATGACCGGCGGTGACGATGCCGACCGGCGGGACCGCTATATCTACTTCAACATCGCGGAATCCGGCGTCGGTGCCGGGCATCGCGATGTCATCACCGATTTCGTGGCCGGCGAGGACCGGATCGAGATTTCGCGCTTCGATGCGGACACCACGACCTCGGGCAAGCAGCGGTTCACATTCATCGGGGATGACCCGCTGTCCGGCACCGCGGGAGAGCTGGGCTATCGCCACGAGAACGGCCACACCATCGTGCAGGCCGATGTCGATGGCGACGGCGTCGCGGATTTCGAGATCCTGCTGCTGGGCATGATGGATCTGACTGCGAACGATTTCCTGATCTGATCGCGAAGACTGCGCGACCCGACCATCCAGGACGGGCCATTGCCAGGACGGCGATGGCCCGTCTTGCGTTGTATCAGGTCGGCGGTGCGCCACGTTCCGCGGCGATTCGGCAAGGAATGCGGCCTGAATGTGGCGCGATTCCCGTGCAAATCCGAAACGGTTCCGCAGCCCGCCCGCCATTGTTCCAACGATCCCCGATATTGCGGCGGGATTGCGGCAAAGTCTTGATCTCTGACAGAATTTCGTCAAATTCGAAGCATGGGTGGGGGCCCATGAACCAGAGAGATCGTCCATGCGAGCCCTTGTCCTTGCCGTTCTGGCCGCCCTTTTCTCCTCGCAGGCTTCGGCCGACATCAGCTGGCAGACCGCGCGCATGGCGCCGGGGTCGCTGATGGTGATGGAAGACGAGCGAGGCGCCGTGACGAGCCACGTGGCACGGGGGCAAGCCGGCGGTCTGTTTCGGTTCGATACGTATGAGGGACGTGGCCAAAGGGCTGTATTCGTCGGCAGCTACTACACCAACGACCGGGGAGAGGTTGTTCGCAGCCTCTCCGTGGATGGCGGCCTGACGCGCTATGAGCCTCATCGCTGTGCGAGGACAGTCGGGGTGTGCGATTACGTGATCGTGCATCCCGACGGGTTCCGCGAATCCCGCAAGCGGGTGTCGCGGGAGACCGCCCTCGGCGTGGCCTGGAAGGAATGGGGCCTCGACGGTCTGGTGGCAACGGGCGGGATCGAGCTCGACAAGATCGGGGCGGCGCGCAAGTCCTGGCGGCGCGATCACCAGAGCGGCCGGCAGACCCGGTCAAAGCGGATCATGATGGCGGTCCGCTGACAGTTTCGGCGGGCAAGGATGCGGACGGGGCGGAACCATTCCGCCCCTTGTCGTGTCAGCCCCCCGCGCCGGTCAGCGCCGACAGCAGCGCGCGGGCGTCGTCGGAATGCCAGTCGGCCTCGCCCAGCAGACGGGCGACTTCGCGCCCTTCGGGATCGAGAATGACCGTCACCGGCAGGGCGAGAATGCCCATCTCGCGCGCGAGGGCCGAGCGCGGGTCGCGATGCAGGGGAAGGTTGTCGATACCCTTTTCGTCAAAGAAGGTCTGCATTGCCGGAGGCGGGTTGCGCCCGGTGGCGATGGTCACGACCTCGAAGGTGTCGCCGCCCATGTCGCGTTGAAGCGCGGCCAGCGTCGGCATCTCCTTCTTGCAGGGCGCACACCATGTGGCCCAGAAGTTGACCAGCACCCATTTTCCCGACCAGTCCGAGAGCGAGAGCGGCGCATCGTCGAAAGTGACGAACTCCGACCGGCCCGCGGCCTGTGCCTCGGGGTGAAAGGTCAGCTTGCGCATGTCGCCCGACTGGACGCCCTTGGCGGCGGCGACATCGGCAAACCCCGGATTTGCAAGCGCCAGAGACGCGGTATACAGGAGCGCAAGCGCGATTTTCTTCATATTCCCTCCGGAAAGGCTTCCCATGACCGACAAGACCTCGAACCAGATGTGGGGCGGACGCTTTGCTGCGGGGCCGGATGCGATCATGGAAGCGATCAACGCCTCCATCGGGTTCGACAAGCGGCTCGCGGCGCAGGATATCGCCGGATCGAGAGCCCATGCCGCCATGCTGGCCGCCACGGGCATCGTGGACAGTAGCGATGTCGAGACCATCCGGGAAGGTCTGCTCACGGTGTTGTCAGAGATCGAGGAGGGCAAGTTCGTCTTCTCGACCGCGCTGGAGGACATCCACATGAACGTGGAGGCGCGGCTGAAGCAGCTGATCGGCGATCCGGCGGGGCGCCTGCACACCGCCCGGTCGCGCAACGACCAGGTGGCGACGGATTTCAAACTCTGGGTCCGGGATCAGTTCGACGCCTTCGAACAGGGGCTCCTGGCGCTGATGCGCGCGCTGGTCGGACAGGCCGAGGCCGGGGCGGATTGGGTGATGCCGGGCTTCACCCATCTCCAGACCGCGCAGCCGGTGACCTGGGGCCATCACATGATGGCCTATGTCGAGATGTTCGGCCGCGACCTGTCGCGCTGCCGCGACGCGCGGGCGCGGATGAACGAATGTCCCCTGGGCGCGGCGGCACTGGCGGGCACCGGCTTTCCCATCGACCGGCACATGACGGCCGGGGCGCTGGGCTTCGACCGTCCGGCCGCCAATTCGCTCGACGCGGTGTCGGACCGGGATTTCGCGCTGGAATTCCTGTCGGTCGCGTCGATCTGCGCCGTGCACCTGTCGCGCCTGGCCGAAGAGCTGGTGATCTGGTCCTCTGCGCAGTTCCGGTTCGTGGCGCTGTCGGACCGGTTCTCGACCGGGTCGTCGATCATGCCGCAAAAGAAGAACCCCGATGCGGCGGAACTGATTCGCGCCAAGATCGGGCGGATCTTCGGGGCGAACGTGGCGCTGACGCTGGTGATGAAGGGTCTGCCGCTGGCCTATTCCAAGGACATGCAGGAAGACAAGGAACAGGTCTTCGACGCTGCGGACAACCTGATGCTGGCGCTGGCCGCGATGGAGGGGATGGTGCGGGACATGACCGCGAACGTTCCCGCGCTGGAGGCGGCGGCGGCCTCGGGCTTCTCGACGGCGACGGATCTTGCCGACTGGCTGGTCCGCGAAACCGGCCTGCCGTTCCGCGACGCGCACCACGTCACCGGCGCGCTGGTGGCCATGGCAGAGAGCAAGGGCTGCGATCTGCCGGAGCTGTCCCTGGCCGATATGCAATCCGTTCACGATGCCATCAGCGAGGGTATCTTTGACGTTCTGGGCGTGCATAATTCCGTCGCGAGCCGCCTGAGCTACGGCGGCACCGCCCCGGTTCGCGTGCGCGAGCAGGTGGCCCGCTGGAGAGAGGTTCTGGCATGACACGGATCGCGATGATCGGGGCCGTTGCCCTTCTGACCGCTTGCGGAAGCGCCGAAGAGGGCGCGCCGCCGCTGAAACCGCAGTTGAACACCAGCATCGTGGTCGGGCCGAACGGCGTGCGGACCTCCACCGGCGTGTCGGTGCGGCAGGGGCCGGTGTCGCTGGGGATCCGGCTGTGAGGGCGCTTCTCGCGGTATTCGGGCTGGCGCTGCTCGGCGGTTGCGGCGCGGATGGCGAGCCGGTCCGGCCCGAGCCCCGCGCAAGGACCGGCGCAATCAGCATCGACATTTCCGGCTCCGCGGAGATCGGCGTCCGGGGCTGATCCGGCGGAGCGCCTTTCAGGCGCGCCTGGTCTCTCGCCTGCGGCCTTCCGGCCTCCGGCTCGGCGCCCCCCGGCCGGCGTGACGCAGCATTCGCAGGTCGGGCGGGTGGCCGGCATTTCCATAATGAATGTCCGACGGGACGGCAGCGGGGACTGGTGCGTCGCGGCGCTCTGCGCTATGGCGGCGCGGTCAATCTTGCGGGGCTGGAATGGATCATTTTCTTTATCGCGACGGGGCCCTGTATGCCGAGGACGTGTCGGTTCGGGAGATCGCGGCCACGGTCGGAACTCCGTTCTACTGCTATTCCACGGCAACCCTGATGCGCCATTTCCGGCTGTTCGACGAGGCGCTGTCCTGGGGGCCGCACCTGGTCTGCTACGCGATGAAGGCGGCGTCGAACCAGGCGATCCTCAAGACCCTGGCCGAGGCCGGCGCCGGCATGGACGTGGTGTCGGGCGGGGAATACGCCCGCGCCCGCGCCGCGGGCGTTCCGGGCGAGCGCATCGTCTTCTCCGGCGTCGGCAAGACGCGGGAGGAGATCCGCACCGCGCTGGAGGGCGGTATCCGCCAGTTCAACATCGAGAGCGAGCCCGAGATGCGGGCAATCTCCGAGGTGGCGTCGGCGCTGGGCGTGGTCGCTCCGGTGACGGTGCGGGTCAATCCGGACGTGGATGCAAAGACCCATGCCAAGATCGCCACCGGCAAGAGCGAGAACAAGTTCGGCATTCCCATCGCCCGCGCGCGCGAGGTCTATGCCGAGGCCGCGGCGCTTCCGGGATTGAAGGTGATCGGGATCGACGTGCACATCGGCTCCCAACTGACCGATCTGGAACCCTTCCGGCAGGCCTATCGCAAGGTCGCCGCGCTGACCGCCGCGCTGCGGGCGGACGGACACGGGATTTCCCGGCTCGACCTGGGCGGCGGGCTGGGCATTCCCTATACCCGCAGCAACGAAGCGCCGCCGCTGCCGGTGGAATACGGTCAGATGATCCGCGAGGAACTGGGCGATCTCGGCTGCGAGATCGAGATCGAGCCGGGGCGCCTGATTGCCGGGAATGCGGGGATCCTCGTGTCCCGGGTGATCTATCTCAAGCAGGGCGAGGGGCGGGATTTCCTGATCCTCGATGCCGCGATGAACGATCTGATCCGGCCCGCCATGTACGATGCCCATCACGACATCGTCCCGGTGACCGAGGCCGCGCCGGGAGCCGAGCAGGCGGCCTATGACATCGTCGGCCCGGTCTGTGAATCCGGCGATACCTTCGCGAAGGCGCGGATGATGCCGCCGGTGGGCGAGGGCGATCTCGTGGCGTTCCGCTCGGCCGGCGCTTACGGTGCGGTCATGTCTTCGGAGTACAATACCCGGGCACTCGTACCCGAGGTGCTGGTGAAAGATGATCAATTCGCCGTCATTCGCAGGAGACCGAGCTTTGACGAGATCATAAACCGCGATAGCATTCCCGAGTGGCTGTAGGGCATCCCTCCTGCGGCCGACGGACCGCAGGAGAGATGCATGGCCCCGAAGGGGAACCTACCCCCGGACATCCTGAAGCCCGTGAAGCTGCCGCTGGCCCTGACCCGACTGGGCATGGCGGCAGAGAGGCTGACGCAGGCGTTCTGGCCCTTGTGGTCGGTCTTTTTCCTCGTTCTGGCGCTGCTGATGCTGGGCGTACAGGACATGGTTTCGGTGGAATGGGTCTGGGCGAGCGGCGTGATCGCCGTCGCGGCAATGGGCTGGGGCCTGTGGCGCGGTGTGCGGATGATGCGCTGGCCGACCCGTGCACAGGCGCTGACGCGGCTTGACGCGACGCTGCGCGGTCATCCGATCCAGGCCTCTCTCGACACGCAGGCCATCGGCGGAACGGATGCCGGTTCGCTGGCGGTCTGGCAGGCGCACCAGGCGCGGATGAAGGCGCGGCTGGCCGGTGCGAAGGCCGTGGAGCCGGATCTGCGCGTGTCGCGGGCGGACCCCTACGCCCTGCGTTACATTGCGGTCGTCGCGCTGCTCGTGGCGCTGATCTTCGGCTCGATCCTGCGGGTGTCCTCGGTCACGGGCATGAGCCCCGTGGGCGCGGCACTGGCCTCGGGGCCGGCCTGGGAGGGGTGGATGGAACCGCCCGCCTACACCCGGCTGCCCTCGGTCTATCTCAACGACATCACCGCCGCGACCCTTGCGGTGCCCGAAGGCGGGCGGATCACGCTGCGCCTCTACGGCGACGTCAATGCGCTGACCGTGACCGAGAGCGTGTCCGACGCACCGGCCGCCGATCCCGAGGCCCCGGTGGAGAGTGCCCGCGATTTCGTCGTGACCCGCTCCGGGACCGTGACGATCGAGGGCACGGGCGGGCGGGCATGGTCCGTGGTCATGACCCCGGACGCGGCGCCGAACGTGGTGCGGTCGGGCGAGGTGGAGTCGACCTACGAAGGCGATGCGCAGATCCCCTTCAAGGCCGCCGACGATTACGGCGTGGTCGCCGGGACGGCGAGGATCACCCTCGCGCTCGACGAGGTGGAGCGGCGCTACGGGCTGACCGTCGATCCCGAACAGCGCGATGCGATCGAGGTGCCGCTGCCCATGCCGATCGCCGGTGACCGGGCCGATTTCGAGGAAACGCTGATCGAGAATTTCTCGGAGCATCCCTGGGCCAACCTGCCGGTTTCGGTGGTGCTGACGGTCGAGGACGAGGCCGGTCAGACCGGGGTTTCGGATGCCGAGGTGATTCACCTTCCGGGACGGCGATTCTTCGATCCGCTGGCGGCAGCCATCGTGGAACAGCGCCGCGCGCTGCTCTGGAGCCGCGCGAACACGAAGCAGGTCGGCCAGATCCTGAGGGCGGTGCGGCACCGTCCGGATGACGTGTTCCGCTCGGCCGTGCATTACCTGCGCTTCCGCACCATCCTGACGCGGATGGAAAGCTTCGGCCCCGAGATGACCTTTGCCCAGCAGGACGAAATCGCGAAGGCGATGTGGGATCTGGCGCTGATCCTCGAGGAGGGCGACCTTGCCTCGGCGCTGGAGCGCCTGCAACGGGCGCAGGACCGCCTGTCCGAGGCGATGAAGAACGGGGCCTCCGAAGCGGAGATCGCCGAGCTCATGCAGGAGATGCGCGAGGCGACCGACGACTACCTGCGGCAACTCTCGCGGCAGGCCCAGCAGGAGGGCGCGCAGAATCCGGAAATGGCGCAGAACCAGAATTCGGTGGAGATGAGCCAGAACGACCTGCAGCGCATGATGGACCGCATCCAGGAGCTGATGGAGCAGGGCCGGATGGCCGAGGCGCAGGAGGCGCTGGAGCAGCTGCGCCAGATGATGGAGAACATGCAGGTCACGCAGGGACAGGGCCAGCAGGGCCAGTCCCCCGGCGAACAGGCGATGGAAGGGTTGGCCGAGACGCTGCGCGATCAGCAGGGGCTGTCGGACGAGGCGTTCCGGGATCTTCAGGACCAGTTCAACCCCGGTCAGCAGGGGCCGGAAGGCCAGCAGGGCCAGCAGCAGGGGCAGAACCAGCAGGGTCAGCAGGGCCAGGGGCGCGACGGCCGGCAGGGCCGCGACGGCCAGGGGCAACAGCAGGGCATGGGCCAGGGCGGAGACCGGCAGGCCGAACAGGGTCAGGGCGGTCAGCAATCCATGGAGGACAGCCTCGCCGAACGTCAGCGCGCGCTTCGCGACGAACTGAACCGGCAGCAGCGCAATCTGCCGGGTGCCGGAACCGAGCCGGGAGAGGCGGCGCGCGATGCGCTGCGGCGGGCGGAAGAGGCGATGGACGGGGCCGAGGACGCGCTGCGGCAGGACGATCTGGCCGAGGCGATCGACGAACAGTCCCGCGCCATGGAAGCGTTGCGCGAGGGGATGCGGAACCTCGGCGAGGCGATGGCGCAGCAGGGTCAGCAGAACCAGGGTCAGCAGGGCATGGCGCAGGGCACCGATCCCGGCCAGCAGCGCGACCCGCTGGGACGCAATGCCGGGGCGAACGGCCAGGTCGGGTCAGAGGAGAACCTGCTTCAGGGCGAGGACGTCTACCGGCGGGCGCGCGAGTTGCTGGACGAGATCCGGCGCCGGTCCGGGGACGGCGAGCGCCCCACCGAGGAACTGGAATATCTCGAACGGCTTCTGGAACGGTTCTGATCCTGCGGTGCGGCTGGCGCCGCGCCGGGTCCTGTCGCGCCCTGCCTTCGGCCGGACGCTCCGGCAAGGGGCTCTGCCCCTCTCGAGGCCTGCGGCCTCGATTCACCCCGGGATATTTTCCGAACCGAAGAAGTGGGGTCAGCTGTCGGGGTCGACGGCGCCGCGGAGCGATTTGACCTCGCCGCGTTGTTTCTTGGAGGCGAGGCGGCGGCGCTTCGACCCGAGGGTGGGTTTGGTGGCGATGCGGCGCTTGGGCTTTTCCAGCGCCTTGCGGATCAGTTCGACGAGCCGGTCGCGGGCGATGTCGCGGTTGCGGGCCTGGGAGCGGGTTTCGTCGACCTGGAGGATCAGCGCGCCTTCCTTGGTCCAGCGGCGTCCGGCGAGTTTGCGCAGGCGCATCTTGACCGGCGGCGGGAGGTTGGGGGAGCGCTCGGCCTCGAACCGGAGTTCGACCGCGGTCGAGACCTTGTTGACGTTCTGTCCGCCCGGTCCCGAAGACCGGATGAACTGTTCGGTGATCTCCCAGTCTTCGATGCGGATGTGGTCGTTGATCTGAAGCATGGGGGGTCTTGCAAGGCTTTTCTGAAACGGAAATGGGTCGCCCTGCCTGTGGGGCGACCCATTCGAGACGTCAAGGAGGCGTGCCGGTTAGGCAGAGCCAATTCGTAGGTCCTTCACGCCAGGGATTGCCCTAGCGTTTGCGCCTCCGAACTGTTCCGACACCTCTCTCCAATGTGACTCTAGACACTGGATCACCTCCTTTCAGCTGTTGAAAAACGCAAGTTCAGGGTGGCACGGGTTTGCGTATTCTCAAAACATTTTTTGCGGATCAGGCGGGTGCGCGGGCGGAAAGTGCCTTCAAAACGATCAATCGGAAAGGCACCAGGGCGATGATGGCGAGCGACAGTTTCACCAGCCAGTCGGCGACGCCCAGCGAGACCCAGAGCGGGACCAGCGGACCGGCGCCGAGCAGGGGCAGGACCTCGCCCGCCCAGGTGACGTTGTTGCCCGGTTCGAGCACCGTCAGGGCCCCGGAGAAGGCCACGGTGAAGAAGATCGCGGTGTCGAGCGAGGAACCGACGAGGGTCGAGGCCAGCGGTGCGCGCCACCAGGAACCGTCGCGCAGGCGATCGAAGATCGCCACGTCCATGAGTTGCGCGACGAGGAAGGCGAGGCCGGAGCCGAGGGCGATCCGCAGCGTGACGGCGGGATAGGTGTAGCCGTCGCCCTGCAGCATGATCTGCGTGCCGATCAGCGAGCAGATCACCCCGACGACGAAGCCGGCGAGGACCACGCGGCGGGCCGCCGGGGCGCCGTAGAGGCGGTTCATCACGTCGGTGACGAGAAAGGCGAGCGGGTAGGTGAAGGCCCCCCAGGTCAGCCATTGGCCGAACAGGAACTGGACGAGGATATTGGAGGCCAGCACGATGGCGGCCATGGCAAGAATGCCGGGAATATGAGTGCGTGTCATGGTGCGTGACCCGTTTTGACAAGGTTGCGGGAACTTGGTCCGGCCCTTCTGGCGGACGGAGGCCCGCTTACGGGGAACGCGGCGCCGATGCAAGCGATTCCGGCACCACGTATTCCACCAGCTCGGTCCGTTGCAGCGGGTTGAAGTTGTCGTCCGACACCATGGTGAGGCGGATCGCGCCGCTGTCGTCCTGCCAGACGCTGAGCCCTTCGAGGTTGTCGTGCCGGAAGGGATAGGTTTCGAGCAGCGTTTCCTCGTCGCGTGCGCTGCTGTCGTCCACGGTGAAGCGGCGCACGCGGCTGCGGAAGCTGAAGCCGTTGAACAGCCTTTCCAGGATGTAGAGCTTGCCGTCCGGGCCGAAATCCGCGCCGACGGGGAGGTAGGTGCCGCGACGCGGGATCGAGAAGACCTCGGACCAGGAGGTGCCGTCGAAGCGCCATACCGGGAAGGGCCGGGTGAGGTCGCCGGAGCGTTCGGGCAGGGTGTAGAGCCTGCCCTGCGCGTCGATGGCCAGCGCTTCGAGACCGGCGTTGTTCTGCAGCCCGGCGAAGGCGGCGGCGCGGGGCAGGGCGACGGGGGTTTCGGGCGTGGTATAGGCCCACACCCGGTTGCGGCCTTCGAAGGAGATGTAGATGCGGCCGTCATCCCCGATGGCCAGCCCTTCGGAATCCGCGATCTCGCGCGGCATCGGGCGGCCGTTCAGATCCATCAGTTCGGCGACGGGGCCGGCATCGACCCCGGTGATCCGGCCGCCGTCGCGCAGGATCCGGCCCGTAAGGATTCCCGCCCGGTCGCTGATCGCTGTGAAGGTCGTGCCGTCCTGCGACAGCTCGATCCCCGAGAGTCCGCCGAAGCGGGCGTCGTCCATGCGCCAGGTGTAGCTGCCGACGAAAGCGATCTCGCTCGCGCAGGCCGCACCGCCGAAGGTCAGGACCAGGGCGAGGGTGGCGGTCAGTCCGCGGCGAGAACGGTTGCGCATTGTGCCGGAAGGTCCCCCATGGTCAGGTCGCGTTTGGGTTTCGGCGCGGGCGCGTTCGGATCGCGGGGCTTCGGCGGCGGCGGGTTCAGGATATTGTTGACCCAGGCCTGCGCCTCGGCACAGCCATCACCTGCAGGGGGCGGGGTCTGCGCGACACAGCCGCGCGCGCCCTTCGGGCAGGACAGGCGGACGTGCATGTGGTAGTAGTGCCCATACAGGGGCCGCACCTTGCGCAGCCAGCCGCGGTCACCCTTTTCGTCGTTGCACATCTGCACCTTGGCGCCCGGGAAGATGAAGATCCGCTCGACCCGCGGATCCTTGGCGGCGGCCTTGACCATCTCGTGCTGGACGCGCGTCCAGTCGCTGTTCACGTAGGCGCCCTTGGACCGCCACATCGAGACGGGCGGGAAATCCTCTCGCTTGGCGCGGGACATGCCGAGATCCGGCACGTTGCGCAGCCAGATATCCGCGTCCAGCCCGATCTGGTGGCTGGCGTGGCCGGTCAGCATCGGGCCGCCGCGCGGCTGGCTCATGTCGCCGACATAGATGCCGTCGGTCCCCGGCAGGGCCGCCACCTTGCGGGACAGTTGCTTGAGGAAATCCACCAGTTCGGGATGACCCCAGTTGCGGTTGCGGGACAGGCGCATTGCCTGCCAGGTCGGCCCGGTTTCGGGCAGCTGCACGCCACCTGCAAGGCAGCCCTTGGAATAGAAGCCGAAGGGCGCCGCGCTCTGGTCCGAACCGTTGCTCTTGCCGCCGAAGAGCTGCTTGGCGCTCTTGGTGGACAGGACGCCGGTGACGCGGGGCAATTCCACGGGGGCGGGAGTGGGGGCGCGCCGTTCTCCGCCGCAGGCCGCGAGGCTCAGGGCGAGGGACAGGCAAATCAGGGTGCGGATCATTCTGCTCGGTCTCCGTCTGGCTGGACCCAGACTAGCAGAAACAGGCCCAGAACGAAAAGGCCGATGATGGGAGAGACGCCGAGGCGCTGCGATCCGCTCATCGTCGTGGCGATGCCGATCAGGAGCGGCGCGAGAAAGGACGTGGCCTTGCCTGACAGCGCGTAGAGGCCGAACGCCTCGGTCATGCGGGCGGGATTGGCCTGGCGGCAGAGCATGGTGCGCGAGGCGGACTGGATCACGCCGCCCGCCGCGCCGATGACGGCGCCGAACATCCAGAAGGCATGGTCCGGAAGGCGCGACCCCTCGGCCAGCGGGATGCCGAAGATGGCGCTGCGGTCGACCGACACGATGCCGATGGCGACGGCGGTCAGGATCAGGATGCAGGCGGTGATGACGGGCTTGGGTCCGAAGGCCACGTCGGCGCGCCCCCCTAGCCAGGAAAAGACCGCGCCGGAAACGATGGCGATGATGCCGAAGATCCCGGTATCGACCACCGACCAGCCGAGCACCCCGGCGGCGTAGATGCCGCCGAAGGCATACATGCCGTTCAGTGCATCGCGGTAGAACATCGACGAGCCGAGATAGGCAAACAGGGACGGGCTTTTCGGAAGCTGGATCAGGGTGTTGCGCAGATCGCCCAGGGCCTGCCGCACGGCGCCCTTCGGGGCGGGGCGGCTGCGGGGGTCCTTCACCCAGAGAAAGAACGGCACCATGAAGATCGCGTACCAGATCGCGGTCAGCGGTCCGACGAAGCGCGTGCCCTCGCGCTGGTCGGGGTCGAGGCCGAAGACGGGGGCAATGCCCACCATGGTCTTTCCGGTCGCGGCGCTTTCGGCGAACAGCGCCAGCATCAGGATCAGCGCGATCATTCCGCCGAGATAGCCGAAGGCCCAGCCGTTGCCGGAGATGCGTCCGATCTCTCGGGCGGGGCCGAGGTCGGGGAGCATGGCGTTGGTGAAGATCGTGGCGAATTCCATCCCGATAAGGCCGATGGCGAAGAAGAACAGCGTCCGCACCAGGTGGAAATCGTCCGGTGCGGCGAACCAGAGCATTGCCGCGCCGACGATGTAGAGCAGCGAGAAGCCGCGGATCCAGCGCAGGCGGTTGCCGCCGGTATCGGCGAGGGCGCCGAGGATCGGGGCCAGCAGCGCGATGACCACGCCGGCCGCGGCGATGCCGAAGCCCCAGGCGGCCTGCGCGCGCGATCCGTCACCCATCAGTTCCTTGACGTAGGGCGCGAAGATGAAGGTGATGAGCAGCGTGTTGTAGGGCTGGCTGGCCCAGTCGAAGAAGAACCAGCCCCAGATCCGTCTGCGCAATCCTGCCTGTGCCATGTAGCCCCCTGTCCGCGCGCGGAGGAAACACGGCGGGCCGGGGCGAGGCAAGGGAAAAGGCCCGCTATTCTCCGGCCTGAGCGATCCGCGTGCGCGGGGCGGGCACCTCGGTCTGCATCGGCGGCCAGGGGCGGCGCGACTCGGCGTCGAGCCAGTCGCGGACCCAGTCCGGCAGCGGGGGAGAGTCGGCCTCGATCCCCAGCGCCTGCATGAGGCGGTCCGGGGGCACGATGCCGGTGCGACCGGTCGCGGCACTGCGGTAGACCGCGTGGTTCGCGCATTCGCCGTCGCGTTTCCACATGCTCTGTTCGAGATACATGAATTTCGCGTCCCACCCGATCAGGCGGGACCGCATCTCGAAGCGTTCGAAGGCCCGAACCCGGCGCCGGTAGCGCACCACCGCGCCGGCCATGGTGAGGCCCCAGCCTTCGCGTTTCAGCACCGCGACCATCCCGGAGCGCCGGGCGAGGGGAATGCGGCCGAGATCGTAGAGGGTCAGCGTGCGGCCGTTGTTGAGCTCTTTCCAGAGGTCGAGATCCCAAGGCCAGCAGAGATGGTGCGAGACATGGGTCTCGCCCGGCGCGAGCGGGGGCAGGTTGCGGCTGATCCAGAGCTCCTTGGCCATGCGCAGCAAGGGATACATGCGAGGTCTCCTTTTGCGGTCACCCTGACGCGGTGCGGACCGGCGTCAACCACGACCTCGCGGCACTCTTGCCCTTTGCGGCCCCGGTGCTTACCTGTGGTCGCGAAATTGTCAGACGAGGTAGAGTGGCCCATGCAATCGTTGTTCCAGATCCTGATGCTGATCCTCGATGTGGTCTGGTTCTTCATCATTGCGCATGTGATCATGAGCTGGCTGATCAATTTCCAGGTGCTGAACGTGCGTCAGCCGCTGGTCGGACAGATCTGGTACGGGCTGAACCGAATCCTCGAGCCGGCCTATTCCGCGATCCGCCGGGTGCTTCCGCCGATGGGGGGGCTCGATCTTGCGCCGCTGGTGGCGCTGATCGCGATCTATGCCATCCGAATCATCCTCGCCAACAACGCCGGGTTCTTCTACAGCTACTGACGTGGTCGGGGGCTCTGCCCCGTCCGCCTGCGGCGGACTCCCCGGGATATTTCGGGCCAGAAGATGCCGGGAGGTGGGCGGCGGTTCCGGCCTTGTTCACCGAATCCTAGTGTGAGACTGTCCTGACCAGAGCAGATCCCGCTGGACTTCGACAGGTTTCCCCATGCCCCGCGATGTGGCGGCGCCAGAGGCGCTACTGAAAGACGTATTCGGCTTCGACGCCTTCCGCCCCGGCCAGGGCGAGATCGTCGACGCGGTGGCGCGGGGCGAGAACGTGCTGGCCATCATGCCGACCGGCGGGGGAAAGTCCCTGTGTTTCCAGCTACCTGCGCTGATGCGGGGAGGGGTCACTGTGGTGATCTCGCCGCTGATCGCGCTGATGCGGGACCAGGTGCGCGGGCTGCGGGAGGCCGGTGTCGCGGCCGGTGCGCTGACTTCGGGCAATACGGAGGAGGAAACCTCCGCCGTTCTGGACATGCTGCGCGACGGCACGCTGAAGCTGCTCTACCTCGCGCCGGAACGGCTGGCCTCCGGCGGAACGCAGCGGATGCTGATGCAGGCCGGGGTGGGGTTGATCGCGGTGGACGAGGCGCATTGCGTGTCGCAATGGGGGCACGATTTCCGCCCCGATTACCTTCGGATCGGCGAATTGCGGCGGGCGCTCGACGTGCCGCTGGCGGCCTTTACAGCAACGGCCGACCAGGAGACCCGGGAAGAGATCGCCCGGCGGCTCTTTGACGGCGCCGAGCCGCTGAGCTTTCTGCGCGGGTTCGACCGGCCCAACCTGCACCTGATGTTCCGGGCCAAGGACCAGCCGCGGCGCCAGATCCTGTCCTTTGCGGCCGCGCGGCGGGGCCGGTCCGGGATCGTCTATTGCGGCACCCGGGCCAAGACCGAAGGGCTGGCGCAGGCCCTGCGCGAGGACGGGCATCCTGCCTGCTACTACCACGGCGGGATGGAGGCCGAGGCGCGGCGCCACGTCGAGGAACGCTTTGCCACCGAGGACGGGCTGATCGTGGTGGCCACCGTGGCCTTCGGCATGGGCGTCGACAAGCCGGACATCCGCTGGGTCGCGCATGCCGACCTCCCCAAGAGCATCGAGGCCTATTACCAGGAGATCGGGCGCGGCGGGCGCGACGGCGCTCCCGCGGAGACGCTGACGCTCTACGGTCCCGAGGATATCCGCCTGCGGCGGTCGCAGATCGACGAGGGACTTGCGCCGCCGGAGCGGCGGGCGGCGGATCACGGGCGGCTGAACGCGCTGCTGGGTCTGGCCGAGGCGCTGGGCTGCCGTCGCCGCACCCTGCTGCGCTATTTCGGCGAGGACGCGGCGGGCGATTGCGGCAATTGCGATCTTTGCGACCGGCCGCCCGAGGTGTTCGACGGCACCGAGGCGGTGCGCAAGGCCCTGTCGGCCGCGCTGCGGACCGGCGAGAGTTTCGGCGCCGGGCATCTGATCGACATTCTCATCGGGAACGAGACCGACAAGGTGCGCCAGCGCAGCCACGATCAGCTGCCCACCTTCGGGGTCGGGCGCGATCTCACGCGCGGGCAATGGCAGGCGGTGTTCCGGCAGATGATGGGGCACGACCTGGTGCGGCCCGATGCCGAGCGGCACGGCGCCCTGGTGATGACCGAGGCGGCACGCCCCATCCTGCGCGGCGAGGAGGCGATCCAGCTGCGCCGCGACGTGGTGGACAAGGCGGCCGAGCGGCGGCCGCAGGTCAAGACGCTGGTGTCTGAGGAGGACGCGCCGCTGCTGTCGGCGCTCAAGGCCAAGCGGCGCGCGCTGGCCGAGGCGGCTTCGGTGCCGGCCTATGTCATCTTCCCGGACCGCACCCTGATCGAGATGGCCGAGCAGCGGCCGGCGAGCCTGGACGACATGGCGCGGATCAACGGCGTCGGCGCGAAGAAGCTGGAGCGCTACGGGTCCGACTTCCTGTCCGTCATCACCGGCGCCGGACAAGAGATGCATCCGGCCCGCCGCAAGCTGGCCGGACGCGAGGCGGGGTCGCTCTTCGACGCGCTGCAGGAGGTGCAGCTCGACCTCGCGCGCGGTGGCGAGGGGACCGAGAAATACCTCACCTGCAGCCATGCGACCCTGCGCCAGATCGCCGAGCGGCGGCCGCGATCGCTGGAGGATCTGGGGCGGATCTCGGGCATGGGCGATCAGAAGGTCGAGCGTTTCGGCCCCGCCTTTCTGGACGTTCTGGCGCAAGCGGATTAGATGCCGCTTCGGACTGCCGGAGGATTTGCCCATGCTCATCGTCATCTCGCCCGCCAAACGGCTCGACTGGAGCGCCGTCGACGTTCCGATGACGGAGCCGGACTTCGGCGAGGATGCCGTACGGCTGGCCAGGACGGCGCGCAACCTGACGCTGCGCGATCTCAAGGCGCTGATGTCGCTGTCGGATGACCTTGCCCGCCTCAACCGGGACCGCTTCCGCGCCTTTTCCGACACCCCGGCGGGCGACGACCTGCGGCCCGCCGCGCTGGCCTTTGCCGGGGACACCTACATGGGGCTGGATGCCGGGTCGCTGGATCGCGAGGAGATGGACCGCGCGCAGGAGCGGCTGCGCATCCTGTCGGGGCTCTACGGGGTGCTGCGGCCGCGGGATGCGATCCAGGCCTACCGGCTCGAGATGGGATCGCGGCTGAAGACGCGGCGGGGCACGTCGCTCTATGACTACTGGGGCACGCGCATCGCGAAGGCGCTGAAGGCGCAGGGCGAGGCGCTCGGGACGGATACCCTGGTGAATTGCGCCAGCCAGGAATATTTCGGCGCGGTGCCCGAAGCCGCGCTCGGGCTGCGGGTGATCACGCCGCAGTTCCTCGAGGACAAGGACGGCACGCCGAAGATCGTCAGCTTCTTCGCCAAGCGGGCGCGGGGTGCGATGGCGCGCTACATCCTGCAGCACGGATTGACCGAGCCCGAGAGTCTGCGCGATTTCGACAGCGGCGGTTATGCCTATTCCGCCGAACTGTCGGCGCCGGGTCGCCCGGCCTTCGTGCGGCCCTATTCCGCCTGAAGCGCCGCTGCGGACCATTTTTCGAGCAGAACCGACAGTTCGGCGCGGCGCAGCGGCTTGGTCAGGTAGTCGTCCAGCCCGGCTTCGAGGATGCCGTCGCGGTCGCCCTGCATGGCATGGGCGGTGACCGCGATGATCGGCACGCGGGGACCCGATCCTTCGAGCAGGCGGATTTCGCGCGTGGCCTGCTTGCCGTCCATCTTCGGCATGGAAATATCCATGAAGATGATGTCGGGGCGACGGTCCTCGAACGCCTCGACGGCCTCAAGCCCGTTGTTCGCGATGCGCAGCTGCATCGGAACCTCCAGCTTCTGCACCATCTTGCGGAAGACCAGCTGGTTCGTGCGGTTGTCCTCGGCCAGCAGGATGTCCAGTTCCCGCGCCGGGGGCGGTGCGGCCTTGGTCCGGTGGCGGAACAGCGCCTTGCCCGTCGCGGCGGTGTCGGTCGTGTCGTCGGGCGGCACATGCGCTGCGGGATCGGGAGCGGCGTGACGCGCGGCGGCCGCTTCGAGCGCGGAAAACAGCGCGCGGCGCGGCGCGGGTTTCTGGAGGACGGCGACCACGCCCGCCGCCTCTGCCCGTGACAGGATGCCGGCGGGGTTCGAGGCCACCAGCAGGACCGGAACCGTCAGGCCGGACCTCCGGAAGTGGCGGGCCAGTTCGAGCCCGTCCATCCCCGGCAGATCCAGTTCGGCGATGACCAGGTCGGGAGGATCGGCCATCAGGTCCAGCGCCTCGTCCGCGGTCTTGCAGAAGGTCGTTTCCAGCCCGAGGATGCCCAGCTGTTTCGACAGGATGGATCTGTTCACGGCGTGGTCGTCCACCACCAGAACGCGTTTCAGGTCCGGTGGCAGATGCGCCGTATCGAACGGCGCCGGTTCGTCCGTCGGCAGCACCACGCGCAGACCGAAGCACGACCCCTTGCCCAGCTCCGATTCGACCCAGACCTCGCCCCCCATGAGGCCGACGAGCCGCCGAGTGATCGCAAGGCCCAGCCCGGTGCCTTCGAAGCGGCGGTTGCGTTCGTCGTCGACCTGGTTGAACTCTCCGAAGACGTGGACGAGCTTGTCCTCGGCGATGCCGATGCCGGTGTCCTCGACGGTCAGGTGAATGGCCGCGGTGCCGGTATCCTCGACCGCGCCGGTGATGCGCACCAGAACGTGCCCCTTGGTGGTGAATTTCACCGCATTGCCGACGAGGTTGGTCAGGATCTGGCGGAAGCGTCCGAGGTCGCCGATGAACCGGGTCGGCAGGAACATGTCGAAGTCGACCAGCAGGTCGATGCCCTTGTCCCGCGCCGTCGGCTGCAGCAGCATGATGACCTCGTGCACCGCGCGTTCCAGATCGAAGGGTTCCGGGTTGAGCTTCAGCTTGTCGGCCTCGATCTTGGAATAGTCGAGGATGTCGTTGATGATGACGAGAAGCGCCTCGCCGGAATTGCGGATCGTCTCGATGTAGAGCTTCTGCTCGTCCGAAAGGTCGGTTTCCATCAGCAGGTCGGCCATGCCCACGACGCCGTTCATCGGGGTCCGGATCTCGTGGCTCATGTTGGCGAGGAAGGTCGATTTGGCGCGGCTCGCGATCTCTGCCTTGAGCTTGGCCTCCTCCAGTTCGACCTGGGTGCGCTTGATGTCGGTGATGTCGATGCGCAGCCCGACCCGCCCGCCATCCGAGAGCGAGCGTTCGTAGACCCTGAGCCAGCGGTCGTCGTCCAGTTTCTGCTCCAGTTCCTGGGAGGCTTCGCGATGCGCGGCGAGCCGCTCCTCGAGCCACTCCTCCTCGCGACCGGCGGCATCCTTGTACTGGCCGTGCCCGAGCCCGTAGCGCAGAATATCCTCGAACGAGGCGCCGGGGACGATGGCGGGGGCGCTGGTGGCATAAAGCTGGCGATACGGCTCGTTGCACATCAGCAGGCGGTCCTCGGAATCATAGATCACGAAGCCGTCGGGCATTTCCTCGATCGCGGACCACATGCGCATCAGTTCGGTGATGTCGAACCAGAGGCTGACGAGGCCGCCGTCCTCCATCCGGCGATCCTGCATCTTGACGAACTGCCCGGTCCAGAGCCGGATCGTCTCGGGCGGAATCGGGTCGGTTTCCCAGCGGGCGAGCATCCGCGCGCGCCAGGACAGCGGCGCCTCCCCCTGAAGGTCGACGATGCCCTCCTCCACCATCATGTCGAGGACGTGATGGTAGCTTGCGCCGGGGCCGATGGTGTCCAGATCCTCGAACGGGTTGAGATAGGCGGGATTCGCCAGTTCCATCAGGCCGTCCGAATTGAACATGGCGAAACCGTCGCGCATGGTCTGAAGGGCCTTCCAGAGCTGCCCCTCGACCAGTTCGATCTTCTGGTGGGCAAGGCCGAGCTGCGATTTCACCCATTGGTTCTCGCTCCGCACCTCCGTGATCTCGGCGCGGGTTTCGGTGATTTCGGCCCGGGTTTCGGTGATCTGGTGGGTCAGATCCTTGGCATGCTTGTTGAGCTTCCGGTTGGCCGCAAACAATTCCGCCTGCTTGAGTTCAAGCAGGCGTTCCGCCGCCAGTCTGGCGCGGCGCTCCTCGGCCAGGCGCACTGTCATGCTCATACGTCGCAGACCCTTCCGCAAACGCGCGAAGAATGCGTCGGGCCGGGTGAAGATCGGATTAATCAATCCTCGGGGAATCGTTGCATCGACACCAAGCCTGTGCACGATGAAGGGATCGGACGGCAGGAGAGATTTCATGCGCCTTTTCGCTCTGGCTCTGATCGCGGGTCTTTGTGCCACGATGTCCCTCAGCGCGCAGGAGGCGATGCCGGACAAGCGGCTGGTCGTCACCCGCGACGTCGATTTCTACGGCTCGGATCTGCAGGCGCTGTTCGACACCACGCTCGAAGCCTGCTCCAACCTGTGCCTGAACTCCGGGGACTGTCGCGCCTTCACCTTCAATGCGCGCTCCGGTTCCTGTTTCCCGAAATCCGCCGTGCTCGAGGAACGCCCCTACGAAGGCGCCGTGTCGGCCGTGGTCCGGGAGACCGACCCCGCGGCGATGGCAACGGCGCGCGACCGCCGGGAGGATCTGTCCTTCCTCCGGCCCGAAGACCTGGACGCCGCCCTGGCCGAGGCGTCGGAGCTGGGGCTGCGTCACGGCGGCGGGCAGTGGAGCGTTCAGGCGCTGCTGGATGCCGCGGGCAACGCGGCCACCAAGGGGAACCTGCGCCAGTCGGTGTTCTGGATCGGCGCCGCGCTGGCGCAAGGCGACGGTGCCGACCTCTGGCTCGAATATGCGCGCCAGTCCCTGCAATATGCTCGAAGCGACGGGGCCGAGCGCGGCACCTACACGCGGCGCGCGGTGCTCGCGGCGCTGAACGGCTACCTGCGGGCGGGCCCGGAGGCGCAGCGCGTCTCCGCCCTTCTCGGGCTTGCCGAGGCGCTGGAAGCCTCGGGGCGCGGCAAGGACATGGTGCCGACGCTCCGGTTGGCCGAACGCATCTCTCCGCGCGACGACGTGATCGGCGCGCTCGACGCGGCCATCGCGAAATACGGCTTCCGCATCGTCGATCACGTGGTGGAGTCCGACAGCGCCGATCCCCGGATCTGCGCCGAATTCTCCGAGACGCTGGCCAGGGCCGGAGTCGATTATGCACCCTACGTGCGCCTGCCGGATGCGCGGCTCGCCGTGACATCGGACGACCGGCGGGTCTGTGTCACCGGGGTCGAACACGGCGCGCGCTACCAACTGACCTTCCGCGCTGGTTTGCCCTCGGCAGAGGGAGAGGCGCTGGCGCGCGATGTCGCGCTGGACGTCTACGTGCGCGACCGCGAACCCGTCGTCAGCTTTCCGGGCCGTGCCTACGTGCTGCCGAAAAGCGCCGATGCGGGGCTGCCGGTCGAGACGGTGAACCTCTCCTCCATCGACCTCAAGCTGCGGCGGATCGCCGACCGCAACCTGATCCGGGCGATCCAGGACAGCTATTTCGGGCGTCCGCTGTCGGGCTGGCAGGAGCAATCCTTTGCCGGCGATATCGCGGAAGAGGTCTGGACCGGCACGGGCGAGGTGGAAAACCGGCTCAATGCCGATGTGCTGACCCGCCTGCCGGTGGGCGATGTGGTGGCCGACATGCCGGCCGGGATCTATGCGCTGTCGGCGGCGGTGCCCGGCGCCGATCCCTACGATCGGCCCGCCGCAACCCAGTGGTTCGTGCTGTCCGACATCGGGCTGACGACGCTGGGCGGCACCGACGGTCTGACGGTCTTTGCCCGCGCGCTGTCGGATGCCGCGCCCCTCGAAGGGCTGAGCGTCACGCTGCTGTCGCGCTCCAACCGCGAACTCGGTACGGCTGTGACGGATGCCGAAGGTGTCGCGCGTTTCGCGCCGGGCCTGACGCGTGGCACCGGCGGGGCGGAACCGGCGCTGGTCATGGCCGAACGCGGCGAGGACGACCTCGCCTTCCTGTCGCTGACCGATCCGGCCTTCGACCTTTCCGACCGCGGGGTCGAGGGGCGCGCGCCTGCGGGTCCGGTCGATGCCTTCGTTGCCACCGACCGCGGCGCCTACCGGGCCGGGGAAACCGTGCATGTCACCGCGCTGCTCCGCGATGCGCAGGTGCGCGCGGTCGACGGCCTGCCCGCGACGGCGGTCCTGACGCGGCCGGACGGCGTGGAATATACCCGCGAAACCTCGACCGGCGGGATTGACGGCGGGCATGTCTTCCACCTGCCGCTGGCGCCCTCGGTGCCGCGCGGCACATGGCGGCTGGCGCTCTACGGCGATCCGCAGGCCGAACCGCTGTCGACCTCGACCCTGCTGGTCGAGGATTTCCTGCCCGAGCGCATCGACGTGGACCTCGCCCTGCCGGAGGCGCCCATCGACCCGCTCGCGCCGCCGCTGCTGACCGTCACCGCGCGCTACCTGTTCGGCGCGCCGGGTGCCGACCTTGCCATCGAGGGCGAGGTCACGCTGCTGCCCCGCACGACGCTGGATGCGCTGCCGGGCTACCGCTTCGGCCGCCATGACGCCGGCGCGAACCCGCAGACCCGTGCCCTGCCCGGCGACCTGCGCACCGGGGCCGACGGCCTTGCGACCCTGCCGCTGACCCTGCCCGATCCCGAGGTCGAGGGACTGCCGCAGGAGGCGCGCGTGACGATGCGCGTGGCCGAAGGGTCGGGCCGCCCGGTGGAGCGGAGCCTCCTGCATCCCGTCGCGGCCTCCGGCCCGCTGATCGGCATACGCCCGGAATTCGACGGCACCCTGCCCGAAGGCGGCGAAGCAAGCTTCCTGCTGCAATCCTTCGGCCCCGATCTGTCGCCGGTTCCGATGGAGGTGGCCTGGCGCATCAACCGCGTGAACACGCGCTATCAATGGTACGAGCTTTACGGCAACTGGGAGTGGGAGCCGGTCACCACCCGCGAACTGGTCGCCGGCGGAACCGCGTCCCTGGGCGACGGGCCGCAGCGTGTCGCCGCCGATGTGGGCTGGGGCGAATACGAACTGGTCGTCGAGCGGACCGGCGGCGCCTATGTCGCTTCCTCCGTCGGGTTCGACGCGGGCTGGTATGCGCCCGCCGATGCCGTCGCCACCCCCGACACGCTGGAGCTGTCGCTGGACAAGCCGGGATACCGTCCCGGCGATACCGCGCATCTGCGCATCGTGCCGCGGTATGCGGGCAAGGCGCTGGTCACCGTGCTTTCCGACCGGGTGATCGCGATGACCGCGGTGGAGGTGCCCGAGGGCGCCAGCGTCATCGACCTCCCCGTCACCGAGGAATGGGGCGCGGGCGCCTATGTCACCGCGCAGGTGATCCGCCCGATGGACGTGAGCGCGGCGCGCAATCCGGCCCGCAGCCTCGGCCTCGCCCATGCCGCGATCGACCCCGGCGCCCGCAGGCTGTCCGTCGCGCTCGACGCGCCCGCCGAAAGCGCCCCGCGCGCTGCGCTGGAGGCGGGGGTGCGTGTCGACGGACTTGCCGCAGGAGACACCGCCCATGTCACCGTCGCGGCGGTGGATGTGGGCATCCTGAACCTTACCGGCTTCCGCAGCCCAGATCCGGCGGGGCACTACTTCGGCCAGCGGCGCCTGGGGGTCGAGATCCGCGACATCTACGGACGGCTGATCGACGGCATGAACGGCGCGATGGGGCAGGTCCGGTCCGGCGGCGACGCGGACAACGGCATGCGTCTCGCCGCTCCGCCCCCGACCGAGGAACTGGTGGCCTTCTTCTCCGGCGCGGTGACGGTCGGTCCGGACGGAACGGCGCGGGTGTCCTTCGACATGCCGGATTTCAACGGGACGGTAAAGCTCATGGCCTTGGCCTGGACCGCGACGGCGGTCGGGCAGGCCGAGGCCGAGGTGCTGGTCCGCGATCCCGTGGTCCTGCAGGCCTCGCTGCCGCGGTTTCTCGCGCCCGGCGACAGCACCCGGATGCTGCTCGAGATCACCCATGCCACCGGCCCCGAGGGCGAGGTCGGCCTCGACGTCACCTCGGACGGGGTGACGCTGGCGCCCGAGAGCATCCCCGCCGCCATCACCCTGGCGGCCGGTGAAACCCAGCGTCTGAGCCTGCCGATCACGGCGGGAGAGGCGGGCGATCACGGCATCACCGTGGCGATGACCACCCCCGACGGCAAGCGTCTGACCAAGACGCTGGCCATCGGCATCCGTGCGAACGATCCGGCGACGGGCACGACGCGCCGCTTCACCCTGTCGCCGGGCGAGACCTTCTCCCTCGACGACGAGGTGCTGACGGGCCTCAGGCCGGACACCGCGGAGGTTCTGGTCTCGGCCGGGCCGCTGGCGCGGTTCGACGTGCCGGGCATGCTTGCCGCGCTCGACCGCTATCCCTACGGCTGCACGGAACAGGTAACCTCCCAGGCGCTGCCGATGCTGTATCTCGCCGCCATCACCGAGCCGCTGGGCCTCGGCGGCAAGGACCTGATCGACCTCCGGGTGTCGCAGGCGATCACCCGCATCCTGACGCGGCAGGCGCCGAACGGCGGCTTCGGCCTGTGGTACGCGGATTCGGGGGATTTCTGGCTCGATGCCTATGTCACCGATTTCCTGACCCGTGCCCGGCGTCAGGGCCATGATGTGCCGGAAACCGCGCTGACCATGGCCGTCGACAACCTGCGCAACCAGATCTCCTACGCGGCGGATTTCGACAACGGCGGAGAGGAGATCGCCTATGCGCTGCTGGTCCTCGCGCGCGAGGGGCGCGCCAACGTCGGGGATCTGCGATACTACGCCGACGAACGGGCCGACAATTTCGCGACGCCGATGGCGCAGGCGCAACTGGGCGCGGCGCTGGCAAGCTACGGCGACCAGACCCGCGCCGACCGGATGTTCGCCAAGGCAGCCGAACGGATCGCGCGCATCCCGCAGGAGGTGCCGCAGAGTTACCGCGCCGATTACGGTACGCCGCTGCGCGATGCGGCGGGCCTGCTGACGCTGGCGGTCGAAGCGCGCTCCGATGCGCTCGACACCGATGCGCTGGTGACGCGCATTGCCGCCGCCACCCGTCCCCTGTCGACGCAGGAGATGTCGTGGACGCTGCTGGCGGCACAGGCGATGGTGGAGGACCCCTCGATGGGCGGCATCACCCTTGACGGCGCGCCGGTGGCGGGCCCCTTCGTGCGCCGGATCGAAGGCGGCGCGCTGGTTCCGGTGCGCATCGCCAACAGCGGCACCGCGCCGACGCCCGTCACCCTGACCACGCTCGGCGTGCCGCTGGGCGAAACCGCTGCGGGAGGATACGGCTATGCGATCACGCGGGACTATTTCTCGATGACCGGCGAACCGGTCGAAGGCCCGGTCAGCCGGGGCGACCGGCTCGTCACCGTGCTGACCGTCCGTCCCGCCGAAAAGACCGGCGCACGTCTGATGATCGACGACGCGCTTCCGGCAGGGTTCGAGATCGACAACCCCGACCTGATCCGCGCCGGGGACATCCGCGCCCTCGACTGGCTGGAGCCGTCCGAAGCCATCCATACGGAGTTCCGCGCGGAGCGCTTTCTTGCGGCGGTGGACCAGTCCGGGGATGCGCCCATCCGGCTGGCCTATATCGTGCGGGCGATCTCTCCCGGCACGTTCCACCATCCGGCGGCGCTGGTCGAAGACATGTACCGGCCGGACTACCGCGCCACGACCGCCTCGGGCACGCTGGTGATCGAATGACGGGAACCATCGCGACAACCCGCTGGAAGGCCCTCGACCGGGATGGCGAGGACAAGTGCCGCCTTGCCCACCTCGACGGGGGGTACATGCTGGTCGGTCATGCCCGGTTCCGGGACGGCAGCGGCTGGGCGGCGCTCGACTACATCGTGCGCACCGGGCCGGACTGGATCACCCGCAGCGCCGATGTCTCGGGCACTTACGGCGGCGGCGAGGTCGCGCTGCGCTTTACCGTCCGTGACGGCGCCTGGGCGATGAACTGCGTGCCCCAGCCGCAGCTCGAGGGCTGCGAGGACATCGACTTTGCCTTCACCCCGGCGACCAACCTCATGCCGATGCGCCGCCTGCCCGAGGTCGGACGCCTGATGACGCGCTCGGCCTGGCTGCGGCTGCCGGGGCCGATGGTCACCCCCCTGTCGCAGAGCTACACGCGCGAGCGCGGCAACCTCGTGGCCTACACGGCCGAGGAATCCGGCTATGCCACGCATCTTGCAACGGACCCGCACGGCTTCGTCACGCATTACCCCGGCCTCTGGGAAGGCGCAGGTGCGTAGACTGGCCGCCCTTGTCGTCGTGCTGTGGTGCGTGGCGCTCGGGCGGGACGCGGTCGACGACTGGATCGACCGGACGGCGATTCCCGTTCTCGTGCACGCCACCTCGTCCGAGGTGCGCGACCGCCACGGCGCGCTGTTGCGGGCCTACACGGTCGAGGACGGCTTGTGGCGCATGGCGCTGTCGCTGGACCAGGTGGACCCGATGTTCTTCGACATGCTCATCGCCTACGAGGACAAGCGGTTCCGCGAGCATCCGGGGTTCGACACCATGGCGACGGCGCGTGCGGTCTGGCAGGGGCTGCGACACGGGCGCATCGTGTCCGGCGCCTCGACCCTGACGATGCAGGTGGCACGGCTGCTCGAGGACGGGACCACCGGCGCCTGGCAGGGCAAGCTGCGGCAGACCCGGCTTGCGCTCGCGCTGGAACGGCGGCTGAGCAAGGACCAGATCCTGCAGCTCTACCTGGAACTGGCCCCCTACGGCGGCAATGTCGAAGGTCTCC
This sequence comes from Salipiger sp., assembly GCF_048261495.1. Classification (GTDB taxonomy): domain Bacteria; phylum Pseudomonadota; class Alphaproteobacteria; order Rhodobacterales; family Rhodobacteraceae; genus Salipiger. Next base: position 514,333 of record NZ_JBLXFX010000001.1, read on the forward strand.
GGGCCGCCTCGCTCGCGTGGTTCGGCAAGGAACCGCGCCGCCTCACGCCGGCCGAGGCGGCGCTTCTCGTCGCGCTTCCGCAGGCGCCAGAAAGCCGCCGCCCCGACCGCCACCCCGAAGCCGCCCGCATCGCGCGCGACCGGGTGCTGGAGCGCATGGCCGGGGCCGGGGTCATCGACGCGGAAACCGCCCGCGCCTCGCGCCGCGATCCCGCGCCGACGCAGCGGCGTCCGGTGCCGATGCTGGCGCCTCACATGGCGGACCGGGCCGTGGCCGAAGCGCCGGGCCGCCACGATCTGACCCTCGACCGGGACCTTCAGCAAAGCCTCGAAACGCTCGCCCGCGACTACATGGCCCGGCAGGACCCGCGCCTGTCTCTCGCGATCATGGTGGCCGACCACCGGACGGGAGAGATTCTGGCCAGTGTCGGATCGCCCGCCTATTCGGAAACCCGGGGGCAGGGGTTCGTGGACATGACGCAGGCGCTGCGTTCGCCCGGGTCGACGTTGAAACCGCTGGTCTACGGGCTGGCCTTCGACCGGGGGCTTGCGCATCCGGAAACGCTGATCGCGGACAGCCCGGTGCAATTCGGCACCTATGCGCCGCAGAATTTCGACGGGCAGTTCCGGGGCGAGGTGCGAATCTCGCGCGCGCTGCAGATGTCGCTCAACATCCCGGTGGTGCGGCTGACCGATGCCATGGGCCCGGCGCACCTGATGGCGGCGCTGGGCAAGGCGGGGCTGCGTCCCGAACTGCCTCCGGGGCGGCCCGGGCTGGCGGTGAGCCTCGGAGGCGTCGGACTGACGCTGTCGGACATGCTGACCCTCTACGCCGCGCTGGCCCGGGACGGACAGGCCCGCCCGCTGCGCTGGCAACTCGACCAGCCCGAGGGCGTGGCCGCGCGATTGCTGAGCCCGCGGTCGGCCTGGCAGATCGGTCACATCCTTGCCGGGATCGCGCCCCCCGCCCATGCCGGTCCGTCCGGGCGCGTGGCCTACAAGACCGGCACCTCCTACGGTCATCGCGACGCCTGGGCGCTGGGCTGGGACGGGCGGTTCGTGGCGGGAGTCTGGATCGGACGGCCGGACGGGACGCCGGTGCCGGGCGCGTTCGGAGGCGATCTCGCCGCGCCGCTGCTGTTCGAGGCGCTCGGCCGCACCGGGCCGAAGCCCGAGCCGCTGCCGGCACCGCCGCCCGACACGCTGATCGTGGGAAACGGCGCGCTGCCGGCACATCTGCAACGCTTCGGCGGCACCGAGGTCGATCGGGACCCGCTCACGCTGGCCTTTCCGCCGGACGGTGCCCGCCTCGCGCCGGACCCGCGCGGTGTGCCGGTGAAGCTGCGCGGCGGCACCCCGCCCTATACGCTGCTCGCCGATGGCGAGGTCATCGCCACCGGCCTGCGCGGCACCGATCTTCTGGCGCCGCTCACCGGGCCGGGCTTTGCCACCCTTGCCGTGATCGACGCCACCGGCCGCTCCGGGCGGGTGTCCATCGAACTGCGCTGAGCCGTCTCAGATCCGCTCGATCGCGAGGGCGATGCCCTGCCCGCCACCGATGCACATGGTGATCAGCGCCCGGCGCCCGCCGGTGCGCTCGAGTTCGTACAGGGCCTTGACCGTGATGATCGACCCGGTCGCGCCGACCGGATGGCCCAGCGCAATGGCGCCGCCGTTCGGATTCACCCTTGCCGGGTCGAGGCCGAGACCCTTGTTCACCGCAAGCGCCTGCGCGGCAAAGGCCTCGTTCGATTCGACGAGGTCGAAATCACCGATCCCGAGGCCGGTGCGCGCCAACAGGGCCTCGACCGCCGGGACCGGACCGATGCCCATGACCTCGGGCCGCACGCCGGCATGGGCATAGCCGAGAATCCGCGCCTTGGGCGTCAGCCCCGCAGCCTGCGCGGCAGAGGCCCGCGCCAGAACCAGCGCCGCGGCGCCGTCGTTGATGCCCGAGGCATTGCCCGCCGTGACGCTGCCATCCTTGCGGAAGGCGGGCCGCAACCCGGCAAGCTTGTCGGCGGAGGTCGCCTTGGGATGTTCGTCGGTATCCACCGTGACCGAGCCGCGGCGGGTCGCGATCTCGACCGGCACGATCTGGTCGCGGAAAATGCCGTCGGCAATCGCCCGCGCCGCGCGGGTCTGGCTTTCCAGCGCAAAGGCATCCTGCGCCTCGCGGGTGATCCCGTGCTCGTCGGCGACGTTTTCGGCGGTGATCCCCATGTGGCCGGTGCCGAACGGGCAGTTCAGCGCACCGAGCATCATGTCGAGCATCCGGATATCGCCCATCTTGGCGCCCCAGCGCACATCCGGCGCGATGTAGGGCGCGCGCGACATGCTTTCGGCACCTCCGACCAGGGCGAAATCGGCATCGCCGAGCATCAGCGCCTGCGCGCCCGAGACGATGGCCTGGGCACCGGACCCGCAGAGCCGGTTCACGTTCATCGCGGGAACGCTGTCCGGCACACCTGCGGTCATCGCCGCAACGCGGCTGAGGTACATGTCGCGGGGTTCGGTGTTGATCACATGGCCGAACACCACGGTGCCGATCCTGTCCGGCGCGACTCCGGCGCGCTCCATCGCGGCCTTCGCGGCGGTGGCACCGAGGTCGATCGGCGGCACTCCGGACAGCGCGCCTCCGAAGGTGCCGATGGCCGTGCGCGCCCCGCCAAGAATTACGATGTCGTCCGTCATGATCCCCTCCGGCAACTGTTCCGGGGCGACTATGGCGGCCCGCCGCCGGGTTGTCAGCCGCAACCGGGGCGCGCGCCGTTCCTCCGTTGCGTCATTTCCGCGGGATGCTGCGGGCGGAGCTTGCCTGACCCTCCGGCGGGGCAAGGACGCGGCGCAGGCGTTCCCGGAGGCGCGGGAACGTGCCGGGTGCGCTGACGCGTTCGCCACGCGGCGGCACATGGGGGCAGGACCCGTCGCGGTAGGCGTGCAGGGCCGGGTCGTGCCAGTCTGGTTCGGATTCTCGCATGGTCCGGAGGGTGCCCCGGAAAGCTTTTCAAACCGCTAACGCGATCAGTCCGGAAGCGGGTCGGCCGGCGGTTTCCCGTCGCCCAGAAGGCGCACCTCGCGCTGCGGGAAGGGGATGGAGATGCCGTGTTCCTTGAAGGCGTCCCAGAGCGCCAGGTAGACATTGCCCCGGATGTTGGTGAGCCCCCCGGTCGGGTCGGAAATCCAGAACCTCAGGATGTAGTCGACCGAGGAATCGCCGAAGCCGACGATGTGGCAGACGGGCGGGCGGTCCCCGAGCACGCGCTTGACGTTCTGGGCCGCCTCGATGGCGATGCGGCGCACCAGGTGGGGATCGTCGCCGTAGGCCGTGCCGAAGAAAATGTCGAGCCGCACGAAGTCGTTGGAATGCGACCAGTTCACCACCTGCCCGGTGATCAGGTCCTCGTTCGGGATCAGGTATTCCTTGCCGTCGCGCGTGGTGATCGAGACATACCGGGCGCCGAGCGCGTTGATCCAGCCGAAGGTCTCGCCGAGCGAGATCACGTCCCCCGGCTTGATCGACTTGTCGAGCAGGATGATGACCCCCGACACCAGGTTCGACACCACCTTCTGCAGGCCGAAGCCGAGGCCGACGCCGATGGCACCGGACAGCACGGCGAGGCCGGTCAGGTCGACGCCGACCAGCTTCAGCCCCATGAAGAAGGCCGTTCCGTAAAGAGCGACCTGCAGCAGCTTGACCGCCAGTACCTGCATCGAGGGCGAGATGTCCTCGTTCCGCCGGATCCGCGCGGCGGAAACGGTGGCCAGGGCGCGGGCGATGGCGATGAGCCCGGCCACCATGATCAGCGCCTGCACCACCAGCCAGACGCTGAGGTTCGAATCGCCGATGCGGATCGCCAGCCGTTCGAGGATGGAGCGCGTCTCGTCGAACAGGCCGAGGATGTGCAGCGTCACCGCCGCCCAGGCGCCGTAGCGCACGATGGAGCGCATCAGCGGGTTGGCGATCAGCCGCGTCGCGAAGGCGATCACCAGCCAGGCGGTGAACAGGTTCGCCATCACCCCGAGCAGGTAGGAGCGCGACGGCCAGGTCGCCTGCTGCATGATGCCGTAGGTCACCCAGATCATCAGCGTGAAGATCATCATGCGCAACCGGCGGTGCACGATGATGAAGGTCCGCATCTGCCAGACCGGCCAGCCCCGCGCCGCCGCCCAGGCCCGGATACGCGGTCCCACCGTGCGCGAGATCAGCGCCGCCCCGACGAACAGCGCCGCGGCGATCAGGATCTGGTAGAGGTTCCATTCGCGGGCGAAGATCTTGAGATAGAACTCGCCCCACGCCAGCAGGCTGCGCAGGATCTCTTCCAACATTTCCAGAGGTGTCTGGTCCGCTTCGGTCTGGTTCATCGCCGGGCCGTCTCCCTTCGCGACCAGCGTGGCAGCCCCCGCCGGGCAGGGCAAGGGGAGAGCGGCCCTCGGCGCGCCCGGCGTGACCGGGGGCGTCCCGGCGGACGCCCCGCCGATGCCTTGCCGCGACACTGCCGCCGCGCCCCTTGCCGGCACGAATTCCGCCGGCCGCGGCATCCCGGCGGACATTTTCGTCGCTCGCCGTTTTTTCGGGCAGGTTCCACGACCACTTGATCGAAAGGGGGACTCCCTGTATTTCCCCGCCATGACCCGGGTTTTCGATCTCTGTGACCACATGCGACTGCGTGAACGGTTCCACGGCGCCAGCTTTACCGTTCTGGCGCGTCTATAAGCCTGCCCGAGCCCGCCGAGGGCGCAGGCCGACCCGCGCCCAGCCATAGCCAAATTCGCCATTTCCGGAGACCAGACCCATGTCCGGCAAGACTCTCTACGACAAGATCTGGGATGCCCACGTCGTCCAGCAGGACGAAGACGGCACCTGCCTTCTCTACATCGACCGTCACCTCGTGCACGAGGTCACCTCGCCCCAGGCCTTCGAGGGCCTGCGCATCGCGGGCCGCCAGGTCCGCGCGCCCGAACGCACCATCGCGGTGCCCGATCACAACGTGCCGACCACGCTCGACCGTGAAAACGGCATCGAGAACGAGGAATCGCGCATCCAGGTCGAAGCGCTCGACAAGAACGCCAAGGATTTCGGCGTGCATTACTACCCGGTGAGCGACATCCGCCAGGGCATCGTGCACATCGTCGGCCCCGAACAGGGCTGGACCCTGCCCGGCATGACCGTGGTCTGCGGCGATTCCCACACCGCCACCCACGGCGCCTTCGGCGCGCTGGCCCACGGCATCGGCACCTCCGAGGTCGAGCACGTGCTCGCCACGCAGACGCTGATCCAGGCCAAATCGAAGAACATGAAGGTCGAGATCACCGGCAAGCTGCGCCCCGGCGTGACCGCCAAGGACATCACCCTGTCCGTGATCGGCGCCACCGGCACCGCGGGCGGCACCGGCTATGTCATCGAATATTGCGGCGAAGCGATCCGCGACCTGTCGATGGAAGGCCGCATGACCGTCTGCAACATGGCGATCGAAGGCGGCGCCCGGGCCGGTCTCATCGCGCCGGACGAAAAGACCTTCGACTACGTGAAGGGCCGTCCCCACGCCCCCAAGGGCGCCCAGTTCGAAGCCGCGCTCGCGTGGTGGAAGACGCTGTTCTCCGACGAGGACGCGCATTGGGACAAGGTCGTCACGCTCAAGGGCGAGGACATCGCCCCGGTCGTGACCTGGGGCACCTCTCCCGAGGACGTGCTGCCGATCACCGCATCGGTTCCCGCCGCCGAGGATTTCAAGGGCGGCAAAGTCGAGGCGGCCCGCCGGTCGCTGGCCTACATGGGGCTCGAAGCCGGCCAGAAGCTGACCGACATCAAGATCGACACGGTCTTCATCGGGTCCTGCACCAACGGCCGGATCGAGGATTTCCGCGCCGCCGCTGCGATCCTCAAGGGCCGCAAGATCGCACCGGGCATCCGCGCCATGGTCGTGCCGGGATCGGGTCTCGTCCGGGCCCAGGCCGAGGAAGAGGGCATCGCACAGATCTTCATCGACGCGGGCTTCGAATGGCGTCTCGCGGGTTGCTCCATGTGCCTCGCGATGAACCCGGACCAACTGTCCCCGGGCGAACGCTGCGCCGCCACCTCGAACCGCAACTTCGAAGGCCGTCAGGGTCGTGGCGGCCGGACCCACCTCATGTCCCCCGCGATGGCGGCGGCGGCTGCGGTGACCGGACACCTCACCGACGTGCGCGAACTGATGGATGAGCCGGTCTCGGCCTGAGGAGAGAACAGATGGACAAGTTCGAGAAACTGACCGGGATCGCGGCGCCCATGCCGCTGGTGAACATCGACACCGACATGATCATCCCCAAGCAGTACCTGAAGACGATCAAGCGCACCGGCCTCGGTGTGCATGCCTTCGCCGAGATGCGCTACCTCGACGACGGTGCCGAGAATCCCGACTTCGTGCTGAACAAGCCGCAGTACCGCGAGGCGCAGGTCATCGTGGCCGGCGACAATTTCGGGTGCGGCTCCTCGCGCGAACATGCGCCCTGGGCACTGGCGGATTTCGGCGTCAAGGCGGTCATCTCGACCTCCTTCGCCGACATCTTCTACAACAACTGCTTCAAGAACGGCATGCTGCCCATCGTTCTGCCGCAGGAAGCCGTGGACGTGCTGATGAAGGATGCCGAAAAAGGCTCCAACGCGCGCATGACCGTGGACCTGGAAAACCAGGTCGTGACCAGTTCCGACGGCGAGGAGTTCCGGTTCGAGATCGACCCCTTCAAGAAGCACTGCCTGATGGAGGGGCTCGACGATATCGGCCTCACGATGGCCAAGGTCTCCGACATCGACACGTTCGAGACCGGTTTGGCCCAATCGCGCCCCTGGGTCTGACGCCCCGGAATTCTGAATACCGAAATGGCGGAGGTGCGTGTCTCCGCCATTTTTCTTGCCCGGCGTCCTTCCGGTGGTGAGGGGCCGACAGCCTCCGGCGGGGATATTTCCGGCCAGAAGAAGCCGCAGGAAGCTCCCGGGATTTCTTCTGGCCTGAAATATCCCGGGGGGGCGAGGGGGCAGAGCCCCCCGAAAGGTCCATCGTCAGATGGACCCGGAAAGATTCATTTCGGGAATGCGGCCCGTGATGACCAGCGCGGCATCCGTTGCGGCGACGACGCGGTCCACGCCGATGCCGGGGCCGGTTTCCAGAAGGTGGAGGCCGTCGTCCATCGGTTTCATCACCGCGAGTTCGGTCACGATCAGGTCGACCCGGCGCTGCGAGGTCAGGGGGAGGTCGCACTCCTGCACGACCTTGGAAACGCCCTTTGCACGGTGACGCATGGCGACGATCACCTTCTTCGCCCCCGTCACCAGGTCCATTGCGCCACCCATTCCGGGGACGAAGCGACCGGGGATCATCCAGTTGGCCAGGCGGCCCTTCGCGTCGACCTGCAGGCCGCCGAGGACGGTGAGATCCAGGTGTCCTCCGCGGATCAGACCGAAGGAGAAGGCGGAATCGATGATCGAGGCGCCGGGGACCGCCGAGACGAAGCTGCCGCCGGCATCGGTGAGGTGCCGGTCCGTCATGCCTTCGGGCGGGCGGTGCCCCATGCCGACGGCGCCGTTCTCGGCCTGGAAGAACACGCCGAGGCGCTCGTCGAGGTGATCCGAGACCAGCGTCGGTATGCCGATGCCGAGGTTCACCAGCGTGCCGGGGCGGATCTCCCTCGCGACGCGGCGGGCGATGACCTCTTCCGGATCCATCGCTGCGGTTTGCACGGGGTCTGTCATGCTGATCTCCCGATCACGTGGTCCACCAGCACGCCGGGCGTCTTGACAGCATCGGGCGGGATGACTCCGACCGGCACGATTTCCTCGGGTTCCGCGATCACCACGTCTCCCGCCAGGGCCATGATCGGGTTGAAGTTGGTGGCGGTCAGCATGTAGCTCAGGTTGCCCACGTGATCGCAGCTCCTCGCGGCGATCAGCGCGAAATCGGCGCGCAGCGGCGGTTCCAGAAGGTAGGTCGTGCCCTCGACCTCGACCGTCCGCTTGCCTTCGGCGATCAGCGTGCCCAGCCCGGTGCGTGTCAGCACCCCGCCGAGCCCGACGCCCGCGGCCCGGATCCGTTCGACGAAGGTGCCCTGGGGCACGAGTTCGACCTCGAGCGAGCCCTCGCGCATCTGCTCCTGCACGTCGGGGTTGAGACCGATGTGGGAGCCGATGAACTTTCTGACGCAGCGCGCCCGTATCAGCGGGCCGACGCCGAGGTGCGGGCGGGCGGCATCGTTCACGATCATGGTCAGATCGCGCCTGCCCGACGCGGCCAGCGCCCGGACGATGCCGTCGGGCGTTCCCACCCCCATGAAACCCGAGAGCATGACGCGCGCCCCGTCCGGGATCATGGCGACCGCCTCTTCTATGGTTATTGCCCGGTGCATCTCGTTTCCCTCCGTGGATCGGCCCTGCGCGATCAGGAGGGTGGAGCGGCGGATCGGGCCATGAGCCATGTCAAATGCGCTCAAGAAATTCGTCGGGTGGGGCCTCGGGCCGGCAGATCGCACATCTTGTGGTCGGGCGAACATGGAGCGCTAATCGGCCGCGACCATGATGCAAAAACGCACCGTTTCTTTCATGAAACGGCCCGAATGAGGCTGGCTTTCTTGAGGGAACCTTGCCGCGTCACGGGAAAGAAGGCAGAAATTGGGCAGAATTGAGGCATACCGCCACAAAGGCGGGGGTCAGGTGACAACAAGGACGCGGCAACGCACCGCATCCGGCCGGACCGAAAGGGCAGACTCTGTGATCAAGCGCTTGGTGAAAGCCGGACCGCGGGCGATACTTGTCGCCTTGCTGATAGCCATGCCGGCACTGATGTTGCCGGGCACGTCGTCGGACACGACGCAGATGATCGCCCTTCTGGCGCTTGTCGCGGCGGCGCTGACCTTCGTGGAATATGTCGGGGATTATCCCTCGATCATCGAATTCCGCGATTCTCCCCCTTTCAACCGGATGCGGTTCGTGGCGCTGTTTCTCACCGTCCTCGTGCTGACGCTGATCTGCCGCGGCATGTACCACCCGACCACCCTGACCGTATGGCTGGAGTCGCTGGGCGTCCGGCTCGGGGGGGTGCTGGATTTCCCCTATTCCCCGGTGCGCCTGATGGTGCTGCTGGCCGACGATTCCATGAGCCCCCGGCAGGTGTCGATGATCCGGTCCCACGCCGGGATCGCCTATGTCTTTTCGCTGGCCACGACGCTGGCCTTCCTGCTGACGGTGCGGCTGCTGAACTGGCCGATCCGGCACGGCGCCTTCAACTTCTGGGTCAACCTGCCGCTGTTCGACCCGACGGCGGGGGGAGACGTGCTTTATCGTCTCAAGCGGGACAGCCACGTTAACATTGCCTTAGGGTTTCTTCTGCCATTCCTGATCCCGGCGGTGATGAAGCTGGCGTCGGAAACGCTGAGTCCGATTTCGCTGACCGAGCCGCAGACCCTGATCTGGACGATGAGCGCATGGGCCTTTCTTCCGGCAAGCCTGATCATGCGGGGGGTGGCGCTGATGCGGATCGCGGAGCTGATCGAGGAAAAGCGCCGCCGCGCCTACGCCCAGGCGGAATTGCAGGCGGCCTGAGGGCGTTTGCCGCGCTGGCCTGCCTGACCGGAATGGCGGCGGCGGATCCGGTGCGCATCGCGACCTGGAACGCGGACCTGTCGCGGGACGGGCCGGGGCTGCTGTTGCGGGACATCCTGAAGGATACGCCGGGGACGAGCGCCGTGGCAGAGGCAATCGCCGCGGCGGCGCCCGATATCCTCCTGCTCACGGATGTGGATTTCGATCACGACCTTGTCGCGCTCGGCGCCCTGTCCGACCGGATCGAAGGCGCGGGCGGCGCCTATCCCCATCGCTTTGCCCTGCGCCCCAACACCGGCCTGCCCACCGGCGCCGATCTGGACGGGGACGGGCGCCTCGGCGGGCCGAGGGACGCGCAGGGTTATGGAGAGTTCGCGGGGCAGGGCGGCATGGCGATCCTTTCGAAATGGCCGCTGCGGCCGATCGCCGATTTCTCGGGACTGCTGTGGCGCGATGTGCCCGACACCTCGATGCGGGCCGACGACACCCTGACCGGGGCACAGCGTCTGTCGACCTCGGGTCATTGGGTTGTCGCGGTCGAGACCCCGGGCGGGGTGCTGACGCTCATGGCCTTTGCCGCCACCCCGCCGGTCTTCGACGGGCCCGAGGATCGCAACGGGCGGCGCAATCGGGACGAGGTCCTGCTGTGGCGCAGCTATCTCGACGGCGGGATCGCCGCGCCCCCGGAACCGCCCTTCGTGCTGTTCGGCGATGCCAACCTCGACCCCCTGCGCGGCGATGGTCTGCGGGACGCGATGCGGACGATCCTGGGGGACGCGCGCCTGCGCGACCCGCTGCCGGGCAGGCCGACGGCGCTCTGGGAGGAGGTCGGCGAGATGCGAGTCAGCTACGTGCTGCCCTCCGCCGGCCTGCGCATCCTTTCCGCCGGGGTGCTGCCCCCCGTGGGGGAGGAGGCGCATCGCATGGTGATGGTGACGGTCGACCTGCCCTGAGGCCCCGCTTTCTTGACCATTGCCGCCCCCTCGGATACGGCGTTGCGGGTATTTCCGAGGAGAGGAACCCCCCAAATGAGCAACCCTTCGCTTCTCATCCTGCCGGGTGACGGCATCGGTCCCGAAGTCATGGCAGAGGTCCGCCGGGTCATCGACTGGTTCGGCGCCAAGCGGGGCCTCGTCTTCGACGTGTCCGAGGATCTGGTCGGCGGATGTGCCTATGACAAGCACGGCACCCCGCTGCATGACGACACCATGGCAAAGGCGCAGGAGGTGGACGCCGTCCTGCTCGGCGCCGTCGGCGGCCCCAAGTACGACGTGCTGGATTTCTCGGTGAAGCCCGAGCGCGGCCTGCTGCGCCTGCGCAAGGAGATGGACCTCTACGCCAACCTGCGTCCCGCCCAGTGCTTCGACGCGCTGGCCGACTTCTCGTCGCTGAAAAAGGACGTGGTGGCCGGGCTCGACATCATGATCATCCGTGAACTGACCTCGGGCGTCTATTTCGGCGAACCGCGCGGCATCTTCGAAGAGGGCAACGAGCGGGTGGGCATCAACACCCAGCGCTACACCGAGTCGGAAATCGACCGGGTCGCGCGCTCGGCCTTCGAACTGGCCATGAAGCGCAACAAGAAGCTGTGCTCGATGGAAAAGGCCAACGTGATGGAATCCGGCGTGCTCTGGCGCGAGGTGGTGACCGAGGTGGCCAAGGATTACCCCGAGGTCGAGCTGAGTCACATGTACGCCGATGCCGGGGCCATGCAGCTGACCCGCTGGCCCAAGCAGTTCGACGTGATCGTCACGGACAATCTGTTCGGCGACCTGCTGTCGGATCTGGCCGCCATGCTGACCGGCTCGCTCGGGATGCTGCCGTCGGCCTCGCTGGGCGCTCCGATGGCCAATGGCCGCCCCAAGGCGCTGTACGAGCCGGTGCACGGCTCTGCGCCCGACATCGCGGGCCAGGGCAAGGCGAACCCGATCGCCTGCGTGCTGAGCTTTGCCATGGCGCTGCGCTACAGCTTCGATCAGGGCGCAGAGGCGGACCGCCTCGAAGCGGCGATCGAGAAGGTGCTGGCCGACGGTTTCCGCACCGCCGACCTGCTGGGGCAGGAAGGCGTCGCGCCGGTCTCGACCTCGGAAATGGGAACCGAGATCCTCAAGGCGCTCGACGCCAGCCTCTGATCCGGCACATCCCCGTGGATGTCAGGCGGCCCCCGGTTCCGTACCGGGGGCCGCCTTTTGCCGACCCGCACCTGCCGGTCTATCGGGCAGCTCGCCTTCTCCGCGCACGAAGGACACGCACCGCAGGGGAAGTCCGCCGATCTGCGGTCCCCATCTTGCGGCGCGGTGGCCGTTTTCGCTAACGGTCGGGAAAGCCCGCAACGGAGGTCGCATGGGACACAATGCCAAGGGGGCGCTGCTGGCGCTTCTCTCCTTCGGAATCTACGCGACCCACGATGTGATCGTGAAATTCCTCGGTGCCAGCTACGCGCCGTTCCAGATCGTGTTCTTTTCGGTCCTGCTGAGTTTTCCGCTGGTCACGCTCATGCTGATCCGCGACACCACGCCCGGCAACCTGCGCCCGGTCCATCCCTGGTGGACGGCGCTGCGGACCGGGTCGGCGGTCATCACCGGACTCTGCGCCTTTTACGCCTTTTCCGTGCTGCCGCTGGCGGAAACCTATGCCATTCTCTTTGCCCAGCCGCTGCTGATCACCGTGCTGTCGATTCCGATCCTGGGCGAACAGGTCCGCCTGCGCCGCTGGATCGCCGTGCTCGTGGGCCTTGCCGGGGTGATCGTGGTGCTGCGGCCCGGCGGCACGGATCTGACCCTCGGTCATGCGGCGGCGCTGGTGGCGGCGGTCTGCGGCTCGCTCGCCTCCATCATCGTGAGAAAGATCGGGCGCGAGGAACGCTCGGTCGTTCTGCTGCTCTATCCGATGCTGGCGAATTTCATCCTGATGGCCTGCGCGCTGCCCTTCGTCTACGAACCCCTGCCGGCGCTGCATCTCGGCGCTTTCGGCCTGATGGCGCTCATGGCGTTTTCCGGGGGCGCCATCCTCATCAGCGCCTATCGGTCGGGGGAAGCGGTGATCGTCGCGCCGATGCAGTATTCGCAGCTGATCTGGGCAGTGCTCTACGGCGCGCTGTTCTTTGACGAATTCCCCGACGCGATGACCCTCGCGGGGGCGGGGCTGATCATCGGAAGCGGCATCTACATCGTCCTGCGCGAGGGCCGCAGCAAGGCGTCCGAGAACACCCCGGTGCTGCGCACCCGCTCGCGGCTGGAGACGGGAACCACGCTTCGCATCGGGCCGTGGATCCGGGCCATCCGCGGACGCAATCGGGCGATGAAAGAGGCCTTGCCAAAGCCGGATGCCTAGGGTATCCCGCCCGCCACGGTCGGGCTGTAGCGCAGCCTGGTAGCGCACCTGCTTCGGGAGCAGGGGGTCGGAGGTTCGAATCCTCTCAGCCCGACCAGTTTTCCCCGGCTACCGACGAAATGCCCTTGCCGTCCGGCATCCGGACGGCGTGGATGCGGCTAGGCCGCTTCTCCTTCCGCAGCCAGTGCCGCCAGACGGTCTAGCCCCTCGCCCGTGCCGGCAAGGCGCGGCGCACGCGCCTCGGACCCGCCGACGAGCAGGGCGGCCTGTTCGGTGTAATCCATCCGGGTTCCGCCATCGGCCGCGGCGAAGGTCACGGTCACCAGCGATCCCGACAGCCGCACCCCGCCATGCGTCATCTGGTAGGCATAGAGCAGCCGTTCGTCGGGCAGGATGTCGAGATAGTGCAGCGTGACGGCCAGCTCTTCGCCGTCGGGCATGCGCCAGTGCTTGTGCTCGCCTCCGCCGACGCGAAAGTCGAAGCCTTCGGACAGCACGGTCCAATCGGTATGGCAATCGTTCCAGCGCGCCTTGAGCGCCGCGTCGGACCAGAAGCGGAAGGCGTGGCGCGGGCTGGTCTTCAACTGTCGGACGATGGTGAAGTCGGTATGACAGATGGTCTGCTGCATGGTCAGGTATCCTGCTCGGGTTCGGGGTCGGGAAACTCCGCGATCGCGGCGTCGAGGCGGTCGAATGCCTCGGTCAGGGTGGCGCGGCACTGCGCGACCCAGCGCGCCACGTCGCTCAGCGCGTCAGGGCGGATGGAATAGGTCCTTATGCGCCCCGCCTTGGCGGAGCGGACGATGCCCCCGGCTTCGAGCACGGCCAGGTGCTTCAGTGCCGCGGGCAGGCGCAACCCCAGGGGGTCGGCCAGTTCGGAGACGGTCCTCGGTCGCGCGGCAAGGCGGGCGATCATGTGCCGCCGCCGGTCGTCCGCCAGAGCCTGAAAGACCGCGCTGAGAGGGGGTGTGTCGTGTCGGGCCTGAACTGCGCTCATGCGTTTGCCTCTTAACTGTTTCCTTGTGTGGAAACTATACGTGAGGACCGCGAGTTGCAACAAAACTTTCCGTATGCGGAAAGTTTTTCGGGTGGTGCAAAAGAAAACGCCGCACCCCCGGTCGAGGTGCGGCGCGTCCCGGATCAGTCCCGGTGAAACGTCAGGATGCGGTATCCCACTTGCAGCCCTTGTCGAGCAGACGCTGGCGCATGCCGCTCAGTTCGAGGATGTCGCCGCCGTCGCGCAGGGCCTGCATGATGCCCTCTTCCTTTTCCTCGCGGGCCTGACCGGCCTTGCAGATGCGGGTGATGTCCTCGCGCTTGAGCACCACGACGCCGTCATCGTCGCCGGAGACGATGTCGCCCGGGGTGATGGCGATGCCGCCGAGCACGATGGGGTGGTTGATGAAGCCCACGGTCTCCTTGACGGTGCCGTGCATGGCCAGCCCGGTCGAGAAGACCGGAAAGCCGAGCTTGCGGATCGCGGCGCCGTCGCGGACCCCGGCGTCGATCACCAGCCCGGCGATGCCGCGCGACACGCAGGCGGTGGCGAGCACCTCGCCGAAGCCGCCCTGCATCTGCAGGCCGCCCGCCGAGACGACGAGCACGTCGCCGGGTTTCGCGGTGCCGATGGCGGCGATCAGCATCATGTTGTCGCCCGGCGTGCAGCGCACGGTGAAGGCGGGGCCGCAGACGGTGAGGCCGGGCTTGACCGGCTTGATCGCGGGGTCGAGCGCGCCGATGCGGTCCTGTGCCTCGTGGATCGTGGCGGGGGTGACGCTCTTGGCCAGTGCCAGTTCCTCTTCGCTCGGCCGGGTGATCTCAGTGATGATGTGCGCCATTTGCGACTTCCTTGGTTGTGAATTTCGGAGTGCGGTAGACCCTCACCGCCAGCCAGAGCGCCGCCGCGATCAGCGCGCAGCCCGCCACCGTCCGGACGAGGCCGGGCATCATCAGCAGCGGAATGGAGATGAGGAAGAGCGAGATGGCGCCGTAGTAGCCCCAGTGCCCCTGCCGGGCCTGCGCCTGGTAGAGCGGGAAAAGCAGGGACAACGCCGCGAGGATGAGGAACAGCAGCGACCAGGGGCGGCTGAGGAACAGCGTCGCGTCGGACGAGATCGACATGGCGCGCATCAGGTTGACCTCGCCGATGGGGCCCAGGACGGTCCCCAGGATCAGCGGCGCGAGCGGGAAGCCGAAGCGCACCATGAGGTAGCCGACCATGCCGAACAGGAACATCGTCCGGACGTCGAACATGGTGTTGTTGATCGCGAACACGCCCATGGCGGTATAGAGCAGGATGACCCCGGCCAGGATGTAGATCGGGATGCCCACGATCCGCACGAAGATGCGCAGCGCCGCGGTCTGCAGGAACAGCACCAGGATATGGCCGATGACGAAGGCCAGCAGGATCACGTAGACCACGTCCGGGCTTTCGCTCATGAAGGTCGGGCTGGGGGCGACGTCATGCACCAGCAGCGCGGCGAGCACGGCGGCGGCGGCGGCGTCCCCGGGAATCCCCAGGGCCACCAGCACCATGAGCGCGCCGCCCATGGTCGCGTTGTTGGCGCTTTCGGGGGCGATGATGCCCTCGACCGCGCCCTTGCCGAACCGCTCCGGCGTGCGGGAGTTCTTCTTGGCCTGATCGTAGGCCACGAGGTTGGAAATCGACGCCCCGGCAGCGGGCAGCACCCCCACGAAGATGCCGATGGCGGTGGAGCGGAGTGTCAGCGCCCAGTGGTGCAGCACTGCCTTGAGGGCACGCATGTGCGGGATCCTCAGGTCTCCGGTGCCGTCCGCGCTCAGGCTGCGGCGGGCGCTGGCGAGGTTCGGCATGTCCGACAGAAGCTGCGAGAAGGCGAAGACGCCGATCAGGATGGGCAGGTAGGCAAAGCCGCCGTTGAGGTCGGAATTTCCGAAGGTCAGGCGGGTGATGCCGTTGACCTGGTCCTCGCCGACGGCGGTGGCGAGCAGGCCGATGCACGCGGCCATGAGGCCCTTGATCATGTTACCGCTCGACAGGCTGGCAGTGATGGTCAGCGCGAAGAGGATCAGGCTGAAATAGCCCCAGGGCCCGATTTCGAGACCGATCCGCCCCAGCGGCGGGGCCAGAAGAAACAGCACGCAGCCCGAGAGGAAGCCGCCGATGCACGAGGCCCAGAGCCCTACTCCGAGCGCAAAGCCCTGTTGGCCGGACCGGACCAGCGGCAGCCCGTCGAAGGTCGTCGCGACCGAGGCGGGAGTGCCCGGAATCCCGAGCAGCATGGCCGAGACCAGCCCCCCCGAGATGCCGCCGACCATGACGCCCAGCATCATCGCCAGCCCCGGGGTCGTGTCCATGCCGTAGGTGAAGGGCAGCACGATCACCACGGCCATGGTGATCGAAAAGCCGGGAATGGCGCCGACCAGCAGCCCGGCGAGGACCCCCGCCGCCAGCAGCAACAGGTTCATCGGCTCGGTCAGGCCGGAAAACGCGATGAGAAAACCGTCGAACATCGTCATGCCGTTGCCCCCGTCAAACCAGTGCCCACCAACGCCCGACGGGCGCGATGACCTTGAGAACATGCGCAAACAGCGCCCAGAGAACGACCGTCATCCCGACCGAGATCAGCAGGTGCAGCCCGATCGCCCGGGGCGATTTCGGCCCGAGGATCGACAGCACCGCAAAGACGAACAGCCCCCCGGCGGGATAGGCGCCAAATCGCGGCACCAGCCAGAGAAAGCAGAAGAAGCAGGCGAAGACCGCAAAGGCGATGCCCTCGCGCGAGAGCAGTTCCCCGAGGCCCGGTCCGGTGACCTCGGCGTCGCGGCGGCGCAGGCTTTGGATCAGCAGCGCCACGGCCAGCAGCCCGAGGCAGAGGATTATCGCGCGGGGCCAGATCTCGGCGCCGAAGCGGGTGCCGGGAAAGTTCCTGACCTTGAAGGTCTGTACGAACAGCAGCGCCGCAAAGGCCGCAAGCGCGGTCGCCAGCAGCACGCCGGAAAGTCGTTTGCTCATGTCGTCACCCGTGAATGGACGGCAGGGCCGGACCGCCCCCGGAGGGACCGTCCGGCCGCGCGATCAGTTGGCCATGTAGATGCCGATGGCGCGGGCAACCTTTTCCCACTGGGCGGCCTGTTCGCCCCACCAGGCGCTGTAGGTCGCGCCGTCGCGGAAGCGGACGGTGTTGCCCATCTTGACCAGCGCCTCGGTCGCCTTGGGATCCTTCAGCGCCTCCTCGATGCGTTCGCCGTAGAGCGCGACAAGGTCCTCGGAGGCGCCGGCCGGCATGAGCACGCCGCGGGTGACGTAGATCTCGATGTCGTGGCCCTGCTCGATCGCGGTCGGCACGTCGGGAAGGGTGCCGGAGCGTTCATCCGCGAAGATGCCAAGCGCCTTGAGCTGGTCCGGGAAATACTGCTTGGCGTCGGATTCCCCGACCTGGCCAAGCTGGACCGTATCCGACAGCAGCGCGGTGACACGCTCGCGGCCGCCCTCGTAGCCGATGATGTTGAAGCTCACGTCCAGCATGTCCTGAAGCTGGAGCAGGATGAAATGGGTGTTGGAGGCGATGCTCGCCGCCGCCAGAACCTCGCCGGGGTGCTCCTTGGCATAGGACAGCAGGGTGTCGATGTCGCCGAAGGGGGCGTTGGGCGAGGCGGCAAAGATCGCGGGTTCCACGTTGGTCATGGCCACGGGGGTGAACCCGTCCCACGAGAAATCGACCCGGCCGGTCAGGTAGCTTGCCAGAATGGCCTCGTGCTGGAACAGCATGGTGCAGCCATCCGGTTCGGCGCTGAACACCTCGGACGCGCCCTTGTTGCCGCCCTGTCCGGTGATGTTGATGACCTGAAGCTGCGGTTCGAACCCGAGCCGGTTGTAGCTGTCCGCGATGACACGCGCCTGCAGGTCCGACCCGCCGCCGGCACCGTAGGGCACGACGAGGCGCGCGGTGCTGCACGGGATCTCCGGCGCGGCCTGCGCCATGCCGCCGGACGCGGTGACGACCGCGGTTGCGGCCAGTGCGATGCATGTAGTGCGATAGGACATGTCTGCTCCTCCCAAAGCTGTCGCGGCTCCCTGCCGCCACGGCCGAGGATGGGAAAGACATCGCAATAACACAAATACATAGTGTTGATCCTTGATATAGAGAAGACTAATACCGGGGGAGGAAGGAAGCGACCGACATGACACTGGATCTGCGGCGGCTGCGCTATGTCCATGCCATCGCTCAGCAGGGTTCGCTGACCCGCGCGGCTGAAACGCTCGGCGTCGCCCAGCCCGCGCTCAGCCACCACCTCGCGGAACTCGAAGCCTATTTCGGCACGCCGCTGTTTCACCGCACGCCGCGCGGCATGGTCGCGACCGATGTGGGGCGCATCCTCGCGGCCCAGGCCTCGTCGATCCTGCGCAGCGTCGAGGATGCGGAGGCCGCGGTGCGTCACGGGGTCGAAACGCTGGCCGGGGCGGTCACGCTGGGCCTGTTGAACACCGTCGCGCTGAGTCTCGCGGTGCCGATGTTCAAGCGGTGCTCCGAACGCTATCCGAACATCCGCCTGTCGATCTGGGAGGGCACCAGCCAGACCCTCGTCGAGGCGATGCAGAAGCAGGAACTGGACCTCGCGGTGAACCTGTCGGAGGCCAGCGAAGGCTCGGCCCGGTTGCTGGCGACGGAGCGCCTCGTGCTGGCCGGTCACAAGGATTGGGAGACGGGCACGGGCGACATTCCCCTGCGCGAGGCGCTGAGCCGCCCGCTGATCCTGCCGCCGCGCGACCACATCATCCGCAAGCTGGTGGAATGGGCGGCGCTGCAGCAGGATATCCGGCTCGACATCCGCTATGAGCTGGCCGGGGGATGGACGCTGAAATCGCTGGTTCAGGCGGGGCTGGCCAGCACGATCATCGGGCGCTCCGCGATCACCCCGGAGGACCTGGCCGGGGTGCTGACGATCCGACCCATCGTGTCCCCGGCGCTGGAGCGGCGGCTGGTCATCGTGCATTCCCCCGTCCGGGCCAAGGCCCCGGCGGTGCGGGCGGTGACCGCCCTTCTGCGCGAACTGGTCGTGGAGCGGGCGGGAGAGGCGACCTGGACCGCCGTTCCGGTGCCGGACACGGAAGACGAGGCGTGATCCCTCTGGCGGGGTGCGGTGGTCATAGGACTTTCCTCTAATGCGAGAAGCAACCGCGATAAGCCTTGGCGCGCTCGCGATCCTATAGTTCCGGGAACCACGAAACCGCGCGTCGGGCCCCCGGGGCCGAGCGAATTCAAAGGGATCTCACCGGCATGGACATGGACCGCATCCGGCAAATCATCGACTGGTTCGCGGATGCGGGGCTTGCAAGCTTCGAGCTGGCGGAGGGCGACGACCGCATCCGGCTGGAGCGTCCCGAGGGGTCCGGTCCGGTGGCCGTCGCGCCCGGCGCCGGCCCGGTTGCATCCCCGGTCGTGCCGGCCGCTCCCGTTGCCCCCGCCGACCCGTCCGAGACCCGTATCGACGCGCCGCTCTACGGGGTGTGCTACCTCGCGCCATCGCCCGATGCACCTGCGTTCATCACCGTCGGACAGGCGGTGAAGGCGGGCGACACCCTCTGCCTCGTCGAGGCGATGAAGGTGCTGAACGCCATCACCGCGCCCCGCG
Organism: Salipiger sp.; assembly: GCF_048261495.1. Lineage (GTDB taxonomy): Bacteria > Pseudomonadota > Alphaproteobacteria > Rhodobacterales > Rhodobacteraceae > Salipiger. The sequence goes on from NZ_JBLXFX010000001.1 coordinate 533,851, forward strand.
ACGGGACCGTGACCGAGATCGCCGCGCCCGACGGGGTCGAGGTGGAGCAGGGCCAGCACCTGGTGACCCTGCGATGACCGGACCCGCCCCCCGCACCCTGCTGGTCGCCAATCGCGGTGAAATCGCGCTCCGCATCCTGCGCGCCGCCCGCCGTCTCGGTCTGCGGACGGTCTGCGTGCATTCCGTCGCGGATGCGGACGGCCCCTGGCTGTCGATGGCGGACCGGACGATCTGCATCGGCCCGGCCCCGGCGCGCGACAGCTACCTCGACATCGCGGCGATCCTGCGCGCTGCCATCGCCACCGGAGCCGACCTCGTGCACCCCGGTTACGGCTTTCTGTCGGAAAGCCCGGCCTTCGCCGAGGCGCTTGCCGAGGCGGGTCTGACGCTTGTCGGACCGACCGCCGAGGTCATGCGCCGCATGGGCGACAAGGTCGAAGCCAAGCGCGCGATGATCGAGGCGGGTGTGCCCTGCGTTCCCGGCCCCGACCACCCGCTGAGCGGCGATCCGGTCGAGGCGGCGGAGGTCGCGGCGGAAACCGGCTACCCGGTGATCGTCAAGGCCGCGGGCGGCGGCGGCGGGCGCGGCATGCGCGTCGTGCGCCGGGCCGAGGACCTTCCCGAAGCGGTGATGCTCTGCCGTCAGGAGGCCGAGCGCTTTTTCGGCAATCCCGCGATCTACATCGAGAAATTCCTGGAAAAGCCGCGTCACGTGGAAATCCAGGTGATGGCGGACGGCCATGGCACGGCGCTCTGGCTGGGCGCGCGGGACTGTTCGCTGCAGCGCCGCCACCAGAAGGTGATCGAGGAATCGCCTGCCCCCGGCATCGCGCCGCAGGATATTGCCGATCTCGGGACGCGCTGCGCGCAGGCCTGCCGGATGCTGGGCTATACCGGCGCCGGAACCTTCGAATTCCTCTATGAGGACGGCGGCTTCTACTTCATCGAGATGAACACCCGCATCCAGGTCGAACATCCGGTGAGCGAGGAGGTCACCGGGCTCGACCTCGTCGCGATGCAGATTTCGGTGGCGCTGGGCGATCCGCTCGGGATCACGCAGGAGGATGTGCGCTTTGCCGGCCATGCCATCGAATGCCGCATCACCGCCGAGGACGCCGAGACCCTGCGCCCCGCGCCGGGCCGCATCACGGCGCTGCACCTTCCGGGCGGCCCCGGCGTGCGCGTCGACAGCCACCTCGCTCCCGGCTACCGGATACCGGCCAGCTACGATTCCCTGATTGCAAAGCTCGTGACGCACGGCGCGACCCGGCAGGAGGCGCTGGACCGCATGCGCGCGGCGCTCGACGAATACCGCATCGAGGGGTGCGGCAGCACGATCCCGCTGCTGCGGCGGCTGGTCGACGATCCCGCCTTTGCTGCGGGCGGGGTCAGCATTCACCATCTCGACCGTCTTCTGGCAGGGGAGCCGACGACATGAGCGACCGACGCCCCTGGCGCCCCGCACCCGAAGAGCTCGACGCGCTGCGCGACGCACTGATCCGCGCGGGCGGCGCATCGCTGGAACTGGAGATCGGGGATGTGCGCATCTGCATGGTTCCCGCGACCACCCGCAGCGCGCCGCACGCGACAATCCCCGCCGCCCCCGAGGCGGAGCCGCCCGCGCCGACCATCGACAGCGACGGGCCGGGCATCTTCCGCGCCGCGGACCCCGCGGGCGGCGGCGCCCTTGCCGCGCCCGGAACGGAAGTGTCGCCGGGGCAGATCGTCGGGCTGCTTCAGGCCGGGGCCGCGCTCTGGCCCGTGACATCTACAAGAGCGGGACGGATCGAGGCCGTGCTGGTCGCCGACGGAGAGATCGTCGGCTACGGCACCCCGCTTTACCGCCTCAGCCGCTGACAAAGACCAGGGAAGGACCCAGACCCATGCCATTTTCCGACTACAAGACCGCCTTCGTGACCGGAGCCTCGGGGGGGATGGGGCGCGCGATTGCCGAACGCCTGGCCTCCGAAGGGCTGACCGTCCATGCCGTTGCCCGCAATGCGACCGCGCTCGAGGATCTGGCCAAGGCCAGCGGCTGCGTCCCGCACGAGTTGGACGTGACCGACACGAAGGCGCTCGAGGCGCTGCTCGGCGGGCTCGAGATCGACGTGCTGGTGAACAACGCCGGCGTTTCGCGCAAGGGCAACATCCTCAATTCCGACGCCTTCGACATCGACGAACAGATCGATGTGAACCTCAAGGCCGCGATGCATTGCGCGCGGCTGACGCTGCCGGGCATGATCGCCCGCGACCGGGGGCATATCGTCAACATCAGCTCGATCGCGGGTCACTACGAATTCGGCGGCCACACCGCCTATCACGCGACGAAGGCGGCCATTCACACCCTGTCCCGCCAGCTTCGGGTCGATGCCTACGGCCACCGCGTGCGCGTGACGGAAATCTGCCCCGGCCGGGTGCAGACCGACATCTTCTCGCGGGTCGAGAACATCTCGCCCGAGGATGCGCGCAAGCAGTTCTTCGACGGGTTCGAGATCCCCTCGGTCACCGATATCGCCGATGCGGTGAGCTATGCCATAGGGACGCCTGCCTGCGTGAACATCGGGATGATCGAGATCATGCCGACGATGCAGGTTCCGGGCGGTCTTCGGACGATGCGCCCCGGGGCGACCGACTGACCGGCGGAGGACGCGATGAGTTCAGCCCTCGGGTCCATGGCCACGGCGACCGTCTCGCGCGCGGGATTGCGCTTCAGCCTCATCGGCAGCACGGCGCTGCTGATCGAAACGGCCGGGTTGGCGGAAACCTCGCTTCAGCAGCGCATTCTCGCGCTGTCCGAAGCCGCCGCGACCTGGCCCGAGGTCTCGGAGACCGTGCCGGGGGTCGGCAACCTGATGCTGGTTCTCGCCGATCCGCGCGCGCTGTGCCCCGATCACCTGGTCGATCGGGTGGCGGCGCTCTGGCCGGGACTGAAACCGCTGCCGCTGACCGGGCGGGTGATCGAGGTGCCGGTGATCTACGGAGGCGCCCTTGCCACCGACCTCGACGCGGTCTGCGCCCATACCGGTCTGGGACCCGAGGCGCTGGCCCGGCTGCATTCGGCGCCCGATTACACCGTGGCCACGGTCGCCAGCGCGCCGGGCTTCGGCTATCTCATGGGGATGGACCCGCGCATCGCGGTGCCGCGCAAGAGTGTTCCGTCGCTCGACATGCCCAAGGGCGCGGTGACCATCGGCGGCCCGCAGAGCGGCATTTCCGTGTCGCGCGGGCCGAATGGCTGGAACGCCATCGGCCATACGAACCTGACCATGTTCGACCCCGGCGCCGAGCCACCGGCGATGTTCCGCCCCGGCGACGTGGTCCGTTTCAGCATCCAGGAGATCCTCGCGTGATCGAGATCCTCGCCACCGGCCCGGTCAATGCCATCCAGGATGCCGGGCGCTTCGGCTACCGCGCGCAGGGCGTCAGCACCAGCGGTGCCATGGACCCCGTGTCGATGCGGGCCGGGAACCTGCTGGCGGGCAATCCCGAAACCGCCGCGACGCTCGAAATCCAGAGCTTTCCGCTGCGGTTGCGGTTCACCGCGTCCCGCCGCTTTGCCGTCACCGGCGCGGTGGCGCCGATGACCCTGGGCGGACGACCGCTTCCGGCGAACTGGACGGCCGTTGCGGAGGCGGGCGAGGAACTGGTCATCGACCGCCCCTCGCGCGGCGCGCGCTGCTACCTTGCGCTGGCGGGAGGGCTGGACGTTCCGGACGTGCTCGGCTCGCGCAGCACTCATCTGCGCAACGATTTCGGCGGCTTCGAAGGCCGCGAGATCCGGCCCGGCGACGTGCTCGGGGCGGGCACCCCCTTTGCGACCCGCGCGGGCGAGGCCGGCGTGGTCTCTCCCATGGCGCACGGGGCCACGGCCTTCGGCACGGAGGTGCTGACGGTGCGTACCGTCGCGGGGGCCGATCTCGACATGTTCGACGCGGGCCGACGCCGGGCCTTCTGGGACACGGAATGGCGCATCACGCCGCAGAGCAACCGCAGCGGCTACAGGCTGCGGGGCGAGGCGTTGACCCTTCCGGCGCCGGTCAGCCTCTATTCCTACGGGGTGGTGCCGGGCATCGTCCAGGTTCCGCCCTCCGGAGAGCCGATCATCCAGATGGCCGATGCCAATACGGCGGGCGGCTATCCCCGGATCGGCGGGGTGATCGAGGCCGATCTGTGGAAGCTCGGGCAGGCCGCCATCGGCAGCAGGCTGCGCTTTGAACGGGTCGATTTCCGTACGGCGGCCGAGGCCATGTCCGAGATCGACACCTATCTTGCGGCGGTACGCCGCGCCGTGGGCCTGCTTGCGGGGTGAGTCCACCGCGCCGAAGGTAACTGCCTGAAAATGCGCCAAATTGCGCGAATTTTTCGGGCGTTCGGGCAGATTTCTGGCGCTGTCGGGCAATTCGGTGCATAGTGCCTTCCAACTTCAGGAGTGGGGCGCATCATGGACACCCGTCGGCTGGAAGCGTTCACGAAGGTCGTGGACCTGGGAAGCGTGACCCGCGCGGCTTCTGTGCTGCATATCGCCCAGCCCGCGCTGAGCCAGCAGATCATTTCCCTCGAAGGGGAATTCCGCGTCCAGCTTCTGAACCGCAGCACCCGCGGCGTGACCCCGACCGAGGCCGGCAAGGTGCTCTATCGCTATGCCAAGACCATCATGCGGCAGGTCGACGAGGCGCGGCGTGGTGTCCTGGAGCAGGGCGGAGAGCTGACCGGCAGCGTCTCGGTCGGTCTGGCCGGGTGGAGTTCGGCATCGTTGCTGGGGCCCCGGCTGATCGCCGAAGTGCACGAGCATCACCCCGGCATCCGCCTGCAGATCTGCGACAGCTTCCTGATCCGCCTGTCCGAGATGGTGCTGAACGGGCAGCTCGACATGGCGGTGCTCTATGGCGACCACGCGGCGCGCGGGCTGAACTACATCGCCGTCGGCGAGGAGAGTTTCCGCATCGCGGCGCCTCCCGGACTGTTGCCCGAGGGGGTGGAGGTGATCGACCACGAGGCGCTGGCCGCGCTGCCGCTGGTCATGCCGATCCGGGAATCCTTTGCCCGGCTGATGGTCGAACGGGCCTGCGAGACGGTCGGCAGGGCCCCAGACATCACGGTCGAGGTGTTTTCCTGTTCCAACCTCATCGCGGCGCTCGAAGCCGGATGCGGGGCGACCGTGGTGCCGGTCGAAGTGGCCGAGAGCCTTGCCGCGCGGACGGAGCTGGAAATCCGCCCGCTGCACAAGGACATGCGGATGCCGATGTCGATGTGCATTCCGGACAGCGAGGGCCTGTCCGATGCCGCCTTCGCGGTCTACCAGATCATGGACCGCCTCGTGCGCGGACGCCCCGCGATGCGGGGCGCCGCCTGACCGCTCAGACGAGCGATTTGCAGAAATCGACGATGCGCTGGCAGGCTTCGCGCAGTTCCTCGGTCTTGGCCGCATAGGAAATGCGGAAATAGGGGCTCATCCCGTAGGCGCTGCCCTGCACGGTGGTGACCTGCGCTTCGGCCAGAAGCGCCAGCACGAAATCGGTGTCGGTCTTGAGCGTCGTACCGGCGGGCGTGGTCTTGCCCAGCAGGGCCGAGATGTTCGGAAAGACGTAGAACGCGCCCTCCGGCACCGCGCAGGTCAGACCGTCGATCTCGGCCAGCATGGACAGCACCATGTCGCGGCGGTCCTTGTAGATCGCTGCACGCTCGGCCAGGTAGTCCTGCGGACCCTCCAGCGCCGCGACAGCGGCGGCCTGCGCGGCGGTGCAGATGCCGCCGGTCGCCTGAAGCTGGATGGCGTTCATCGCGGCGATCGCCTCGCGCGGGCCGCCGGCATATCCGACGCGCCAGCCGGTCATCGCATAGGCCTTGGAGAGCCCGTTGATGGTGATGGTCCGGTCCCGGAGGCGGGGTTCGATCTGGGCAATGGTCAGAAATTCGCCGGAATAGATCAGATGTTCGTAGATATCGTCGGTCAGCACCCAGAGATCGGGATGCCGCAGCACGATATCCGCAATTTCGCGAAGATCCTCGCGCGAGCACATGGCGCCGGTGGGGTTGTTCGGGAAGTTGAGGATCAGCCAGCGGGTGCGCGGGGTGATCGCCGCTTCCAGCGCCCCGGGGTCGAGCCGGAAGCCGAGCCGCTCGGGGCAATCCACCCGCACCGGAACCGCGCCCGCAAGGTGCACGATATCGGCATAGGTGATCCAGCCGGGGGCGGGGACCAGAACTTCGTCCCCCGCGTTGCAGCCGGCCATCAGCGCATCGAAGATCAGCTGCTTGCCGCCGTTGCCGGTCAGGATCTCGTCCAGCGCGTAATCCAGCCCGTTGTCGCGCTTGAACTTGGCCTGAATGGCCTTGAGCAGAGCGGGTTTGCCGGTCTGGGGGGGATATTTCGTGTCGCCTCCCAGCATCGCGGCATGGGCTGCCTCGACCACGTGGGGGGCGGTGGGAAAGTCCGGCTCGCCCGAGGAGAGCGAGATGACTTTGAGCCCCTGCGCCTTGAGTTCGGTCGCCTTGTCGGTCATCGCGGCGGACGCGGATATCGTGACGTCGCGCAGCCGATCCGCGCGGCGGAAGTGGAAGGTCATGGTCTTTTCCTCGCGGTTGAGAGGGTCTTGGGGGTGATGGATCAGTCGTAGAGAAGGGAGGGCAGCCACAGCACCAGGTCGGGGAAGACGGCCAGCAGCAGCACGAACACGATCATGATGACGAGATAGGGCAGGGTGACGCGGGTCAGCTCGGTCAGGGGCTTTCCGGTCAGGGACTGGATGATGAACAGGTTGAACCCGAGCGGCGGCGTGATCTGGGCCATCTCGACCACGATCACCAGGAAGATGCCGAACCACACCGGATCGAAGCCCGCGGCGACCACCAGCGGCAGGACCACCGGCAGGGTCGTCACGATGATTGAGAAGCCTTCGAGAAAACAGCCGAGGATCAGGTAGACCACCAGCAGCACGAGGATCAGCGTGAAGGAGGACAGCTCCATCGCGTTCACCACTTCCGCGAGGTAGGTCGGCACCCCGAGGAAGGAGTTGATGTTGCCGAGGATCGTCGCGCCCAGGATGATGAGTCCCATCATCGCCGAAGTCTGGACCGCGCTCATCAGGATCTCGTAGATCGCCGCCCGGTCGAGCCCGCCGCGCTTCCATGCCACCAGCAGCGCGCCGACGACACCGATGGCGGCGGCTTCGGACGGGGTGGCAAGGCCGGCATACATCGACCCCAGCACACAGAGGATCAGAAACACCACCGGGGCCAAATCGGCCAGCGCGGCGATGCGGTCGCGCAGCGGCTGGTTGTCGAGCGCGCGTTCGCTTTCCGGCACGGACTCGGGCTTGAGCGTGCAGTGGATCATGATCCAGCTCATGAAGATCAGCGCCAGCAGGATGCCGGGGATCAGCCCGCCCGCGAAGAGCCGCAGGATCGACTGGTTGGCGAGCACGCCGTAGATGATCATCACGGTCGACGGCGGAATGAGAAAGCCCAGCGTTCCCGCCCCGGCAAGGCTGCCCATGGCGATCGAGGGCGAATAGCCCCGGCGCAGCAGTTCGGTAAGGGACATCTTGCCCACCACCTGCGCCGTCGCGGCGGAGGAACCTGAAATGGCCGCGAAGATCGAGCAGGCCAGCACGTTCATGTGCAGCAGCCGCCCCGGCAGCAGGCCGGCCCAGGGGGCAAGGCCGGAGAACAGTGCCTGGGACAGGCGGGTGCGGAACAGGATCTCGCCCATCAGGATGTAGAGCGGCAGCGCGATCAGCTCCGAGGTGGTGAAGACGTTGTAGGCGTATTGCGGGATCAGCCGGTCCACCGGGATGGCGCTGAACAGCATGGCGCTGACGCTGCCCGCGATGATGAGCGCAAGCCCGACCCACTGGCCCGCCGCGAGCAGGCCGAAGATCAGAAGGACGAGGGTAAGACTGATGGCTAGCACGGCATCTCTCCGGCAAGAAGGGTGTCGGGGGACGACGAAGGAAGGGGGCGGGCGCGGCTCATTCGGTGATCTCGCCACCGGCGCGCAGCGCCTCGTTGACCAGGTCGAACCGCATCACGGCACAGAGCAGCCGCACGGCGAATTGCAGCGCGAGCAGGCCGGTGCCGATGCAGAAGACCGACATGGGAATCCACAGCGGGGTCTGGCTGGAGATCGAGGTGGTGCCCATCAGCACGGCGCGCTGGGCACCCTGTCCGAAGGCGTAGGTCAGGTAGACCGTAAAGGCCAGCGCGGCGGCGGAGGACAGGATCTCGAGCACGCGGACCACCGAGGGGCCGCAGTTCTGGATCACCACGCCGAGCCGGATGTGGCGATCGGCGCGCAGCGTCACCGCGCTGCCCAGCAGAAAGGTCGCCCCCATCAGGTAGGAGCCGTATTCCCAGGCGACGGGAATGTCTCCGCGCACCGCCGAGGTGAATTTCGACAGGAAGGCCACTCCGACCTGTGCCAGCATCAGCAGCGTGATGACCACGAGGCAGCCCATGGCGACCTGGCCGCCGGCAAGGGCGAGCGCATCGGCGATGCGCAGAAAACGACCGAGGACCGGCCCGGGATGGCGTTTGAGGGAGCTGGGGAGGTTCGTCATGACGGGCGGTCCTCGGTCAGCGCCGCGGGAGGGAGACCCGCGGCGCGGTTTCGTGTCAGGCCGAGCGGCCGACGGCGGCGAGGAAGTCCTCGATGATCGGACCGGCCTCGGGGACCTCTTTCGCGTAGGCGGCGATCATCGGCTTGGTGCGTTCCTGCATCTCGGCCAGCATGTCATCGGGGATCTCGACCATCTTCATGCCGTTCTCGACCAGCGTCGCGTTGGCGGCGTCGCCCTTGGCCTTGGAGGCTTCCCAGAACTTCGGCGTCCATTCCTCGGATGCGGCGGCCAGGGCCTCCTGCGCCTCGGGGGACAGGCCGTTCCACGCTTCGAGGCCGATCGACAGGAAGTTGGTCGCCCAGATGTGGTTGGTCGGGTAGATGTAGCCCATGAACTCCCAGAACTTGCCGTCCACGGCCGAGGTCGAGGAGGTGCCGACACCGTCGACGCGGCCGGTGGCCAGCGCCGGGATCAGCTCGCCCCAGGGGATCTGGACGCCGGTGAAGCCGAGATAGTCGAAGGTTTCCTTGCCGGTCATGTCGGCGGCGCGCACCTTGGTGCCGGCCAGCGCGTCGAGCGAGGTCGCCTCTTCCTTCATGAAGATCGAGTTCTGCGGCGAGGGCATCGTCGTCAGGAACTTCTGGTTGAACTTCGTGGCGACCTTGTCGAACTCGGGGCGCAGGAAGGAATGCAGTGTCTTCAGCTCTTCCGGCGATTTCACGAGGAACGGCAGGTTTTCCAGCTTCAGGATCGGCGCGTTGCCCGCGGCCTGCGCACCCAGGAGGTCGGCCATGGGGACGAGCCCGTTGCCCACGGCCTGCAGATGCTCCGGCCCCTTGAAGCCGAGCGCGCCGCCCGAGTGGATCACGATCTCGACCTCGCCGCCGGTGCGCTCGGCCACGTCGGCGGCGAACTTGCGGATTTCGATGGTCTGCCAGTTGTCTTCCGGCAGGACTTCGGACAGGTCGAGACGGGTGGCGGCGCGGGCCATGCGGGGCAGGCCGAAGCTTCCGAGGGTTGCCAGCGCGGCCCCTCCGAGAAGAACGGAACGACGGTTTGCAGTCGGATTCATGTGGTAGCTCCTTGCTGGGTAAACGTGGATCGCGGGGATCTTGTCGTCCCTTGCCGCGTGGCGTCCCGGGGTGGGTCCGGCCGCCATTGATCGACCTTAAGCCGATCGCGCGCGCCCTTCCCAAGAGCGGTTCATGATGGAGCAAACACCAATTCTTCTGGGTTGCGGGCGGGTCATGCAAAAGTCCTGTTGCCCGCCAGACACCGGGGTTATGGCGTCAGAAGCGATCCCGATGCGGTCGCCCGGTGCTGCGGGGGTAGGTAGCACGGGGGGAGGCAACACCGGGACAACGAACGGAGATCCTGCATGGACGCGAAACGCGGCATCCTTCTGAAAGTGCTGGCGACGCTGGCGGTGACCATCATGTTCGCCTGCGTGCGCAGTCTCGACGGCCGCATCCCGACGGGCGAGGTCGTGTTCTTCCGCTCGGTCTTTGCGCTTGTTCCGGTGGTGCTCTGGTACGGGCTCAAGGGACGGCTGGCGGCGATGGTCCACACGGAATCCGTCTGGCGCCACTTCGGGCGCGGCCTGACCGGCACCGGCGGGATGTTCTTCAACTACCTCGCGCTGGCCTACCTGCCGCTCGCCCAGCTCACCGCCTTCAGCTACGCGGTCCCGATCTTTACCGTGATCTTCGCCGCGCTCCTGCTGGGCGAGGTCGTGCGCATCTATCGCTGGAGCGCGGTGGCGGTCGGGCTCTGCGGGGTGCTGGTGATGCTGCTGCCGGCCCTGATGGACAGCATCCGCGGCGCGGACGGCTCGGATGCGCTGCTGATCGGCGCGGCATCCGCCCTGTTCGCGGCGGCCTGCTCGGCGCTGTCGGTGATCCAGATCCGCCGCATGACCGCGACCGAGGACCCGGCCGCCATCGTCTTCTGGTTCACCGTGCTGACCACCGCGCTCGGACTGGCGAGCCTCGTGTTCGGCTGGACCATGCCCGATCTGCGGCAACTGGCGCTGCTGATCGGTTGCGGTCTTTTCGGCGGACTGGCGCAGGTGCTGATGGTGATGGCCCTGCGCGCGGCCCATGCGTCGCTGCTGGCGCCCTTCGACTACGTGGGGATGCTCTGGGCGGTGGTGGTGGGCTATTTCGCCTTTGCCGCCGTTCCCGATATCTACACCCTTGCCGGGGCGATCATCGTCGGCGGCGCCGGGCTGTTCACCATCTGGCGGGAAAGCCGCCTGCGGGCGCTGGTGCGCCGCGAACAGGAGGCGCTGGTGCGCAACCCCTGACCCGGCCCGCGCGGTCCGCCGCGCGAGGGGCAGAAGCAAAAGCATTCGCTCCATTGAGATATGTTATTGTGAGCGGTTTCCGTTTCGATCTTACGCTCGGTCATGAACGCGGATCACCCGTCCGGTCCGCGTGACGCGGCAGCGTATGATCATGCCGCACATTCCGGAAGTCTGGAGTCGGCGCGTCGCGACACCCTCGCGGCGCATCGGAGGAGGCATGCCTGCCGTCCTGCGATGCCGTGCCGCTCTGCCGCAAAGAGAAAGGAAGTCCGATGCTCGACGTAGCAGATCGCGTCATCATGGTTTCGGGGGCCAGCCGGGGGATCGGCCGCGCCGTCACCGCCCACCTGCTCGAACAGGGCTACCGCCTGTCCTGCGGGATGCGCGATCCCTCCGGGTTCGGGGACACCGACCGCGCCATGGCCCATGTCTACGATGCCGAGGACCCCGAGGGCGCAAGGACCTGGGCCGCCGCCACCGCCGCACGGTTCGGTCGTATCGACGGCATCGTCGCGGCGGCCGGGCTCAATCCCAAGGTGCTGGTCTTCGACGAGGGCGAGGACGATCTCGACCGGATGTGGCGGGTCAACGTGAAGGGCCCGCTGCGGCTGGTCCGCGCCGCGCGCCCCTGGCTTGCCGAAAGCGGGGCCGGCCGGGTCGTCCTGCTCGGCTCGCTCGCGGGCAAGAGAGTGGGTTCCAACGTCGGCTACGCCATGACGAAATTCGCCGTGACCGCGCTCAACCACGGCATTCGCCGGGAAGGGCGCGCCGAGGGCATCCGTTCCACGGTGATCTGCCCCGGTTACGTCGCCACCGACATGACCCTGGGCGAGGACGAGATCCCGCGCAGCGAGATGTCGCGCCCCGAGGATCTTGCCGCGATCATCGGCACCGCCCTGCGGCTGCCCGACACCGCGAGCGTGTCCGAGATGCTCGTGCATTGCCAGTTCGAGCCGATGCTCTAGGCATCGGCCCCGAAACGGACTGCCACGAAGAAGGGCAGCATTCCCACGACGATTCATCCGATAATGAGCCCGTACCGGCGCGTGCGATCGGCGGGCAGAAGACAGGAGATACCATGAAGACGACGTTCAACCTTCTCCGGGGGCTTGCCGCTTCCGGACTCACCGCCGCCGGGCTGGCCCTTGCCCTGACGCCGGGGCTGCCCGCACCCGCCGCCGCGGAGTCGATGACACTGAACCTGGCCGACGTTCTGCCGGATTCCAACTTCATGGTGACGGCGGAGAAGCAGTTCGCGGACCGCGTTGCCGAGATCACCGAAGGCCGCGTCACCATCACGGTCCTTGCGGGCGGGGCGCTCGGCTTCAAGGGGCCGGAGCTGCTGACCGCGGTGCGTGACGGGCTGGTGCCGATGGCCAACATGCCGGGCGTGCAGCAGAACGGCGAGGACCGGATCTTCGACACCGAGGGCCTGCCCTTCCTCGTCAACAACCAGGAAGAGCTGGCGACCCTGCACACCTATCTGCGCCCGGCCTTCGACAAGGTGGCGGAATCCTACAACCAGAAATTCCTCTACCTGGTGCCGACGCCGGCGCAGTTCCTCTACACCAATGTCGAGACGGACAATCTCGACGGGCTTGCCAACCTCAAGGCCCGCGCGGGCGACAAGAGCGGCGTGGACGTGCTGAATGCGCTCGGCCTTGCGGGGATCTTCATGCCTTGGGGCGAAGTCATCCCGGCGCTCGCCTCCAAGCGGGTCGATGCGGTCCTGACCTCGGCCACCTCGGCGGTGGACGGCCGGTTCTGGGAATTCCTCGACTACATCTACCTCGTCAACGGCACCGGCCTCAGCCATATCGTGACCATCAACCTCGACACCTGGAACCGGATTTCCGCCGAGGACCAGGCCGCCATCGAGGCGCTGGCGACCGAGCTTCAGCCCGAGTTCTGGGCGCTGTCGGCCGCGCAGGGTACGGATGCGCTGAAGGTGCTGGAAGAGAACGGCATGTCGGTGGTCGAGTATCCCGCCGAAATGCGCACGGAAATCCTGGACCGCACGCGCCCGCTGCTGGACGAGAAGCTGGCCGGGATGCCGGATTCCCAGCCGATCGTCGCCGAGTACCTCAAGGCCGTCGGCCGATGACGCCCGTCTCCCGCCACGACCAGTTTCCCCGCGTCGTCGGCGGGGGGCTGCGGCCCGCGGCACGCGCCGCGGCCGCCTTCGACCGGGGGGTGACGACCCTCTCCGAGCTGTCGCTCTGGGCCGGGGTGGCCTGCCTCGTGCTGCTGCTGGCCATCGTGCTGCTGCAGGTCTTTGCCGGGCTTTCCGCCGCCGCGTTGCCGCAGCTGTCGCGCACCATGTCCGCCTCGTGGGAACATGCAGGTTTCCTGATGGGGGCCGCCTTTGTCCTTGCGATGCCCGCGACGCTGCGCGCGGGCGGCCATATCCGCGTCACCCTGCTGCGCGATCACCTTTCCGAAGCCTCGGCGCGGATCGCCGACATGGTGGCCAGCCTCGTCGTGACCGGGATGCTCGGGTTTCTGGCGCTGGCCATGACGACCCGCGCATTGGCCTCCTTCGACCGGGGCAGCGTGTCGACGGCCAGTCTGACGCCGCTCTGGCTGCCCGAGGCCGCCTTTGCCTTCGCCTTCGCGCTGTTCGCCCTGCAGGCTCTGGCGCGGCTGTTGTCCCTGCTCGCCGGGCTCGAAGCCGAAGCGCCGCGCGATCTGGTCGGGGAGGTCATGGAATGATCCGCCGCCTCCCGTCCGCACCACCTTCCGGAGTCCCCGAATGACCGAATCCGCCCTTTTGATGAGCGCCGCGCTGGTGATCTGCCTCGGACTCGGCATCTGGGTCGGGCTGGCGCTGCTGCTCTCTGCCTCCCTGGTGCTGTTCTTCTACAGCTCCGTGCCGCTCGGGGCGCTGCTCAGCCAGTACAGCCTCAACATCCTCACGACGCCGGATCTCGTGGCGCTGCCGCTGTTCATCATCATGGGAGAGTTCCTGGTCCGCACGCGGCTGTCCCAGATGCTGTTTTCCGGCCTTGCCCCCTGGGCCGACCTGTTGCCGGGGCGTCTGCTTCATGTGAACGTGATCGCCTGCACCATCTTCGCCTCGATCTCCGGCTCCTCCGCCGCCACCACGCAGGTCGTCGGCCGCATGTCCCTGACCGAGTTGCTGAGACGCGGCTACCGGCGCGACATCGCGCTGGGGTCGCTCGCCGGGGCGGGGACGCTGGGGTTCCTCATTCCGCCGTCCACGATCATGATCATCTACGGCGTGCTGGCGCAGGAATCCGTTCTGCGGCTGTTTGCGGCGGGGGTTCTACCGGGGCTGATGATCGCCACGCTCTACGGCGGCTACATCATGGTGCGTGCGGTGCTCGACCCCTCCATCGCCCCGAGCGACGACGAAGCCTATTCCGGGATGCGCCTCGTCGACCGCTTCCGGGCCTCGCGCCAGCTTGCCCCGGTCTTTGCGCTGATCTTCTTCACCCTCGGGTCGATGTATTTCGGCATCGCAACGCCGAGCGAGGCCGCCGCCATCGGCGTGATCGGCGCGGCGGGCATCGCCTGGCTCGACGGTTCGCTCACCCGCGAGGTGCTGCGCGCCGTGGCGACCGGATCGGCCCGCACCTGCGCGATGATCGGGCTCATCATGGTTGGGGCGACCGTGCTCAGCATCACCAGCACGATCCTCGGCTATCCGGCAAGGATCAACGGCTGGGTGGCGACGCTGGACCTGTCTCCGGTGGCGCTGATCGCGGTGATGCTGGCGGTCTACCTGCTGCTCGGCTGCTTCATGGACGGGTTTTCGATGATCGTGACGACGCTGCCGATCTTCCTGCCCCTGGCGGTGAGCGCGGGGTTCGATCCGCTGTGGTTCGGCATCTTCATCATCATCGCCGTGGAGATGTCGCAGATCACGCCGCCGGTGGGGTTCAACCTCTTCGTCATCAACGGGCTGACCGGGGACCGCATCGGCCACATCGCCCGCGTGACCCTGCCCTTCCTGCTGCTGATGGTGATCGCCGTGTTCCTGCTGGTGCAGTTCCCCGGCATCGCCACCTGGCTGCCGACCAGGCTGATCGGCTGAGACGACATCCGGCACCGCGCGACGCCGCAGGGCTCACGCGGTGCCGATCAGGTCCAGCAGGATGCGGCGGACGGCGGTGGCGGCATCTGTCAGACCCTCGCCCTCCGGCGTGCAGAGCACCATCGGCAGGGTCATCTCCTGCGCCATCGGCACGATGCGCAGATCCGCCCGCGCGGCCATGGTTTCGGCGATGACGGCGGGCAGCACCGCGCCGCCGATCCCGCGCGACAGCAGCGCCCCCAGCACTTCGAGAGTGTAGACCTCGGCGACCACGTCCGGGGTCTCGCCGTATTCGGCACAGGTGCGGTCGACCATCCGGCGCTGAAAGGAGGTGTCGGGCGGAAGGATCAGCGGCAGGGAGGCGAGGAAGCGCCCGTCCGCCGGCGTGTCGTCATCCGGCGCGAGGCCGGGGGGCAGGGCCAGAACGAAGGTCTCGGTCCCGCAATCGAGGTAGTCGAGCCCGCGCGCCGTCACGCCGCCATAGATATACGCCATGTCGAGGCGCCCGCGCAGGACCATCTCGCTGAACGGCAGGGGAAAGGTGTCGCAGACCTGCAGCAGGATGCCGGGATGGGCGTCGTGGACCGCCTCGACCAGGTCGGGCGCGAGCATGGAGGCCTTGCTCCACGCCGTCAGGCCGACCGAGACATGCCCCTTGAGCATGTGGTCGGCTTCGCGGACGTTGACCAGCGCCTCGTCCATCTGGCGCAGGATGCGCTGGGCGTGGCGATAGAGCGCCTGACCCGCCGAGGTCGGGGTGACGCCGCGCGGGCTGCGGTCGAGGAGGCGGGTCTTGAACTCGTGTTCGAGCGCGAGGATCTGCTGGCTCAGACCGGGCTGGGCGACGTTCAGAAGCGCGGCCGCGCGCGTCACGCTGCCGACATCGACCACCTTCACGAAGGCGGCGAGGCGCTTCGTATCCATACCCCTGTCCTCTTCGTGCTCAGTCGGCCAGCTCCGTCGAGGGTGCAATTTCGACCCCGAGGCGGTCAAGGGTCTGCCGGACGGTCTGCGCCAGGCCGACCGATCCCGGCGTGTCGCTGTGAACCAGCACACCCTTGGCGCGCATCGCGAGGCTTGAACCGTCCTCGCAGATCACCGAGCCGTCCCGGGCAAAGCGTTCGACCCGTTTCGCGACCTCCGCGTGATCGGTGACGACCGCGCCGGGCAGTCCGCGCGGCACCAGCGACCCGTCTGCCCGGTAGGCGCGATCGGCGAGGAACAGCGTCATCACGCGCAGCCCGGCCTTGCGCGCCGAGCGTTCGACGGCGGTATCCGGCTGGGAGTAGAGGATAAGATCCCGGTCCACCTGCGCGATCACGGCAGCCATGGCGTTCGCCAGATCCTCGTCCGCCACGGCGGCGTTGCCGTAGGCGGCGTGGTAACTCACATGCGTGACCTTGTGACCGACCGAGGTCGCGATGCCCTGCATGGCGCCAAGCTGGTAGGCCAGCATGCTGCACATCTCGGCCGGGTCGACCGGCATGGCCCTGCGCCCGAAGCCGAGCAGGTCGCGGAAGCCGGGATGGGCACCGATGGCGACGCCCGCCGCCTTTGCATCGAGCGCGCAACGGCGCATGATCTCGTGATCCCCGGCGTGGTACCCGCAGGCGATATTGGCCGAAGAGACGACCTTCATCATCTCGGCATCGTCGCTGACGGTCCATCGGCCGAAGCCCTCGCCCATGTCCGAGTTGATGTCGAGTTTCATCGGGAAGGACTCCTTGCACAGATCGGAACCGGCGCGTTCCCGACGGTGGGTCCGGGCAGCGGCGCATGTTGCGTCCATCCTAATTTTGCCGGGGCGGAATTGCCTCAGCGGGGATGCTTCTCGCGATAGACGGAATGTTTATGGAGCCGGGCAGGGCGCACCGATCACGCGCGGGGCCTGCCCTGAGTGCGGGATCGGGAGGGTGCGGGGAAGTGGTGACCCTGGCAGGATTCGAACCTGCAACCTGTCCCTTAGGAGGGGACTGCTCTATCCAGTTGAGCCACAGGGCCTTGTTCGTACCGTCTTGCGGTCCGGGCCGGGGCGCGTGCAGGGGTTGCCCGTTCCCGGTCCGGCATTCCCATACCGTGCCGATCCGCTCTTGTCATCCCGTAACCCGCACGCGGCGGCACGTCGACGGGCCCGTTTTCCCGCCCGCCGGCCGCGCGGTTCCGACGCCGGGCGGTGTGACGGCAGAAGATGTATCCGAAGGAAACGATTTGAACGCCTTGTGCGCCGCTCAAGTTCAGATAACATCGCTCGGACGACAGCTTGGAGGAGGCCGCCCATGGCTGACGATGATCCCCGCCCCTTGACCCTGCGCGATGTGTCCGAAGCCTCGGGCGTGTCCGAAATGACCGTCAGCAGGGTGCTGCGAAACCGCGGGGACGTGTCGGAAACGACCAGGGCGCGGGTTCTCGAAGCGGCCAAGACGCTCGGCTACGTGCCCAACAAGATCGCCGGCGCGCTGGCGAGCCAGCGGGTCAACCTTGTCGCGGTCATCATTCCGTCGATGCGCAACATGGTGTTTCCCGAGGTCATGGCAGGCATTTCCGCGGTTCTCGAGGATACCGACCTTCAGCCGGTGGTGGGCGTGACCGACTACACCCCCGAAAAGGAAGAGCGCGTCCTCTACGAGATGCTGTCCTGGCGGCCCTCCGGGGTCATCATCGCAGGGATCGAGCATTCCGAGGCGTCCAAGGCCATGCTGAAATCCAGCGGCATTCCGGTGGTCGAGATCATGGATACCGACGGCACGCCGATCGACACCGCCGTCGGCATTTCCCATCGCCGGGCGGGGCGCGAGATGGCCAAGGCGATCCTGCGCGCGGGCTATCAGAAGATCGGCTTCCTGGGCACCAAGATGCCGCTCGACTACCGGGCGCGCAAACGGTTCGAGGGGTTCACCGAGGCGCTTGCCAAGGGCGGTGTCGAGGTTCTCGAACAGGAATTCTATTCCGGCGGGTCCGCGCTCGCCAAGGGGCGCGAGATGACCCAGACCATTCTGGAGCGCGAGCCGGAGCTGGATTTCCTCTATTACTCCAATGACATGATCGGCGCGGGCGGCTTGCTTCACCTGCTCGACCAGGGCCGCAAGATCCCGTCCGAGATCGGCCTTGCCGGGTTCAACGGGGTCGAACTGCTCCAGGGTCTTCCGCGCAAGCTGGCGACGATGGATGCCTGCCGGACCGAGATCGGCACGAAGGCGGCCGAGATCATCGCAGCGCGGGTCGACAACCCCGATGCGAGCTTCGAAAAGATCATCGAACTGACGCCGAAGATCGCCTACGGCGACACCCTGCGGCACTGATCCCGGCGGCGCCCTCAGAGAAGGGGGCGCTGCTCGATCGGTTCCAGGTCCAACAGCGCCACCTCGGCCAGCGCCTCCACGTCGTCGATGCAGAGCACACCGTCCGACCAGGACAGGAGCGATTTCAGCCGCATCCGGGCAAGCACCTTGTTGGTGTGCACCAGCGACAACCCCAGCGAATCCGCAAGATCCTGCTGCCGGAAGGGAAAGGGCACCTTGCCCTTCTTGCCGAGACCCGAGGCCAGGATGCGCTGGTACACCCGGTAGAGCGCCCATGCGATTCGCTGCGTCGCGTCGCGCTGTCCGAGCGTGGCGATCGTCTCGCCCAGGAAATGCTCTTCGGCGGCGGAAATCCATGTCACGTCGTAGGCCAGCGTCGGTTGCGTGCGGAACAGCCGCCAGAGGTCGTCCCGCCGGAAGATGCAGAGCGACATCTTGGTCGTCGCCTCGACGGAGTGGCGCATCTCGCCCAGAACCCCGGCCTGCAACCCGACGAAATCGCCCGGAAAGATGAAGTTCAGAACCTGCCGCCGCCCGTTTTCAAGGGTCTTGTAACGCACGCCCATTCCCGAGAGCACGGTGTAGAGCTGGGGAGAATTGGATTCCTCGATCAGCAGGGTGGTGCCGGGATCGACGCTGATCTCGCCGGCCTTGAACCCCTCCATGAAGCCGAGTTCCTCTTCGGAGAAATCCCGGAACAGTTCGAGGTCGCGCAGAGGGCAGTTCCGGCAGTCGGTCGCGTGCATTCGTTAACTCTTTCCCTGAAGCTATGTCGCAGTTTAATGCAGAAAATTCCGCGCTGTACCATATAGAGAGGAATTCGTTCACAAAGGCATGCAATGATTGCACACAACATGGCCGAGCAGGCGCCGGCTTTCCTGCTCTTCGGCAAGGACCCTTTTGCCGTCGACGATCTTTCGAGGACCATCGCAGAGCAACATCCGACCTCCCGGATCGTGGCTTCCTTCTCGATCGAGGAGGCCCTTTCCCTGATCGAAACGATGCCGGAAATTTCGATGGCCTTCATCCACCTGGCACCGGAACAGGTCGCCGTTTCGCCGCTCGGACAGGCGCTGGCCAGTCGCGGTGCGCGAATCGTTCTGATGGGGGATGATGCCGAGGAACGCGGACAGGCGGCGGGGTTCGACGTTCTCGTGCGGCCGTTCAACACGGCCGACGTGATCTTTCTGATGCGGGAAAGACGCATCGGCGGCTAGGCGCGTCCGGATCGTCGAACGGTCATCGTCGCGTCATGGCGCTGTCATACGCGCCGCCTAGGTATCGCCCCGCATATTGATTGCAAGCTGGTGCCTCGGGAGCCTGTCGCTCCACCCCCCGGATGAGGCTTGGTTGAAGTCATTTCATCATCGGAAAAGGGGTGGCCGTCATGGCCACCCCTTCTTTCCTGGCCGCAGTCGCGGCTCACTTCAGCGCTTCGTCCGTGATCGCATGGGTCCAGGCCGCTTCGCCCGGGTCCTTGGTGATGACCGGATCGGCGCCGGCGCTCAGCAGCACTTCGACGGTGCGCTGGAAATCCGCCGGGTCGAGCGTGCCGTCCGAGCCTGCGGTCAGCTTGGCGATCTCGCCCACCATGCGCTTCTGGTGCTTCTCGGTCTGGGCGCCGGTCTCGTCATTCTCCAGCACGATCTCCGCGGCTTCGTCGGGGTTCTCCTCGGCGTATTTCCAGCCCTTCATCGAGGCGCGCACGAAGCGGACCAGCTTTTCCACCATCGCCGGATCGGCAAGGTTCTCCTCGGTGGTGTAGAGGCCGTCCTCCAGCGTCGCGATGCCTTCGTCCTGGTACTTGAAGACAACGAGATCCTCGGGCGCGAGGCCCGCGTCGATGACCTGCCAGTACTCGTTGTAGGTCATGGTGGTGGCGCATTCGACCTGCTTCTGCAGCAGCGGATCGACGTTGAAGTTGATCTTCTGGATCGTCACGCCGCCTTCGGAGCCGTCGGTCGCATAGCCGAGCTTCGACATCCAGGAATAGAGCGGCAGTTCGTTGCCGAAGAACCAGGTGCCGAGCGTGTGGCCGGGAAAGTCGGCGGGGGTCTCGATGCCGTGCTCCTTGAGGCAGGTGAGCATCAGGCCGGAGGATTTGAACGGCTGCGCGATGTTCACGATGGGCGCGCCGTTTTCGCGCGCGGCGAGGGCCGAGGGAAGCCAGTCGACCATGACATCCGCGCCGCCGCCCAGCAGCACCTGCACGGGGGCGATGTCGGGGCCGCCCGGCTTGATCGTCACGTCGAGGTCTTCCTCGTCGTAGAAGCCCTTGTCCTTGGCCACGTAGTAGCCCGCGAACTGGCCCTGCGTGACCCACTTCAGCTGCAGCGTCAGCTCGTCGGCGGCCTGCGCCATGCCCGCCCCGAGGGTCATCGCCGCCGCGACGGTCAGTGTGGTGAATGTTTTCATTGTTACCTCCTTGTTGGTCGTCCGGTTTTATCCGTGGCCCCGTTGCGAAGGATGCCAGAACGTCACGGCCCGCTCGATCAGAGCGATACCGCCATAGAATGCCGACCCCGCGATCGCCGCAACGACGATTTCGGCCCAGACCAGATCCAGCGCAAGAAGCCCCACGCTGGTCGAGATGCGGAACCCCATGCCCCGGATCGGAGAGCCGAAAAATTCGGCAACGATGGCGCCGATGAGCGCGAGGGTCGAGGCGATCTTGAGCCCGTTGAAGACAAAGGGCATGGCGGCGGGCAGGCGCAGTTTCAGAAGGGTCGTCCAGTAGCCCGCCGCGTAGGTCCGCATGAGATCGCGCTGCATCGCGCTGGTGTCGCGCAGCCCCTCGACGGCGTTGACCAGCATCGGGAAGAACACCATCACCACGACCACCGCCGCCTTGGACTGCCAGTCGAAGCCGAACCACATCACGAGGATCGGCGCGATGCCGATGATCGGCAGGGCGGCGACGAAATTGCCCACCGGCAGCAGGCCGCGGCGCAGGAAATCGAAGCGGTCCACGATCACCGCGACGACAAGCGCCGCCGCGCATCCGATGAGGTAGCCGGTCAGTGCGCCCTTGATGACGGTCTGCACGAAATCCTCGCGGAGCAGATGCGCGCTGTGGCCGAATTCCTCGGCGATGGCGCTCGGGGCGGGCAGCAGCACGGGCGAGATGCCGAAGCCCCGCACCGCCGCTTCCCACATGACGATCAGGGTGGCGCCGAAGATCACCGGCACCGCAAGCGACACGGCGCGGCTGCGCGGCCGCCGGGCCAGCCGGATGTTCAGCGCCCATCCCGCGATCCAGGCGGCGATGCCGAGCAGGATCCACATCATCCCATCCCCATCCGTTTCAGCGTGATGCGCTGGATCAGCCCGATCAGCGCCACCATCCCCGCCGCGATTCCCGCAGCCATGAACAGCGCCGACCAGATCTGGATGGTCTGGCCGTAGTAGCTGCCCGCGAGCAACCTCGCGCCCAGCCCCGCCACCGCGCCGGTCGGCAGCTCTCCCACGATGGCCCCGACGAGGCTGGCCGCCATGGCGATTTTCATCGAAGTGAACAGGTAGGGCATGGAGGACGGCAGCCGCAGCTTGAGGAACTCCTGCGCCTTGCCGGCGCTCCAGGTCCGCATCTGGTCGAGCTGCATCGCGTCGGGGGACCGCAGCCCCTTGACCATGCCGACGACCACCGGAAAGAACGACAGGTACATCGAGATCATCGCCTTGGGCAGCAGGCCCGAAATCCCCATCGCGTTCAGCACGACGATGATCATCGGCGCGACGGCGAGGATCGGGATGGTCTGCGAGGCGATGACCCAGGGCATGACGCTCATGTCCATGACCCGGACGTACACGATGCCGACCGCCAGCAGGAACCCAAGCGCCGTCCCCAGCGCAAAGCCCAGCAGCGTGGCGGACAGCGTCACCCAGGCATGGTAGACGAGGCTGCGCTTCGAGGTGACGTTCTTTTCCACGGTGGTCTGCCAGAGTTCGGCCACCACCTGGTGCGGCGCCGGAAGCTTGGGTTTCTCCTGTGCCCAGGTGTCGGCCACCAGTTCGGAAAAGGTCAGCGTGCGATCCTGCCGGGCCGCGACGTCCCGCGCCCATTGCGCGTTGAGCGCGACGGCGCCCGCATACCAGATCAGGACGATCGCCGCGACGACGCAGAGAACCGGCCAGACCGCCCTCATGCCCGCCACTCCATGCGCAGCTCCGGCACGGTGTCCGGCGGTTCCGGCGTGATTTCGCCGCCGACCTGAACAAAGCCCTCGCGGCGGTAGAAGGCCTGCGCCCGCAGGTTGGGGACATGGGTCTGCAGCCAGAGGTGGGTCCGCCCCGCCTTCACCGCATCCATCAGTGCCTTGCCGAGCCCTTCGCCCTGGCGCAGGCAGTACAGCCCCCCGATCCGCCCGGATTCCGGATCGAAGGAGAGATACCCGGCAACCGGCGCGCCGATCACCCAGATTTCCCGGTAGGGCAGGGCGTCGCGGATGAAGCCCTCGATCACCTCGGGCGCATGATCCCGCGGGAACCACTCCGTCGCATCGACCCAGGCGTTCACCACTGCGGCCATCGCGGGCACGTCCTCGGCGGTGGCGCGGCGCGGCATCGGCGCATCAGTCATAGGCGTGCCCCGCCCGCAGGCCTTCGCGCACGCGGTGCGCGATGGCGAGGAATTCCGGCGTGTCGCGGATGTCGAGCGGTCGCTCGCGGGGCAGGGTGCTTTCGATCACGTCGGTGATCCGGCCCGGGCGTGGCGACATGACGACGATCTTGGTCGAGAGGTAAACCGCCTCGGGGATCGAATGGGTGACGAAACAGATGGTCTTCTGCGTCCGCGCCCAGAGCGCCAGAAGCTGTTCGTTCAGGTGATCGCGCACGATCTCGTCCAGCGCGCCGAACGGTTCGTCCATCAGCAGCAGATCCGCGTCGAAGGCCAGCGCCCGCGCGATGGAGGCGCGCTGCTGCATGCCGCCGGAGAGCTGCCAGGGGAATTTCTTCTCGAATCCCGAAAGTTCGACCAGTTCGAGCACCCGCTTCACCCGCGCCGCCTGATCGGCCTTCGCATATCCCATGATCTCGAGCGGCAGGCGGATGTTGCCGCCGATGGTGCGCCACGGATACAGACCCGCCGCCTGAAAGACATAGCCGTAGGCACGCGCCTTGCGCGCCTGTTCCGGGCTCGTCCCGTTGACGAGAATGGTGCCCGAGGTCGGCTGTTCGAGGTCCGCCATCACCCTCAGGAAGGTGGTCTTTCCGCAACCGGACGGCCCGATGAAGGAGACGAAATCGCCCTTCTCCACCGTCAGGGTCACCCCCTTCAGCGCATGGACCGGCCCGTCATTGGTCTGAAAGGTCAGGTCGAGATCCCGCGCCGACACGACACGCGACCCGGCTGCCGTCGCCGATGGCTCAACGCTCATGGCAACGCCTCCGGGAAACCGTCGCGCCCGGTGCGCGCCCGGTTTCAGCCGGACGGAGGAGACGGCCTATCCGATCCACCTCCCCGCGGGCCCCCCGCATCCGCCCGTCAACGCGGGATAGACCGCAGCGCGCCCCGGACCCCGCGCGCCGATGCGCGTCCTTCACCTCCCCGTACGGGAGCATCTCGTTGCTTGCCGGATGCATTCACACCCCGCTCGCCGGGATGCCCGACCGCTGGACCGGCCGGGGCGCGGTCAGCTCCTTCCACGAGGACAGCGCCTTGTTCACCGCGCCCGACGGCTCACGCTTGACGAAGTTGCCGTGACCTTCCTCACCCTCGAAGGCACCATCCACCACGGCGACCCTGCCGCGGGTCAGCACGTAGCGCGGCAGGCCCTTCACCTCCTTGCCCTCGAAGACGTTGTAATCGATGGCGGATTGCTGGCTGGCGGCGCTGATCGTCTTGGTCTTCTCCGGATCGAGCACCATGATGTCGGCATCCGCCCCGACCAGGATCGCCCCCTTCTCGGGATAGCAGTTGAGGATCTTGGCGATATTGGTCGAGGTCACGGCGACGAACTCGTTCGGCGTCAGCCGCCCGGTGCCCACGCCATAGGTCCAGAGCATGGGGATCCGGTCCTCCAGCCCGCCGGTGCCATTGGGGATCTTGGTGAAATCCCCCACGCCGTAGCGCTTTTGTTCAGTGGTAAAGGCGCAGTGATCGGTCGCCACGCAGCTCAGCGACCCCGAGGCCAGCCCGTTCCAGAGGCTGTCCTGGTGCATCTTGTTGCGGAACGGAGGCGACATGACCCGCCGCGCGGCATGATCCCAGTCCTTGTCGAAATACTCGCTCTCGTCGAGAGTCAGGTGCTGGATCAATGGCTCGCCCCAGACCCGCTTGCCCTGCATCCGGGCGCGGCGGATGGCCTCGTGGCTGTCCTCGCAGCTGACATGCACCACATAAAGCGGCACCCCCGCCATGTCCGCGATCATGATGGCGCGGTTGGTCGCCTCGCCCTCGACCTGGGGCGGGCGGGAATAGGCATGCCCCTCCGGGCCGTTGTTGCCCGCTGCCAGCAGCTTGGCCGAAAGCTCCGCCACCACGTCGCCGTTCTCTGCGTGCACCAGAGGGATCGCCCCCAGCTCGGCGCAACGCTGAAAGCTCGAATAGAGCTCGTCATCGTTCACCATCAGCGCGCCCTTGTAGGCCATGAAGTGCTTGAAGGTGGTGATGCCGCGCTCCTTCACCACGGTCTCCATCTCGTTGAAGACCTGCTCCGACCACCAGGTGATCGCCATGTGGAAGGAATAGTCGCAATGCGCCCGCGTGGACTTGTTGTCCCACATCTGCAGCGCGTCGAGCAGCCCCTGGCCGGGCGAGGGCAGGGCGAAATCGACCACCATCGTCGTCCCTCCGGCAAGCGCCGCCCGCGTGCCGCTTTCGAAATCGTCGCTGGAATAGGTTCCCATAAAGGGCATTTCCAGGTGCGTATGCGGGTCGATCCCGCCCGGCATCACGTAACAGCCGGTGGCGTCGAGCACCTCGTCGCCGGTCAGGTCG
Organism: Salipiger sp.; assembly: GCF_048261495.1. Lineage (GTDB taxonomy): Bacteria > Pseudomonadota > Alphaproteobacteria > Rhodobacterales > Rhodobacteraceae > Salipiger. Next base: position 559,010 of record NZ_JBLXFX010000001.1, read on the forward strand.
GGACCGATCGCGACGATCTTTCCTCCCTCCACCAGCACGTCGGCCTTGTAGCTCAGATCCGCCGTCACGACGGTCCCGTTCCTGATGACTTTGCTCATGCTCTGGCTCCCTCTGACGGACAAGGTCCGCATCTTCTTCTGGCTGAAAATATCCCGGGGGTGCGGGGGCCGGCCCCCGCTCCGGCCGCTGCCGCCAAACCGGCGGCGCGGCATGTCACGCCACGATCTCCGCCGTCTCGAGCACCGCCCGGAACAGCACCTCCGCCCCCGCCGTCGCCCATTCCTTGGAAATCTCCTCGGCCTCGTTGTGCGAGATGCCCTTCACGCAGGGGCACATCACCATGGTCGCGGGCGCCACCTTGGCCGCCCAGCAGGCATCGTGACCCGCGCCGGAGATGATGTTCAGGTGCGAATAACCCAGCTCCTCGGCAGCTTTGCGCACGTTGCCGACCAGTTCGGGATCGAAGGTCACCGGGTCGAAATGGCCCACCGCCTCGACCGCGCAGCCGACACCGATCTCGGCGCAGATCGCGGCCGCACGCGTTTCGATCTCGGCCCGCATGCCGTCCAGCTTGTCCTGGTCGGGCGAGCGGATGTCGACGGTAAAGACCACCGTCCCCGGCAGCACGTTGCGCGAATTGGGCGCGAATTTCATCTGGCCGACGCCGCCCACGGCGCCGGGTTGCGCGGCCATCGCCACCTCCTGCACCATCTCGAGGATGCGCGCCATCGCCAGCCCGGCGTTGACCCGCATCTCCATCGGGGTGGAGCCGGTATGCGCCTCGCGTCCGGTCAGGGTGAATTCCAGCCACCAGAGCCCCTGGCAATGGGTGACGACACCGATGTCCTTGCCCTCGGCCTCGAGGATCGGGCCCTGTTCGATGTGCAGCTCGTAGTAGGCGTGCATCCTGCGTGCGCCGACCTCTTCCTCGCCCTTCCAGCCGATGCGCTCCAGCTCCTCGCCGAAGGTCTTGCCCTCGGGGTCGGTGCGGGAATAGGCGTAATCCTCCGTCAGCTCTCCGGCAAAGACGCCGGAAGCCAGCATGGCCGGCGCAAACCGCGCGCCTTCCTCGTTGGTCCAGTTCACCACGCAGATCGGGTGCCTGGTCCTGATCCCGAGATCGTTCATCGACCGCACCGCCTCAAGCGCGCCGAGCACCCCCAGCACGCCGTCGTATTTCCCGCCGGTCGGCTGCGTGTCGAGATGCGAGCCCACGTAGACCGGCAGCGCGTCGGGATCGGTGCCCTCGCGCATCATGAACATGCTGCCCATCCGGTCGACCCCCATGGTCAGACCCGCCGCATCGCACCAGGATTTGAACAGCTCGCGGCCCTTCGCATCGTCATCGGTCAGGGTCTGGCGATTGTTGCCGCCCGCGATGCCGGGCCCGATCTTTGCCATCTCCATCAGGCTGTCCCACAACCGTTCACCATCGATCCGGAGGTTTTCGCCCGGTGCTGTCATCTCGTGACCCCTGTTCTGCCGTCAAATCGCGCGGCTGCCACCCGCTCGCCGGCGTTTTTTACCATTTGGTAAAGGCACGATTGCAACCGGCCCGGATCGAGTCAAGAATTGACTGCCGGGAAACGCCACCGGATCATGCAGGACGCGGGCAGGAATGCCCGGAAAAACGGCACGACAGGGAGAGGTATGGACGGAAGCCCCGGCAAGAAGCCGAGCCGCATCCAGAAGCGGAACCGGAAAAAGATCATGGACGCGGCGCTCGACGTGTTTTCGCAGCACGGCTATCGCGGCGCGACGCTGGACCAGATCGCCGAAGCCGCGGGCATGTCCAAACCCAACCTCATCTACTATTTCGACGGCAAGGAAGCGATCCACGTCGCGCTGCTGAACGGCCTGATGGAAGAATGGATGGCCCCGATCATCGAGATGGACCCGCAGGGCGACCCGATGGCCGAACTCCTGGGCTACGTGCGCCGCAAGATGGAGATGAGCCATCTCTATCCGCGCGAAAGCCGGCTGTTCGCGCTCGAGATCATCCAGGGCGCGCCGCGCATGGGGCCGCATCTCGAAAGCAGCTTGAAGCCGGTCTTCGATGAGAAATGTGCGCTGATCCGGGGTTGGATGGAACAGGGACTGATCGCCGAGATGGACCCCGGTCACCTGATCTTTTCCATCTGGGCGATGACCCAGCACTACGCGGATTTCGACGCCCAGGTGCAGGTGCTCATGCCGGACGCGGCGCTGGCCCGCGCCTCGGCCAACACCCACGTGGTCGAGATGTTCCGCAGGTTGCTGACCCCCTAGGCGCCGTACTTTGCCCCGGCGGACATGCCGCCGGGGGCCTGCGCATCACTCCGCAGGCTGCGCCATCGGGTTGTTGGGGTGCGTCGTCCAGTTCGCATAGTCCGCCGGCACGGTCCGGCCGGTGCGCGGGTCCACCGCGCCGGGGGCCATCGGCTCCATCGTGATGCAGCCGTCGATCGGGCAGACGTTGACGCAGAGGTTGCAGGCCACGCATTCGTCGTCCTTGACCGTGAACACCCGGTCCTCCGACATGGCGATGGCCTGATGCGAGGTGTCCTCGCAGGCGGCATAGCACCGCCCGCAGCTGATGCAGGCGTCCTGGTCGATCTTTGCCTTGGCGATGTAGTTCAGGTTCAGGTGCTGCCAGTCGCTGACGTTCGGCACCGCGCGGCCCACCAGATCGTCGATCCCCATGCTCTTGTCGTCGAGATATTGCGACAGGCCCGAGATCATCTCCTGAACGACCTTGAACCCGTAGGTCATCGCGGCGGTACAGACCTGCACGTTGCCCGCGCCGAGCGCCATGAACTCGGCAGCGTCGCGCCAGGTGGTGACACCCCCGATGCCGGAAATCGGCAGGCCCCGCATCTCGGGCGACCGCGCGATCTCGGCCACCATGTTGAGCGCGATGGGCTTGACCGCAGGACCGCAGAGGCCGCCATGCGCACCCTTGCCGTCGATGGTCGGTTCCGGCGCGAAATCGTCGAGGTTCACGGCGGTGATGGAGTTGATCGTGTTGATCAGGCTCACCGCATCGGCACCGCCCGCATGGGCCGCCATGGCGGGTTTGCGGATATCGGTGATGTTGGGCGTCAGCTTGACGATGCAGGGCATGCGGGTGTTCTGCTTGACCCAGCGCGTGACCATCTCGATGTATTCGGGCACCTGCCCGACGGCCGAGCCCATGCCCCGCTCCGACATCCCGTGCGGGCAGCCGAAGTTCAGCTCGACCCCGTCGGCGCCGGTTTCCTCGACCAGCGGCAGGATGGCCTTCCAGGCCTCCTCGGTGCAGGGCACCATCAGCGAAACCACGAGGGCGCGATCCGGGTAATCGCGCTTGACCGCCTTGATCTCGCGCAGGTTCACTTCCAGCGGACGGTCGGTGATGAGCTCGATGTTGTTGAGCGCCAGCAGCCGCCGGTCCGCGCCCCAGATCGCGCCGTAGCGCGGGCCGTTGACGTTGACGACGGGGGGGCCGGCCTCTCCCAGGGTCTTCCAGACCACGCCGCCCCATCCCGCCTCGTAGGCGCGGCGGACGTTGTACTCCTTGTCCGTCGGCGGGGCCGACGCCAGCCAGAACGGGTTGGGGGATTTGATGCCCACGAAATTCGACGACAGGTCAGCCATTCGCTTGCTCCATCAGGCTTGCGTGGATGTCTTCGGCGGCGTCGCGACCTTCGGCCACCGCCGTTACGGTCAGGTCGTCGCCACCAGAGGCGCAGTCTCCTCCGGCCCAGACGCCGGGAACGGAGGTCCGCCCCGCGCCGGTCACCGCGATCTTGCGTCCCGCCAGCTCGGGCAGGCCCTCGGCCACCAGCGTCTGCCCGATGGCGCGGAACACCTGGTCGGCGGGCAGGCGGAAGGTGTCGCCGGTGGGGGTCAGATCGTCCGTGGTGAAGGCGAATTCCACCTCGCGCACCGCGCCGTTGCCGTGAACGGCGACCGGCGAGGCGTTGCAGATGATCCGCACGCCCTTCGCCGCCGCCAGTTCCTGTTCATAGACCGACGCCGCCATCCGGGCCTGCGACCGCCGGTAGACGATGGTGACGTTCATCGCGCCGAGCAGCCGGGATTGCACAGCGGCATCGACCGCCGTCATGCCGCCGCCGATCACCACCACGTCGCGTCCCACCGGAAGCGTGCCGAGGTCGGTCGACTGGCGCAGATCGGAGATGAAGTCGACCGCGTCGAGAACGCCGCCCCGATCCTCGCCCTCGGTCCCGAGCGCATTCACCGCGCCCAGCCCGACGCCGAGGAACACCGCGTCGTGGCTTGCCGTCAGATCCTCCAGCGTCATGTCGCGCCCGAGCGCCTGGCCGGTCCTGAGGGTGATGCCGCCGATCTGCATGAGCCACGCCGCCTCGCGGGCCGCGAAGTCGTCGGTGCTCTTGTAGGCGGCGATGCCGTATTCGTTGAGCCCGCCCGCCTTGGGCCGCGCGTCGAAGAGCACGACGTCATGACCCTTCATCGCCAGTCGGTGCGCACAGGACAGACCCGCCGGGCCGGCGCCGACCACCGCCACGGTCTTGCCGGTGGGCGCGGCGCGCTCGAAGGGATGCGCGTTCCGGCTCATCACCGTGTCGGTTGCAAAGCGCTGGAGGCGCCCGATCTCGACCGGCTTGCCCTCGGCCACTTCGCGCACGCAGACCTCTTCGCAGAGGGTTTCGGTCGGGCAGACGCGGGCGCACATGCCGCCGAGGATGTTCTGCGACAGGATCGTCCTTGCCGCCGCTTCCGGGGTGCCGGTGGCGATCTGCCGGATGAACAGGGGAATGTCGATCGAGGTCGGGCAGGCCGTCATGCAGGGCGCGTCATGGCAGAAATAGCAGCGATCGGCCGCCACCTGCGCCTCGTGACCGTCGAGCGGGGGATGAAGGTCCGTGAACCCCGCCTCGATCTGTGCCGCTTCCAGCCGCCCCGGACGGATACCGGGTGCCAAGGTCTTTGCGTCCATCGGTCGCCTCCCGCTGCCTGTTGTCGGGGAAAAGGCTTCCACAGGTCGGAAATTTTATCAATCGGTAAAATTCCCGGCGTGCCACCCGCCCCCGGATTTGCCTGTTTTTGCGGCACAGGGGCGGCAACGAAAAAGGCCGCGCCCCGAGGGGCACGGCCTTGCGATGTCGAATGACGCGGAACGATCAGTTCTGCGCGTAGAATTCGATGACGAGGTGCGGTTCCATCTGCACGGCGAAGGGAACGTCCGCCAGTGCCGGGGTGCGCACGAAGGTCGCGACCATCTTGGAGTGGTCGACTTCGAGGTAGTCGGGAACGTCACGCTCCGGCAGCTGCGATGCTTCGAGCACGGCCGCCATCTGCTTGGACTTCTCGCGAACCTCGATCACGTCACCCTCTTTCACGCGGTAGGAGGGGATGTTCACGCGCTGACCGTTCACCAGCACGTGGCCGTGGTTGACGAACTGACGGGCGGCGAAGACGGTCGGCACGAACTTGGCGCGGTAGACGACGGCGTCGAGGCGGCGCTCGAGCAGGCCGATGAGCAGCTCGCCGGTGTCACCCTTGATGCGCTCGGCATCGGCGAAGATGCGGCGGAACTGCTTTTCGGTCAGGTCGCCGTAGTGACCCTTCAGCTTCTGCTTGGCGCGCAGCTGCAGGCCGAAGTCGGACAGCTTGCCCTTGCGGCGCTGACCGTGCTGGCCGGGGCCGTATTCACGCTTGTTCACCGGGGATTTCGGACGACCCCAGATGTTTTCGCCCATCCGGCGGTCGAGTTTGTACTTGGCAGACGTGCGTTTGGTCACGGCTGATCTCCTTCGTTCGGGTTTCGAAGGGCGTTGTCCTCTCCCCGGATTTTGCCGGAGCGACAGGGCATCCCCTTGCGGGGGCCACCAACACCAATGAAGGCGCGCTTATAGGCGCTTTCGCGGGGGAGTCAACCGGGTCGACCCGCCTGCGCGCGAGGTGCGGAAAATTGGCGCTAAATGCGCGGATTCAGCCCCGGTTAAGGAGAGGTCGGTCAAGGTGTCCGGGCACCGAGTCGGCCCTGCGCCGGCCGGTCGTCGGAACCGAGGCTGTTTGATGATGAACGCGCACAATCCCCTCGACCTTGCTGTCGAGACCCGCGATCTCCGGGTGCTCGAGACCGTTCGCAGGGCGATCCGGCACCGTCAGGTGATGCTGGCCTTTCAGCCGGTGGTGCAGAGCCGTCGCGCCGATCAGGTCGCCTATCACGAGGCGCTGATTCGCGTCCTGGACGAAACCGGGCGCGTCGTACCCGCCAAGGAGTTCATACTGGCGGTCGAAGAGACGGAGCACGGGCGCATGCTCGACTGCATCGCTCTGGAAAAGGGGCTGGCTGAGCTTGCGCGCGAACCCGGTCTGCGGATCGCGGTGAACATGTCGGCGCGGTCGATCGGCTACAGGAAATGGATGCGCACCCTGTCGCGCGGGCTGGATCACGACCCCACCGTCGCGGAACGGCTGATCCTCGAAATCACCGAAACCTCGGCCATGCTGGTGCCCGAACTGGTCATCCGTTTCATGGGCGACCTTCAGAGCCGGGGAATCACCTTTGCCATGGACGATTTCGGGTCCGGATACACCGCGCTGCGCCATTTCAAGGACTTCAGCTTCGACATCCTCAAGATCGACGGGCAGTTCATCCGCGGGATCGCGACCGATGCCGACAACCAGGTGCTGACCCGCGCGATCATCTCCATCGCGGAACAGTTCGACATGTACACGGTAGCCGAATCGGTCGAGCATCCGGAGGATGCGGCCTGCCTTGCCGCGCTCGGAATCGACTGCATGCAGGGCTATCTGTTCGGCGCCCCGACCGTCGCACCCGCATGGCGCGAGCGGCAAAAGCGGCCGGTCAGCGCCTGATCGCCTCCGCCCCCGGGCGGAAAACGGCGCGAAAACAGCCACCAATGCCGGGCGATCCTTTCAAAAAACTTGAAAAACCGGGCTGAGACACCCTGTCCTGTGTCCTCGCGTCAAGTTATGACTTAGCCACATCGCAACGTTGGGGGTGCGCTGCCCGGATGGGCGGTACGGTCCCCTGCCGTGCCAAGCTTGGAGGGATCATCATGACCAATGTCGTTATCGCATCCGCGGCCCGCACCGCCGTGGGCAGTTTCAGTGGGGCGTTTGCCAATACGCCCGCCCACGACCTCGGAGCTGCCGTGCTCGAAGCGCTGGTCGCGCGCGCCGGGATCGAGAAGGGCGAGGTCTCGGAAACCATCCTCGGCCAGGTCCTGACCGCGGCTCAGGGTCAGAACCCCGCCCGTCAGGCCCATATCAACGCCGGTCTCCCCAAGGAAAGCGCCGCCTGGTCGATCAACCAGGTCTGCGGCTCGGGCCTGCGCACCGTCGCGCTGGCCGCCCAGCACATCCAGCTCGGCGATGCCGACATCGTCTGTGCCGGCGGGCAGGAAAACATGACCATGTCCCCCCATGCCCAGGCGATCCGCGCCGGTCAGAAGATGGGCGACCTCAAGTTCATCGACACGATGATCAAGGACGGCCTCTGGGATGCCTTCAACGGCTACCACATGGGGCAGACCGCCGAGAACGTCGCCGAACAGTGGCAGATCTCGCGCGAGATGCAGGACGAATTCGCGCTGGCCTCGCAGAACAAGGCCGAGGCGGCCCAGAAGGCCGGCAAGTTCGATGACGAGGTGATCCCTTTCACCATCAAGACCCGGAAGGGCGATATCGTGGTCGACAAGGACGAATACATCCGGCACGGCGCGACCATCGAAGGCATGCAGAAACTGCGTCCGGCCTTTACCAAGGACGGCACGGTCACGGCGGCAAATGCCAGCGGCATCAACGACGGCGCCGCCGGCGTGCTGCTGATGTCCGCCGCGAATGCCGAAAAGCGCGGAATCAAGCCTCTGGCGCGCATCGCCTCCTATGCGACGGCCGGTCTGGACCCGTCGATCATGGGCGTCGGTCCGATCTACGCTTCGCGCAAGGCGCTGGAAAAGGCCGGCTGGTCCGTCTCCGATCTCGACCTGGTTGAAGCCAACGAAGCCTTTGCCGCGCAGGCCTGCGCCGTGAACAAGGACATGGGCTGGGATCCCTCGATCGTGAACGTGAACGGCGGCGCCATCGCCATCGGCCACCCGATCGGCGCCTCCGGCGCGCGCGTCCTGAACACCCTGCTGTTCGAAATGCAGCGCCGCGACGCGAAGAAGGGCCTCGCGACGCTCTGCATCGGCGGCGGCATGGGCGTTGCGCTCTGCGTCGAGCGGGACTGACGCGAACCGGCGGAGAGGGGCGCAGCTTGCGCCTCTCCTTTCCGATCTTTTCGCAAGCGCGGCATTTTTGAGTAATATTGTTGCGCGCGTGAGCTTGGCGGGATAACAAGATTGCCGAGCGTAAGCCATATTTGGAGGATATCATGGCGAGAGTTGCATTGGTCACCGGCGGCAGCCGGGGCATCGGCGAGGCGATTTCCAAGGCGCTGAAAGCCGAGGGCTACACCGTCGCGGCCACCTATGCCGGTAACGATGAAAAGGCAGCGGCCTTCACCGAAGCCACGGGTATCAAGACCTACAAGTGGAACGTGGCCGACTACGAGTCGTCCAAGGAGGGCATCGCCAAGGTCGAGGCCGATCTCGGCCCGATCGACGTGGTCGTCGCGAATGCCGGGATCACCCGCGATGCGCCGTTCCACAAGATGACCCCGGATCAGTGGAACGAGGTCATCGGCACCAACCTCACCGGCGTGTTCAACACCGTTCACCCGATCTGGCCCGGCATGCGCGAGCGCAAGTTCGGCCGCGTGATCGTGATTTCCTCGATCAACGGCCAGAAGGGCCAGTTCGCACAGGTGAACTATGCCGCGACCAAGGCGGGCGACCTCGGGATCGTGAAGTCGCTGGCCCAGGAAGGCGCGCGCGCCGGCATCACCGCCAACGCGATCTGCCCCGGCTACATCGCCACCGAGATGGTGATGGCGGTTCCCGAGAAGGTGCGGGAATCGATCATCGCACAGATCCCGGCCGGCCGCCTCGGCGAGCCGGAAGAGATCGCGCGCTGCGTGGTGTTCCTGGCGTCGGATGATGCGGGTTTCATCAACGGGTCGACCATTTCGGCCAACGGCGCGCAGTTCTTCGTCTGACGCGACCGCCAGCCGGTCATCGGGCCCCGGGCATGTCCCGGGGCCTTTTGCATGCGGGGGCGGGCCGATCCCCTGCGAACGGGCAACAAAAAAGGCCGCGTAACGCGGCCCGGTGTCTTTGGTGTCGGATCAGGTCTCTGGACACCGGCCCGGGGGATCCCGGGCCGGAACCGATTGTCGCGTCAGTGCGGACGCGCGCCAAGTCGGGTGATTTCTTCCTTGATCCGGAGTTTCTGCTTCTTCAGTTCGGCGACATGCAGGTCATCCACGCCGGGGCTTCGCTGCATCTCCTCCACAGCGGTTGAGAGGTGTTGGTGTTTTTTCTTCAGTTCCTGCAGGTGCGAACTCAAGCTCATAACGTCCTCCTTGTGCCAAGTTGAGACTCCACTCCACCACAACATCGGCTTTGAGTCACGCGCGACGCGCCATGTGTCTCAACAAAGTGTTACATTCCGCCGATGGCGGACGGTCACGCGGGGAAAAACAGCGGCTTGCCGTCTCTCAGCGTGGCCCTGATGACGTCGGTATAATCCTCGCCGTCTTCAAGGTGGGTCGCGTTTTCGTGCAGAATCAGCGGCGCGTGAAAGCGGAAAGCCGCCCGCCCGCCCTTGCGCCCGCGCAGCAGGATCAGCCGCGGCGGCCGCCCGATCCGGGGCGCGAGGGGCCACAGTTCCAGCGAACCCAATCGCTCCTGCGCGGCGGCCAGCAGTTCCGGCAGGCGATCGGCGCGCTGGATGAAGGTCGCGGTTCCTCCCGGGCGCAGACGGCGCGCGGCCAGTTCGACCCAGAGTTTCAGCGGCGCGGGCCCGGCGAGGCCCAGTTCCTTGCCGTCATCCCCGGCGGCGCTTCGGTCGTGAGGCAGGAAATACGGGGGATTGGCCATGACGTGATGGAAGGACTGCGCCCGGATCGGCGGCGGCGGGGCGGTGATGTCCGCCTCGATCACGGTGCCGGAAAGCTGGTTTTCGGCCAGGTTGACGCGGGCGAGGGCCGCATAGCCCGGCTGCACCTCGATCCCGGTCAGCGCCAGCGACCCGACCCTGACGCCGAGACAGACCAGCGCCGCACCCGCCCCGCATCCGAGCTCCAGCACGGTGTCTCCGGGCCGCGCGGGCACGGTGGCGGCAAGAAGGACCGGGTCGATGCCGGCGCGATAGCCGTCCCGTGGCTGGCAAAGGGTGGCGCGCCCGCCGAGAAAGGCGTCGCGGCTCAGTTCCTGGTCGGAAAACGGCTCACGTCTCAATCTTGATGCCGTTGAGCCGCAGCACCCGCCTTGCCTCGTCCAGTTCCGAGGCGCGCACCATCAGGCGGCGCGGCAGAATGCCCAAGCTTCCCTCGAGGATGCTCATGTTTACGTCCAGCTCGAAGCTGGCTATACCCTCACCGTCGAGGATGCTCCTCACCAACGGGATCAGCGTGATGTCGTTTGTGCGCAGAAGCTCTTCCATGACAGGGGATGTAAGGTCAGGGCCGGCCATTTGTCGAGACCCTGGGGGGCAAAGGTCGATGGGGTTGGACACACCGAACCACAAGCCGCATGACGTTCTGGCCGGGTTGCTGTCGGGCGACATGGACCGCGTCAATGCGCTGATCCGGCAGCGGATGGCGTCGCGCCATGCGCCGCGCATTCCGGAGGTGACGGCGCATCTCGTGGAGGCGGGCGGCAAGCGCCTGCGCCCGATGCTGACGCTCGCCGCCGCGCGCATGTGCGGGTACGAGGGCGACGATCACGTCAAGCTGGCCGCCACGGTGGAGTTCATCCATACGGCGACGCTCCTGCACGACGACGTGGTGGACGAAAGCGAAAAGCGCCGGGGCCGGCCGACGGCGAACCTACTCTGGGACAACAAGTCGAGCGTTCTGGTCGGGGATTATCTCTTTGCCCGCTCGTTCCAGCTGATGGTCGAAACCGGCAGCCTGCGGGTGCTCGACATCCTCGCCAATGCCGCCGCGACCATCGCGGAAGGCGAAGTGCTGCAACTCACGGCGGCCCAGGATCTTCGCACCAGCGAAGACATCTACCTGCAGGTGGTGCGCGGCAAGACGGCGGCGCTGTTCTCGGCGGCGACCGAGGTGGGCGGCGTGATCGCGGGTGTCGAAGAGGCGCAGATCCGCGCGCTGCACGATTACGGAGACGCGCTCGGGATCGCGTTCCAGATCGTGGACGACCTGCTCGACTACCAGGGCGATGCCTCCTCCACCGGTAAGAACGTCGGCGACGATTTCCGCGAACGCAAGCTGACCCTGCCGGTCATCAAGGCCGTTGCCGCTGCCTCCGACGAGGAGCGCCGGTTCTGGAAACGCACCATCGAGAAGGGCGACCAGCGGGACGGCGACCTCGAGGAGGCGCTGCGCCTGCTCCGGCTGCACGGCACGCTTGAGGCGACCCGCGACGATGCCCTGGGCTGGACGGAAAAGGCCAAGGCGTCGCTCGGCCTGCTGCCGGAGAGCGAGTTGCGCGATCTGCTGATCGACCTTGCGGATTTCGTGGTGGCGCGGGTCTACTGACGCACGGGCGCGGCGCGTCCGGACATGTCGCCGAGCGCGCCGTGGGCGACCCACCAGCCGGGGTGTTCACGGCTGATTGCAGCGGCGGCGGCTTCGGCTTCATCGTTGCTGTCGAACAGGCCGAAACAGGTCGCCCCCGATCCAGACATGCGGGCGAGCCGGCAACCGCCGCGTTTCCGCAGGGCCGCCAGCACCTCGACGATCGCCGGTTGCGCGGCGCAGGCGGGCGCTTCGAGATCGTTGCGCATCCCGGCCAGGAAGGCGACCAGCGCCACGGCATCGGGGAAGGGTGGCAGGACATCCGGCATCGCCGGATTGTCCCGGCATTCCAGCCTGCGAAAGATCTCCGGCGTGGACACCGGCCTGCGCGGATTGACCAGCACGGCCGGTAGCGGGGGCAGGTTGACGGGGCTCTGGTCTTCGCCGATGCCCCGCACGCGGGCAGGGGCAGAGCGCAGGCACATCGGAATGTCCGCCCCGAGGGCGAGAATGCCGGGCGCATGACGATCGAGGGCCGCCCCATCGCCACCCGCCGTCCCGTCATTCGCCAAGGAGATCATCCCGCGCAGGGCCGCCGCCGCATCCGCCGAACCGCCCCCGATCCCCGAGGCGGGGGGGAGCGCCTTGTGCAGCGACAGCGCCGCGCGGGGGGCGTCGCCGAGCAGGGTCGCGGCGGCAAGGGCAAGGTTGCGCCCGTCGGTCGGGACGTCCTCTGCCTCGGGGCCGTCGACGGTCAGCGACCAGTCGTCCGCCCCGCGCAGGACCAGCCGATCCCCGACCGGGGCGAAGACGACGAGCGAATCGAGCAGGTGATACCCGTCCGTCCGGCGTCCGGTGACATGCAGCGACAGGTTGACCTTGGCCGGGGCGAAGACTTCAATCCGTTTCACGGGCGACCTTGAGCGGCGGCGCGCCTTCGTCGGCCAGCACCTGGTCCAGCCCGACGGCCAGCTTGCGGCGGATGCGCTCGGGATCGACCTCGTCCGAGGCTTCCTTCCAGTCGACGAAGCTCAGCGCGCGTTTCCACTGGAATTCGGCTTCGAGCTTGCGCCCCACCGCCCAGTAGACATCGCCGAGGTGATCGTTCACCACCGGATCGACCGCCATCAGTTCGGCCGCGCGTTCCATGTGTTCGACGGATTCGTCATAGCGCCCGAGGCGGTAGAGCGCCCAGCCGAGGCTGTCGACGATGTAGCCGCTCTGCGGTTCCGCGGCGACGGCCTTTTCGATCATGCCGAGCGCCTCGTCGAGGCTGACATGATGTTCGACCATCGAATAGCCGAGATAGTTCAGAACCTGCGGCTGGTTCGGGTTGAGCTTCAGCGCGGCGCGGAAGTCGGCTTCCCCGGCCTCCCAGTCGCCCTTGCGCTCCTTGCTGATGCCGCGGGCATAATAGAGGAACCACTGCGCGGGATCTTCCTTGTCGAAGGTCGCCAGGGCCCGGTCATAAGCCGCGATGGCATCGTCCCAGCGTTCGAGCTGCCGCATGAGATCGCCGAGCGCGGACTGCACCGCCGCAAGGTTGCCGTCGGTGGCGGCCAACTGTTCCAGCACCTCGACCGCGGCATCGGTCTTGCCGGCGCGGCGCAACACGTCCGCCCGGCCGAGCTCCGCCGCCTGATAGGACGGATCGCTGCGCGGCACCTTCTTGTAGGCGGCGATGGCAAGATCGGTCTGCCCGAGCTTCTGGAGCAATTCGGCCGACATCAGGATGGCGCCGACATGATCGGGGCGGAGGTATTCGGCAATCCGCGAATAGAGCAGGGTAAAGTCGTCGTTGGCCTCGTTCGAAAGCGCGGCGGCGAGAGTGTAGAACACCTCGGCCACCCCGTCGCGCGGGGTCGATACCAGCGAGAAGGGCAGCTTTTCGCCATTCGCCAGCGATTGCCGAAGCGCCGCGAGCCCCGGATCGAGGATCGGACCGAAGCCCTGGTCGATCAGTTGCACGGCCTCGTCGGTCCGGTCGAGCTGGGACAGGATCTCGGCGCGCCCGGTGATCGCGCGGCGGGTGAACTGCATGTTGCCCGCGCCGTTTTCGGCAAAGATCTTCTCGGCGCCTTCGAAATCCCCGACCGAAGCCAGCGTCAGCGCCCTGTGATACCCGGCAAAACCGGAAAGCCCGCGTTCGTCCGCAAGGTCGTCGAACGCCTGCAGCGCCGCCGTGACATCGCCCTGACCCACATGGGCCCAGGCCGAGACCAGCCCGTCGACCAGCGGGCCGATGGCCTTCTGATCCTTGATGCGGGCCAGAAGCTCCGGGTAGTTCTCTTCCTTGGCGAGGACGGCGATCTGCGCCATGTGCGCCACTTGGCTGTTGAAGCCCTTGGCGGTCAGTTGGTCGGCGAGCGCCTTGGCGCGTTCCACCTCACCCAGCGACAGGTTGGCCAGCGTCGCGCGCTCCAGCAGTTCCGGGTTCTCCGGGTCGAAGGCGATGGCCCGGCTGTAGTAATCCGCGGCAACCTGGTAATCCCCGACAAAGCTTGCCTGCCGCGCGGCGAGGTAGTCCCCCGCGAGGCTGTCGGCCGCGGAGGGACCGGCCAGCCCGGTGCCGAGCGCCGCCAGGAGGGCAAGGCGGATGAAGCGGATTCTCTGACTGGGCATGCTCGCGCCTCCTTGTACAAGTTCGGGGAAGCCTAGCTTGCGCCAGTCCCGCACGCAATGCGACGCCGGTACACGGAGCCGAGATCAGGCGGAGAGCGGCGGATGCCGGATGTGCTGGCGGAAACGCAGCATTCAACTGACAGTCGCGCGCCAACGATTGTCGGGACTGAGGGAGGTCCATCACGCCAACCCCGGGCGGGGGTGAAGTGGTGCCCAGGAGAGGACTCGAACCTCCACGGCCTTGCGGCCACTGGCACCTGAAGCCAGCGCGTCTACCATTCCGCCACCTGGGCACAGGTGATGTGAGGCAGGCGTTTACGCGGAGCCCGGGGAACTGTCAACGGCCATTCACCACCTTTTTTCGACAGTCCGATCCGGAGGGCGCAACACCTTGCCGGAGGGCGTCGCGAGGGGTATTCAGGTCTCGAAGAAGAGACCCAGCGGGAGCCAGCCACATGAGCAAACTCGTCACCATCTACGGAGGGTCCGGTTTCGTCGGCCGTCATATCGCAAGACGCCTGGCCAAGCTCGGATGGCGCGTGCGCGTGGCGGTCCGCCGACCGAACGAAGCGATCTTCGTGAAGCCCTACGGCGTGGTCGGCCAGGTGGAGCCGGTGCTCTGCAACATTCGCGACGATGACTCCGTGCGCAGCGTGATGCATGGCGCGGATGCGGTTGTCGATTGCGTCGGCACCTTCGATGCGAAGGGCAAGAACAGTTTCGACGCGATCCAGCACGAGGGCGCCGAGCGGATTGCCCGCATCGCCGCCGAGATGGGCGTCGGCAAGATGGTGCTGCTGTCGGCCATCGGCGCGGACAAGGACGCCGCCAGCGGTTATGCGCGCTCCAAGGGGATGGGCGAAGAGGCGGTGCTGGCGCACATGCCCGGCGCCGTGATCCTGCGTCCGTCGGTGATTTTCGGGCCGGACGATGAATTCTTCAACCGCTTTGCCGGCATGTCCCGCATGGGGCCCGTCCTGCCGCTGGTCGGCGCGGAGGCAAAGTTCCAGCCGGTCTACGTCGACGACGTTGCCCATGCCGCGGCGATGGGCGTCACGGGCGAGGCGGCGCCGGGGATCTACGAACTCGGCGGGCCCGATGTCGAGACGCTGCGGACCTTCATCAACGAGATGCTGTCGGTGATCCGTCGCCGCAAGCTGATCGTCAATCTGCCCTTCGGGCTGGCCTCGATGATGGGGGGGAGCTTCGAACTGCTCCAGACCCTGACCGGCGGCCTGTTCCCGGCGCAGATCACCCGTGACCAGGTGGAGATGCTGAAATCCGACAACGTGGTGTCGGAGGGGGCAAAGGGCTTTGCCGACCTGGGAATCACCCCCACCTCGACCGAGGCGGTGTTGCCGGACTACCTCTGGCGCTTCCGTCCCGGCGGTCAGTACGACCTCATGAAGGAATCCGCGCGGAGCCTGCGCCCCGAGTAGGGGCGCGGCCTTTCCCGGCGGATGGCATAGGGGGCGATGTGCTTCGGACGGTCAGTCCCCTGACGTCCGGCGCAGGGCCTCGAATCCGGTGCGATTGAGGCAGGGACGCGGCGTCGGTCGAGTCCGTTCTTCCGGGCGGTCGAGCCAGCGTCGGCACTCGTCGGTCCAGGTGCAGCCGCGGCAGCGCTCTATCATGGCGGCCCAAGCCTCCTGATCCAGCAGACCGGTGCCGGCGGCGGCGATCACATCGGTGCCGGTCGCCCGCGCCATGCGCTGTACCAGCCAATAGTGTTCGGTTTCATCGCCCAGCGGTCGCGGGAAGGTGGCGTCGTGCATGGCCGGTGGCTTCTCCATCCGCTCAGGCCCCGTCCGTCGGCAGCTTGGCGAGCTTGGCGAACAGATCGGCGTTGCGGCAATAGCCCGGCGGCCGCGCGGCAGGGGAGGCGGTCCCGGCCAGCCAGGTTTCGCAGGCATCGCTCTGCGTGCATGCCGTGCAGCCGAGGACAGCATTCTCGAGCCGGGTGAAATCGAGCGCGCCGGCCAGCATCCTGTCTTCCAGGTCGATGCCGAGGGTCGTGACCATGCGGTCCACCAGATCCGCGTGCCGCTTGATGTCTTCGGTCGTGGGCATCCTGCGCTCTCCTGTTCCGGCCCCGGTCGGGCAGGAGGAAAGGTAGCAGGCGGAAGGCGACCCTCCCTTGATGCAGGTCAAGGACCGGGCGCGGGGCCGGTCAGAAGGCTGCGGCGGTCCGGCGCACGATCTCGATCCGGGCGGCATTGGGCGGGTGCGAGCCGAGGAAACGGTTCCCGGGGTCGGGCAACCGGACAAAGAACTGCGCCCCGAGCACGGGATCGTAGCCCGAGCGCATGGTGATGACGGTTCCGAGCTGGTCAGCTTCCAGCTCGTAATCCTTGGAGTAGGTGCGCGCGCCGACGGAGGCGCCGAATTCCTCGGCAGAGCGCACGGTCTGTGCATCGGCGCCCGACATGGCAGCGAGTCCGGAAAAGATGATCGCGCCGACTTCCGCATCCTTCTGGATCCGGTTCAGGTGCCCGAGGATGTGGTGCGAGGTCTCGTGACCCATGACGAAGGCCAGCTCGTCCGCGTTCTGCACGGACAGGATCAGCGGCAGGTTGAAGGCGATGACGGGCCGTCCCTGCCGGTCGACGGTCTGAAAGGCGTTCGGCTCTTCGGCAGGGCTGTCGTCGACGGCGATCAGGAAATCGCAATTCCCGGCGCCGACGCGGCGGCATTCGGCCTCGGCCACCGGCTCCACCGCGCGGGCCACGGCGACGAACTGCCGCGCCGCCCGTTCGGCCCGCTGCTGGACCGGCCCGCTGCCATGCATTCCGAACAGGGTCTCGGCGTCGGATCGCTGCGGTTGGGACGATATGGTCGGGACGGGCTCGCAGGCGGCAAGGGCCAGGAGAGCAACCGAAATTAGGGAAAGTGGTTTGTACAAGGCATCATCCTGTCGCGTCTGTCCGCACGATAGGCGGCTCCCCCGCCCGGCGCCAGTGCCTAGGACTCACTTCGCGGTGTCCCGCGCGTCGAAGGGCTGGCGCCGGGCAATTCGATTGGCTACGCTCGCCTCATGTTCAGCATAGAGCACGAATTCGACGCCACCGTTGTCACCCTCGTGGACGAGGGGGCAAACTACCTGCAGGAAGACGTGATCGTCTCGGGTTTCGAGGATTGCGTCACGGTCGAGCAATACGATCCCCGCACCGACAAGGTGAACCGGATCACGCTGTCGCTTGCCCAGATGCGGGATCTCGCCGCGGCCATCTCGCTTCCCGAGGGTGTCTACAGCCGCAAGTCGGGCTGACGGCGGCCGGTCAGGGTTCGACCCGGATCTGCTTGTTTCGCGAGGTCGCGCCGCGCAGCAGCGTGAGCCGGGATTTCGGCACGCCAAGCGCCTTTGCCATCAGTTTCAGCACGGCGGCATTCGCCTTGCCGTTCTCCGGCGCCACCGTCACCCGGACCCGAAGCGTGCCGTCCTCTTCCCGGATGTCGTCGCGCGCCGCGCCGGGCGTCACCCGCACGTCGAGCAGGCGGCCCGGTATGGCCAGGTGTCCGAGCGGCGCGTCGGCCATGATCCGTCTCCTCTTCCCGGTCCCCGTCGTGCGAAATGCGCGGTCGGGGGTGCAAGTGCTTGAATCCCGGTGCCGCAGGGATGACATAAGGGCCGAACGACAAGGAGACCGACATGCTCACCCGAAATTCCGAGGCGCTGGACTTTCTTCTGACGCGGCGCTCGCGCCCTGCCAAGACACTGAAAGCGCCCGCCCCGGACAGGGATGAGCTGATCACCCTGCTGACCGCCGCCGCGCGCACGCCCGATCACGGCAAGCTGGAACCCTGGCGCTTCATCGTCCTGCAGGACGCGGCGCTCGGCCGGCTGGCGACCGTCGCCGCCGCGCGGGGCGAGGCGCTGGGCCTCGATCCGGAGACCGCGGACAAGGGGCGCCGTCAATTCGCCGACAGCCATCTCTGCGTGGCGGTTGTCGAATCTCCGCAGGACAGCCCCAAGATTCCGGCGATCGAGCAGACCTATTCCGCCGGGGCCGTCTGCCTGTCGCTTCTCAACGCCGCGCTGGCCTCGGGCTGGGGCGCGAACTGGCTGACCGGCTGGATCGCGCATGACCGTCCCTTCGTCGAGCAGGAACTGGGTCTGAGCGCCGCAGAGCGCATCGCCGGGTTCATCCATCTCGGGACGGAAGGCGCCGCGCCTCCGGATCGCCCGCGCCCGGATCTGGCAACCAAGGCCAGCTGGGTGTCGGCATGATCCTGTCGGCCTTTCTCGCCGCGTTGGGCCAGATCGGGGACTCGCGGTTCCGCTCGGTCCTGCTGAAGGGGCTCGGCATCACCATCGCCATTTTCGTCGCCTTCTACGCGATCTTCGTCTGGTCCGTCGGCCTTGTCGTCGGCGACAGCGTGTCCCTTCCCTGGATCGGCGAGGTGGGCTGGGTCGACAATGTCATAAGCTGGGGCGCCGTGCCGCTCATGCTGCTGTTGTCGGTGTTCCTGATGGTGCCCGTGGCCTCGGCCATCACCGGGTTCTTTCTGGATGACGTGGCGCAGGCGGTCGAGGATCGCCACTATCCCGGTCTCCCCCCCGCGCAGGAATTGTCGCTGGCCGACAACCTGCGGGACAGCCTGAGTTTTCTCGGGGTTCTGATCGGCGCGAACATCCTCGCGCTGGTGCTCTACATCTTCTTCGCCCCCTTCGCGCCGTTCATCTTCTGGGGGCTGAACGGCTTTCTTCTGGGGCGGGAATATTTCACCCTGGCGGCGATCCGGCGCGTGGGGCGCGAGCAGGCGGCGGTGCTGCGGCGCCGTCACATGGCGGCGATCTGGATCGCCGGGGTGCTGATGGCGGTGCCGCTGTCGGTGCCGCTGGTGAACCTGCTGATACCGATTCTCGGGGCGGCCACCTTCACCCACATCTTCCACCGGCTTCAGGCGCGGCGCGTCCCCGCCTGAGCGCCTATTGCCCGGTCGGCGGGCCCATCCGGTTGAACATCCACCCGTCGATGTCGCGGACCGAGATCGCGCCGGACAGGATCACCGTCGCGATGATCGCCCAGAGCACCACGGAAATGCCCGTGGTGATCCAGGCCTTGCGCTTGAGATTGTGCACCTCGGGGCTGCCCGCGTGGGTGCCCTCGACGATCTCGCCGCGATCGCCCTGTGTCACCAGCCGGAACGGGATCACGACCAGGAAGGTCATGAACCAGATGACGGCGAAAAGCACGATGCCGGATGTGATTCCCATGTCGTGATCCCCCGGCCGCCGGTCAGACCTGTTCCAGTTCCACCAGCGTTCCCTGGAAATCCTTGGGATGCAGGAACAGGACGGGTTTGCCGTGGGCGCCGATCTTGGGTTCGCCGGAGCCGAGAACCCGCGCGCCCTGCGACTTCAGGTGATCGCGGGCCACGAGGATGTCGTCGACCTCGTAGCAGACATGGTGAATGCCGCCCGAGGGGTTCTTTTCGAGAAAACCCCTGATCGGGGAATCGTCGCCCAGCGGATAGAGAAGCTCGATCTTGGTGTTGGGCAGTTCGATGAACACCACGGTCACGCCGTGGTCGGGTTCGTCCTGCGGCGCTCCGACATTCGCCCCGAGCGAATCCCGGTACTGGGCCATGGCGGCCTCAAGGTCGGGCACGGCGATGGCAACGTGGTTGAGGCGTCCGATCATGATGAAGCTCTCCGGTCAGGAAGGGTTGTTGCACCTGCTTATGCCCTGCGCGCCGGTCTTCGCAAGCCGGGCGCGTCCATTCACCGCGCATGGCGCCCCGGTCGGGACCGCCCTTGCGACCCCGCCCGCGGCCCCTGCTGAATCCTGGCCGAATGCCGGGGGTGTTTACCGCCCGTTAGGGATATGTGGGGAATGCTCGTCCCAGGTTTATGGAGGGATGACATGACCGACTCGGACATTTTCGATCCCGTCCCCCGACCGACCGCGACGCGGCCGCTTCTGGGAATGACGGTACTTGTTGTGGAAGACAGCCGCTTTGCCTGCGACGCGATGCGCCTCATGTGTCTGCGCAGCGGTGCCCGCATCCGCCGGGCGGATTGCCTGGCCTCGGCGCGGCGGCATCTGATGGTCTATCGCCCGACCGTGGTGATCGTCGATCTCGGCCTGCCCGACGGGTCCGGGGCGGAGCTGATTTCGGAACTCTCGGGCACGGTGCCGCGCGTCAGCGTGCTGCTTGGCACCAGCGGCGACAGTTTCGCGGAGGATGTCGCGCTCGCTGCCGGGGCGGACGATTTCCTGCCCAAACCGGTGTCGAGCGTCATCGCCTTCCAGAACGCGATCATCGCGCAACTGCCCCATGAGCGCCAGCCGAAGGGACTGCGCATGGTATCCGACGATCCGGTGCGCCCGGACCCGTTGGCCTATCGCGACGACATGGCCCATGCCGCCGATGTTCTCGGCGACGATTCGGACGAACGGATGCTCGACTACGTGACGCAGTTCCTGCGCGGGGTCGCCCATAGTGCCGGGGACCGTGCGCTCGAAACCGCGGCGGTCCGCCTTGCCGACGCGCGGGCAGAGGGGCGACCGACCAAGGTGGACATCGCCCGGGTCGCCGGGCTTGTCCAGGAACGCCTTTCGGACCGTATCGCCATCTGATCGCGGTTCAGAGCAGAAGGCCCGGATTGCCACCAAGCTCGACACCCGGAAAGACGTCGCGTTCGATCACGCTCCGGTCGAGGCCGAAAAGCCCGTGAATGAGCCAGCCCGCATGGGCGCGCAGATCCCGCGTCGGCATGAGATCCCGGCGTTGATACAGGTAAGTCTCGGACAGGCCGGGCCACTCCGTGCTCACCTGTCCGCCCCGGATCGCCCCCCCGGCAAGGATCATGGCGCCCCCGGTGCCGTGATCCGTTCCCAAGGTGCCGTTCATGCGGGCGGTCCGTCCGAATTCCGTCATGGCGACGACCGTGGTGCGGTTCCACGCGGGGCCGCCCAACTCCTTGCGCAGGGTCAGGATCACCTCGGACAATACCCCGAGCGCACGGCCCAGCGGCTTGTCCTGCTTGTCATGCGTGTCCCAGCCGTTGATCGAAAACGAGGCGATCCGCGACTGGTCCCGCAGCCGCCGCGCGACGAATTCCGCGACCCGCACTTCGGCGGCCGTCCCGCGCGAGGCGCGCTGATCATCCCGCATCATCGCCATCATCTCGCCGGGCCGCAGTTCGGACGCCACGGCATCGCCGTCGTTGTCGGCAATGGAAAAGGCCTGCGCCAGCGCCGCCGAAAAGGCGGGATCGTCCTGCATCACCAGTTCCGCAAGCCGCAGCGCCTGAGGGCTGAGGGTCAGGTCCACCTCCGGCGACCAGCGCGACACCGGCGCATCGCCCGACAGGATGAGCATGGAATCGCGACCGACCGCATAGGCGGTTTCGGTGCCGACGCCGGGGTAATGCTGCAGCATGCGGTTCAGCCAGCCGTCGCGCGTCAGCCCCTGCGACAGGTCGGCGATGCCCGCCTCCAGCAGATCCTGCCCGTCGAAATGGCTCCGCTTGTCGCGGTAGGGGGTCGACACCGCGTGCACGAAGCCCAGCTGTTTGTCCTTCCAGAGCGGCAGCAGCGGTCTCAATGCCGGGTGCATCGCAAAGAACCCGTCCAGGTCCGCGGCGCCAGTCTCCGACAGGTCCGGCTTGCCGCGCAGCGCGGGCCATTCCGGATCGCCGTAGGGCATGACGGTCGCCAGCCCGTCCATCGCCCCCCGCAGGATGATGACGACCAGGCGGTTCTCGCCGGGCGTGGCGGCAAAGGTCACCGGCGTGACCAGCGGACTGGCGGCCAGCGAACAGCCCAGCGCCGCGGTGCGGCTCAGAAAGGCGCGTCGGGAAAGATCAGATGCCATCGGTCACATCCTCTGAAACGCGGGCGAGGCCAGGATCAGCCCCACGCCGTCGCCACGGCTCTCGGCGGCTTCGGCGGCAAACTGCACCGCAACGGTGGCGCGCGGGCCGAGCGCATGCTTCACGAAATCGCGGGGGTCGGGCAGGTCGCGGCGCAGCACGCCGGGCATCGTCACCGCCCATTGCAGCCGCGCGGCCAGCCCCTGCGGGGTGATCCAGGCGCTGTCCTCTTCCTTGAGCCCGTCCGGCCCGTCCGGGCTTTGCCAGATATGTCCCATCATGACCATGGGATACTGGATCCGGGTCCGGAACACGCCCTCCTTCAGCGAGGTGATCGCCTCCGGCTCCACCACAAGCGCGCGCAGCGCCGATGAGATGAAATCGAACGGCGGTTTCACGTTCGGGTTTTCGGTATTCCACGCCGCCGGATGACCCAGCAGCGCCCGATACCCCGCCAGCAGGTTGGTGCCGCTGTCGGCAAGGGCGCGTTCCACCGCGTCGACGAGCGCGGGATCGGGCGTGTCGGACACGAAATGCCGCGCCAGCTTGCCCGCAAGGTGGCGCGCCGTGGCCGGGTGGCGGGCGAGATCGCGCAGCACCGCCTCGATATCGCGCAGGTTCGGATTGTCGCCTCCATAGCTCTTGCCCAGCACCGTTTCCGCGCCCGGCTCGGCCATGTCCTTGCGGAATTTCCGCCCGGTGTTGGCGTGCATCGTCAGCCCGGTCAGCAACTCCGCCAGTTCCCGCACGTCGCCCTGCGTGTAGGGCCCGCCGACCCCGAGCGTGTGCAGCTCCATGACCTCGCGGGCCAGATTCTCGTTCAGCCCGCTGCCGCTTCCGCGCTTCTGCGCCAGCGCGGAATGCGGCCCGACCGAGGTCGCCTGGTCGAGGTAATGTACCATCAGCGGATGGGTGACCGCGGCGATCAGCATCTCTTCGAAGGGGCCCGTCAGAAACGGCCGGATGGCGCTTTGCGTATAGGGCGACCCGGCACGGCGCAGAAGCGCCTGCTTGCCGGTGGCGGTGAAATGGTCGGCCCAGAAGGCCTCGAGCCGCTCGCGGAAGGGCGCCGCCGTCGTGATCCGGCGGGCCAAGTGCTGCGCCATCCAGAAATACTGGGCCTGACGCGCCTCCTTGTTGAGCACCTTCACCGCCTTCTTGGCGGCCAGTGCCTCGGGCGATCCGCGATCCGCGCGCCGGACACGCTGGAATTCCAGCGCCTTCTGCATCCGCAGGCGGAAGGTGTCGAATTCCTCGATCGGGTATTGCGCCGCGGCGCGGTCGGGTCCGTCCAGCGTCTCGAGCATCGCCTCGGCGCTGCCGGCCGGAGGGATGACCGGAGAGAGCCCGCAGCCGAAGCGCATATCGGCCAGGATTGGGTCGAAGGCGGCCATGCATCGCATCCCGTGATTGTCGTCTCTCCGGAATCTAGGCGCTTCGCGGCGATTCTCCATATCTCTCTTGCGTGACATCGGCGGAAAACCGTCGCACCGCGCCGCAAGGGAAGCGCGGGAACCGGAGGCGCGCGCGGCGCGTTGCGCTGCGTAACATCGAACCGCCGGCGGAGGACAGAATGACATCCATCTACGAGGCGATCCGAAAGGATCACGACCATCACCGCGCCCTGCTTGATACCATCGCCGGAACCTCCGGCGACAGCGACGCGCGCCGCGATGCCTGGGACAGCTTCTACAAGGACGTGAAATCCCACGCCGCCGCCGAGGAGGAGGAATTCTACTCCGCCCTGATGAAGGAGACCTGGGGCCAGGATGCGGCCCGCCATTCGGTGCACGAGCACGCCGAGATGGACGAGATCCTCGAAGAGCTGAACGAGATGGACATGTCCTCCCCCGGTTGGCTCACCCGCTTCAAGACGCTGAAGCACGATTACGAGCACCACATGGATGAGGAGGAGAACGAAGTGTTCACCCGCGCCAGAAAAGTGGTGGGCGAAGAGGAGAACGACGCCTACGGCAAGCGCTTCAGGGATCGCAAGAAGCGCGAGATGGGCCTCATCGAGAAAAAGAAGCAGGACCACCTCGAAGACTGAGGGATAACCGGGGGAACCGATCCCGAAGGGCCGTCCCCCGGCACCCCCGGCCTCTTCTGGCTCGAAATATCCCGGGGGAGTCCCGGCATCGCCGGGACGGGGGCAGCGCCCCCTCCGCCCCCCGGATCGGGATCAGTCCTTCGGGATGACGCGCAGCGACAGATCCATGAGCTGATCGGTCGTCGGCTCGGAGGGCGCCTGCATCATCAGGTCCTCGGCGCGCTGGTTCATCGGGAACATGATGACCTCGCGGATGTTGGCGGTATCGGCCAGCAGCATCACGATGCGGTCGATGCCCGCAGCACAGCCGCCGTGCGGCGGGGCGCCGAACTTGAACGCGCCGACCATGCCGCCGAAGCGCTTGCGCACCTCGTCCTCGCCGTAGCCTGCCAGTTCGAACGCCTTGAACATGATCTCGGGCTTGTGGTTCCGGATCGCGCCAGACACCAGTTCGTAGCCGTTGCAGGCCAGGTCGTACTGGTAGCCCAGCACCTTCAGCGCATCGCCCGACAGCGCGCCCAGCCCGCCCTGCGGCATCGAGAACGGGTTATGCGAAAAGTCGATCTTTCCGCTTTCCTCGTCGGCCTCGTACATCGGGAAGTCGACGATCCAGGCAAAGGCGAAGCGGTCGGTGTCGGTCAGGCCGAGCTCGTTGCCGATCTCGGTCCGCGCCTTGCCCGCCACCCGCTCGAAGGCGGCCGGTTTGCCGCCGAGGAAGAACGCCGCATCCCCGACGCCAAGGCCGAGCTGTTGGCGGATCGCCTCGGTGCGCTCGGGGCCGATGTTCTTGGCCAGCGGACCGGCGGCTTCCATGGCGCCATCCGCCTCGCGCCAGAAGATGTAGCCCATCCCGGGCAGCCCTTCCTTCTGGGCAAAGGCGTTCATCCGGTCGCAGAACTTGCGCGAGCCGCCGGTGGGGGCGGGGATGGCGCGGATCTCGGTGCCTTCCTGCTCCAGCAGCTTGGCGAAGATCGCGAAACCGGACCCGGCGAAATGCTCGGAGACCACCTGCATCTTGATCGGGTTGCGCAGGTCGGGCTTGTCGGTGCCGTACCAGAGCGCGGAATCGGCGTAGGAGATCTGCTCCCAGCTCTCCGGCGCGTCGACCTTGCGGCCGCCGCCGAATTCCTCGAACACGCCCGCGATCACCGGCGCGACGGTGTCGAACACGTCCTGCTGGGTGACGAAGCTCATCTCGAGGTCGAGCTGGTAGAAGTCGGTGGGCGAGCGGTCGGCGCGCGGGTCCTCGTCGCGGAAGCAGGGGGCGATCTGGAAATACTTGTCGTAGCCCGACACCATGATGAGCTGCTTGAACTGCTGCGGTGCCTGCGGCAGCGCGTAGAACTTGCCCGGATGAAGACGCGACGGCACGAGGAAGTCGCGCGCACCTTCGGGCGACGAGGCAGTGATGATCGGTGTCTGGTATTCACGGAACGATTTGTCCCACATCCGCTGCCGGATCGAGCGCACCACGTCCGAGCGCAGGGTCATGTTCCTCTGCATCGCCTCGCGCCGCAGGTCGAGGTAGCGATACCGCAGGCGGGTTTCCTCGGGATATTCCTGGTCGCCGAACACCATCAGCGGCAGTTCCTCGGAGGCGCCGAGCACTTCGATATCGCGAACGAAGACCTCGATCTCGCCGGTCGGCAGCTTGGGGTTCACCAGGCTCTCGTCGCGGGCCTTCACCTCGCCGTCGATGCGGATGCACCATTCCGACCGGACCTTCTCGACCTGCGAAAAGACCGGGGAATCCGGGTCGCACAGCACCTGGGTGATGCCGTAATGGTCGCGCAGGTCGATGAACAGGATGCCGCCGTGATCGCGGATGCGGTTCACCCAGCCCGAGAGGCGGACGGTATCGCCCACGTTCGCCTTGGTGAGGTCGGCGCAGGTATGCGTGCGGTAGGCGTGCATGGTGAATGCCCTTTGAAACGTGCCGGAAAGTTAGGCGCCGATACACCGCGCGGCGCTCTGGAAGTCAAGGGAAGCCCGTGCGGAATTGGCCGGAAACGGCGTTTGTCGTATCCTTTCGGAACAATTTCACGAGTTCGGACGTTTTGGGACGTTTCAATGGAGAAAGTATACGACCGGGGGTTTCGGCATGTGGAAAACCGTGCTCGACAAGATGTTGCAACGGCTGATCGTGGTGGGTCGGCTGCGCGTGAACTGGCCCGATGGCACAGCCACCCTGTACGGACCGGGCAACGGCCCGGACGCCGAGGTCACGCTCACCGATGATACCATCCTCAAGGATCTGAGCCAGAAGCCGGTGCTCGCGCTCGGCGAGGGCTACATGGACGGGCGGCTCGAATGTCCGCCGGATGCGCTCTACGATCTTCTGGCGCTGCTGGTACGGAACCAGCAGGCGGGAACGATGCCCAAGTGGTTCAACGCGGTGCAGGCGGTGCGGGGCTGGACCCGCGGGATCGAACAGCGCAACAACCCGGCGCGGTCGCAGAAGAACGTCCACCATCACTACGACATTTCCGACGAGCTCTACCGGCTCTTTCTGGACCGGGACATGCAGTATTCCTGCGCCTATTTCGCCCGGCCCGACATGACGCTCGAAGATGCGCAAGCGGCAAAGAAGGCGCATATCGCGCAAAAGCTCCTGTTGCGTCCGGGGATGCGGGTGCTGGACATCGGCTGCGGCTGGGGCGGGATGGCCCTGACGCTGGCGCGGGATTACGGCGTGCAGGTCCTCGGGGTGACGCTGTCGGAAAACCAGCTTGCCACCGCCCGGCAGCGCGCCGAGGAGGCGGGGCTGTCCGACCGGGTGGAGTTCCGCCTTCAGGATTACCGCGAGGTCGAGGAGACCTTCGACCGGATCGTCAGCGTCGGGATGCTGGAGCACGTGGGCTATCCGCAGCTCGACGTCTATTTCTCCAAGGTCGGTGAACTGCTCGCCGATGACGGCATCGCGCTGATCCACAGCATCGGCCATGTCACCCCGCCGATCGCGACCTCGAACTGGATCGACACCTACATCTTTCCCGGCGGCTACATCCCGTCGCTTTCCGAAGTGTCCCGCTCGATCGAGAAGACAAATCTCTGGGCCGCCGACATCGAGGTGCTGCGCGGCCATTACGGCCCGACCCTGCATCACTGGCGGTCCCGGTTCGAGGCGGCGCTGCCCGAGGTGCGCGAGATGTACGACGAGACCTTCGTGCGGATGTGGCGCTTCTATCTCGCGGTCTGCGAGGCGGCGTTCGAGGAAACCCGCCAGGGGGTCTTTCACCTCCAGCTGTCGCACCGGCAGTACGCGGTGCCGGTGACGCGGGACTACCTCTACGGCGACAGCCAGTCCGAGTTGCTGCAGGCGGCCCAGTAGGCGCGCGCGCCGGCCCGTCCGGCCGCCGTGCCGTCCGCAGCCGCGCCCGCCCCGCCGGTTTCGCGCGATGGCCCGCCGCGTCGGGCGCGGTCCCGGCCTCGTGCGTCGTTTCGCGTGGTCGGAATGGGGTTGCACGGGCAAGGCGCATCACTATAACCCGCTTCAATTTGCGGCGGGTCGAGTCCACCCGCCTGCCGCTGCACGCCCGACAGGAAGAGGTCCCGAGATGCCCAAGAGAACCGATATCAAATCCATCATGATCATCGGCGCGGGACCCATCGTCATCGGTCAGGCCTGCGAGTTCGATTACTCCGGTGCCCAGGCCTGCAAGGCGCTGCGGGAAGAGGGATACCGGGTGATCCTGGTGAACTCCAACCCCGCGACGATCATGACCGACCCCGAGCTGGCCGACGCCACCTACATCGAACCGATCACCCCCGAGGTCGTCGCCAAGATCATCGAAAAGGAACGACCGGACGCGCTGCTGCCGACGATGGGCGGGCAGACCGGTCTCAACACCTCGCTGAAGCTCGAAGAGATGGGCGTGCTGGAGAAATACGGCGTCGAGATGATCGGGGCCAAGCGCGCCGCGATCGAGATGGCCGAGGACCGCGCCCTGTTCCGTGAGGCGATGGACCGCATCGGGCTGGAAAACCCCCGCGCCACCATCGTGACCGCACCAAAAAAGGCCAACGGCAAGGCGGATCTGGATGCCGGCGTCGCCATCGCGCTCGACGCGCTCGAGGATATCGGCCTGCCGGCCATCATCCGCCCCGCCTACACGCTCGGCGGCACCGGCGGCGGAGTCGCCTACAACCGCGAGGATTACATCCACTTCTGCCGCTCGGGCATGGATGCCTCGCCGGTCAACCAGATCCTGGTCGATGAATCCCTGCTGGGCTGGAAGGAATACGAGATGGAGGTGGTCCGCGACAAGGCGGACAACGCGATCATCGTCTGCTCCATCGAGAACGTGGACCCGATGGGCGTGCACACCGGCGACTCGATCACCGTCGCCCCCGCGCTGACGCTGACCGACAAGGAATACCAGATCATGCGCAACGGCTCGATCGCCGTCCTGCGCGAGATCGGGGTCGAGACCGGGGGCTCCAACGTGCAATGGGCGGTCAGCCCCGACAACGGCCGCATGGTCGTGATCGAGATGAACCCCCGCGTGTCGCGCTCCTCGGCGCTGGCCTCCAAGGCGACGGGCTTCCCCATCGCCAAGATCGCCGCCAAGCTGGCGGTCGGCTACACGCTCGACGAACTGGACAACGACATCACCAAGGTGACCCCGGCCAGCTTCGAGCCGACCATCGACTACGTCGTCACCAAGATCCCGAAATTCGCCTTCGAGAAATTCCCCGGCTCGGAGCCCTATCTCACCACCGCGATGAAGTCGGTGGGCGAGGCCATGGCCATCGGCCGCACCATCCACGAGTCGCTGCAGAAGGCGCTGGCCTCGATGGAATCCGGTCTCACCGGCTTTGACGAGGTCGACATCCCCGGAGCGCCCGACAAGAGCGCCGTCATCAAGGCGATCAGCAAGCAGACCCCGGACCGGATGCGCACCATCGCCCAGGCGATGCGCCACGGCCTGAGCGATGACGAGATTCACGGCACCACCATGTTCGACCCGTGGTTCCTTGCCCGTATCCGCGAGATCGTGGAGGTCGAGGCCGAGGTCCGCGCCGGCGGTCTCCCGCAGGACGAAGCCGGGATGCGCCGGCTCAAGATCATGGGCTTCACCGACGCCCGCCTCGCCAGGCTGACCGGGTTCAGCGAAAAGGACGTGCGCAAGCGCCGTCTCGGGCTGGGCGTATCCGCCGTCTTCAAGCGCATCGACACCTGCGCCGCCGAGTTCGAGGCCCAGACCCCCTACATGTATTCCACCTACGAGATGCCCATGATGGGCGAGGTGGAATGCGAGGCGCGCCCCTCGGACAAGAAGAAGGTCGTCATCCTCGGCGGCGGTCCGAACCGCATCGGCCAGGGGATCGAGTTCGACTACTGCTGCTGTCATGCCTGCTTCGCGCTCAGCGACGTCGGGTATGAAACCATCATGATCAACTGCAACCCCGAGACCGTGTCGACCGACTACGACACCTCGGATCGTCTCTACTTCGAGCCGCTGACCTTCGAACACGTGATGGAGATCCTGCGCGTCGAGCTGGAAAACGGCACCCTGCACGGCGTGATCGTGCAGTTCGGCGGCCAGACCCCGCTCAAGCTCGCCAACGCGCTCGAAGCCGAGGGCATCCCGATCCTCGGCACCACCCCGGACGCCATCGACCTCGCCGAAGACCGCGAGCGGTTCCAGGCGCTGGTCAACCAACTGGGTCTGAAGCAGCCGCGCAACGGCATCGCCTCGACCGATGCGCAGGCGCTGGCCATCGCCGAGGACATCGGCTTTCCGCTGGTGATCCGCCCCTCCTATGTTCTTGGCGGGCGCGCGATGGAGATCGTGCGCGACATGGATCACCTCGAACGCTACATCGCCGAGGCGGTCGTGGTGTCGGGCGACAGCCCGGTCCTGCTGGATTCCTACCTCTCGGGCGCCGTGGAGCTCGACGTCGACGCGCTATGCGACGGCGAGGCCGTGCATGTCGCGGGCATCATGCAGCATATCGAGGAAGCGGGCGTCCACTCCGGCGATTCCGCCTGCTCTCTGCCGCCCTATTCGCTCTCCGATGACATCATCGCAGAGATCAAGGTCCAGACCGAGGCACTGGCCCGTGCCCTGCACGTCGTCGGCCTGATGAACGTGCAGTTCGCGATCAAGGCCGGCGAGATCTACCTGATCGAGGTCAACCCCCGCGCCTCGCGTACCGTGCCCTTCGTGGCCAAGGCGACGGACAGCGCCATCGCCTCCATTGCGGCGCGGATCATGGCGGGTGAAAAGCTCTCGACCTTCCCGCTGCGTGCGCCGTACCCGGCGGATACGGACTATGACACCGACCTGCCCATCGCCGACCAGATGACGCTGGCCGACCCGAACATGCCGTGGTTCTCGGTCAAGGAGGCGGTGCTGCCCTTCGCACGCTTCCCCGGCGTCGACACGATCCTCGGCCCCGAGATGCGCTCGACCGGCGAGGTCATGGGCTGGGACAAGAGCTTCCCCCGCGCCTTCCTCAAGGCGCAGATGGGCGCGGGCACGATCCTGCCGACCGAAGGCGCGGTGTTCTTCTCGATCAAGGACGAGGACAAGACTCCCGAAATGACCGAGGCGGCCCAGGTGCTCTCCGACATGGGCTTCAAGCTGGTCGCCACGCGCGGCACGGCGGCCTTCTTTGCCGCATCGGGCATCGACTGCGAGATCGTCAAGAAGGTCTACGAAGGCCGCCCGAACGTCGTCGACCTGATGAAGGACGGAGGTGTGCAACTGGTCCTGAACACCACCGAAGGCGCCGCCTCGGTCGCGGATTCCCGCGAGATCCGCTCGGTCGCGCTCTACGACAAGATCCCCTACTACACGACAGCCGCCGGCGCCCATGCCGCCGCGCTTGCCATGAAGGCGCGCGAGGAGGGGGAACTGGTTGTGAAGTCTCTGCAGGGGTGATGGAGGCGCCGGTTCGAACCCGGCGCCCAGCAGGTCACTTCACGGTGACGGTGACATCCATCACGAAGGCATTCTTGCCCGTGCCGCGCTGGTAGACGACGTGGTCGGTGCCCTTGAAGCCGGGCTTGGACTGATAGAAGACGCCGATGCCGTCGATCTTCTTGCCGTCGCATTTGTGTCCGTCCCGCTTGACGACTTCAACGCTCGCCGCAGTGCCGAACTTTCCGTTCTTCGGCTTGGTTTTCAGGGCGATCTTCGGGGCCGGTCCGCCCCGGCAATCGGTGCCGTAGTCCGAATGGACAAACAGGCGTTCCATTTTTCCGGAAGCGACCGTCGCATTCCGCTCTCGTACGTCTGCCGCTGCCGCCGGAAATGACACTGCGACGGCGAGGGTTGTGGAAATGATCAAGGATAAAACGCGCATTCGAGACTCCATGAAAATAGATCACGCGCGCTGAACCTATGGGCGATTCGGAATTCCGGTAAACATATTTCGCGCGAGTGCGGGCTTTTCGATTGAAGGCGCGTGCCGGTCTCGGGTCCGCGGTCTCTCGTTCACGCGCGGCGTCGCACCCGTTTGCGCGACGGGCGTCCTGCGATCCGCCCCTGCACTTCGATGAAAAACGCCCCGCCGAGCGGGGCGTTTCGGTTCGGAGGTCGGGCATGTATCCCGGCTTGCCGCGTCAGGCCTTGCCCTTGCGCCGACGCAGGCCCGCGAGTCCGGCAAGGCCGGTGACGAGCAGCGCAGCCCCCGCCGGAAGCGGGACCGTGGAGCCGGGGTCTTCCTCGACGGCCGAAGTCCCGGTGAAGGTAAAGCTGAGGTCGTTGAACGCCCCGTCGCCACCGTCCTCGAAGGAGACGAGCGTGGTGCCCGGCATGTAATCGGTCTGAACGCGGGCATGGGCCTGTCCGTCCCAGTTGCGCGAACCCGGCCCGGTGTAATAGCTGTTGCCGTTGTTATTGACGAAGAGCCGGAAAATCAGCTCCGTCCCGGCGGCGAACGTCCCGAGAACCACGGACGCCCCGACGGAGGACGCGTGGTTGTTGAACAGGAAAACGTCGCCGCTGGTCTGTACGAGGTACAGGTCATTGGACCAGGAGGCGGAATTGCCTTCGTAGGTCGCTGTAACCTCGCCGCCGGTTGCGACGACATAAAGGCCCTCCGTCCCGGCGGGGGCGATGGGGAAGGCGGATGCCACCAACGGGGCGACGATCAGCCCGCAGGTGAACAACATGGTCTTGAGCATCAAAGGGTTACTCCTGAAAAAAACCTGCTCGGTGACTCGCACTTCCGCAGGCATACGCAGTCCGGAAAGATTAGCGACCTTCGGAATCCCTTTCAATTTCTCTTGAATCGTTCATGACGGAATTTCGACGAAATCGACCGATCGCGCGCCGCAGGGTGGAGCGCCCAGAGCCCGTTTCCCGCCCCACGCTGCCTCCGGTCCCGAGCGTGGCGAGGCGCGACGCGAATCGGGTTGCGAGCAAGTGAAGCGCCCGTCGCTGCGGGACGGCGGAGACTCGTGGCAACCCTTTCGGGGAAGTGGCCGGGCCACGGGGCGGGGCTCCTTCGTCGGGGTGCCGAAAGGATCGACGTTCCGGATGGACGCATCCCCTCCACATCCACCCCACCACCTGCTAAACCGCCCCTGAACCGTTCAGAAGGGCCGCCGCCATGACCACGCCGAAACCCGTCGTCCTGACCATCCTCGACGGATGGGGCCTGCGCGAGGAGACCGCGTACAACGCCCCCGCACTCGCCAACACGCCCACGATGGACCGCCTCTACGCCACCTGCCCGCACGCGACGCTGGTCACCTTCGGGCCCGATGTCGGCCTGCCGAAGGGGCAGATGGGGAATTCCGAAGTCGGACATACCAACATCGGCGCCGGGCGGACCGTGGCGATGGACCTCGGCCAGATCGACCTTGCCATCGAGGACGGCAGTTTCTTCGAGAACGACGCGATCAAGGCATTTGCCGCCGGGGTCAGGGAGGCGGGCGGAAAGGCGCATGTGATGGGCGTGGTCTCGGACGGGGGCGTCCACGGTCACATCGTCCACATCAAGGCGGCGGTGAAGATGCTCACCGACCTCGGCTGCGAGGTGGTCGTCCATGCCATCACCGACGGGCGCGACGTGGCGCCGAAGTCGGGCGAGGCCTTTGTGAAGGACCTTTACGGCAGCCTCCCCGAAGGCGCGCGCATCGGCACCGTGATCGGCCGCTACTACGCGATGGACCGCGACAACCGCTGGGATCGGGTGGAAAAGGCCTATGACGCAATGGTGCTTGCCCGTGGCGAGCCGGCGGAGGACCCGGTCGCCGCGGTCGCGCGCAGTTATGCCGACGGCAAGACCGACGAATTCGTCCTGCCCGCGGTGATCGGCGATTACGCGGGGATGAGCGGCGGCGACGGGCTGTTCTGTCTCAACTTCCGGGCCGACCGCGCGCGGGAAATCCTCGCTGCCATCGGCGCGCCGGAGTTCGACGGTTTCGAACGCGAGCAGCCCGACCTGAGCGCCATGCTCGGGATGGTGGAATATTCCGACAGCCACAATGCCTACATGGCCACGGCCTATCCCAAGCGGAAGATCGTCAACACGCTGGGCGAGTGGGTGGCCGGGCACGGGCTGAAGCAGTTCCGCCTTGCCGAGACCGAGAAATATCCGCACGTCACCTTCTTCCTCAACGGCGGCAAGGAGACCCCGGAGGAAGGTGAGGACCGCTTCATGCCGAAGTCGCCCAAGGTGGCGACCTACGACCTCCAGCCCGAGATGAGCGAGCCGGAGGTGGCCGAGCGTTTCGTCGCCGCCATCGAAAGCGGGCAGTACGACCTGATCGTGACCAATTTCGCCAATCCCGACATGGTGGGGCATACCGGCGATCTGGACGCGGCGATCAAGGCCTGCGAGGCGGTGGACGACGGGCTGGGCAAGGTGGTCGCGGCGCTGGAAAAGGCGGGCGGCGCGATGGTGGTGATCGCGGATCACGGCAATTGCGAGACCATGTGGGACGAGACGACCAACGGCCCGCACACGGCACATACGACGAACCCGGTGCCGGTGATCGTCTTCGGCGCCCCCGACGGGGCCGAGGTGCGCGACGGCATCCTGGCGGACGTGGCTCCGACGCTGCTCGACCTCATGGGGCTGGAACTGCCGCCCGAGATGACCGGGAAGAGCCTGATCCGGACATGAGGCGACTGGCGCTGATCCTTGCCCTGCTCGGCGCCCCGGCGCTGGCCGATACCCCTGCCGAGGCGGCACGGGCGGCGGCGCGCGCGCTGGAGGAGGCATCGGTCCGGCTCGACGAGGCCGACGGCGCGCGGGATCGGGTGCGGGCGCTGACCCTGACCGTTCGCGCCTACGAGGACGGTCTGGCCGCCATGCGGGACGGGCTGCGCGAGGCCGCGATGCGCGAGACCGAACTATCGCGCAAGTTGCAGTCGCAGGAGCGCGAGGTGGCGCGGCTGGTCGGGGCGCTGACCAGCCTCGGCGGCGCGGCGGCGCCCGAAGCGATGCTGCATCCCGCCGGGCCGGTCGGCGCGGCGCGCTCCGGGATGCTTCTGGCGGCGGTGACGCCGGCGCTCAACGAAAAGGCGCGGGCGCTCCGGGCGGATCTGGAAGAGGTCACCAGCCTGCGCAAGCTGCAGGAGAGCGCGGCCGAGACGCTTCGCGAGGGCCTGACCGGGGTGCAGCGCGCCCGCACGGAACTGAGCCAGGCCGTGGCGGACCGCACCGACCTGCCGAAACGCTTTACCGAGGACCCGGTACGGACCGCCATCCTGATCGCGGCGACGGAAACGCTCGAGGGGTTCGCCTCCGGGCTGTCGGAAATCGCCGTGGGCGAGCCCAAGACCAACCCGCTGCCGCCGATCGACGCCCGCAAGGGGGCGCTCGACCTGCCCGTGCAGGGCCAGCTGCTGCGCCGCGCCGGAGAAACGGATGCCGCAGGCGTGGCGCGCCCCGGGATCCTGATCGCGACGCAGGCGCAGGCGCTTGTCACCACGCCCACCGCGGCAACGGTGCGCTACGCGGGTCCGCTGCTCGACTACGGGCTGGTCACGATCCTCGAACCCCAGCCCGACCTGCTTTTCGTGCTGGCGGGAATGGAGGCAATCTATGCCGAGGTTGGCGAAGTGTTGCCCGAAGGCAGCCCCGTCGGCCTGATGGGCGGAGCGGAGGCCGGCGACAGAGCGTCACCATCTGTTGATGGGGCTGGCGCTGGACGCACGGAGACGCTCTATATAGAGGTCAGGCAGGGCGATGCACCCGTGGACCCGCTGACGTGGTTCGCTAGCGACAAAGGATGACACGAGCATGAACAAGTTTCTGATGGCCGCGCTCGGCGGTACGGTGGCCGGGGTCGTTGCGACGACGCAGTTCGTGGGGCCGCTGCTGGCGCAGGACTCGGGAAGTTCGAACAACGTCTACGAGCAGCTCGACCTTTTCGGCGACATCTTCGAACGCATCCGCGCGCAATACGTGGAAGAGGTCGAACCCGGCGATCTGATCGAAGCGGCGATCAACGGCATGCTGACCTCGCTCGATCCGCATTCCAGCTACCTCTCCCCCGACGATGCCGCCGACATGCGTGTCCAGACGCGCGGCGAATTCGGCGGTCTCGGGATCGAGGTGACGCAGGAAGACGGCTTCGTGAAGGTGGTGTCGCCCATCGACGGAACCCCGGCCGAGGAAGCGGGCATCGAGTCCGGCGATTTCATCACCCATGTCGACGGGGAATCCGTGCTGGGCCTGAACCTCGACGAGGCCGTGGACAAGATGCGCGGGCCGGTCGGTTCGGAAATCATCATCACCGTGGTGCGCGAGGGCGAGGACGAGCCGTTCGACATCTCCATCATCCGCGACACCATCAAGCTCACCGCCGTTCGGACCCGTCTCGAAGGCAGCACCGTCGTGCTGCGCGTGACGACCTTCAACGACCAGACCTATCCGAACCTCGCCGAAGGCCTGCAGGAGCAGGTCGATGCCGCGGGCGGGATGGAGAACGTGAACGGCTTCGTGCTCGATCTGCGCAACAACCCCGGCGGTCTGCTGACGCAAGCGATCAAGGTCTCCGATGCCTTCCTCGAAAGCGGCGAGATCGTCTCGACCCGTGGCCGCAACCCGGCGGACGGCGAACGCTACAACGCGACCGAAGGCGATCTGGCGAACGGCAAGCCGCTCGTCGTGCTCATCAACGGCGGTTCGGCCTCGGCCTCCGAGATCGTGGCGGGCGCCTTGCAGGACCACCGCCGCGCGGTTGTGATCGGCACCAAGAGCTTCGGCAAGGGCTCGGTCCAGACCGTCATGCCGCTGCGGGGCGACGGCGCGATGCGCCTGACCACGGCGCGGTATTACACGCCGTCGGGCCGGTCGATCCAGGCGCTGGGCGTGTCCCCGAACATCGTCGTGGAACAGCCCCGCGTCCGTCCCGAGGCCGAGACCGAGGAAGAGACGCCGACCAACCGTTTCTCCCGCTCCGAAGCGGATCTGCGCGGCGCGTTGAACAACGACAGCCTGACCGAAGAGGAAATCCGCCAGATCGAGGAAGATCGCGCCAAGGCCGAGGAATCCGCCAAGCTTCGGCAGGAGGATTACCAGCTGGCCTATGCCATCGACATCCTCAAGGGTCTGAGCGTTCTCGAACCGAAGAAATGAAGACCACGGGCGGGGATTTCCCCGCCCTTTTCACAGCGAAAGCCGGATCGGTCATGACGCCTGACGACATCTCCAAGCTTCCCTATCGTCCCTGCGTCGGCGTGATGCTGATGAACGCGGCGGGCGACGTGTTCGTCGGCCAGCGGCTCGACAGCGAGGTCGCCGCCTGGCAGATGCCACAGGGCGGCGTGGACGAGGGCGAGGACCCCCGCGACGCGGCGCTGCGCGAGTTGTGGGAGGAAACCGGCGTCGAGGCCGGCCTGGTGACGATCGAAGCGGAATCCGCGGGCTGGTTCCCCTACGACCTGCCGCACCACATCGTGCCGCACATCTGGAAGGGCAAGTATCGCGGGCAGGAACAGAAGTGGTTCCTCATGCGCTTTCACGGCACCGACGATCAGGTGAACATCCGCACCAAACATCCGGAGTTCTCGTCCTGGCGCTGGCTGTCTCCGCGCAAGGTCGTGACCCAGATCGTGCCGTTCAAGCGTGCCGTCTACGAGGCGGTGCTGCTCGAATTCAGGAAGTTCCTGTGAAACGGCTGATCCTTGTCCTTGCTGCCATGCTGGTGGCCGAACCCGCGCTGGCGCTGTCCTGCATGCGCCCCGATCCGGTCAGCGATTTCCGGGCCGCCGCCTCGGCGCCCGAACCCTGGATCGTGGTCGAGGGGATGCTCACTTTCGGACCCCTGCAAAAGCCCGCGCCGGGAAAGTCCGGCGGGGCGAAGGTGGCCGAGACGCCGGGGCACATCACCGGGGCATTCCTCACGCGGAACGGTTTCACGGGGCGGTTCAACCGTGACATCATCCTGCGGGTGTCCTGCGTCGGCCCGTGGTGCGGGACGATCACGCCCGGCCGCCATCTGGCCTTCCTCAAGCAGGAGGGCGACCGCTACGTGATGCTGGTCGAGGCCTGCCCGTCGAAGATCTACGAGAATCCCGACCCCGCGACGCTCGACGCGATCGAGCAGTGCATGGGCGGCAAGTGCCCCTGAGGGGGGAACCCGCTCAGTCTCCGGGGCAGGTCTTGCCGGACATCTCGCGCAGCGCCTCCATGTACACGCGCAGCAGCGCCACGCGCTCGGGGCGGAACGAGGTTTCCGTGACCGCAAGATCGTCCATCCGGTCCAGCCGGAAGGTGCGGTAATCGTCGCGCATCAGGCACCAGGCCACGAGACAGTGGCTGTTGTCGAAGAGTACGATGGTCAGCGGCTTGACCTGCCGCAGCGTCTGCGCGCCCTGCGCGTCGGTGTAGGCAAAGCGGATCACCCGTTCATCCCGGCAGGCGCGGCGCAGCACGCGGGCGTCCACGGTCGGCAGCGCCGGGCGCGAGAACCGGTGCGCGGTCAGCACCGCGTGGCGAAGCTGCTGCGCCTGCCGGTCCGGCAACCGGGCGCGCAGCTTCAGCAAGGCACTCTGCGCGGCATCCGCCAATGCGGGATCGGCCAGGGCCGCGACCTCGCGCAGGCCGAGGACCAGCGCCTCGAGTTCCTCGTCGTCGAAGGACAGGGGCGGCAGATGGGGGTCTTCGATCAGCGTGTAGCCATATCCCGCCGCACCGTCGATCACCGCCCCGAGGCCGCGCAGCGCGTCGATGTCGCGATAGAGCGTGCGTTCGGACACGCCGGTTTCCTGCGCCAGCGCGGCGGCGGTGGCGGGGGGCGTCAGGCGGCGCAGGGCCTGCATCAGTTGGAAAAGGCGTTCGGTGCGCGACATGGTCCCATCATGCTGGCACATCCTGCCGAAAACTGACAGCAGTCGCGCCTATCCCTGCCGACACACCGCGACAGGAGAGCCGCAATGCTGACACTTCACACCTTCGGCCCCGGACTCGGGGAACCGTCCTTGAGCCCGTTCTGCCTCAAGGCGATGATCCTGCTCGACATGGCGGGCCTGGACTGGGCACCATCGTGGGAAACCATGCCCGGCGGGCCCTATGACAAGCTGCCCTGGATCGCGACACCCGAAGGGGTGGTCGGCGACAGCAACCTGCTGATCGACTGGCTGGAGCGCCGGGGGGCGCCGATCTTTCCGGGCTTCGATCCCGCGGCGCGGGCGATGGCCCGGGCGACGATCCGCATGGTCGAAGAGAACCTTCGCCATTGCCTGACCCATGACCGCTGGCTGAACGATGCCTGCTGGGAGGTCACGCGCCCGGTGTTCTTTGCCGCCATGCCGGGGCCGGTGCGGGCCGTGCTGCCGGGACATTTCCGCAAGAAGATGCGAAAGGGCCTGCTGGCGCAGGGCATGGCGCGCTTTTCCGAGGCGGATCGCCTGGCCTATGCGCGGGCGGATTTCGACGCGCTGGAGGCGCTGCTGGGCGATGGGCGCTGGCTGTTCGGCGCCGCGCCCTCGGCGGCGGATGCCAGCGCGGTGCCGATGCTGTCGATGATCGACACGCTGCCCGCCGACACCGCCCTGCGGCGGGCCCTGCGCGCCCGACCGCTGCTGATGGAGTACATCGCGCGCGGGCGCGAGCGGCTCTACCCGCAGGTCAGCGCTTCGTTGTCCGCTGCCGCGTGACCTTGCGCTTGGTCTTGGCATCCTTCTTCTTCGCCACGTTTTCCTTGCGGCGGGGCGGGCCTCCGGGCTTGCCCTTGCCGCGTCCGCGCGCGGGGCGGGTGCTGCCGCGCCCCTTCGGCATCGCCTCGTTCTCGATCTCGAGGATCTCCAGGCCGATGCCGCCGGTCACCGGCGCCGCTTCGGTGAGGCGTACGCGCACGCGCTGACCCAGCCCGATGATGACGCCGGTATCGGCCCCCATCAGCGTGCCCGCGTCGCGGTCGAAGTGGAAATACTCGTTCCCGAGATTGCGGATCGGCACCAGCCCGTCGGCGCCGGTCTCGTCCAGCTTCACGAAAACGCCGAATTTGGCGATGCCGCTGATCCGCCCGCCGAATTCCGCGCCGATGCGGTCCGAGAGGTAGGCGGCGAGATAACGGTCGTTGGTGTCCCGTTCGGCCATCATCGAACGGCGCTCGGTGTCCGAGATGTGCTGCGCGGTCTGCTCCAGCCGGTCGATATCGGCTTCGGACAGCCCGTCGTCACCCCAGCCGTGGGCCGAGATCAGCCCCCGGTGCACGATCAGGTCCGAATAGCGCCGGATGGGCGAGGTGAAATGCGCGTAGTTCTGCAGCGCCAGCCCGAAATGCCCGAAGTTCTTGGGCGAGTAATAGGCCTGGGTCATGCTGCGCAGCGTGGCGAGATTGATGAGCTCGGATTCCTCGCGCCCCGCCGCATCGTGCAGCAGCTTGTTGAGATGCGCGGTCTTCAGCACCTGCCCCTTGGCCAGCGTCAGCCCCGCCGCCTCGGCGGTGTCGCGCAGCGATTCCATCTTGTCGGCGGGCGGCTCCTCGTGAACGCGGAACAGAAGGGGGGTGCGCTTGGCGACGAGGGTTTCGGCGGCGGCCACATTGGCGAGGATCATGAATTCCTCGATCAGCTTGTGCGCATCGAGCCGGTCGACGAAGTTGACCGATGTCACCGTGCCGTCCTCACCCAGCACCACCTTGCGCTCCGGCAGGTCGAGGTCCAGCGGCTGACGCCGCTCCCGCGCCGCCTTGAGCGCGGCATAGGCGGCATAGAGCGGCCGGATCACCGGCTCCAGCAGGGGGCCGGTCTTGTCGTTCGCGGCACCGTCCTGTGCGGCCTGCACCTCCTGGTAGTTCAGCGACGCAGGCGAGCGCATGAGCCCGCGCATGAACTTGTGGCTCTTCTTGTTGCCTTCGGCGTCGATCACCATGCGCACGGCAAGACAAGCACGCGGCACGCCCTCGTGCAGGGAACAGAGGTCGCCCGACAGCCGGTCCGGCAGCATCGGCACGACGCGGTCGGGGAAATAGCTGGAATTGCCGCGCTTCTTGGCCTCGCGGTCGAGTTCCGAGCCCGGCGTCACGTAGTGGGCGACATCGGCGATCGCGACCCAGAGCACGTGGCCCCCGGGGTTCTTCGGGTCCTCGTCCGGTTCGGCGAACACCGCATCGTCATGGTCGCGGGCGTCGGAGGGGTCGATGGTGACCAGCGGCGTGTCGCGCAGGTCGGTGCGCCCCTTGAGGCCTGCGGGCTTCATGGCGTCGGCCTCGGCCAGAACCTCGGGGGGGAAATCGTCTGGAATGCCGTGCTGGTGAATGGCGATGAGCGACACCGCCTTGGGTTCGGACGGATCGCCCAGCCGCATCACGATGCGCGCCTTGGGCATGCCCATGCGGCCCTTGGGCCCGGCCTGTTCGGCCTCGACCAGTTCGCCCTCCTTGGCGCCGCCGGTGGCATCGGGTCCGACGATCCATTCCTTGTCCGACCCCTTGTCGATGGGCAGGATGCGCCCGCCCTCGGCGGTCTTGCGAAAGATCCCCACGACCTTGAGAGGGCTGAGCCCGATGCGCCGGATCAGGCGGGCTTCGTAGTTGTGATCCTCTTCGTGGACAACCTGCAGCCGGGCCAGGATGCGGTCGCCCTGTCCGAGCGCCGGATCGGTGGCGCGGAGCACGACCAGAACCGTCGGCTCCACCCCTTCGCCGTGCCACTCCAGCGGCTTGGCGAAGATGTCGCCGTTCTCGTCCGGGGCCTTGACCTGCAACACCGAAACCGGCGGCAGCCGGTCAGGATCGCGGTAGGTCTTGTGACGTTTTTCGAGATGCCCTTCGGCCTCCAGCTCCTTGAGGGTGCGCTTGAGGTCGATCCGCGCCGCGCCCTTGATCCCGAAGGCCTTGGCGATGTCGCGTTTCGAATTGAGGGTCGGATGTCCGGAGAGCCATTCAAGGATCTCCGCTTTGCTCGGCAGGGTGCTCATGGGCGAGACGTAGCACGGGGGCGGGGCATCGTCATTGCGAATTTGCCGGTGCGGTGCGCGAGCGGATCACAAAAGATGGGCGGCGCCATGGGGGTCAGGGCGCCGCCCGACGGGTCAGGAGGTTGACCCGCCTCAGAGCAGGAAGTTGTCGCTGTCGAGCATGTGCACGCCGGTCAGGACAAGCTGGAAATCGGCCATGGAATCGCCGTCGGTATCCGCCTGGATGATCGTGTCCGTGCCATTGTCGAAGGCGCGCAACTCGCCCGCCGTTCCGGTGAAGTCGGCACTGCCGACGAACATCAGATCCTGGTTGCCGGCCATGGTGGTGTCACCGTCGATGCGGCTCAGTTCGATGCGTTCGTTCATGGTGAAGTCGGTGATCCGATCCGCCATGCCGGGGGCGCTGTCGGCCTGGTTGAAGAAGATGAATCGGTCCATCCCCTCGCCACCGGTCAGCGTGTCGGCGCCGCCGTTGCCGTAGAGCGCATCGTTGCCGATGCCGCCGTCGATCATGTCGTTGCCGTCACGGCCGTAAAGCCGGTCCGACCGCATCCCGCCGCTCAGCATGTTGTCCATGCCGTCGCCCCAGATCGCATCCGCCCAGCGCGAGCCTTCGACGTTCTCGATGTTCATGAGCGTGTCGCCCAGACCGTCGCCGATCCCGGAGACCGCGCCGGTCATGTCGATGCGCACCCGGTCGGCCGCGCCCGCATAGCTGGCCCAGTCCATGCCGTCACCGCCGTCGAGCATGTCTGCCCCGGCGCCGCCTTCCAGCGTGTCGCTGCCCATGTCGCCGTGCAGCATGTCGTTGTCGGTGCCGCCCATGAGGTGGTCGTCTCCGCCCCCGCCCATGACCGTGTCGTCGCCGGCGCCCGCGTCGTACATGTCATCCATGTCGCCCAGCATCACCTCGATGCTGGCGGCCATGCGCATGTCCTCAAGCAGGTCCAGCGCCTGGGTGACCGAGATCGTCTCGATCTCGCCTGCGGCCGAGGGCAGGATCGGGACATAGCCGTCCTGGGTGCCGTCGACTTCGCCGCCGGTGCCCGTGCCGATCCCCAAGGGAACGTCCATGCCGTGGATGACGATCTCGCGGAAGGTCAGGGGCATGAGATCCGCCGCGGTGTAGCTCGCGCCGGTCACCGGGCTGAAGAAGGCGGTGTCATCCGCAAGGTCGAAGCTCTGGATATAGACGAGCTGACCGTTCTCGTCGGTCACCGAGACTGCGCCGTCCTGAAGCAGCGGCAGAAGAATGTCGCCGTAGGACGGCACCCCTTCGAGAACCTCGACGATCCCGTCGCGGTCGGTATCGCTGAACAGCGTCGGGGTCATCGCGTCGGTGGGGTTGCCCATCGCGTCGAACGTGCCGTGGATGTGCATCAGGTGCGCATCCTCGGCGGTGAGGCCGTCCGCGACGACCAGCACGTTGATGTACTGGGTGCCGTCCGCTTCGGTGTTGATCGCCACCAGGGCGTCGCCCGTGACGCCGGAACTGTTCAGGGCCGAAAGATCCACGTGATAGACCGCTTCAAGATCGCTGCGGCCGAGAAATGCCGCGTAGGATGTGAAGGATTCTCCGAGATGTGCCATTGGCGTGCCTCCCTTGGGTCATTGGCGCAAAGTCGATTGCGCCCGTAGACACGCAGCCCGCCGGGGGGGAGTTTCAGATTTTCGGATTCTTTTTCCGGATCGGCCTCAGGCGGCGAAATACCCCCGCAGGATGCGGGTGTAGATCGCCTTGAGCTGGTCGATCTGCGCGACCGGAACGCATTCGTCGACCTGGTGCATGGTCTTGCCGACGAGGCCGAATTCGACCACCGGGCAGTGATCCTTGACGAAGCGGGCGTCGGAAGTGCCGCCCGAGGTGGACAGAACCGGCGTGATCCCGGTTTCCGCCGTCACCGCGTCCGCGATCAGGTCGGACAGCGCGCCCGGCGGGGTCAGGAAGCTTTCTCCGGAGATCTTGATGCGCAGATCCGTGGTGGTGCCGAATTCCGCGTCGAGCCGCGCGGCCTCGGCCCGCAGCCAGTCCGAGAGCGAGGCCCCGCTGTGGGTATCGTTGAACCGGATGTTCACGGTGGCGCGGGTCTGCGCGGGGATGACGTTGGTCGCAGGGTTTCCGGTGTCGATGGTGACCACGGCAAGGGTCGAGGCATCGAAATGCTCCGTTCCCTCGTCCAGAGTGTGCGAGGCGAGCCGATCCATGAGCCGCGCCATCGCCGGCATCGGGTTCAGGGCGCGGTGCGGATAGGCCGAATGCCCCTGCCGCCCGGTGACGGTGAACCAGGCCGACATCGACCCCCGGCGCCCGATCTTCATCATCTCGCCCATTTCCGAAGGGCAGGTGGGTTCGCCGACGAGGCAGGCCGACATCGCTTCGCCCTCGGTCGCCATCCAGTCGAGCAGGGCGACGGTGCCGTCGGTCGCGTCGCCTTCCTCGTCGCCGGTGATCGCCAGGACG
Organism: Salipiger sp.; assembly: GCF_048261495.1. Classification (GTDB taxonomy): domain Bacteria; phylum Pseudomonadota; class Alphaproteobacteria; order Rhodobacterales; family Rhodobacteraceae; genus Salipiger. The sequence continues at coordinate 602,865 of NZ_JBLXFX010000001.1, forward strand.
ATCGCGCCGTCGGGCGGGGTGTCGGTCACGAAATCCACGGCAGCGGCGGCAAAGGCTGCCACCCCGCTTTTCATGTCGGTCGCGCCGCGCCCGTAGAGGATGCCGTCGCGGATCTCGGCCCCGAAGGGCGCGGCGGTCCAGGCGGCCTCGTCCCCCACGGGAACGACGTCGGTATGGCCGTTGAACCCGAAGGTGCGGGCGTGGCCCTTGTCGCCCCAGCGGGCAAAGAGGTTGGCAACCCCGTTGCGATCGACCCGGGTGCAGCGGAAGCCGGCGGCAGAGAGCCGCCCCTCCAGAAGGGCCAGCGCGCCGCCTTCGGCGGGCGTCACCGAGGGGCAGCGGATCAGGTCGGCGGTCAGTTGCACGGGGTCGGTCGTCATGGTCGGTCTCCGGGGTCGCTGGAACGATGGCTACCCCGCGCCGCGCGCCAAGGCAAATGTGGCGAAAATGGCGCAGGGATGCGGCGCTCGGGGGGCGCAAACGTTACCAATGGCTTAACGGACGGCAATTCCGCGTGTTAGCGTAGCTCAACCACAAAAACGCCGGGCAGGCGGGCAGTACACCGATCGCACACAGCTAGCCGCGCGCAGCAGCGGGCAAGCCGGACATGCATGGCGCACGCGTCCGTTTCCGGCCGACACGGGGCTGGCATGGTCGCTGCATCGCAACTTCCGATCAACACGAACGCGAGCGCCATGCAGATGGCGCAGACCATCTTCGGCGACGGCGTCTCGGTCGTGTCGGCCAGCTACACGGGCGACAGCCGGTCTTCGGGCATCTTCACGGACGGGCTCGACACCTCTCCCGGCGTGGCGCCGTCCGACACGGGGGTGATCCTGTCGACGGGCCGGGCGCAGGATTTCACCAACAGCGCGGGCGGCTGGTGGTGGGGGCCGCCGAACCAGGCCAACCAGGACACGAACACCTCGACCAACACCTCCGGGCCGACCAACAACAGCCAGTTCAACGCGGCGGCAGGGACAACCACCTACGACGCCTCCTGGCTGGACGTGGATTTCATCCCGACCGGCAACGTGATGACGATGCAGTTCGTCTTTTCCTCCGAGGAATATCCCGAATACACCACCTCGCAGTACCAGGATTTCGTCGGCGTCTGGGTCAACGGCGTGCAGGTCGAACTGGCGGCGGGGGATGGCGACATCGACCCGCTCAACATCAATGCCGGGGTCAATCCGAACCTGTTCCTGTCCAACACCAACAGCGAATACAACACCGAGATGGACGGCTTCACCGTCACCCTGACCCTGACGATGTACGTCAATCCGGGGCAGGTGAATTCGATCCGCATCGGGGTCGCGGACGTGGTGGATTCCAACTACGATTCCAACCTGCTGATCGCCGGAAACTCCGTGCAGACGACGCTCGTGGCGATGGAGGACATGGCCTCTGTCTATCCCGAGGGCTCCGTCACCATCGACGTGCTGGCCAACGACCTGAACCACACCGGCGGCGTGATGACGATCACCCATGTGAACGGCATCGCCGTGGGCGCGGGCGATTCCGTGACGCTGGCCACCGGGCAGGTGGTCACCCTGAATGCCGACGGCACCCTGACCTTCACCGGCAACGGCGATGTGGAGGAGGTCAGCTTCACCTACGGCGTGGAAAGCTCGACCGGTGCCTCCGACACCGGGATGGTGAACGTCTCGTCGATCCCCTGTTTCGTGGCGGGAACGCTGATCGACACGCCGGACGGCGCGCGCGCCGTGCAGACCCTGCGTCCCGGCGATCTGGTCTCGACCCGCGATCACGGAGCGCAGCCGCTGCGCTGGATCGGCCGGCGTGTTGTCTCTGCGCGCGGGGCGATGGCGCCGATCCGCATCGCGGCGGGCACCTATGGCGATCATGGCGCGATCATGGTGTCGCCCATGCACCGCATCCTGTTGCGGGACGGGCTGGCCGAACTGCTGTTCGACGCGCCCGAGGTGCTGGTCGCGGCCAAGTCGCTGGTCAACGGCACCAACGTCCGCCCGGTCGAGGGCGGCGCGGTGGAATACGTGCACCTGCTGTTCGACCGGCACGAGATCCTCTGCGCCAACGGGCTGGACAGCGAAAGCCTGCTGATCGGGGCGATGACCAACACCCTGTTTCCGGACGAGTCGCTGGACGAGATCGTGCAGCTTTTCCCGGAGCTGGATCTTGCCACGGGCCGGGGCTACAGCCCCTCCGCCCGCCGTATCCTGCGCCCCTACGAGGCGCGGCTTCTGACGACACGGGTCGCGGCATGAGCTGGATCGGCATCGCCGGGGGCGAAAAGCGCTGGACCGATCCTCAGGTCTTCTCCGCGGCGCTGGGTTCGCGCGACAAGCTGCTTGCCAAGGGGTCGCTGATGATCGAGACGCGGCTGTCGCCCGACGGCCGCCCGCAGACCCTGCTGGCCTACGAGCGCAGCCACCCCTGGCCGGGCAGCCTGTCGCTTCAGGCGATCCCCGGGGGCAGCCTCGTGCTGGTGATGTGCCAGGGGGGAGAGGTCTTTCACACCCTGCTGGATTACCCGGCGGATTCCCGGACCGATGTGCTGCGGGTGACCTTCTCGTGGGATTCGGAGCGGCGCTGGGGGCGGCTGGCGCTCGAACGGCCGGAAAGCGACACCGTGGCGCTGCGCGAAACGCCCGCCCCGCCGCCGCTGGTGCTCGAGGACATCCACACGATGACCCGGCGCCCGCAACTGTGCCGCACGGATCGGGACGTGGTGTTCTTTGCCGTCTCGGACGAGATCGAGCCGGTCGGCCCGCTGCCGTCGGTGCTGGGCAACACGCCGGTCAGCACGCCCCGCGGGCCGCGCGCGCTGGGCGAACTCAAGCTGGGCGATACCGTTCTGACCCGGGACAGCGGCCCGGTGCCGGTGCTGCACGCGGTCAGCCGCGTGGTTCCGGCGCTGGGGTCGTTCCAGCCGGTGCGGCTGCGCGCCCCCTATCTCGGGCTCAAACGTGACCTGGTGATGGCGCCGCACCAGCGGCTGGTGATCGGCGGGACCGAGGTGGAATACATCTTCGGACGCGAGTCGGTCCTGGTGCCGGCGGTGAGCCTGGTCAACGGCTTTGCCGCCGTGCACGAAGAGGGGCACCTCCTGGTGCGCTACGCGCAGGTGCTGCTGCCGGGGCATTCGGCCTTCATGTCCGCCGGGGCGGCGCTGGAAAGCCTCTACGTGGGACGGTTGCGCCGTGACCGGGAGCGGCTGGGCGCCTCGGTTCTGGCGGAGTGTCCGCCGCGGCTGATGCCCGAGCAGCACCGGTCGGGCTACCAGGTTCTGCGGCCCTTCGAGGCGATCACCCTCGCCGAGGCGCGGGCGGCCTGACGCCGAGGGGGCGCTGACCCTGCCCGCCAGCGGAGGACCCCCCGGTATATCGCGGGCCGGCAGAAACCGGGGTCAGTCGTCCTTGTCGCCGTAGAAGGGCGTGAGCTGAGCGACGATGACGGAGTTTTCCTCGAGGGCGCGGGCCATGAGGGCGCGTTCCTCGTCGTCGATCTCGTGTCCCTGTGCAACGCGCTCCTCTTCGGTGCCGTAGCCGGTGACGTCGAGAGGGGCGAGGTCGGCCTGTTTCAGGATGGCGACGGTTTCGCGCACGGCCTCTGCCTCGTCCACGCCGGAGGCGTAGCACATCAGTGCTGCGCCCGTCGCCTTGTCGGGCAGGCCGTCACCGGCCTTGCGCCCGACCTCGACGAGGAGGGTGTAGACTTGCTGTTTCGACGGCTTGTTCGCGCCCATGGCGACCTCCTGACCCTGCTCGCGCGGGGATGGGGGAGGGCGCGGCGGCTGTCAAGCGCCGGTATCGCCTTGAGGGGCCGCGATCAGCTTCGCATCTTGCGGTAGCCCCAGATCAGCAGGCTGGCGCCGAGAATGCCGACGATGAGCTGGGGAATCCAGCTGTTGGCGGCGTAGATGCCGAGCAGCGACAGGATCGTGTTCAGCACCACGGCGCCGACGATGCCCAGAATGATGTTCAGCAGAATGCCGGTGTCCGCCTTCATGATCATGCTGGCGATCCAGCCGGCCAGACCTCCGACGATGATGGATGCGATGATGCCGAGTCCCATGGAATGCCCCTTGGTGTTCCGAAAATACGGGACTTAACGTTCCGGCGCGGCATCCGGTTCCCTGCCGCGCCGGAAAGCCCGGTCAGTCGCGGAGCAGTTCGTTGATGCCGGTCTTGGAACGGGTGCGTTCGTCGACGCGCTTCACGATCACCGCGCAATAGAGGCTGATGCCGTTCCTGGACGGCATGGAGCCGGCGACGACCACCGAGTAGGGGGGGACTTCGCCGTACATGACTTCGCCGGTCTCGCGGTCGACGATCTTGGTCGACTGGCCGAGGAAGACGCCCATTCCGAGGACCGAGCCCTCGCGGACGATGACGCCTTCGACCACTTCGGAGCGGGCGCCGATGAAGCAGTTGTCCTCGATGATGGTGGGACCGGCCTGCATCGGTTCCAGCACGCCGCCGATGCCGACGCCGCCGGAGAGGTGCACGCCCTTGCCGATCTGGGCGCAGGAGCCCACCGTTGCCCAGGTGTCGACCATGGTGCCGCTGTCGACATAGGCACCGAGGTTGACGAAAGAGGGCATCAGCACGACGCCGGGGGCGATGTAGGCGGATTTGCGCACGACGCAGTTGGGCACGGCGCGGAAGCCCGCGGCCTTCCACTGGCTGTCGCCCCAGCCCTTGAACTTGCTGTCGACCTTGTCCCACCAGCCGGAGCCCTGCGGGCCGCCGTCCTGAAGCTCCATGTCCTTGATGCGGAAGCCGAGGAGCACGGCCTTCTTGGCCCATTGGTTGACGTGCCAGTCGCCGTTTTCCTGCCGTTCGGCGACGCGCAGGGTGCCGCTGTCGAGGGCGTTCAGCGTGTCTTCGATGGCGTCGCGGGATTCGCCGGTGGTGGCGGGGGTGATCTGGTCGCGCGCCTCCCAGGCGGCTTCGATGGCGGCTTCGAGCTGGGCGTTGGACAAGTCGGGTTCCTCCTGGTCGGAATGCGGGTCTGACGCCCTATAGCGGGGCGGGGCGCGGGCGGCAATGTCGCCGGGGGCGCTGCCCCCGTCCGCGGCGCGGACTCCCCCGGGATATTTCCGGCCAGAAGAGGCCTGCCTCAGTCGGGAAGGGGATCGGGCGCGACATTGCCCCCGCAGAGCAGGACGGCGACGCGTTCGCCCGGTTCCGGTACGTAGGCACCGGAGCGCAGCGCGGCGAGGGCGGTCGCCCCGGCGGGTTCGACGAGCAGGCGGTGGGTCTGCCAGAGGGCGCGCTGCGCTTCGGTGATGGCGGCATCGCCGACGAGGGTCGTGGCGGCGAGACGGGACTGCGCGAGGCCGAAGCAGATATCGCCGATGCGGCGGGCTCCGAGCGCGTTGGCCGCGACGCCGGAGACCTCGACATCGACGGGTTTGCCGGCCTCCAGCGCCGCGTCGAGGGCGCGGGAGGTCTCGGGCTCCACTGCGACGACCCTGCGTCTGCCCTGCAGCCAGGCGAGGGCCCCGGCAATGAGCCCGCCGCCGCCGACCGCGATGAGCAGCGTATCCGCCTCGAGGCCCTGTTCCTCCCATTCGCGGGTCAGCGTGCCCTGTCCGGCGACGGTCGCGGGGGCGTCGTAGGCGTGGATCTGCATGGCGCCGGTTTCGGCCTCGTATTCACGGGCGGCGTCGAGCGCGTTGGCATATTCGCCGGGCACGACGGTGAGGGTGGCGCCGGTGCGGCGGATCAGGGCGATCTTGGCGGGGCCGGCCATTTCGGGCACGAAGATCTGCGCCCGGTGGCCGAGTGCGGTGGCGGCATGGGCCACCGCGGCGCCGTGGTTGCCGCCCGAGGCCGCGACGACGCCGGCCGCGGGCACCTCGCGCGAGAGCAGCGTGTTGAAGGCGCCGCGGGCCTTGAAGCTGCCGGTGTGCTGCATCTGTTCGAGCTTCAGCGCCACCGGCGCCTGCCAGAGGTCGCTCGACTGGATCACGGGCGTGCGCCGGATATGGCCGTCCAATCGGGCGGCGGCGTCGTTTACGGCGTGTTTCCAGTCCATTGTCATGCTCCCGGCGCTGGCGCGTTGCGTGCGAACGCTATAGTCAGGACTGACGCAGGACAAGGATACCCGCCGAGATGCATGACGACCGCCACTCCGTCTTCCGCGATGCCGGACGCGACCGCGAAGCCGCCGAGCAGATCCCCGACACGCCGCAGACCCGAGCGCCGTCCTACCGTCTGGCCTTTGCCGACGAGGAATTCCTGTGCCGGGACGAGCTGCGCCCGGTGCGGCTGCAGCTGGAGCTTCTGAAGCCGCAGCTGCTGATGGACGAGCGGCGGATCGATTCCACCGTCGTGCTTTTCGGCGGGGCGCGGATTCCGGCGCCGGAGGAAAAGCACACGGCCCGGACGGAGACGCTGGCGGAGCTGTCGCGCTTCTATGACGAGGCGCGGATCTTTGCGCAGAAGATGACGCGGAAGTCCATGGAAACGGGCAACCGGGAATATGTCATCACCACAGGCGGCGGGCCGGGCGTGATGGAGGCGGGCAACCGCGGTGCACAGGAGGCCGGCGGCGTGTCCATCGGGCTCAACATCGTGCTGCCGCACGAGCAGGCGCCGAACGAATACGTGACGCCCGAGCTGTGCTTCAACTTCCACTACTTCGCGATCCGCAAGATGCATTTCCTGATGCGCGCGCGGGCGATCTGCGTCTTTCCCGGCGGCTTCGGCACTTTGGACGAGATGTTCGAGGCGCTGACCCTGATCCAGACCGGCCGGATGGAGCGGGTGCCGTTCCTGCTGTTCGGGCGCGCCTTCTGGGAGCGGATCATCAATTGGGATGCGCTGCAGGATGCGGGCACGATCAGCCCGGAAGACCTCGACCTGTTCCGGTTCGTCGAGACGGCGGACGAAGCCGCCGCGATCATCGACGAATGGAATCCCGAGCCGCCGCGCAACGACATGCCGGGTCGCTGAAACGGTCACGCCAACGCGCGAAGGGGAGGGCGCTGCCTCCCCCGGATCGTGCTGCATTGCATCGGAGTTGAGGGCGTCAGCCGCGCTGGATCTCTTCCGCGACGGCGGCGGGTTTGCTGCGCTCGACCCAGCGCGCGATGACGGCGCGGGCCTGATCCTCGTCCAGGGCGGAGATGGCGCCGCGCAGGTCCTTGAGCGCGGTGGCGATCTCGATCTCCGACAGGTAGCTTTCCTGGGCGCGCAGGATCTTGTGATGCGGCGTGGTCAGCATGTCGGGCGAGATCAGCAGTTCCTCGTGCAGCTTTTCGCCCTTGCGCAGGCCGGTGATCTTGATCTCGATATCCCCGTCGGGATGCTTGTCGTCCTTCACCGTATAGCCGGCGCCCTCGATCATCTGGCGGGCCAGCTTGCGGATCGGCACGGGGTCGCCCATGTCGAGCACGAAGACATCGCCGCCGCGGGCGAAGGAGCCGGCCAGAAGCACGAGGCGCGCGGCCTCGGAAATGGTCATGAAGTAGCGCGTGACCTTGGGGTCGGTCAGGGTGACCGGACCGCCGCGGGCGATCTGTTCCTCGAACAGCGGAATGACCGACCCGGAGGAGCCGAGAACGTTGCCGAACCGCACCATGGAAAAGCGCGTGCCCGAGCTGCGGGTTGCGAGGTCCTGCACGACAAGTTCGGCGAGGCGCTTGGAGGCGCCCATCACGTTGGTCGGGCGCACGGCCTTGTCCGAGGACACCAGGATGAACCGTTCGACACCGGCTTCGCGCGCGGCGTCGGCCAGGATCTTGGTGCCGATGACGTTGTTGCGCATGCCGGACAGCACGTTGCACTCGACCAGCGGCAGGTGCTTGTAGGCGGCGGCGTGCAGCACGACGTCGATGTCGTAATCCGCGAGGACGCGGGCCATCAGCGTCTCGTCCTGAACGGAGCCGAGGATCGGTGCGATGGTCAGCCCGTCCGACAGGTCGCGCAGTTCCTTGTCGATGTTGTAGAGCGACAGCTCCGAGTGATCGAGCAGCACCACGCAGGCCGGTTTGCAGGCGATGAGCTGGCGGCAGAGTTCGGAGCCGATCGAGCCGCCGGCGCCGGTGATCAGGATGCGGCGGCCGGAATAGGCGTGGCTGACGCCCGGAAGCTCGGCCTCGAGCCGGTTGCGGCCGAGCAGGTCGTCCAGGGACACCGGCGAGACGCGCTTCTTGAGCTCGCCCTCGCCCACCAGTTCGGCAAAGGAGGGCAGGGCGTGCACTTCGCAGCCGATGGCGCGCAGGCGGTGTGCGATGCGGGCCAGTTCCGGTTGCGAGATCGAGGGCATCGCCAGCACGACGCGGTCGATGGCCTTGTCGGTGATGAGTTCCTTGATCGCCGAGGAGGCATGAACCCGCAGACCCGAGATCACCAGGCTCTGCAGCGTGGGGTTGTCGTCGACGAAGGCGACCGGGTCGATGAAATCGTCGTGGCGCAGCGCGGCGACAAGCTGCTGGCCGGTCTGACCCGCGCCGTAGATCAGAACGCGCATGCGGTGCTGGCCGCGACGGTAGATCTGCATGGTGACGTAGCGCAGGCCGATCCGCCAGGAGGCGCAGAGCACGAGCAGCAACATCGTGAAAATGAAATAGACCGCGCCCGGCAGCGGCGGGGCGATCATCGCGTCGAGCAGGATGCCGGCGACGCCGATGATGACGGCGAACCAGGCGGTGCGCGTGATGCCGCGGGTTTCGTAGGCGTTGAGCTTGATCCGCGGCAGTCCCAGCTTCCACGAGGTGAGGCCACCGAGCGCGACCAGCGCGCCGATCAGCGGCAACAGGTTGATCAGCATGGGAAGATCGGCCCGGACGGTCGCATTCAGGATCAGGGCCGAGAACATCGCGACGCCGATCATTCCGGCGTCCATGAGCATGAAGAGAATCTGTTTCTGCGACCGCGTCAGAGACGTGACGATCTTGTAGAACATGTATTCCGTCCTCCACGAACGCAGTAGTTTCAACGCACTCTTTAAAACGGTGGTGCTATCTTCCGGTTTACGGCCAGTGATCAACCACGGATTCGCAACAAGTCTGCCTATCGAGTCATCAAATTCATCCGCTTTGTACGCGATTGCCCAAACATTGGACAAGACTCGAATTGCTGCAGGTGCGAGAATGCGCGGGAAACCACCGATTACACGCCGATTTTGCCCGTCAGGTCGGCAAAAGTACCGCCTCTGCCCGTTAAAGTCGCACATCCGCCCGGCGGGTGCGGCGCGGGATCATTCGCATTGAGCCCTTTCTTCGGGCGCTCTCCTGCGCTATGAGCCGCGGCTATCCGGCCCGGGGCAGGGGTCCCGGGCCGGAAAAATCTTAAGGAGTGCCAGATGGGCTACAAAGTGGTCGTAGCCGGTGCCACGGGCAACGTGGGCCGCGAAATGCTGAACATCCTCGCCGAGCGCGAGTTCCCGGTGGACGAGATCGCGGTGCTTGCATCGCGCAGATCGCTCGGCACCGAGGTGAGCTTCGGCGACAGGACCCTCAAGACCCAGGATCTCGCCACATTCGATTTCACCGGGTGGGACATGGCGCTGTTCGCCGTGGGCTCGGGCCCGACCAAGGAATTCGCGCCGAAGGCGGCCAAGGCGGGCTGCGTGGTGATCGACAACTCGTCGCTCTACCGCTACGACCCGGACGTGCCTCTGATCGTGCCGGAGGTGAACGCCGATGCCGTGATGGGCTATACCAAGAAGAACATCATCGCGAACCCGAACTGTTCGACCGCGCAGATGGTCGTGGCGCTGAAGCCGCTGCATGACCGGGCGCGGATCAAGCGCGTCGTCGTCTCGACCTACCAGTCGGTGTCCGGTGCGGGCAAGGAGGGCATGGACGAGCTCTGGGATCAGACCAAGGCGGTCTACAACCCGACCGACGACAAGCCCGCGAAGAAGTTCACCAAGCAGATCGCCTTCAACGTGATTCCGCATATCGACGTCTTCATGGAGGACGGCTCGACCAAGGAAGAGTGGAAGATGGTGGCCGAGACCAAGAAGATCGTGGACCCGAGCATCAAGGTCACCGCGACCTGCGTGCGCGTTCCGGTCTTCGTCGGCCACTCCGAGGCGATCAACATCGAGTTCGAGGAATTCCTCGACGAGGACGAGGCCCGCGACATCCTGCGCGAGGCGCCCGGCATCCTGGTGATCGACAAGCGCGAGGACGGCGGCTACGCGACGCCGGTCGAATGCGTGGGCGATTACGCGACCTTCATCAGCCGCATCCGTCAGGATTCGACCATCGACAACGGTCTGAACCTCTGGTGCGTCTCGGACAACCTGCGCAAGGGCGCGGCGCTGAACGCGGTGCAGATCGCCGAAGTGCTGGGCCAGAAGGCGCTGAAAAAGGGCTGATCCTGCCCGCAGGCACGACATTGCAGGGGGCCGGAGCGCAAGCTTCGGCCCTTTTTGCGGGCGGGACTATACCAAAGGTCAGTCCGTCTGTGCGGCAGAGCGCGGGGCCTAACCCTCGGGCCGCTGGCGCCGGAGCGGGCGCAAATGCTACTCCTTTGCCAACAGCGGATGAAACGCCGCAGCCCCCGCCAGAATGGCCAACCCGTTCATCCAGGAGCCGTTCCATGACCATCGACCTCACCGACATCGCCCGTGGCCGCCGCATCACCGCCCTCGCAGCGCGGGATCTTCTGATCTGCGAACGTCACGACCGTCCGCCCTTCGGTCTGGTGGCGCGCGCCCTGCGGTTCTTCGATACGCTGATCTGATCCGCGTCACGGCCTGCGCACCGGCCCGTCCGTCCGGCCTCTCTCCGCCACGTCCGGACTCGGGCGCCTCACCGCCGGGGACCTCTCCGCCCCGCGCGCGGTGCGCCCCCTCCACGCCCCCCGTGCCCATCCCCCCATCCGGCGGCGGCACGTTGCGACCCCGCGCTCCGGGTGCCGCACGGAGGGGCGTGACGACAGCGAACGCAGCCACAAGGCTTCGTTTCCGATGTGATGTGAAAGTCGCAAATTGTCGAAAACTCTCGGGATCGCCCCAATTCCGCCCGACTCCGCGGCGAAGCTTCCGGGATTGGCAAGGAGATGCCCCATGCGTATCCAGACACAGGATGCGGCCGGCTGGGCCGGAGCCCAGTCCCTTCCAGCCGCACTCGACTGCGAGACCGCCGCGCTGATGCGGCAGTTTCTCGGACCGCTCTTCGAAATGGCGAAAAGCTGGACGGACCTGTCCCGCGCCCTCGCGGCGAAAGGGTTCCAGATCGCCTTCCGTGACGGACGGCTGTTGCTGCTGAATTCCGATACCGGACTGCCGATCTGCACCGGACGCGCCGTCGGCTACCCGCTGAAGACGCTGTCGCAGCGGCTCGGCCGGCCCTGCATCCGGGTCAGCCCGGATGGTCACGCAGGGCGGCTGAACGCCTGAACCGTCCGATCAGATCTCGGCGAATTCGTCGAGTTTGGGATCGTAGGCGTGCAGCGACCCGGTGCCGATCTCGTGCCAGACGCCGTGCAGCGTCAGGTCCTGCGAATCGACAGCCTCCTTGACGAAGGGAAAGGTCATCAGGTTGCCGAGCGAAACCAGAACCGATTCCTTTTCGAGCGCGGTATTCATGTCCGCCGGTCCGGCGTTGACCACCTTTTCGTAGCCGGGGCGGAGAATATCCATCCAGCGTCCGACAAAGCTCGACTTTTCCTCGAGTTGCGGGGCCTTGCCCGAACACATGTCGAGACAGCCCTGCACGCCGCCGCAGCCGGAATGCCCCATGACGATCACATGCGCGACCTTGAGCGCGGTCACCGCGTATTCCACCGCGGCCGAGGTCCCGTGCTGGTTGCCGTCGGGCTGGTAGGGCGGCACGAGGTTGGCGATGTTGCGGTGGATGAAGAATTCCCCGGTGTCCGCGCCGAAGATCGACGTGACATGCACCCGGCTGTCGCAGCATGAAATGATCATCGCCCTCGGATGCTGCCCCTGGGAGGCCAGCCGCCGATACCACGCGTGATTTTCCGCGTAGCTGGTCGCCTTCCAGCCCTGGAACCTTTGGACGAGATAATTGGGAAGCGGTCGTGCGGCCTGCATCACTCTCTCCGGCGTCAGATGGTTTGCGAAGGCAATACGCGGAATTCAAATGGAATTCGAGAGAAGAAATGCTTCCGGTATAATGTTTCGGGAAGGAGAGTGCCGTATCAAGGCAAGGCCGTGGGGGCGAGAACGAGAGGACGATCGTGGTGAAACGGGTAGCTGTGCTTGCACCAAGCGAAAAAGCCGGGCTGGATCCGGAACGACTGGACGCGCTCTTTGTCCGGATGGGGCCCGTCGCCGGTGAGGATGCCGTCTGCCGCGCGATGGAGGAACTTGCCTACAATCTCGGACGGGCCGACCGGCTTCATGTCGCGGGCGATCTGGAAAACATGCTGTCCTGTACGCAGGCGCTGGGCCGGATCGCGGATGAAATCGGCATGTGGAAGCTGCATCGCGTGGCCGAAGACGTTGCCCAGTGCATCCAGGACGGCGATGGCGTGGCGGTGGCCGCCACCCTGGCGCGCATGGCGCGGGTCGGAGAGCGGTCGCTCTACGCCGTCTGGGATTTGCAGGACCTCTCGGTCTGACCCCTTGCAGGCACGGCGCGCTGGGGTAGGGTCCGGTCTGACAAGAACCGGAGCTTCGCCATGCCCTTTGCCTTTGCCGCCGCTGAATCCGGGGCCACCCCCCTTCACGTGATCGAGCAGGAGGCGCTGGCCGGCTGGCTGGACTCCGCGCCCGAAAGCACGGCGGCCTGGGTCGCCGGCAACGGATTCAAGGGCGCAATCGGGGAAACCCTGCTCATCCCCGGACCCGACGGCAGGCCGATCGCGGCGCTTGCCGGTTACGGCAGCGCAGAGCGTCGCCGCCGCGGCCGCTTTGCCCTGGCCGCCGCCGCCGCGAAACTTCCCGTGGGCACCTATGCGCTGTCCGGGCCCTTTCCCGATCCCGACCGGCTGGAGGAAGAGGCCCTCGGCTGGTTGCTGTCCTCCTATGCCTTCACCCGCTACCACGGCACGCCCCGCGACGCTGCCCGTCTTGTCGCCCCGGAGGGAATCGACGCCGCGCGCATCGAATGCCTCGCCGCGTCCGAGGCGCTGACCCGCGATCTGGTCAACACCCCGTCGTCCGACATGGGGCCGGAGGAACTCGAACGGGCGGCCCGCGCGCTGGCCGAGGAATTCGGCGCCTCGGTCGAGGTCATCACCGGCGACGACCTGCTCAGCGCGAACTTCCCGATGATCCACGCCGTCGGCCGCGCCAGCCCGCGCGCCCCGCGCCTGATCGACCTGACCCGCGGCACCACCGGCCCCAAGGTGACGCTGGTCGGCAAGGGGATCGTCTTCGATACAGGCGGGCTCAACATCAAGCCCGGCAGTTCCATGGGGCTGATGAAAAAGGACATGGGCGGTGCGGCCAACGTGCTCGGCCTCGCGCGGATGATCATGGCGCTGGACCTGCCGCTGCAACTGCGCGTGCTGATCCCGGTGGCGGAAAACGCCATCTCGGGCAATGCCTTCCGCCCGCAGGACATCCTCACCTCGCGCAAGGGCCTCACGGTCGAGATCAACAACACCGATGCCGAGGGGCGGCTGGTTCTGGCCGATGCCCTCGCCCTCGCCGACGAGGGGCGCCCCGATCTCATCGTCTCAATGGCGACGCTCACCGGCGCGGCCCGTGTCGCCGTCGGCCCGGAACTGGCGCCCTTCTACACCGATGACGAACCGCTCGCGGCGGCGCTTTCCGCCTCCGGTGCGCGCATGGCCGACCCGCTCTGGCGGATGCCGTTCTGGCCCGGCTACGAAAGCCGGATCGAGCCGGGCATCGCCGATCTCGACAACGCGCCCGCCGGCGGCATGGCGGGCAGCATCACCGCGGCCCTGTTCCTGCGCCGCTTCGTCACCGAAACGCCGCGCTACGCGCATTTCGACATCTACGCCTGGAACCCGGCCGCCGCGCCCGCCTGCCCCAAGGGCGGGCTGGGGCAGGGGCCCCGCGCCATCCTCGGCGCCCTGAGCGCGGTGTTCGACCTGTGAGCGACCGCCGCCTGACGCCCGCGAACGGCCGCGTCGCCGCCGCCCATCTCCGCGGCCTGGTCGAGGCCGAGCACTTCTCCGAAGGCCGCCGCGCCACCATCCGGCCCTCGGTCGCCAACCTGCTGGAAAGCCAGGGCGGCCGGCGCGAGCGCCAGCTCCTGCACGGCGCCGAGGTCGTCGAATACGAGGATGTCGACGGCTGGTCCTTCGTGCAGTCCCTCGCCGACGGCTATGTCGGCTATCTGCGCAGCGACATGGTCAACGACGATCTTGCCGACGAACCGGCGATGGCCGCGACCCACCGCGTCGTCACCCGCGCCACCCATGCCTACCGCCAGCCCGACATCAAATCCCGCGAGGCGCTCTGGCTCAGCCTCGGTGCGCGGGTCGAGGTGACGGGGCGGGACGAAACCTTTCTCCACACCACCAGCGGATACGTTCCCGCGCGGCACCTCGCGCCCCTCGAAGAGACCGCGACGGACCCGGTTGCCGTTGCCGAACGGCTGCTCGGCACGCCCTATCTCTGGGGCGGCAATTCCTCGCAGGGGATCGACTGTTCCGGCCTCGTGCAGGGCGCGCTGCTGCTCTGCGGGTGCGATTGTCCCGCCGACAGCGACCTGCAACAGGCCGCGCTCGGCGACACGCTGCCGCCGGACACCGAACCCCGGCGCGGCGATCTGCTGTTCTGGAAGGGTCATGTCGCCTGGGTTGCCGGACCGGACCTGCTGCTCCATGCCAATGCCCACCACATGGCCGTGGCCTTCGAACCGCTGGTGGCCGCCGTTGCGCGGATCGAGGCCAACGGCGACGGCCCCGTCACCCGTCACGCCCGCCTTCCCCTGACCTGACCGACCGGAGACCGAGACATGTCCAGCGATCCCTTCTTTCACCCCGTCTCCGGCATGGACCTGCCGCGCTTCGCCGGGGTGGCCACCTTCATGCGGCTGCCGCTGGTGACGCCGGACCATCCGCGCTTCCCCGAGGTGCAGGTCGGCCTCGTCGGCGTGCCCTGGGACGGCGGCACCACCAACCGCCCCGGCCCGCGCCACGGCCCGCGCCAGTTGCGCGACCATTCGACCATGGTGCGCGCCCAGCACGGCGTTTCCGGGATGCGCCCGTTCGAGACGCTGGCCTGCGCCGATCTTGGTGACGTCGGTCCCAACCCCGCCGACATCCAGGACAGCATGGCCCGGATCACCGCCTTCTACGACAGGCTGGTGGCCAACGGCACGCGGCCGCTGACCGCCGGGGGCGATCACCTCACCTCCCTGCCGGTGCTGCGCGCGCTCGCACGGGAACGCCCGCTGGGCATGATCCATTTCGACAGCCACACCGACCTGTGGCATTCGTATTTCGGCGGCACGATGTTCACCCACGGCACCCCGTTCCGCCGCGCGGTCGAGGAAGGCCTGCTCGACCCGAAACGCATGGTCCAGATCGGCATTCGTGGCCCGATGTATGATTCCGAGGACCGCGACTTCGCAAAGGCCGAGGGCATCCGCATCATCACGATCGAGGAGTTCCACGCCCGCGGAGTCTCGGATGTCATGGCCGAAGCCCGCGAGATCGCGGGAACGGGCGAAACCTATGTCAGCTACGACATCGACTTCGTCGACCCCACCTTCGCCCCCGGCACCGGGACGCCCGAAATCGGCGGCCCCAATTCCTGGCAGGCGCTTCAGGTGGTGCGCGAGCTGACCGGCGTCACCATCGTCGGCGCCGACCTTGTCGAGGTCTCGCCCCCCTTCGACGCGACGGGCGGCACCGCCTTCCTCGGCATCACGATCATGTTCGAACTGCTGTGCAAGATGGCCGAAAACGCCGCCTGACCGCGCCACGGGGCCCGCATCGGCGATCCGCGCCGGGTGCGGGGCTCACTCCACCGGACGGATCAGCTTGCGCTCCAGCACCCGCAGCACGGTGCGCAGATCGTGGCCGCGCTTCAGCACCTGCCCCTCCAGGCTGATGACGGCATATTCGCCCTGCCGGTTGCGCAGCTTCGGACGCTTCTCGATCCGGTAGAGCGGATTCTCCGCGGTCCGTCGAAAGACCGAGAACACCGCAACGTCGCGCAGCGAGGAAATCCCGTAATCCCGCCACTCTCCGGCCGCGACCATGCGCCCGTAGAGGGAAAGGATGACGCTCAACTCGGTCCGGTGAAAGGCGACGACATCCGCCCCGCCGCGCCGATCCGGAAAAGGTGTAAGGCTGTTCATTCCCCGAATCTGCGCCCGAACCCTCCGCAAATCAAGCGTCTCGCCGGATCCGGGATCGTCCCGCGGCATCTTCTGGCGCGAAATATCCCGGGGAGTCCGCCGCAAGGCGGACGGGGCAGCGCCCCGGGACGGTCCCGAAGTTTCCGATCCGCTCCATCGCCGGGGGACGATCCTCCGATTGCGACAATTCATGCACGGAATCCGGCTTGCCAGATCGCGCGGCCTGGCATATCTGCCGCAGCGGGACACCCTTCCCCAACGAAGGGCATCTATCTGTAAGGTTAGGCTACATGGCTCACAAGCACCCCACCGCACGCCCGGCGAATCCGCGTTTTTCGTCCGGCCCCTGCGCCAAGATCCCCGATTTCTCCGTCGACATGCTCGCCGATGCCGCGCTCGGGCGCTCGCATCGCGCCAAGATCGGCAAGGACAAGCTCAAGGCCGCCATCGACGGCACGCGCGAGATCCTGAACATTCCCGCCGACTACCGCATCGGCATCGTTCCCGCGTCCGATACCGGCGCCGTGGAGATGGCCATGTGGTCGCTGCTCGGACAGCGCAAGGCGACGATGGTCGCCTGGGAAAGCTTCGGCGCCGGTTGGGTGACCGACGTGGTCAAGCAGCTCAAGATCGACGCCGAAGTCCGGACCGCCGATTACGGCCGGATCGTCGACTTCGCCGAGATCGACTTCGACACCGACGTGGTCTTCACCTGGAACGGCACCACCTCCGGCGTGCGCGTGCCGAACGGCGACGCGATCCCCGCCGACCGTGCCGGCCTCACCATCTGCGATGCGACCTCGGCCGCCTTCGCGCAGGATCTGCCCTGGGACAAGCTCGACGTCACCACCTTCTCCTGGCAGAAGGTCATGGGCGGCGAAGCGGCCCACGGCATGCTGATCCTCAGCCCCCGCGCCGTCGAGCGGCTGGAAAGCTACGTGCCCGCATGGCCCATGCCCAAGATCTTCCGCATGACCAAGGGCGGCAAGCTGATCGAAGGCATCTTCGTCGGCGAAACGATCAACACGCCCTCCATGCTCGCGGTCGAGGACTACCTCGTCGCGCTCGACTGGGCGAAGAAGATCGGCGGCCTGCCGAAGCTGATGGAGCGGGCGTCCACCAACGCCAAGGTGCTCTGGGATTTCTGCGACCGCAACGACTGGCTTGCCAACCTGGCCGAGGACCCGGCGACGCGCTCGAACACCTCCGTCTGCCTCAAGTTCACCGATCCCCGGATCAAGGACGGCGCCGCCTTTGCCAAGGCCGTCGCCAAGAAGCTCGAGACCTATGACGCGGCCTATGACGTCGGCGCCTATCGCGACGCCCCGGCCGGCCTGCGGATCTGGTGCGGCGCGACGGTCGAATCCTCGGATGTCGAGGCGCTGACCCTCTGGCTGAAATGGGCCTTCGAAGAAGAGATCGAAGCGCAGACCGCCACCGCCTGAGCGCGATCTTCCGACATGAAATCGGGGCCCCCGCCGGCCCCGGACACTCTCCCCGTATTCAAAAGGACCACGCCAATGGCCCCCAAGGTTCTCATTTCCGACAAGCTGTCGGACGCCGCAATCCAGATCTTCAAGGACCGCGGCATCGAGGTCGATTTCCGCCCCGAGCTGGGCAAGGACAAGGACGCCCTCGCCGCCGTGATCGGCAACTATGACGGTCTCGCCATCCGCTCGGCCACCAAGGTCACGCCGTCGCTGCTCGAACATGCCGCCAACCTCAAGGTGGTGGGGCGTGCCGGTATCGGCACCGACAACGTCGACAAGGAAGCCGCCTCCAAGAAGGGGGTGATCGTCATGAACACGCCTTTCGGCAACATGATCACCACCGCCGAGCATGCCATCGCGCTGATGTTCGCGGTCGCCCGCCAGATCCCCGCCGCCGACGCCTCGACCCAGGCCGGCAAGTGGGAGAAGTCGCGCTTCATGGGGGTCGAACTGACCGGCAAGACCCTCGGCGTGATCGGCGCGGGCAACATCGGCGGCATCGTCTGCAACCGTGCCGTCGGGCTCAAGATGAAGGTCGTGGCGTTCGATCCCTTCCTCTCCGAGGAAAAGGCCGAGCAGATGCATGTGGAGAAGGTCGAACTCGACGACCTGCTCAAGCGGGCCGATTTCATCACCCTGCACGTGCCGCTGACCGACGGAACCCGCAACATCCTCTCGGCGCAGAACCTCGCCAAGACGAAAAAGGGCGTGCGGATCATCAACTGCGCCCGCGGCGGTCTGGTGGACGAGGCCGCGCTGGCCGAGCTGATCAAGTCGGGCCATGTCGCCGGTGCCGCCTTCGACGTCTTCTCCGAGGAACCCGCCACCGAGAACCCGCTGTTCGGCCTGCCCAACGTGGTCTGCACGCCGCACCTCGGCGCCTCGACCTCGGAAGCGCAGGAGAACGTCGCGCTGCAGGTGGCCGACCAGATGGCCAACTACCTGCTGACCGGCGCCGTCGAGAACGCGCTGAACATGCCGTCGGTCACCGCCGAGGAAGCGAAGGTCATGGGCCCGTGGATCAAGCTTGCCGGTCATCTCGGCAACTTCATCGGCCAGATGACCGACGAGCCGATCAAGGCGATCAACGTGCTCTATGACGGCCAGGCCGCCACCATGAACCTCGAAGCGCTGAACTGTTCGGCCATCGCGGGCATCATGAAGTCGATCTCGCCCGAGGTGAACATGGTCTCGGCGCCGGTCATCGCCAAGGAACGCGGCATCCGGATCTCGACCACCAGCCAGGAGCAGGCCGGCGTGTTCGAGGGCTACATCAAGATCACCATGGTCACCGACACCCGCGAACGGTCGATCGCGGGCACGGTATTCAGCGACGGCAAGCCGCGCTTCATCCAGATCAAGGGGATCAACATCGACGCCGAGGTGGGCGGGCACATGCTCTACACCACCAACAACGACGTCCCCGGCATCATCGGCAAGCTCGGCACCATGCTCGGCGATCACAAGGTCAACCTCGCGAACTTCACCCTGGGCCGTTCGGCACAGGGCGGCGAGGCGATCGCCATCGCCTATCTCGACGAAGCCATCGGCGCGGATGTCATCACCGCGCTGAAGGACACCGGCCTGTTCCAGCAGGTGAAACCGCTGGAATTCGACGTCGCCTGACGATCCGGGGCGGGCGGTGCACAATGCGCCGCCCGCCCCGCGCCCTCACCTCTGGTAGCGCCAACATTTTCCGCCGCGACGGGTTGTGCCCCGGCGCGGCTGCCGTCATCAAGAGGCAGGGAAAAGAGGGTGGGCCATGACTCCGATCTATGCCGTTGGCGATATCCACGGCCATGTCGACCAGCTGCACAAGGTGCTCAAGTACATCGAACGGGACGGCGGGCAGGATTGTCCGGTCGTCTTCGTCGGCGATTACGTGGACCGGGGGCCGAAATCCCGCGCGGTGATCGAAACGCTGATGCAGGGTCAGGCCGAGGGCAAGCCATGGACCTGCCTCATGGGCAACCACGACCGCTACGTGCTGCGGTTCCTCGAAGATCCCGACTACATCGATTCCGCGCCGTCGCGTCCGATCTACTGGACCGAACCGCCGCTCGGCGGGGCGCGGACGCTGGCCTCCTACGGGGTGGACGTGGACGAACGCCGCTCGCGCCGCGACATCCGCGACGATGCGCTCGACGCCATTCCGCAGGCGCATCGCGACTGGATCGCCGCCCTGCCGCGCTACCACGAAACCGACGATCAGATCTTCGTGCATGCGGGCCTGCGCCCCGGCGTCGCGCTCGAAGACCAGGTCGAGGACGACCTCGTCTGGATTCGCGGCCCCTTCCTCGATTTCGAGGGCGACTGGGGCAGGCTGGTGGTGCACGGCCATACCGCGCTCGACCAGCCGCAACTTTATCCCAACCGCCTGAACCTCGACGGCGGGGCGGGGTACGGACGCGCGCTGCGCCCCGCGCTGCTACTGGGCGGCGAGGTCTTTCTGCTCGGTCCCGAGGGGCGCAGCCGCCTCTAGCGCGCACCAGGCATCGTATTGCGCAAGGAACACCCGGCCGCTCAGCTCGTCGAGGAAATGCGACCGCTTGAGCCGGTCCATCACCGGGCCCTTCACCTCGGTCAGGTGCAGCTGGATGTTCAGCTCCGCCAACCGGCGGTTGATCTCCTCCAGCGTCTCCAGCGCGCTCATGTCGACCTCGTTCACCGCGGGGAACATCAGGATGACGTGGCGCAGTTCGGGCGAGGCGGCAACTCGGTTCAGCACGTAATCCTCCAGAAACCGGGCGTTGACGAAATAGAGGCTCTCGTCCACGCGCAGCGTCACGATCTCGGGCCGGGTTTCGACCCTGTGGCGCAGGATGTTGCGGAAATGGTGGGTGCCGGGGACGAGACCGACCTCGGCCACATGCGGTTTCGACGTCTTGTAGAGATGCAGGAAGATCGACAGCAGCACCCCGGCGGTCACCCCGACCTCGACCCCCACCAGCAGGGTCAGGACGATGGTCGCGGTGACGGCGGCGAAATCCACCATCGAATAGCGCCATGTCTTTCCGAGGATCGAAAAGTCCACGAGGCTCAGCACGGCCACGATGATCGTCGCGGCCAGCGTCGCGTTGGGCAGGAAGTAGAGCAGCGGCGTCAGCAGCAGCGTGGCGAGGCCGATTCCCACCGCGGTAAAGGCCCCGGCGGCGGGGGTTTCGGCGCCCGCGTCGAAATTCACCACCGAACGGGAAAAGCCGCCGGTCACCGGAAAGCCGCCCGAGAGCGCCGAGGCCACGTTCGACGCACCGAGTCCGATCAGCTCCTGGTCCGGGTCGATGCGCTGGCGCCGCTTCGCCGCCAGCGTCTGCGCGACCGAAACCGATTCGACGAAGCCGATGACCGAAATCAGGATCGCGGGCATCAGCAGGGCCGACCACATCTCCGGGCTGAACGAGGGCGCGGACAACGGCGGCAGGCCCGACGGGATGTCGCCCACCAGCTTCACCCCGTGCGCCCCGAGATCGAAGGCGCGGGCCAGCAGCGTCGTCACGGCGACGGCGGCCACCGGCCCGGCCTTGGCCAGCACATCGGTCATGCGCGGCCCCAGCCCGGACCGCAGCAGCAGCGGCTTCAGCCCCGTCCTCACCCAGAACAGGAAGGCCAGCGTCGCGCCCCCGATGGCAAGCGTGATGAGGTTGGTTTCGGTGAGGTGCTCGCCGAGGGAAATCAGCATCTCCAGCAGCGTGTGGCCCGACGCCCCGACCCCGAGCAGATGCTTGAGCTGCGAGGCGGCGATCAGCACGCCGGACGCGGTGATGAACCCGGCGATGACCGGGTGGCTCAGGAAATTGGCGAGAAAGCCCAGTTTCGACACGCCCAGCAGCACGAGGAACAGGCCCGAGATGAAGGCCAGCGTCACCGCCGCCTGCGCGATCTGCGCGGGCTCCGTCAGGCCTAGCTGCCCGACGGCGGCGGCGGTCATCAGCGACACCACCGCCACCGGCCCGACCGCCAGCGCCCGCGAGGTGCCGAAGATCGCATAGGCCACCAGCGGCAGGATCGAGGCATAGAGCCCCATCTCGGCCGGGAGTCCCGCGAGCAGCGCATAGGCCAGGGATTGCGGGATCAGCATGACCGTCACGATCACCGCCGCCACGAGATCCGAGGTTGCGATGTCCCGGTCGTAGCTCCGGGCCCATGTCAGGATCGGCAGATAGGTCGCAAGCGTCGCGCGGGAGAGGGGCATGGAAAGGTCCGTTCGCTCGATCCGGCGGCAGGGAAGGGCCGCCCGAGGCCCTATATATTCACAATGTAGAATTTGTGAAAGGGTAAAACCGGGGCCGGGGGCAAATCGCGCCCCCGATCGCCTTCGGCCCGGCCCGTCTTCGGTGCATCCGGGTCGCGGCAGTCACCGGGAGAACGAAAAACGCCGCCCCGAGGGGCGGCGCAAGTCGTCGAAACGGGCGAGGGTTCAGAAGCCCAGGCCTTCGTATTTCTTCTTGAACTTCGACACGCGGCCGCCGGCGTCGAGCAGGCGGGACGAGCCGCCGGTCCAGGCCGGGTGCACCGTCGGGTCGATGTCAAGCTGCATGCTGTCGCCTTCCTTGCCCCAGGTGGTGCGGGTCTGGAAGGTGGTGCCGTCGGTCATCTTGACGTCGATGACGTGGTAATCGGGGTGGATGCCCTTTTTCATCGCTCGGCTCCTTATGCGTCCGTGCCCGCGAGGGGCTTGTAGTTGGTGACTTCGGCGATGCGGGCAGATTTGCCGCGACGCGCGCGGAGGTAGTACAGCTTGGCGCGACGGACCTTGCCGCGGCGCACCACCTCGATGGTGTCGATGTTGGTCGAATAGAGCGGGAACACGCGCTCCACGCCTTCACCGAAGGAAATCTTGCGGACGGTGAACGAACCCGCGATACCCTTGCCGTTCTTGCGGCTGATGCAGACGCCTTCGTAGTTCTGCACACGGGTGCGGGTGCCTTCGGTCACCTTGTAGCCGACGCGAACGGTGTCGCCGGGCTTGAAGTCGGGGATGGTCTTACCCAGGGCGGCAATCTGTTCCGCCTCCAGCTGTGCGATCAGATTCATGTGATCGTCTCCTATATGACTCGCGGTTGCTCCGCGAAGATGTCTCGTGCGCCCAGAGCTCCGCGTCTTCGATCGGGTCCGCGCCGGAAGGGTCCGTGGCGCCCGCGGGAGGTTCGGTTCAGCTTTTCTGTCGTCTGTGCCTGCCCGGCCGTCTTGCCGCGCCGAAGGAGCGGGCCCGACCATGCAGGTATGCCCGCGCGACTCGATCAGAGCGCCCGGACCCGCGCCGTATATGTCGCAGCGCCCTGCCGATCAAGGAAAAAACGGGCCCCCGCACCAGATCGGCGGGGGCGGAGGGCGCCGGTCAGTCGCCCGAGGCTTCGTGCGCCGCCCAGAGGTCGGGTCGCCGCGCGCGGGTCAGCTCTTCGGACTGCGTCCGCCGCCAGGTCGCGATGGCGGCGTGGTTGCCGGAAAGCAGCACCTCGGGGATCGCGCGGCCGCGCCATTCGGCGGGCTTGGTATATTGCGGGTGTTCCAGCAAGCCGTTGGAAAAGCTTTCCTCTTCGGTCGAGGCGGCATTCCCGAGCACGCCGGGAATCAGCCGCACCGTGGCATCCAGAACCGCCTGTGCCGCCAGCTCTCCGCCGGTCAGCACGAAATCCCCGAGCGAGATTTCGGCGACGCCGTACTGTTCCAGCACCCGCTGGTCGAGCCCCTCGAACCGGCCGCAGATCATCGTGACGCCGGGACGCGCCGCAAGATCGCGCGCCATCGCCTGATCGAAGCGCGGACCGCGCGGCGAGAGGTAGACGATGGGGGCCAGCGGGTCGATCCGCTGGCGCGCCGCATCCAGCGCGCGGCCCATCACGTCGGCGCGCAGCACCATGCCCGCGCCGCCCCCGGCGGGGGTGTCGTCGACGTTGCGGTGCCGGCCCTCGCCGAAGTCGCGCAGCGCGATGGGGTCGAGCTGCCACAGGCCGTCCTGCAACGCGCGCCCGGTCAGCGACAGGCCGAGCACGCCGGGAAAGGCCTCGGGGAACAGGGTGATGACCTGCGCGGTCCAGGCCCGTGCCAGGTCAGGCTGCGGCGTCATCAGTTCGCGCGGTTTCAGGCTGGGGCGGATGGCCATGCGGCCGTGGGAACGGGGCGGGTTGCTCATGCCGCCCTCCTAGCCGCAAGGGGGGCGCCACTCAAGCGGCGTGACGGTCGTCCGCGTCGATATAGTCCGCGATGCTCGGCGCGCGGCTGACGCGCCCGGTCGCCAGGTCCCAGTGGTCTCTGTCGCGCGCCGCCCGTCCGGGGTATTCCGCGAACAGCCCGCGCGGCATCGGCCAACGCGGCCGGTGTTGCAGCGTCGACAGCCGGTCCAGCGCGCGGGACAGCACCGGCGCCTTGTCCGACACCGCGTCGGCCGGGGACAGCCCCAGTTCGCGGCCCTTGTACTGCCCGGCGTTCCAGGTCTCGATCACCTCCAGGACCCCGGCCAGCCAGGCGATGTCGCCGCGTTCGGCGGCGGCCTCCAGCCGCCCCGCGGTCGCGATGTCCGACAGGAACTGCGCGACGCTGGCGCGCTCGCAGGCGGGATGACGCGCGCACCACAGGGCCGCCGTCGCCTGCGCGGCGTCCGCCGGGTCATGCGCGACGATGACATGGTGGAACAGGTCCGGGTCCGGCTCCGTCAGGGCCTTCAGCGCCGTGCGCAGCGGCGCCGGGTGGGCGCCCGAGGCGACGCCGGTCCAGACCGCCTGCGTTGCCCGGAAGGCACCGAGCTGGCGGTCGTAGGCCTCTCTCCGCCGCGCCACGTCGGCGATCCGGTCGCGGATGTCGAGCACCACGTCGGGCTTCAGGAACGACCGGGCCAGATCGCCCGCCCGGTCCGGGCTTGCGGTCACGATCTCCACCAGAAGCCAGAGTTCGCGCAGCTCCTCCGGGCTCAGATCCTGCGCGTCGTGTTTTCCCCAGGACCCGAGCACACGGCCGATCACCCCGGCCAGCGCGTGCTCCGGCAGTTCCGGTTCCGGTGTGCCGGTCAGCGCGCGTCCGGGCGGCGGGGAGCGCAGGATGCGCGCGATGTCCGCGCGCTGGTCGCTCTCCGGCGGCGTCTCGATGGAGGACGCGCGACCGCCGTGCATGAGCGGCGCCTTGCGATCGGAAAAGGTCCGGGACAGCCGCCGCGCCACATGCGCCGCGCCGAAAGCGACAAGCCATGACCCGCCGAGCACCGTGGCGGGCCCGACCGACGCCAGCAGACCGTCGATCACGGTATCGGGCGTCAGCACCAGTGCGATGGCAGGGCTGAGCGCAATTCCGACCAAAATCTTCTGTTGCAAAACCATTGTCACGGGACGTTCCCCTTCTCGCCGCGATAACGGCTGAATTCACCTCGAATTGTGGCGATTTCTTGAAGGTCGATGGGCGATTTGGCGGACTGGTGACGCAGGGGAAACGATCAGCCGGATTCGGCGTCCCTGTTCGCGATCCGACGCAATTTCTTCTTGATCTCGCGCAGGGACTCCTCGGAAAAGCCGCTGCGGTTCAGTGCGAGAAAGACCTCGGCCAGCCCGATGTCCGGCTCCGCGTTGACGGGGGGGAGGGTGACCAGACGGGCGCGGACCTCCCCCGGAAGCGCGACCAGATCCAGCAGCGGGCTCAGAGGGCCCTCCGGCCGGTCGCGGCTGATTTCCAGCCGTTCCGACACGACCGTCGCGGGGGCGACGGCGGCGGCAACCTCCTCCAGCACCCGCGCCATGTCGGCGGCGGTGGCGAGCCCGGCGGCGTAGTCCTCGAACGACAGTTGCAGCCGGGTGCTGCGCAGGTTCTGCCACCAGGTCGAGCGCAGCCAGGCCCCGGCCTCGCGGGTGGAAAAGTAGAAGGTCAGCTCCAGCGCATCGCCGAACCGCGCGCGGGCCTGTTCCGCCAGCCCGGCCAGCAGCAGCGGCGCGGCGTCGTAGCCTTCGAGCCCGCGTCGCCCGGGCAGGGTGCCCGACAGATCCTCGGACGAGATCAGCACCGGGCGCGGATCGGCGGGGTCGATCCGGCGCAGCATCCGCGCCGCGCGCCCGCCGGCGGTGGTCAGCGCCTCTTCGGAGGGGCGCAGGGAAAAGCTGCGCGACGCTTCTGCCAGCCCGTCGAAATCCGCCTTCAGCAGGATGCGCAGATGCGGCGACAGCAGGGTGGCGTTCTTGCGCAGCATGGCCTGCACGCTGGAGGTTCCGGTCTTGTGGAACCCGGCATGAACGACGAGCCGCATCAGTCCAGCAGGCCCTCCGGCGGGTCCGCCACGATGCGCCCGGAGGCAAGATCGACCGTCGGCACGACCGCCTGCGTGAAGGGCAGCAGCACGGTGCGGGACGACCCCGGCAGATGCACTTCGAGCAGGTCCGCGGCGCCGTGGTTCAGCACCGCCTTGACGGAGCCGAGTTCCTTGCCGCCGGTATCGAAGACCGACAGGCCGATCAGGTCGGTGTGGTAGAATTCGTCATCGGGCAGCGCCGGCAGGCGGTCGCGCGGCGCAAAGAGCCGGGTGCCCTTGAGCGCGTCGGCCTCTTCCTTGCTGCGCACCTCGGACAGGCGCGCGGCGAACCCGCCCGACACGGCGCGGGTGATCTGCACCGAAAAGCTGCGGCCATGATCCTCGGTCGTCAGGGGGGCGTAATCCGCGATGGCCTCGGGATCGGCGGTGAAGCTCTTGAGGCGCACCTCGCCATGGACGCCGAACGCCCCGGAAATAACGCCTACGCAGATATCTTCGCTCACGCCCGTCGCCCTCGTCCCGTGCTGCACCGCTGCCGCTCTGGATAGACCAGAGCGGGACGCAAAGGCAATGCGGGGCGGATCTTCAGAACCGGAGGTTGAAGGTGCGCGTCACGCCGAGCCGCACGCGCCACTGATCGTCCGAGCCGTTCTCGACGATGGGACTGTCGGCGGCATCGTTGCGGAACTGCTGCCAGGTCACCGCGCCCTCGAGGCCCCAGGCGTCGTTGATGCGGTAGCGGGCGCCCAGTTCGATGCCCGCGCTGACGAGGCCGCCATCGGGATCGTAGGCGGGCAGGGTCGCGCTGGCCTCGGCCGGGGTGATGCCGAAATAGGTGTCGGTATAGCCGTCCGAGCCGTAGAACAGCCGCGGCCCGAGGCTGAGCCGCAGGTCCGGCGTCGGGCGCAGGATCGCATCCGCGCCGATTTCCCCGACCCAGCTTTCATGCCCGCCGAAGCCCCGGCGCACATCGGCATAGCCCGAGAAATATTCCGAGGAATAGCCGATGCCCAGCCCGAGTTCGAGCGCGGCATCCACGTCGTCCAGCCCGCGCAGTTCCGAATGGTCGCTGCTGTCACGCTCGCCGATGTAGCGGAAGGAGCCATGCAGGCCCCAGCCGGTCGGATCGTCCCAGGGATCGGGCGTGCCGAATTCGCGGCCGTTGCCCAGCCGCAGGTAATTGAAGCGGAAGCCCGCATCGGGACCGGCCTTGTAGTCGTCCGAGCCGAAATATTCCGGGGCGGAACTCACGCCACCGCGCAGGGTAAAGCTGAACTGGCCGTCCTGCGCCTGAAGCGGCGCGGCAAGCGCAAGTGTCGAGACCGTCGCGACGGCAAGGTGGCGGAGCATCATGGCAGTATCCCCGGGGGCGTGGTGAGCGAGCATGTCCTGAATGCACGAAATAACTCTGAAATGCCATAAGGAAAGGCGCGCGGGTTTCCCCGCGCGCCTTATTTGTCACGCCCGGAAGCGGCGGATTATTCCGCGGTTTCCTCGGCCGGTGCATTGGCGGCCTCGGCTGCGGCGGCAGCCTTGGCGGCCTTGGCTTCGGCGCGCTCCGTGGCGGCCTTGCCGGGCACGGCTTTCTTGGGGTTGTTGCGCTCTTTCTTCTCGACGACGCCGGCGGCTTCGAGGAAGCGCGCCACGCGGTCGGTCGCCTGGGCGCCCTGGCCCAGCCAGTATTGCACGCGCTCGACATCCATCACCACGCGGCGCTCGTCGTCCTTGGCGAGCAGCGGGTTGTAGGTGCCCAGCTTCTCGATGAAGCGGCCGTCGCGCGGCATGCGCGAATCGGATGCGACGATCGCGTAGTGGGGGCGCTTCTTGGAACCGCCGCGAGCGAGTCTGATCTTCATGGCCATTGTGGAATCTCCTTTTGAATGGCGTCTGGCGGGTCTCCCCGCCGGGATGACGGCAGGGCCGTCAGGATTGGTGACGTTCGTGGTGCTTGATGACTTCCTGAATGATGAAGTTCAGGAATTTCTTGGCGAATTCCGGATCGAGATCCGCGTTCTCCGCAAGATTCTGAAGCCGCGCGATCTGCTGTTCCTCACGCGCGGGGTCGGACGGGGGCAGGTCGTGTTCGGCCTTGAGGACGCCGACCGCCTGGGTGTGCTTGAACCGCTCGGCCAGGGTGAACACGAGGATCGCGTCCAGCCGGTCGATGCTTTCGCGGTGCCCCTTGAGAAGGGCTGCGGCGCGCGCGACGGTGTCGGGCGCACCCGGTTTGAGGGTCTCAGTCAATGGCCCAGCCTTTCGGTTTGAACAGGGGATCCTGAAAGTTGGCGATTTCCATGTCGATGCCGTGGGCAAGCTGCGTGCCCTTCAGCGCCGCCGGAGAGGGATGGCGGTAGACCGCGTCCGAGCCGTCGATCGAGGCCGCGGCCGCATCCCTGGTGGCACCGAGGCGCTCTGCCAGCCGGATGGAATCGAGGTTCTTGGGGTCGATGTAGCTGACCGCCGTCTCCCAGCCCGCATCGTGGTAGAAATGCCGCCGCACCCGGTCGGTGGCTTCGAGCGCAAAGCCCTTGCCGCCCTTGTCCGGCCAGATGATCCAGGCGATCTCGCGCTCGGGCCATTTCGCCGGGAACCAGCCGCCCGCCATGCCGACGGTCTCGCCGCTGTCCTTGAGGTGGACCATCCACATGCCGTAGCCGCGGATGTCCCAGTGGCCGATCTCGGCGGCGTAGAGCATCCAGGTCTCGTACGGGTTGAGCGGCCCGCCCATGAAGCGCGAGCGGTAGGAGGCGAAGGTGGCCTTGAAATCCGGGTAATCCTGCGGCTCGGGGGCGCGCAGGACCAGGCGTTTCGTCTCCAGCACCGGAATGTCGTGGCGGCGCGTCATGCGGCCTCCTTCCGGTGGCGGTAGACGCAGGTCGCGCCGTCCTCCAGCGCATCTTCGGCGGCGCGGTCGCGCTTGGCGCCGAGCTTGCGCATCAGCTTGCGGGCGCGGTCGTTGCCATGTGCGACGTAGGAGACGACGCTGTCCCAGCCGAGTTCGCCGAAGGCATGGCCGCGGGCGGCGATCATCGCCTCCTCGGCATAGCCCTGGCCCTCGGCCTCCTCGCAGAGGAAGATGCCGAGTTCCGCCTCCGGGTCCTCGTATTCGTAGCCCAGCAGGACGAAGCCGGCCGAGGGACGCGTCTGCGCGTCGATCGTCCAGAGCCCGTGCCCGTGCAGCAGCCAGAGCGCGGTGTACTGGGTGAAATCGGTCCAGGCCTGCGCGCGGCTCAACGGCCCGCCCATGAACTGTGCCCGATCCGAGGTCAGGATCGAGGCGTAGCAGTCGAAATCGTAGATCCGCGGGCCGCGCAACTGCAGCCGGCGGGTGTCGAGCGCCGGAATTCGTCCGCCGAGGCGCGCGGCGGCGCGAGCGGCGGGGCCGGGACGATGCTGTTCGCAGGCGGCGCTCATGCGGCGTCTCCCCGGATTTCGGGGTGGCGCCAGACCTGGCAGGGATGACCCTTGACGATCTCGTCCCGCTCGAAATGCGCACCCAGCCGCAGGGCGAGGGCGCGCGACCGGTCGTTCGCCGGGTCGATCAGGCTGATGAGCCGGGTCAGCCCGAAATGCCGCGCGGCGGCGGCGCGGGCGGCCTCGGTCGCCTCGTGGGCCAGGCCCTTGCCCTCCTGCGCGCCGAAGATCGCATAGCCGAGCTCCGGCTCGGGCCATTCCACGTGATGCAGCACGCCGGCATGCCCGATCATCGCGCCGCTGTCGCGCAGGGTGATGTGCCAGACGCCGTAGCCGCGGATCTGCCAGTGACCGGCGCTGCGCAGAAGGGCGCGCCAGACATCGCCGCGCTCGATCGGCCCGCCGACGAATCGCGAGCGCGGCTCGGCGTAGAAGCCGCACATCGCGTCCAGATCCTCGATCCGCGGGGCGCGCAGGATCAGGCGGTCGGTCTCGATCACCGGGATGTCGACGGTCATTCCGACACCTCGTCGGGGCCGGGATGGCGGAACAGCATGTCCTCGCCCATGTGATGGTTGGTGTAGGTGCGTTCGTGTCGCGCGCCCAGCCGCTCGGCCAGCGCGACCGAGCGGTCGTTGCCCGGCACGATGTTCGAGGTGAGCGTGGTCAGCCCGAGATCCTCGTAGGCGTGGCGGCGGGCGCGCAGGGCAGCCTCCCGCGCGATGCCCCGGCCCTCGAAGCCGGCAAAGACCACCCAGCCGAGTTCGGGCTCCGGCCAGCCCTCGGGATACCAGATGCCGCAGATGCCCGCGGTCTCGCCGGTGTGCTTCATCTCGATGGTGAAGTAGCCGTGACCGCGCAGGTGCCAGTGCCCGACGTTGAGCGCGAACCACCGCCAGGCGTCGCCCCGGTGGTCGTAGCCGCCGAACCCGTCCGACCGGGGCCGGTCCAGCAGGAAGGCGATCATCGCTTCGGCGTCGCGCGCTTCGGGACCGCGCAGGATCAGGCGGTCCGTCTCCAGACGCGGGGCGGTGACAAGGCTCATGCCGCACCTCCAAAGGGCGCCCAAAAGCCTTCGAAGGCTTTTGCAAATTCCTTGAAAGGAATTTGTCCCCGGCGTTGCGCGAGGTCCGTGCGCACCCCTCCCGGCCGCCGGCGCGGCGCGCGGGCCGTCGGCGCATGCGACAGCGGCGCCGGACGCCCGGCGGGTATGGTCGCGGTCCGGGTCACCTACTTCTTCTTGCCGAGACCCGAGAGACCCGAGGGCAGGCCGCCGCCCATGCCTGGCAGGCCCATGCCGCCGGGGAGCTTGCCGCCCATCGCCTTCGCGGCGGCTTCCAGCGCCTTGGGATCCATGCGCGACGGGTCCATGTCGGCGGGCATGCCGCCCTTGCCGAACATGCCCTTCATGGCCTGTTTCAGCATGCCGCCCTTTCCCATCTTGCCCATCTTCTTCATCATGTCGGACATCTGGCGCTGCATCTTCAGCAGCTTGTTCAGTTCCGACACCTCCATCCCGGCCCCTGCCGCGATCCGCTTCTTGCGCGAGGCCTGGAGGATCTGCGGATTGGCCCGCTCGGTCCGGGTCATGGAGTTGATGAGCGCGACCTGCTGGCGCAGGACCTTGTCGTCCAGCCCCGCGTCGTCCATCTGACGCGCCATCTTGGCGGCGCCGGGCATCATCTGCATCATCGCGCCGAGACCGCCCATCTTCATCATCTGCTCGAGCTGCATCTTCAGGTCGTTCATGTTGAACTGACCCTTCTGGAAGCGCCGCATCATGCGTTCGGCCTGTTCGGCCTCCAGCGTCTCCTGCGCCCGCTCGACCAGCGCGACGATGTCGCCCATGCCGAGGATGCGGCCCGCGACGCGGTCCGGCTCGAAGGTCTCGAGCGCGTCCATCTTCTCGCCCAGGCCGACGAAGCGGATCGGCTTGCCGGTGATCGCGCGCATCGACAGCGCCGCGCCGCCGCGCCCGTCGCCGTCCATCCGGGTCAGCACCACGCCCGACACGCCGATCTTGTCGTCGAACTCGGTCGCGACGTTCACCGCGTCCTGGCCGGTCAGGCCGTCGACCACCAGCAGCGTCTCGCGCGGGTTCACCGCGTCGCGCACGTTCGCCGCCTGCTGGATCAGCTCCGCGTCGATGTGCAGCCGGCCGGCGGTGTCGAGCATGTACACATCGTACCCGCCGAGCGAGGCCTGCGTCCGCGCCCGCCGGGCGATCGCCACCGGGTCCTCGCCCTTGACGATGGGCAGGGTGTCCACGCCGATCTGCTGGCCGAGGATCTGCAGCTGCTCCATCGCGGCCGGGCGGTTGACGTCGAGGGAGGCCATCAGGACCTTCTTCTTGTCCCGCTCCTTCAGGCGCTTGGCCAGCTTGGCGGTCGTCGTGGTCTTGCCCGAGCCCTGCAGGCCGACCATCAGGATCGGCGCCGGCGCGTTGTCGATGCGCAGCGCGCCCGGATCGCCCTCGCCGGTCAGCACCGCGATCAGCTCGTCATGGACGATCTTGACCACCTGCTGGCCCGGCGTCACCGATTTCGTGACCGCCGCGCCGGTGGCCTTCTTCTCGACCGACTTGATGAACTGCCGTGCCACCGGAAGCGAGACGTCGGCCTCCAGCAGGGCGACCCGCACTTCGCGCATCGCCGTGCGCACATCCTCCTCGGACAGCGCACCCTGCTTGGTGAGCCGGTCGAAGACGCCGCCAAGGCGTTCTGATAGAGTCTCGAACATGGGCCGCGCGGCTCCTTGTTTCCGTTTCCTGTGCCGGATCACATGGGGGCAGGCGACCCGATCGGCAAATTCAGACGGGTCAAAGCGGAATGGCCTCCGTGGGCGCAACGCGCTGACGGAGGGCGATCCCGGGAAAACCCAAGGGACCGGAAGCTGATGACAGACTCCCGGAAGTTGGCCGCCGTTTACGCGCGCGCAGGGATCGAGTCAAGATGGTGCCCGAAGTGCCGCGCCCGATCGTGCCCGGGGCGGTGTTGCTGCGCTGCCGCATGGCGGTTGTGGCGGATTCGCAGCGTTTGCTGGGAAAAGTGGCAGAATTCCACCGAAACCTGCTGCAACTGCAAACATTTCGGTATTTCCGGCTGGCGAAATGGCCGCGTTCGGGCTATGCCTTGTGTGGAACGCCGTCCGGGATTCCCCGGCGGTGATGAACTCTTGGCGCCCACGGGCGTCGCATCAGAAGAAAGGGTGACGACAATGACCAAGAAGCACGTATTCGCCTCGGCTGCGATCGTCAGCCTGCTCGCCTCCTCGGCAGCCTATGCCGGTTCCCCGGTGGCAGCAGAGGAAGAAGACGATCCCTATGCGCTGGCCGTGCCCGCCACGACCTCCCTGCCGCTGGCCCTGCTGGCCGCCGGTGGTGCCGTCCTCGCCGGTGCGCTGATCGCGTCCTCGTCGAACTCGTCCAGCTCCAGCTCGAGCTCGTCGGGCACGACCGCGACCGGCAATTGATGATTCGTTTCGAACCGGAAATTTGAAGAAAGGTGACTGACATGACCTTCAAGACTTTGTTCGCTTCCGCCGCCGTCGCCAGCATGCTGGCCTCCTCCGCTGCCTATGCCGGTTCCCCGGTCGCGGCCGAGGAAGAAGACGACCCCTATGCTCTGGCCGTGCCGGCAACGACCTCGCTGCCGCTGGCCCTGCTGGCCGCCGGTGGTGCCGTTCTGGCCGGTGCGCTGATCGCGTCCTCGTCGAACTCCTCCAGCTCCAGCTCGAGCTCGTCGGGCACGACCGCGACCACGAACTGATATACCGAACTCCCCGGTCACAGTGACCCTACCCCTGAAGGTGACACCATGAAACTCAAAGACCTCCTCGCCGCGGCGACCATCACCAGCCTCCTCGCCACCTCCGCAGCCTATGCCGGTTCCCCGGTCGCCGCCGAGGAAGAGGATGATCCCTATGCGCTGGCCGTGCCCGCAACGACCTCCCTGCCGCTGGCCCTGCTGGCCGCCGGTGGTGCCGTTCTCGCCGGTGCCCTGATCGCGTCCTCGTCGAACTCGTCCAGCTCGAGCTCGAGCTCGTCGGGCACGACCGCGACCGCCAACTGATTTGTGAACCGGGGTCCCCGACCCCGGATCTGCACCACGTTACGAATGCGCCCGGCTGGTCCGGGCGCATTGCGTTTCCGGGGGGACCGCGTCCGTCCGCCACCGCGCCCGCCGCCACGCGGCACTTGCGTCTCGGGCCGGGATGGCGCTCTGTGTCGCAACCCCGCGATCTGACCGAGAGAGACGAATGGACAATTGGGACGAGATCCGCACCGCCTACCAGGTTGCCCGGCTGGGGACCGTCAGCGGTGCGGCCGAGGTTCTGGGCGTGCACCATGCGACCGTGATCCGCCACATCGACGCGCTCGAAGGGCGGCTGGGCGTGAAGCTGTTCCAGCGCCATGCGCGCGGCTACACGGCGACCGAGGCGGGGCATGACCTTGCCCGCGTGGCGCAGACGACGGACGACCAGTTCCAGCTTCTGTCCGGGCGCATCCGCGGCCGGGGCGAAGGTGTCTCGGGCGAACTGCTCGTCACTTCGCTCATCAATTTCGCCCCGCTGATGGTCGGCGCGCTTTCCAGCTTCCGCGAGGCCTATCCCGAGGTCATCGTGCGCTATCTCACCGACACCCGCGTGTTCCGCCTGGAATACGGCGAGGCGCATGTCGCCCTGCGGGCCGGTTCGGTTCCGCAGGAACCCGACAACGTGGTGCAGAAGTTCGACCAGCAGGCGATCGCGCTCTACGGCTCGCGCGCCTATGTGGCCGAGAACGGAATGCCCGCCTCGTCCGAGGATCTCGTCAATCACTGGTTCGTCGGCTACGACGACATCGACAGCAAGGCACCCTTCCACCGCTGGCTGATGGAGCGGGTGCCCGCCGACCGGCTGGTCTTCCGCGTCAGCGACAGCCGTCTGCAGGAAACCGCCATCCGCAGCGGTGCCGGGCTCGGCTTCATGACCGTGATGGAAGGCTCCGCCGATCCCGACCTAGTGCAGGTCATGCCCTCGCAGGAGGACTGGTCCTCGCCGCTCTGGCTGGTCACCCACGTGGACCTTCACCGGACGCCCAAGGTGCAGGCCTTCCTCAAGCATCTCAAGGAATACGCGGCGGATCGTTGCGGGAAGTGAGCCCCCGGGTCGCCGGCCATCTGGCGATGCTGGCCTTCTCCGCGCTCGTCGCGGGGAGCTTTTCGCTCGGCAGCATGGCGGCCCCGCACATCGCGCCCGCCGCGCTCAACGCCGTCCG
This sequence comes from Salipiger sp., assembly GCF_048261495.1. Taxonomy (GTDB): domain Bacteria; phylum Pseudomonadota; class Alphaproteobacteria; order Rhodobacterales; family Rhodobacteraceae; genus Salipiger. Next base: position 637,454 of record NZ_JBLXFX010000001.1, read on the forward strand.
CTTCGCCCTGGCGAGCGTGGTGCTTGCCGCGCTGGTGCTCGGGCGCGGCGGGGCAGGGCGCGATTCCCTCTCCGCCCCCTGGCGCTACCTCGTGCTCGGCGGGCTGCTGATCGCCTATTTCGTGCTGATGTTCGAAGGGCTCAAGACCGGCGCCCCGGTCAGCATGGCGGCGGTCTTCACCCTGACCCCGATGATGGCCGCCGGCTTCGGCTGGGTGCTCGTGCGGCAGCGGACGACCCCGCGCATGGCGCTGGCGCTGGGTATCGGCGCGGTCGGGGCGCTCTGGGTGATCTTCCGCGCCGACCTCGCCGCCCTGCGTGCCTTCCACATCGGCGGGGGAGAGGCGATCTACTTCGTCGGCTGCATCTCGCACGCGCTCTACGCGCCGATGGTGCGCCGGCTGAACCGGGGCGAACAGACCCTCGTCTTCTCCCTATGGACCACCCTCGCGGGCACAGCGCTGCTGGTGCTCTGGGGCTGGTCGGACCTGCGCGCGACCGACTGGGGCGCGCTGCCGGGCATCGTCTGGATCACCATCCTCTACACCAGCCTCGCGGCGACGGCGGTGACGACGATCCTCCTCCAGTTCGCGGCGCTGCGGCTGCCCTCGGCCAAGGTCATGGCCTATACCTTCCTCACCCCGGCCTGGGTCACGGTGTGGGAAATCGTGCTGGGCCGGGGCATTCCCCCGGTGCTCGTCCTCGGCGGAGTGGTGCTGACGGTGATCGCCCTGGCGCTGCTTCTCGAGGACGACGGCTAGGCGCTACTCCCCCGCATCCTCGGCGGGCGCGCCCAGTTCCGCGGTCAGGAACCGCTCGAAGGCGTCGAGGTTCACCGGCTCGAACTGCCCGAACCCCTGCATCCAGACCGAGGCCCCGCGCAGCGCGTCCGGCTCCAGCTTGCACCACTTCACCCGGCCGCGCTGTTCCTGGCTGATGAGCCCGGCGCGGGTCAGCACGATCAGGTGCTTCGAGATCGCGGCGAGCGACATCTCGAACGGATCGGCCACGTCGGTCACGGCCATGTCGTCCTCGAGCAGCATCGACAGGATGCGGCGGCGGGTGGGGTCGGCGAGCGCCGCGAAAACGAGGGACAACCGGTCGGACATGGCGCAGAGAGTCCGCCGCGGCGCGGGCGGGGTCAAGCCCCCGCGCGGGGCGGCAGGGCCCCCGCCACCAAGATCAACCGCGCAGTTGAATATGCCCGAGGGGCCGCGACCGGCCCGACCTGCGGCAATGCGCGCAGTCCGGCGCCCGCGTCAGACAATCAAAACGCAACAAAAACAATAAGATACCAGGCGGCGCGCCGCCGTTCACCACTTCTTGACTCACGCGGCCATGCCGCATAGCAACATCGCGAAACTCCGAGTGGGGCAAAACGGTGAGCGATCCCGATCCGAAGCGGCAGATGGACGCGCTGGAGGCAAAGATCGCGGCGGCGAAAGCTGCCCGGGAAAGCGACCGCGCGCACCAGGAGGAGCATTATTCCCAGGCCAACATCGCCTGGCGGATGGTGACGGAAATGGTGGCCGGTCTGGGGATCGGCTTCGGCATCGGCTACGGGCTCGACATGGTGCTGGGCACCGCGCCCTGGCTCATGGTGCTGTTCACATTGCTGGGCGTCGCGGCAGGCATCAACGTGATGCTGCGCACCGCGAAAGAGGTCCAGAAGACACAGGCGGCGGCGACCGCCACGGACGAGAAGAGGGAACGCGATGGCGACGGAAGCAGCTGAAGGCGCAGCGCACGGGGCAGAAGCGGCGGGTCACGCCGCGGAAGGCGGCAGCGCGCTCGCCTTTCACCCGATGGATCAGTTCATGGTCAAGCCGCTGTTCGGCCATGGCGACGTGGGCATGTTCACCATCACCAACGCCACGCTGTGGATGGTCGTCGCGATCCTCGCGATCATCGGCCTGATGGTGCTCGGCACCTCGCGCCGCGCCGTGATCCCCTCGCGGTCGCAATCCATCGCGGAACTGGCCTACGGCTTCGTCTACAAGATGGTCGAGGACGTGACCGGCAAGGACGGTCTCAAGTACTTCCCCTATATCATGACGCTGTTCCTGTTCATCGTCTTCGCCAACTTCCTCGGCCTGCTGCCGATGGCCTTCACTCCGACCGCGCATTTCTCGGTCACGGTGGTGCTGGCGCTGGCGGTCTTCCTGACCGTCACGATCCTCGGCTTCGTCAAGAACGGTGTCAGCTTCCTCGGACTGTTCTGGGTGTCGAGCGCGCCGCTCGCCCTGCGCCCGGTGCTGGCGCTGATCGAACTGATCTCGTACTTCGTGCGCCCGGTCAGCCACTCCATTCGTCTTGCGGGCAACATGATGGCCGGCCACGCGGTGATCAAGGTCTTCGCGGGCTTCGCCGCCATCGCCGCGGTGTCGCCGATCTCGATCCTCGCCATCACCGCGATGTACGGGCTCGAAATCCTCGTAGCCTTCATCCAGGCCTACGTCTTCACCATCCTGACCTGCGTCTACCTCAAGGACGCGCTGCATCCGCATCACTGATCGACGCCGGGCGTCCCGCCCGGCCGACCCCGCACACCTGAAATCGACCAACTTCCAATCGTAAGGAGAATTCTCATGGAAGGTAACCTCGCACACATCGGCGCAGGCCTCGCAGCAATCGGTTCCGGCGCAGCCGCAATCGGTGTGGGCAACGTCGCCGGCAACTTCCTCGCCGGCGCCCTGCGCAACCCCTCCGCGGCTGCCTCGCAGACCGCAACGCTCTTCATCGGCATCGCATTCGCGGAAGCGCTGGGCATCTTCGCCTTCCTCGTCTCGCTGCTGCTGATGTTCGCCGTCTAAGCCGCGGAACCCACGATCCTTACGCGCGGGCGGCACGGTCCCTGACCGGCCGCCCGATGTAGAGACCAAAGTTCCGACGGAGAACGACATGGCGACAGAACCCATCATGGAAGACCTGGCCGGCGTCTGCGTCGACAGCCACGGCTCCGCCATCGGGATGCCGCAGCTTTGCGGCGAATGGATCCCGAACCAGGTTTTCTGGCTGGTCATCACGCTGCTGGTGATCTTCTTCGTGCTGTCGCGCGTCGCACTGCCGCGGATCGCATCGGTCCTGGCCGAGCGTCAGGGCACGATCACCAACGACATCACCGCTGCCGAAGACCTCAAGCGTCAGGCCCAGCTGGCCGAGCAGGCCTATGAAAAGGCCCTCGCGGATGCCCGCGCCGAGGCGCAGGCCATCGCGCAGCAGACCCGTGACGACATCAAGGCGCAGCTGGCCGAGGCAATTGCCGACGCCGACGTGCAGATCTCTGCCAAGGCGGCGGAATCCGAAGCGGCGATCGCCGAAATCCGGGCCTCCGCGCTGGAAAGCATCGAACTCGTGGCCAAGGACACCGCCGCTGCCATCGTCACCGCCCTCGGCGGTACGGCGGATCAGGGCGCGGTCGACGCGGCCGTCGACAGCCGGCTGAAAGGGTGAACGACATGCGCAAGCTGATGATCCCGAGCGCCCTCGGCGCCACCCTGGCCTCCCCGGCGCTTGCCGCCTCCGGGCCGTTCTTCTCGCTGCACAACACCGACTTCGTGGTGCTGCTGGCCTTCCTGCTGTTCCTTGTGGTGCTGGTGTACTTCAAGGTGCCCTCGACCCTGGGCAAGCTGCTGGACAAGCGCGCCGAAGGCATCCGCGACGAGCTGAACGAAGCCCGCCAGCTTCGCGAGGAGGCCCAGTCGCTGCTGGCGTCCTACGAGCGCAAGCAGCGCGAGGTGCAGGAGCAGGCGGCCCGCATCGTCGCACAGGCCCGGCAGGAGGCCGAAACGGCCGCCGCGCAGGCCCGCGAGGACCTGAAGCAGACCATCGCGCGCCGCCTTGCCGGTGCCGAGGACCAGATCGCCTCCGCCCGTGCCGCCGCCGTGCGCGACGTGCGCGACCGTGCCGCGGTGATCGCCGTCTCGGCCGCCCGCGAGGTCATCGCCAAGCAGATGTCCCCCGCGGACCGCGACCGTCTCATCGACGACGCGATCTCGACCGTGGGTGCCAAGCTGCACTGACGGCGCAGGACGCGACAGACAGCATGGCCCGGCCGAAAGGTCGGGCCTTTGCTTTTCGGCCGGGGGGTGACGCGCGCGGGACTCAGTTCGCGGGCAAATGCGCGACGACCTCTTGCCGTCCATCCCCCGCCTGCGCATAAGCGGAAAAAAGCCGTAGCCAGAGGGGCCCAACGTGGCACACATCATAGTTGTCGGGAACGAGAAGGGCGGGGCAGGCAAGTCCACCGTCTCCATGCACGTTGCAACCGCGCTGTCCCGCATGGGCCATCGGGTCGGGGCGCTGGATCTCGACCTCCGCCAGCGCACCCTCGGCCGCTACAGCAACAACCGCGCCGCCTATCTCCAGTCCGAAGGGCTGGAACTGCCGAGCCCGGTCTACATGGAACTCCCCGAAGCCGATCCCGCCAGCCTCGCGCCCGGCGAGAACGCCTTCGATCACCGCCTGTCCAAGGCCGTGGCCGAGCTCGAAGCGCAGTCCGATTTCATCCTGATCGACTGCCCGGGCTCCCATACCCGGCTCAGCCAGGTGGCGCATTCGCTGGCCGACACGCTCATCACGCCGCTCAACGACAGCTTCATCGACTTCGACCTGCTCGCCCATATCGACAGCGACGGCGACAAGATCCTCGGCCCCTCGGTCTATTCCGAGATGGTCTGGAACGCCCGCCAGCTCCGCGCCCAGGCCGGTCTCCAGCCCATCGACTGGGTGGTGCTGCGCAACCGCCTCGGCGCGCAGCAGATGATCAACAAGATGAAGATGGAGAACGCGCTCGAGCGCCTCTCCAAGCGCATCGGCTTCCGCATCGCCCCCGGCTTTTCCGAACGCGTGATCTTCCGCGAACTGTTCCCGCGCGGGCTGACCCTGCTCGACCTCAAGGATGTCGGGGTCAAGCAGCTCAACATCTCCAACGTCGCCGCCCGCCAGGAACTCCGGGACCTCATCAAGGAGCTGAAGCTCCCCGGTGTCACCCCCTCCTTCTGATCGCGGTTAACGCCCGATTAACCACGATGTGGTTGGCTCGGGCGCATGACCCGCGCGCTGCCCCTCTGCCTGCTGCTGCTGACCGCCTGCGACATGGCCGGGCCGGGGTTTCGCGGTGTCCCCGCCGTGCAGCGGGAGGTCGAGGGCTCCACCTTCACCATCCGCGTCAAGGACGACATGGCCGAGGTGATCCGCACCAGCATGGAATTCCCCGCCCGCTTCGACCCGATCTCGGCCCGCGCGCAAAAGGCGGTGTTTCTCGAAACCGGCTGCCGGCCGGACTGGGTCACCGGCGATCCCGCGATGATGGTCATGGGTTTGTCCTGCAACGGCGCGCCGGCTCCGAAACAGCCGCGCAAACGCTCCATCGCCTGCGAGATCTTCGATGCGCAGTATTCCCCGACGCTCGGCGGCAGCGCCGCGCTGGAATGCACCGAATACTAGTGCACCGCGGCCGCGACGGGCTTTTCGTAGAACAGGCTCGAGGTGTTGGGCTCGTAGCGCCCGAACGGCCCCCGCCGGGCAAAGCCGTGCCGCTCGTAGAGCGCCACCGCCGCCGCCAGCTTGTCGCCCGTCTCAAGGCGCAGCAGGGGGATTCCCTCGCCCGCCGCGACCCCTTCGAGATGGACCAGAAGCCGCCGCGCCACACCGATGCCGCGCGCCTCCGGCGGGACGAACATGGATTTCACCTCCGCGTAGCCATCCTGCCGGGCCAGCGCGGCGCAGCCCAGCAGCACGCCGTCCTCCTCCGCGCCGAACAGGGTGATCGCGGGATCGCACAGCGCCTCGATGTCGAGAAAGAAATTCTCCTCCGGCGGAAAGAGAACCTCCATCAGCGCGTGGCTTTCGCGCAGCAGCGCCGCGGCGCGTGCGTCGCGCGGTGAAACGGGTACGATTCTGAGCGCCATGGTGTGCCCCCCTGCGTTCGGTTGGAAAAGGAAAAGCCCAACGGAGGCTTACGTCAAGCATCCTTTAGGATCACTTATCATCAATATCTTGTGGATAATGAGCGGCGCCTCGCCATATACGCCCCAAAGCGTTTGACTCGGCGGTCTCCCGCCCGTCAAAATCGCCAAAAGAGCGGAATCAGGACAGGCAAGTGCGGTTTTCACGTCTCAGACTGACGGGCTTCAAGAGCTTTGTCGACCCCACCGATCTCGTGATCGCCGAGGGGCTGACGGGCGTGGTCGGTCCCAATGGCTGCGGCAAGTCCAACCTGCTCGAGGCGCTGCGCTGGGTCATGGGCGAAACCCGGGCCAAGGCGATGCGCGGCGCCGGGATGGAGGACGTGATCTTTGCCGGGGCCTCCTCGCGCCCCGCCCGCAATTTTGCCGAGGTCTGCCTCACCATCGACAATTCCGACCGCGTCGCGCCCGCCGGGTTCAACGACAGCGACCAGATCGAGATCGTGCGCCGCATCACCCGCGACGTCGGCTCGGCCTACAAGGCCAACGGCAAGGACACCCGCGCCCGCGACGTGCAGATGCTCTTTGCCGATGCCTCCACCGGCTCCACCTCTCCGGCGCTGGTCCGGCAGGGGCAGATTGCCGAGCTCATCAATGCCAAGCCCAAGAACCGCCGCCGCATTCTCGAAGAGGCGGCGGGGATTTCCGGCCTCTACCAGCGTCGCCACGAGGCGGAGCTGAAGCTCAACGCCGCCGAATCGAACCTCCTGCGGGTCGATGACGTGGTCGAACAGCTGGCCACCCAGCTTGCCCAGCTCGAACGGCAGGCCCGGCAGGCCGCCCGTTACCGCGCCATCGGCGAGGATCTGCGCCGCTCCGAGGGCATGCTTCTGTTCCGCCGCTGGAAGGAGGCGGACGAGGCCCGCCTCGCCGCCGAGGCGACGCTGCGCGACCGGGTCGCCGCCGCCGCCCGCGCCGAAGCCGAGGCACGCGCCACCGCGACCCGCCGCGAGGGCTTCGATGCCGCGCTGCCCCCCCTGCGCGAGGAAGAGGCCATCGCCGCCGCCATCCTGCAACGGCTGGTGGTGCAGCGCGACGCCCTGACCGAGCAGGAGCAGCGCGCCGCCGAAACCATCGCCACCCTGACCCGCCGCATCGACCAGCTTGTCCGCGACATGGAGCGCGAGACCGGCCTCAACCGCGATGCGGGCGAAACCATCGACCGGCTGGAGTGGGAGGCCCGCGAACTCGCCAGGGCCGGCGAAGGCCATGACGACCGGCTTTCCGAAGCCGCGGAAATGGCGCGGGAGTCGGCCTCGATCCTGCAGACCCGCGAGGCCGATCTCGCCCAGTACACCGAGGACATGGCCCGCCTCGCCGCGCGTCACCAGTCCGCGCACCGCTTCCTGTCGGATGTGCGCCGCACCCTCGAACGCCACGAGAGCGAGGCGCTGAAGGCGCGCGAGACGGTCGCCGGGTGCAAGGCCACCCTCGAAGGCGCGGCCGAAACCATGCAGGAGGCGCAGGAGCGCGCCGAATACGCCGCCGACATGGCCGAGCGGGCCGAACATCTCCTGACCTCCGCCGACGAGGCGCGCGCCGAGGCGCAGTCGCTCGAAGCCGAGGCGCGCGGCGAACGCTCGGAGGCCGAGGGCGAGTTCAACGCCCTGCGCGCCGAGGTGACCGCGCTGGCCCGCCTGCTCGACCGCGACACCGCCGAGGGCGGGCAGATCCTCGACCGGATGCAGGTGGAGCAGGGGTTCGAAAAGGCGCTCGGCGCGGCCCTGGCCGACGATCTCCGCGCGCCCGAGGTCGATGCCGACGGCCCCTCCGGCTGGACGATCCTGCCGCCCTACGACGCCCGCCAGCCGCTGCCCGAGGGGGTGACGGCGCTGACCCGTCACGTCTCCGTCCCCGAGGTGCTGGAGCGCCGGATGAGCCAGATCGGCCTTGTCGGCGCCGATGACGGTGCGCGGCTGCAACCCTTTCTCAAGCCCGGTCAACGATTGGTAAGTCTGGAGGGCGATCTCTGGCGCTGGGACGGTTACCGCGCCTGGGCCGAGGATGCCCCCTCCGCCGCGGCGCTGCGGCTGGAACAACTGAACCGGCTCGAAGCGCTGAAACAGGAAATGGCCCGCGCCGAGGCGCAGGTCGACGGGATGCGCAACGCCCACGAGGCGCTGGTCGCCCGGCTTGCGGACCTGACCCGCGCCGACCGGGAGGCGCGCGATGCCCGCCGCCAGGCCGACCAGGGATTGAACGAGGCGACCCGCGCGATGAACCGCGCCGAGGCGGATCGCAACATGGCCGAGGGCAAGCTGGAGGCGGCCGAACTGGCCGTGCGGCGCCACGAGGATGAGGCGACCTCGGCCCGCAAGCAGGTGCTCGAGGCCGAGCGCGCGGTGGCGGAACTGGGCGATCTGGAAACCGCCCGCGCCGAGGTCGAGGACCTCAAGATGACGGTGGAGGCGGCCCGGATGACCATGATGTCCCGCCGCTCCGCCCATGACGAGCTTCGCCGCGAGGGGGATGCCCGCAAGACCCGAGCCCAGACCGTGACCAAGGAGCTGTCGGGCTGGCGGCACCGGCTGGAGACCGCGGAGAAGCGCAGCGCCGAACTGATGGAGCGCAAGGCCGCGACCGAGGACGAGCTGGCCGATGCCGCGACCGCCCCGGAGGAACTGGCGGCCCGGCGCGACGAGCTTGGCCATGCCATCGCCGAGGGCGAGGCCCGCAAGGCCGCCGCCGCCGATGCCCTGTCCACGGCCGAAGGGGCCCTGCGCGACGCCATCGGCGCCGAGCGCGACGCGGAGCGGGCGGCTTCGGAGGCGCGCGAGGGACGCGCCCGCGCCGAGGCCCGAGTCGAGGCCGCGCGCGAGACGGTGGACCATGCCGCCGGGCGCATCGAGGAGGAGCAGGAGACCACCCCCTCCAAGCTGCTGGAGCGGCTCGGGGCCGACCCCGAAACCATGCCCGCCTCGGACGAGATCGAGACCGAGGTGAACCGCCTCAAGCGCCAGCGCGACGCGCTCGGCGCGGTGAACCTCAGGGCCGAGGAGGACGCCCGCGAGGTGCAGGGCGAATACGACGCGCTGGTGACGGAAAAGGCCGACCTCGAGGAGGCGATCAAGACCCTGCGCTCGGGCATCGCCTCGCTCAACCGGGAGGGCCGGGAACGGCTGCTGACCGCCTTCGAGCAGGTGAACAGCAATTTCCGCCTGCTCTTCACCCACCTCTTCAACGGGGGCGAGGCGAACCTCGTGATGGTCGAGAGCGACGACCCGCTGGAGGCCGGGCTGGAGATCATGTGCCAGCCGCCGGGCAAGAAGCTGTCGACCCTCAGCCTGCTGTCCGGGGGGGAACAGACCCTCACCGCGATGGCGCTGATCTTTGCGGTCTTCCTGGCCAACCCCGCCCCGATCTGCGTGCTGGACGAGGTCGACGCGCCGCTGGACGATGCCAACGTGACCCGCTTCTGCGACCTGCTGGACGAGATGTGCCGCCGCACCGATACGCGGTTCCTGATCATCACCCACCACGCGGTCACCATGTCCCGGATGGACCGCCTGTTCGGGGTGACCATGCAGGAGCAGGGGGTGTCGCAGCTGGTGTCGGTGGACCTCAAGAAGGCCGAGCGGCTGGTGGCCTGAGGTTTCGCGGCGAAACCTCCTTTGTTAACAGTGACTTAATTCGAGAAACGGACTCCCCCTTCGGACGGCAACGCCCGCGGAGGGGGCCGAATCGGCGTCGTTCGGACAAGAGGAAGGGCGCGCCGGTGCCCGGGGGGGGGCGGAGGCCGTCCCGGAAGGCCGCACTGGCGGAGGCGCGCGCGGGCGGGTAGAGCTTTGCCATGCGCCTGTTCCTGCTCACATCCCTGACGATGCTTGCCTTTGCGGCCAATTCCATCCTGAACCGCGCCGCGCTGAGCAGCGGCGGGATCGGGCCGGAGGCCTTCGGGACGATCCGGCTCTGGTCCGGGGCGATCGTGCTGATGGCGCTGGCGCTCATCAAGGGGCGCGGCGATGCGATGCGCGGGCCGGGGCGGATTGCCGGGGTCGGCGGGCTGTTGCTGTATATCTACGGGTTTTCCGCCGCTTACGTGGCGCTCGACGCGGGGCTGGGGGCGCTGATCCTGTTCGGCACGGTGCAGGTCACGATGTTCGCGGGGGCCATCGCGGCCGGCGAGCGGCCCGGCCCGGCGCGCTGGCTGGGGGCGGTGCTGGCCTTCGGCGGGCTGGCCTGGCTGCTCTGGCCGGGAGACGAGACGGCGCCGAGCCTCTGGCACGGCGGGCTGATGGCGGCGGCCGGGTTCGGCTGGGGCGCCTATTCGCTTGCCGGGCGGCGGGCGCGGGACCCGCTGGCCTCGACCGCGGCGAATTTCGTCATGGCGGCGCCGCTCGGCCTGCTGCTGGGCGCGGTGATGCTGCCGGGGTCGAACATGACCCTGTCCGGGGGCGGCATCGTGCTGGCGGTGGTGTCCGGGGCGATCACCTCGGGGCTGGGCTATGCGCTGTGGTATTCGGTGCTGCCGCGCCTGCCGGGCACGGTGGCGGCGGTGGCGCAGCTGACGGTGCCGGTGATCGCCGCCGGGGGCGGAGCGGCGCTGCTGGCCGAAGCGCCGTCGCCGCGGTTCCTGTTCGCCGCGCTGGTGGTGCTGGGCGGCGTGGCGGTGTCGGTCCTGCCGATGCGGCGGGGCTGAGCGCGCCCTGCGGGCCGCGGGGCGGCCCGGCGCGAGCGGGAGCGGGTGGAGGCCGGAGCCCCCACCGCGCGGGATCTCATTGCGTCCAGCGAACCTGCGTCAGGTCGGTGGCCTGCGTCGGCATGTTGGTCCACAGACCCGTCAGCCGCGCATCCGCGATGGTCGGAAAGGCGAGCTGGAAGAGGTAGACGTTGACGAAATCCGCCGCGATAATCTCCTGCGCCTCGGCGACAAGACCGGACCGGGTTTCCGGGTCGGTGGTGGCGGTGAGCGTGGTCATAAGCTCCTGAAAGGCCGGGTTGTCGTACTGGAAATAGTAGTCCGGCCGGGCATAGATGCCGATGTCGAAGGGTTCGGTATGGGAGACGATGGTCATCCCGAAATCCTTGCCCTTGAACACCTCTTCGAGCCACTGGGCCCATTCGAGGTTGGTGATCTGCGCGTCGATCCCCACGGCGCGCAGCTGGGCGGCGATGATCTCGCCTCCGCGGCGGGCATAGGAGGGGGGCGGCAGTTTCAGCGTCGTGGTGAAGCCGTCGGGCATCCCGGCATCGGCGAGCAGCTGGCGGGCCTTTTCCGGGTCGTGGGCCGACAGGCCGGTGAGGTCGACGTAATCGGGATTGTGCGGGGCGAAATGCGTGCCGATGGGCGTGCCGAGCCCGAACATCGCGCCGTCGATGACCGCCTGCCGGTCGACGGCATGGGCCACCGCCTCGCGCACCTTCACGTCGTCGAAGGGGGGCTGCTTGTTGTTCATGGCGAGGATGGTCTCGCCCTCGGTCGAGCCCTTGAGCACCTGGAAGCGGGGGTCCGCTTCGAACTGCGGCAGGTTCTCGGGGGCGGGGAAGCCGGCGAAGGCGTCGATGTCCTGCGCCATCATCGCGGCGAAGGCGGCGGTCGGATCGGCGATGAAGCGGAAGGTGGCCTTGGTGAGCGCGGGCCTGGTGCCCCAGTAGCCGTCGTATTGCGACAGTTCGATCCGGTCGCCCTGCACCCAGCGGTCGAACCTGAACGGGCCGGTGCCGATCGGGGTCTGCGCGATTCCCTCGATGCTTTCGGGCGCGACGATCACCGCATCGCCCCAGGCAAGGTTGAACAGCAGGGTGCCGTCGGGCGCGCCGAGGGTGACGGTCACGGTCTGCGGATCGGTCACGGTCACGTCGGTGATGCCGGTGAACAGCGCCTTCTGCGCGTTCTGGCTGTCGTCGGCGCGGGCGCGGTCGAGGGTGAATTTCACGTCCTCCGCATCCATCGTGGTGCCGTCGTGGAAGGTCACGCCGGGGGCGAGGTGGAAGGTGTAGGTGGTGCCGTCTTCGGAAATCTCCCAGCTGCGGGCGAGGCCGGGCAGGACGGAGCCGTCCTCGGCGAATTTCGTAAGGCCTTCGAACACGTTGGTGTAGAGCACGCTGTCGATGGCCCCGGCGGCATTGGCGGTGGGATCGAGGTTCGGCGGTTCGAGCTGAAGGGCGACGGTGATGTCGGTCTGCTGGGCGAGGGCGGCGCTGGAGGACAGCATCAGCGCGGCGAGGCCGGCACGAAGGCGGGTCATGGGTCTTCTCCTGTCGGGGCGGTGCTTTGCGCGAGTGTGGGGCGAAGTGAGGGCAGCTTTCAAGCGCAACCGCCCGGGATGTTGGCGGTATCAGGCTGGAACGGCGGGGGCGGGGCTGATAGACGGCGCAGGCCATTGGCTGCGAGAGGAGGCGCCCGTGAGCGCGACTGCAAGAAAGACGGCCCCGATGCCGGAGGATATCCGCGCCCGCAAGGGCGGTGTGCCGCTGGTGAGTCTGACCGCCTACACCACCCCGATGGCGCAGTTCATGGATGCGCATTGCGATTTCGTCCTGGTGGGTGATTCGGTCGGGATGGTGCTGCACGGTCTGCCCTCGACCCTCGGCGTGACGATGGAGATGATGATCCTGCACGGCCAGGCGGTGCGGCGCGGGTTGTCGCGCGCGATGATGGTGGTCGACATGCCGTTCGGCTCCTACGAGGCGGGGCCGGAGGAGGCGTTCCGCAACGCCGCCCGGCTGATGTCGGAGACCGGCGCGGGCGCGGTGAAGCTGGAGGGCGGCGTCGCGATGGCGCCGACCATCGCCTTCCTGGTGGCGCGGGGCGTGCCGGTGATGGCCCATGTCGGGCTGACGCCGCAGTCGATCAACACGCTCGGCGGCTACAAGGTGCAGGGCCGGGGCGACGCGGCCGCGGCGCTGATGGCGGATGCGCGGGCGGTGACATCGGCCGGGGCCTTTGCCGTGGTGCTGGAAAAGGTGCCGGCGGCGCTCGCGGACCGGGTGACGGCGGAGGTGGCGATCCCGACCATCGGGATCGGCGCCTCGGCGGGCTGCGACGGGCAGATCCTGGTGGTGGACGACATGCTGGGGCTGTTCACCGCGTTCCGCCCGAAGTTCGTGAAGCGCTACGCGACGCTGGGCGAGCAGGCGGAGGCGGCGGTGGCGGCCTATGCCGAGGAGGTGCGGGCGCGGGCGTTCCCCGGGCCGGAGCACGTGTTCGCCGAGACGGCAGGGGGCAAGTCATGACCGAGATCCTGCGCACCAGGGCGGCGCTGCGCGCGCGGGTGACCGGCTGGAAGCGGGCCGGCGAAGTGGTGGGCGTGGTGCCGACCATGGGGGCGCTGCATGCGGGGCACCTGAGCCTCGTCACCGCGGCGAAGGCCGGGTGCGACCGGGTGATCGTGACGATCTTCGTCAACCCCAAGCAGTTCAACAGCGCTTCGGACCTGGAGAAGTACCCCCGGACCGAGGAGGCGGATGCGGAGAAGGTCGCGCCCTACGGTGTCGACGTGATCTATGCGCCGGGCCCGGAGGAGATCTATCCCGAGGGTTTTGCGACCTCGGTATCGGTGAGCGGGCTGACCGAGGGGCTGTGCGGGGCGTTCAGGCCGGGGCATTTCGACGGGGTGACCACGGTGGTCCCCAAGCTGTTCCTGCAGACCGGGGCGGACAAGGCCTATTTCGGCGAGAAGGATTACCAGCAGTTGCAGGTTGTCACGCGGATGGCGGCGGATCTGGACATCCCGGTGGAGATCGTGCCCTGCGCCACGGTGCGCGAGGCGGACGGGCTGGCGCTGTCGTCGCGCAACGTGATGCTGCCCGCCGACACCCGCCGGGGCGCGGCGGAGCTTTACGCCGTGCTGAGCGAGGTCGCGGCGGCGCTGAGCGGCGGGGCGGTGCTGGACGAGCTCTCGGGCGCGGCCGAGGCGCGGCTGATCGCGGCGGGTTTCGAAAAGGTGGAATACCTCGACCTGCGCGCGGTGGGCACGCTGGCGCCGATGCAGCGGGCGGACGGCCCGGCGCGGCTGCTGGTGGCGGCCTGGCTGGGCGGCGTGCGGCTGATCGACAACGTGGCGGTGGGCTGAGGGGCCGCTGCCGGAGGCCGCCCCGCCCGCCCACCCGCGGCCTCCGGCAGCGGCGTCTGCCACCCCGGCGCGGCGCGGGCCGGGGTGGTTCGGGTGCGTATTTGCAACAAGAAGAAGGGCGGGGGCGGCGCGCTGCGCCGGAGCCGGGACGCCGTGAGCCGGGACGCGGTGGCCCGGACCCCCTGGCGAGACCTCCTTGGACGGGACCCTGCCGCCGGGGCGTCAGGGCAGCAGCAAGGTTTCCAGGCTGCGGCCCATGACGGCGGCGGAATCCAGCATGTCGGTGACCGAGATCCATTCGTCGGGCTTGTGGGCCAGTTCCAGCACGCCCGGCCCGTAGGCGATGCAGTTCCGGAGCTTGCCGATGCGGTCGATGTGTTTCTGGTCGTAGCTGCCCGGCGAGGCGACATAGGTCGGCTCCTGCCCCAGCACGTCGCGGATGGCGCGGGCGACGGTGGTCACCACCGGGGCCTCGCGGTCGGTCATCGAGGGGATGACCCGGTTCAGTTCGCGGATCTCGTAGTCGAAATTCTCGCGCCGCGCCTTGAGGTCGTCGAGCAGGGCGACGACTTCGTCGCGCACGCCGTCGGCGGTTTCCTCGATCAGGAAGCGGCGGTCGATGGTGATGCGGCAGCTGTCGGGCACGCAATGGGCGGGCAGGCCGTCGAAATCCGGCGGATTCTCGGGCTGGCCGCCGTGGATGGCGTTGATGTTCATGGTGGACTGCCGCGCGCCGTCGGGCACCACCGGCATTTCGGTGCGCCGCGAGGCCATGGCGGGAAAGAGCCGCTCTTCGAAGGCGGCGAGCACGGCGCCCATGTGGCGCACCGCGCAATCGCCGAGGAAGGGCATGGAACCGTGGGCGATTTCGCCCTTGGTCTCGATCTCGGCCCACCAGCCGCCGCGGTGGCCGAGGCAGATGCGGTCCTTGTCCAGCGGTTCGGGGATGATGACGTGCTGCACCCGCTCGGGCGCGAACCAGCCTTCGCGGGCGAGATGCGCCACCCCGCCGTAGCCGCCGGATTCCTCGTCCGCCGTGGCGCTGATCTCGATCGCGCCGGCGAAATCGGTGTGGGTTTCGAGAAAGGCTTCGGCGGCGAGGATCGAGGCGGCGAGCCCGCCCTTCATGTCGCAGGCACCGCGGCCGTAGATCCGGTCATCCTCGAGCGCGCCGCCGAAGGGGTCGCGGGTCCAGCCCTGGCCGACCTCGACCACGTCGTGATGCGAGTTGAAATGCACGCAGTCGCCGGGGCGCGGGCCCTCGCGGCGGGCGACGAGGTTCCAGCGCGGGTAGCGGTCGCTGTCGCCGGGGGCGCCGGTCGCCCGCACGAAGGTGCAGTCGAAGCCGCGCGGGGCGAGGCGGCGTTCGACCAGTTCGCAGATGTCGCGGTAGTGCTGGCCGGGCGGGTTCAGCGTGGGAATGCGGATCAGGTCCCGGGTCAGCGCGATCAGATCGTCGCGCTTGTCGTGCAGGCGGTGGGTCAGGGTATCGCTCATGCCGGTACTGTTCCCCCGAACGGGCGCGGGCGCAAGCCGTTGCGGGGCGGCACCCGGCGCGCGGTCAGGGCAGGCGCAGGCGCGGCGCCTCTCCCAGCGGGATCGGGCCGAGCCAGGTCTTGCCGCCGGAGAAATCCAGCGGCAGATCCAGCGTGTTGCGGTTGCCCGAGAGCCCGGCGACCAGGGTCAGCCCGTCTTCGAGCACGTCGGCCATGGAGTCCTGCAACTGCCCCGACTCGCGGGCGAGGCCGATCAGTTCGCGCCAGTTCACCGCGCGCACGGTGATCCTGCCGTCGGGACGGCCCTCGGCGTCGATGTCGACGGCACCGGCGAGGTTCACCTCGAGCTTGCCCGCCCGGTATTCCGCCAGCTTCACGTCGATCCGCCGCGGTTGCGGCAGCGTGTCCGAGAGGCGCAGGGGCGCGTCGAGCGCGACTTCGGCATCGAGCGCGGCGCTGTCCGTTGTGGTGCCGCCGTCGACGATCAGGTCGCCGCGATTCGTCGCCAGCGCATCGGCGCGCAGCCCGAGGTGGTAGCGCCGATCGGAGAGGATGCCGATGGCCGCCGTCAGCCCCGCCATGGCGAGGGGGCTTTCGCCGCCGATGTTGAGCACCGAGGCTTCGAGCGTGGCGCGCTGCACGAGGTCGCCGTCGTGGATCAGGCTGGCGCGCAGCCCTTCGGAGGTGATCTCGTGACGGCCGTTCGGCGTGGTCAGGGTCTGGCTGTCGGGCCAGACGAGGATTTCGTGGCCCCGGCCATAGGAGAGTTGCAGGATCTGGAAGAACGGCGCCTCCCAGACGATGCGGGTGTCGGGATCGGCAAGCGTCAGCCCGGTGAAGGTGATGTCGAGCCGGTTGGGAAAGCCGCGGACGGAAAGGTCGTCGTAGCCGGCCTCCCAGCCGTCGGCGCGGCGGTCGGCGAACCAGGCCTCGATCGCGCTGCGCTGGGACCAGGCGGCGTAGACCCACCATCCGGACCAGGCAAGCCCCGCCACGATCACGACAATTGCCAGACGTTTCACTGCGTACCCCTTTCGTGGACGGTCGCAATGATGTTTACAGCCGCGCAAAGGAAAGGACCAGAATGATGGCGCTTTGGGTCTTCGGCTACGGCTCGCTTCTGTGGAACCCCGGCTTCGAGGTGGCCGAGCAGGCCGCCGCCTGTCTGCCCGACTGGCGGCGCAGCTTCTGCATGCGCTCGATCCATCATCGCGGCACGCCGGAGGCGCCGGGGCTGGTGCTTGCCCTCGACGCCCACCCCGGGGCGGTCTGCGAGGGGGTCGCGCTGCGCGCCGCGCCGGGCACCGAGGACGCGGTGCTGGCCTATCTGAGGGAGCGGGAGCTGATCTCGTCCGCCTATCTCGAGAAGGTGCTGCCGGTGGATCTGAGCGACGGCACGCGGATCGAGACGGTCACCTACGTCATCGACCCGGACCACGTGCAATATTGCGACCTGGAGCTGGAGGAGCAGGCCCGGATCATCGCCCGCGCGGTGGGCGGACGGGGGCCGAACACGGAATATCTCTACAACACCGCCGCGCATCTCGATGCGCTGGGCATTCCCGATGCGGAACTGCACTGGTTGGCGTCCCGCGTGCGCGCGCTCGTGGATAACGGCTTGGCTTGAATGGTCCGAGTCTCTAGGGTTTACGTGACTTTAACGACTTAGGTGCCCGGTGCCCCGCATGGACCGTCCCGACCTCGAAGCCGAGCCTCATTTCAGCCAGCCTTTCCGCCAGATCGCCCTGATGCTGGCCGTGCTCGGGCTGTCGGCCGCCGGGGCGGTGCTGGCCCTGCCGCGCGTGCTGCCGGTGTTCCAGTCCAACCCCTATCTGAACGGGTTCATCGTCTTCGTCTTCGTGCTGGGCGTGCTGGCCTGCTTCTGGCAGGTGG
The DNA here is from genome assembly GCF_048261495.1 of Salipiger sp. Lineage (GTDB taxonomy): Bacteria > Pseudomonadota > Alphaproteobacteria > Rhodobacterales > Rhodobacteraceae > Salipiger. The sequence continues at coordinate 654,826 of NZ_JBLXFX010000001.1, forward strand.
CGCAGCTGATCCAGTCGGTGCGCTGGATCGAGGGCTTTGCCTCGGACCGGGACGCGGGCGCGCAGGCGCCGCGCCTGCTGGCGCCGCTGGCCGCGCTGCTGCGGCGCCGCGACCGGCGGATGCAGATCACCACCGGCTCGACGCGGTCGATCCTCGATTCGGTGTCGACGCGGATCGACGAGGCGCGCGAGATCACGCGCTACATCGTGTCGCTGCTGATCTTTCTCGGCCTGCTGGGGACGTTCTACGGCCTGGCCACCACGGTGCCCGCGCTGGTCGACACCATCCGCAGCCTCGCGCCGGAGGACGGCGAATCCGGGGTCGAGACCTTTTCCCGCCTGATGTCGGGGCTCGAAGGGCAGCTAGGCGGGATGGGCGTCGCCTTTGCCTCGTCGCTGCTGGGGCTGACGGGATCGCTGGTCGTCGGCCTGCTGGAGCTGTTCGCGGGCCACGGGCAGAACCGCTTTTTCCGGGAGCTGGAGGAATGGCTGTCCTCGATCACCAAGCTGTCGCTTTCGGGGGACGGCGACGGGTCGTCCGAGATGGGCGTCGTGGGCATGGTGCTCGACCAGATGACCGAGCAGATGGAGCGGCTGAACTACCTCTTCGCCCAGGCGGAGGAGGGACGGATCGAGGTCGATTCCCGCCTTGGCCAGCTTGCGGATTCCATCGAGCGGATGACCGAGCGGCTGGAGGCGACGGCGCCGTCGGCCACCTCGCTGGCGCGGATCGCGGAGGGGCAGGAACGGCTGATCGACGTGCTTGCCAGCAAGGAGACCGAGGGGCTGGACGCGGAAAGCCGGATGCGGCTGCGGTCGATCGACGTGCAGATGCTGCGCATTCTCGAAGAGATCTCGGCCGGGCGGCAGGAAAGCATGGCCGAACTTCGCACCGACATCACCTCGCTGACCCGCGCGATCGCGCAGATGGCGCGGCAGCCGGTGTCGCAATCGGTCAAGATCCGCCCGATGCGCCCCGCCGCCGGACCGGGCGGGGAAGGCTGATCCATGGCGCTTTCCCGCCGCACCGGGTCGCGTTTCCAGGCCAATATCTGGCCCGGCTTCGTCGATGCGATGACCGGCCTGCTGCTGGTGCTGATGTTCGTGCTGACCATCTTCATGGTGATCCAGTTCGTGCTGCGGGAAACCATCTCCGGGCAGGAGACCAAGCTTGATTCGCTCTCCGGCGAGATTGCCGAACTGGCCCGCGCGCTGGGCGTGCAGGAACGGCGCAACACCGCGCTGACCAACCAGCTCGGAGAGCTGGAAACCACCCTGTCGGATGCCGAGACCCGCGCCGCCGAGCAGCAGTCGATCATCGCCGCGCTGTCGTCCGAACGCGACCGGCAGGCTTCGGAACTGAGTGCCGCCGCGGGGCGGATCGCCTCGTTCGAGGAGCAGGTCGCGGCGCTGCTGTCGGAGCGCGACGATGCCCGCGCCTCGGTCGCGGAGCTGACGGCGGACCGTACGGCGCTGGAAGAGGCCCGCACCGCCCTGCTGACCGAACGCGAGGCGCTGAACCTCGCGCTGGCGCAGGCGCGCGACGAGGTCGACGCACAGGCCGAGGCGGCGCGGCTTGCCGCCTCCCGCCGCGAGGCGCTGGATGCGCTGGTGGCCGATCTGCGCGCGAAGGCGGCCGACCGGGAGACCGCGCTGGGCGGGCTGTCGTCGAAGGTCGACGCGCTCGAAGCGGCGCTGTCCGAGGAGGAGGCGCAGCGCCTGGCCGAAGCCGAAGCGGCAAAGGCCCTGCGGCAGCGGCTGGAGACCGCGGATACCGAACTGACCGCCATGACCATGAAGCTGGAACAGGAGCGGCAGCGCGCCGAGGACACGCTGACCCTGCTCGCCGCCGCGCGCGACGCGGAGGACGACCTGAATGCCCGGCTGGCCGCCGCGCTGGTCGCGGGCGAGGAACTGGGCGGCCTGCGCGCCGAACTGGCGGAGACCCGGCAGGCCCGCGATGCCGCCGAGGCGCAGCTTGCCGCCGCCTCCGGGCAGGCCGGGACCATCGACACCCTGCGCGCCGATCTGGCCACCGCCCGCGCCGGTCGCGAGGCGGCGGAGGCGGAACTGGCCGATCTGCGCGCGGCCTCGGCGGCGGGCGAGACGAAGCTTTCGGACCTGTCGGCCCGCCTCGCCGAGGCGCTGGCCCGCGTGACCGAGGCGGATGCGCTGGAAGCACGCGTCGCGGACCTGCGGGCGCGCAACGAGGCGCTGACGCAGGACCTGACCGACGCCGGGGCGCAGGCGCAGACCATCGCCAGCCTGCGCAGCCAGTTGGCCGAGGCGCAGGCCCGGGCGACGGAACGCTCGGAGGATGCGCGCTCTCTCGAGGAACGGCTGGCCGAGGCGCTGGCCTCGCGCCTGGCGGCGGAAACCAGCGCCGAGGAAACCCGCGACCGTCTGGCCGCCGCGCTGGCCGCGCAGAAGGCCGCGGAGGCCAGTGCCGCCGCGCGCCTGTCCGAGGCGGAGCAGCGCGCGACGCTGCTGGCGCAGGCCCGCAACGCGCTTTCCGACAGCGAGGTCCGTTCGGAGGCGGCGCAACGGCAGTCGGCGCTGCTCAACCAGCAGGTTTCGGCGCTGCGCTCGCAACTCGGGGAATTGCAGGCGCTGCTCGACGATTCCAAGGCACGGGATGCGGCGGCGAACGTGCAGCTGCAGTCGCTGGGCTCGGATCTGAACGCCGCGCTGGCGCGGGCCGCCGCCGAGGAACGCCGCCGCCGCCAGCTCGAGGAGGCGGAGCGCCTGCGGCTGGAGGCCGAGGCCCGGGACCTGCAGGCGCAGGCCAAGGATCTGGAGCGCTACAGGTCGGAATTCTTCGGCCGCCTGCGCGAGGTGATCGGCAACCAGGAGGGCATCCGGATCGAGGGCGACCGCTTTGTCTTTTCCTCCGAGGTGCTGTTCGCGGTAGGCGAGGCGGACCTGTCCCCGGCGGGGGAGGCCGAGATCGCCAAGATCGCGGGCATCCTGCGCAGCGTGATGGACGCCATCCCCGAGGGAATCGACTGGGTGCTGCGGGTCGACGGCCATACCGACGACATTCCCCTGCGGCCCGGCGCGCGGTTCGCCGACAACTGGGAACTCAGCCAGGCCCGCGCCCTGTCGGTGGTGCGCTACATGGTCGATTTCCTCGGCATGCCGCCGGAGCGGCTGTCGGCCAACGGCTTTGGCCAGTACCAGCCGATCAACCCCGCCCCGACCGAGGAGGCGCGGGCCCAGAACCGCCGGATCGAGCTCAAGCTGACCGAGAAATAGCGCCGGTTTCGCCTACTCCACGGTCACATGCGCATTGCGGTGGGCGATCACCGTGCCGTCGCGGGTCAGCGTCGCCTCGCCGAGATAGGCGCCGGCGGGCCAGCCGCCGGGGGGAGCCTTGCGGCCGAAGGCGCGCATCTGGCTGACCTGCGGATCGGTCAACGTCTCCTCGGTCCGGAAGATTTCGGTGCCCTGCGGGTCGCGGGCGCGGATCGTCAGCACGTCGCCGGGTTCGGCGTGACCGGCATGGGCATAGACCACGAGCGGGGAGTCGGGCGCCGTCTCCGTCACCCGCGCCGAGCCGTCGCCGACCGCAGCGAGCGAGGGGACCGAGGTGGAGAAGCCCGCCGTGACGAGGCCGGTCCTGTAATAGGCCGGCGGGTCGGCCCAGAGCGTGCCCGCGCTGTCGCCGCAACTGTCGAGGCTCGCATCCGGGCGGAACGGGTCGACCAGTGCGCCGTCGTGATAGACGGTCAGGTGCACATGCGGATGGGTGGTCTGGCCCGAAAGCCCGACCAGCCCGAGGCGGTCGCCGGCCTTGACCTCCTGCCCCGGGGTGACCGAGACGGAGCCCTGTTTCATGTGGCAGTAGAGGGTCTGCCAGCCGTCGCCGTGGTCGATGATCGCGGCATTGCCGCAGGCGTTGTCGTCGGTGACGCCGGGCATGGTGTAGTCGTCGACCATCCCGTCGCGCATCCGCAGGACGGTGCCCGGCGCGGCGGCGCGCACCTCGACCCCCGCCTCCATCGCGTCGAAGGACAACAGGGCGATGTCGGTGCCCTTGTGCCCGTCGCGCGAATTGATCCCGCAGGCAAAGTCGCGCTGGCGGCCGCGGGCGGGGTCGTGGTCGACGTAATCCTCGATGTAGCAGGTCCTGCCCGGGACGCAGTCGATGGGCAGGTCCAGAACGGGTGTCTCCGCCGCGAGGGGGGCGGCGGAGACACAAAGTGCAGCAATGAGCGGTCGCATCACTCGGCGGTGAGCAGCGGCGGCTTCTTCGACGACAGGCGCAGCTTGTCCGGGCCGAAGGTGGTGAGGGAGATCTCTCCGTCCTTGACGCCGACCTTGACCAGCCCGCCCTTGGTGAGCTTGCCGAACAGCAGCTCCTCCGCGAGGGGCTTCTTGATGCTCTCCTGGATCACGCGGCCCAGCGGACGCGCGCCCATCTTGTCGTCGTAACCCTTCTCCGCGAGCCATTCGGCGGCGGGGCGGGTCAGTTCGATGGTCACGTTGCGGTCCAGAAGCTGGGCTTCCAGTTGCAGCACGAACTTTTCGACGACCGACAGGATGACCTCTCTCGGGAGCGGCTGGAAGCTGATGACCGCGTCCAGACGGTTGCGGAATTCCGGCGTGAAGGTCCGCTCGATCGCGGCGGTATCCTCGCCCGTGCGACGGTCGCGGTTGAAGCCGATCGCCGCCTTGGCCTGTTCCGCCGCACCGGCGTTCGAGGTCATGATGAGGATCACGTTGCGGAAATCCACCGTCCGGCCGTTGTGGTCGGTCAGCGAGCCGTGGTCCATCACCTGCAGCAGGATGTTGTAGACATCCGGGTGCGCCTTTTCGATCTCGTCGAGCAGCAGCACGCAATGCGGGTGCTGGTCCACGCCGTCGGTGAGCTGGCCGCCCTGGTCGAAGCCGACATAGCCCGGAGGCGCGCCGATCAGGCGGGAGACCGCGTGCTTCTCCATGTATTCCGACATGTCGAAGCGCAGCAGTTCCACCCCGAGCGAGCTTGCCAACTGCTTGGCCACCTCGGTCTTGCCGACGCCCGTGGGCCCGGCGAAGAGGTAGTTGCCGATGGGCTTTTCGGGCTCGCGCAGGCCGGCACGCGCCAGCTTGATCGCGGAGGACAGCGCCTCGATCGCCTTGTCCTGACCGAAGACGACGCGCTTGAGGGTCCGTTCCAGATCCTTGAGCACCTCGGCATCGTTCTTGGACACGTTCTTGGGCGGGATGCGCGCGATCTTGGCGACGACATCCTCGATCTCGCGGGCGCCGATGGTCTTGCGGCGCTTGGATTCCACCACGAGATGCTGTGCCGCTCCCGCCTCGTCGATCACGTCGATCGCCTTGTCGGGCAGCTTGCGGTCATTGATGTAGCGCGCCGAAAGCTCGACCGCCGACTTGATCGCATCCGCGGTGTATTTGACGGAGTGATGCTCCTCGAAATAGGGCTTGAGGCCCTTGAGGATCTTCACGGTGTCTTCGACCGAGGGTTCGTTGACGTCGATCTTCTGGAACCGGCGGCTGAGCGCGCGGTCCTTTTCGAAGTGCTGGCGGAACTCCTTGTAGGTGGTGGAGCCCATGGTGCGCAGCTTGCCGCCCTGAAGCGCGGGCTTGAGCAGGTTGGAGGCGTCCATCGCGCCGCCGGAGGTCGCCCCGGCCCCGATCACGGTATGGATCTCGTCGATGAAGAGCACCGCGTCGGGATGTTCCTCGAGTTCGGTGACGACGGCCTTCAGCCGCTCCTCGAAATCGCCGCGATAGCGCGTCCCGGCAAGCAGGGCGCCCATGTCGAGAGAATAGATCGTGGTTTCCGAAAGCACCTCGGGGGTGTCGCCGGAGACGATCTTGCGCGCCAGCCCTTCGGCGATGGCGGTCTTGCCGACGCCGGGGTCACCCACCAGCAGCGGGTTGTTCTTGCGGCGGCGGCAGAGCACCTGGATGCAACGCTCGACCTCGGACTCGCGGCCGATCAGCGGGTCGACATCGCCCTTGCGGGATTTGGCGTTGAGGTCGACGCAGTACTTGGCCAGCGCCGATTCCTTGTTGCTCTCCTTTTCGGGGGCTTCGGCTTTCGTTTCTTCCTCCTGCTCCTGCGCGCCCTGGACGGGGCGGGATTCGCCGTAGGCGGGGTTCTTGGCGACGCCGTGGGCAATGAAATTCACCGCGTCGTAGCGGGTCATGTCCTGCTCCTGCAGGAAGTAGGCGGCATTCGATTCGCGCTCGGCAAAGATCGCCACGAGCACGTTGGCGCCGGTCACTTCGGTGCGGCCGGAGCTCTGGACGTGGATCGCGGCGCGCTGGATGACGCGCTGGAAGGCGGCGGTCGGCACCGCCTCCGACCCCTCGATGTCGGTGACGAGGTTCGACAGATCCTCGTCGATGAATTCCACGAGGGTTGTCCGCAACTCCTCCGTATCGACGGAGCAGGCTTTCATCACGCGGACGGCGTCGGGTTCGTCGATCAGAGCAAGGAGGAGGTGTTCCAGCGTGGCGAATTCGTGACTGCGCGAGTTGGCGAGCGCCAGCGCCGAGTGAATTGCCTGCTCAAGGGTGTTCGAGAATGAAGGCACTTGGGTGCTCCTCTTGTCTGCGCCGGGCTCTGACGCCCAACTTTGCCTCTTACGGTTAAAGTTTGGTCGATACCGGCCATCCTTCAAGTTTTTTCTGTCCGTTTGGCGCTCACATTTGGCGGGGTGGCCGAAACGTGACGTGAAAAGCGGCTCAGAAGCGATCCTTCCGGGCGCGGATTTCGGCAAAGACTTCCGCGTCGGTTGCATCCGCCATGCCCAGCCCGTCGCGGATGGCGGGCACGTGCGGTCGCAGGAAGGGGTTGGTGGCCAGTTCCTCGGACAGCTTGCAGGGTACGGTCGGCCGTCCCTCTGTCCGGGCTTTGGCAATGGCGTCTGATCTCGATTTAAGCTCTGCGTTGCCGGGTTCAATGGTCAGGGCGAACCTTGCGTTGCCCTGAGTGTATTCGTGACCCGAACAGACCAGCGTTTCGGGCGGCAGTCCGGCGAGCCGGCGAAGGCTGTCCCACATCATCTCCGGGGTGCCTTCGAACAGGCGTCCGCAACCCAGGGCCATGAGGCTGTCGGCGGTAAAGACCGCGCCCGCGCCGGGCATGTGAAAGGCGATGTGGCCGAGGGTGTGGCCGGGCACCGGGATGACCTGCACGTCGAGGCCGACGACGCGCAGACGCTCGTCATCGTCGAGCAGGCGGTCCATCGGAGGCAGCTTTGCCTCTTCGGAGCGCGGGCCCATGACCGGGCAGCCGTAGCGTTCGCGGAGGCCGGGCAGCCCTTCGACGTGATCCCAGTGGTGGTGGGTGATGAGAATGGCGTCCAGCGTCATCCCCCGCGCGTCGAGCGCCGCGATGATCGGGCCGGGTTCCGGCGCGTCGATCAGGCACACCCCCTCGGGGCCCGCCACGAGGTAGGCGTAATTGTCTTCGAGACAGGGGATGGTGAGGATCTCCACGGGCATGGTCTTTCCTTCGAGGCTTTGTCACAGTGGTGCCAGCCTGCAGGAGGAAACGGGGGGCTGCAATGCATCTGGACGTGAAGACCCTGCGCGACTTCTATTATCGCAGCGCGCTCGGGCGGGCGGCGCAGCGGGCCGTGCGCGACCAGGTGCGCCGGTTCTGGCCGGATGCGCATGGGCATACGGTGGCGGGCTACGGTTTTGCGGTGCCGCTGCTGCGTCCCTATCTCGGCGATGCGCGCCGGGTGATCGGCCTGATGCCGGGGCCGCAGGGGGTCATGCACTGGCCGGTGGGGCTGCCCAATGTCTCGGTCCTCTGCGAGGAAACGCTCTGGCCGCTGGAAACGGGCCATGTCGACCGACTGGTGCTGATGCACGGGCTGGAGAATTCGGAACGGCCGACGGAGCTTCTCGATGAATGCTACCGGGTGCTGGGGCCGGGGGGGCAGGCGCTGTTCGTGGTGCCGAACCGCTCGGGGCTGTGGGCGCGGTCCGACGCCACGCCCTTCGGGTTCGGCCGGCCCTATTCGCTGAGCCAGCTCGACGCGCAGCTCAAGGCGCATGACTTCATCCGGCAGAACTACTGCTCGGTGCTCTACCAGCCGCCGTCGGACCGGCGCATGTGGATGAAGACCGCCCCCGCCTGGGAGCGCATGGGCCGGGCCATTCCGGCGGTGATGGCCGGCGGGGTGCTGATGGTGCTGGCCTCCAAGCGGCACCCGCCGCAGCGCAAGGGCCTCGGCCGCAAGGTCCGGGTGCCGAGCCCGCTCGACGTGCTGGCGCCGAGCCCCGGCAAACCCGCCGAACAGGTCTGAGCACGCAGGTCGCTGCCCCGCAGAATCGCCGGGAGGCGGCCGGGGCGCCGCCGCGGCCTGTTAGCGCTAGCCGGGACGGCGCCCGCCGTCCGGCCGGAAAACACCGGGGATTCGGCAATTCCTGACGAAAAGCTGCATGTTTCCATGGCGCTGCCCTGCGCGTAAGGTCGCACCCCGCGCTAACAGCGCAAAAAGCGGGCGATACAGGGGTCTTAATTCAGTGTTAGCATGTTGCGAGGTCGGGGAGGCTCTGCTACATCCGCGCTGATTTCGACGCCTTGCGAGCCAGTCAGGGCAGGGACAATAGCCTCCGGATGCCGGTAACCCCGCGCGTCACGGGGGCCTCATATCGGAAGGGTGGACGTGTCTGAATCAGCTTCGATCTCCGGTGGCATCGCGGCACGCTATGCCAAGGCGGTCTTCGAGATCGCCAAAGAGACCAGCAATCTCGACAGCCTCGAAGGCAACCTGGATGAACTCGCGGGCGCGCTGAGCGACAGCGCCGACCTGCGGGATCTCATCTCTTCTCCCGTCTATTCGCGTCAGGCGCAGGGCGATGCCATCGCCGCCGTCGCGGAGCGGATGGGTCTCATTCCCGTCCTCAGGAACACGCTCGGCCTCATGGCCCAGAAGCGCCGCCTGTTCGTCCTGCCCCAGCTCGTGCGCACGCTGCGCGAGATGCTGGCGGCGGAAAAGGGCGAAGTGACGGCCGAGGTGACCTCGGCCACCGCGCTGACCGATGCCCAGACCGCCAAGCTGGCGGAAACGCTGAAGGCGCAGGTCGGTTCGGACGTGAAGATCAATACCACCGTCGATGAAAGCCTCATCGGTGGACTCGTCGTAAAGGTGGGCTCGAAGATGATCGACACGTCGATCCGCGCGAAGCTCAACTCCCTCCAGAATGCAATGAAAGAGGTCGGATAAATGGGTATCCAAGCTGCCGAAATTTCGGCGATCCTGAAGGAGCAGATCAAGAACTTCGGGCAGGACGCCGAAGTCGCCGAAGTGGGCCGCGTGCTCTCGGTCGGTGACGGGATTGCCCGTGTCTATGGTCTCGACAGTGTCAAGGCAGGCGAAATGGTCGAGTTCCCGGGCGGGATCATGGGCATGGCGCTGAACCTCGAATCCGACAACGTCGGCGTCGTGATCTTCGGTTCCGACCGCGACATCAAGGAAGGTGACGTCGTCAAGCGCACCAACTCCATCGTGGACGTTCCCGCAGGCCCCGCCATGCTGGGCCGCGTCGTTGACGGCCTCGGCAACCCGCTGGACGGCAAGGGCCCGATCGCCACGACCGAGCGTCGCGTCGCCGACGTGAAGGCTCCGGGCATCATCCCGCGCAAGTCGGTTCACGAACCGATGGCGACCGGCCTCAAGGCCGTGGACGCGATGATCCCGATCGGCCGCGGTCAGCGCGAACTGATCATCGGCGACCGTCAGACCGGCAAGACCGCCATCGCGCTCGATGCCATCCTGAACCAGAAGTCCTACAACGATGCCGCCGGCGACGACGAGAGCAAGAAGCTCTACTGCGTCTACGTCGCCATCGGCCAGAAGCGCTCGACCGTGGCGCAGCTGGTGAAGCGTCTCGAAGCGACCGGCGCCATCGACTATTCCATCGTCGTCGCCGCGACCGCGTCCGACCCCGCGCCGATGCAGTACCTCGCGCCCTATACCGCGACCGCGATGGCCGAGTACTTCCGCGACAACGGCAAGCACGCCCTCATCATCTATGATGACCTGTCCAAGCAGGCCGTGTCCTACCGCCAGATGTCGCTGCTCCTGCGCCGTCCGCCGGGCCGCGAAGCCTATCCGGGCGACGTGTTCTACCTCCACTCGCGCCTGCTCGAGCGTTCGGCAAAGCTGAACGAAGATCACGGCGCAGGTTCGCTGACGGCGCTGCCGATCATCGAAACCCAGGGCGGTGACGTTTCGGCCTTCATTCCGACCAACGTGATCTCGATCACCGACGGCCAGATCTTCCTCGAGACCGAACTGTTCTTCCAGGGCATCCGCCCCGCCGTGAACACCGGTCTGTCGGTGTCGCGCGTCGGTTCGTCCGCTCAGACCAAGGCGATGTCCTCGGTCGCCGGTCCGGTGAAACTGTCGCTCGCCCAGTACCGCGAGATGGCGGCCTTCGCGCAGTTCGGTTCCGACCTCGACGCCTCGACCCAGCGCCTGCTGGCCCGTGGCGCGCGTCTGACCGAGCTGATGAAGCAGCCGCAGTATTCGCCGCTCACCAACTCGGAAATCGTCTGCGTCATCTTCGCCGGCACCAACGGCTACCTCGACAAGGTTCCGGTCAAGGACGTCGGCCGCTACGAGGCCGCGCTGCTGGCCTTCCTGCGTGGCAAGAAGAAAGACCTGCTCGACTGGATTGCCACCGAAGATCCCAAGATCAAGGGCGATGCGGCGGACAAGCTCAAGGCTGCGCTGGACGAATTCGCCGCCGACTTCGCGTAAGAGGGGGGAAAAATGCCCAACCTCAAGGACCTGAAAAACCGGATCGCGTCGGTCAAATCGACCCGCAAGATCACCAAGGCCATGCAGATGGTGGCCGCCGCGAAACTGCGGCGGGCACAGGATGCCGCCGAGGCGTCGCGTCCCTACACCGAGCGCTTCAACAAGGTGCTCGGGGCCCTGGCCGCGTCGGTGGGTGACAGCGCATCCGCACCCCGTCTGCTGAGCGGAACGGGCAAGGACGACGTGCATCTGCTCGTCGTCATGACCGCCGAGCGCGGTCTGTGCGGCGGCTTCAACAGCTCCATCGTGAAGCTGGCGCGCGTCCATGCCGCCAAGCTCAAGGCCGAAGGCAAGACGGTCAAGATCCTGACCGTCGGCAAGAAGGGCCGCGAGCAGCTGAAGCGCGATCTCGGCGACCTGTTCGTCGGTCACGTGGATCTGAGCGAGGTCAAGAAGCTCGGCTACGGCGATGCACAGGGCGTTGCCAAGGACGTGCTGACCCGTTTCGATGCCGGCGAGTTCGACGTGGCGACGATCTTCTACAACAAGTTCCAGTCGGTCATCTCGCAGGTGCCGACCGCGCAGCAGATCATCCCCGCCAAGTTCGACGCCCCCGAGGATGGCCAGGCCGGCGACGGCACGGTCTACGATTACGAGCCCGGCGAAGAGCGCATCCTTGCCGATCTCCTTCCCCGTGGTGTCGCGACCCAGATCTTCTCGGCTCTTCTGGAGAACGCCGCCTCGGAACAGGGTGCCCGGATGAGCGCCATGGACAACGCCACACGCAACGCGGGCGAGATGATCGACAAGCTGACGATCGAATACAACCGATCCCGTCAGGCGGTCATCACCAGCGAACTGATCGAAATTATCTCGGGCGCCGAGGCGCTCTAAGAACCGGAGACGAAACATGGCTAACGCAAAAGGCAAAGTGACCCAGGTCATCGGCGCCGTGGTCGATGTGCAGTTCAGCGACCACCTGCCGCAGATTCTGAACGCGCTGACCACCCAGAACGACGGCAAGACCCTGGTTCTTGAAGTCGCCCAGCACCTCGGTGAAGGCACCGTGCGCTGCATCGCGATGGACGCGACCGAAGGTCTGGTCCGCGGTCAGGAAGTGACCGACACCGACGGCCCGATCTCGGTTCCGGTCGGCAACGCCACCCTCGGCCGCATTCTCAACGTCGTGGGCGAGCCCGTGGACGAAAAGGGCCCGGTCAACGCGACCGAGACCCGCTCGATCCACCAGCCCGCACCGCAGTTCGACGAACAGTCGACCGAGTCCGAGATCCTCGTGACCGGCATCAAGGTGATCGACCTGCTGGCGCCCTATTCCAAGGGCGGCAAGATCGGTCTCTTCGGCGGTGCCGGCGTGGGCAAGACCGTTCTCATCATGGAACTGATCAACAACATCGCAAAGGTGCACTCGGGCTTCTCCGTGTTCGCCGGTGTCGGCGAGCGGACCCGTGAAGGCAACGACCTCTACCACGAGATGATCGAATCGAACGTGATCAAGCCCGACAACCTGGAGGAATCCCAGGTGGCGCTTGTCTACGGTCAGATGAACGAGCCGCCGGGAGCCCGTGCCCGCGTCGCGCTGACCGGCCTCACCCTGGCCGAGCAGTTCCGCGATCAGTCCGGCACCGACGTTCTGTTCTTCGTTGACAACATCTTCCGCTTCACGCAGGCCGGCTCCGAAGTGTCCGCTCTGCTGGGTCGTATCCCGTCCGCCGTGGGCTACCAGCCGACGCTGGCGACCGACATGGGCGCGATGCAGGAACGCATCACCTCGACCAAGAACGGCTCGATCACCTCGATCCAGGCCGTCTACGTTCCCGCGGACGACCTTACCGACCCCGCGCCGGCAACGACCTTTGCCCACCTCGACGCGACCACGGTTCTCAACCGCGCGATCTCGGAACTCGGCATCTACCCCGCCGTGGACCCGCTCGACTCCTCGTCGCGTCTCATGGACCCGGCCGTCGTCGGTCAGGAACACTACGACACCGCCTTCGCGGTTCAGGGTATCCTTCAGCGCTACAAGTCGCTGCAGGACATCATCGCCATCCTCGGGATGGACGAACTGTCGGAAGAGGACAAGCTGACCGTGGCCCGCGCCCGGAAGATCCAGCGCTTCCTGTCCCAGCCGTTCGACGTGGCGAAGGTGTTCACCGGCTCCGACGGTGTGCAGGTTCCGCTCGAAGACACCATCTCGTCCTTCAAGGCGGTGGTGAACGGCGAATACGACCATTTCCCCGAGGCGGCCTTCTACATGGTCGGCGGCATCGAGGAAGTGAAAGCCAAGGCCGAGAAGCTGGCTGCCGAGGCTGCCTGAGGTCATCTTGCGGCGGGGCGTCGGCCTGACGCCCTCCGCAATTCAAGGAGACAGATATGGCAGAGACGATGCAATTCGACCTGGTCAGCCCGGAACGCAGCCTGATCTCGACGCAGGCTTTGTCGGTGTCGATCCCCGGCGCCGAGGGTGACATGACGGCGATGCCGAACCATGCTCCGACCATCACCACGCTGCGTCCCGGCATCCTCAAGGTCGAGACCGAGAAGGGCACCGAAGAGTTCGTCGTGACCGGCGGCTTTGCCGAGATCGGCGCCGGTGGCGTGACGGTCCTGGCCGAAAAGGCGGTGCCGCACGGCGACATGGACCAGGCGACCTACGAGTCGCTCGTGAAGGAAGCGGAACTGGCCTACAAGCAGGTCAAGGAAGCCACCGAGAACGAGCCGGGCCCCGTCGACGAAGCGGCCAAGCTGCTTCAGGACATGGTGGCCGTGGGCACCCATATCGGGCTGGACCCGATGCAGCCGAACTTCTGATCGGCTGACAGACCTCATCGCAAGGGCCCTGCCGTCGGCGGGGCCCTTTGCCGTTCCGGGGGCGCTTTTGCGGGCGCCTGCGCGGGTCCCGGGCGGGTCCTTGCCCGTTTGCCGTTCCGCGGGCGGGCCGCGCGAAGGGATGGCTTGCGAAGCGGCGGGCAACGTGAGACTTGGCATCATCCCGCCATTCCTGTCCGGACTATCAACGCCCGTGTTTGCCTCATTCGACGTCTCAGCGATTCTGCGCGAATTCATCACCCTTTCGGTGGTGATCGACCCCATCGGAACCCTGCCCGTGTTCTACTTTGCCACGGCCGGGGTGCCGCCCCACCTGCATTGGAAGATCGCCGTCCGTGCGGTGCTGGTCGCTGCGCTGGTGCTCATGGCCTTCCTGCTGGGCGGACAACTGCTGATCGAAGGTCTGGGGCTGCGGCTGGGTTCGTTCCAGATCGCAGGAGGGATCGTGCTGTTCCTCTTCGCGCTCACGATGATCTTCGACAGCAAGCCCGCGCGCGAGATCGAGCAGGCCGAACGCGACCACATGGCCGGGGCGGTGTTTCCGCTGGCGATGCCGTCGATCGCCTCACCGGGGGCGATGCTGGCCATCGTCGTGCTGACCGACAACCATCGCGCCTCGGTCCCCGACCAGCTCATGACGGCGGTCGTGCTGATCGGCGTGCTGCTGCTGACGCTGCTTCTGCTGCTGGCCGCGGCAAAGCTGCGGCGCGTGCTCGGGATGACCGGGACCAGCATCATCAGCCGGGTCATGGGCATCATCCTCGCCACGGTGGCGGTGGATTCGGTGCTGGGCGGCATGGATGCGGTGGGCATCGCGCGGCTGTCGGACGGCGGCGGGTCGGTGCTCGACGCGGCGGAGTGAGCCCGGAAGGCCGCACTCTCCCCATGCGGGCGTGACGGGCGTTTTCTTTGGCGACGGCCCGGGGGACTATGCGCCGACGGGAGCGAAGACGGAACGGATGGCAGGATGAGGAAACTGCGGGCATCGCGGATCGGGGTGGATCAGGGAAACGAGGAGCTGTTTTCCGACTTCGCCAACGGCGGCGAGATGTGGACGGGCTCGGGGGCGCGCGAGCGTCGCAGGAGGATCGCGTTTTCGGACAGCTTCACCACCGTGCCTTCGGTTCAGGTCTCGCTGTCGCTCTGGGACATGGACAGCGAGGCGAATGTCCGTGCCGACCTTCAGGCCGAACAGGTGACCGAGACCGGGTTCGACCTGGTCTTCCGCACCTGGTCGGACACGCGCGTGGCGCGGGTCCGGGTCGCATGGTTCGCCATAGGCGAGGTCGGGGACGAGGACGACTGGGACCTCGACTAGGCCCCGGCCGCCCCCCGGCGCACCGTCAGAGAATGCCTTCGTAGATCGGGCCGAGCGTTTCCGTCTCGAACAGGGACGAGACCGAGGTGCCGTTCCAGATGTTCAGGATCGCCTGGGCGAACATCGGCGCGGTCGGCACGACCCGGATGTTCGCGGCGGCGGCCACCTCTTCGGTCGCGGCGATGCTGTCGGTGATGACCAGCGACTTCATCACCGAGGCCTTGACCCGCTCGACCGCGGGGCCGGAGAGAACGCCGTGGGTGATGTAGGCATGCACCTCGGTCGCGCCGTGGTTCAGCAGGATCTCGGCCGCCTTGCAGAGCGTTCCGGCGGTGTCGCACATGTCGTCGACGATGATGCACTTCTTGCCGGTGACATCGCCGATCACGGTCATCTCGGCCACTTCGCCGGCCTTCTCGCGGCGCTTGTCCACGATCGACAGCGGCGCGTTGATCCGCTTGGCCAGTTCGCGGGCACGGGCCACGCCGCCGACGTCGGGCGACACCACCATGACGTCGTCGAGCGACCCCTTGAACTGTTCGAGAATGTCGAGCGCGAAGATCGGCGAGGCGTAGAGGTTGTCCACGGGAATGTCGAAGAAGCCCTGGATCTGCGCGGCGTGCAGATCCATCGTCAACACCCGTTCGATCCCGGCTTCGGCGATCATGTTGGCGACCAGCTTGGCGGTGATCGGGGTACGGGCCTTGGTCCGGCGATCCTGCCGGGCATAGCCGAAATAGGGGATCACGGCGGTGATCCGCGCGGCCGAGGAGCGGCGCAGCGCATCGGCGATGATGAGCAGTTCCATCAGGTTGTCGTTCGCGGGGCGCGAGGTCGACTGCATGATGAACATGTCTTCGCCGCGGACGTTCTCGTAGACCTCGACAAAGATTTCCTGGTCGTTGAAGCGTTCGATGCGGGCATCCACCAGCCCGACGGACATGCCGCGATAGAGGGACATCCTCCGAGCCACGGCGCGGGCAAGGGGCAGGTTGGAATTGCCCGCGATGATCTTGGGTTCGATGACAGTCGGCATGGGGGAGGGCTCCGGCGCGAAATGACAGAATCGTGACGTTGAAGCCGCCTTAACACGCGGTTAGCGTGGGGCAAAGACGCTGGCCAACGGGAGAGACGCTATGGCGCAAATCGACTACTATTTTTCGACCCTGTCGCCCTTTGCCTATCTCGCCGGGCCGAGGTTCTCGGAGATCGCCTCGCGCCACGGCGCGGAGGTGGTATACAAACCCCTGGACATCATGGCGCTTTTCCCGCGGACCGGGGGCACGCCGCCGGCGCAGCGCCATGCTTCGCGGATGCAGTACCGCGCCGAGGACCTGCCGCGGCAGGCGCGCAAGGCGGGGCTGGATCTGAACCTGAAACCGGCGCACTGGCCGACCAACGGCGCGCCGTCGTCCTATGCGATCATCGCGGCACAGAAGGCGGGTGGCGGAGACATCGGCGCGCTGGTGTTCGCGCTGCTGCGCGCCACCTGGGCCGAGGAGAAGGACATCGCCGAGGACGCGGTGATCCGCGAGGCGCTGACCGGGGCCGGGTTCGATGCGTCGCTGGCGGACAGCGGTCTGCTCGTCGGGGCCGAGACCTATGCCGCCAACCTCGAAGAGGCGGTGAACAGGGGGGTGTTCGGCTCTCCGTTCTGGATCACGGAGTCGGGGCAGAGGTTCTGGGGGCAGGATCGGCTGGAAGACCTAGACCTGCACCTGTCGGGCAAGCTCTGACCGGGGGTCGGCTCAGCCGTTCTGACCGTTCGCGGTGCGGGGCAGGTTGCGTGCCATGGCGAGGTCATCCCGCGTCGGCAGGCGGCCTGCATACCAGATGGCCGCTCCGCTGAAAAGGAAAAGGCCGATGACGCTGGCTGCCATGAGGAAAAGGACGATGATCGGGCTCATGGATTTTTCTCCTGTGTGACGCCGGGTTAACCGCTCCCGCCGCCGGTTGGTTCCCCTGCCTCGGGGTTTTTTTGAGACCGCACCGGGGTGCGGCCTGTTTTCAGGAATAGCTTCGGCGGGGGCTGGCGGGCAATATCTTGTGCCCGCGGCGCGTTCCGATCTGCCGGAAGCGTGTAAAGCTGCAACAGGGGGGGCGCGGTGCGGGCGTCAGGCCGGGGCGGTCAGCCCTTCTTGCCGATCATCGGTTCGGTTCCGGCGCGGATGCGGGCGATGTTGGTCGCGTGACGCCAGAAGATCAGCAGGGTCAGCACCAGGGTGAGGGCGGTCATCCCGACATGTCCCAGAAGCAGCATCCAGGCGGTCGACATCAGCGCCGCGACGAGCGCGCCGACGCTGGAGATGCGCGACAGTGCCGCCCCCGCGAGCCAGGTGGCGCAGCAGAGCAGCCCCACGGGCCAGGACAGCGCCAGCACGATGCCGAGGAAGGTCGCGACGCCCTTGCCCCCCCTGAAGCCGAGCCAGACCGGGAAGCAGTGCCCCAGGAACGAGGCGAGCGCCGCCATCTGGGCGGTGTCCTCGGCGCCGAGCCAGCGGGCGAGCAGCACCGCCACCGCGCCCTTGCCGCCGTCGAGCAGAAGCGTCGCCGCGGCGGCGCCCTTGTTGCCGGTGCGCAGGACGTTGGTCGCGCCGATGTTGCCCGAGCCGATCTTGCGCAGATCGCCGAGGTTCATCGCGCGGGTCAGCAGCAGGCCGAAGGGGATCGAGCCGAGCAGGTAGCCGATCACCGCCCAGAGCACGATCATCGGAGTGGAGGAAACGAGGTCAGGCAGCATCAGGCACTCCGGAAAACGGGCAGACCGGCGACGAAGGTCGCCAGGACCTTACCCTGAAGCCGGGCGCCATCAAACGGCGTATTGCCGGACTTGGAGCGAAGCTTGAACCGGTCGAGGATGAAGGGCTTGTCGGCATCGAACAGGACGAGATCCGCCGGAGCGCCCCGACTCAGGCGCCCGCAGTCGAGACCCAGTCGGCGGGCCGGGTTGAGCGACAGCGCGCGGAACAGCGTGGGCAGCTCGACCTCGCCCGAGTGGTAGAGGCGCAGCAGCACCGGCAGCATGGTTTCCAGACCCACCGCGCCCGAGGCGGCCTCTTCGAAGGGCAGGCGCTTGGATTCCTCGTCCTGCGGGGTGTGGAAGCTGCCGATGATGTCGATGAGACCGGTGCGCACCGCTTCGAGGATCGCCTGCCGGTCGTCTTCGGAGCGCAGCGGCGGCTTGACCTTGAAGAAGGTGCGGTAGTCGGAAACGTCGAGCTCGTTCAGCGTGAGGTGGTGGATGGAGGTTCCCGCCGTCACGTCGAAGCCGTTGGCCTTGGCGCGTTCGAGCGCGGGCAGCGCGCGCGAGGTGGTGATCTGGTCGGCGTGGTAGCGAACGCCGGTCATCTCGACCAGGGCGAGGTCGCGGTCCAGTCCCATCCGTTCCGCCATGGGCGAGACAGAGGGCAACCCGCGCAGCGAGGCGAACTTGCCCGAGGTGGCGGCACCGCCCTTCGACAGTCCCGGCTCCTGCGGATGCGCCATGATGAGCGCCCCGAGCGAGCGCGCATAGCTCATGGCGCGGGACAGGACGCGGGTGTCCTGCACCACGCGGTCGCAATCGGTGAAGGCCACGGCCCCGGCATCGAGCAGGAAGCCGATCTCGGTCATCTCGCGGCCCTCGCGGCCCTTGGTCAGCGCGGCCATGGGCAGCACGTTGACCGGGGCGTCATCCTCGGCCCGGTCGCGGATGAAGCTCAGCACTTCGGGGGTGTCGATGGCCGGGCTGGTGTCGGGGCGGGTGACGATGGTCGTCACGCCCCCGGCGGCGGCGGCCAGTCCCGCGCTCTTGTAGCTTTCCTTGTGCCGTTCGCCCGGCTCGCCGACCTTCACGCCGATGTCGACGATCCCCGGGGCAAGATAGGCGTTGCGGGCGTCGATCACCTCGGCCTCGATGCCGTCGGGCGCGGGGGTATCGAAAACCTCGGCGATCCGCCCGTCGCGGATCAGCAGCGCCCCCGGCGCGACGGAACCGGCTTCGGGGTCGATCAGGCGGGCGTGGGTGATGAGGGTGGGTTTCATGGTCTCGGCTTCCCTCGGGCGGGCGGCCAGGTTCCGGGCAATCTCTGGCGCCGGACCGGGCGGGAACGTGTTCAGATGCATGTCGCGGGTCGTATCACGCCTGCATCGCAGAGCCGAGCCGACACGTTTCGGCGATACCGTCCGGGGTCGGATAAGGCAAGCCCGGGGCGCCCGGTCGGTGCATCGCGGCGCCTGTGCGGGCCGGTTTCCTGCGTGCGGGGGGCGGCGCGGACGTCATCCCGCCCCGTCGCGCAGGATCTCCGACATCATCCGGTAGACCCGGTCCGCATCGTGGATGCGGTCGAAGCCATACGGCGTGGAGCCGATCTCGGTCCGGATCAGCGCGTCGTCGGATAGGAGCGCGTGGTGCCGCCGTGCGAACCAGACCGACCCCGGCCCGTGCCGGTCGAGGGTCAGGGGCATGGTCGCCACGAGATCATGGGTTTCGATGCGGGCGGGCAGGAGCGGCAGGTCGACGTAGATGATCGCCTGGCGGCGGGTCAGGAAATACCGGGTGTAGCGCCGCACGAGGCCGCGGCGCAGCGCATATCCGCCCACCCGGTCCAGTCCGACCAGCAGCATGAGCGCGAAGAGGACGAGCAGAAGCGCCTTCAGCCAGAGCGCGCCGGGATCGAACGGGATCGCCGCGACGAAGGTGCCGCCCGCATAGAGCACCAGCAGCAGGTCGAAGAAGATCACGGAGGAGGGCGGGCGGGGATGCAGCGTCGGCGCGGTGTCCGGACGGCCCTGCCACAGGATCTCGTCCCCTCCTGCGTGGGGCAGGGGTGGCGCCACGCCGATCAGCCACCCTGGCGCAGCGCCAGCGCGATGACCAGGAGGATCAGGATCGCGGCCCCTATCAGCACCAGTTTCAGCACCGGAGAGCGTGTCGCCCCGAGCCCGCCGCCGCCTTGGCCGGTCGCCGTGCCCTGCGCCGAGCGACTGGACAGCGAGGCGTCGCGCGGGCGGGCGGTTTCCTCCTCGAAGGAGCCGACCCAGCGCAGCGGCTGGGAGATCGTCAGGGTTTGCGAGGTATGGTCGAAGGCCTGGCTCGGCAGGATGACCACATGCCCGCGCAGCGCGTCGATCTGCCCCCGCATGCCCCGGAATTCGGAGCCTTTGACCTGGTGCGCTTCGGCCAGGTAGGCCGAGAGCGACATCGAGTCGAGATCGCGGATCGACACCACGTCGATGAAGGCCGGGCGCAGCCTGTGCGCCCCCAGGGCGTATTGCAGCGGCCATTCGCCGGTTCCGGCCTGCGTGGTGAAGCGCTCGATCGCTTCGGCGGGAAGGTCGAGATGGAAGAGCCGGACGGTTCCCGATTCGGAGCCGTTGATCTGCATGGTCGTCATGGTCACTTTCCACTGGCTCGACGCGCAGCGCCTCGCTGTCTTCGGGGGCGTCCGGGCCGGGCGATGGAGTCGCCCGCCGGTTGCATTTTTCGACTGTCAGGAAACCCGGTCTCCGGGTCTTCCGCAAGGGAAACTCCGCCTCAGGCGCTGAGTTCCGTCGGACGTGCGCGCAGGTTGCGGGCGAGCAGGTCCATCGCCGCCATGCGCACGGCCACGCCCATCTCGACCTGCTCCTGGATCACCGAGCGGTTGATGTCGTCGGCAATGGTGCCGTCGATCTCGACCCCCCGGTTCATCGGTCCGGGATGCATGACGATGGCATCGTCCTTGGCAAAGCCGAGCTTTTCGGCGTCGAGGCCCCAGCGGTGATAATATTCCCGCTCGGAGGGAATGAAGCCGCCGTCCATGCGTTCCTTCTGGAGCCGCAGCATCATCACCACGTCGGCATCCTTCAGCCCCTCGCGCATGTCGTCATGGACCTCGACCCCGAAGGCCTCGATCCCCGAGGGCATGAGTGTCGACGGGCCGACCAGCCGGATGCGGTTTTCCATCTTGTGCAGCAGCAGGATGTTGGAGCGCGCGACGCGGCTGTGGGCGATGTCGCCGCAGATGGCGATGTTGAGCCGGTGCAGGCGGCCCTTGGAGCGGCGGATCGTCAGCGCGTCCAGAAGCGCCTGGGTCGGGTGTTCGTGGCGCCCGTCCCCGGCGTTGATCACGGCGCAATTGACCTTCTGCGCCAGCAGATCCACCGCGCCGGAATGCGGATGGCGCACCACCAGAAGATCGGGATGCATGGCGTTCAGCGTCAGCGCCGTGTCGATCAGCGTCTCGCCCTTCTTGATCGACGAGGCCTGCATCGACATGTTCATCACGTCCGCGCCGAGCCGCTTGCCGGCAAGCTCGAAGCTGGCCTGGGTGCGGGTCGAATTCTCGAAGAACATGTTGATCTGCGTCAGCCCCGACAGCACCGAGGAATGCTTTTCCCGCCGCCGCGACAGGGTGACGTACTGGTCCGCCAGATCGAGCAGCGTGGTGATCTCGTCCGGGCGAAGGGGCTCTATGCCCAGAAGGTGACGCTGGTCGAAACGCATGGCGGTAGCTCCGTGAGGTCTGCGCCCGGTTATAGAAAGCCGGTTCCGGCGGGACAAGGCCCGTGCGCCTGCGCCGCGCCCGGCCCGCGCGACGCCAACCCTAGCGGCGACAGCCCGGCCGGATCGCAAAATATTGTGGATCGAGGGCGTTTCCGGCTTGACCGCTTTGTGCGTGCAGTTTTACCTGCAGGGGCAAAACACTTGGGGAAATCAATGAATTGCAAACGTATCGTCGCCGGGGCTTTTCTCCTGGCAGCGCTGGTTGTGTCCGGCTGTGCGGAACAGGCCCGTCGCGTGCCTGCCACCTATGTTCCCAGCATCGTCTATCGCGGCGCCTCCTGCCAGGAACTGGCGCATGAGCGGCAGGTTCTTGCGGGCTATGTCACCAGCGTGGCGCGCGACCAGCGCAACGCCGCCAAATGGGACACCGCCGGTGTCGTCGTCGGCACGCTGATCTTCTGGCCCGCGCTGTTCGCGCTGCCGATGACCACCGACAAGTCGGCGCAGCTTGCCTCGGCGCGCGGTCACTACGATGCGCTGGTCAAGGCGCAGACCGAACAGGGTTGCGGCGGTGTCGGTACGGCCGGCCAGATGCGCCCGGTCTACCAGTATTCCGCGCCGCAGGCCGTCGGCACCTGGAAGCGGTATCCGGGGCAATTCCCCCCGATGTGATCGCAGGGGCGGGCGCCGCCCGATTGCGGTGGCGGCACCCTCGGACAGGCCCTAAACTCCGGCCTCATGGAATCGGCTCTGGAATGGCACTACGCGCGCGCCGCGCTGGATTGGCAGATCGACCTCGGGGTCGATGAGGCCATCTGCGAGCTGCCGGTGGACCGGTTCGCGGCCGAAGCCGAAGCGCGCGAGGCACGGTCGGCCCCGAAGGTGGCCGCCGCCCCGGCCCCGGGCGTCGCGCCGAAGTCCGATCCCGTCGCCGATGCGCTGGACGAGGCGAGGCAACGCGCCTCCGGGGCGGATACGCTCGACGCGCTGCGCGAGGCGCTCGCCGGCTACGAGCATTGCGAACTGAAGCGCGGCGCCCGCAACCTGGTGTTCTGCGACGGCGTGCCGGGCGCCCGGGTGATGATCGTGGGCGAGGCACCGGGCCGGGACGAGGACATCCAGGGCAAGCCCTTTGTCGGGCGCGCCGGGGGGCTGCTGGACCGGATGCTCGAGGCGATCGGCCTGTCGCGCACGGAAAACGTCTACATCACCAATGTCATGCCCTGGCGGCCGCCGCAGAATCGCGACCCGCTGCCGGCCGAGATCGCGATGATGCAGCCCTTCCTGTCCCGCCATATCGCGCTGGCGGACCCGGATGTGCTGATCATCACCGGCAACATCGCCTGCGACGCCCTGCTCGGACGGCGCGGCATCACCCGGCTGCGCGGCCAGTGGACCGAGGCCGAGGGCCGTCCGGCCCTGCCGATGTTCCACCCGGCCTACCTGCTGCGCCAGCCGCACCTCAAGCGCGAGGCCTGGGCGGATCTGCTGGAATTGTCCGCCAAGCTGAAAGCCACGGGATGAGAGCGGGGGCCGTGCTCTGCGCGCTGGTGCTTGCCGCGCCGGTGGCGGCCTTCGAGATCGACTACGACCGGCTGTTCCGGGATCACGCCGACCGCGTGATGGTGGCCGAACCGGGGGTCGAGCGGCTGGAGCTGCCCGGCCCGGTCATCGTCGAACGGCGCGGCACCCGCATCCGTGCCACGGACCAGAGCGGCTGGGGGCCGGCCGGCTGTGCCGTCGACCGGCTGGTGTCGGCGGCGACCGTGGTGCTGGCCTGTCCGGACCGTTTCACCCCCGAGATACGCGACCGCGTCGCCTTTCAGGCGCTGCGCGGGGCGCGGTTCTTTGCCGCCAACACCGCGCCCTCCGGCGATGCCGCCGGCGCCGAAGGGCTGCTGCGCGAAACGCTCGCCCGGCGTCTTGAGAGCGACCGGGCCGCGCTCGACCGCGCCTGCGCCGATCCCGAAAGCCCGCTTGTCGCCTTTGCCTGGCACCTGGCGGAGGAGGCCAGCCTGCAGAGGTTCGAGAAGATCCTTTCGCAGCCGCGCCTGCCCGTCTCCCACCCCTGTCCCTGAGAAGACCGCATGAGCCGTATCGACGACACCAAGGATTTCATTCCCGTCCGCATCGCCATCCTGACCGTCAGCGACACCCGTTCGCTGGCCGAGGACCGCTCGGGCGACACGCTGGTCGCACGGCTGACCGGCGCCGGGCACGTGCTGGCCGACCGTGACATCGTGACCGACGACCGCGCTCTGATCTCCGACCGCCTGCGCCGTTGGATCGCCGATCCGGAGGTCGACGTCATCATCTCTACCGGCGGCACCGGTCTGACCGGGCGCGACGTGACGGTCGAGGCGCATCGCGACGTCTACGAAAAGGAGATCGACGCCTTCGGAACGGTCTTCACCATCGTCTCGATGCAGAAGATCGGCACCTCGGCCGTGCAGAGCCGTGCCACGGGCGGGGTTGCCGGGGGCACCTACCTGTTCGCCCTGCCGGGAAGCACCGGCGCCTGCAAGGATGCCTGGGACGAGATCCTGTCGCTTCAGCTCGATTATCGCCACCGACCGTGCAATTTTGTCGAAATTTTTCCGCGTTTGGACGAACATCAGCGACGGAAGTGACCGGCGACTGCGTAAAAGCCTTGTGTAGCGGCGTGATCCGGTGCGGGTTTACACTCGTATTCGGGGCCGGAGCCCCAACCACGGGAACAGGTGCATGAGATTCATTCGGCAGAGTCTGCTCGGGCTCTTTCTGCTGTCCGCAAGTCTGGGGCTGCTCGTCTGGGCGGGGGTGCTGGTGCGGGATGCGGTGCAGGCGCGTCTGGCCGACACGCCGTCGGTGCCGCAGGCGCGGGAGCGGATCTTTGCCGTCAACGTCGTCACCGCCACGCCCGAAAGCGTCGTCCCCGTGCTGACCGCCTTCGGCGAGGTGCAAAGCGCCCGCACGCTGGAGTTGCGCAGCGCGGTCGCGGGGTCGCTGACCGACATCAGCCCCGATTTCGTCGACGGCGGGCGGGTCGAGGCCGGGCAGCTTCTGGCGCGGATCGACCCGGCGGACATGCAGGCGGCCCTGGACCGGACCCGCAGCGCGCTGCGCGATGCCGAGGCCGAGCTGGGCGATGCCGAGCGGGCCGTGGTGCTGGAACAGGACGCACAGCGCGCCGCCGAGGAACAGGCGGCGCTGCGGGAAAAGGCCTTCGAGCGGCAGAAGAACCTTGCGGACCGGGGTGTCGGCACCTCTGCGGCGGTCGAAGAGGCGGAACTGACCGCCTCCTCCGCGCGGCAGTCGGTGGTGACGCGGCGGCAGGCGGTGGCGCAGGCCGAAGCGCGGGTCAACCAGGCGCGGACCAGCCTGGAACGCGCCCGCATCGCCGGCGAGGAAGCGCAGCGCAGACTGGACGAGACCGAGATCCGCGCCGAGTTTTCCGGCCAACTGAGCGAGGTTCTCGTCGTCTCGGGGCGGCGCGTGTCGGCCAACGAACAGCTTGCGACGCTGGTCGATCCGGATGCGCTCGAAGTGGCGTTCCGCGTGTCGACCCAGCAATACGCCCGACTGCTGGATGGCGAAGGGCGGTTGCAGAGCGCGCCGATGACGGCGGTTCTGGACCTGTTCGGCACCAATCTCCACGCGAGCGGCATGCTCGACCGCGAAAGCGCGGCGGTGGGCGAGGGGCAGACCGGCCGCCTGCTCTTTGCCACGCTCGCCGCGCCGCGCGGGTTCAAGCCGGGGGATTTCGTCACGGTCGAGGTCCGCGAGGCTCCGCTGGAGCAGGTGGTGCGGCTGCCGTCGACCGCGCTCAACGCCGCGAACGAGGTTCTGGCGCTGGGCGGTGACGACCGGCTCGAAGCGATCCCCGTCACGCTGCTGCGCCGTCAGGGCGACGACGTGCTGGTGCGGTCGCCGCAGATCGAGGGGCGCGACGTGGTGGCCGAGCGCACGCCGCTTCTCGGAGCCGGGATCAAGGTGCGCCCGCTGCGCCCGGCGGGCGAGGCCGGAGCCGAAGCCGCGGCGCCGGTGGCGGAGATGCTGGAACTCAGCGCCGAGCGGCGGGCGCGGCTGGTCGCCTTCGTCGAAGGCAACACGCGGATGCCGGACGAGGCCAAGCAGCGCATCCTGGCGCAGCTCTCTCAGGAAATGGTGCCGACGCAGGTGGTCGAACGCATCGAATCCCGGATGGGAGGCTGATCCATGCGCCAGATTCCCGGTCAGGCCAGCGGCATTCTCAGCTACTTCACCCGGCACCCGACCGTGGCGAACCTGCTCCTGGTCCTGCTGCTCGGGGCCGGTCTGCTGGCGGCGCCGAACATGCGGGCGCAGTTCTTTCCCGACGTGGTGGACGACGACATCACCGTCAGCGTCTCCTGGGACGGGGCGGGGGCCGAGGACGTGGATTCCGGCATCGTGCAGGTGCTGGAGCCGACGCTTCTGGCGGTCGAGGGCGTGGTGAACACCACCAGCCTCTCGCGCGAGGGGTCCGCTTCGGTGGATCTGGAATTCGAGCCGGGCTACGACATGGCAAAGGCGCTCGACGACGTACAGACGGCGGTGGATTCCGTGACCAACCTGCCGGAAGAGGCCGACGACCCCTCGATCCGGTCGGGCGGCTGGCGCGACCGGGTGACGGATGTCGTGATCTCCGGGCCGGTCGCGGTCGGCCAACTCGGGCGGTTCTCGGACGAGTTCGTCGCGCGGCTGTTCGCGGTCGGGGTGACGCGGACGACGATCCGCGGCCTTGCCGCGCCGCGCACGATGGTCGAGGTGCCGTCACAGAACCTGATCGCCTTCGACGTCACGATGGAGCAGATCGCCGATGCCATCGCGGCCGAGGTCGACACCGCCCCCGCGGGCGACGTGACGGGGGCCAACGCCCGCGTCAGGACCGGCGTCGAAAAGCGCAGCGCCGAGGACATCGCCGCCATCGTGCTGCGGTCGGACCCGGACGGGACCAAGCTGACCGTCGGCGACGTGGCCGAGATCCGGGTCGAGGGCGTCGACCGCGCCCGCACCTATTTCGTCGGCGACAATCCGGCGATTTCGGTCCGGGTGGACCGTTCGGCCAAGGGCGATGCGATCCGGATCCAGCGCCAGGTCGAGGAGGTGGCGCGCAGCTTTCAGGCCTCGCTGCCCGAAGGCACCACGGTCGACCTGATTCGGACCCGTGCCGAGGCGATCACCGGACGGCTCAACCTGCTGCTGGACAACGGGGTCACCGGGCTGCTGCTGGTGGTGACACTGCTGTTCCTGTTCCTGAATGCCCGCACCGCCCTGTGGGTGGCGGCGGGGATTCCGACCTCCATGCTGGCGGCGCTGGCGATGATGTACATGTTCGGGATCACGCTCAACATGATCTCGCTCTTCGCGCTCATCATCACGCTGGGCATCGTCGTGGACGACGCCATCGTGGTCGGGGAGCATGCCGACCACATGTCCCGCCACGGGCTCGGCCCGGTCGAGGCGGCGGAGACGGCGGCGCGGCGCATGGCGCTGCCGGTGTTCTCGTCCACGCTGACCACGGTCATCGCGTTCTTCGGACTGACCGCCATCGGAGGGCGGTTCGGGGACATGATCCAGGACATCCCCTTCACGGTGATCGTCGTGCTGCTGGCCTCGCTGGTGGAATGCTTCCTGATCCTGCCCAACCACATGTCCCACGCCATCGCCGCCACGGCGAAGAAGGCGCATTGGTACGACCTGCCGTCGCGGGTGGTGAACCGGGGGTTCCGCTGGCTGCGCGAGACGCTGTTCCGGCCCTTCATGCGGGGCGTCGTCATGGCGCGCTACGTGGTGCTGGCCGGGGCGCTGCTGGCGCTGGCCAGCCAGGCGGCGCTGTTCATCCGGGGCGACGTGCTCTGGCGGTTCTTCAACTCGCCCGAGCAACCCTCGGTCACCGGCAATTTCGCCATGGCACCGGGCGCGACAAGGGCCGAAACCATCGAACAGATGCGGCTGCTGCAGCAGGCGACGGACACGCTGGGGCGCGAATATGCCGAGCGTTACGGCCGCAACCCCATCGACTACGTGATCGCCGAGATCGGCGGCAATGCCGGTCGTGCCCTGCCGGGGACCGAGAGCAAGGACGAGGACCAGCTCGGCGGGATCTCGATCGAGCTGATCGACCCCGACCTGCGCCCCTATTCCAGCTTCCAGTTCGTCGGCGAATTGCAGGAGCGGGTCGAGAACCACCCGATGGTCGAGACGATCAGCTTCCGCGGCTGGCGTTCGGGCCCCGGCGGCGATGCGCTGGACGTGCAGTTCTACGGGGCGGATGCCGCGACGCTCAAGGGCGCGGCGGAGGATCTCAAGACCGCCCTGCTGCGCTATCCCGAGGTCTCGGCGGTGGAGGACAACCTCTCCTACGACAAGGAGGAGCTGGTGCTGGAGCTGACCCCGCAGGGCAAGGCGCTGGGCTTTACCATCGACGCGCTCGGGACGGTGCTGCGGCACCGGCTCGGCGGGATCGAGGCCGCGACCTATCCCGACGGGCCGCGCAGCGCCACGATCCGGGTCGAGCTGCCGGACAGCGAACTGACGGCGGATTTCCTCGAACGGACGCAGCTGCGCACCCCGGAGGGAGCCTATGTGCCGCTGGCCGATATCGTCAGCGTCAGCCGCAAGACCGGCTTTTCCACGGTGCGCCGCGAGAACGGATTGCGGCTGATCTCGGTCACAGGCGACATTTCCGAGGACGACCCGGAACGCGCGGCGGATATCCAGAAGACGCTGGATCAGGAGATCCTGCCGAAGATCGGCGAGGAACGGCAGGTGGAATTCCGGCTTTCGGGCCTGTCGGAACAGGAACGCGATTTCCTCGCGGATGCGGAAACCGGGCTGATCCTCGTGTTGCTCGGCATCTACCTCGTGCTGGCCTGGGTCTTTGCCAGCTGGACCCGTCCGCTGGTGGTGATGTCGGTGATC
The DNA here is from genome assembly GCF_048261495.1 of Salipiger sp. Taxonomy (GTDB): domain Bacteria; phylum Pseudomonadota; class Alphaproteobacteria; order Rhodobacterales; family Rhodobacteraceae; genus Salipiger. Next base: position 683,119 of record NZ_JBLXFX010000001.1, read on the forward strand.
CCCTTCGGGCTGGTCGGGGCGATCTACGGCCATGCACTGTGGGACGTGCCGCTGTCGATGTTCTCGGTCGTGGGATTGCTGGGCATGACCGGCATCATCATCAACGATTCCATCGTGCTTGTGACCCAGATCGACGAATATGCCGAGGATCGGGGAATTCTTCAGGCCATCGTCGACGGTGCGGCGGACCGCCTGCGCCCGGTGTTCCTGACCACGGCGACGACGGTGCTCGGCCTCGCGCCGCTGCTCTACGAACGCTCGGCCGATGCGCAGTTCCTGAAACCCACGGTCATCACGCTGGTCTACGGGCTGGGCTTTGGCATGCTGCTGGTGCTGATGGTGGTGCCCGCGCTGATCGCGGTGCAGCACGACATCGGCCGCCGCCTGACCGCCTTCCGGCACGGCATGGCGTTCCGGGCCGGCGGGGTGCGGGCGCTGATGCTGGTATCCTTCGCCGGGGTGCTGGCCTGGCTGGGCGCGACGATGGGCATGGTGGCGATGACCGGAGCGCTGCCGGCGGCACTGGCCCTGCCCGCGCTGGCGGTCCTGCCGCCGCTGGCCGCGGCCTTCGTGCTGTTCATCGGGGGAGTCGCCGGGGGGCTGCTGGTGCTGCTGGTCGCGACAACGCTCGGCTTTGCCCTGACCCGGCGGCAGAAGGCGGTCTGAGGGGTCAGTCGCAGCCCTGGATGTCGACGGCCTGCCGGTCGCCGAGAACGGTGAAGCGCAGCTTCGAGCGGTCGAGCGCAAAGGATTTGCCGTCCATGTGCATCAGCCGGGTTTCGGTGATGAGGGTCCTGCCTTCCCGGCGGATCTCCGGTTCGCCGCTCCAGATGCCCGGCTGGCCGCTTTCGACCACCGCGCTCTCGCGTCCGCCGATCGGGGGCATGTCGATCTCCGCGCGCAGGGCAAGGCCGCCCCTGGCGGGCGAGATGCTGCACCGCACGCCCGAAACCGCGGCTTCGCCCCGCGACAGGGGGGCCGAGGCGAGGGCGGCCGCGATCAGCGGATCGGGCCGGGTGGCGCCGGGCGACAGAACGGCACGGGCCCGCACGGTTTCCGGCAGGCAGACGTCGCTGCAGACGCCGAGCTGTACCTCGGCGCGCAGGTCGATGTCGCCGGCGCCGCGGGCGCGGACGCGGATCGGCAGAACCAGTTCCTGCTTGTAGCCGATCGAACGCATCCCCGATTGCCAGAACACGTGCGGCGTGGGCCAGAGCAGGGCGACCCCGGCGAGGTTGCGCGACCCGCTCCAGTCGAAGAGCGGGGGGATGCCTGCCTCTCCCGGGGCGCGCCAGTAGGTCTTCCATCCCGGCGCGAGGGTGAGATGCAGCGCCGCCATGTGATCGCCGTCCGGCAGACGCCAACCTGGCCGCAACTCGGCGGTGATCGGCTCTTGGGCCGCGACCGGGGCGGCCAGCGCGACGGCAAGGCCGAGGGACAGGAGCAGACGTCTCATCATGCCGATGACATGCCCGCCGGTGGTTGAAATGCCAAGTCACATTCCGGAGACAGGATGTTGCCGGTCCTCGGGTCTTGGCTTGCACGCCCCGGACCGGCGGGCCATGTTGGGGTGAGCAGACCGACACTTCAGGATACACCGACTTCATGGAAACCGCCTCCGGCGCCACAGATCTGACGGGCCGCATGCTCATCGCGATGCCGGGCATGGGCGACCCGCGTTTCGACCATTCCCTGATCTACATGTGCGCCCATTCCGACGAGGGGGCGATGGGCCTCATCGTCAACAAGCCCTCTGCGGACGTGACGATGGACGGGCTGCTGGAACAGCTTTCCATCACGCCCGGAGAGGGGCTGGACCTGCGCCACGTGCATTTCGGCGGCCCGGTCGAGATGGGGCGGGGATTCGTGCTGCATTCGCCGGATTACCGGTCCGAGCTGACCACGCTTCAGGTCGACGAGGCCTTTGCCATGACCGGGACGCTCGACGTGCTGGAGCATATCGCCAAGGGCGACGGGCCGCTGCTGTGGATGGCGATGCTGGGCTATTCCGGCTGGGGTCCGGGGCAGCTCGAGAACGAGCTGGCCGAAAACGCCTGGCTGGTCTGCGACGCGAGTCCCGAACTGGTGTTCTCGACCACCGATTCCGCCAAGTGGGAAGCGGCGCTGAACTCGCTCGGGATCGCGGCGCATGTCCTGTCGGGCGAAGGCGGTCGCGCCTGATCAGTCCCGCGGCGCGGCGGCGCGGCCGAGACGGTCGTTGATCGCCACGCCAAGGCCCAGATGCGGCACCGGCGCGACCGCGATGCGTTCGGCGCCGGAAGCGTCCAGCCGGTGCAGGTATTCGAACAGGTTGGCGGCGGCATCGACCAGATCGCCGGTCGGCGAGAGGTTGAGATCGCAGGCCATCGGCCCGAAACCGAGCGTCGCCTCGCCCGCGTGCCAGTCGGTCGCGTTCAGCCGCACCCGCGCGTGCGGCGCATAGTGGGACGCGAGCTGGCCGGGGGCCGAGATCGCCTCGGAATCCTTGCGTTCGGAAATCGGGCGCTTCAGCACCTCGGCGATGTCCTCGAGCGGCAGCCCCCCGGGACGCAGGAGAGTGGGGCGCCCGGTCAGACCGAGGATGGTGGATTCGACGCCGACCCCGCAGCGCCCGCCGTCGAGCACCGCTTCGATCCGCCCCGTCAGCCCGTCGCGCACATGCGCCGCGCGGGTCGGGCTGATCCGGCCCGAGGGGTTGGCCGACGGCGCGGCGACCGGCCCGCCGAACTCCGTCAGCAGGCGCCGGGCGACCGGGTTGGCGGGCATTCGCACCGCGAGGGTGGGCAGACCGGCCGACACCAGCCGCGACACCCCGGCGCCGGCCTTGAGGGGCAGTACCATCGTCAGCGGGCCGGGCCAGAAGGCTTTGGCGAGGGTCTCGGCCTCGGGCGACCAGTCGACGAGGTCCCGGACCGCGTCGAGATCGGCCAGGTGCACGATCAGCGGGTTGAAGCTGGGGCGGCCCTTGGCCTCGTAGATCCGCGCCACGGCATGATCGTTGCGGGCGTCGGCGCCAAGTCCGTAGACCGTCTCGGTCGGGAAGGCGACAAGCCCGCCGCCGGACAAGAGCTCCGCCGCGCGGGCAAATCCGGCATCGTCCGCGGTCAGGCTCTGGGTTTCGATCATGCTACAAAGGTCCGTGACGCCGCGTTTTTGTTGGACTGGGCCGCCGAGGTCAGTAGGTTCGGGCTCAGGATTTCCTGCCTTTCCTAGCGAAGGGCCAATACATTGCCAAGCTTGGACCAAGTAAATGCCCTACACCGCCCCCGTCCCCGAATTCACCTTTCTCCTGGACCATGTCGTCGGTTTCGATGCCGTCGCGGGTACCGAGCGATACGGCGATGCCAGCCCGGACATGGTGGGGGCCGTGCTGACCGAGGCGGGCAAGCTCTGCGACGAGGTGCTGGCGCCGCTGAACCGCAACGGCGATCTTCATCCGGCCCGGCTGGAAAACGGCGTGGTGCGCACTTCGCCCGGGTTCGCCGAGGGGTATCGCGCGATTGCCGACGGCGGCTGGGTGGCGATCACCGCCGCTCCCGAATACGGCGGCATGGGGCTGCCGGTGACGGTGTCGACCGCGGTGAACGAGATGATGTCGGGCGCCTGCCTCGCGCTTCAGTTGAACCCGCTGCTGACCCAGGGCCAGATCGACGCGCTGGAACATCATGCCAGCGACGAGATGAAGGCGCTGTACCTGCCCAAGCTGATTTCCGGCGAATGGGCCGGGACCATGAACCTCACCGAGCCGCAGGCGGGGTCGGACGTCGGGGCGCTGTCCTCTAAGGCCGAGCGCAACGATGACGGCACCTATGCGGTGACCGGGCAGAAGATCTTCATCTCCTGGGGCGACGGCGACGTCACCGAAAACGTCTGTCACCTGGTGCTGGCACGACTGCCGGACGGCAAGCCCGGCACGAAGGGAATCAGCCTGTTCATGGTGCCGAAATACCTGCCCGACGCGCAGGGCAATCCGGGGGTGGCCAACAGCCTCAAGGTGGTGAGCCTGGAGCACAAGATGGGCCTGCACGGATCGCCGACCTGCGTGATGTCGTACGAGGGCGCGACCGGCTGGCTGGTGGGCGAGGAACATGACGGCATGCGCGCCATGTTCACCATGATGAACAACGCCCGGCTCAGCGTCGGGGCGCAGGGCATCGGCGCGGCCGAGGGCGCCTATCAGCACGCGCTGGCCTATGCGCTGGAGCGCAGGCAGGGCCCGACGCCCGAGGGGGGCATCGTCGGCCATGCGGACGTGCGGCGGATGCTGGCGGGCATGAAGGCGGATATCTTTGCCGCCCGCGCCATCTCGCTCGCCTGCGCGGTGGCCATCGACATGTCCCGCGCCACGGAATCGGCCGAATGGACCGCCCGCGCGGCGCTGCTGACGCCCATTGCCAAGGCCTTCGGTACCGACGTCGGCATCTCCGTCTCGGAACAGGGGGTGCAAGTCCACGGCGGCATGGGTTATGTGGAAGAGACCGGCGCCGCGCAGTTCTACCGCGACGTGCGCGTGACGGCGATCTACGAGGGCACCAACGGCATTCAGGCGATGGATCTGGTCGGACGCAAACTGATGGATGGCGGCGAGGCGGCGAACCGCCTGCTGGACGAGATCGAGGCCAATGCCGAAGCGGCGCGGGCGTCGCTGCCCGACCTTGCGGGCGCGGTCTGGGACGCGGCGGAATCGCTGCGCGAAACGCTCGACGGGCTGGTCGCGCAGAAGATGGGCGAGCGCTTCGGCGGCGCCGTCCCGTTCCTGCGCGCCTTTGCGCGGGTGCTCGGCGGACATTTTCACCTGCGCGCCGCGATGGCTGACCCGGAGGGAACCCATCGCCGTCTCGCGGATTTCTACATCACGCGGCTTCTGCCCGAACATACCGGCCTGCTGGCCCAGGTCAGCGCCGGGGATGAAACGCTCATGGCAATCACTACGGAAGATCTTGCGGCATGACCGAAGGACTCGGCTATCCCTGGAGGGAACCGCCCGCGGCGGGAGAGGCGATCGAAGTGGCGGAGGGGGTGCTCTGGTTCCGCCTGCCGCTGCCCATGCGTCTGGACCACGTCAATGTCTACGCGCTGGACGACGGCGACGGCTGGACGCTGATCGACGCCGGCATGTCGACGCCGGAATCATTGGCGATCTGGGAGACGATCCTCGCAGGGCCGCTGAAGGGCAAGCCGGTGCGGCGGGTGTTCCTCACCCATCACCACCCGGATCACGTCGGGCTTGCGGGCTGGTTCCAGGAACGGGGCGCCGAGCTGGTGGCGACGCGCACCGCCTGGCTGCTGGCGCGGATGCTGGTGCTCGACCAGGAGGAACTGCCGTCGGCCGCGCAGGTCTCGTGGTGGCGCAAGTGCGGCATGGCGCCGGACATCCTCGCGAGGCGCGAACGGGAACGCCCGTTCAACTTCTCGGATTGCGTCTGGCCGATGCCGGTGGGGTTCCGCCGAATCCGCGAGGGCGAGACCATCAGCATCGGCGGGCGCGACTGGGACATCCACGTCGGCAACGGCCACGCCCCGGAACACGCGACCCTCTGGTCGCGGAGCGACAACCTGGTGCTGGCGGGGGATCAGATCCTGTCCACCATCAGCTCCAACATCGGTGTCTACGCCACCGAGCCGGAGGCCGACCCGGTGGGCGAATGGCTGGAATCCTGCGAACGTCTGGCCGAGATCGCGCAGACCGATCACCTCGTGCTCGGGGGGCACAAGCTGCCCTTCACCGGGCTTCCGTTCCGCATGGCGCAGCTGATCGACAACCATCACGGCGCGCTGAACCGCCTGCATGCCCACCTGGCGGAACCGAAATCGGCCGGAGACTGCTTTCCCCCGCTGTTCAAGCGCAGCATCGGAGAGGCGGAATACGGTCTCGCGCTGGTCGAGGCGATGGCCCACTGCCTGCATCTCTGGCACGAGGGCCGGGCAGAGCGCAGCACGCGCGAGGACGGCGCCTGGATCTGGACGGCCATTTGACGCACCCCGCCGGAGCAGGGGAAAATAAGGCAATGTCCGCCCATTGTCGTGGTGACAGGTCCGGGGAAATGCGCTAACCACAACTCCGACTGCGGAAATCAGAGACGGACCAGAAACATGGCAGAGTACAAGCACGGCAGCATGGACATCACCACGCAGGAAAAGACCTTTGCCGGCTTCATCACCTTCGTGATCCGCACCGTGATCGTCATCACGGTGCTCGTCCTCCTGATGGCGATGTGGAACGCGTGACGCGCGACAGGTTCTGATCGGGGGATTTGCCATGAGGCTCCGTGCGGCGATTCTGGCCGGCCTGTCGGCTTTTGTGCTGTCAGGCTGCGATGTCCCCGGAAGCAAGCTTCCCGACTCGACGCCGCAACAGGTGGCCGCGGCGCGGTATCAGTTCCCCGGACCGCCGGCGCTGACCCTCTATACCATGATCAACGAACGCTCCGGGGCCGGGGCGCATTCGTCGATCATGATCAACGCGCCGTCGCAGCGGGTGATCTTCGATCCGGCGGGCTCCGTCCGCGCCAAGAACGTCCCCGAGCTGGGGGACGTGCTCTACGGCATCACCCCGGCAGTCGCAAAGTTCTACGCCAGCGCCCACGCGCGCGAGACCTTCAGCGTCCGCATCCAGCGGATCGAGGTGTCCCCCGCCGTGGCGGAACAGGCGCTGCGCATCGTTCAGGGTTACGGCAAGGTCGGCTCTGCCAAATGCACTGTTGCGACCTCGGGCGTGCTGCGCCAGCTTCCGGGCTTCGAAGGCATCCGCAGCACCTGGTTCCCGAACAACCTCGCCGACCAGCTCGCGCGCTTTCCGGGCGTGACGGAAACCTACCTCCGCGAGGATGACTCCGAGGACAAGTCCGTTGCCATCGCCGAGTTCGAGGCTCAGGCGGCGGGCCAGTAGGCCCCTGCCAGCATCACCACGGCCCCTGCCAGCATTCCGAAAATGACGTTCTTGCCGAGGTAGCCGGCCGCGAGCGCCGCGGCGGCCGCGGCAAGGCGCAGGGGATCCGTCTCGCCGCCGGTGGCGCGGGGCCACAGCACCAGGGGCGCGACCAGGGCGGGCATCACCGCGACGGCGGTGTAGCGCAGGTGCCGCATCAGCCAGTCGGGCAGGGGGCGGTCGCCGATCAACCCGAGGAACACGAAGCGCAGCCCGAAGCTGCCCAGTCCGAGCCCGAAGATCACCAGCCAGAGATCGGTGCGGTCGATCATGCGTCACGTCTCCGTTCGACTTCGGCCCCGGCGACCATGCCGCAGATGGCGGCGGCCAGAAGTCCGAGATTGTAGGGTACGACCGCCAGCGCCAGCGCCGCGACCGTGGCGACCAGTGCCGCGACCATGTGCGCGCCGGTGCGCAGGGCCGGTCCCATCATCGCGAGAAACGCGATGGGGAGCGCGAAATCCAGCCCGTATTCCGGCGGAACCGACTTTCCGATCCACGCGCCCAGCATCGAGAAGAAATACCAGGGCAGGCAGACCGGCGTGACGGCGCCGAAGAAGTAGGCGACCTTTTCCGGGGGCGTCATGCCGGGGCGCTTTTCGTATTCCGTGGCGGCGAGCGCATAGGTCTGGTCGACGAGGAAATAGGCCGCGACAGCGCGTTTCCACAGCGGCAGGTGGCCCAGGTGCGGCGTGATCGAGGCCGAATACATCGCCATGCGCAGGTTGACCGTCAACGCCGAGGCCAGAACGATCAGCGTCGGCGCGTGTTCGTTCAGAAGCTGGAGCGCGGTGAACTGCGCCGCGCCCGCGATCACCACGACCGAGAAGGAGAGCGTTTCGAACACGCTCAGCCCGGCCTCGGTCGCGAGCACGCCGAAGAGCATCGCGAAGGGAATGAGGACGAGCAGGAAGGGCAGCCCGTCGCGCAGGCCGCGCCAGTAGGTCGATCTCAGCTCGGAAGTCATCGTGCGTCTCCGCGATTGGCGTGGCCAAGGCCTATCCGCGCATCGGGGGAGATGCAATCCGGGCCGCTTGTGCGGGGCGGATCAGTCGAAGGTGCCCGCGACCCGGCCCAGCAGCATGAAGGCCCGCGCCGAGCGGGTGCTGGCGAAATCGGTCACGTCGCTGTCGCTCGCCTCGGGTTCGAACCTGGCGAAACCACGGTCGAAGAGGCGCAGGAAATGGTGCGCGGCATCGCGAAAGATCGGGTCCTGTTTCATGCGCCCGGCGGTCAGCGCCAGCGACGACCGGTCCCGGACGCCGCCGAGCCCGGCGATGGCGCGCCCGCGCGTGCCCTTGGCGAAGGTGCGCCAGATCTCGGGACGGGCCATGTCGGGGCGCAGATCGTCCATGTAGATGCCGTCCTGGGAGAGCAGGGTCAGCACGTCCTGCGCCGCTTGGATCAGCTGCGCGGCCTGACGGTCCTTGAGCGCGCGCCGCAGGGCGGCAAACCCGCCCTCGTCCTCGGCGGTTTCGGGAAAATTCAGTGCGCGGATGAAATCGGCATTGGCCAGCGGGGGATGCAGCGCCTCGGCCGGCGTGCCGAGTGACAGGGCCGGCTGGTCCTCGGGCTCGGGGCCCGCGGGCTGCGGCGCGGGCGCGACGGCAACCGTGGCAGACGCGGCGCGGGCGGAGGTGAACAGCGCCAGCGCGGTTTCCGTCTTGCGCTGGGCCGCCGCGATCTCGTCCAGCTTCTTGGCGATGGTGCCGGGCGCCGGATCGCCGCGCCCGCCCTGGGCCTGCGCGATGTAGGCGTTGCGGATCGCGTCGATGGAGGACTGCAGGCGCGCGCTTTCCTCGCGCATCACGCGGCTGGCGCGGGTCGCGGTCGCGGCCACCCAGATCAGCGCGACCGGCAGGAAGATCACCATCGCCGTCAGGATGAAGCGCAGCCCGTCCGTCCCCTCGCCGCCGAGGGTCAGAAAGAACACGCCCGACAGCACCAGCCAGACGAGGCTGAGCGCTGCGGCGGTGATTTCGATCCCGGTGACACCGCCGCGCTCTGGCCGGTCGTAAAGACCGAGCGGGGTCGGGCGGCTGTCGTTGCTGTCGGCCATCCAGGGCGACCCTTCACTTGTAGTCGATGCTGAGGATCTCGTAGCTCTTCTCGCCGCCGGGGGTGCGGACTTCGACGCTGTCGCCTTCGTCCTTGCCGATCAGGGCGCGGGCGATGGGCGACTTGACGTTGAGAAGACCCTTTTCGATGTTGGCCTCGTGTTCGCCGACGATCTGCCAGGTCTTTTCCTCGTCGGTATCCTCGTCGACGACGGTCACCGTGGCCCCGAACTTGACCGAGCCGGAAAGCTTCGCGGGGTCGATCACCTCGGCCAGGGACAGGACGCCCTCGATCTCCTTGATGCGGCCCTCGATGAAGCTCTGCTTCTCGCGCGCGGAGTGGTATTCCGCGTTCTCGGACAGGTCGCCATGCTCGCGCGCTTCGGCGATCGCCTTGATGATGGCGGGACGCTCGACGGACTTGAGCGTTTTCAATTCTGTTTCGAGCGCGGTAAAGCCCGCGCGGGTCATCGGTATCTTTTCCATGGGTCTTTCCGGAACTGTGGCGGGGCCTTTCCCCCGGCCCCGACTGCGTTTCGACGTCTCAAATCATGTGTCGTGCTGTCGCGCAAGAGTGGGCATTGCCCGGCGCTTTGGCAAGGGTCCAGCCCTGCCGCAGGCGTGAAACGGCGCCCTTCCGGCACGCCCCGGGTCGCCGGGCATGACAATCCGCCGATATGGTTGGGCTAACATGACCTTTTGACGCTCTGTTGCGATTGACCTACGCTGCACTGCCGCGCTACCTCGGTGCGCAAGATTATTTCAATACCGAAGCCAGCGGAGGAGTCGGGATGTCCGAAGTCGAACGCGAGTCGATGGAATACGATGTTGTGATCGTGGGAGCGGGGCCTGCCGGGCTGTCCGCGGCGATCCGCCTGAAACAGCTCGACGCCGATATCAATGTCGTCGTGCTCGAAAAGGGCTCCGAGGTGGGGGCGCACATCCTCTCCGGCGCGGTGCTGGACCCGGTCGGCCTCGACGCGCTGATTCCGGACTGGAAGCAGAAGGGCGCGCCGATCAAGGTGCCCGTGCGCGAGGACAAGTTCTACATGCTGGGCGAGGCGGGCAAGCTGCCGATCCCGCATTTCCCGATGCCGCCGCTCATGTCCAACCACGGCAACTACATCGTCTCGATGGGCAATGTCTGCCGCTGGATGGCCGAGCAGGCCGAGGCGCTGGGGGTCGAGATCTTCCCCGGCATGTCCTGTTCCGAACTGGTCTACGGCGACTCCGGCGAAGTGAAGGGCGTGATCGCGGGCGAGTTCGGCAGGAACCCCGACGGTACCCCCGGCCCCGGTTACGAACCGGGGATGGAGCTGCACGGCAAGTACGTCTTCCTGTCCGAGGGCGTGCGCGGCTCGCTCGCCAAGGAGGTGATCGCGAAATACGACCTCTCCGCCGGCAAGTGCCCGCAGAAGTTCGGTCTCGGCATGAAGGAGATCTGGGAAATCGACCCGGCCAAGCATCACGAGGGCCGCGTCGTGCACACGATGGGCTGGCCGCTGGGCAAGAATGCCGGGGGCGGGTCGTTCATCTACCATCTCGAGAACAACCAGGTCTATGTCGGCTTCGTGGTTCACCTGAACTACAAGAACCCGCACCTGTTCCCCTACATGGAATTCCAGCGGTTCAAGCATCATCCCTACGTCGCGGACCTGCTCGAAGGCGGCAAGCGCGTCGCCTACGGCGCACGCGCGATCTCGGAGGGCGGCTACCAGTCGATGCCCAAGATGGTCGCGCCCGGCGTGGCGCTGCTGGGCTGTTCGGTCGGCATGGTCAACGTGCCGCGCATCAAGGGCAACCACAACGCCATGCTCTCGGGCAAGGCGGCGGCCGAGGCGGCCTTCGCCGCGATTTCCGCCGGACGGGCCTCGGACGAGCTGACCGAGTACGAGACCGAGGTGCGCGAGGGCGCGATCGGCAAGGATCTCTGGAAGGTCCGCAACGTCAAGCCGCTGTGGTCCAAGACCGGCCTCGGCGGATCGCTGGCGCTGGGCGGGTTCGACATGTGGACCAACACGCTGGGCTTTTCGCTCTTCGGCACGGTGAAGCACGGCAAGTCCGATGCCGAGATGACCGAGCCCGCCGCGGATCACGCGGTGATCGACTACCCCAAGCCCGACGGCAAGCTGTCCTTCGACCGGCTCACCAACGTGTCGTTCAGCTTCACCAACCACGAGGAAAGCCAGCCCGCACACCTGAAGCTCAAGGACCCCGCGGTGCCGGTTGCCGTGAACCTGCCGAAATACGCCGGCCCTTCGGCGCGCTATTGTCCGGCGGGGGTCTACGAGTTCGTGGAAAAGGACGGCAAGCCGGAGTTCGTCATCAACTTCCAGAACTGCGTTCACTGCAAGACCTGCGACATCAAGGACCCCTCCCAGAACATCAACTGGACGGTCCCGCAGGGCGGCGACGGACCGAACTACCCGAACATGTGACCGCGCTTCGGCGCCCCGCATCACAAAAGCCCCGGCCGGACGCCGGGGCTTTTACTTTATGGGGAATATGCACTTGCAACTGGTCCCGCAGTTCCGTTAAAGCGGTCGGCGGAGAGGTGGCCGAGTGGTCGAAGGCGCACGCCTGGAAAGTGTGTAGGCGGGGAACCGTCTCGAGGGTTCGAATCCCTTCCTCTCCGCCAGAATATCTTGTATGGTTTTGTTTTCAAAAGATAATTTCCAACGGAAAACAAGTGTCCGACCAATAATCCTACCATCAGGTTCTCGCTGCTCCGGAAGTGTCTCTCGGGTCGAAGTCTTCAGGAGTGCTGGCAATGTGTGTCATTCCTACACGACCGGCGAGAATCCTTTGGCCGCTCTTGTGAGTGCCCCGGCTCTCATGTATAAGGCCCCTTAGTTGCGGCTGCTGGGCGCAGCTTCCTGAAAATCACCTCTCTTTGCGCTTAAACCGCCCGATCCAAACTGAGGATCTGCGGATTTTTGCGCGTGGTGAATCCCGATACGGGGCGATGCCCTGTTCAATGTGCGCGAGGTTCGAGCCTTGCCGGCACAGCCGCTTTCCATGTGCACGAGTCGCTATCAATACCGAGACCCCTCTCGGGGAGGCATCATAATACCCCATTTATTGGGGGGTCTGCTCCCTCGTCACTCACTCGCTGAAATGAGGCCCGCGATGCACCATGATCCTGAAATTACCTACCTCAACGTCCAGCAGGTTGCCGAGCGTCTTGGCGTCTCGGCGGCTTCCATCTGGCGCTGGAAGCGCGACGGGGACTTCCCGCGCGCCGTGAAACTCGGCGGTCGCACCACGCGCTGGAAGCTGGCCGATGTCGAGGCCTGGGAAGCCAGCCGGCAGTTCACCTTCGCCCGCGGCCTTCTGGTGCCCCCCGGGCTCTCGCTCTCCGCCGCCTGACACGCTGCAGGGCGGGCCTGTTCCGGCCTGACACGTCTTCACACAATCCAAGCCTTCCCGGCGCGCGATACCGCATCGCGCGGGCGGTCCCTTGCATCTTCACCACACTGGTAGCTCATGACCACGATGTTCTCTCCGCTCGACCCGACAGAAATCGCCCCGGGTCCGACTGCGCCGCTTTCCGGCGCCGATTTCGACGGTGTTCCTGCCGGGTATCAGTGCCGCCACGACGGCGTGTGGCTGATGCAGGCGTCCGAAGAGGGGGATGTCATCCCGAAGCGCCTCTGCTCATCCTTGCGCGTGGTTGCCCTGTGCCGGCGGCACGACAGGTCCGGCTGGGCGCGTCTGCTGGAGGTTCGTGACCCCGATGGCGACGTTCACGCGGTGGTGCTCGACGCGGCCGAGCTTTCCGGCAGCGCGACCCGGTTGCTGAAACCGCTCATCGAGCGGGGGCTGGAGCTCGAGCGTGGTCCGGAGGTCCGCAAGGCCGTGGTCGCGTTGATCCAGAGCTGGCGGCCCACCCGGCGCGTCACCCTGGTCGATACGGTCGGCTGGGGCGACGAGTCGCGTGCGGACTTCGCGCTATGTGACGGGGCCGTCATCGGCACCGGATCCGTTATCCTGTCGGCGATGGCCCGTGACAGGACCGGCGCTGTCGGCCGCGAGGGCACATTGGACGACTGGCGGTGCACCGTCGCCATGCCCTGCCGCGGCAACCCGATCGCCCTGCTTGCCCTGTGCCAGGCCTTCACCGGCCCGCTGCTCATGCCGCTCGGCATGGAGAGCGGCGGCTTCCATCTTGTCGGGGCGTCATCGAGCGGAAAATCTACGGCGCAGCGCGTGGCGGGATCCGTCTGGGGCGGTCCGGATCTGCTGAGGAGTTGGCGGATCACGGACAACGCTCTTGAAGCTACGGCAGCGGCCAGCTGCGATACGCTCCTCCTGCTCGAGGAACTCGCCAAGGTTGATCCGGCGAAACTCGGCGACATCGTCTACATGCTGGGCAACGGCCAGGGTAAGCGGCGCGTGAAGTCGGACGGGCGCAACAATTCGCAGCTCCGCTGGCGGGTGGCGATCCTGAGTTCCGGAGAGGTCACTATTCCTGCGCACATCGCGTCTGGCGGACGGAAGGTCGATGCCGGCCACGAGCTGCGTCTCGTGGACGTTGTGGCCGATGGCGGGCGCTACGGGGCTTTCGATGAGCTTCATGGGGTGGCCACGCCGAAGGAGTTTGCGCAGTCGCTGGTAGCGGCCTCCCGCAGGTGTTTCGGCACGGCGGGGCCGATCTTTGTCGAGAAGCTCATGGCACAGCCGCACGCGTTCGACAGCGCGGCGCTGCTCGTTCGGAAGTTCTGCGAGCAGGCCGCTCAGCGGCATGGGCAGCCGCCGAGCGCGCAGGCCGATCGTGTTCTTAAGCGCTTCGCCATCGCCGCTGTCGCCGGAGAGTTGGCGACGAGGTTCGGACTGACAGGTTGGACGACGGGTGAAGCCTGGAACGCGCTGCTCGCGCTGGCGGAGGAGTGCCTGCTCAGGAAGGATACCGGCACACGGTCCCGGACGGACGAGGCCGTCGCCAGGACCGCAACGTGGATCCGGGGCCATGCAGCCGAAGGTCTCGCACGGCTGACGGAGGGAGGGGCCGCCGGGGCGGACGGCTGGTTCGACGAAGCGCACTACTACCTCCGGCCGGAAACCTGGCGCCGCATCCATGGTGGCAACGCCCGGGATGCCGCGCGATGCCACCGCGAGGCGGATCTGCTGCGCAGCAATGAGGGGAGCAACCAGTATCGCATGCCGCGGATCGTGCCCGGTCAGCCGCGTGTCTACGCGGTGCTTCGGTGTCACGTCGACGGCAGCGGCGGGTCCCGGTCAGCGTCGATCCACTGATCCAAGTGATCCAAGTGATCCAGGACAATCTCGCGATCCAGGCGGTCTGCGTGATCCAGGTGATCCGGGTGATCCGGGTGATCCTCAACTCTATGACGTCCTCGATCCAGAGACTCGAGGGTGGCCGGCGCTAATACACGCATGGCCACCCCCTGAACTTTCCGCGCATCCAGAAAAACAACATGTATATCAGGAGCTTACACATGTCCCACACGTCCCCCGAAGCACCGAAAAATTCCCGCCCGTCGCGCCGCCGCGTCTTCCTCTACGCGCGTGTCTCCAGCATTGCCCAGTCCCACGGTCCCAGCATCGAGGAACAGTTCATCGCCATGACGAAATTCGCACGTCGCAACAAGATGGACGTCGTGGGTCATGATATGGATGAAGAGTCAGCCCACAGCCCCCGCTCAGAGTCGCGTCCCGGTTTCCAGCAGGCTCTCCGGGAAGCCCAGCGTCTCGACGCGGCCATACTTGTATTCAACGTGAGCCGCCTGACCCGGTGGCTGCCCACGGTTGAGCTCATCCGGTCACGTCGCATCCGCGTCTACTCGGTGGACATCGGCTATGTGAAGCGCGAGCGGCTCCTGTCCGAGGTCGCCATGGCGCAGGCCGAGTCCGATCACAAGTCGCAGGCCCGGAAGGCGCTCAAGGCCATTGGTGATCTCCGCAGGAAGCCGCGCACCACCCTGACCGATGACCTCCGGCGCACCGGCATCACCAACAACGTCCTCCGCAGCGATGACAACATTCGTGCCGCCGCGCGCCATCTCGCGACCGTTCCCGGCGTCGAGCACATGACCCATCAGCAGCGTGTCGACGTTCTCGCAGCCGCAGGCATCCTCCGGCTCAAGAACAGCAAGACCTTCAAGACTGGTCAGTGGACGCGCGAGGCCCTTCGCAAGCGCTGGGTCGAGATCGAGGATGAAATGACCCTGCTCCTCGAGGATGATCTTCCCGGTTCACCCTTGCCCTGATCCGGTCAGACGCCCTGCACGCCCCGATGTCCTGCATCGGGGCGTGCGCTTCCCCACGGGTTTCCCGCCCAGACCCAACACACTCCCGCTCAGTCCGTCGCAATAACGAGATCAAGCAGCGCAGTGCTGCGTGATCAGGAGTGTGACCCCATGACGAAGAAGAGCTACCCCCACGCCGACACCCGGCTCGCGAAATTCATCGACCGCAGGATCCTCGAACTCGCGCCGAAGAAGTCGCAGCGCGACATCGCCGTGGAGGCAGGGTTCGTGAACGTGAACATGCTGAGCATGATAAAGGCGGGGGCCTCCAAGCTCGCGCTCGATCGCGTCCCGGCCCTGGCGCAGGCGCTCGAGACCGACCCCCGGCACTTCCTTCTCCTTGCGCTCGAACAGGCCGGCCTCGAGACCGTGCAGGGCGCCATCGCCGACATCATCGGCACGGTGCTCACCGCCAACGAGGTCGCCTGGCTTCAGGAACTGCGGGATGCCTCCGACGGCACCGACCCCCGGCTCACCCAGCGCGCCCGGGCGGCCATCCGCGGGATCTTCGGTAAATGACCCGGCACGTGGTGGAAGGCTTCACACTGCCGGATCGGAGCAAATACCTCACAGCCGAGGAGATGGCCTGGCTCAGCTTCCTGCGTGACCTCCACTGCGGTCATGTCAGGTCGCCCTCTCTGCTTGCAATACAGGCGCTCGGGGCAGCAATTAAGGACGAGCGCTAGGATATGACCTGTGCACGATCCGCGCTGTAACGGGGATACATCAGGTGTGCGGCGGGACGCAGCGTCGTCCTGCTTTTGATCTTGGCTGTGCGATTTTCGGGAATTTTCGGGAATCAGGAATTGGTAGATACTTTTCCGGCATCAACACGAGTCCCAGTGGTTCCAACGGAAACGGTCGCGATCGCGCCAAGAAAGTTCCGGGCGAGTCCAAGGCCGACAGCTATAGCCAATCTACAAGTTCCCATTCCTGCGGATGGCATCCGTCACTTTGCGTGACGCATTTCTCAAGGGTGCATGATGAATTCTTACAGTGATTGCGAAGGCCGCTACCATGCCTGACACACCTCTTGCCTGGTGGTCGCAATTCCAGGTCAACACGCAAGATGCGGGCCCGACGAGCGACGCCCAATATGCGCCCGTGACGATCGAGCTTTCCACCGGATATATTGTCGTGCTTTGGTTGGACGAATCCGATTCATGGCCGGCTGGGAATCCGGGAACCGAGGTCGTCGGCCAGTTGTTTGATCCGCTTGGCAACAAGGTGGGTGACGAATTCCTGGCATCGGACGGGACCACCAGTGAAGTTGGCTACCCGTTTGATGCGGTCGCCCTGCCCGGCGGACGATTCGCTGTGGTCTACACTGACACCGACATGGAAGCCTTCACATATGCACTGAAGGTGACGGAATGGACCATCGTGGCCGGAGGTATTGGTCCGTCGACCACCATGCAAATACCCACATCTGCCGGCCCATATTCGTTGCTCAGATGCCCTTCCGTGGCCGCGCAGGCGGATGGCAGCTATCTGGTCGCCTACGAGCACGTGTCCGGCTTTTCCGGCGTGTCGACGGTCCGCGCCGTGAGGGTTGCCACAGACGGTGCAATGGGTAGCGAGATCGTTCTGCTGTCTGCCGGTCAGGATCCTCACTGGTTTACCGATGTAGCGGCTCTGGGCAACGGCGACTATGTCGTCGTCTCGGGCAATGGCGTTTTCGATGATATGGGTATTTCGTATCGCCTGACCAATGGCACCAGTGCCTTCGGGGACGAGACTGCTGTCGCCGATACTGCGACCAACGAAGCGCGCGACGACTGGCCCTCTGTCGTCGCGCTGAGTGGCGGCGGCTTCGTGATCTCGTGGTCGAACGACGATCTGGTTGACTACGATGTCGCGTTCCAGCGGTTCGATTCAGCCGGGGCGCCACTGGGCGGGGTCACTCCGGTCAATGATCTGGGCGACGGGGACCGCAACGTCCAGAGTCACCTGATTGCACTTGCAGATGGTGGTTTTGTTTTTTCGTTCGAGGACAGTGCTGCCAGCCGCATGTCGCTGCGCCGCTTCGATGCAACGGGTGTCGCGGTCGGCAACATGGTCACCATCGACTCCGGAGGCGAGGGCGACCCGAACGGCATCGGCCTTGCCGACGGACGGTTCGTCGTGAGCTGGACCTCGCGCCGCATCGGCAGCCCCGGTGACGTCGGCGGATCGGGACTCAACGTCCGGGCGCAGATATACGATACTAGGGATGCCTGGGCTCCTCCCGGTCCGAACCAGACCTCGAATTGGCAAGTCGGAACCATCTTCAGCGAGTCGGTCGTGGGAGGGGACGGAGATGACGTCCTACATGGATGGCTCGGAAGCGACACGGTTCGCGGAGGAGGTGGCAGCGATACGATTTACGGCGGACACGACAACTTGTTCGGCGATGATGGAAACGACTTCTTCATCGTCCACGCTGGCGCGCTGGACCATGTTGACGGTGGGGCAGGCGTGGATGCCCTCTATGCCAGGGACTCGTCCGTTGGAATAAACATCGATATGGCCGCGAACCTTTGGAACAATGGTCGCGATACATGTGGACTTGTCTCCATCGAATCTGTCTACGGAACAAGGTTCGCAGACCATATGTTTGCCGGGAATATCTCCGGTGTGACGTTGATGGGATGGGGCGGCAATGACACCTTGATTGGCGGAGACTTCCATCAGGCGCTCAATGGTGAGGATGGTGACGACCTGATTTATGGCGGCGGCGGACACGACGATCTATTCGGCGTCGCAGGTGCTGATACAATCTTCGGAGGCACCGGAAATGATGTCGCCTACGGTGGTGCAGGCTCGGACTCCATATTTGGCGACGCCGGAGATGATACCCTGTCGGGCGCATCGGAGAACGATACCCTCTACGGGGGGACAGGATCCGACGATCTGTCCGGGGGGGATGGGAATGATGCGCTGCGTGGTGACGACGGAGCTGACACACTTCGGGGAGATGAGGGCAATGATCTCCTCATAGGCGGCGGCAATACCGACAGCCTGCTAGGGGGGGGCGGTAGGGACACGCTCCAGGGCAACCTCGGTAACGACACGATGGAGGGCGGCGCCGGGAACGACAGCGCGGTCGGCGGCGATGGGCGCGACCTCGTGCGCGGCGACGACGGCAACGACACCTTGCAGGGCAACAAGGCCAACGACACGCTCGACGGCGGCGCAGGCAACGACAGCCTGCTCGGCGGCGACGACAACGACTCGCTGCTTGGCGGCAGCGGGGCGGATACGGTCTCCGGCGGCAGCGGCAACGACTACATCGAGGGCAACGGCGAGGCCGACAGCCTCGCGGGCAATGCCGGGCTCGACACCCTGCTGGGCGGTCTTGGCAACGACACGCTGAACGGCGGCTCGGACGGCGACCTGATGTATGGCGAGGACGGCAACGACTGGCTCGACGGCTCGGACGGGGCGGACACGCTCTATGGCGGCAACGGGACGGACACGCTGGTCGGCGGCGCGGGAAACGACCGGCTGTTTGGCGGCGCCGGGCCGGACACATTTGTCTTCGCAGGCGTGTTCGGCAACGACTCGATCCAGGGCTTCGCGACCGGTTCCGACCGGATCCAGATGACGGGCATCCCGCAGGCGAGCCTGACGCTCTCGGCCTCCGGCGGCAATACGCTGGTCGAGGTCGCGGGACAGGCGGACACGATCCTGATCGTCGGCACGGTGCTTACCGATTTCTCGGATTTCGTGTTCGTTTGAGAATAACGGGCCCCGCGACTTTCCATTCCAGGTCGCGGGTCATTGAGTGTGTGAGGTCCAATGTGTGTTCGACCGTGCAGCAATAATAAAGCCCATGTCCGAACAGGCAGGGGCGTGAATGATTTATTGTCTTTTTGCAGAATTGAAATTCTTCTGAAATCTTCCGTCTGCGCTCCCCGGAACACCAATCGCGGCATCGAACCTCGGGCAGTAAAATCCATGTCATTCAGCATTATTTCCTCTTCCGGGATGCGGGCTGTAATAGTAATCTTTCAGTCACGCCACTTTGCCATAGGGTGCAATCCATGATTACGCGCGGCTTGACCATTCTCTTTGCCCTTCTCCCCGTCTCTTTATCCGCCGCTCCGAAAGCCGACCCCGGCTCCGAGAAGCTTTGCCCACGCTCGGCCTATCAGCAGACCGTCGAAGGTGTCTGGTTCGAGGACGACCTCAAGACGGAAGCGCTTCTTTTCCGCCTCGCCTACAATTCCAATGGAGAGGCCTGTTATGCCTGGCTGAACGCCCTGCCGTCCTGGAAGATCGACAAGGCCGGAGAGGCGAAGGGAAAGATTTCCTCCAAGGGGGGAATGCTGACCTTCAAGGGCAAGTATGCCGTCGTCACCCTCGATCCCAAGACCGGCAACACGACCTTCGCCCGCCCCAACAAGAAGGCGAACACCTTCGGCCGTGTGACACGCTGACCGGGGAAAGATTGTCGGCCGGCAAGGTCATTGTGTATCTTCTCGGCCAACGCCAGCAACGAAATGGTGTCGAGACGTTATCTCGGCATCAGGATCGTTGTGGGACAGATCGGTCCGGCTTTGCCTGTCCGGCCGCACGTTAGCCGAAGGTGCCGATCAGACTGGCACGATCCAGACCGGAACGGTCGCTGATCATCTCAACGCTGGTCGGCTCCCGGCCCGTTCGCAGGGCGACGTGCCGGCGCTCAGGGAGGCACTGAGGGGGCAAGCTAGGGGGGCTGCCGACGCCCCATGCCCCTCAGTGAGTCTCTCCGGGGCTGTGCAGGACATGTGCCCCGGTCAGTCCCGTAGCACGTTGAAAGCGCTCTTGATCAAACCCTGGGGCATGAACACGACCACACCACATGTAGTATGTCCTTCAGAACTTGTCTGACGTTGCGTGACTGCTTGACGGAGACTTGCCGCCCTTGCGCGACCTTTCCCTGCGACAACGTTCCGACGCCGGGAGGGAAAGGTGGACGTAAAGTTTTCGAGGCTCAGAGGTAAAGGCTTTGCCTTGTCTGAAACCCCGGCGCAAGGTCGAGGTAAAGGTGCGCGGTCTGGCAAATGCTTCTATTTTATGAATCCTGCGTGTCCACGTTTGCCTTTTTTCCGATGAGCAGCTTTTCCAGGCGAATCTCTCGCAGTTTTGCCTCACGATTTTCGCTGGAAACTGCCTCTTCACATCATCCCGGATCTCGAAGAGATCAATACCTTGTGCTCCCCAGTTGGCAGTCCGGTGCGCGCCGCAGCACTTCGGAGCAAGGGCAGCACCTGAAGGTGGACTCCAAAAGGTCACGCGGGTCGGGGCCGAGGAATGGCCAGACGTCACCATTTCCATGAATGAAAGCGAAGTCCTAGGGTGCCCGAAGAACTCGATGGGGATGCGTCGGGTCCTCGGAAGGATTCGGTGGTCAAATCTGCCTTTGCCGAGGAAATAGAAATTGTCATATGGAAATCTTGGAATACTCTGCTATCAGAGAATCATTAATGGTGAGAATGTGATTAACGCATGGGGGAAGGCCGACGCGCAAGAAAGGCGCTTCCATCACCTCGCACATCATAGCGCTGACGTCTCGGCCGTATTCTTAGAGCTTCTTACCTCGACGAAGTATCTTGATCGTATGCAGGCTGCACTTGGACGCGACCTACTTGAAGATGAAATAACTTGCATGGCTGCTCTGGTGTTCCTCCACGACGTTGGGAAACTTGCGCCCGGATTTCAGGCCAAGGCTCGACCAGAATTGGCGGTGCCGAGCAAGCGCGGGCATCTCGAAGCCGGTTGGTTTTGGCTCGAGCGTGCTAATGAATCAACCTTGGCAGGTGCTATGGATAGTCTCGCGACTTGGACGGAGTTTCTGAATTGGTTTCATGCCATTCTTGCTCACCACGGTCGCCCTGTTCCTTTTCCGAGTCTTGGCCACTCAGCCGCAGCATTTCCTCCGACCATCGAGAATTATGATTGGAAGGAAGAGGAGCGCGTTCTTGGACGAGCTTTGCTAGAATGGTTTCCGGCTTTACGATACTCGTCTCCACCCCCGTTGAAACCGCGACTCCTTCACCTCTTTTGCGGTCTAGTGACGCTTGCCGATTGGATTGCCTCCGACCATGAAGTGTTTCCGTATGTGGCAGAGTTTCGCGATGACTATTGGGCGATGGCGCAAACCCGTGCCAATAGTCGTGTTCGAGACATGGGGTTTGCCATAGGGTCTCTGAAACTGCGCGGGCCACCGTCCTGGGCGCTCATATCATCTCATGGATCGCCGCGACCTGCCCAGACCGCCGCGGGAAAGATCTCTCCGCAGGAAAACCTCATTCTGCTGGAGGCCGAGACAGGTTCTGGCAAGACCGAGGCAGCTATTTGGCGTTTCGCGTCGCTTGTCGAGGCCGGCGAAGTGGATGCCCTATATTTCGCCGTGCCAACGCGCGCGGCCGCGCGCCAGCTTCATCAGCGGGTCAACCTGGCGCTTGATCGTATGTTCACCACACGCACGGAAGCCCTGCTTGCGGTTCCGGGGCAGGTGATCTCGGGGGACACGAGGGGCAGACGTCTGCCGGATTTCAAGTTTCTGTGGGAGGACGGTGAAGCTCGACCAACCCGCTGGGCGGCAGAACATTCCGCACGCTTTCTCTCCGCGCAGATCGCCGTGGGCACGATTGACCAAGTCTCGTTGGGAGCGCTTCAAGTCAAGTTTGCACATCTTAGGGGCGCGGCGCTGTCGCGTGCCCTGCTGGTCATAGACGAAGTTCACGCGTCGGACCCCTACATGACCGAAGTTCAGTCGGCGATGGCACGCGATCACCTCGCGCTCGGTGGGCATGTTATGCTGATGTCAGCGACCCTAGGGGCTGCCGCCAGAGCGAAGTGGTTCGGTAATGAGGCACGAGATCTGCATGCCGAGTCTGCAAGGCCCTATCCGGCCATCTGGACCCAGGCAGGATGTCATCATGTGCAGAGAGAGGAGACATCCGGCAAGACGATTGCAATGACAGCACATATTGGTTGGACAGGCGACGCTGCCGCGCTGCTAAGTGTGCAAGCGGCGAACCTGGGTGCTCGGGTGCTCGTGATCCGCAACACTGTCTTGCGAGCGCAGGAGACTTTTTTGGCGGTTCGCGACCGAGCGCCTTCACTGCTTCTGGCGGTCGACGGGGAGCCGACATTGCACCACAGCCGGTTTGCTGCCGAAGATCGGGCGATGCTTGACGAGGCTGTCGAGTTTGCCATCGGCAAGGACAGCGCCAAGGGTGGGCGTATCGTGATCGGAACCCAAACGTTGGAGCAATCCCTCGACCTCTGCGCGGACCTTCTGATCACGGATCTCTGCCCGATGGATGTGCTGCTCCAACGGGTCGGTCGACTTCATCGCCACCGGCGGCCACGACCTTCCGGGTTCGAGGAGGCCCACGCGGTGGTGTTGTGCCCGGAAACCGGTCTCGATCCGCTTGTCACCCGGCAGGAGAATGGATTGGGAGCGAACCCGGATGGTCCGAGCCTGGCCGGTATCTATGTTGATGTGCCGGGCCTTGCCGCGACACTGTCGGAGATAGAAGAGCGGCCAATCTGGCGTATCCCGGATATGAACCGGTCTCTGGTCGAGGCCGCAACGCACCCGGAGGCGCTGGACCGTATTGCGGAGGCTCGCGGCTGGCAGAGCTACCGCCAGCGCGTGACGGGGCGTGCACTGGCCGAGATGCAGACGGCGAAGCTCGCGATTCTCGACCGCACCAAGCCGTTGGCGCCGTTTCCAGACGATCAGATCCTGCGCACCCGTCTCGGCGAGAGCGGAGTCGTGCTGCAGTTGCCCGAGGGGACGATTGGCGCCTTTGGCAAACCGGTCAGGACAATGTCCCTGCCTGCGCATTGGTCCCGTGGAATGACGGGGGAGGAAGTCGTCGCGGTGGAGGCCGGTCCGCCGATCAGTATGACTGTTTCTGACATGGTGCTGACTTACGGTCCTGAAGGACTCAAGAAGGGAGAGCCCGCATGAGATGCGATCTGCTGAACGACGCGCTGATCCGGACGGGCGGCGGGGCAGAAACGCTCCCCGGTCTGTTTGCTGCCATGAGCCGAGGGGAGGTCACGTCGTTTCCGGCGCTCAGGCCGCATCAGCGACCGGCGTGGCACATGTTCCTGGTCCAACTTGCCACGCTTGCCTTGTCGAAGTCGGCATTGGCGGACCTGCCGGAGGATCCGGAGGTATGGAGAACGGCGCTGCTGGGCCTCACCCCGGACTTCCCTGAGGGTGAGCCATGGCACCTGATCTTGTCTGATCGCACCAAGCCCGGGTTTCTCCAGCCTCCCGACCCCGGCGGCCTCAGGTGGACGCCGGTCAACACCCCTGACGCGCTCGACATGCTCATTACGTCGCGGAACCACGACCTGAAACGCGACATCGCCCGGCACGCCATGCCGGACGACTGGATCTTCGCACTTGTCAGCCTTCAGACGATGGAGGGCTTCGGCGGCGCCGGGAACTATGGCATCGCCCGGATGAACGGCGGCTCCTCGTCACGGACCATGATTGGACTGGTTCCTGCGCGCCCAGGCTCGGTCGAGGTCGATCCATCGGCCTGGTGGAGGCGGGACGTGTCCCATCTGCTGGAAGAGCGCGTAAATGACGCGCGCAAGGCACTCCTCTGGACAGCGCCCTGGCCAGATGGTCAATCGTTTTCGCTGGGAGACTTGGACCCGCTCTTCATCGAGGTATGTCGCCGCATCAGGTTGGTTGATGTAGATGGGCGAATTGCGGCCGAGCGCAGCACCTCGAAGGCAGCTCGCATTGATGGAAGGGCTGCGAAAGGCAATACGGGCGACCCTTGGGCGCCTATTCATGTCGAGGGCAAGAGTTTCACGCTGGGAGACCAGGACTTTACGTATGAGGTGCTGGTTAGACTACTGTTCAAGACCAACCCGGAATGGCACAAACCGCCGATGGCGCAGCCCTCCTCCGAGGAGGAACGGCAGCCCATGCTGCTGATTGCCGAGGCA
The DNA here is from genome assembly GCF_048261495.1 of Salipiger sp. Taxonomy (GTDB): domain Bacteria; phylum Pseudomonadota; class Alphaproteobacteria; order Rhodobacterales; family Rhodobacteraceae; genus Salipiger. Next base: position 707,325 of record NZ_JBLXFX010000001.1, read on the forward strand.
TTCTCGCGCGGGAACTCCAAGACCGACGGCTTCCGTTCGCGAGTGGTGCCTGTGCCGAAGGCCGTGATGCCACGGCTGTTCCGCGAACGGGTCTGCGACGTTGCTGACGGTGTGGTCAAGGACATTGCCGATGCCGGGCTGGCGCTGCGCGACGCGTTGGCCAGAGTTGCCAACGAGGGCCGGCCGGAGAGACCGAAACAGGAGCACTACGGCCGGGTCGCACCAGCCAGGGAGGCGTTCCGGCGGGACGCCGACCTCTTTTTCTTCCAGGAATTGTGGACGCGGGCGACAGCGAAGCACGACGATGATGTCAGCCCGATGCGCTTCGCATTCCTTTCCCAGCTTGCATCGATCGCATGGCAAGAGTTCGAGGCAGCGTTACCAGCCATTCCCTGCGCGAGCCTGCTGCGGCCCAGGGCGGAAGTGCGGGGCCGCACGGAACTGGCGCGCAGGCTGGCCTACTTGATCAAGGATTTCAAACAAGCGGAGGAGGCTCATGTCTGATCCCGACGATAGAACGGCGCGCTGCGCTCTATCCATCGCGGCGGCGCTGGCCGCGGCTGGACCGGGCGAGAAGGCCGAAGCTCGGCGTATGGACGAGCGCGGGGCACCGGTCTTCTGGCGCCACGCAGCGCGGCTCGGGATTTCCCCTTCGCAGGAGGCGTCTTGGTTGCAGTTCACCCGCATGGTGGCCCTGATGACGCCTGCGACGGTGACAACTTCGATCCACTCATCCGCTGACAGGGTCGGAGCCGTGTTGGCCACCGCCGGCCTGTCCGAGCAGCGCTTGGCCCGACTGCTCGCGGCACGCGGAGAAGCCCGGCTGGAGGCGCTGGAACGCGCCATCCGCATGGTATCCCGCAAGCACCACAAGATCGACGTCGTGGGCCTTGCGCGCGCCGTTCTCGGACAGGGTGGCAATGCTCTGGCCCGCGATTATTACCGAGACCACGCCCAGAACGAACCCGAAGAGGACGCCCAGAATGGCTGACCCCCGTTTCCTTCAGATCCACTACCTCGCCCCCTACACGGCGGCGCTCCTCAACCGTGACGACGCGGGCCTGGCCAAGCGTCTGCCCTACGGAGGCGTCCTGCGCACCCGTATCAGTTCCCAGTGTCTGAAGCGGCACTGGCGGCTGGCCGAGGACCCCCACGCGCTCAGCCGTATCGACGGCGCCGACGCGGCCTTCCGCTCACGGGAGACGGTTGATCGCAAGGTGCTCGCCGGGCTGCCGGACGGGATCGACGAGGGGGTGCTGAAGCCAATCCGCGAAGCGATACTGACCGCGGTCTACGGAGACAAGGGCACTGAACTAAAATCGCGGCAGACGTTGCTGCTCGGGGAAGTCGAGATCGCATACCTAACGGGGGAAGCGCGCCGTCTCATCGGCGAAGCCGGCGGAGACGCCAAGGCGGCCAAGACGCTTGCGACCGACTGGCACAGGGCCCACAAGGCAAACCTCAAGGCGCTGAGTGAGGGTTCAAAGCTGCCGGGCGGTCTGACAGGCGCCCTGTTCGGCCGCATGGTCACGTCCGACCCCAAGGCCAACATCGACGCGCCGGTGCACGTCGCGCATGCCTTCACCGTCCACGCGGAAGAGGCCGAGAGCGACTACTTCATCGCCGCCGACGATCTGGCACGCGACGAAGACACCGGCGCCGACACCATCCAGGAAACCGAACTGACCTCCGGGCTGTTCTACGGCTACGTCGTGATCGACCTGCCGGGTCTGATGGCCAATTTCGGGGGAGACACAGCGCTTGCTGGGCAAGTTCTGCACAACCTGCTGTATCTCATCGCCGAGGTTTCGCCGGGGGCCAAGCTCGGCTCCACCGCGCCCTATTCCCGAGCATCCTTACTGATGGTCGAAGCCGGCGATCGTCAGCCCCGAAGCCTAGCCGAGGCTTTCCGCGATCCCTGCTCAGCCAATACCGCCGCGGCCGTGTCCAGGCTCTCCAGTCATCTGGCGGCACTGGACACGGCCTATGCCACTGGGGAGACCCGCCGGGTCATGTCGCTGGCCAACACCGATGTCCCGGGCGCCGAGCGCGGAACATTGGCCGATCTGGCAGTTTTCGTCGCGGAATTGCCCGCATCGCTTGTCAGAGAGCCGGCATGACGCTCCGTTGGTTGCATCTACGGCTCTCGGCGCCGCTTCTCTCTTTCGGCGGCGTCGCCATCGACCACGTCGGCCCTACCCGAGACATGCCTTCTGCCTCTACGCTGACCGGGCTCATCGCGAATGCAATAGGCTGGCGACGCGAGGAGAGCGCCGCTCATCAGGCATTGCAGGACCGTCTTGTATTTGGAGCGTTGATCGTTCGGCAGGGAAGGCTGCTGACCGATACTCAGAACGCAAAGCTTGAGGCGAGGGATCGTGGCTGGACCACTTTGGGCCAGCCGGAAACACGGGCGGGCGCCACTTATGACAGCCCTCACCGTCGTCGGAGAGACCATCTGGCCGACCACGATTGCCGCGTCGTCCTGAGGCTAACCGGTGACTATGCTCCGACAATAGACGACCTGGCGCAGGCGCTGGACCGCCCGGCACGTCCGCTCTTCATAGGAAGGAAGCATTGCCTGCCTGCCGCACCCTTGCTCGTAGGCTGGACCGAAGGCGCGACTGCCCACGACGCACTCCTCTCACTTGGTCTATCGGGGCGCGGAGCCTGGCCCGTTGAAGTCGAAACAGATGCTGCATTGGCGCGAGATCTCGCTGATCTGCGCAATTGGCGCAGCGGGCTGCATGGTGGCAGCCGCCACATCGTGGAAGGGGTGATCGCATGACGCTTCACCTGATCGAGATGCCCATCGCTCTCAAAGACCTCCATCAATGGGCAGCAGGTCGCAACCTCGGGCGCGGTGTCTTCGACGAAGGTCTGGCACTGCACCATCTCCTTGGGGAAATATTCGGTCCTGCTGTGCTGCAGCCATTTCGGCTCATGCTGGCCCCACGCGCCAAGCACGGGACGCTTTATGCATATGCCGGCGCGGATGCTTCTGAGCTCCGAACAAGCGCGCGGCAAAGTCTTACGCCTTCACTGGACGAGGTGGTCCCGCTGGACCGAATGCGCTCAATTTCGAGACCCGAGACGGCTTGGACCGCCGGCCAGCGCCTCGGGTTTGACGTTCGCCTTCGTCCGGTTGTTCGGCTGGCAAACGCAATGTCGGGCACCACGGCTTCGGGCGAGGCGGTCCGGTTTGCGAAGGGTGCAGAGATCGACGCCTTCCTTGCGCGGAGCATGCGACAAGAAAGTGCTTCCCGAGAAGCCGTATATATTGACTGGCTGGCTGCACGTCTCGCCCCGGTCGCAGAACTGGAACCGGATGCCTCACGCCTGACTTCATTCCGCCGCCTCTCCGTGACTCGCAAGGGGCGCTCTCTCGAAGGCCCGGACGCGGCGGTCCATGGCACCTTGCGGATCGTCGATCCTCTTGGCTTTGCCGATAGGCTCGCTCGGGGTGTCGGCCGACATCGCGCCTACGGTTTTGGAATGCTTCTGCTTCGCCCCCCCCAGAGAACTGCGCCGTGCTGAAGGGACGTCTGGGCCTCGACAGCGCCAAGGTGCCCCACGCCGACAGGGCAGGCTGCCTCTATCTGGCACGGGGCGCGCTCACGGCGAGGGATGGCACCCTCGCTTTCCTGCAGGGAGAGCGGACAGTGGCGGACGCGCTCGATCCCGGCGACTACGCCATTCCATTGCAAGGTGTGTCGATCGTGTTGCTCGGACCCGGATCGACTGTCAGCCACGATGCCTTGCGTCTGCTCGCCCATGCTCGCACGGCCCTAGCGGCCGTGGGAGAAGACGGGGTGCGCCTCTACACGGCGCCGCCTATGATCCCGGATCGCTCCGGCCTGGCCCGCATTCAGGCGCGGATCTGGGCGGACGAGGATCTTCGGATCATGACGGCTCGGCGCATGTATGCGTTCCGGCTGGGAGAAGTGTTGCCTCACTCGGACCTCAACGTCCTACGTGGAATCGAGGGATCTCGGATGAAGGAATTCTACGCGCTCCAAGCTCAGAGGGCAGGCATTGAATGGAGGGGACGGCGGTATGATCGGGCAAATCCATCTTCCACGGATCTACCCAACCAAGCGCTCAACCATGCCGCTTCTGCAGTCGAAGCAGCAGCTGCCATTGCCGTCTGCGCGACCGCGACCATCCCACAGCTCGGGTTCATCCACGAGGACCCGGGGCAGAGTTTCGTTCTCGACATCGCTGATCTCTGGCGTGACAGGGTCACGGTGCCCTGCGCATTTCGAGCCGCGAAGGCGGCCAAAGAGCGGCCTGACGAGAACGTCGAAAGGCTGACACGCCGAATGACGGGGGAAGCTTTGGCCAAGGACGGAATAATTCCGGCAATGATCGAGCGTATCAAGGCTCTGATCGAGGGACGAAACGACTGATGCCCTTGACTATGATCGTGACGCGGGATGTCGAGATGCGCTATCGGGGGTTTCTGACCTCTGTCATGTTGGAGATATCATCTGGGGTCTACGTTGCACCCGATATGTCGGCGGGTGTTCGCGAACGCGTTTGGTCCGTTATGTCGGATTGGTGGGACACTCTGGGTCGTGGCAGTCTGGTCCTTGTGTGGCGCGAGTCTTCTGCGGTAGGCCACCTTCGCATCGAGACTCTCGGCGAACCCCCGAAGGAAATAGTCGATGCCGATGGTGTCCTGCTCGTAAGACGTGTGTAGCTGCTACATTTCTCTCCTCACCGCTCTTTGACATCGTCGAAAATTCAATCTCTTATCGCCAAGAGGCTCCCCCGCGTGTGCGGGGATAGACCCGTCCAGTTCGGCATCGACTTTGCCG
>NZ_JBLXFX010000002.1:0-638527 GCF_048261495.1 Salipiger sp.
GATCGGCGACCGCCCCGTCCATATCGAGATCGACGGCGGCGTCGACCCAGACACCGCCCCGCTCGTCGTCAAGGCCGGCGCGGACGTCCTCGTCGCCGGATCGGCGGTGTTCAGGGGTGGATCGGTGGACACGCCCGAGGTCTACGGCGAAAACATCCGCGCCATCCGCGCCTCGATCGGGGGCTGATGACGCCCGGCGCGGGGGCGAACCCGCGCCGTTATTCCGCCGGGCGGCTGCGGTAGCGGAACACGCCAGTGCCCTTGGCGATCAGCAGGCCGGTGTCGTCGTGAACATCGCCTTCGGCAAAGAAGATGCTCCTGCCTCCCCCGGTCTTGCGCGCCTCCGCGATCAGGCGCGTCCCGGCCGGACGCCCCAGGTACTGCACGTCGAGCGACAGGGTCAGCGTCATCTGCCGCACTGCCTCGCTGCCGGTCCAGCAACCGCAGATGCCCATGGCGCTGTCCAGCAGGGTGGCATGGATGCCGCCGTGCGGAAGCCCCTGACGGTTCGCGTGAAAGGCCTTGAGATCCAGTTCGTAGCGTCCGTAATTCTCGCTCCATCCGGTCAGGCGGTAGCCGAGATGGTCGGAAAAGGCACTAGGAGGGTCATGGGGAAAGTCGTCGGTCATTCCGTCTCCAGATCGGTCATGTCGAGCGCCAGCGGCGCGGGTTTTCCTCCCAGGTCGTCCACGCGCAGGGGGCCCGTCGGTTTCGACAGCCGGTTGCGCACGATCCAGTACAGCCGGTCAGAGGCGCGGGTGATCGCCACGTAGGCCAGCCGTTTCCACAACTGCTGTCCCGCCTCGATCCGCCCCATGCGCGCCGCGACGAAAAGGTCGGGCGCAAAGACCTGCACGTTCTCCCATTGCGACCCCTGCGCCTTGTGGATGGTGACCGCCGCCCCGTGCAAGAACGCCGCCCCCATGCGCGCCGCGAAGGGGATGAAGGGCTCTTCCTCGTCCGGCTTCTCGATCTTCACGATCGAGGCCGCGGACACCTGCGGCTCGAGCGCGCCCATCACGTGCAGGCGGGAAAAGCCGGGCTTGCGCCCCGGTCCGAGGTAGATCACCTGCGCGCCCTTGATGAGCCCGCGCGCTTCGAGATCCAGCCGCTTCTTGCGGTGCTTGACCGGCAGTTCGATGCCGTCGCAGATCAGCGGCTCTCCCTCGAGCAGCTCGGTCTCCGGGGCGCCGTGCACCGCGCGAAAGGCATTGATGAGCCGGATGCGCGTCGCATTGCGCCAGACCAGCACCGGAGAGCGCGCCATCAGGTCGACTTCGACCCGTTGCCCCCAGACCACCCGGTCGTCGGTGCGCGCCTTGTCCTCGACCATGCGCTCGAAATCCTGGAACTCCAGCGCGGGATCGGCCAGAGCATGGGCGAGGTCGAGGATGGGATTGTCCGCCTCCTGACGGTGGATGCGGTGAAGCTCGAGCCGCTGGCTGTCCTTCATCGCGTCGAACACCATGCGCCCGGACTGGTTCACCGGGGCAAGCTGCGCCGGGTCGCCGAACAGCAGAAGGGTCGGAAAGATCTCTTTCAGATCCTCGAACTGCCGGTCGTCCAGCATCGAGGATTCGTCCACGAAACCGATGTCCAGCGGCTCTTCGCGGCGTTTCCATCCGGTGATGAAGTCCGATCCGCGCAACCCGGCCGAGGCCAGCGCGGCCGGCACCGACTTGTGAACCTCGTAGGCCGCGAAGGCGCGGTCCAGCGCCTCGGGGGTCAGCGCCTCGGTCTCGGGCTTCTCGTCGTTGCCCATCAGCCATTCGGCGATGCGCTCGTATTCGGGATCGTAGACCGGGGTATAGAGGATGCGGTGGATCGTCGTGGCCGGAACGCCGCGCATACGCAGCACCGAGGCCGCCTTGTTCGTCGGGGCCAGCACCGCGAGCGTGCGCTTCTCGCGCTTGCGGCGGCTTTCGAAGTCGCCCGAGACGATCTCGACCCCGGCGGCTTCCATCGCCTTGTAGAGTTCGGCCAGGAGCAGCGTCTTGCCCGATCCCGCCTTGCCCATCAGGCCCATGACGCGGGACGGCCCGTCCTTGGCGGGCAGGCACAGGCCCTCGTCCGGATCGACACCGGCCTCGCGCAGCATGGAGGCGGCGCGGTCCCAGGCTTCGGCCTGGTCGGGGGAAAAGGTGATGGAGGGCACATTCATGCGGCGGACCCTACCCAAGCGCCGCGCCGCGCACCAGAGAGCATCGCCCGCAAAAGACCCGGGGCTCGGGTCCGGCCGGCAGGACCGGCCGGGGGGGGGAGCGGAGCGTCAGGCGGCGACGGATACCTTGGCCTCGGCCCCGCCGAAGCTGGCGTCGAACCAGGCCGCCGACTGCTCGGCGGTGATTCCGGCGCTTTCGGACACGCGGGCCTGCGCCTCGGGGGTGAACTCCCAGAGTCCGACGCTGATCCTTTCGCGCCCTTCGCCCTGCGCGCCGATGACTTCGGGGCAGGACCCGATGCGGCGGTAGATCCGCACCATGCGGGCATCGAACACGCCGACGTAATGCGCCACGCCGAAGTTCTGCATGACTTCGCCCCCCGCCAGCATCAGCGCGGCGGCGGCGCCCGCTTCGGTGTCGCGCGACAGGCAGAAGCGGGTGCATTCCCAGATCAGCGGGCTTTCGATGCGCACGCCGCCGGTCAGGTCGAGGAAATGGTCGTTGACCATGCAGCGCCCGACCGTCGGCAGCAGCCGCATCGAGCCGCCATGGGTGCCGTCGGCGCGTTCCCAGATCACGTAGAGCGGGTTCATCGCGTCGTATTCGTCGCGCTCCTCGCCGGTCTCGTCGACCGTCACCTCCCAGCCGAGGCGTGTCTTGAACTGGTCCGCGCGGTCCAGGAACATGGTGCGCTTGAGCAGGGGATAGGCGTCGAGTTGGTCGGCGTAGATGTAGCGGATCATGGTGTCTCTCCCTTCAGTCCGATGGGAGAAAGTTTGCGCAACCAGGCTTAAGAGGCTCCGACACCACCGCGCGCCGCGATTACCGGAAACCTGCCCCGGCGTACGGTGGGGTTAACAAACCCTTGCGCCGGGGCCGCTTCAGACCACGATCAGCCCTCTCGAAAGGGCGCGGGCGACGGCGTGGGTTGTGTTGAGCGCCCCGAGCTTGAAGCGCGCGCTCTCGACATAGACCCGCAGCGTATGTTCCGAGATCGCCAGCGTTTCGGCCACCTGGGCGCGGGAATAGCCGACCGCGAGAAGGGTCATCGCCTCAACCTCGCGCGGGGACAGGGACTGCGCCGCTTCGGGCGTGCGCCCCGGTTCGAGCTCGAGCGCCTTCTGGTTGAAGTAATGCGCCATCAGGATCAGGTCGCGCCGATGCTCCTCGGTAAAGGCGGACCAGGTGTCGTCGTCGCAGGAATGGCTGACGGTGAACAGGGCGAACTGGCCGTTCGGCCCGCGGATCGGGATGGAATAGCCCTGGTTTCCGACCCCGTGGGCGATGGCATCCTTCTGAAACGCCCGCGCCGCCTTGGATGACCAGTCGAGCCGCTTCCAGTCGACCGGGTGGAACCTCTGGTAGCATCCCTGCACAACCGGATCTATGCGCAGGTATCCCTTCTCCAGATAGCGGTCGACCCATTCCGGATCGTAGGTTCCGCACCCGTATTGCTCTCCGTTCGCGCTGACCCAGTGGTAGACATGATGGTCGACCCGGTAGTGCGCGCGCACGGCTTCGCTTATGGCCTGAAGATCCTCCAGTGCCGTGGCCTTCTCAAGCCGCTCCAGAAGCCCGTCTGTCGCGGGCATGTCCCCTGAATAGCCCAATGCTGCTTCCCTTGGCGGACGACGCGATCTCGATCTGCGCCACCAGTTCCGCATCCGCCAGCTGTTCGGCAAGCGCCTCGAGCTGGTTGGAACGCGCGTAGGTCGTCAGGTCGGTCAGGACGTCGATGATCCAGTCGTGTTGCATGGGGAGCCTCCGCCTCAAGTGGTTAACAAAGCATTAACACAACTATAGCATGAGCCGCCTCGCCCTTGATATTCACCGATTTCAACTCCCCAGAAACGGTGAGGGGCCGCTCGGGGAAGTCATTGTTTCCTCTCGGACGGCCCGACGGATGCGAAAACGCCCGCGAGTCGCAGGGGCGATTCGCGGGCGTCCGCCGGACCGTTTCAGGCCCGGTTCGGGATCGAAATGTTACTTGCCGGCGGCCAGCGCGTCCTCGAAGGTCCGCAGCCCCGTGCGCGGCGCCTGGACCAGCACCGACATGTTGCCGGGCTTGTGCTCGTTGCGCAGCATCTTCATGTGGGCGTCGGGGATCTGCGACCACTCGAACACTTCGGACATGCAGGGGTCGAGACGGCGGTTCACCATCAGCCGGTTGGCCGAGGCGGCCTGCTTGAGGTTGGCAAAGTGGGAGCCCTGCAGACGCTTCTGGTGCATCCACATGTAGCGCACGTCGAAGGTGCAGTTGAACCCGGAGGTGCCGGCACAGATGACCACGATGCCGCCCTTCTTGACCACCAGCGTCGAGACCGGGAAGGTCGCCTCGCCGGGGTGTTCGAAGACCATGTCGACGCTCACGCCCTTGCCGGTGATGTCCCAGATCGCCTTGCCGAACTTGCGCGCTTCCTTGAGCCACTCGTTGTATTCCGGCGTGTTCACCGTCGGAAGCTGGCCCCAGCAGTTGAACTCCTTGCGGTTGATGACGCCCTTGGCGCCCTGGTCCATCACGAACTGCCGCTTGCTCTCGTCCGAGATCACGCCGATGGCATTGGCCCCGGCCGTGTTGGCAAGCTGGATCGCGTAGGAGCCGAGGCCGCCCGACGCGCCCCAGACCAGGACGTTCTGGCCCGGCTTCAGTTCGTGCGGGTGATGGCCGAACAGCATCCGGTAGGCCGTGGCGAGGGTCAGCGTGTAGCAGGCCGCCTCTTCCCAGGTGAGGTGCTTGGGACGCGGCATGAGCTGCTGCGCCTGCACGCGGGTGAACTGGGCGAAGGAGCCGTCGCCGGTCTCGTACCCCCAGATCCGCTGGCTGGGCGAGAACATCGGATCGCCGCCGTTGCATTCCTCGTCGTCGCCGTCATCCTGATTGCAGTGGATCACGACCTCGTCGCCGACCTTCCAGTTCTTCACCTTGTCGCCGACGGCCCAGACGATGCCCGAGGCATCGGAGCCCGCGATGTGGTAGTCCTGCCCGTGAACGTCGAAGGGCGAAATCGGAACGCCCTTGCCGGCCCAGACGCCGTTGTAGTTCACGCCCGCCGCCATGACGAGGACGAGAACCTCCTGGCTGTCGATCTTCCAGGTGTCGACCACTTCCTGCTGGAAGCTGGTATCGGGATCGCCGTGACGCTCGCGGCGGATCGCCCACGAGTACATCTTCTTGGGAACGTATCCGAGGGGCGGCATCTCGCCGATCTCGTAGAGGTCTTTCTCCGGCGCGTCGTAGGGCGCGATCTCGGTATGAATGTCCAGAGCCATCGGGGCCACCTTCCTTATGTCTGCCGTTCAGCCATTTTAGCACGTCTCCGGTCGCGCCGCAGCGCAGAATCGCGGACCGTTGGATCATCGAGATACCGCCCATCGCGCAACATTGCAACAGAACCTTAGTCTATTTTGTAATTTTATGACCCAGCGACTGCAGCATATCTTTTGCACACGCAGAAAAATCCAAATCGGTGTACGCTGATTGCAAGGGGACCTGCCCGGCCGTGCCGCGCCGCAGCGCGGCGAATTGACGAGACATAAAATTTCACGTACCCCACCCCGAACGCAACAAGATTGCCCACCCGAATCGATTCCGCCCCCGGAGGATGACATGACCGAAGTGAAGAAAGACAAACCCTGGCTGATCCGCACCTATGCGGGCCATTCCACGGCCAAGGCCTCGAACGAACTCTACAGGTCGAACCTCGCGCGGGGGCAGACCGGCCTCTCCGTGGCCTTCGACCTGCCCACGCAGACCGGCTACGACAGCGATCACATCCTTGCGCGCGGAGAGGTCGGCAAGGTGGGGGTGCCGGTCTGCCATCTCGGGGACATGCGTACCCTGTTCGATCAGATCCCGCTGGACCAGATGAACACCTCGATGACGATCAACGCCACGGCACCCTGGCTGCTGTCGCTCTACATCGCGGTGGCCGAGGAACAGGGCGCGGATGTCAGCAAGCTGCAGGGCACGGTTCAGAACGACCTCATCAAGGAATACCTGTCGCGCGGCACCTATATCTGCCCGCCGAAACCGTCGCTCAAGATGATCGGTGACGTCGCTGAGTACTGCTATACCCATGTTCCCAAGTGGAACCCGATGAACGTCTGCTCCTATCACCTGCAGGAGGCCGGAGCGACGCCGGAGCAGGAGCTGGCCTTTGCGCTTGCCACCGGGATCGCGGTTCTGGACGAACTGAAGCCGCGCGTCGCGCCGGAGGATTTCCCGGCGCTCTGCGGACGCATCTCGTTCTTCGTCAACGCGGGCATCCGCTTTGTCACCGAGATGTGCAAGATGCGCGCCTTCGTCGACCTCTGGGACGAGATCCTCGCCGACCGCTACGGCATCGAGGATCCGAAATTCCGCCGCTTCCGCTACGGAGTGCAGGTGAATTCGCTCGGGCTGACCGAACAGCAGCCGGAAAACAACGTCTACCGCATCCTGATCGAAATGCTCGCCGTCACGCTGTCCAAAAAGGCCCGCGCCCGCGCGGTGCAGCTTCCCGCGTGGAACGAGGCGCTCGGCCTGCCGCGCCCGTGGGATCAGCAATGGTCGATGCGGATGCAGCAGATCCTGGCCTACGAGACGGACCTTCTCGAATACGGCGACCTGTTCGACGGGAACCCCGCCGTGGATGCCAAGGTCGAGGCGCTGAAGGACGGCGCCCGCGCCGAGCTTGCCAACATCGGCAGCATGGGCGGCGCCATCGGGTCGATCGAATACATGAAGGGCCGGCTGGTCGATGCCAATGCCGAACGCCTCAACCGGATCGAGCGCAATGAGACCATCGTGGTCGGCGTGAACCGCTGGACCGAGGGCGAACCCTCGCCCCTCGTCGGCGAGGATGGCGGGATCATGGTGGTCAATCCCGAAGTGGAAAAGGAACAGGTCGCGCGCCTCGACGAATGGCGCGCGAGCCGCGACGACGCCGCCGTGAAGGCCGCGCTGGCCGATCTGCGGGCGGCGGCCAAGGAGGGGCGCAACGTCATGCCCGCCTCGATCGCCTGCGCCAGGGCCGGGGTCACGACCGGGGAATGGGCGACCGAAATGCGCGCCGTCCACGGCGAATACCGCGGCCCCACCGGCGTGTCCCGCGCCATGAGCAACAAGACGGAGGGGCTCGAGGATATCCGCGCCTCGGTCGATGCGGTATCCGACCGGCTGGGCAAGCGCCTGCGCTTTCTGGTCGGCAAGCCCGGTCTGGACGGGCATTCCAACGGCGCCGAGCAGATCGCCTTCCGGGCGCGGGATTGCGGCATGGAGATCGATTACGAAGGAATCCGCCTGACACCCGAACAGATCGTCGAAGCGGCGCGCAACGGCGCGCATGTGGTCGGACTCTCGATCCTGTCAGGCAGTCACATTCCCCTCGTCGAGGAAATGATGGAGCGCATGCGCGCCGAAGGGCTCGGCCATGTGCCGGTCATCGTCGGCGGCATCATTCCCGAAGACGACATGAAACGGTTGAAAGCGATGGGCGTCTCCAAAGTGTATACGCCAAAGGATTTCGAACTGAACGCGATCATGAAAGACATCGTGCACCTTGTTGACCCTGCGGCAGTTGCCGCTGAATAGCACCAATTCAGGTCAAGATAGAACGCAAATACCTCCGCTCATCCCTCGGGATGGGCGGATACCGGCTGTTTTGTGCAAATTGTCGCGGTGACACATTCTGCGGACTTGCAATCATGATATTGTTGGAAAAGAAAGATTCCGGAATATCAGGAGAGATAAATGGAAATTGCACTGGACGCCTTGTCGAAAGACGAACTGAAACAACTCAAGTCGGATGTCGAAAAGGCACTGAAGACCATAGATACCCGCCGCAAGGCCGAAGCGAAACGCGCGGCTGAGCAGGCGGCAAAGGAGTTCGGCTTTTCCCTGGACGAGATCATTGATGCCGGCGGCACCAAGGGATCCAAAGGCGCCCCGAAATACGCCAATCCCGCCGACACCTCGATGACCTGGACCGGCCGCGGCCGCAAACCCAATTGGGTGATCGAAGCGCTGGATGCCGGAAAGACGCTGGACGACCTGCGTCTCTGATGACGGTTCACATCGGCGCCAATCCCGGTGAAATCGCCGAGACGGTCCTTTTGCCCGGAGATCCGCTTCGGGCGGAATGGGCGGCAAGGACTTTTCTGGACGATGCCGTCTGCGTCAACAGGGTGCGCGGCATGCTCGGGTTTACCGGAACGTGGAAAGGCCATCGGGTCACCATCCACGGCTCCGGAATGGGCATGCCGAGCCTGTCGATCTATGCGAACGAACTGATGTCGGAATACGGCGCTAGGACGCTGATCCGCATCGGTTCCTGCGGGGCGATGCAGAAACACGTGGCCGTGCGCGACGTCATCCTCGCGATGACGGCGTCCACCCTGTCCACGCCGTCACGCGGCATTTTCCGGGAGCTCAATTTCGCCCCCTGCGCCAGTTACGATCTGCTCCGGGCGGCCGCCGATGCGGCAGAACGGATGAAGGCGCGGCATCACGTCGGGGGCATCTATTCCTCGGACGTGTTCTACGACGAAAGGCCGGACCTGAACGAGATCATGGTCCGCCACGGCATTCTCGGCGTGGAAATGGAAGCGGCGGAACTCTACAATCTCGCGGCACGCCACGGTGCGCGGGCGCTTGCGGTGCTCACCGTCTCCGACCACCTCCTGACCGGAGAGGCACTTCCGGCATCCGATCGGGAAAGTTCTTTCGGCGACATGGTGGAAATCGCCCTATCCGCAGCCTTTGCCTGAAAAGTCGCGGCGCCGTCAGGTGCCGTGACTCCGGTCATAGCCACTCGGCGCCGGAGACTGCCATCCGACCATATCCCCGTCTCGCGGTTTCAGAATGTCGATGCGCAGCGGATGGCATTGCGCTTCGTCCGAACTGTGTTCCGACGAACAATCCCCTCCCGGACAGGCGCTGAGTGCGCCCAGAAGCGGAATCTCCGCAAGGAATGTCAGCGAATCGCCGGGGCGCACCGGACTGGCCTTCATGAAATACTGCCCGGTGTCCTTGGTGAACCCGGTACACATGAAAACGTTCAGCACGTCGTGAACATGAGCTTCAGCCTCGGCGAGCGGCATGTTCCGAGCGGCCGAAAGCGCTCGGGTCAGATTGGAATGACAGCAGTGATGATATCGGGCGCCGGTCAGGAGCGCGCCGGTATAGGGATCACACCGGGTCCCGATGACATCATGCACCGCGCCTCCGTGCGAATCGCGCCCGTACCAGTCGAGGCTGTCCTCGACGATCGTCGCCATGGGCCGCAGGAACGGAAAGGCGGACCAGAGCCGATTTCCCGTCGTCACATGCGTTCCATGCAGCGCACGGGTCTTCCCGGAATAGAACCGCTCCGAAAGATCGGCGGCATTCCACAGGTCGAGATCCCCGACCTGCGGTCCCTCGACGCTGACGATCCTGAAAAAGCAACCGGCCGGAACTTCGAAACAGCGGGCATCCCGTGGGGGAACCGTGATGCTGTCGGTCAGGACCGCACCGGACAGCGCGGACCGATAGAGCGGCATATCAGCACCGGGCAGCGTATCGGTCGGATAGGCGATGACCGGGGGAATGGCGCGGCGCGCGTCGGCATCCTTGGGGGCTTGGGTCACGGTGGATACTCCTTCCGGAGCGACTGAAACCCGAGCGACCGAGGAAGGCAAGATCCCCGCCAGGATCCGCACCCTGCCCTTTCTTCGCGCGCCGTCCCTCCGCCGTGTTCGGCGAAGGGGGCGCCAGCCTCAGGCGTCGCTGTCGGGAACGGCGAGAACCTCGACCAGTTCCTCGAATGCCTGACCGCTCGCCACGAGGCAGGTCATGCCGTTGGTCATGGTCACGGTGATGGTCCAGCTGCCGGTCTCGTCGGAGGCAAACACCTCCATCACGGCGTTGTTGCTGCCGAGCCCCATGGACTGGCGGGTTTCGCCGTATTTGCTCGCCAGCCGCTCGACCACCTGATCGCGGGGGGCGCAGGCATTGTTCTGTGCGGTCGCGGCGCCGCCCAGCGCCGCAAGCATCATGCTCAGTGCAATCGTCCGTTTCATCGCTTTGCCCTTTCGGCATCTCGCGCTCCGGCCTTCTGCGGCTTTGCCGCCTGCCCTCGCGCCACTATCCCCTCGGCACCTGCTTCGCTCCTGGCGACCTCTCTCAAGGGTCGCGCTCCATGATCCGGAAGCCTGCGCCCGAAACGCCAAAGAATGGTTAACCGAGCGAACGGAGCAGAAACGTCCGCGCTTTTCTCTGCGCTGCGGCATCGCAGCCCTTGCACGTTTCGCAACACCCGGGGCATAAGTTGCGCAACAATATTTCTTCGGGAGAGTCACATGGACCTGACGCTGCGCCCCTACCGCTCGGTGCTCTATATTCCTGGATCGAAGGACCGCGCGCTCGACAAGGCGCGGACCTTGCCGGTGGACGCCATCATCTTCGACCTCGAAGATGCGGTCACGCCCTCCGAAAAGGAGGCAGCCCGCAGCACGCTCGCGGCGGCACTGGCCGAGGGCGGATACGGCAAGCGTGCGCGGATCGTGCGCATCAACGGGCTCGACACACCCTGGGGTGCGGAGGACGCGAAGGCGGCGAACGAGATGGATTGCGATGCGATCCTGCTGCCCAAGGTGGAAAGCGCGGCGCAGCTCGACGCGCTGGCGGCCCTGACCGACAAACCCTTGTGGGCCATGATGGAAACGCCGCGCGGCATGATGGCGGCAATGGAAATCGGCGCCCACCCGCAGCTCGTCGGCATGGTCATGGGGACCAACGACCTCGCCAAGGAACTGAACTCGCGTTTCCGCTCCGACCGCCTGCCGATGCTGACCTCGCTCGGGCTCTGCCTGCTCGCCGCGAAGGCGACCGGCTGCATCATCGTCGACGGTGTCTACAACGCCTTCAAGGATGACGCGGGGCTCAAGGCCGAATGCGACCAGGGGCGCGACATGGGTTTTGACGGCAAGACCCTGATCCACCCCGCGCAGGTCGACGTCGCCAATTCCGCCTTTGCCCCGACGGAGGCGGAAATCGACCTTGCCCGCCGCCAGATAGAGGCCTTCGAAGCCGCCGAAAAGGCGGGGGCGGGCGTTGCGGTCGTCGATGGCAAGATTGTCGAGAATCTGCACGTCGCGACGGCGCAGGGACTGCTTGCCAAGGCGGAGGCCATTGCGGCCCTCTCCGATTGATCGCACCCTGAGCGGGAACCGGCCCGAAGGAGATTCCCATGTTTCTGCTGATTCTCGGCGTAGCGCTCTGGTGGGGCGCGCATCTGTTCAAGCGCCTCGCGCCTGCACGGCGCGCGGCTCTGGGCGATCGGGGCAAGGGCCTCATTGCCGGTCTCCTGGCGGTCTCGGTCCTGCTCATGATCTTCGGCTACCGCGCGGCCGACGGCGCCTTTTTCTGGGGGCGCCATCCGGCAACGGTCGGCATCAACAACCTGATGATGCTCGCCGCGCTCTATTTCACCTCGCCCGGTCCGTCGAAAGGCGCGATCTTCTACCGCATGCGGCACCCCATGCTGACGGGTTTCCTGCTCTGGACGCTCGCGCATCTTCTCGTGAACGGCGACGTGCCGTCCTTCGTCCTCTTCGGCGGCCTCGGCCTCTGGGCCGTGGTCGAGATGGTGGTGATCAACCGGAGCGAGCCCGCCTGGACGCCGCCCGCGAAGGGGGTGATCCGCAAGGATCTGACCTTCGGCGCGGCAAGCCTCGTCCTGCTGCTCGTGATCGGCACGATCCACACCTGGCTCGGCTACCCAACCTTCGGATAATGCACATGAAACTCTACCGCTTTCTTTCCGAGGACGACACCTCGGCCTTCTGTCACAAGGTCACCGCCGCGCTCAACAAGGGCTGGGAGCTGCACGGCCAGCCGACCTATGCCTTCGACGCGGCCAACGGCGTGATGCGCTGCGGCCAGGCCGTCGTGAAGGAGGTGCCCGGCACCTACACCCCCGACATCAAGCTGGGAGAGCAGTAACATGGCCAAGACCAACCCGGGACGTTTCTTCGAAGATTACAGCATCGGCCAGGTGATCGACCACGCCGTGCCGCGGACGATTTCGGGCGGAGAGCGGGCACTCTACCACGCGCTCTACCCGGCCCGCCACGCGCTCTATTCCTCGGACGAATTCGCCCGGGCAAGCGGCCTCCCCGCCTCGCCCATCGACGATCTCGCGGCCTTTCACGTGGTCTTCGGCAAGACCGTGCCGGATGTGTCGCTGAACGCCGTGGCCAACCTCGGATACGCCGAGGGGCGCTGGCTGTTGCCGGTCTACGCCGGCGACACGCTGCGGTCGTCCTCTGAGGTGATCGGTCTAAAGCAGAATTCCAACGGCAAATCGGGGGTGGTCTACGTCCGCACCAAGGGCACCAACCAACGCGGCGAGACCGTGATGGACTATGTCCGCTGGGTCATGGTGCGCAAGAACGACCTTGATGCCCCGGCCCCCGAGACGGTCGTGCCGTCGCTGAAGCCGGCGCTCGCGGTCGAGGATCTCACCGTGCCGCAAGGGCTGGATTTCAGCGGCTACGATTTCACCCTCGCCGGGGAGCCGCATCGCTGGGGCGATTACGAGATCGGCGAGACCATCGACCATGTCGACGGCGTGACCATCGAAGAGGCGGAGCACATGATCGCCACCCGCCTTTGGCAGAATACCGCCAAGGTGCATTTCGACGCCACCTTCCGCACGGGCGGCCAGCGTCTGATCTACGGCGGACACATCATTTCCATGGCGCGGACGCTGTCCTTCAACGGCCTCGCCAATGCCCAGATAATCGTCGGGCTGAACGCCGGTGCCCATGCAAACCCCTGTTTTTCCGGCGATACGGTCAAGGCCTGGTCCGAGGTGCTCGACAAGGCCGAAACCGCGGCACCGGGGGTCGGTGCCATCCGCCTGCGGCTGGTCGCCACCAAGGGCGGCGCCCCCTTCGCCCTCAAGGGCGACGATGGCAAGTACCTGCCCGAGGTGCTTCTCGATCTCGATTACTGGGCCCTGATGCCGCTCTGACCGGGCAGGTCACGAAACTTTCGCGCGCCGGTCATGGATCAGTTACCATGACCGGCGGGTGGAGATTCGTTTCAGGCGACAGTGGGGGCTGTGATGACTGCAATTGACCTGCCGACCGGAACCGCGGAGGTTCTGGATATTCCCGATCGCAACATGCCGGACGTGTTCAGCGCGCTGATCGCCGAACGCCGGCTCAGCCGGCTCGTCGCGACGATCCACGGCGATCTCTGGTCCGGCAATCCCGGCCTCAGGCAGCGCAGCAGGCTGGCCCTGCGCAAACTCGGCTTCACCGACTGAGTCGTTCCTGCCCGTCACGCCGCGCTGCCGCATTTCCGCCAACCCCAAGAAAGCGCCCGGAAAACTGTTAGCGCCACAATTGTGATCACACTTTTTCTGGTGTGATCACATAATTCGCCCATTTTTGTGAAATGGGGCGAAAAAACCTGTCCGAGGCGTCACCACCCGCGTGACAGGTGCGCCCAAAACCCGCTAATACCCGGACACAAGGGAACCGAAAGGACTAGCCATGGCCGAAGCCAAGCGGATCGAGCGCCCGCTCTCCCCCTTCATGATCGGGCCGTATTACCGCCCGCAGCTCACCTCGATGAGCTCCATCCTGACACGTATCACCGGAAACGCCCTGATCGTCGGCATCGTGCTGATGGTCTGGTGGTTCCTCGCCCTCGCCGCGGGTCCCGAATATTTCGAGACCGCCGAATGGTGGATCACCTCCTGGGTCGGCAATCTGGTGATGTTCGGCTCGCTCTGGGCGGTCTGGTATCACTACCTTGCCGGGATCCGGCACCTGATCTGGGACAGCGGCCATTGCCTCGACATTCCGACGGCGGAAAAGCTCGGCTGGGCCTGCGTCTACGGATCGGTCGTGCTGACCGTCCTCACCGTCATCATCTTCTGGATCTGAGGGGGCAACATGCGTTACCTGACCGACCGCAAGCGCGCCGTGGGCAAGGGGTCCGCCCATTCCGGGTCCGAACACCACTGGTACATGATGGTCAGCGCCGTCGCGCTGGCATTCCTCGTCCCCACCTTCCTCTTCATCTTCGGCCGCGCCCTCGGCTCCGGCTACGAGTCCGCGCTCGCCACCTTCCAGCGGCCCTTTCCCGCCATCCTCGCCGGGCTGACCCTGTTCGTCGGCCTGCAGCACTTCCACAAGGGTGCCCGCAGCATGATCGAGGATTACACCCGGGGCTCCACCCGCAAGCTGCTGATCATGGCATTCGTGGGCGTCAGCTACGCGCTGACCGCCGCCGGCCTCTTCGCCATCGCCAAGATCGCTCTCTGAGACAGAAAGACCTGAAAAATGGCTGCATACGAATACGAGACGCATGACTATGACGTCGTGGTCGTAGGGGCCGGGGGCGCCGGCCTCCGCGCGACCCTCGGCATGGCCGAACAGGGCCTGCGCACCGCCTGCGTGACCAAGGTCTTCCCGACCCGCTCGCACACCGTCGCCGCGCAGGGCGGCATCGCCGCGTCGCTCTCCAACATGGGCCCCGACAACTGGCAGTGGCACATGTACGACACCGTCAAGGGGTCGGACTGGCTGGGCGACACCGATGCGATGGAATACCTCGCCCGCTCCGCCCCCGCCGCGGTCTACGAACTCGAACACTACGGCGTGCCCTTCTCGCGCACCGAAGAGGGCAAGATCTACCAGCGTCCCTTCGGCGGCCACACCACCGAATTCGGCGAAGGCCCGCCCGTGCAGCGCACCTGCGCCGCGGCCGACCGCACCGGCCACGCCATCCTGCACACGCTCTACGGCCAGTCGCTGAAGAACAACGCGGAATTTTACGTCGAATACTTCGCAATCGACCTCGTCATGTCGGAAGACGGCGTGTGCCAGGGCGTCGTCTGCTGGAAGCTCGACGACGGCACCATGCATGTCTTCAACGCCAAGATGGTCGTGCTGGCCACCGGCGGCTACGGGCGCGCCTATTTCTCCGCGACCTCGGCGCACACCTGCACCGGCGACGGCGGCGGCATGGTGGCCCGCGCGGGTCTTGCCCTGCAGGACATGGAATTCGTGCAGTTCCACCCCACCGGCATCTACGGCTCCGGCTGCCTCATCACCGAGGGCGCGCGGGGCGAAGGCGGCTACCTCACCAACTCCGAGGGCGAGCGCTTCATGGAACGCTACGCGCCGACCTACAAGGATCTCGCGCCGCGCGACTACGTCTCGCGCTCGATGACGATGGAGATCCGCGAAGGCCGCGGCGTGGGCGAACATGGCGACCACATCCACCTCAACCTGTCGCACCTGCCCGCCGAAGCGCTGGCCGAGCGCCTGCCCGGCATCTCGGAATCCGCCAAGATCTTTGCCGGCGTCGATGTCACCAAGGAACCGATCCCGGTCCTGCCGACGGTACACTACAACATGGGCGGCATCCCCACCAACTACTGGGGCGAAGTGCTGAACCCGACCGCCGACAACCCCAATGCGGTGGTTCCCGGCCTCATGGCCGTGGGCGAGGCAGGCTGTGCCTCGGTGCACGGGGCGAACCGCCTCGGCTCCAACTCGCTGATCGACCTCGTGGTCTTCGGCCGCGCCGCCGCGATCCGCGCCGGCAAGGTCGTCGACAAGGACGCGGCCAAGCACACGCTCAACCAGCCCTCCGTCGACAAGGCCTTCGACCGCTTCGACGGGCTGCGCCATGCCGACGGCGGCACGCCGACCGCGGAACTGCGGCTCGAGATGCAGCGCACGATGCAGGCCGACGCGGCGGTCTTCCGCACCGACAAGACCCTCAAGGAGGGTGTCGAGAAGATGACCGCCATCGCCGGCAAGATGAGCGACATCAAGGTCACCGACCGGACCCTGGTCTGGAACTCCGACCTGATGGAGACGCTGGAGCTGACCAACCTCATGCCCAACGCGCTGGCCACCATCGTCGGCGCCGAGGCGCGCAAGGAATCCCGTGGCGCCCATGCGCACGAGGATTACCCGACCCGCGACGACGACAACTGGCGCGTGCACACCATCGCCCGTGTCGACGGCACGTCGGTGGCGCTCAGCAACCGCCCGGTGGTTCTCGATCCGCTGACGACGGAGGCCGAGGGCGGCATCAGCCTCGCCAAGATCGCGCCCAAGGCCCGGACGTTCTGATGCATCGCGCCGCGCTCGCCCTCGTGCCCTTGCTCGCCGCCTGCTCCGCGCAGGCGCGGGACGGGCTCGCGCGCGAGACGGCCGAAGCGGCCATCACCCCGGTGGTGGCCGAGCGCATCCGCGGCGTGCCGACGACCAAGGCGGTGCGCTGCATCCTCGACAACGCCGACCGCTCGCAGATCAACGCGCTGGCGGCGGACAACGTGCAGGGCCGGACCGGCATCGCTGACGACATTGTCACCGATGTGCTGTTCAGGGACGGAACACGGGAATGCTTCCGCCGTTGGGGCATTGTCACCGCACTGAGCAAGGTTCTCGCATGAAACGTCTTTTCGCCCTGATCGTCCTTCCCCTGATCCTCGCCGCCTGTACCCCGGCCACGCAGGACCAGATCGCCCGCGACGCGGCGCGCTCCACGATTTCCAAGGTGGTCGTCGACCGCTTCCCCGGTGTGCCGGTCCAGCCGGCCATCGACTGCATCATCGACAATGCCTCGTCCACGCAGATCTTCGCGCTGGCCGCGGACAGCGTCACCGGCCCGACCCAGAGCACGGTCGAAGTCGTGTCCGACATCGTCTCGAAACCCGAGACCCTGACCTGCCTGGCAGCCGAGGGGCTGCCGGCGCTCATCCGATAGGAGAGAGAGATGGTTCAATTCACGCTACCCAAGAACTCCAAGGTCCGCACGGGCAAGACCTGGCCCAAGCCGGAGGGCGCGACCAACGTGCGGGCCTTCAAGATCTACCGCTGGAGCCCGGAAGACGGCGAGAACCCGCGCGTCGATACCTATTACCTCGACATGGACAAGTGCGGCCCGATGATCCTGGACGCGCTCATCAAGATCAAGAACGAGGTCGACCCGACCCTGACCTTCCGCCGCTCCTGCCGTGAAGGCATCTGCGGCTCCTGCGCGATGAACATCGACGGGATCAACACCCTCGCCTGCATTTACGGGCTGGACGAGGTCAAGGGCGATGTCCGCATCTACCCGCTGCCGCACATGCCGGTGGTCAAGGACCTGATCCCCGACCTCACGCATTTCTATGCCCAGCACGCCAGCATCATGCCCTGGCTGGAGACCAAGACCAACCGTCCCGAGAAGGAGTGGCGCCAGTCCATCGAGGATCGCAAGAAGCTCGACGGTCTCTATGAATGCGTGATGTGCGCCTCCTGCTCCACCGCCTGCCCGAGCTACTGGTGGAACTCCGACCGTTATCTCGGCCCGGCCGCGCTGCTGCATGCCTACCGCTGGATCATCGACAGCCGCGACGAAGCCACGGGCGAGCGGCTGGACGATCTCGAGGATCCTTTCAAGCTCTACCGCTGCCACACCATCATGAACTGCGCCAAGACCTGCCCCAAGGGTCTGAACCCGGCCAAGGCGATCGCCGAGATCAAGCACATGATGCTGAACCGCGTGGTCTGATCGACCATCCCATATCGCGCCTGTTCTGCCGCCGCCCTCCCCCCGGGGAGGGCGGCGGTTTCCTTTGGGGAACCTTGCGCTCCGCGCATTTCGCACTTGCAGCATCGGTGGTTCCCCCCGCGCCCGCGACTGTTATCTACACCGCGAGGGAGGAACCGACAGACAGAAGACAAGGTCCCGACCGATGCAAGATCTCTCCACCCGAACCGCCGCCGCCCGTGATGCCCTCGCCGCGCTCGATCAGGCGTTCGCCTATTACGCACCCGAGGCCGAGGCGGCCCCCCTTCCCGAAAAGACCGCTTACGAGCCACTGGATGCCGGGGCCTTTGCGCGCGCCGCGTGACCTGCTGGCCATGCGCCGCGGATCGCGGCAGGGTAGCCGCATGACACATGCCGTTCACCGGGGCCGGCGATGATCCTTGTCGTCGGTCTCGTCATCGCCTTCGTCCTGTTGCTGATCTTCACCAACCGGAAAACCCGCCTGTGCCGCTGGCGCGAATCCCGCGCGGGCGAACAGAGCACCTGGCGCTGTATCTCCTGCGGCGCACGGACCACCGGCCCGAAAGGCCAGGCGCCCGAAACCTGTTTCCGCCCGGACCCTCGCTGACGACAGGGGGCGCTCAGCTCAGCCCGTCCCAGATCAGCTTGCCGCCGGTGACGACCAGCAGCATATAGGTCAGTCCGAAGAAGACGCGCTCGGGCACAACCCCGTGCGCGCGGATGCCAAGCCATGTGCCCAGCAAGGCAAAGGGGGCCAGCGCGATGTCGAAAAGCAGGCTTTCCACCGTGAAGATACCCATGGCCGCGTAGAACGCCGCCTTGATGATGTTCACCGCCCAGAACACCAGCACCGTCGTCGCCTGGTAGCGCGTCTTGTCCAGGCCGCGCCCCAGAAGGAAGATCGCCGCCGCCGGTCCGCCGGCGTGACTGACGAAACTGGTGAAGCCCAGAACCCCTCCCGACACCCAGCCCGCGACCACCCCGAACCGCCGCACCGCCCTGCCCCGGCGGCCATAGGTCTGCCACCCCTGCCAGGCCACGAACCCGACCGAAATCACGCCGATCAGGAGGCGGATCATGTCGGGATCGCTGCGGGCATAGAACAGCGCGCCCAGCAAGGTGCCGGGCACCGCCCCCGCCAGAAGCAGCGCCGCATCCGGCCAGGACCACTTGCGCCAATAGGCGGGCAGGCTCGAGGTATCGACCAGCATCAGCAGCGGCAACATCACCCCCAGCGCCTGCCCCGGTTCGATCACCAGCAGGAGAATCGTCGCCGAGGCAAAGGCAGCCCCGGATCCGAAGCCCGCCTTCGAGACACCGGCAAAGATCACTGCCGGGACGGCCACGCAAAAGACCTGCCAGGAAAAGAGCTCAATCAACCGCCTAACCTCTCGATTTCCTTGTCTTTAGCGCCATCACCGTTGCCTTGCCATCCCTTCGGCGGAACAATGCTGCCACGCAGCACCCTTGCGCGTCGTCTTCTAAACCCTTACCCAGACGGCGGATTTCACAAATGGAGCGGAGATAGATCCATGGCCAGACCCAAGATCGCCCTCATCGGCGCGGGACAGATCGGCGGCACGCTTGCGCACCTCGCGGCCCTCAAGGAACTGGGTGATGTCATCATGTTCGACATCGCCGAGGGCACGCCCCAGGGCAAGGCGCTCGACATCGCCGAATCCGGCCCCTCCGAAGGCTTCGACGCCACGCTCAAGGGCACCAACGATTACGCCGACATCGCGGGCGCCGACGTCTGCATCGTGACCGCCGGTGTTCCGCGCAAGCCGGGCATGAGCCGTGACGACCTTCTCGGCATCAACCTCAAGGTGATGAAGTCGGTCGGCGAAGGCATCCGCGACAACGCTCCCGACGCCTTTGTCATCTGCATCACCAACCCGCTCGACGCGATGGTCTGGGCGCTGCAGCAGTTCTCGGGCCTGCCCGCGAACAAGGTCTGCGGCATGGCCGGTGTGCTCGACTCCGCGCGCTTCCGCCATTTCCTCGCGACCGAGTTCAACGTCTCCATGAAGGATGTCACCGCCTTCGTTCTGGGCGGCCACGGCGACACCATGGTGCCCTCCGTGCGCTATTCCACCGTTGCCGGTATCCCCCTGCCCGACCTGGTCGACATGGGCTGGACCACGCAGGACAAGCTCGACGCGATCGTGCAGCGCACCCGTGACGGCGGCGCCGAGATCGTCGGCCTGCTCAAGACCGGCTCCGCCTTCTACGCCCCCGCGACCTCGGCCATCGAGATGGCGGAATCCTATCTCAAGGACCAGAAGCGCGTTCTGCCCTGCGCCGCATGGTGCGACGGCGAATTCGGCCTGAACGGCATGTATGTCGGTGTTCCGACCGTAATCGGTGCCGGCGGCATCGAGAAGATCGTGAACATCAAGCTCAACAAGGAAGAGCAGGAAATGTTCGACGTCTCCGTCAAGGCCGTCAAGGGCCTGGTCGACGCCTGCAAGGGCATCGACGAGTCGCTCGCCTGATCCGCAAGACACGGGCCCCCGGAGCGATCCGGGGGCCCTTTTCCGTCATGGGGCGCAAGCGACAGACCGTCTGGTTCGTGTACCGAAAGGCCCGTATCAATCGCGGCTCCATGATCATGCGCGCCCACCAGCTCTGCGCCCTTGCGCAGCAGCACCTGGGCGAAGACTACGATTTCCGCCTGTTGCGCATGCCGGGTCAGTCCACGCCGGGATTGCAGTCGCTCTGGGCACGGACCCGCCCCCGCGGCGGCATCTATTTCATGACCAAGGTCTGCACCCGCGCCCTGACAACCGAAAACGCGCTGCGCCTGCAGGCCAAGGCGGACGGCGTGATCTTCGACCACGTGGACAGCGATCTGCGCGACATCCGCATTCCCGGCGCCGACGTTCACCTCTGCTGTTCCTACGACATGCTCGCCGCGCTGAAGGCCCGGCAACTCCGCGAGTCGATCCCCGGCAAGCCGATGCTCCTGCTGCACAACGCGGACGCGCGGCTATATGATCAGTCCTTTCCCGGGACCGATCATTTCAGCCCGGTCTATTGCGGTACGGAGAGCCTCGGCCATCTTCCCGACCCGATCAGGGCCCGCATGGACATTCTGGACGGCAGCGGCGTCGCCTCCATGGAAGAGGCGATCCGCCGCCTGCCGAACTACAATTTTCATTACTGCCTGCGCTCGGACGACAATCCGGACGACGAGCTCTACAAACCCTTCACCAAGGGGTTCACCGCCGCCGTCTGCCGCTCGAACGTCATGGCCCACCGCGAAACCTCGGACGTGGTCGAATTCCTCGGCGAGGATTATCCCTACCTCGTTTCCTCGCTATCCGATCAAGAGGTTCTCGACACTCTCGACCGGGCGAGTCTAGGGTTCGGCGGGGCGGATTGGCAGCGCGGCATGGAGATGATGCGCAGCGTCGAAGACCGGATTTCCCCCTCGGCCATCGCGGCCCAGATAAAGAGTATTTTGAGGGAGCTGGGCGTATGAGCCTGTTCGCGCGCAAACCGAAGATCAAACCGGGCTACCATATCGACCCGGAGTTTCAGCCCCACAACGGCACTCATTATATCGAGGTGATGGACAGGCTCGAAGCCCATCTGAAACCCCGGCTCTATCTGGAGATAGGATCGCGCAGCGGCACCTCCGTCGCGCGGCGGTCCTGCAGCTTCATCGCCGTCGACCCGGAATTCCGCATCACCGCGGACGTTTTCAATACCTCCGAACACATGCTGTTCTTTCAGCAGACCAGCGACGATTTCTTCGCTTCCCGTTTCCTGCAGAATGCCGGGCTGGTGCCCGACCTGGCCTTCATCGACGGGATGCACCTGTTCGAATTCGCCCTGCGCGATTTCATCAATTGCGAGGCGTCGATGCGGCCGGACGGCGTGATCTGCCTGCACGATGTCGCGCCCTTCAACCACGACATGATCACCCGCGACCTGGCCTACCTGGGGCGGAGCCTGCCCTGGACCGGCGATGTCTGGAAGGTGATGGCGGTTCTGAAGGAATACCGCCCCGACCTTGCGGTCGAGTTGCTGAACGCCGCGTCGACGGGGCTGGGCGTCGTTTCGGGGCTCGATCCCGAGAACCGCGTGCTCGGTGACCGGATGGACGAAATCCTGGAGCGCTTCGGCGACCGGAGCCTCGCCGACTTCGGCGTCGAGCGGTATTTCGACCTGTTTCCGCTCAAGCGACCCGAGGATCTCAACCTCTGGACCTTTCCCTGAGCGCCTTGCGAATCAGCAGTTTGCACCGTTAGCGCGCGCATTTCCGCCGGCTGTCGAATTTTGTGATCACAGTGAAAAAGAGTGTGATCACAAACCCGAAAATTTGCTCGCATTTCTCTGCGTTCGGCCATATTTCGTTTAACGCAGGCCGCTATGCAGGCGTATACCGGCCCCGAAAACGCAGCAAGACGGGAAGAGTCTTCCATGAACATCCACGAATATCAGGCGAAAGCGCTTCTGCGCGACTATGGCTGCCCGGTCTCGGACGGCCGGGTCGTGCTGAGCGCGAACGATGCCAAGACGGCGGCGGGCGAACTGGACGGACCTCTCTGGGTCGTGAAGGCGCAGATCCACGCGGGCGGCCGCGGCAAGGGCTCCTTCAAGGAATCCGGAGCCGGTGAAAAGGGCGGCGTGCGCCTGGCCAAGTCGGTCGAGGAAGCCGCCGAGCAGGCCAAGCTGATGCTCGGAAACACGCTGGTGACGCATCAGACCGGCCCGGCGGGCAAGCAGGTCAACCGGATCTACATCGAAGACGGCTCGGACATTTCCCGCGAACTCTACCTCGCCCTGCTGGTCGACCGCGGCTCGTCGCGGATCACCGTGGTCTGCTCGACCGAAGGCGGCATGGACATCGAAGAGGTCGCCGCCAGCACCCCGGAGAAGATCCTCAACATCACCATCGACCCGGCCACCGGCTACGTGCCCTACCACGGCCGTCGCGTCGCCTTCGCGCTCGGACTCGAGGGCGGCCAGGTCAAGCAGATGGTCAAGCTTCTGGGCCAGCTCTACACCGCCTTCGTCGAGAAGGACATGGAGATGCTCGAGATCAACCCGCTGATCGTCATGGAAAACGGCAGCCTGAAGCTGCTCGACGCGAAGCTCGGCTTTGACGGCAACGCGCTCTACAAGCATCCCGACATCCAGTCCCTGCGCGACGAGACCGAGGAGGATTCCAAGGAACTCGAAGCCTCGAAATACGATCTCAACTACATCGCGCTCGATGGTGAGATCGGCTGCATGGTGAACGGCGCGGGCCTTGCCATGGCGACCATGGACATCATCAAGCTCTACGGCGCCGAGCCTGCCAACTTCCTCGACGTGGGCGGCGGCGCGACCAAGGAGAAGGTGACCGAGGCGTTCAAGATCATCACCTCCGATCCCAACGTCAAAGGCATCCTCGTCAACATCTTCGGCGGCATCATGCGCTGCGACGTCATCGCCGAGGGCGTGATCGCCGCGGTGAAGGAAGTGGGCCTCAAGGTTCCGCTGGTCGTCCGTCTCGAAGGCACCAACGTGGACCTCGGCAAGAAGATCATCAACGAGTCCGGACTCGACGTGATCGCCGCCGACAACCTGGCCGATGGCGCCGAGAAGATCGTGAAGGCCGTCAAGGGTTGAACGGATGGCGCTGATCGCAAAAATCGACCCCCCGCTGACCATTGCCGACGGGACTGCGCAGATCCATGCGCGGCCCTACAAGCATGCTGCGATCAAGCCGGGGGACGAGATCTTTGTCTGGACGTCGGAAACGTCCGGCGGGCACGGGCTGGCCGCGCATGGCGCGGTCACGGCTGCCCGGATCGACAGCTTTCCGAACAGGACGGGACCCGGCGAGCACAAGGAACTCGTGCTCGACGTCCGGATCGTCAGCGCGGCGCCCCTGCGCCCGCTGACGCTGGACCGGATCGCTCCGCGCCGCGACGGCGACGGGGCCGATCCCGAGGCTCCCGTTGCCAAGGTCCTCTACTCACACGCACTCAACAAGATCACCTCGATAGAGTCCGACATCGCGGACTTTGTCAGGTCGCACTTCGAGGAACATTAGAATGTCCGTACTCGTCGACGAAAATACCAAGGTCATCTGTCAGGGCTTCACCGGCTCGCAGGGCACCTTCCACTCCGAACAGGCCATCGCCTACGGCACCAAGATGGTCGGCGGCGTGACCCCCGGCAAGGGCGGCACGACGCACCTTGACCTTCCGGTCTTCAACTCGGTCCACGAGGCCGTGCACGTGACCGAAGCCAATGCCACCGTGATCTACGTCCCGCCGCCCTTCGCCGCGGACTCGATCCTGGAGGCCATCGACGCGGAGGTCCCCCTGATCGTCTGCATCACCGAGGGCATCCCCGTCCTCGACATGATGAAGGTCAAGCGGGCGCTGATCGACAGCCCCTGCCGCCTGATCGGCCCGAACTGCCCCGGTGTCATCACGCCCGACGCCTGCAAGATCGGCATCATGCCCGGCCACATCCACATGCGCGGCTCGGTCGGCGTCGTGTCGCGCTCCGGCACCCTGACCTACGAGGCGGTCAAGCAGACCACCGACATGGGTCTCGGCCAATCCTCGGCCGTCGGCATCGGCGGCGACCCGATCAAGGGCACCGAACACATCGACGTGCTCGCCATGTTCCTCGACGATCCGGAAACCGAATCCATCATCATGATCGGTGAAATCGGCGGCTCCGCCGAAGAAGAAGCCGCGGAATTCCTCGCCGAGCAGAAGAAGAAGGGCCGCTGGAAGCCGACCGCCGGCTTCATCGCCGGGCGCACCGCCCCTCCGGGACGCCGCATGGGCCATGCCGGTGCCATCGTCGCCGGTGGCAAGGGCGATGCGGAAAGCAAGATCGAGGCGATGAAATCCGCCGGAATCGTGGTTGCGGACAGCCCCGCAACCCTCGGCGAAGCCGTGATGAAAGCCATCAAGGGCTGATCATTGCCGCCGCAAGTCCGGGCGATTGCGCCCGCTTGCGGAAACAACCATATGGCCGGGCAGGAAAGACTTGCCCGGTCGAACCCCGGGGTCGGAGCATCATGACGGGGACCGGTCGGTCCCTCTCCTGCTGCTCCACCGATCGGTCAGAAAAGGACGCGCGCTATGACGGATCAAAGCTCGAACGACATTTTCCATGCCTCCAGCTTCATGCAGGGGGCCAACGCGGAATACCTCGAACAGATGTATGCCCGCTACGCATCGGACCCGAACGCGGTCGATGCGGCCTGGCAGGAGTTCTTCCGCGCCCTGGGCGATGACGACGGCGCGGTAAAGAAGGAGGCGCAGGGCGCGTCCTGGGATCGGGCCGACTGGCCGCCGACACCCGACGACGACCTGACCGCCGCGCTGACCGGCGAATGGCCGATGCCGGTGCCGCCGAAGGAAGCGCGCGGCGCCGCGCAGAAGATCACCGAAAAGGCCGCCGAAGCCGGTGTGAGCCTCAGCAACGACCAGGTGAAGCGCGCCGTTCTGGATTCGATCCGCGCGCTGATGATCATCCGCGCCTACCGCATCCGGGGCCACCTCGCCGCCGATCTCGACCCGCTGGGCCTGCACGGCCGCGAACCGCACCCCGAGCTCGACCCCAAGGCCTACGGCTTCACCGATGCCGACCTCGACCGTCCGATCTTCATCGACAACGTGCTCGGCCTCCAGATCGCCTCGCTGCGCGAGATCGTGGGCGTTCTGAAGCGCACCTATTGCGGCACCTTCGCCCTGCAGTACATGCACATCTCCGACCCCGAGCAATCCGCCTGGCTCAAGGAGCGGATCGAAGGCTACGGCAAGGAAATCAGCTTCACCCGCGAAGGGCGCAAGGCCATCCTCAACAAGATGGTCGAAGCCGAAGGTTTCGAGAAGTTCCTGCATGTCAAGTACATGGGGACCAAGCGGTTCGGTCTCGACGGCGGCGAAAGCCTGATCCCCGCGATGGAGCAGATCATCAAGCGCGGCGGCAACCTCGGCGTGTCCGACATCGTGGTCGGCATGCCCCACCGCGGCCGCCTTTCGGTGCTCGCCAACGTGCTGCAGAAGCCCTACCGCGCGATCTTCAACGAATTCCAGGGCGGCTCCTTCAAGCCCGAGGACGTGGATGGCTCGGGCGACGTGAAATACCACCTCGGCGCCAGCTCGGACCGCGAGTTCGACGGCAACAAGGTGCACCTGTCGCTGACCGCCAACCCCAGCCACCTCGAAGCGGTGAACCCCGTCGTCCTGGGCAAGGTCCGCGCCAAGCAGGATCAGCTCGGCGACATCGAACGCAAGCAGGTCCTGCCGATCCTGCTGCACGGCGATGCGGCCTTTGCAGGCCAGGGCGTCGTGGCGGAATGCTTCGCGCTTTCGGGTCTGCGCGGTCACCGCACCGGCGGCACCATCCATATCGTCGTGAACAACCAGATCGGTTTCACCACGGCGCCGCACTTCTCGCGCTCCTCGCCCTACCCCACCGACAACGCGCTGGTTGTCGAGGCGCCGATCTTCCACGTCAACGGGGATGACCCCGAGGCGGTGGTGCACGCCGCCAAGGTCGCGACCGAGTATCGCCAGAAGTTCGGCCGCGACGTGGTCATCGACATCTTCTGCTACCGCCGGTTCGGTCACAACGAGGGCGACGAGCCCATGTTCACCAACCCGATCATGTACAAGCAGATCAAGGGCCACAAGACGACCCTCACGCTCTACACCGAGCGGCTGGTCAAGGACGGTCTCATCCCCGAGGGCGAGATCGAGGACATGAAGGCCGCGTTCCAGGCCCGCCTCAACGAGGAATTCGAGGCCGGAAAGACCTACAAGCCGAACAAGGCCGACTGGCTCGACGGACGCTGGTCGCATCTCGATGCGCAGAAGGAAGGCAACTACCAGCGCGGCGAGACCGCCATCGTGCCGGAGACCTTCGCCGAGATCGGCAAGGGTCTGACGACGGTTCCCGACGGCTTCCCGCTGCACAAGACCGTGGGCCGCTTCCTCGAGTCGCGCGCGCAGATGTTCGAGACCGGCAAGGGCTTCGACTGGGCAACGGCGGAAAGCATCGCCTTCGGCTCCCTCCTGACCGAGGGCTACCCGGTGCGTCTCGCCGGTCAGGACAGCACGCGCGGCACCTTCTCGCAGCGCCACTCGGGCCTCGTGAACCAGGAGAACGAGGATCGCTACTACCCGCTGAACCACATCCGGGAGGGTCAGGCCCGCTACGAGGTCATCGATTCCGCCCTGTCCGAATATGCCGTGAGCGGGTTCGAATACGGCTACTCGCTGGCAGAGCCGAACGCCCTCACCCTCTGGGAAGCGCAGTTCGGCGACTTCGCCAACGGCGCGCAGATCATGTTCGACCAGTTCATCAGCTCGGGCGAAAGCAAGTGGCTGCGGATGTCGGGCCTCGTCTGCCTGCTGCCGCACGGCTACGAAGGCCAGGGGCCGGAGCATTCCTCCGCCCGGCTGGAACGGTTCCTGCAGATGTGCGGCCAGGACAACTGGATCGTGGCGAATTGCTCGACCCCGGCCAACTACTGCCACATCCTGCGCCGCCAGCTGCACCGCAGCTACCGAAAGCCGCTGATCCTGATGACGCCGAAGTCGCTTCTGCGCCACAAGCTCGCGGTGTCGGATGCCGAGGATTTCGTGACCGGCTCCTCCTTCCACCGCGTCCTCTGGGACGATGCGGAAAAGGGCCACTCGGACACCGTCCTCAAGCCCGATGCGGAGATCAGGCGCGTCGTGATGTGCGCCGGCAAGGTCTATTACGACCTGCTGGAAGAGCGTGACGCGCGCGGCATCGACGATGTCTACCTGATGCGGATCGAGCAGTTCTATCCCTTCCCGGCGATCTCGCTGGTGAAGGAACTGGAGCGGTTCAAGGGGGCCGAGATGATCTGGTGCCAGGAAGAGCCCAAGAACCAGGGGGCCTGGACCTTCATCGAACCCAATATCGAATGGGTGCTCAGCCGCATCGACGCGGCCCATCAGCGGCCGCGCTACGTGGGCCGCGCCACCTCGGCTTCGCCCGCGACGGGTCTGGCCAGCCAGCACAAGGCACAACAGCAGGCGCTCGTGAACGAAGCGCTGACGATCGAAGGGAACTGAGACAATGACGACCGAAGTGCGCGTCCCCACGCTCGGGGAATCCGTGACCGAGGCCACCGTGGCGACCTGGTTCAAGAAACCGGGCGACTCCGTGGCCCTGGACGAGATGCTCTGCGAGCTCGAGACCGACAAGGTGACCGTCGAGGTTCCCTCGCCCATCGAAGGCGTGCTCGAGGATATCGTTGCCAAGGAAGGCGACACCGTCGGCGTCGATGCCCTGCTGGCCAATATCGCCCCCGCGGGCGAAGCCGGCTCCGCCAGTGTCGAGGAGCGTCCCTCTGCCAAGGCCGCCGAGGCGCCCGCCGCCTCCGGCGGTGGCAAGTCCGTCGACGTCATGGTCCCGACCCTCGGCGAATCCGTGACAGAGGCGACCGTCTCGACCTGGTTCAAGAAGGCCGGCGAGTCCGTCCAGCAGGACGAGATGCTGTGCGAGCTGGAAACCGACAAGGTCTCGGTCGAGGTTCCGGCGCCCGCCTCCGGCGTCCTGTCCGAAATCCTCGCCAAGGAAGGCGACACCGTTCAGGCCGGCGGCAAGCTGGGCGTGATCGGCGCCGGAGCGGGTGCGGCCGCGCCCGCCGCCGCGACCGAACCACCCGCCGAGGCATCCGCCCCTGCCGCCTCCGGCAAGGATGTGGAGAATGCGCCTTCCGCCAGGAAGGCCATGGCCGAGGCAGGCCTCTCCCGCGACCAGGTCACCGGCTCCGGCAAGGACGGCCGGGTGATGAAATCGGACGTCTCCGCCGCCATCGCCGCCGCGAAATCGGCCCCCGCGCCGGCCGCTGCCGCCCAGGCCTCGCCGCGTGCCCCCGTAGCCGCCGAGGATGCCGGCCGCGAGGAGCGGGTCAAGATGACCCGTCTGCGCCAGACCATCGCCCGCCGCCTCAAGGACGCGCAGAACACCGCCGCCATGCTCACCACCTACAACGAGGTGGACATGACCGAGGTGATGGCCCTGCGCAGCCAGTACAAGGACCTGTTCGAGAAGAAGCACGGCGTGCGTCTCGGCTTCATGTCCTTCTTCACCAAGGCCTGCGTGCACGCCCTGAAGGAGGTCCCCGAGGTCAACGCCGAAATCGACGGCACCGACGTGGTCTACAAGAACTTCGTGCACATGGGGATTGCCGCCGGCACGCCCCAGGGCCTCGTGGTGCCCGTGCTGCGCGACGTCGATCAGAAGTCCTTCGCCGAGATCGAGAAGGAGATCAACGAAAAGGGCAAGCGCGCCCGTGACGGCAAACTCTCCATGGCCGAGATGCAGGGCGGCACCTTCACCATCTCCAACGGCGGCGTCTACGGCTCGCTGATGTCCTCGCCGATCCTGAACCCGCCGCAGTCGGGCATCCTCGGCATGCACAAGATCCAGGACCGCCCCATGGCGATCAACGGCAAGGTCGAGATCCGCCCGATGATGTATCTCGCGCTCAGCTACGATCACCGCATCGTCGACGGCAAGGGCGCCGTGACCTTCCTCGTCCGCGTGAAAGAGGCGCTCGAGGATCCCCGCCGCCTGCTGATGGATCTCTGACCGAAATGACCCGCCAGCCCCTGATGACCACGCCGACGGACGGAGGCCCCGCAGCCTCCGACTCCGACGGCATTCATGGGCTGGCCGGGGCTCCGTACCGTCGCCCGGCGCGCGCTTGCGAGCGTCGGCTACAGCATTGCGGCATGGCAACAAACCGGAGATCGCGGCCAGCAATCCGCGACATTCCGGCCCTGCGGCCGACGGCTTCCGGTTCCGGTCTGCGGCTTTCCGACCCGGATCGCGCCGGCTTGGCCCCCCGATCCCGAAGGCCGCTGACGTGACCCCCGAACTCACCGCCCTCACCCTTGCTGCCTTGCTCCAGGTCGCGCAGTTCGGGATCTACTCCGTCTCCGCGCAACGACAGGTCGGCACCCGTTACGCCGCCTCTTCCCGAGACACCCCGCGCCAGCTCACGGGCATCGCCGGCCGTGCCCAGCGGGCCATGACCAACCACTTCGAAGGCCTCATCCTCTTCACCATCGCCGTGTTCGTCGTGACCTTCGCCGACAAGGGCAATGCGGTGACCTCCGGCTGCGCGCTGCTCTATCTCGTCGCGCGCGTTCTCTATATCCCCGCCTACCTCTTCGGCTGGACGCCCTGGCGCTCGCTGATCTGGGCAGTCGGCTTTGCCGCCACCACCGCCATGCTCATCGCCGCGCTGCTGTGAGGCATCTTCTGGCTCAAAATATCCCGGGGTGAACGGGCCGCCAGGCCCGGAGGGGCAGCGCCCCTGCCCGCATCGACCAAGAAAGGACAACCGTAATGGCACAATACGACGTCATCGTCATCGGCGCGGGCCCCGGCGGCTACGTGGCCGCCATCCGCTGCGCGCAACTCGGGCTCAAGACCGCCTGCGTGGAAGGCCGCGACACCCTTGGCGGCACCTGCCTGAACGTGGGCTGCATCCCGTCCAAGGCCCTGCTGCACGCCTCCCATCAGCTCCACGAGGCAGAGCACAACTTCGCCGCCATGGGCCTGAAGGGCAAGGCGCCGAGCGTCGACTGGAAACAGATGCTCTCCTACAAGGACGACGTGATCGGCCAGAACACCAAGGGCATCGAATTCCTGTTCAAGAAGAACAAGATCGACTGGCTCAAGGGCTGGGGCTCCATCCCCGAAGCAGGCAAGGTCAAGGTCGCCGATGACATCCACGAGGCGAAGAACATCATCATCGCCTCCGGGTCCGAAGCCGCCTCGGTTCCCGGCGCGGAGGTCGAGATCGACGAAAGGATCGTCGTGACCTCCACCGGCGCGCTGGACCTTCCCAAGATACCGAAGAAGATGATCGTCATCGGCGCGGGCGTGATCGGCCTCGAGATGGGCTCGGTCTATGCACGCCTCGGCACCGAGGTCGAAGTCATCGAATATCTCGACGCCATCACCCCCGGCATGGACGCCGAAGTCCAGCGCAGCCTGCAGAAGCTTCTGGCAAAACAGGGGCTGAAATTCACCCTCGGCGCGGCGGTGTCCAAGGTCGAAACCGGCCGCAACAAGGCCGCCGTCACCTACACCCTGCGCAAGGACGACACCGAACACACCGCCGAGGCAGACGTGGTCCTGGTCGCCACCGGACGCAAGCCGTTTGTCGACGGGCTCGGACTCGACGCGCTGGGGATCGAGATGACGAAGCGCGGCCAGATCGCGACCGATGCCCAGTGGCGCACCAACCTGCCCGGCATCTACGCCATCGGCGACGTGATCGAAGGTCCGATGCTGGCCCACAAGGCCGAGGACGAAGGCATGGCCTGTGCCGAGGTCATCGCCGGCAAGCACGGGCACGTGAATTACGGCGTCATCCCCGGCGTGATCTACACCTGGCCCGAAGTGGCCTCCATCGGCGCGACCGAACAGCAACTCAAGGAAGAGGGCCGCAGCTACAAGGCCGGAAAGTTCTCGTTCATGGGCAATGCCCGGGCCAAAGCGGTCTTCGCCGGCGAAGGCTTCGTCAAGCTGCTGGTCGACAAGGAAACCGACCGCGTGCTCGGCTGCCACATCATCGGCCCCTCGGCCGGCGACCTGATCCACGAGATCTGCGTGGCGATGGAATTCGGCGCCTCGGCCGAAGACGTCGCCCTCACCTGCCACGCGCACCCCACCTTCTCGGAAGCCGTGCGCGAAGCGGCGCTCGCCTGCGGCGACGGCGCCATTCACGCCTGATCGCGACGACGGGGCCCCGCACGACCGCGGGACCCCGTCCCGCAAATTCCTTTCAAGGAATTTGCAAATCTCTTGAAAGAGATTTGGCGCCCGGAACTGCCGGAGCGCGCAGGTCTCAGCCCTGCGCGGGGGCCGGTGCCTCGGCCATGAACCCGGCTTCGACCAGAAGGCGATCCGAGGCGGTTTCGACCTCGGTCTCGAGCCGGTTGAGGAACGGGTCCCGCGCCACCCCCGGCTCGATCACCGGCAGGAATTCGACCACCGCCACACCCGGCTTGCGATAGACGCCGCGCCGGGGCCAGAACACGCCGCAATTCGTGGCGGCAGGCACGCAGGGCTGGCCCAGTTGCTCATAAAGAACCGCAGGGCCGATCTTGTAGGGCATCTTCACGCCCGGCGCGACCCGCGTGCCCTGCGCGTAGATGATCAGCTGACCGGGGCGCACCGCGCCCGCGGCCACATCCGCGACCATCTTCTTGATCGCCGCGCCGCGCTTGCCGCGATTGACCGGCACGCAGCCGATCCGCAGCGCGTATTGGCCCAGGACGGGCGTCCACAGCAATTCCCGCTTCATGATGAAACGGCCCGCGGGCACCGAGGAAAAGATCATGATGATGTCGAGGAAGCTCTGGTGCTTGCCGGCAACCAGCATCGCTCCGGTCGGTGGCGTGCCGCGCACCTCTGTCTTGAGCCCGACCATCCAGCGGGCGCTCCAGCGCACCCAGTGGCACCATGCCAGGCAGGCCGCCTGCGCCCCGTTGCGCGAGATCAGCGCCCAGGGAAAGAACAGGATTCCGACGACCCCCATGGCCACGTACATCTGCGTGTTGAATATCAGCGAACGCAGCCATTGAACGGCATATCTCATCAGCTCAGATCTCCCAGAACCCGCCGCGCCGCACCGGCGGTCGCGGCAAAGGCCACCGCTCCGGCCAGCGGTGGCACCAACAGCGGAACCAGCCAGTGCCAACCCCGGAAGGACAGGCCGGTCAGGAAATCTCCCGCCTCGCCGCCCGAAGGCATCAGCGCGACCGCGACCACCCCGAGGACCGTCCCGACCGCCGCGCCCACCAGCGCCCGCAGCGTGAAGCGGCGCACGAAGGCGCGCGCGATATAGGCATCGGTGGCGCCGACCAGCCGCAGCACCGCGATGACCTGCGCATTTGCCGCCAGCGCCGCGTTGGCCGCAAGCGTCACCATGGCCGCGACCGCCGCCGCGATCAGCCCGGCCGCCAGCCAGCCGAACAACTTCAGCCGCGCGGCCGCCGTGACCAGCGGCCTGCGCCAGCGCGTGTGATCGTCCAGGATCGCGCCCGGCACCTCGGCCTGAAGGCGCAGGCGCAGACCGTTGCCGTCATAGCCGTCCCCGGTCTCGATGACCTCGATAAGCTGCGGCACCGGCAGATCGCCCAGCGGCAGGTCCGGGCCGAACCACGGCTCCAGCAGGGCCTGCTCCTCCTCGACGGAAAGCGCCCGCGCCGAGGCCACGCCGGGCGTCTGTCCCAGCAGGCGGAGCGCGGCTTCGGTCTGCGCCGCGCGCTGACCGTCCGGGGCCGAAATGCGCACCGTCGAGGAGCGGGCGAGTTCGTCGCCCCAGCGCGTCGCCAACCGCCCGGCGGCCAGCGACAGGGCCAGCGCGAACACCGCGAGAAAGGCCATCGCAGCCGCGACGAACAGCGTCAGCCGCGCCGTGAAGCCGGTGGGCGGCACCACGCGATCGGCCTTGGCATCGCCCCGCGCCAATGCCTTGAGAGACGGAAGCGATACTTTCACAGATCCACCCCCGCCGCCTGCAACTGGCGGTTCGAGATCCGCAGGACCCGCGCCTGCACCTGCGCCTTTGCGGCGCGGATCAGGGCAAGGTCATGCGTCGCGATCAGGATGGTCTTGCCCATGCGGTTCAGTTCGACCAGCAGGCGCAGCAGCCGTTGCGACATCTCCCAGTCGACGTTGCCGGTCGGCTCGTCCGCCAGAACGACCTCGGGCGACATGATGACCGCGCGGGCCAGCGCCGCGCGCTGGCGCTCGCCCCCGGACAGTTCCGGCGGCAGCGCATCGGCCCGCTCGGTGAGCCCGACCCAGGACAGCAGCTCGCGCAGGTTCTCGCCCTGCCCCGCCTCCTGCCCCGACACGGCCAGCGGCAGGGCAACGTTCTCGGACAGCGGCAGATGGTCGAGGAACTGGCAATCCTGGTGCACCACGCCGATCCTGCGGCGGCACATGGCGATCTGGTCGCGGTCCATCTGCCGGACATCCCGGTCGAACAGCCGGACCTGCCCCGAGGTGGCGATCAGCGCGCCGTAACAGAGCTTCATCAGGGTGGTCTTGCCCGCCCCGGAAGGCCCGGTCAGAAAGTGAAACGATCCCGGCGCAAGCTGGAGCGACATGGCGGTGAGCAACTCTCCCCCGCCATAGCTGTAGGCCACATTGTCCAGCTCGATCACGCGCGCGCGTCCCCGTCCCCGAAGTTGCCCTGTTGTGCCCGAGCCGCGCCACACATGCAATCCGCCCGGTCAGGGGAAATTGGGCTTTTCGGGGCTTTCCGGGTAACCTATTGTCACGCAACGAACCCGGGAGGCCAATCCCCGGAAAATTGGGGGCGACATGCGGCTCATATGCCCGAATTGCGGCGCGCAATACGAGGTGCCTACGGAAGTCATTCCGTCGGGTGGCCGGGATGTTCAATGTTCCAGTTGCGGGCATACCTGGTACCAGGCACATCCCGACGACGACCCGGAACTTGCCGAAGAGCAGGGCCTCGGCGAGGATGAAACCGGCCTCGGATTCGACCCGGAGCCCGAGCCCGCCCCCGAGGTGGTTCCGCATCGGCGCACCCGCGCCGCGCCGCCACCGGCGCCCGCCCCCGAGCCGGATGACGAGGACGATGAGCCGGAGGAAGAGGAGGAGGCTCCCGTCTCCGCCCCCGAACCCGTCGCCAAACCCAAGCCGCGCGGGCTCGACCCGTCGGTGGCCGAGGTGCTGCGCGAAGAGGCGGAGCGCGAGGCCCGGCACCGTGCCTCTCGGACCAACACCTTGGAAAGTCAGCCGGATCTCGGCCTGATGGAACCTGACGAGGACGAAGCTGCCCGCCGCACCCGCGAAGCGCGCGATCGCATGGCCCGGATGCGCGGCGAGCCGCCGGCCTCCGAGCGTCCGGCAGAGCGCGAGGTGTCGGGCGGTGCCGCCGCCGCGGCGGCCGCCGGGACCCGGCGCGAGCTGCTTCCGGACATCGAGGAAATCAACCAGACCCTGCGCGCCTCGTCCGAGCGGCGCAGCGTCGAAACCGTGCAGGGGCGCGCCGCCATCGAGGAGGAGCGCGACCGCAGGGGCGGCGGCTTCGGCCGCGGCTTCCGCATGGTGCTCGCCCTCGCGGTCATCGCCATCGCCGTCTACGTGCTGGCGCCGAAGATCGTCGATATCTTCCCCGGCGCGGCTCCGGCGCTCGATGTGTACCTCGACAAGGTGGATATGCTCAGGCTCTGGCTCGACGGGCAGATCCGGGTCCTGCTTCCGTCGGAAGGCGGCACGGCCGGGAACTGACCCCCGGGGCGCTGCGGGCGACCGGCGGTTTCAGCCCCGCCCCTTCCAGGGCACGAGACGCCGTTCGGCAAAGCGCATGATCATGTCGATGCCGAAGCCGATGGCGCCGATCAGGATGATGCCCATGATGACGATATCGGTGAGCTGAAACTTCGACGCCACCATGATCATCATGCCCGCGCCCTTCTCGGCCGCCACCAGTTCTGCGGCGACGACGGTGCCCCAGCAGACCCCCATCGCCACGCGCGCGCCGGTAAAGATGTCGGGCAGGGAATTGGGGATGATGACGTGCCGCAGGATCTGCACCTTCGAGGCCCCGAGCGAATAGGCCGCGTGGACCTTGGAGATCTTGACCCCCGACACGCCCGAGCGCGCGGCGATCGCCATGATCCAGAGCGCCGCGAGGAACAGAAGGATGATCTTGCCCGCCTCGCCGATCCCCGCCCAGATGATGACCAGCGGGATCAGTGCCAGCGGCGGCACCGGGCGCATGAACTCCACGATGGGATCGAACCAGCCGCGGAACCAGTCCGAGAGTCCCATGGCATAGCCGAGCGGAATTCCCACCAGCGCCCCGAGCAGGAAACCGACGATCACCCGGAACAGAGAATAGCCCAGATGTTCCCACAGGGTGCTGTCGCGATAGCCGTTGGTCGCGATCTCCTTCAGCCGGGCAAGAACGGCTTCGGGCGGCGGCAGCCATATCGGCTCCATCTGCCAGCCCTTCGCCGGTTCGAAGGTGAGCGTGCCCTTGGGCGACATGCCGACGCGGCCATGCTCGGTCATCACCTCGCCGCCCGGCCGGATCGGCTGGCCGTTCACCGCGACCACCCGGTGCCCGCTGTCCCGGCCGAAGTCGTCGTTGCGGTCCACCCGCAGCAGACCGGAGCGCCAGGCCCCCACGCTGTCGGCATCGTTCTTTGCCCACCCGTCGCCGGGCGCGACCCGAGGCGGCGCGACCTCCTCACCCACGGGGGCGACGCGGATCGTCACCGTCGCGTCATCCGGCGGCGTGCCGTCCGCCTCCGCGGTATAGGTAAAGGTCGCATCCCCGATGAACGGCCCCGGCGCGTGCAGCAGCGGCGGCAACCAGGCGGAGCCGGTGAACGCCCCCCAGAGCAGGAAAATGGCCAGGATCGACACGACCGAGGCGATGCGGTTCGGCCGCACCGCGCTTTCGTCGCCGAAGGTCACCGTCTTGCGGCCCGTGAAGTCGCTGATCGACCGGTGCACCACCAGCTTGACCACGGCGAAGGAGGCCACGAAGATCGCGACATAGATCAGCAGGACGATCATGCCGCGCCCTCCGCGGTGCGGCCCATGATCTCCTCCTCCATGTCCCAGATCATGCCGAGGATCTCTTCGCGCCTCGCGGCGAACTCGGGGTGCTTCTTGACCGCGCGAAGATCCTCGCCGACCCCCAGATCGGCGAAGGGCAGACGGTATTCGCGGTGGATGCGCCCGGGACGGGGCGCCATGACCAGCAGGCGCTCGCCCAGCAACAGGGCCTCCTCGACCGAATGGGTGATGAGGATGATGGTCTTGCCGGTCTCCTTCCAGAGCTTCAGCACCAGCGATTGCATCTTTTCCCTGGTCAGCGCGTCCAGCGCGCCGAGCGGTTCGTCCATCAGGATCACATCCGGATCGTTGGCAAGGCACCGCGCAAGCGCCACGCGCTGCTGCATCCCTCCGGAGAGTTCGTAGACGGCCTTTTCCTTGAAATCGCGCAGCCCGACCACATCCAGCAGATGATCCACGTGCGGGCCCCAGTCCCGCTCCCGGCGCCCCGCCATGCGCGGCCCGAAGCTGACATTGCCGCGCACATCCATCCATTCGAACAGCGCGCCCTGCTGAAACACCATTCCCCGCTCGGCCGCCGGCCCCGTGACCGGCCGACCGTGCAGGCGGAGCGTGCCGTCGGTCGGCGCGAGGAACCCGGCGACGATGTTCAGCAAGGTCGTCTTGCCGCAACCCGACGGCCCGAGCACGGACAGTAACTCACCGCTTTCCAGATGCAGCGAGACATCCTTGAGCGCCTGGACGGAGGTTCCGTTCGGAAGGTCGAACCGCATGGAAAGGTTTTCGATGGTCAATCCGCGCATCGCACCCCCTCTTGGCGCTCCGGCCGGGGCCGGGGGCAAAAGTTTTCAAAACTTTTGCAAAATTCTTGAAGAATTTTGGGCGCGGGATGGAGATGGTCTTCCCCGCGCCCGGACGGTCACATGCTCTCGGCGGTTTCCAGCGGACCGGTGTTCACGTGATCCGCGTAGCTGTCGAGGGCGGAGTCGATGGAGCCCGCCTCGACGAAGACATCCGCCACGCCCTTCATGAACTCCTGCGCGCCGCCTCCGAGCCATTTGACCGAAAGCTGGTCGCCGACGTTGGGGAAGACGAAGGTGGCGATGGTTTCGCGCGTGGCCTCGAGGTCCATGCCCGCATCCTTCGCGATCACCGGCAGCATCTTTTCCTGGTTGGCGGGATCCGCCCACATGGCATTGGCATCCCGCGTGACCTTGAGGAATTTCGCGGCGAGGTCCGAGTTTTCCGCGATCCAGCCCGCCGGGCCGGAGGTCACGTCGAAGACGAGGATGCCCAGTTCCTCCTTTTCGGCGCCGGTCAGCAGCACGTTGCCGTGCTCCTTCATCCGGCGCAGCGACCCGCCCCAGCCACAGGCCATGTCGACGGCCCCTTGGGCGATGGCGGCAGCGCCGTCGGGCGGTGCCATGTCGACGATGTCGAGGCTCGCGAGGTCGACGCCGAAATGCGACATCTGCTTCAGGAAGCCGTAATGCGCCGCGGTGCCGAGCGGCACGGCGACCTTCTTCCCGGCGAGTTCCGCGGCGGAATCCTTGTCGATCTCCAACTCCTCGCGCACGACGCAATTGTCGTTGTCCGAATAGCTGACCGCGACGTCGAGCACCTGCAGATCCTGTCCGGCCGAGGCAGCGACCACGAAGGGCGGCACGCCCTGCGACACCGACAGCTGCACATCGCCCGAGGCCATGGCCGCGCTCATCGCCGTGCCGGTGTCGAAGCTGACCCAGTTGATGTCGACGCCCATGGCGTCTTCGTAGAAGCCCTCGGCCTTGGCGTATTCGAAGGGCATCGGCCATTCGAGGAAATACCCGACCGTTATGCTTTCGGCTTGGGCGCCCCCCGCGACGAGGGATGCCGCGGCAACGGCGCCGAACAAGGATGTCTTCGTCATGCAAATCTCCCCATGGTTCATGCCCCGCGCGTGGCTGGCGGGGCTTGCCCCGATCCGAGCGGAAAACGCCCTTTCGATCAATGATTAATCCTCCGGGATCGGCGTCGGGGCCAGGTCTTTCGCGCCCGGGCGCCCCCGAAGGCGCCGGGACAAACTCCTGATAATG
The DNA here is from genome assembly GCF_048261495.1 of Salipiger sp. Lineage (GTDB taxonomy): Bacteria > Pseudomonadota > Alphaproteobacteria > Rhodobacterales > Rhodobacteraceae > Salipiger. Next base: position 38,382 of record NZ_JBLXFX010000002.1, read on the forward strand.
CGGAGGTTTCATCCGCCCTGTGCGGGCATCCAAGGCCCGGCTCCGGCCACTGGCACTACAGGCCACATGAGTCTGGACCTAAGACTTGCCTATCTTTGCGGCTCATCTGCCGGTATCGCGCCGGTGCCGCCCCCTGCGGCCAGCGCCCCATCATCGCTTAGGAGAGCCCCATGGACGGCACCCTCACGCAGAACGATCTTTCCCATGTGGTCGAGGCCGACAAGGCCCATGTCTGGCACCATCTCGTCCAGCACAAGGCCTATGAAACCTCCGACCCGCGCATCATCGTCGAGGGCAAGGGCATGCGGGTCTGGGATCAGAACGGCAAGGAGCATCTTGATGCCGTCTCGGGCGCCGTCTGGACGGTGAACGTCGGCTACGGGCGCAAATCCATCGTCGACGCGATCAGCGAGCAGTTGATGAAGCTGAACTATTTCGCCGGCGCTGCCGGGTCGATCCCGGGGGCGCTCTTTGCCGAGAAGCTGATCTCGAAGATGCCCGGCCTGACCCGCGTCTACTACACGAACTCCGGGTCCGAGGCCAACGAGAAGGCCTTCAAGATGGTCCGCCAGATCGCCCACAAGCGCCATGGCGGCAAGAAGCACAAGATCCTCTACCGCGAGCGGGATTACCACGGCACCACCATCGCCGCGCTGTCCGCCGGCGGTCAGCCCGAGCGCAACGCCCAGTACGGCCCCTTTGCGCCGGGCTTCGTCGAGGTGCCGCACTGCCTCGAATACCGCGCCCAGTGGGACCTGTCGGGCGAGGCCTACGGCCGGCGCGCAGCGGATGCCATCGAGGAGGTGATCCTGCGCGAAGGCCCCGACACCGTCGGCGCGCTCTGCCTGGAGCCTGTGACGGCGGGCGGCGGCGTGATCGTGCCGCCCCCCGGCTACTGGGAGCGCGTGCAGGAGATCTGCCGCAAGTACGACATCCTCCTGCACATCGACGAGGTGGTCTGCGGCGTCGGGCGCACCGGCACCTGGTTCGGCTACCAGCATTACGGCATCGAGCCCGATTTCGTCACGATGGCCAAGGGCGTCGCCTCGGGCTATGCCGCCATCGCCTGCTGCGTGACCTCCGAGCGCGTGTTCGACCTGTTCAAGGACGATGCCTCGGATCCGCTCAACTACTTCCGCGACATCTCGACCTTCGGCGGTTGCACCGCCGGCCCCGCCGCCGCGATCGAGAACATGCGCATCATCGAGGACGAGGATCTGCTCGGCAATACCACCCGCATGGGCGAGTACATGCTCGACCGGCTGGGCGAGCTGCAGGACAAGCACGCCGTGGTGGGCGATGTACGCGGCAAGGGTCTGTTCCTCGGCGCCGAGCTGGTTTCGGACCGCGCGACCCGCGCCCCCGTTTCGGAGAAGGAGGTCGGCGCCGTGGTCGGCGCCTGCAACGCCGCCGGGGTCATCATCGGGGCGACGAACCGCTCGGTTCCCGGGCTGAACAACACGCTGTGTTTTGCCCCCGCGCTGATCGCCACGAAGGACGATATCGACCAGATCGTCGACACGGTGGACGTGGCGCTTACCAAGGTCTTCGGCTGAGCCATGACGCAATCGACCCTGAACACGCTCGGGCAGCCTGTCGGGCTGCCCGTGGACGGCACCTTTCCCCGCCCCCGCCCGTCGCGCAGCCCGATGCGGGGGCGGCGCGTGACGCTCGAACCGCTGGCGGCCTCCCATGCGGCGGGTCTGTTCGAGGCCTTTTCGCTCGACCCCGAAGGCAGCGACTGGACCTACCTGCCGATCGCCCCCTTCACCGACCTGCAGGCGGCAGAGGCCTGGACGGCCACGGCATCTGCCAGCGAAGACCCCCTCTTCTTCGCCATCGTCGGGGGGGACGGCACCGTCCTAGGCTTCTGCTCCTACCTGCGGATCGACCCGGCCGTCGGGAGCATCGAGGTCGGTTTCATCCATTTTTCGCCCCTCATGCAGCGCAGGCCGGAGGCGACCGAGGCGATGTTCCTCATGATGTCCCGCGCCTTCGACGATCTGGGATATCGCCGCTACGAATGGAAATGCGACGCGCTCAACGCCCCCTCGCGCAGGGCGGCACAACGGCTGGGCTTTACCTACGAGGGCACGTTCCGCCAGGCCACGATCGTGAAGGGCCGCAACCGGGACACGGCATGGTTCTCCATCCTCGACAACGAATGGCCCGCGCTGCGCAGCCGCTTCGAGCGCTGGCTGGACCCGTCCAATTTCGATGAGGACGGGCGGCAACGGCAATCTCTGGCCGAGATGCCCGCCGGGGGCTAACCCTCGGCAGGGGCGCGCAGCCGGTCGCGCAGGTTGTTCAACTCTTCCCGCATCCGGACCAGTTCCTCCACCGGCAGGCCGATCCTGTCGGCGAGGCATTGCGGGATGTGCCGCGCCCGCTCCTGCATCACCCGTCCCGCCCCGGTCAGCGCGACGAGAACGCGCCTCTCGTCGGCCTTGTCGCGCGTCCGGGTAATCAGCGCCTGCGCTTCGAGGCGCTTCAGCAGGGGCGTCAACGTGTTGGATTCAAGCTGCAGCGAGCGTCCCAGCGCGCCCACCGTCACCGCGTCCTCGTCCCACAAGGCAGTCATCACCAGGTATTGCGGATAGGTGAGTCCGAGGTCCTCCAGCAGTGGCGCATAGGCCTGTTGCATGGCGTGCTGCGCCGAATAGAGCGCAAAGCAGATCATGTCGGGGGGTGCGAGTGTCATGGGGCATAGTTAGGTCGTACGCGATATGATCGCAAGAGTCTTGACTCGGCGGCTCTCGCCGTCTAATTCAATCGCACACGATATAATCGCTCATGAAAGGATTACCCATGTCGGTCGATACGAAATACTGGACGGAAGCGCAGGCCTTCGGCGGCGGGCGCAATGGCCACGCAAAGCTCGCATCGGGAATGCTGACCGTCACCATGACCAGCCCGAAGGAACTGGGCGGCAGCGGCGCCGGCCACAACCCGGAGGAGCTTTTCGCGCTCGGCTATGCGGCCTGCTACCTCGGCGCGATGCGCTTTGCCGCGCAGAGCGAAAAGCTCGGCACCGTTCCCGAAGAAGCCGCCGTGACCGCCCATGTCGGCATCGGTCCGCGCAGCGACGGCGGTTTCGGCCTGGCGGTCAAGCTGGTCGTCTCGCTCCCCGGCGTCGACAGGGATGCCGCGGAAAGGATCATGGAGCGCGGCCATTTCATCTGCCCCTACTCCAACGCGACCAAGGGCAACATCGAGGTCACGACCGAACTGGCCTGACGACGGCGCCCGGGAACGAAAACACCCCGCCGGAAGCCGGCGGGGTGTCTGGAAATTCAGTCGGGGCTACACAGGCCCCTGCGCAACGGCTCAGCCGTTCACGCTGTCCTTCAGAGCCTTGGCAATGGTCACCTTGACCTGCTTGTCGGCTTCTTTCTTGAACTGTTCGCCGGTGGCGGGGTTGCGCACCATGCGCTCGGGGCGCTCGCGGCAGTAGATCTTGCCGACGCCCGGCAGGGTCACGGCGCCACCTTCGGCGACAGCCGAGGTGATGATCCCCGACAGGGCGTCAAGGGCCGTGGTCGCGGTCTTCTTGTCCGCATCCATCGCCTCTGCCAGTTTTGCAACCAACTCGGTCTTCGTCATCGGTTTGGCCATTTCATGGTCTCCTTCACTGCCCGATCTCTTGGGCCCCAGTGTCGTTATCTAACATCATATGGGCTTCAAACACAACGATTGGTGGGGTTTTGCAAGTGCTTTCTGCGCATTTGGTGCCTGAATCCGGCGGGAATCCGCAGGTTCAGAGGAAAGCCGTCTCGTCGAAGCTGCGCAACTTCCGGCTGTGAATACGTTCAAGCGGCATGGTGCGCAACTGCTCCATTGCGCGAATCCCGATCATCAGGTGCCGTGCGACCTGCGTCTTGTAGAAATCCGAGGCCATGCCGGGCAGCTTCAGCTCGCCGTGCAGCGGTTTGTCGGACACGCAGAGCAACGTGCCGTAGGGCACCCGGAAGCGGAAGCCGTTGGCGGCGATCGTGGCGCTTTCCATGTCGAGCGCGACCGCCCGGCACTGGCTGAGCCGCTGCACCGGGCCGCGCTGGTCGCGCAGTTCCCAGTTGCGGTTGTCGACGCTGGCCACCGTGCCCGTCCGCATGATCCGCTTGAGGTCGTACCCGTCGAGCTGGGTCTCGGCCTCCACCGCCTCTTCCAGCGCGACCTGGATCTCGGCCAGCGCGGGGATCGGCACCCAGACCGGCAGGTCGTCGTCCAGCACCTTGTCCTCGCGCAGGTAGGCGTGGGCGAGCACGAAATCCCCGAGGCTCTGGGAATTGCGCAGGCCCGCGCAGTGGCCCACCATCAGCCAGGCATGGGGGCGCAGCACCGCGATGTGGTCGGTCGCGGTCTTGGCGTTGGAGGGCCCCACCCCGATGTTGACCAGCGTGATCCCCGAGCCGTCCTTGCGCTTGAGGTGATAGGTCGGCATCTGCGGCATCTTGGGGCTGTGCGGAATGGCGGCCCCGGCCTCGGTGATCTCGACATTCCCGGTCGAGACGAAGCTGGTATAGCCGCTGTCCGGATCCGCCAGCCGCGAGCGGGCATAGGCCTCGAATTCGCTGACGTAGAACTGGTAGTTGGTGAACAGGACGTGGTTCTGGAAATGCTCGGGATCGGTCGCGGTGTAATGCGCGAGCCGCGCCAGTGAGTAGTCCACGCGCTGCGCGGTGAAGGGGGCCAGCGGCTCTGCCCCGTCCGCCGCCGGTCGCGCCACGCCGTTCACGATGTCGTCGTTCGTGGTGCCGAGGTCGGGCACATCGAAGACGTCGCGCAGGATGAAGCTGCCCGCGCCCTCCTGCGGGACGGTCAGCTCCGGAAAGTTGGCGACCGCGAAATGCACCGGCATCGGGGTCGTGGACAGCCCGATCTGCACCGGCACCCCGTGATTGGCCAGCAACAGGCCGATCTGCTGCTTCAGGTAGTGGCGGAACAGGTCCGGCCGGGTGATCCCCGTGGCATGGGTGCCGGGGGCCGAGACGTGACCGAAGCTGAGGCGGCTGTCGACCTTGGCGAAACTCGTCGTGGTGATCCGCACCTCGGGGTAGAAGGCGCGGTAGCGGACGCCGGGATGGCCCTTGCTCATCGCCTCCATGAAGCTGTCGCGCAGAAAGGTGATGGCGGTGGTGTAGAGCGCGCAAAGCCGGTCGACCGCCGCCCCCGCATCGTCGAAGAGTTCGGGCGCGGGCGTGTCGGGGGAAACCACGGAAAGCTGTGCCGGCGTGTCCTGCATGTCCTGTCCCTTCGGGTCTTGGCGCCTTTGCGGACAGGTGACACCAAAGCCCGGCCCGGTTCAAGCGGAACCGCCCTGCCCCGCTCCGCGTTCGCTGGCCATGAAGGATCTGCCCGACCTCGTCTACTTCCCCGATGACCGCCCCGGGATCACCCGGCGGCGCTGCGGCCGCGGCTTCAGCTATACCGCCCCGGACGGCACCCGCATCGACGACCGGACGGAACGCGCGCGGATCGCGGCGCTGGCCGTGCCCCCGGCCTACGAGGGGGTCTGGATCTCGCCCCGCGCCGATGGCCACCTGCAGGCGACCGGACGCGACGCGCGGTCTCGCAAGCAGTACCGGTATCATCCGGATTGGACCGCCTTCCGGGCCCGCGAGAAATTCGCCGGGCTTGCTGCCTTCGGCGAGGCGCTGCCGGGCCTGCGCCGCCGCATCCTCGACGATCTGCGGTCGTCCGAGGCCGGCGAGCGCGAGTTTGCCATCGCCGCCGTGCTTGCCCTGCTCGACCGCGCCGGGCTGCGAGTCGGCAATGCCGGCTACGCGCGCGAGAACCGCACCTATGGCGCGACGACCCTGCGGCGCACCCACATGACGCTCGACGGCGACCGCCTGCGCCTGAGCTTTCCCGCCAAGGGCGGCCGCCGCGTGCGCGAGGAGTTGCGGGACCGCACCCTCAACCGCGTCCTGACGCGGCTCGACGACCTGCCGGGCCGGGATCTGGTGAGCTGGGTCGACGACGACGGCACCCCGCATTCCGTGCGCTCGGACGAGGTGAACGCCTTTCTTGCCGAGCGCACCGGCAATGCGGATCTGACCGCCAAGACCTTCCGCACCTGGAACGGATCGGTTGCCGCGCTCGAAGCGGCGGCGGCACCGGGGCGGGTGTCGATCCGGGCCATGGCCGAAGCCGCCGCCGCCCGCCTGCACAACACGCCCGCCATCGCGCGCACCAGCTACATCCACCCCGAGGTCATCGCCCTCGCGGACCTGTCCGAGGCGGACCGCCTGCACCGCATCGCCATCCCGGAAGAGCGGCGCGGCCTGCGCCGCAGCGAGGCGCAACTGCTGGGACTTCTGTCGAAGTAAGCCACCACCGCAGGGCGCGGGTGGCCGAGGCGCTCAGCCCGGGCGCAGGCCGGTTTCGACCAGCATCCCGCGGCGCTTGGCCTCGTAGTAATAGCCGCGCGCGTACCAGCCGATCGCCGCATCCTGGCTTCCGTCCGAGACGAGCCAGGCGCCGCGAAGGTATTTCAGCGCATATTTGAGGTTGGTTTCCGCATCGTAGAGATCCGACGGCTGCCCCTGGAAGCCCATGGTCCGCGCGGTCTGCGGCAGGATCTGGAACAGGCCGTAATAAGGTCCGTTGCGGGCGGCGGGATTGTGGGTGCTTTCGCGAATCGCCAGTCGGTGAACAAGCTTGCGGGGGATCTCGTAGTGGTCGGACCACTTGTTGATCAGGTGCCGCAGTTCGGGCGTTTCGTTGGGATAGAGCGGCGGATCGAAGGTTTCGAGGCGCGACACCTCCGGAGCGGGAGCCCGTGCGGCGCAGGCCGCGAGGCTGCACAGCAGAACCAGAAGGATGACACGACGACAGATGGACGCCATGGGGATTCTCTCAGCTGACCCGGACGGCTCCGGAATTAACGAGTCCTTCATCGTCTGACCATCGGGCAGATTCCGCACCGGCAAAAGCCCGCTCAAATCGCACCGATCCGGGCGGCCTTGCATTCCCGGCGGTGGCACAGCACTCTTTGCGCCATGCAGAACAGCCTTCTCACCCTCGGTCATGGCTATACGGCGCAGGCCCTTGCCTGGCGCCTGGTCCCGCGCGGCTGGCGGGTCATGGGAACGATTCGCAGCGCCGACAAGGCACCGCTGCTTGCCGCGCAGGGCGTCGTTCCGGTGATGTGGGAGGCCGGGGCGGTGCGCGAGGCGCTGAGTTCCGCCACGCATCTGCTGGTCTCGGCCGGGCCTGCTTCCGAAGGCGATCCGTCGTTGCGGCTGGTGAAGGAGGCGGTCGAGGAACGGGCGCGCGAACTCTACTGGGCAGGATACCTGTCGACCACCGGGGTCTACGGCGATCACCACGGCGACTGGGTGGACGAGACCACGCCCCTTGCCCCGACCACCGCGCGCGGAGAGGCCCGCGTCGCGGCCGAGGCGGAATGGGGCGCGATCCCCGGGCTGCCGCTGCATGTCTTCCGGCTGGCCGGGATCTACGGGCCGGGACGCGGCCCCTTCGCAAAGGTGCGCAACGGCACGGCTCGGCGGATCATAAAGCCGGGGCAGGTGTTTTCGCGCATCCATGTCGACGACATCGCGCAGGTGCTGCACGCCTCGATCCGGCGGCCGAACCCCGGTGCGGTCTACAACGTCTGCGACGACGATCCCGCTCCGCCGCAGGACGTTCTGGCCTATGCCGCGCAACTGCTGGGTCTCGATGCCCCGCCCGAGGTCGCCTTCGACGAGGCCGACCTGTCCCCCATGGCGCGCAGCTTCTATGCCGAGAACAAGCGCGTTTCCAACGCGCGGATGAAGGACGAGCTCGGGGTTTTCCTGAAGTATCCGGATTACCGCGTCGGATTGCGCGCGCTGCGCGAAGCGGAGGGGTCCTAGGGGCGCTGCCCCGGTCGCCTGCGGCGCCCTCCCCGGGATATTTCCGGCCAGAAGAAACCGCGAAGGGCGCGCGGGTGGAGCGTGATCAGGCGCGCTTTTCGAGCTTGTCGATGCCCATGAGGGTCAGCACCTTGCGTTCGATCCGGTCGGCGTCGAGACCGGCGGCGGCATACATGTCGGCGGGCGAGGCATGGTCGATGAAGGTATCCGGCAGCACCATCGAGCGGAATTTCAGCCCGTGGTCGAAGACTCCCTCGTCGGACAGCAACTGGGCGACATGGGAGCCGAAGCCGCCGACCGCGCCCTCCTCTATGGTGATGAGCGCCTCGTGATCGGCGGCGAGGCGCAGGATCAGTTCCCTGTCGAGCGGTTTGGCGAAGCGGGCATCGGCCACGGTGGGGGAAATGCCCCGCGCGCCGAGTTTCTCGCAGGCCTTGAGCACCTCGGAGAGGCGGGTGCCGAAGCTGAGGATGGCGACGCCCGCGCCTTCGCGGATCATGCGGCCCTTGCCGATGGCGAGGCATTCACCCTGTTCGGGCATCTCGACGCCTTCGCCTTCGCCGCGCGGATAGCGGAAGGCGATGGGTCCGGAATCATGCGCGGCCGCGGTGGCGACCATGTGCTTGAGCTCCGCCTCGTCGGCGGCCGCCATGACGACCATGCCGGGCAGGTTCGCGAGGAAGGCCACGTCGTAGGCCCCGGCATGGGTGGCGCCGTCAGCCCCGACAAGCCCGGCGCGGTCGATGGCGAAGCGCACCGGCAGGCGCTGGATTGCCACGTCGTGCACGACCTGGTCGTAGCCGCGCTGCAGGAAGGTCGAGTACATCGCGCAGAAGGGGCGCATCCCGCCCGCCGCGAGGCCGGCTGCGAAGGTCACGCCGTGCTGTTCGGCGATGCCGACGTCGAAGACCCGCGACGGGTAGCGCCCGGCCATGAGGTCGAGCCCGGTACCGTCGGGCATCGCCGCCGTCACCGCGCAGATGCGCGGGTCGCGGGCGGCAAGCTCCGTCAGCGTCTGCGCGAAGACCTTGGTGTAGCTCGGCGCGTTGGAAGGCGTCTTTTTCTGCTCGCCGGTGGCGACGTCGAATTTGGCGCGGGCGTGGCCCCTGTCGGCGGCGCCCTCGGCGGGCGCATAGCCCTTGCCCTTGCGGGTCAGCACGTGGACGAGGATCGGCCCGGTGGCCCGCGCCTTGACCGTGCGCAGCACCGGCAGCAGCTGGTTCAGGTCATGGCCGTCGATCGGGCCGAGGTAGCTGAAGCCCAGTTCCTCGAACAGGGTGCCGCCCACGGCCATGCCCTTGATCATCTCCTTGGCGCGCTTGGCACCTTCGCGGAAGGGTTCGGGCAGCAGCGACACCGCGCCCTTGGCGGCGGCCTTGAGATCCTGGAACGGCGCCTCGGCATAGAGCCGGGACAGGTAGGACGACATCGCGCCGGTGGGCGGAGCGATGGACATCTCGTTGTCGTTGAGGATGACGATCAGGCGCTTGCCGAGATGACCGGCGTTGTTCATCGCCTCGTAGGCCATGCCGGCGGACATCGCACCGTCGCCGATCACCGCGACGGCATCGCCCGCGCCGGTGTCGCAGACCCCGCCCAGATCGCGCGCCACGGCAAAGCCGAGCGCGGCGGAGATGGAGGTGGAGCTGTGCCCCGCCCCGAAGGCATCGAACGGCGATTCCGAACGCTTGGCAAAGCCCGACAGTCCGTCCTTCATGCGCAGGGTGCGGATGCGGTCGCGCCGCCCGGTGAGGATCTTGTGCGGATAGCACTGGTGCGAGACGTCCCAGACGATCTTGTCGCGGGGCGCGTCGAAAACCGCGTGCAGCGCGACGGTCAGTTCGACCACGCCCAGGCCCGCACCGAGATGGCCGCCGGTTTCGGACACGGCCGAGATGGTCTCGGCCCGCAGTTCGCGCGCGACCTGTTCGAGCTCGCTGTCCGTGAACTGCTTGAGGTCCGCGGGAAGGGTCACCCGGTCGAGCAACGGCGTATCTGGCCTGTGCGGCATGGTCTTCCTCGGCGTTCTAGCTGCTGCGGGAGATAACGAAACGGGCGGCTTCCCGCAAGGCATCGGCTCCGGTGCCGTAGGGGGATAGCGCCGCGCAGGCCTCGTCGACCAGCGCCCCGGCACGCGCCCTGGCGGCATCGAGCCCCAGCAGCGACAGGAAGGTGGCCTTGCCCCGGCCGGCATCCTTGCCCACCGCCTTGCCGACCCGGTCCGCATCCCCTTCCACGTCGAGAATGTCGTCGGCGATCTGGAAGGCAAGGCCGAGGCAATCGCCGTAGGTCCGCAACGGTGCGGCATCGGCTTCGGCCATGACGGCGCCCGCCGCTGCCGACCAGGTGATGAGCGCGCCGGTCTTGCGCGATTGCAGCCGGGTGATCTGGTCGAGGGTCAGCGGCACCTCGGCGCTTTCGGCCGCGATATCCATCGCCTGACCGCCGACCATGCCGAGGATCCCCCCCGCCCCGGCGAGGCCGGTCACCAGCGCCACCCGCGCCCGGTCCGGGCAATTCGCCTCCGCCACCAGCTGGAACGCGAGGCCCTGCAACGCATCGCCGGCGAGGACGGCGATCGTCTCGTTCCACCTGCGGTGCACCGTGGGCTTGCCCCGGCGCAGATCGTCGTTGTCCATGCAGGGCAGATCGTCATGCACCAGCGAATAGGCATGCAGCGCCTCGATCGCCGCCGCCGCCGGCAGAGCGGCCTCCCGGTCGAACCCGTGCAGGCGCGCGCCCTCCAGAACCAGGAAGGCCCGCAGCCCCTTGCCGCCCTCCACGGCGTAGAGCATCGCCTGCGCGACATCGTCGGTCAGCCCGCCCAGGTGGCGTGCGAGCAGGGCGAAGGTGGCGTCGCGCGCGAGGGTCAGTGCCTGCGGAAACGGAAGGGCGGCGCCCTCCGCCACGCGGGTCGCGTGGAGCGACCCCGGCATCAGAGCCCCTCGACCGGCTTCGTTCCGGCGGGCTGGCCGTCGTCGTCGAGCGTGATCGCGGCGACCTTCTCCTCGGCCGATTTCAGCCGCGCCTCGCAATGGGCCTTCAGCTCGGCGCCGCGCTGGTAGAGCGCGATGGATTCGTCCAGCGGCACTTCGCCCCGTTCGAGCTGGCTCACCACCTGCTCGAGTTCCTTCATCGCCTGCTCGAAGCTCATGTCCTTGACCGGCGTTTCGTTCATTTTCCTGCCTCGATCAGTTCTTCCACATGCGCCCTGGCCGATGCCGCCAGCGCCTCGAGATCATATCCGCCTTCGAGGACGGAGACCACCCGCCCTCCGCACAGCGTCTCCGCGCGACGGCAGAGCTCGCGGCTGAGCCAGCGGAAATCCTCGGTCGACCAGGCGAGCTCTGCGAGGGGGTCGTCCTGGTGCGCGTCGAACCCGGCCGAGATCAGCAGCAACTCCGGCGCGAAGGCGTCGAGGCGCGGAAAAACAAGGGTTTCGTAGGCGGCCCGCATCTCCGCCCCGCCGCTGCGCGGGGCCAGCGGGACGTTCAGGATCTGACCGTGCGCGCCCCGCTCGGAGGGTGCGCCGCTCCCCGGCCACAGCGGCATCTGCTGGGAGGTCACGAGCAGCGCGCGCGGCTCGTCCCAGAGCAGCGCCTGCGTGCCGTTGCCGTGATGAACGTCGAAATCCACCACCGCAACGCGCTCCAGCCCGTGATGATCCAGCGCGTGCCTGGCGGCGATCGCCACGTTGCCGAACAGGCAGAACCCCATCGGCGTTTCCTGTTCTGCGTGGTGACCCGGGGGCCGCGTGGCGCAGAAGGCATTGCGCACCTCCCCTCCCAGCACCGCGTCCACCGCCCGCACCGCCGCCCCCGCCGCGCGCCGCGCGGCCTCTTCCGAGCCGGGCGAAAGCCAGGTGTCGGCATCGAGCTGCGCAGCCCCCCCGGCGGGAAGCGCGGCCCGGATCCGGTCGAGATGGGCCTGCGGATGGCACCGCAGCAGATCGGCGTCGCCGGCGCGCGGCGCGGCAATGCGCAGAAGATCCAGCGCCGCCATCGCATGCAGCACATGATCGAGCCGGGCAACCCGCTCCGGGTGTCCCGGGGGGGTCACATGTCCGAGGCAATCGGCATGGGTGATGAGCGCGGTGGTCATGGAGGGCCTCCCTGTGTCTGTCCGGCCCGGCCGCCGGAGAGGTGTCGCGCAGATGAGCGCGAATGGTCCGGATCCGCAAGAGCGTCACGGGTCGAAGAGGCTCTGCCTCTCTGCCGCGCGGGGCGCGGCATTCACTCCGGGATATTTTGTGCCAGAAGAAGCCATGGCGCGGTCCTTCGGGTTTCTTCTGGCGGAAAATATCCCCGCCGGAGGCATCGGCCCGGTGCCGCCGGGCGGTACGTCAGTCAGGCGCGAGCATGTAACCGGAGCCGCGCACGGTCTGGAGGTAGCGCGGTTGCTTGGGGTCGGCTTCGATCTTGCGCCGCAGGCGGGTGATCTGCACATCGACGGCGCGTTCCTGCGCCTGGCCCTTGTCGCGACCCAGTTCCTCGACCAGGGTTCCCCGGCTCAGCGCCTCGCCCGGGCGGGCAGAGAAGATGCGCATGAGCTGGCTTTCCGTCGCGGTGAGGCGCACAAGGTCGTCGCCCTTCCACATCTCGCCGCGCTCGATGTCGTAGCGGATCGGGCCGAGGCTCAGCAGTTTCGGGGCGGCGGCCTCCGACACGATCTCCGGCATCCGGCGCAGGATGGCATTGATCCGGAGCAGCAGTTCCTTCGGCTCGAAGGGCTTGGCGAGGTAGTCGTCCGCCCCCGCCTCCAGCCCCGCGATGCGATCTTCCGTCTCGCCGCGGGCGGTGAGCAGCATGACGGGGGTCATGCGGGTTTCACGGATCGCCCGCGTGAGGCTGATCCCGTCCTCGCCCGGCATCATCACGTCGAGCACGATCATGTCGAAATCCAGCCCCGCAAGAAGGCGCCGGGCATGCGCGGCATCGCGCGCCGCGCTGACCAGGAAACCGTGCCGGATCAGGAACTTCTGCAAGAGGCCGCGGATGCGTTCGTCGTCGTCGACGATCAGGAGGTGGGCGTCGGGGTCGCTCATCCCCGGCTCTCCCGCAGGCGGGCATACTGGCGGTACATCTCCGGCTCCATCATCGCTTCGAGCACCTTGCGGAACCCGGCGACGGCGTCCGGCCCCACCTGTCGGTAGGCCGACCGCATCCGGGCCCGCTGCGCATCGGACAACTGCCGCTCGAGTTCCTCGCCCTCGCGGGTCAGGTACAGGTGCCTTTCGCGCTTGTCCGCGCGCCCGACCCGGCTTTCGACCAGGCCGTCCTCGACCAGCGTTCTCAGAACACGGTTCAGCGACTGCTTCGTGACACCGAGAATGTTCAGAAGGTTGTTGACAGTGGTCCCCGGTGCGCAATTGATGAAATGGACCGCCCGGTGATGCGCGCGCCCGTAGCTCATGCCGATCAGGATGCGGTCGGGGTCCGCCGTAAAGGCCCGATATGCAAAGAACATTGCTTCGATACCCTGCCGAAGCTGTTCGTCCGTGAGGTAGAGAAGCGACTCTCCGCCCTGGACCTGCGCACCGGATGCCTCTGCCATATCCCGTCCCCGTTCTGCCGTGTTTTACGGCACTTTAAGTCAGCCTTGTTGACATTCCAAGCACCAACTGGTAGCGAGTCGCAGTTTTTGCGCAAGAATGTGTCCACTTCGGTCCGATCCAGCGCAACAAATGAAAATTCTGCGTCTGCAAGGAGAGAGACCATGGACGGGGCATATGACGATCGCGACGGCAAGATCTGGATGGACGGCCAGTTGGTGGACTGGCGGGACGCGAACGTACACATTCTGACCCATGCCCTGCACTACGCGAGCTCGGTCTTCGAGGGCGAGCGCTGCTACAACGGCAAGATCTTCCTCGGCACGGAACATTCCAAGCGCCTGCATTTCTCGGCCAACCAGCTGGATTTCGAGATCCCCTACACGGTCGAGGAAATCGACGCCGCGAAGGATGCCGTGCTGAAGGCCAACGGTTTCGACAATGCCTACGTGCGCGCGGTGGCCTTCCGGGGCGCCGGGCAGGACATGGGCGTCGCGTCCAAGAAGAACCCGGTGCGCCTGTACATCGCGGCCTGGGAGTGGGGCAACTACTACGGCGATGCCAAGATGAAGGGCGCCAAGCTCGACGTGGCGAAGTGGAAGCGGCCCTCGCCCGAGACCGAGCCCTCGTTTGCCAAGGCGGCGGGCCTCTACATGATCTGCACCATGGCCAAGCACGCGGCCGAGGCCAAGGGCTGTTCGGACGCGATGATGTTCGACTATCGCGGCTACGTGGCCGAGGCGACCGGGGCGAACATCTTCTTCGTCAAGGACGGCGAGGTGCACACGCCGCTGCCCGACTGCTTCCTGAACGGGCTGACCCGGCAGACCGTCATCAAGCTGCTGAAGGAAAAGGGCATCACGGTGCACGAGCGCCACATCATGCCCGAGGAGCTGGACGGGATGCAGCAGTGCTGGCTGACCGGCACCGCGGCAGAGGTCACCCCGGTGGGCCAGATCGGCGACTGGACCTTCGAGGTCGGCGCGCTGACCCGCGACATCGCGGAAACCTACGAAAAGCTCGTCCGCTCCTGAGCGGTCGATACGGCAGGACAAGGGGCGCGTCGTACGAACGACGCGCCCCTTTTGCGTTGCAGCCGAAGTGATTGCGAGCCCCCCGCCCGGCAGCCGATGGGCGGCGGGCTGGGGGCGGCGGTCAGACTTCGGTCTTGAGCGCCTCGGCGAGATCGGTCCTCTCCCACGAGAACCCGCCGTCCGCTTCCGGTGCGCGGCCGAAATGGCCATAGGCCGCCGTGCGCTGGTAGATCGGGCGGTTCAGATCCAGGTGGGTGCGGATGCCGCGGGGGGTCAGGTCCATGACCTTCGGGATCGCCCGTTCGACGGCCGCCGCGTCCGCATCGCCGGTGCCGTGGGTGTCGACGTAGATCGACAGCGGCTTGGCCACGCCGATGGCATAGGACAGCTGCACGGTGCAGCGTTCCGCCAGCCCGGCCGCGACCACGTTCTTGGCGAGATAGCGCGCCGCATAGGCGGCCGAGCGGTCGACCTTGGACGGATCCTTGCCCGAGAAGGCGCCGCCGCCGTGCGGGGCCGCGCCGCCGTAGGTGTCGACGATGATCTTGCGCCCGGTGAGGCCGGCATCCCCGTCCGGGCCGCCGATCACGAAGGTGCCGGTGGGGTTCACCCACCATTCGGTCGCATCGGTCAGCCAGCCCTCCGGAAGGACCTCGCGGATGTAGGGTTCGACGATGGCGCGGATGTCGTCCGAGGTCTGGCCTTCGTCCGTGTGCTGGGTCGAGAGCACCAGCGAGGTGACGCCGACCGGCTTGCCGCCCTCGTAGCGGACCGAGAACTGCGATTTCGCATCCGGGCCGAGCAGCGGTTCCTGACCGGACTTGCGCACCTCGGCGAGGCGGCGCAGCGCGGTATGGGCGTAGAGGATCGGCGCGGGCATGAGCTCGGGCGTCTCGTTCGTGGCATAGCCGAACATGATCCCCTGATCGCCGGCGCCCTCGTCGCGATTGCCCGCGCCGGTCACGCCCTGGGCGATGTGGGCGGACTGCTCGTGCAGCAGGTTGGTGATCTCGCAGGTGGCGTGGTGGAACTTGTCCTGCTCGTAGCCGATGTCCTTGATGCAGGCGCGCACGATGTCCGGGATCGCCTCCATGTACTCGGCAAGCTTGGCCTGATCGGTCAGGCCGATTTCGCCCCCGATGACGACGCGGTTGGTGGTGGCAAAGGTTTCGCAGGCAACGCGGGCCAGCGGGTCCTCGGCAAGCAGCGCATCGAGCACTGCATCCGAGATACGGTCGCAGACCTTGTCGGGATGGCCTTCGGACACGGATTCAGAGGTGAAGATATAGTTCTGACGGGACATGGTCGCTCCATTGTGTACCGGCCGTCACGCCAGGAAGCCGTTGTGACGGGGATATGAACGCCTCTCGCTACGCGCACGGGGCGCAAGGGTCAATCCGAAACGGATCGGCGGGGCCACAGTGCGGTGATCCCGAGAAACAGCAACACCAGCAGCATCGGCAGATCGCCCGTCCGGCTGTAGAGGGTGAGGCGCAGCGGCGGCGGCAGCGGGGTGTCGAGATAGCCCGCCTCGTCCAGCGGCAGACGGTCGAGCACCCGCCCCGCCCCGTCGATCACCGCCGAAACCCCGGTGTTGGCGGCGCGCAGCAGGGGCAGCCCCTGTTCGATGGCGCGGAACCGGGCCTGGGCGAGATGCTGGTACGGGCCGGAGAATTGGCCGAACCAGGCGTCGTTGGTGATCTGCAGCAGAAAATCCGGACGTTCGGGCGCGCGGTGCACGTCCTGCGGGAACACCGCCTCGTAGCAGATCAGCGGCAGGGCTCGGCCCAGCTCCGGGCCCAGATCCAGCAGCACCGGACCGGGACCGGGCGAATAGCCGGCCTCCGCGCGCGAGGCGAGGCCCGCGATGTTCCACCGCGCAAAGATCGCGGCGGCGGGCATGTATTCGCCGAAGGGCACGAGGTGGTGCTTGTCGTAGAGCTGTTCCAGTTCCGGCCCGCGCGAGACGAGCGCCAGGGAATTGTACCAGCGCCCCTCTTCGCTGCGCTGGATGCCGACCACGACCTGCGCGGGAAAGGCTGCGTCGGTGACGATCCCCAGCGCCTCGTCCGCATTGTGCAGCAGCATCGGCAGCGCGGTTTCGGGCCAGACCACGAGAGCGGGGCGCGGCAGCCCGCCGTGCGACGGCGCGGCGGTGAAATCCACCTGCCGTTCGAAGAACATGCGGACCTTGTCGCGGTCCCATTTCTCGCGTTGGGGGGCGTTGGGCTGGAGCAGGCGCACGTCCGGGCGGCCCGTCAGATCCTGCAGGGGCGGCAGCAGAAGCGCCCCGCCGCCGATCAGCGCGGCGAGCAGGACGGCAGAGCCCAGCGCCGGCCACGCCTTGCGCTCGGCGCCCGGCACCGAGGCCGCGAGCGCGCCCAGTGCCAGTGTTGCCAGCGTCAACCCGTGCGGGCCGATCACCGAGGCCCATTGCGCCGCCGCGCTCGGCGTCCAGATGTAGCCCACGAGGCCCCAGGGAAATCCGGTCAGCACGTAGGCGCGGGCGAATTCCGCCGCGGCCCAGAGCACCGCCAGCGCCATCATCCGGCGCCGCGCCGCATGTGCCGCGCCCCAGAACGCCAGCGCCCAGAACAGCGCCAGCCCGGCGGCGATGCCGAACAGGGCGAAAGGCGCCATCCAGCCCGTCGCGGCGGCATCGACCTGGAAGGGTTCGACGATCCAGCTCAGGCTCAGCCCGAAATAGGCCACCCCGACCGACCATCCCGCGCCGACGGCCCGCATCGGCGTTTTCGCTTCGGAAAACAGAAGGCATGCCCCGACTAGCCCCGCCAGCGCGACCGGCCAGAGATCGTAGGGCGCCTGTCCGAGCGCCATGAGCCCGCCGCAGACGAGGCCGGCCAGCAACCGCGCGCCCTTCGGAACGTCGCGCCGGGGGGCGCGCAGGCGATCACGCACTCCGCGCCTCGCCCCCCGAGAGCAGGACCGCGGTGGATTGCGGTGTCGGGGTCTCGGACGCGGCGGCCCCGGAGGCCGGCTCCGGCGCGTTGGCGGTCTCGGCCTCCGGCGTCACCTTCACCGCGGACTCCGGCGGGGTGCCCGTCGACGGGCGCACGCGCAGCCGCTTGATCCGGCGCGGGTCCGCATCCACCACTTCGAGGTCGATGCCCTCCGGGTGCTGGATGATCTCGCCCCGCGCGGGTACGTGCCCCGCCAGCATGAAGACCAGGCCGCCGAGGGTGTCGATTTCCTCGTCGTCGATGTCTTCGTGGGCGGTCAGGCCGATGCCCGTGCCCTGTTCGAATTCCTCCAGCGGAGTCTTGGCCAGCGCCAGCCAGGCGCCGGATTTCTCTCGGAAGAAATTGCGGCCTTCGTCGATGTCGTGCTCGTCCTCGATCTCGCCGATGACCTGCTCGATGAGGTCCTCGATGGTCACGAGCCCGTCGACACCGCCGTATTCGTCGATCACCAGCGCCATGTGCCGCCGTTCGGCCTGCATCTTGGAGAGCAGCACCCCGATCGGCATCGAGGGCGGCACGAAGAGCAGCGGCCGCAACAGCCGTTTCAGGTTGAAGCGGCTGCCGGAACCGTTGAACCCGTGCTTCAGCGCGAAATCCTTGAGGTGGGCCATGCCGACGGGCGTATCCAGCGTGCCGGAATAGACCGGCAGCCGGGTCATGCCGCTGTCGCGGAAGACCTTGACCAGTTCGTCCTTGGTGATCGTATCGGGCACCGCGACGATTTCCGCCTTAGGAATCGCCACATCCTCCACCCGCATGCGGCGGAGGTTGATCATGCCGTGTACCGGCGGATGCGCCACCGGCGCCGTCGGCGTGGCCTCATCCCCCTGAGGGGTGCCGCCCAAACCTTCGAAAATACGTCGGAAAAACCCCGTTCTTCCGTTCGACTCGGTCATCTGTCCCGTCTCAGGCGCGCCTTGCGCTGCCGTAGACGAGCCGTCGTTATCGCCCATCGGTCCCGTTTTGTCCTGTGTCATGGCGAGGGTCGCGACCCTCAATCCTGCGAATATGGGTCCGCGACCCCCAGTTTGCCAAGTATTTCCGTCTCCAATGCCTCCATCAGCGTGGCATCGGCGTCACGAACGTGATCATAGCCCAGAAGATGCAAGGTTCCGTGAACAAGCAGGTGGGTCACATGGTCGCTGACCGGCTTGCCGAGATCATGCGCCTCGCGCAGGCAGGTGTCGAGCGAGATGGCGATGTCGCCGAGCTCGGTGGCGAAGGGTCCGTCCTCCGCTTCGGGGGGCTCGGGCGCATCGCCCGCCGCGTCGGCGCCGCGCTCCTCCGAGGGCCAGGACAGCACGTTCGTCGGCACCGGCTTGTCGCGGAATTCGGTGTTGAGCTCGGCGATGCGGGAATCGTCGCAGCCCAGCACGGCGATCTCGAACGCCTCCGGGTCGAGCCCGAGATGGTCCAGCACCGCGCGGGCGGCCGTTTCGGCGAGGCTGTCGAGGCCGGCATCCTGCCAGCGCGCATCCTCAAGGACGGTTTCTGTGAGCAAGGTCGCACCTCCGGGGGCGCTGCCCCCGGACCCCCGGGATATTTCGAGCCAGAAGAAAGCCGGAGGGAGGTTCAGCCCCCCTGTTCGGCATCCTTCTCATAAGCTTCGATGATCCGGGCCACAAGCGGATGACGCACCACGTCGGCGGAGGTGAAGTAGTTGAAGCCGATCTTGTCGATCCGGGTAAGAAGGCGTTCCGCATCCGCCAGGCCGGAGGCGACGCCGCGCGGCAGGTCGACCTGGGTGCGGTCGCCGGTGACGACCATGCGCGAGCCTTCGCCGAGGCGGGTCAGGAACATCTTCATCTGCATCGATGTGGCGTTCTGCGCCTCGTCCAGCACGACGAAGGCCCCGGAGAGCGTGCGGCCGCGCATGAAGGCGAGCGGCGCGATCTCGACGGTTTTCTCCTCCATCATCTTGGCAAGCTGCTTGCCGGGAAGGAAATCGTTCAGCGCGTCGTAGAGCGGCTGCATGTAGGGGTCGACCTTGTCCTTCATGTCGCCGGGCAGGTAGCCGAGCTTTTCACCCGCTTCGACCGCGGGGCGGGACAGGATGATCTTGTCGACGGCCCCGGTGATGAGCATGTTCACGCCCACCGCGACGGCGAGATAGGTCTTGCCGGTGCCCGCCGGACCGATGCCGAAGCAGAGCTCGTTCTGGTAGAGCGACCGGACATAGGCCTTCTGCGCGTCGGTGCGGGGTTCGACGAGCTTCTTGCGGGTCTTGATCTCGACCTTGCCGCCTTCGAACATCTCGAGCTGGGCGTCCGGGCCGCCTTCGGGCGCGAGGCGGAACTCGCGGTCGATGTCGCCCTTGCCGACGCTGCGGCCCTGTTCCAGCCGCGCATAGAGCGCGTTCAGGACCTCGCGGGCGGCGGTCTGCGCTTCTTCGGGACCGTGAATGGCGAGCTGGTTGCCCCGTCGGAGGATCTGCACGCCGGTGCGGCTTTCGATGTCCGTGAGGTTGCGGTCGAATTCGCCGCACAGGTCGATCAGGAGGCGATTGTCGGGATATTCGAGGATGACTTCGGTCAGTGTGCCTGTTGTCACGCATGTCTCCTGCGCTTGAGTCCTGAGGAATGGTGCCAAGCGGTGGCGGGCAGCGCAAGCGCGACCTGCCCTTTCCGCCGCCGCCCGGCGCAAAAAGGCCGCGCGATGGGCAATCGCGCGGCCTCGGATGTGTCAGGATACCCCATGGGTCAGAGCGGGTCGCCGATGATCGAGGTCGCACCCTGCTTGAAGTCGCCCGTGGCGACCGTCGGCGGGGCGACCCCGGAGCAGACCGGCCGGCCGTAGCGGTCGAGCCGCCGGGCCAGGTATCCTTCCAGCCCGTCGTCGGCAATCCAGTTGTCGCAGCCGTCCGGGTCGACCCAGACCCCCCATTTCAACTGGGCGAGATCGCCGCGGTCGATGGACTGACGGTCCCGGCTCTTGTCGGCGCCGGCGGTGTCGCAGGCGGCGAGCGCGGCAAGCGACGCGATCAGGAGGACGGTTTTCACGAATGTCATCGGGCGGACCTCCTCAACGCACGCACAGGATTTCGACACGGCGGTTCTTGGCCATGCCCGCGGCGGAGGTGTTCGGAGCCACCGGGTAGTTCTCGCCGTAGCCGCGCACGTCGATGATGCGCGAGCCCGAGGCGCGGGCGACCCCGGCCACCGAATTGGCGCGGTTGTAGCTCAACTTCATGTTGTATTCCTGGCTGGCGCGGGAATCGGTATGGCCGACGATGATGAAACCGAAGGCATCCGAGGCGCGGAAGAAATCCTCGAGCCGCGAGCGCCCGCCGGAATGGATCCTGTAGCTGTCGGTGGCGAAATACTGGTCGGCGTTCAGCGTTCCGCAGACGTTGATATCATGGCAGACCGGGCGGCCGTCCGGGCGCACGCGGGTGACCGCATAGCCTTCGGCGCCGTCGTCCATCACCCAGACCTCGCAGCCGTCCGGCGTGATCGAGATGCCGGGTATGTAGCGCTCGCCCTTGATGGTCCGCGTGTTCTGGGTGGAAAGTGTCGGCGCGGAACCGTCCACGCTGCCGGCGGTGGCGGCAAGCGCCGGCCCGGTGGCAGCGAGGGCGGTCAGAGCCACGGCGCAAACGGCGCCACTGAAGGCTTTGAAAAAGCGGTGAGCCACAGCCTCGGTCCTCGTAATTGTTGAATCCCCCGGTTGCCGGTGCGGCGCCGAATTCGCCGCGCATGAGCAAACATTCCTGTAAGGAGGAGACTAGCAGAGTTGACGCAACTGTGAAGTGAAAACCACCAGATATTGTGTGCGCGCGCGAAACGCCCGGCTCAGGTCGGGGGCATCGGCGCAAGGTTCGGCAGTTTTCCCGGCGGGGTGATCGGTCAGGCCAGCACGCCTTTCAGCGAATTGGGTCCGCTTTCGACGATCCTCACTTGTCGCAGGTCGCCGGGACGCACGCCCTCGCAGGCGACATGTACCGCGTGGAGGTGGTCGGACTTGCCGACCATCTGGCCCGGCATCCGCCCGGTCTTTTCGAAGAGCACGCCGACCTCGCGGCCGACCATCGCATCCTGAAGCGCCTTCTGCTGCTGCCCCAGCAGCGCCTGAAGCCGTTGGAGGCGGTCGTCCTTCTCGGCCTCGGGCACCTGCGCGCGTTCGGCGGCGGGGGTCCCGGGACGGGGCGAATACTTGAACGAGAAGGCCGAGCCGTAGCGCACCGCCCCGATCAGGTCGAGCGTGGCGCGGAAATCCTCTTCGGTCTCTTCCGGGAAGCCGACGATGAAATCCCCCGACAGGTGCAGATCGGGACGCACGGCGCGCAGGCGCTCGATCAGCGCGAGGTATTGCGCGGCGGTGTGCTGGCGGTTCATCCGCTTGAGGATACGGTCGGAGCCCGCCTGAACCGGCAGATGCAGATAGGGCATGAGCTTGTCGCAATCGCCGTGCGCGGCGATCAGCTCTTCGTCCATGTCGTTGGGGTGCGAGGTGGTGAAGCGGATGCGCGCCAGCCCGTCGATCCGCGCCAGTTCGCGGATCAGCCCGGCGAGGCCGCGCGGATGGCCGTGGTAGGCGTTGACGTTCTGGCCGAGAAGGGTGATCTCGCGCACGCCGCGTTCCACCAGGTCGCGCGCCTCGGTCAGGACCCGGTCGGCGGGGCGCGATACTTCGGCGCCGCGTGTGTAGGGCACGACACAGAAGGCGCAGAACTTGTCGCAGCCTTCCTGCACGGTGAGGAAGGCGGTCGGGCCGCGGGCGGCCTTGGGGCGCGCGCTCAGGTGTTCGAACTTGTCTTCCTCGGGGAAATCGGTGTCGAGCATCTTTGCCCCCTGCCCCGCCTTCGCGGTCAGTTCGGGCAGGCGGTGATAGCTCTGCGGGCCGACCACGAGATCGACCAGCGGCTGGCGGCGCATGATCTCCCGGCCCTCGGCCTGGGCCACGCATCCCGCCACGCCGATCTTGAGATCGGGCTTCGCTTCCTTCAGCCCCTTGTAACGGCCGAGCTCTGAATAGACCTTTTCCGCCGCCTTTTCCCGGATGTGGCAGGTGTTGAGCAGGATCATGTCGGCATCGTCGGGTGTGGCCGTCTCGACGTATCCCTGCCCGCCCAGCGCCTCGGCCATGCGCTCGCTGTCGTAGACGTTCATCTGGCAGCCGTAGGTCTTGATGAATAGCTTCTTGGGCTGGGTCATGGCGGACTCCGGGGGATGCGGGTTCAGGCCGTGCGGATACAGCATTCCGCCCCCACCTTGCAATGCGCGAGATTTTCACCGAATCTTTGCGCGACCCCCGCAAAGAGGCAGGCGATGCAGTATTCCGGTCTGAGCGAATTCCTGAAGGATGCACGGGCGCTGCCGGGCAAGGGCCCGGTCGCGATGATCTTCTGCGAGGACGAGGTCGAGATCGACACAACGCTGCGCCATCACATGCAATGCGGCTTTGCCCATGTCCTGGCCTTCATGCCGACGCATTTCTCGCTCGCCCCGGATGTCGCGGCAAAGGTCCACCGCCTGCCCTTCGACCCGGCGGCGGATCAGGCCGTGCCGCGCATCGTGAGCCGGGTCGCCTCGGCCGCGCCGGGGCTGTGGATGTTCTACTGCTACAACGCCGAATACCTGTTCTACCCGTTCTGCGAGACGCGCTCGGTCGTCGAACTGATGGCCTTCCATGCCGAAGAGCGGCGCGATGCCGTGCTGACCTATGTGGTCGATCTCTATGCCGACGACCTGACGCGCCACCCCGATGCGGTGTCGCTGGACGATGCCTTTCTCGACCGCTCCGGCTACTATGCCCTGGCGCGCAAGGATGCGGAGGATGACGACCGCCCCAAGGAACGCCAGCTCGACTTCTTCGGCGGCCTGCGCTGGCGCTACGAGGAACACGTTCCCGCCGAGCGGCGCAAGATCGACCGCATCGCGCTGTTCCGCGCCAAGCCCGGCCTCACCCTGCGCGAGGATCACACCTTCGACGACGAGGAATACAACACCTATGCCTGCCCCTGGCACAACAACCTGACGGCGGCGCTGGTGTCGTTCCGCACCGCCAAGGCGCTGAAACGAAACCCGGGGTCGACCTTCGACATTCCGACCTTCAAATGGCACAATTCCACCCCGTTCGAATGGCATTCGCGCCAGTTGCTCGACCTGGGGCTGATGGAGCCGGGACAGTGGTTCTGACCCCCGGCCCCCGGCAGATCAGTCGAATTCCTCGGTGACGATGTCATCCTCGGGCACGCCGATCCGGCGCAGGTCCGCCGTCATGTCATCGAGCATTGCGTCTGGCCCGCAGACATAACAGGTGTCCCGCCCCGGCACGACATGGTCGGAAAGCAGCGCAACGTCGATCTTGTCCCGGTGCAGCGGGCTGTCCGGTTCCCCCGTCACCACGAACACCGGCTTCAGCCCCGGCATCTTGTGGAAGCTGTCGCGCAGGATGATGTCGGCCTCGGTCCGGTTCGAGAACACCAGCGTGTTGCCCTCCAGCGTCCCGGCCTTTTCCAGCTTTGCCTTCAGGATGGCGATGAAGGGCGTGATCCCGGCGCCCCCGGCGATGAAGACCCCGTCTCCCTCGTCCCGGATCGCGCCCCAGGGCTCTTCGACCAACACCGCATCGCCGGGCGACATCCGCCCGATCCGCCGGGTCATACCGGTGTGCCCCTCGGCACTTTCGGGATAGGACTTGATGACGAATTCGAGCGTCTTCTCTCCCGGAAGCGAGGTCATGGTGAACGGATGACGCTCATCGCGCCAGCCGTCACGGTCCAGCGCCATGTCGACGGCCTGCCCCGGCTCGAAGGCAAAATCCTCCGGACGGTCGAAGACCAGGTGATGGGTGTCATGCGTGACGGGTTCGATGCTTCTGAGCACGAGCTTGCGGGACATGGGAGCCTCCTTTTCGGTCTCCCGAAAAACACGCGGGACCGCATGGAAGTTCCTGCAAAGCCGAATCCCTGCGGCTTCTTCTTGTTTCAAATACGCATTCGATACATCGCCGCCCGGCGGGCCGCGCTCAGGTGCGCCGCAGCCGGATGACCACGTCGACGGCCGAAATCTCGGCCCCTTCCGGCGCATCGGGCAGCTTTGCGATCACCAGTTGGTCGGCGGGCGCATCGGTGAGATGACCGTCGTCCTCCCAGTAGAAATGCGGATGCTCCCGGGTGTTGGTGTCGAAGTAGCTGCGGCTGCCGTCGACCGTCACTTCCTGCATCAACCCGGCATCGCAGAAGGCGCGCAGCGTGTTGTACACGGTGGCGAGCGACACGCTCTCCCCCCGGTCCTTGGCCGCTCCGAACAGGCTTTCCGCGGTCACGTGGCGGTTGCGCCCGTCGCCCACGAGCAGCGCCGCAAGCGCCACCCGCTGGCGCGTCGGGCGAAGCCCCGCGGTTCCCAGCCAGTCCGTACCCTTCTGAATGGCTTCCGCCTTCATGGATGCGATGCTCCTTCGTGATCCCGTCATATATAAGTGCCGCGACCCGTGGATTACAAACGAAAACGCACAGGAAACGGGCATGGATCGCGAAACCGGCAGGCTTGCAAGGCGCGCGGCCGCGATGATAGAGGGGGCCAATTCGCAACCCGATACCGCAACCCAGACACGAGGGGGCCCGCCCGCATGGCCGATTATCCCACCAGCTTCGGCAAGGACGACCTTCTGAAATGCGCCCGCGGCGACCTTTTCGGCCCCGGCAACGCGCAGCTTCCCGCCCCGCCCATGCTTATGATGGACCGGATCACGGAGATTTCGGGCGACGGCGGCGCGCATGGCAAGGGCCATGTCATCGCGGAATTCGACATCACGCCGGATCTTTGGTTCTTCGAATGCCATTTCCCCGGCAACCCGATCATGCCCGGCTGCCTCGGCCTTGACGGTCTCTGGCAGCTCACCGGCTTCAATCTCGGCTGGCGCGGCTGGCAGGGCCGCGGCTACGCGCTCGGCGTGGGCGAGGTCAAGCTGACCGGCATGGTCCGCCCGGACCGCAGGATGCTGACCTACAAGATCGACTTCACCAAGGCGATCCAGACCCGCCGCCTGACGATGGGCGTCGCCGACGGCATCGTGGAGGCCGACGGAGAGGTCATCTACCAGGTCAAGGACATGAAGGTCGCGCTCAGCGAAAGCTGACGCCACCCCGGGCGGCGGCGCAGACCCCCTGCGCTTGCCGTCACCGGCCGGACCGGCACCCGCCGCCCCGCGCGGGCTATCACCAGCGGGAGAGCCATCCGCTGCTTGCGTCCCCCCGCCTGCTTGCCCTACATAACACCCAACTTACGAAGGGAGGCCTCATGCGCCGCGTCGTCGTCACGGGACTGGGCATCGTCTCGTCCATCGGGAACAACGCAGCCGAAGTTCTGGCCGCGCTCAAGGCCGGAACCTCCGGCATCACTGCCAACGAGGCCATGCAGGAACACGGGTTCCGCAGCCAGATCGCCGGCAATCTCAAGATCGACGTGGCCGAGCACGTGGACAAGCGGACCCTGCGCTTCATGGGACCGGGTGCCGCCTACGCCCATATCGCCATGCAGCAGGCCATCGCGGATTCCGGGCTCGAGGAGAGCGACATCGTCAACCCGCGCACCGGGCTGGTCGCCGGGTCGGGCGGGCCCTCCACCAGCGCCCTGCTGTCGGCACATCAGACGGTCCTGAAATCCGGCGCGACCAAGCGCATCGGTCCCTTCGCCGTGCCCAAGTCCATGTGCTCCACGATCAGCGCGAACCTCTCGACCGCGTTCCGGATCAAGGGCATCAATTATTCCATCACCTCGGCCTGCTCCACATCGCTGCACTGCATCGGCAACGCGGCCGAGCAGATCATGATGGGCAAGCAGGACGTGATGTTCGCCGGCGGCGGCGAGGAACTGGACTGGACCCTGTCCTGCCTCTTCGACGCCATGGGCGCCATGTCCTCCAAGTACAACGACACGCCCGAAAAGGCCTCGCGCGCCTTCGATGCGGGCCGTGACGGCTTTGTCATCTCGGGCGGCGGCGGCATCCTCGTGCTCGAGGAACTGGACCATGCAAAGGCCCGCGGCGCGAAGATCTACGCCGAGGTGACCGGCTATGCCGCCACGTCGGACGGTCACGACATGGTCGCACCGTCGGGCGAAGGCGGCGAGCGGGCGATGCGGTTGGCGCTGTCCACCCTGCCCGAGGGCCGCAAGGTCGGCTACATCAACGCGCACGGCACCTCGACCCCGGTCGGCGATGTCGGCGAGATCGAGGCGGTCCGGCGCGTCTTCGGCGACGGCAGCACGCCGCCGGTCTCCTCGACCAAGTCGATGACCGGCCACAGCCAGGGGGCGACCGGCGCGCAGGAGGCGATCTACTGCCTGCTTGCCCTGCACGACGATTTCATCATCCCGTCGATCAACGTCGAAACCCTCGACCCGGCGCTGAAACCCGCCGAAATCGCGACCGCACTGGTCGAGAACGCGGGCCTCGACACCGTGATGACCAACAGCTTCGGCTTCGGCGGCACCAATGGCTCCATGCTGTTGAGCCGCCACATCGACTGACCCAAGACCAACAAGAAACGGAAACGAGCGACATGTCGGAGCTACTGAAGGGCAAGCGCGGGCTGGTCATGGGGGTGGCGAACGACCGCTCCATCGCATGGGGCATCGCAAGGGCGCTGCACGGGGCCGGGGCCGAACTGGCCTTCACCTACCAGGGCGAGGCATTCGGCAAGCGGTTGGAACCGCTCGCGGCGTCGGTCGGCAGCGATTTCATGGTCGACGTGGACGTGACCGACGACGCCTCGCTCGACGCGGCCTTCGAACAGCTGGGGGCCCGCTGGCCGACGATCGACTTCGTGGTCCATGCCATCGCCTTTTCCGACAAGTCGGAACTGACGGGCCGGTTCCTGAACACCTCTCGCGCGAACTTCAAGAACTCGATGGACATTTCCTGCTACAGCTTCATCGACGTCGCCCGCCGCGCCCACCCGCTGATGGTCGAGAACGGCGGAACCCTCCTGACCCTGACCTATCAGGGCTCGCAGCGGGTCGTGCCGAACTACAACGTGATGGGCGTGGCAAAGGCCGCGCTCG
Source organism: Salipiger sp. (assembly GCF_048261495.1). GTDB lineage: Bacteria > Pseudomonadota > Alphaproteobacteria > Rhodobacterales > Rhodobacteraceae > Salipiger. The sequence continues at coordinate 65,814 of NZ_JBLXFX010000002.1, forward strand.
AATCCGCGACGCGTTATCTCGCCAATGACCTCGGCCCCGAGGGGATTCGCGTCAACGCCATCTCTCCCGGACCGATGAAGACGCTGGCCGGAGCTGCCATCGGCGGTGCCCGCAAGACCTACAAGCACACCGACATGAACGCCCCCCTGCGCTCCAACGCCACGCTCGAAGCGGTGGGCGGCACGGCGGTCTGGCTCTGCTCGGATGCGGGGGCCTGCACGACGGGCGAGATCGTCCGCGTGGACGGCGGATTTCACGTCCTCGGAATGCCCCAGGCCGAACATCTCTGACAGGCCTGCTCCGGGAAGCGATGCCTCCCGGCGCCGCGCATCATGAGACGTCCCTCAGCGGGCGCCGACCGCCAGCGAGCAGGGAGGCTCCGGGCGCCAGGTCGGGCTTTCATCCCGGAAGCCGCCTGCAGCAGCCGCCGTCCGGGGCGCCATCATCTCGCGCTCCATCGCGACCCGGGCACTGATGTGACGCAGGTTGCGGTGGCTGTTGATGAAGGCATTCTGTTCCCCCACGTAGTCCCGCAGGGTTTGGCAGACCAGGTCGCGAAAGGCCGGGTCCAGCCTATACTGAGGCAATGTGCGCAGATCTTCCATGAGATGCACGAAATCTTCCTGAAGCCGCTTCATGTCCGATCCCCCACGTCCGCGTCGGGCACGGCGCGCAGCGCGGGCCACGCAGTGACGCGCCGCTCCGGGGTCGCGTCGACCTCTGCCAACAGGCTGCTCAGCAGCAGTTGCAGATTCTTCGCGGACCGTTGAAATCCGAACGTCTCGCACCGTTCCGAAACGGTGTAGATCCTTGTCATCAGGGAACTTTCCAGCATTTCTCAGTCAAGCCTCAGGCATGGTTCACTCATCCGTGATGAAACACCCGGATTGGTTAATGCCGACTTAAGCGAGCGCGGAAACGGCGCCGTTTCAAAAACGACGCGCCGGGGCGATGCAGACATGGTTTGCGCCTGGTACCCGCGGCCGGACTCGAACCGGCACGGCAAAAGCCTGGGGATTTTAAGTCCCCTGTGTCTACCATTCCACCACGCGGGCGCGGTTTCCTCTTGCCGGATTTCGGGCGGTTTGACCAGTCATCGCGACGATCCCGGCGGGGCCTCAGCTCACCTCGGCGATTCCATCGTCCTTGACCGCCTGCATGGCCACGTAGGTCGATGTGGCGGAGACCCCCGGCAGGGTCGAAATCTTTTCCGCCAGGACCGCGCGGTAGCTGCGCATGTCGGCCGTGCGCACCTTGAGCAGGTAGTCGAAATTTCCGGCGATCAGGTGCACCTGTTCGATCTCGGGGATGGAGGCGACCGCCTGGTTGAACGCCTCGAGCGAGGCTTCGCGCGTGTCGGCCATGCGCACCTCGACAAAGGCGACATGGTCCAGTCCCAGCCGGATCGGGTCGAGAATGGCGCGGTAGCCCCGGATCACCCCGATCTCCTCAAGCCGCCGCAACCGGGCCTGGGTCGGACTTTTCGACAGGCCGATCCTGCGCGCCAGTTCGGTGATGGAGATTCGTCCCTCCTCGGCCAGGGTGGTCAGAATCGCCCGATCGAAGCGGTCATATGCCTCGAATTCGTCCTGCATCGAAAAATCTCCGAAAATGAGGCGCTCTGGCTGCCGTTATCCGGTTAATCAGTCGGATCGTCTGCCCGCTTCGCGCTAGATTACTCCAAACGCCCGGAGATCACCATGCCCAAAGACACCCGTCCAGACCTGCGCGCCCTGATTGATGCCGAGACCTATGCCGACGAGGCCACGACTGTCGAGCGGCTGACCGCGCTTGCCGCGCTGAGCACCGCGGATCGCGCCGCGATCAGCGCCCGCGCCGCGCAACTCGTCCGCGACATCCGCGGTTCGACCCGTCCGGGGCTGATGGAGGTCTTCCTGGCCGAATACGGCCTCTCCACCGACGAGGGTGTCGCCCTGATGTGCCTCGCCGAGGCGCTTCTGCGCGTGCCCGATGCCGAGACGATCGACGCGCTGATCGAGGACAAGATCGCGCCGTCGAACTGGGGCAGGCACATGGGCCGCTCGACCTCGCCGCTGGTCAATGCCTCGACCTGGGCGCTGATGCTGACCGGCAAGGTCCTGGACCCGTCCCAGCGCCCCGGCCCCGCCGGGCACCTGAGGGCCGCGGTCAAGCGTCTGGGCGAACCGGTGATCCGAACCGCCGTCGGACGCGCGATGAAGGAGATGGGCTCGCAGTTCGTGCTGGGAGAGACCATCCGGTCCGCCATGAAGCGCGGCAGCGCGATGGAGGCCAACGGATATACCTACAGCTACGACATGCTGGGCGAAGCCGCGCGGACCGAGGCCGACGCGCTGCGCTATCTCGACGCCTATTCCAAAGCGATCGGCGCCATCGCCACGGCGGCGAAATCGGATGACATCCGGGCCAACCCCGGCATCTCGGTAAAGCTGTCGGCGCTCTTTGCGCGCTACGAAGAGGCCCAGTTCGCCGCCGTGATGGAGGTGCTCGTCCCCCGTCTTCTGCGCCTCTGTCAGGAGGCGAAGGCAGCCAACATCGGCCTCAACATCGACGCCGAGGAGGCCGACCGCCTGTCGCTTTCGCTCGACGTGATCGAGGCGACGCTGGCCTCGGAGACGCTGGCGGGCTGGCACGGTTTCGGCGTGGTGGTGCAGGCCTACGGGCAACGCGCGTCGCATGTGCTCGACTGGCTCCATGCGCTGGCCGAACGCCACGACCGCAAACTCATGGTGCGGCTGGTCAAGGGCGCCTACTGGGACACCGAGGTGAAGCGCGCGCAGGTGCTCGGGCTCGACGGCTTCCCGGTCTTCACCTCGAAGCACGCCACCGACATTTCCTACATCGCCAACGCCCGCAAGCTGCTGGGCATGACCGACCGGATCTATCCGCAGTTCGCCGGGCACAACGCCCATACCGCCGCCGCGATCCTGCACATGGCGACGGACCGGAGCGCCTTCGAATTCCAGCGCCTGCACGGGATGGGCGAGACGCTGCATTCCCTTCTGAAGAAGGGCGAGGGCACCCGCTGCCGCATCTACGCCCCCGTCGGCGCGCACCGCGACCTTTTGGCATACCTGGTCCGCCGGTTGCTGGAAAACGGCGCCAACTCGTCCTTCGTGAACCAGATCGTCAATGACGAGGTCCCGCCGGAGGTTGTCGCCGCCGATCCGTTCGACGCGCACAAGCCCCGCCCCCTCGCACGCGGGCCCGAACTGTTCCTGCCGGAGCGCCCGAACTCCGCCGGGTTCGACCTGACGCACCGCCCGACGCTGGAGGCGATCAATGCCGCGCGCGATCCGTTCCGCACCCATGTCTGGCAAGCGGCGCCGCTGACCGTCGCCGATCCGCAGCCCGGCGGCGAAGAGGTGCTGACCAACCCCGCCGATCCCTCCGATACCGTCGGCCGCGTGGCACCCGCCGCTCCGGAGACGGTCCGGGCAGCGGCGGCCGCGGCTAGCCCGTGGTCGGCGGATGCCGCCTCCCGCGGCGCCGCGCTGCGACGCGCGGCGGACCTCTACGAGGCGCATTTCGGAGAGATCTTCGCCCTGCTCCACCGCGAGGCGGGCAAGACCCAGATGGATGCCGTCGCCGAGCTGCGCGAAGCGGTCGATTTCCTGCGCTACTACGCCGCCCGCGCCACCGACCGGACGGCCCCCGGAGCGATGCCGCAGGGGGTCTTTGCATGCATCTCGCCCTGGAACTTCCCGCTTGCGATCTTCACCGGACAGATCGCCGCCGCGCTCGCCGCCGGGAATGCCGTGCTGGCGAAACCGGCCGAGCAGACGCCGCTGATCGCGCACCGGGCCACGCAACTGCTGCACGACGCGGGCGTGCCCCTGTCGGCGCTGCAACTGCTGCCCGGCGCCGGTGACACGGGCGCGGCCCTGACCGCCTGCCCCGAGGTCTCGGGCGTCGCCTTCACCGGCTCGACCGACACCGCGCAGATCATCCACCGCGCCATCGCGACGCATCTCGCCCCCGGCACGCCGTTCATCGCGGAAACCGGCGGCCTCAACGCCATGATCGTCGACAGCACCGCGCTGCCGGAACAGGCCGTGCGGGCGATCGTGGAAAGCGCCTTCCAATCGGCGGGTCAGAGATGTTCCGCCCTGCGCTGCCTCTACGTTCAGGAAGACATCGCGCCGCATTTCACAGAGATGCTGGTCGGCGCGATGCAGGCACTGTCTCCCGGCCGGCCCTGGGATCTTTCGACCGACCTCGGACCGGTGATCGACGCCGAAGCGGCTGCCGGTATCGCCGCCTATGTCGACGCCGCGCGCGCCGAAGGCCGTGTCATCGCCGAGATCGACGTGCCGCGCACCGGGCATTTCGTCGCCCCGACGCTGCTATCGGTAAGCGGTATCGACGTGATGGAGCGCGAGATCTTCGGCCCGATCCTGCACCTCGCCACGTTCAAGGCACAGGACCTCGACAAGGTGATCGACACGATCAACGCCACCGGCTACGGGCTGACCTTCGGACTTCAGACCCGGATCGACGACCGGGTGCAGCACGTGACCGAACGCATCGCGGCGGGCAACATCTACGTCAACCGCAATCAGATCGGCGCCATCGTCGGCTCCCAACCCTTCGGCGGCGAAGGGCTCTCCGGCACCGGGCCGAAGGCGGGCGGGCCGCTCTACGTGAACCGGTTCCGCAGGCACCCTGCCCCGAAGGTCGACGGCAACTGGTCGACGCCGGATCTGGAAAGCCGCATCGCCGCCGCCATCGACGCGGCCGGCAAGAGCCCGCAGCCGGTGACCCGCGACCTGCCCGGCCCCACCGGAGAGGCGAACCAGTACACGACCCATGCCCGGCCCCCGATGCTCTGCCTCGGGCCGGGGTCCGAGAACACCGCAGCCCAGGCCGAAGCCATCCGCGCCCTCGGCGGCATCGCGGTGCGCAGCCACGGCAAGGTCGCCCCGGAGGTGCTGGCACGGCTCCGGGGCTTCTCGACGGCGCTCTGGTGGGGCGATGCGGCGACCGCAAGCGACTACCGCAAGGCACTGGCGAACCGCGACGGCGCCATCCTCGCGCTGGTCACCGGTGCGCCGGACAAGGGCCACGCCCGCGCCGAGCGTCACGTCTGCATCGACACCACCGCCTCGGGCGGCAATGCGGCACTGCTGGGCGGCAACATGTAGGATCCGGCACCGCGCTCCCGGCCTTTTGTCGGGGGCGCGGCGCGGCCTCCCTTGACGCCCCCGGTTTCCTCGCCAATCGTGGCGCGATGTTTCCGATCCGCGATCACAACCCCTCGGGGCGCACGCCCTATGTCACCTACGCGCTGATCCTGGCGAATGTCGGTATCTTCGTGAGCTATTGGGGCCTGTTTTCCAACCCCCGCGCCCTCAACGCCTTTTTCGCGGACTACGCGCTGATACCGGCGCTGGTGACGCAGGGCGACGGCGTCACAGGGCTGCTGACCTCGATGTTCCTGCACGGCGGGCTGACGCACCTCGCGGGCAACATGCTGTTCCTGTTCATTTTCGGCGACAATATCGAAGACGAGATGGGCCATGTCCGCTACCTCGGTTTCTACCTTGCCTGCGGACTGATCGCGGGGCTGGCACAGGTGGTGTCGGGGCCGCTCTCTCCGGTTCCCACCGTCGGCGCCTCGGGCGCGATCGCGGGGGTCATGGGCGGTTACCTGCTGCTTTACCCGCGGGCGCGGGTCGACATCTTCATCTTCCTGATCGTGTTCTTCAAGATCCTGCCCATCCCCGCCTGGCTGCTGCTTGCGGTCTGGTTCGGGCTGCAGATCTACGGCGGCTTCGGCGCCCGCGCGGGCGACGGAGGCGTCGCCTACTGGGCCCATGCCGGAGGGTTCATCGCCGGGCTCGCGCTGACCGTTCCGGCATGGCTGCGCAAGGGCGGACCGGCCTACTGGCGGCGCACCGACGGGCATCCGCCGCACCCGGCGGGACAGTACGATTCCGCGCGCACCCACATCCCGAGGACAGGACGACGCAAATGACCGAAACCGTACACACCTCCTGCCACTGCGGGGCAGTCGAGCTGCGCGTGGAGCTGAGCGATGGTCTGAAGTCGGCGCGACGCTGCACCTGTTCCTACTGCCGCCGCCGCGCCGCCCCCGCGGTGACGGCGCCGACAGGCGGAATCGAGGTTGTTAAAGGCGCGGACAGGCTGACGCTCTACCAGTTCAACACCATGACGGCACAGCATTACTTCTGCTCGGTCTGCGGCATCTACATGTATCATCGACGCCGGTCGAACCCGAACGAATTCGGCGTGAACATGGGCACGATCGACGGCGTCAATCCCGCGGATCACGAACCGATCGTCTGGAATGACGGAATGAACCACCCGTCGGACCGCTGAGCGGCCGCGACTGCACCACGATCAGACCTCGCGGATCACCTTGGAGAAGGCGGCAAAGACGTTGTTGCTGGCGCAGAGGATGGAGCCGCTCTCGAGCGGGTCCTGATCGGCGCGCACGCCCTCGACCAGTGCCCCGGCCTCCTGGGCGATCAGCGATCCCGCGGCGATGTCCCAGATATTGAGCTCGCGCTCCCAATAGCCGTCGTAGCGTCCCGCCGCGACATAGGCGAGGTCGAGCGACGCCGCACCCCAGCGCCGCACGCCGGCGCATTCCGGCATCAGCCGGGCGAAATCCTTGAGCGTGGCGGGAAGGGTCTTCTTGGCGGCAAAGGGCACGCCGGTGGCAAAGATCGACTCGATCATCCGGGTGCGGCCGGACACCCGCAGGCGGCGGCTGTCGTTGAGCCAGGCGCCCGAACCCTTTTCGGCATAGAACATCTCGTCCTTGGCCGCGTCGAAGACCACGCCCGCGACGATCCTGCCCTTGTGCTCCAGCGCGATGGAGATCGCCCAGTGCGGCAGGCCGTGCAGGAAGTTGGTGGTCCCGTCGAGCGGATCGACGATCCAGCGGCGGGTCGGATCCTCGCCGTCCTGGCCGCCGCCCTCTTCGCCCAGCCAGCCGTAGGTCGGGCGGGCGCCGAGAAGTTCCTGCTTGAGCACCGCTTCGGCCGCGATGTCGGCGCGGCTGACGAAATCGCCCGCACCCTTCATCGAGACCTGCAGGTTCTCGACCTCGCGGAAATCCTTGACCAGCGACCGGCCCGCCTTGCGCGCGGCCTTGATCATGATGTTGAGGTTGGCACTGCCCTGCATGGCGAACGGACTCCCGGATACGGCTCAGGCCGCGCGTATACGCGGCCCGCCCCCCTTTGCCAAGGGCAAGCGGGACCGCATGGCGCGGCCCCCGCGTCAGTACTCGTCGGCGATCACGTAGGGGCGCGGCAGGTAGATGCTGTCGTCCACCGGGGGCGGTGGCGGCGTCGCCGCGCGAAACACCCTGCGCGGCGCCGGCGCGGGGGCCGGTTCAGGCGCGAGCCCGGAGGCATCGGTCGGCACGCCGCAGTAGATGACGCCGCCGGAAATCACCGGCTGACGCCCGGCGGGGCAGTAATTGGCCGCCGGGTATGCCTGCACCAGCGGTTCGCGCGCGGGATCGGAGGTGGCATCGCCCCGGTACATGTCCCCCTCGGCGAACGCGGGTGAGCTGGCGACGAAACAGGCGAACAACGCGGCAGTCGATTTCGGGAAAACGGGCATGAACCACTCCTCAAACGTCGGGAAACCCACTGGCCGCCACGATATCAGGCGGCGCACGGGTTTCAATCCGGGCTTATGGCATGCCCGAGCTTTCCGGGAGGTAAACGGGGAACTGCCTCAGTCGTCGGCAGTCCGGTCCGGCGGCGCGGCCCGCACGAGGCGGTCGGCCTTCTTGCGCACCAGCACCGAACGCAGATCGTGCATCGCCAGCAGCAGCGCGTCCGTCACCGCCTCTAGCTGATCGTCGGTCGCCCTGGATTGGACCCATTGCGTCGTGAGGTTGAGGTGATCCACCGCGCGATGGATGTCGTCGATGTCCCGCATCGCCAGCAGCGCCTTGCGCCCGGCCATCCAGTCCTCGATCGCCGCGATATCGGCCGTGCTCAGATCCCGGTCGCCCTGCGGCTTGATTTCGCTCCGGTTGAGATTGACCACCGCGATCTGATCCATGTCGATCCGCCGCTGGCGGTTTTCCGTATCCACGCGAAACACCGCCGCGCCGTTGTCGCGCACGCGAAAGTAATATTCCGGCAGATCGCTCATCGCGCCGCGGCCCCGGGGCGCGGCACAAGGCCGGATCGGGGGTCGGATGCCGTCATGTCAGACCCGCGCAGAAGGCCGTGATCCGCTTGCAGGCCTCGGTCAGCGCCGCGTCCGAGGTCGCATAGGAAATCCGGAAATTGGGAGAGAGCCCGAAGGCCGCACCGAACACCACCGCGACGCCGGTCTCCTCGAGCAGAGCCTTGGCAAAGGCTTCGTCGGTGTCGATCAGCGTGCCCCCGGCGGAGGTCCTGCCCAGCAGCCCCGCGATCGAGGGATAGACGTAGAACGCCCCCTCCGGTACCGGGCAGTCGATGCCCTCGATGGCGTCGAGTGCGCTCACCACCAGGTCGCGGCGCCGCTTGAACATCTCCGCGTTGGGCGCGAGGAAATCCTGCGGCCCGTTCAACGCCTCGACCGCCGCCCACTGGCTGATCGAACAGGGGTTGTTCGTGCTCTGCGACTGGATCTTGCGCATGGCGTCGATCAGCACCTTGGGCCCGCCCGCGTAACCGATGCGCCAGCCGGTCATGGCATAGGCCTTGGATACGCCGTTGCAGGTGAGCGTGCGCTCGTAGAGGCCCGGTTCGACCTGCGCGGGGGTGCAGAATTCGAACCCGTCATAGGCGAGGTGCTCGTACATGTCGTCGGTCATCACCCAGACATGCGGATGCCGCATCAGGACATCGGTCAGCGCCTTCAATTCGTCACGGGTATAACCCGCACCGGTCGGGTTCGACGGCGAATTGAACAGGAACCACTTGGTCTTGGGCGTGATCGCCGCGTCCAGTTGCTCGGGCGTGATCTTGTAGCCGAGCTCCGGACTGCCCTCGATGAAGACGGGCGTCCCCTGCCCGAGCAGCACCATGTCCGGGTAGCTCACCCAGTAGGGCGCCGGGATGATCACCTCGTCTCCGGGGTTCAGCGTCGCCATGAAGGCGTTGTAGAGCACCTGCTTGCCGCCGGTGCTGATGGTGATCTGCGCGGGCTGGTAGGTCAGTCCGTTCTCGCGGGCGAACTTGGCACAGATCGCCTGCTTCAGCTCGATGATGCCGTCCGGCGCGGTGTATTTCGTCTTGCCCGCATGGATCGCCGCGATCGCCGCCGCCTTGATGTTTTCGGGCGTGTCGAAATCGGGTTCGCCCGCGCCGAGACCGATGACATCCTTGCCCGCCGCCTTCAGTTCGGCGGCAAGCTGGGTCACCGCCACGGTGGGCGACGGTTTCACGCGGGCGAGGGTATCGGAAAGCAGGGGCATGGCCGGACCGTTTGTATTGTGTCGGTTCCTGTCATAGGGTGCGCCCGGTCCCCGTTCAAGCGGTCATGCCGCCGGGGTCGCCGGCCCCGCGTCAGGGGAGGAGAGAACGATGAACGATACCGATTACTACGGCCCGGACACCGCCACCTTCGGCGACCGCGTCGCCGCCGCGCGCGATGCCGCCGGGATGGACCAGGAACAGCTCGCGCGCCGTCTCGGCGTCAAGCTGAAGACCCTCCAGGCCTGGGAGGACGACCTGTCCGAACCCCGCGCGAACCGGCTTCAGATGCTGTCCGGGCTGCTGGGGGTGTCGATGCCGTGGCTGCTGACCGGAGAGGGCGACGGCCCGCCGCCCCCCGACGAGGCCGCGACGCCCCTTCCCGCCGATCTCGGTGCCGCCCTGCTGGAACTGCGCACGCTCAGAACCCAGATCCAGGCCTCGGGCGAAAAGCTCGGGCGGCTGGAAAAGACCCTCCGCTCCCTGCTCAAGGCCGACGCATGACCGAAACCGCCGAACACCGCCTGAAACGCCTCGCCATGCGCTCCATGCGGCGCGGCATAAAGGAGATGGACATCATCCTGGTGCGCTACGCCGATGCACGGCTGGCCACGATGTCCGCGGCCGAGCTCGATACCTACGAGGTGCTGCTCGAGGAGAACGATCAGGACCTCTACCAGTGGGTCTCGGGCCAGAGCGCCGCGCCGGAACATCTGCGCCCCCTCGTGGCCGATATTTCGCGGGTCGCCGGCGCGGGCTGAGGCGCGATTCCCAAGTATCTTTCACGGCTTAACCGATTGTTTGGGTTTTTCGCTCAAATCTTCCGCTCAAACATAACAGGCGGAGACGGTTATGAGCATTCATGCCCCGATGGCAAAAAAGCCGGTACAAGGCTATCTTGCGGGATACCTCGAAACACTGGCGTTGGTGGAGCGGTTGCACCGCCTGCTGCTGGACGTGATCAAGGACGAATTCGAACGGGTCGGCATCATCGAGATCAACGCCGTCCAGGCGCTGCTGCTGTTCAACATCGGCGACAACGAGGTGACGGCAGGCGAACTGAAGTCGCGCGGCTACTATCAGGGGTCCAACGTCAGCTACAATCTCAAGAAGCTGGTCGAGATGGGATACATGCACCATCAACGATGCGAGATCGACCGCCGTTCGGTGCGCGTGCGCCTCACCGCGCGCGGGCGGGAAATCCGCGATATGGTGGATACGCTGTTCGAACGCCATTCCGAAGGCATGGAAACCCGCAACATCATCGACCTCGAAGGCATCGACACCATCAACAATGCGCTGAAACGGCTCGAACGCTACTGGACCGATCAGATCCGCTACATCTACTGATCGTCCCCTCGGCGCGTCATCGGCGCAGGCCGGCCCCCGGCGGCGCGAGATTTCCGATGATCATGTCGTTGAGTTCGCGAAACAGCTTTCGCGTCATCGCCCGGCGGAAATCGGAATAGCCTTCGGCGATTTCCACGAAGGCACCCGGACCGTGCGCGACCTCGCCGCGATAGTAGTCGACCACCCGCGGGTCGGACCCCAGCACCGCCAGCCCGTTCACCACGACACCGTCGAACGGATAGTGATCATAGGCCTGTTGCGGGCGGAAACCGTCGTTGGTGATGCCGTCTCCGGACACGTCGATCACCCGCCGGTCGCAGGCCGGGGCCCGTGTCATCAGCGTCGCCCCGAAGCCCAGCGCATACCCCATCGCGGTCGGATAGCGGTTGAAGCTTCGCGGCGTGCCCAGGATGATGCCCGCCGCCCGGTCGATCGCGTCGGGCCCGTCGATCAGCGACCAGCCGAGGATCACCGTGGACTGGTTGCGCCCGCTCCATTCGTAGACCGCCAGCGCGACCGGGCCGCCGTCGAGCAGCGCGCGCCGCACGTCCGGATCGCCCAGCGCGCCGACCAGCCCCTCCTTCTGGAGCCGGTATTCTCCGTCATCGACCGAGGATGACACGTCGAGCGCCAGCAGAAGCGACAGGCGGCAGCCCGCTTCATCGGCTGCCGCCGGTCCGGCCGTCAGCACCGCAAGCAGCAGCGCCAGCGTCCGGAGCGCGCTCACCAGTGACCCGTGTTTTCCATGCTGGCCCAGGGTTCGGCGGGGGCCAGGGCATCGCCCTGTTGCAGGATCTCGATCGACACGTTGTCGGGCGAGCGCACGAAGGCCATATGCCCGTCGCGCGGCGGCCGGTTGATCGTCACCCCCGCGTCCATCAGCGAACGGCACATCTCGTAGATGTCGGGCACGGAATAGGCGAGGTGGCCGAAATGCCGGCTGTCCGAGGGCAGCCCCTCGTCACCGTCCCAGTTGTAGGTCAGCTCCACGTCCGCCGTGCCGTCCGCCTGTTCCGGTGGGCAGAGGAACACCAGCGTGAACCGTCCCTTGTCATTTTCGATGCGCCGACGCTCGGTCAGGCCCAGCAGCTTGTAGAATGCGATGGACGCGTCCAGGTCCTTCACCCGTACCATGGTGTGCAGAAAACGGGTTCCCATGCGATCTCTCCCTTTCGATTTCGGTTCGGGAGGGATGCTAGCGGGCAAAGCCGGATTGTCGAGGACTCAGAAGCGCGACTTGAAGCCCAGCGTCACCGAAAGATCCTCGGTTTCGAACCGGCTGACGTTGGAGGTGCTGCGTTCCGCGCGGAAACGGACCGTCGGAACGAAGCCTGCATAGTCCATCTTGTGCAGGGTCAGGTCGACATCCGCCGCCCAGATGCGGTCCTGGCGCCCGCCGGGAACCGGCAGCAGCACGCGGTAGTCGGGATAGTCGCTTTCGGTCGCCGACAGCCCCAGCCCGAGCTTGACCGGCCCCAGCGCCGGGCCGAGTTCGAACCCCGCCCTGACGCCCCGCGTCTCGCGGATCGCCTGCGGATTGTCGGAGGCGCTGTCAGAAAGCTGGAAAGCCAGCGTGATGCGGCTCTCGCCCCAGACCTTCCGGCCGATCCCGATGGACCAGGCCCGGGTCGAGACCGATTCCGCACTGCCGACCAGATCGTATTGCTCCTGCCGCATGAGGCCCAGCGTCAGCGCCGTCTTGTCGCCGAGCGGCTGGATCAGCGTGGCGCTGATCCGTCCGAAATCATAGGTCGCCTCGCCGCCCGACCACGCCCGGCCCACATGCGCGCCGAAGGCCAGCAGCGGCCCGCCCTCGGACAGCTTGCGGCGGTGGAGCAGGCCGAATTCGACCAGGCTGGTGCCGAAATCGGCATTCTCGGCGCGCGGCGCCTTGTCCTGCGCCGCCTCGCTCAGCCAGACCCGCTTGATCGACCCGTGCGCCCGCAGATCGGTTTGCGAGGTCTCGGTCCGGTGCAGCCGGTAGCGCAGCGTCAACTCCCCGCGCGCCTCGGTGCCGGACAGCGCCTGCGCCGTGGGCGACAGGATGCCGACCAGCGGCAGGCCCTCGACGGTGCTGATCTCTTCGGTCGACCCGCCGTTCACGTTGGACGATGGCGCGACGGAGATGCTGCCGTCGACGCTCAGCCTGGCGCGGCTGCGTACCGCGCGGAATTCATTGGCCGCGCGCGAGGTCATCTCCGCGTCGGGAGACGCGGCAAGCGCCCGCCGCATCCAGATCTGCGCGCCGAAATAGCGCTCCTGACGGGCCGAGGCCATGGCCGCCGCGCGGGCGGCCTCGTGTTTCTGCACGTCGGTGGTGGCAAAGCGGTAGGCCTTGCGGGCCGCCTGCCGGGCCTTTTCGGCATCGCCACCGCGCAGATAGGCCTGCGCGATGATGAAATGCGCATAGGGGTCGTCGGGGTTCGCGGTCAGCATCAGCCCGGCGATCTTGACCGCAAGCGCGTAGCGCCCGGTCTGGATCGCCTGTGCCGAAAGCGTCTGCAGTTGCGGCAGCGTCAGCTCGTAGCGATGCTCGGTCTTCGCCCCGTCAGGCGCGCGGTCTTCGGCCGTCAGCGGACCCGTCAGGGACAGGACCGCCGCAAGCGTCAGGCATAGGGCATGCGCGCCGCGCCTCATGGCCGATCAGGGCTGCACGAGGTCGCAGATGCGGTCGTAGTCTCCGGCCATGCCGCACTGGGTCAGGACGAACACGCCGACTTCCTCGACCGAGGAATAGGTATCGTTCGACCAGGTGACCGAGGTGACGCCCGCAACATAGCCCGCGTTCTCGCCCCCGAAGATGCCGCCGTAGCTGCCGGTCGAACCGCCGGATCCGCCGTCGAGCGGATCGCCGCTGGCGGCGCCGTCGATCATCTCGACATCGCCGAGGAATTCGCCGTTCTCGTCGATGGCGGCCAGTTGCAGCGCGAGGTCCTCGAGCGACAGGGTTTCCGAGTTGTCGCGCGGATCGAGCAGCACTCGGGCGAAGATCTCGCCGTTGACGGTGGCATCGGCAAAGTTCGCGTTGAGGAAGATGAGGCCGGTGACCTGCGCCGGCTGGCCGGGAAGATCGGGCAACGGCCCGCCGGTATCCGGCACGGGCAGAAGCTGACCGCCTTCGTCGGTCTGCAGGTTCGTCACGGCCCCGTAATAGCCCGCATAGGACACCTGGCCCGACGCGGGCGAGAACGTCCCCTCGCGGCTGTAGCCCGCGCCCTGCTGGACTTCGGTGAACTGGCCGCCATCCCCGGCCACGAGCGCCGAGACGCTGCCGTCCGCACTGGTGTTGCCGAGGGCAAGGAAGAAGCGGTCGAGCGGATCTTCCTGCACGGAATAAGCGAAATAGGCGACGGAGCCGTCCTCGGCCATCACGTCGAGAGCGGAGAGGCGGGCATAGGTCGCCTCGATCGGCGTGGTGTCGAGGCCGGTCAGCGCAACCGTCACCGTGGACTTGTCATCCGAGATCGAAAAGCTTGCCATGTTCTTTGCAAGCTCGTCGGGAATGCCTTCCTCGGGCGGCGTCTCCTCTTCCTCTTCCGGAACCTCGCATTCCTCCAAGGGGTTGTCGCGCACGCATTCCGTGCCGTCGTCCAGCGGGTTGTCCCCGCTCTTGCTGCCGCCGCTGCTTCCGCAAGCGCCCAGCGCGCCCGCAAGCGCGAGCGCAATCAGAATTCGATACATGATACTGCCCCGGTCTGCCCGTGTATGTTTTGCCGTAACGCTACGGGAGCATGGCGGAAAGTCAATTGAACCCGCGCTTTTTTGAGGCAGGTGAGGCAATTCCGCCTCCACCCGATATGGTGGTTCAAACCGCCTTCTCTGCCAGATATGGTCAGGAAACGACTCATCTGGTGGCCTAGACCGCCAATCGGTAACCAAGGGAGCGGACCTTGCGGCAATATCACGACGCGCTGAAAACCATTCTCGAGCAGGGCCAACGCTCCACCGACCGCACCGGAACCGGCACGATTTCCCATTTCGGGATGCAGGCGCGCTATCCGCTGTCGGAGGGTTTTCCGCTTGTCACGACGAAGAAGCTGCACCTGCGGTCGATCATCCACGAGCTTCTCTGGTTCCTCTCCGGGGACACCAACATCCGGTATCTCAAGGAGAACGGCGTCTCGATCTGGGACGAATGGGCGGACGAACACGGCGACCTCGGCCCCGTCTACGGCAAGCAGTGGCGCGACTTCGGCGGGGTCGACCAGATCACCACGCTGATCGACATGATCCGCAAGAGCCCGGACAGCCGCCGGCTGATCGTCTCGGCCTGGAATCCCGCGGATGTTCCCGACATGGCGCTGCCGCCCTGCCACACGCTCTGGCAGGTGCGGGTGCTGGGCGGCAAGCTGCATCTTCAGCTCTACCAGCGCTCGGCGGACATGTTCCTCGGGGTGCCCTTCAACATCGCCTCCTATGCGCTGCTGCTGGTCATGCTGGCGCATGTGACCGGCTACGAGCCCGGCGATTTCGTGCATTCCATCGGGGACGCGCACATCTACCTCAACCATCTCGAGCAGGTGGAAACGCAGCTGTCCCGCACCCCCAAGGCGCTGCCGCAACTGCGCATCACCCGCAAGGTCGACAGCCTGTTCGACTTCCGCTTCGAAGATTTCGAAGTGCTGAACTACGATCCCGACCCCGCGATCCGCGCGCCGGTGGCGGTATGATCTCGCTCATCGTTGCCCGCGCCCGGGGCGGCGCCATCGGGCGGGACGGAGACATTCCCTGGCACGCGCCCGAGGATCTGAAGTTCTTCCAGCGCGAGACCACCGGCGGCGCGCTGATCATGGGCCGCAACACCTGGGACAGCCTGCCGGTGAAGCCGTTGAAGAACCGGCTGAACCTTGTCGTATCCTCGACCATGGAGGGCGATCACGTGGTCGGCTCCGTCGCGGCGGCGATCGAGCGCGCCCATACCGAGGGGTATCGTCGCCTTTACGGGATCGGCGGCGCCGGCATCTACGGGGCGATGCTGCCGCTGGCGCACAGGCTGCTGATCACCGAGGTCGCGCTGGACGTGCCCGACGCCGACACATTCTTTCCGCCGATCGACGAGACCGAGTGGCAGGAGATCGGCACGGCGACATTGCGCCACGACCCTCCGCGATGCACCCTGCGCGAACTGCTTCGGGATTCGCCGGACGGGCCGGGCAAGCGCGAAGGCTGACGATCCGCCCGGGTCGCCGGAAACACGGCGCCGCGCGACCTCGGTCCGCAGGGCTTCTCCGAAGTACACATCGCGGAGGCTCGGGATGAAACTGGATCTGTTGCTGACCTCGCTTGACCAACTCTCGGCCAGGGCCGCTCTCCAGACCGATCTCGACGGAGACGTCCTGCCGTCGGTGACCGCCGAACTGACCGAACTTCTGAACGACATCACCGAATGGCTCAGGGCGTCGGACAATGATTTCCTGGCCGAAAGGATCGAGACCCTGAAGGCGCTGCCCTCGGGGCCGCGCGGCACGCCCTTCGTGCCCGTCGACCTGCTGACCTCGCACATCCGCCGCATCCAGCGCACGCTGTCGCTCTACGACATCAAGGACGGCGCGGGACCGGCGGACCGGCGGGGCCTTGTCGAGGGCAAGGCGGGCCGCCTGAACGCCGCGCCGGCCTCCGGCCGGATCTTCGTGGTCCATGGCCACAACGACCTGCTTCTGATGCAGGTCGTCGAAACGCTTCGGCAGTTGTCCTGCCAGCCCATCGTTCTGAAGGACCAGCCCAACGAAGGCCGCACGATCATCGAGAAATTCGAACACAATGCCGATGTCGGTTTCGCGGTCATCCTCATGTCGGCGGACGACTTCGGCGGTTCGAGACACGACACACTCGGCATGCAGCCGCGGGCGCGCCAGAATGTCATCATGGAACTGGGCTATTTCACCGGCGTACTCGGCAGGCGGCGCACCATCATCCTGAAGGAGGACGAGGTCGAGGCCCCCTCGGACATCCTCGGCATCGCCTATACTCCCGTCGATCCGGGCGGCGCGTGGCGATACCGGCTGGCCAAGGAGCTGAAGGCCGCCGGTTTCGACATCGACCTGAACGCGATCTGAGCCGGACACGCGTCGCACCGCGCCGGATCGGTTCCAATGACGTTGCGTCAGTCAGGCCGTTCCTTGCCACATCCCCCTCACGGCTCGGCAAGTCCCTGCTTTTTCGTGAAACAATCCGCCATTCTGTGCCAGTTCCGCCACTGCAACTTGATGTGACCGCCCCGTGTGGAGCCGATCCCGGCCCGCGTCGTTATTTCCCCAGTCGCCGCATCGCAGCGGCCAACGCAGATACGACAAGGAGCAGACACATGTCCCGCAAGCTTTTCATTCTCGCACCGGTTCTCGCCGCTGCCACCGCCCTTCCCGCCTTTGCCGGCAGCGTCACCCCGCCGCCCTCCGATCCCGTCGTGATGGCGCCCGCACCGATGCCGGTGGTCTCGTCCAAGGACTGGACCGGCGCATATGTCGGCGGCCAGCTCGGCTACGGCAACATCAACACCGATGATCCCGACACCGAAGGCGACGGCGCCCTCTACGGCCTGCGCGCCGGTTACGACTGGGATTTCGGCAACTGGGTCGCCGGCACCAACCTGCAGTACCAGGGTGGTGAAATCGAACTCGACAACGCGGCCAAGCTCGATGGCCTTCTCCGTCTCGGCGGTCGTGCCGGTTACGACGCCGGCAACACGCTGGTCTACGGCACCGGCGGTTTCGCCAAGGCCTTCACCAGCGACGACGCGATCTCGCCGGGTGACTCGAACGGCTATTACGTTGGCCTCGGCCTCGAACAGTCGGTCACCGAGAACGTCTCGGTCGGCGGCGAAGTGAACTACAACAAGTTCAACGACTTCGACGTCAGCGGCATGGAAGCCGACGCGACCACCTTCGACGTCTTCGTCAACTACCGCTTCTGATCGGCATATCGCCCGGCCGCCCCGCGTGGCCGGGCGAATTTCCTTTCGCGAACCGTCATGCCTCTGTTACAATTTCATGCATGCGCTTCGTTCTCTCCCTTCTCCTGCTCGTCCCGACCGCCGCTGCCGCGACCTCGCCCATTGCCGACGTGCTGTGCGAGCCGAGCGCGCGGATGTCCGAACGGCTGTCACGCCAGCAGGGTGCGTCGCTCACCTCGACCGGGCTGCGCGATCCGGAACAGGTGATGGAGGTCTGGACCGCCGAAAACGGCGCCTGGACCATGGTGATCGCCTATTCCACGGGCACCTCCTGCATCGTCGCCATGGGTGAACACTGGGCCAGCGTGCCCCCGCGCGATCCGGCCTGAACCCCTGTAAAACATGGCGACTTCGGGCTTCCCCCCGCCGGGAGGCTCTGCCATACTCGGGCGCGATCAACGAAATCAAAAAAGAGCAGCGCACATGGCCGACGACCTTCTCGCCGCAACCGAATCCTTTACCTATGACGCCTCCTCTATCGAGGTGCTCGAAGGGCTGGAGCCGGTCCGCAAGCGCCCCGGCATGTACATCGGCGGCACGGACGAGCGGGCGCTGCATCATCTCGTGGCCGAGGTGCTCGACAACTCCATGGACGAGGCCGTCGCCGGCCACGCCAACCGGATCGAGGTCGAGCTGCACGAGGATCACGCCATCACGATCCGCGACAACGGCCGCGGCATCCCCATCGACCCTCACCCGAAATTCCCCGGCAAGTCCGCGCTCGAGGTCATCCTCTGCACGCTGCACGCGGGCGGGAAGTTTTCCGGCGATGCCTACGAGACCTCCGGCGGTCTGCACGGCGTCGGCGCCTCAGTGGTGAACGCGCTCTCGGACAGCATGGTGGTGCAGGTCGCCCGCAACAAGGAACTCTACGAGCAGCGGTTTTCCCGGGGCATTCCGCTCGGCCCGGTGGCCAAGGTCGGCGCCGCCCCGAACCGGCGCGGCACCACCACCACCTTCCATGCCGACGAGGAGATCTTTCACCATCACCGCTTCAAGCCCGCGCGGCTGTTCAAGATGGTGCGCTCCAAGGCCTACCTGTTCTCGGGCGTCGAGATCCGCTGGAAATCCGCCATCGACGACAAGGAAACCCCGACCGAGGCGACCTTTCACTTCCCCGGCGGCCTGGCCGACTACCTGACCGAAACGCTCGGCGGATCAAGCACCTATGCCGACCGCCCCTTCGCGGGCACGGTGGATTTCCGCGAGAAATTCAACGCGCCGGGCAAGGTGGAATGGGCGATCAACTGGACCCCGATGCGCGACGGCTTCATCCAGTCCTACTGCAACACCGTCCCCACTCCCGAAGGCGGCACCCACGAGCAGGGGTTCTGGGCCGCGATCCTCAAGGGCCTGCGCGCCTATGGCGAGCTGATCTCGAACCGCAAGGCCGCGCAGATCACCCGCGACGACCTGCTGACCGGGGGCTGCGCGCTGGTGTCGTGCTTCATCCGCGAACCGGAATTCGTCGGCCAGACCAAGGACCGCCTCGCCACGACCGAAGCCGCGCGGCTGGTCGAAGGCGCGGTGCGCGACCACTTCGACAACTGGCTGGCCTCGGACACCAAGTCCGCCGGCGCGATCCTCGACTTCCTCGTGCTGCGCGCCGAAGAGCGGCTGAAGCGGCGCCAGGAAAAGGAGACCGCGCGCAAATCGGCCACGAAGAAGCTGCGCCTGCCCGGCAAGCTGACCGACTGTACCGCCAAGAACCGCGAGGGCACGGAGCTGTTCATCGTCGAGGGCGACTCGGCCGGCGGTTCCGCCAAGGGCGCCCGCTTCCGCGAGACCCAGGCGCTTCTGCCGCTCAAGGGCAAGATCCTGAACGTGCTCGGCGCGGCCTCGTCCAAACTCGGGTCCAACGCCGAGATCAGCGACCTCTGCGAGGCGCTCGGCGTGGGCATGGGGACGAAGTTCAAGGTCGACGATCTGCGCTATGACAAGATCATCATCATGACCGATGCCGACGTGGACGGCGCGCATATCGCCTCGCTGCTGATGACCTTCTTCTTCACCCAGATGCGGCCGCTGATCGACAAGGGGCATTTGTACCTCGCCTGCCCGCCGCTCTACCGGCTGACACAGGGCGCCCGGCGCATCTACGTCGCGGACGATGCGGAAAAGGAGGTCTGGCTGGCCAAGGGCCTCGGCGGCAAGGGCAAGATCGACGTCCAGCGCTTCAAGGGCCTGGGCGAGATGGACGCAAAGGACCTCAAGGAAACCACGATGGACCCGGCCACGCGCAAGCTGATCCGCGTGACCATCGACGAGGACGAACCCGGCGAAACCGGCGATCTGGTGGAACGGCTGATGGGCAAAAAGCCGGAACTGCGGTTCCAGTATATTCAAGAGAACGCGCGGTTTGTGGAGGAGTTGGATGTTTAAGAGTAGTCGAAATGCTTTTCTGGCAGACGATCTCTACGTTGCGGTAGGTCATACAGCACACGGCAATCCTCCTTCCTCGGAAACCTTACTTCGATAAAATCTCCCAATACGCACTTATAGTCCGTTTCCGCATGAAATTCAACGGAACCGCGAGAAGGCCCCCAATTGTCTTCGCCAAATTGGCTCAACAACAGGATATGCAGCGCACAGTACGCTTCACAAGCAGTAGAAAACGTCGCATGTTTCTGCGATTGAAGCGCATTGTGTTTCGCAGAACCATACGCCTTGTACCAGTCCGGTGTTAAATTATCGCCATTGGGGTCAGGCTCACGCTCCCAAGCCCCAAATGGAGTGAAGTTACCCGATGCACCTGACCAGCCGTGTATCCGTGCATGATATCTAGAGAGGGTGTGACTTCGTTCAACTCTCGAGAAGTTCTTGACCATTTTACATCTACTATTGGATACACCATTTCTAGATAATATGGATTTAAAACACGACTCGATCTCCACGCAAACCTGCACAAGAAACAAAGTAATTCGCGTTGAGTGGCAGAGCCTATTGGCGTCCGATGGAGCTACATACTGAAGTATTCTCGCGAAATCTTTATCCAACACAGATATCGTTGAAAATCGGAGATCTTGAAGCTGTCGAAGTTCAGACTCCCCCAGATAGATGGGGATATCAATTTCTTTTCATACCACCCATAGGTTGCCAAAAGTGGGGCGACTTCTGTAATGCTAGTTTGCTCGGTCATATCCATGCTTCTAAAATTAGCTACTAAGCAAATTATACAACAGAGAAATAACGTAGGGTAGCCGCGCGATCGCCGGTCCGCGGGATGGCGATGCAACGGTCGAACGACGCGTTTTATGCCGGCCACGTCCGGACGACCTCGGACCATCAGACCAGCCTCACCAAATCGCCAGCCCGGGGGGCGGGTCATGCCGGAGGCATGCCTGCGGCATGACGATCGCGCGGCGGCGCTGCGCGCCTTGATTCCGCGCGGGGGCGCTCCGGATCGGACGGTCACGCCTCCAGCAGCGTGTAGGTGAAGCGGCCCTTGCGGCCGAACCTCCCCAACTCGCACAGGGCGATGGACAGAGCGCAATCCTCGCACGGCGCGACTACCTTGGCGCTGGCGGGCCGGGGATACTTGCCCGCGAGGTCCAGCGCCTCCTCCGGGATCGCGGCTATCATGCGATCTGCGCGACCTCGCGCCCCGGGAACCGGTCGGTCGAAGGGTGCGGCAGCACCGCTCCGCCCCGGCAATGGCGCGGCGGTCCGACGGGCGCCGCGACCGTCCCCGGATCACCGACCCGCCGTCATCCGCCAAGGCGCCGGTGCCTGCCGATCGGGCACGGGACGGCCCGATCCCCCACTTGTGAACATCTCTCCGCTTCGCAAAGCCGTCATCGGTCGCTAGCCTTCGGGTCAGCCCCCCAGGACGGAGACCTGCCGCATGCGACCGATCTGCCTCGCCCTCTGCCTTTCCGCCTCCCCCGCCGCCGCGCAGGATACCGATCTGGAGCTGGTGCTTCTGGCCGACGCCTCGGGGTCGATCACGCAGGAAGAACTGCTGTTCCAGCGCGAAGGCTATGCCCGCGCGATCACCGACCCCGATGTGCTCTCGGCCATCTCGCGCACCGCCTACGGTGAAATCGCGGTGACCTACGTCGAATGGGCGGCCAACCAGGCGCAGGTCGTGGACTGGACGCGGATCGCCGGGCCCGACGAGGCGCAGGGCTTTGCCGATGCACTACTCTCCATGCCCCGGCAGGCCTACGGGCGCAACGCCATCGGCGCGGCCCTGCTCGAGGCGCTGCGGCTGATGGAGGTCAACGAGATCGACGGTTGGCGCCGTGTGATCGACTTTTCCGGCGACAGCGCGGGTAATTTCTCCGGACCGGGGATCGAGGAGGCGCGCGATCACGTGGTTGCGCAGGGGGTCACGATCAATGCCCTGCCGATCCTGCGCCCCGACGATCCGGGGCGCGCGCAGGGCGGGCTTGAGCGGATCTACGAGGATCGCATCATCGGCGGTCAGGGCGCCTTTGTCGTCACCGCGCGGGATCGCGGCAGTTTTTCCGAGGCGGTCAAGCGCAAGCTGATCCTCGAAATCTCCGGCGAGATGCCGGAGCGGTTCGCGCGGGCGGATTGAGCCTTGATCCCGCCCGGAATCCGGGCTGGTAATGGCGCCATGCGATGGTTGACCCTTTTCCTGTGCCTCGGCCTTCTTGCCTGCGGCCGTCCCCTCACCCCGAACGAAACGGCCTTTCTCGGCGCCATTCAGGGCGAGATGACGGATACGGGCCGGGTGCGGTTCCACGACGGGCTGGCGGCGGGATCGGTGACCTACCGGCGACCGATCCGCCCGCGCGTCACCTGCATGGAACGGATCTGGCCGGAATCGAAGGGCGAGACGGTCACCGTGTCGCCGGGGGCCATGACGCTCTTCAACCGGGTGTTCTATCGCAAGGATCTCTACCTCGACGATTACATGGCGGGATATCCGGAGCGCGTCGATCTCTACGGCGCGATGCTGCTGGCGCACGAGATGACCCATGTCTGGCAGTGGCAGAACCGGAGGCTGACCGGCTACAACCCGCTGAAGGCAGCCTCCGAGCATGGCGCCTCTCCCGACCCCTACCTCTTCGACCCGGACACCCGGACCCGCTTTCTGGAACATGGCTACGAACAGCAGGGCGCCATCGTCGAGGAATTCGTCTGCTGCCAGGTCCTCGACCCCCGCGCGCCGCGGACCGCGCGCCTGCGCGCCATGATTTCCGAAGTCATGCCGGTCGCGGACCTGGAACGGACTCTGGCAAGGACCGAAGTGCATGTCCCCTGGGCAGGGGTAGAGCCCGAGGCAATCTGCCGCTAGGACAGGAAAAGGGGCCGCACTGGCGGCCCCTTCCATGGTCTCGGGATGCGGCGGGTTACAGGCCGTTCACCCAGGAATCGACCTGGCGTTCAGCGTCTTCGCGGGCGATGCCGTATTTCTCCTGCACCACGCCGACGAATTGCTCGCGCTTGCCTTCGGCCTGATCGATTTCGTCATCGGTCAGCTTGCCCCACTGCTCGCGCGCCTTGCCTTTGAATTGCTTCCAGTTGCCTTCGATCTGATCCCAGTTCATGGCGGATACCTCCTTGATTTCCGTTGTGCAGACAAACGGACAGAGCCCGCCGGAGGTTCCGCGCCATGACGGGGCCGCGCCGTTTTCCGCCGCAGGCCCCGCTCAGACCACGGCGAGGTGCGCAGCGGTGCGCGACTGTTCGAGAGGCCAGGGCGCGAGGCGACCGTCGATGCGCAGGGAGGCGTGGCCCGCCCCGAGCGCACCCGGATGCGCCGACACCGTGACCGCCCGGCCGTCGAAATCGGTGAAGCCGAGCGACAGGTTGGTCCGGGCCGCTTCGAAATGCAGGCGGATCGTCTGGATCGCCAGCGCCTCGCCCAGGCGCAGATCCTGATGGTTTTCGGCCTGGAACCAGCCGCCGGAGACGGAGCGCGACAGCGCGATGTCGGCGGCAAGCCGGTCGGCCTCTGCGCCGATGTCGATGCCGCCGCCGGGCACCCCGACCATGCGCAGACGCGCGTGGCGGCGGGTGTCGAACAGCGCCTTGAGCAGGGTCGCCATGGCCCCGGCGATCACGCCCTGCGCGGCGCAATCGGCCCGGTGCGGCATGACATCGTCGCCCGGCATGACCGGCAGAAGCAGCGATTCCCCGCTACAGGCGGGCGGTTTGGCGGCGGCGTTGCGGCGCGCCACCCAGGTCATCAGGTTCGGCGCGTGGCGGGTCAGTTCGTCGAGCGCCGCAAGGATGGTGTCGTTGCCGCCGCCCGCGGGATCGTCGAGCCCCGCCATGGCGGCGAAGCGGGCCGCGAAGACCGCCGGGCGGCTGAGACGTCCGGCGCGCGAATGGCGGCGCATCGCGGCATCGAAGGCGCGTTCGGCGGTTTCGGCCATGCTCGACAGGACGGTCTGGCCGTTGACGCCGGGGGGGCCGCCCGCCGGGCCGTTCAGCCCCGGATCAAAGGCCGACCCTCGCGCCAGCAGCATCAGCGCCGCGCTGTAGAAGGTGCGGCAGGGGTGGCTGGCCCGCATGTCCTCGGCCAGGCCGCGCGGCGTGCGCCAGGACAGCACCGAAACATCGTCCGCACCGGGTCGGCCGAGGCCCGCGCCGGCGCTGCGCTCGACATAGCGCACCCAGCTCGACAGCGGTGCGTCGGTCGCCGGGCGCGGGCAGCTTTCCGGCGCCTCGCCGGTCAGGCAGTCCGAGGCATGAAAGGCCGAGAAGCGCAGATCGCTCGCGCCACCCGAAACCACCCCCCGGAACAGCGTCCTCAGGGTCAGCTGACCATCGCCGTTGAGCCGAAGCTCGCGGCGGTGGTCAGCCTCGCCATCGGCAGCCCGGGAGCCGTGGGCCGCCAGGACGACGGGGCCTCTCGCGGAAAAGGTCCCGCCGTCGAACCAGGACAGGCTGCGCAGCTCGCACAGCAGCTCGTGCAGGGTGAAGCGCGTGGTGGCATCCACACGCACCACGTGATGGGGGTCGGCCATGGCCGCGAACGGCACGTCCCGGAGCAGGGACAGCGCATAGAGCTCGGCCATTTCGGCGGCCAACTCCGAGGCCGACATGACCGGCGGTTCGGGAAGGCTCAGCGGGACGGGAGCGGGGGCGCCCGGCACGCGTCCGCCGTCGATCACCTGGAACCTGCGTTCTCGGGTCGTGGTCCGGATGGTCATGCGAAATCCCCTGTCTGTACGGCGCCCTTGTCGCGGCGCCTCATTGACGAAACGTAAACGTAAATTGCCAAGTCAGCGTGAACGCAGCGTGAGAGCAGCGCGAAAGGGGCGTGAATTTCGCGGGAATTTCGCAGGAATTTCCCAAGGATTTCCGCAGTCCCGCGCCGATCAGAGCGTGAATAAAGCGCAATCCCCCGGTCCCGGCTTGACCTGCCGCCGCGCGGGCAGTCTGCTCGGATCATCCTGAACCCCGTCGCATCGAGGAGCCCCGCATGCCCCTGACCTGGACCGCCCCCGCCCCGCTGGAGTTTCGCGACGCCTATCTCGACTTTTCCTGGCTCGTGCGGCAGCGGCGCCAGCCGCCGGTGGGCAGCGATCTGCACGAACCCGCCTTCGTGCGGCTCAAGGGGGCGGACCCGGCCAAGGCGCGGCGCGCCCTGCGCGACCTCGTGCGCGACGCCACCTCGCCCCTGCTGATGGAGCCGCATGAATTCGGCGTGCTCGACGCGCGTTGCGGCGCCACCGACCCCGACGCCGGTCTGCCCGACGAATATGCGCTCTACCGCCGGCTCGGGACGGCGGATGCCGACCACGCCGCGCTGTTCGACGTGCTCGACACCGGCAGCCCGGTCTCCCTCCAGCCCGACACGGCGCCCGCCGCGCCCGCCATCCCCGCCGCGCCGCGCCGGCGCCCGACGAGTCGCCCCATCGTCGCGGCGATCGACGACGGTATCGGCTTTCTCAACGGGCGGTTCCGCGCCTCCGCCGGGGCGACCCGGTTCCACGCGGTCTGGTTGCAGGCGCTGGAACAGGGCGGCCCGCAGAAGTCGGCGCATCTCGGGCAGGTGCTGACGGCGGCCGAGATCGACGCGGCGATCGCCCGCGCGGGCATGGACGAGACCGCCGAATATTGCGCCGTGAATGCAGGGCTGATCCACGCCGATGCGCACCGCTCCAGCGAACACGGCGCGAGTCACGGCACCCACATGCTCGACCTCGCCGCCGGGGCCGATCCGGCAGAGCCCGGCGATCCCGCGCTCGACTGGCCGCTGCTGGCGGTGCAATTGCCGCCGCAGGCCATCGCCGACACCTCGGGCACCCGCTTCGAAAGCTACATGGTGCAGGCGATGCGCTGGATCCTGCGCCGCGCGCAGGAGATCGACCCCGCCGCCCCGGTGATCGTCAACATCTCGATGGGGATGCACGCCGGCCCCAAGGACGGCACCCGCTTTGCCGAATACCAGATCGCCCGCGAGGCGGCGCTCTGGGAACAGGTCAAGAAACAGCCGGTGCGCGTGGTCTGGGCCTTCGGCAACGATCACGACAGCCGCCTCATGGCCGAGCTGTCCTATGAAAAGGCACAGGCGCGCAAGGCGACCGACCAGTCGATCGAATGGCGCATCCAGCCCGGCGACCAGACCGAGAGCTACCTCGAACTGCGCACCCCGTCCAAGGACATGCCCGTCTCGGCGCTGCAGATCGAACTGGAAACGCCCGACGGGCTGGCCTCCGGCTTTGCCGCCCTGGCGGAGGGCGAGGCGCGCAGCCTCGATGTCGACGGCGCCGCCGTCGCGCGCCTCTATCACCTGCCCGCCCGAACCCTCGACACCGGGATCGAGCAGCGGGCCCACATGGTCATCGCCGTGGCGCCGACCGAATCCTGTCACGGCGAGCCGCTCGCCCCCGCCGGAGCCTGGACCCTCCGGCTGCGCTACAAGGGCGCCCCGGCCCTGCGCGCGACGCTTCAGATCCAGCGCGACGTGAACCTCGTCGGCTACCGGGGCGAGGCACGGCAGTCCTATTTCGACAGCCCCGAGGCCTATGGCTGGGATGATCGTCAGCAAGATCACACCGCGCTGGAAAGCGACAGCCCGATCCGTCACGAAGGCAGCCTCTCGGCGCTCGCGACGGTCCGGGCCCGGCAGATCTTCACCGCCGGCGCCGCCGTGGAGGATGCCGAAAACGCGCTGAAACGGCCCGCCCGCTACGCGGCCCGCGGTGCCGACTGGACCGTAAGCGGCCCGACCGCATCCACCGTGGCGGATCGCAGCGGCAACCGGCCGGGGCAGCTTGGCTGCGGCACGCTGTCCGGCACCTCCCGCGCGATCAACGGCACCAGTGCCGGAGCGGCGCTGATGACCCGCGCGCTTGCGCTTTCGGCAGACAGGATCGTCGCCAATGCCGCGGCTGGCGGCGGCACGCAGCTCGACGATTTCGACTGGACCGTGCTGGACCGCTGGATGGTGCCGCAGGCCGACACCGGCCGGCTCGGTCCCTATGTCATCCGCCCGCGGGACGAAACCGGACCCGCGTCGGGCCCCGCCGCCTGACTGCGCGGGGGGCCTGCCGCAAAAAGGAGAAGCCGGGATTGCGACATCCCGGCCCCCACACACGCGAACCCGCAAACTGCGGCTCCACACCCCTTATTTCGTCCGAGGATCAGCCCTCGGTCTTGGCGGCCTTCCACATCTCCGCCAGCCAGGCCGGAACGATCGCGGGATCTATCGGGATCGTCGCCTCGGTGATGTTGGTGCCGGCCTTCAGTTCGGTGCCGAACAGGCCGACGTTGAAATCGCCCTCGTAGAGATCGCCGCGGTAGACGCGGCTCGGCGTCTTGTCCCTGCCGTCCAGAAGGTTGACCAGCGCTTCGGCCATGGTCAGGCCCAGTGTGTGGCCCGCCATGCTGTCGGTCGGGTAATGCACCCCGGCCACCGTCCGGTTGGTCGCGATCCGCGCCGCATGGCGGTAGAACAGGTTGCCGCCGCGCAACGCTCCGACCGGATCGAAGGGTTCGTCGCAGAACAGCCGGTAGAGAATCGTCGCCGCCGCCGCGCTTTCAGTGGCGTGACCGCTGGGCCAGGCGCCGTGGCCCGGCGTCTGGATGATCGGCTGCACCTCGTAGGCCAGCGTGATCGGGCGCGGCACGTCGAAGGCCATCTTCAGCGGCATTTCCATCATCGTGCAGAGCCGCAGCATCGCGCCGCAGATCCAGTGCGACCACTTCGTCGCCTCGGGATGCATGTAGCCCAGCATCCCGAAGACGGACAGGATGTCCGACGTCTCGACCTGGATCTCGGCGAGCCGGTCCATCCGCAGATCGGCCGCGGTGCGCAGATGCTTGAGCTGGTGATCCTTGAGCAGCTGATCCGAGGGCTTGTGCAGTTCGACCAGCGTCTGGCCGCAGAAGGTCAGCCGCGCGGTGGTGTTTGCGCCGGTGCTCGCCGGAATCTCGACACCGAAGAAGCTGCCCAGCGCCTGATCCAGTACCGCCCGGCGCGGAAAGGAGTCGAGCCGCTGGAACGCCTTCCAGCTCGATTGCCCCGTTGTGACCGGCTCCCGCGAGGGGCCGCCGCTCCAGTAGCCGACGGTGCCGTCGCGCGCCCCGGCAAGGGCGATGCTGAGGTAGGGAGAGGCCGGGCCGCCGGCGTGGGACTGACCACCCTGTCCGCCCTGTCCGCCTTGCCCCCCCTGGCCTCCCTGGCCGCCCTGACCACCTTGTCCGCCCTGGCCGCCCTGCCCTCCCTGGCCGCCTTGTCCGCCCTGGCCTCCGAAAATGGTCATGATCTACCCCCCGCCTTTTGAAATTCCTTTCCCCGAGTAATCAAAAAAGCGGCAGGGCTCGTCAAAGACAAATCACTTGTAAGAAAACATTTTTACGATCAATTCACGACCGTTGCCGCTACGTCGCGCCGATGCTACCTTGGCGCGCAACCTGTGGGATAGGTGGTAGGCAAATGGCGAAGGATGCAAGTCTGCTCTCGATCGAGCTGGCCGGGCCGTTGCGCGTCACCGGACCGGGAGGAGATTGCCTCACGCCCCTCGGTGCCAAGAACCAGGCCGTTCTCGCGCTGCTGGTGCTCAGCCCCGGCATGACCCGCCCGCGCCGCTGGCTCGAAGACAAGCTGTGGTCGACCTTCGGCCCCGAACAGGCCAGCGCCAACCTGCGGCAATCCCTGTCCAAGCTGCGCCGCACCCTCGGCGCCTTCGACAGCGTGCTCTCTGCCGACCGCAACACCGTGTCCCTCGATGCCGCGCGCATCCATGCCGACGTGCTCGAGAACGATTTCCGCATCGACGACGCGCACGAGCTGCTGGAAGGCATCGACGTGCGCGATCCCGAATTCGAGGACTGGCTGCGCGCCGAACGCTCGCGCTTTGCCGCGCGGCTCGAAGCGGCGATGCCCTCGATCCCCACCGGCCTGCTGATCCAGTGCCGCACCGATGCGCACGGCGGCGGCATGAACGAGGTCCTCGGCGAGATCATCGCCAACCGCATCGGCGAGAACATCGCCGAACAGGTCCGCGCCTGGCGCCAGTCCGGCCGTCACGTCGATGCGGGCACCAACGACCATGGCGACCTGGAAATCTCCTGCGACCTGCTCGAAACGGACGGCAGCCTCAACGCCTTCGTGAAGGTGGTGCACGCCCCCTCGGCGCGCATCCTCTATTCCAAGCTTCAGAACGTGCCCTCGGCCGAGGCGGTGATGGGATCGCACCCCGGCCTGTCCGCGGTGATCTTCGAGGCCGCCGACCGCACCCTCGGCCGCCTGCCGCTGGCCATCGCCAACGCCCGCCCCGAGGCGCGCGCCACGGCGCTGGCCCGCCTCGCGCTCTACCGGATGTTCACCTTCCAGCCCGACGCCCTGCGCGAGGCCGACAGCCTGCTGCGACAGGCCTACGAGGTCGACCGCAACGGCATCTACACCGCCTGGCGCGCGCTGATCCGCAACATCCAGCTCATCGAACTGCTGGAACCGGATGTCGCGGCACTGCGCGAGGAATCCGTCACGCTCAACCAGCACGCGCTGGAACAGGGGGCCGACAATGCGCTGGTGCAGGCGCTGGTCAGCCAGGTGCGGGTCATGGCGCTGGGGGATGCGGCGGGGGGCGTCGACCTTGCCGAACAATCGGTCGAGCGCAACCCGGCCGGCGGCTTCGGCTGGCTCTCGCTCGCCGTGGCGCGGATGCTGGCGGGCGAGCCGCGCAAGGCCTTCGAAGTCTCCCAGCATGCGCGCTCCATCGCGCGCTTCTCGCCCTTCCGGCACTGGTGGGATCTCTACCACTGCATCGTCAGCGTCGCCTGCAACCAGCCGCACCTCGCCATCGAGGCGGGCGAGGCCGCGGCCCGCGCGGCCCCCGCCTTCCGACCCGCCCACCGCCACCTCCTCGCGCTCTACGCGCTCGACGGACAGCACGACAAGGCGCTGGCCGTGGCCGGGAAACTGGCCAAGATCGAGCCGGGCTTCACCCTCGACCGCTTCGTCAACGACGAGGCCTACCCGGTGCGCACCCTGCGCAGCAACGGCCTTCTGGAACCGATCCGCGCGCTGCTCTGACCGGATTCCGCCCATGCGCGCAAAGCCGCCCCCGGGGGCGTATCCCGGGTGTGGACCCGACGCGCGCCTTGCACTAAGAAGCGGCACCGGGCCCGGAGACGGCGAGCCCCGACCCGGGTGCAGGATCGGCGCCGCCCGCCCCCTGCACGGTTCGAAACCGGTTCGCGGCCCCGCCACGCCGCGCACCACCAGTCAGAGTTGCGTATCCGAACAGAATGCCGAGAACGATCTTCCTGCATGTCGGCATGCCGAAATGCGCCACCACGACCGTCCAGTATTTCCTCGACCAGAACAGCGCGTGGCTGCAGGACGCGGGCATTTCCTATGTGAAGCACCCGGAGGACCGCACCACCGGGCAGGGCAATGCCGCCGAGCTCGCCTCGCTCTTCATCCATCGCCATTGCGACGAGGCGCTGGCGATGCTGGATCACTTCCTGACCGCCGAGGGCAGCGTCGTGCTCAGCAGCGAGATCCTGTTCGGCGCGGCCCGCGGCGATGCCTTTCTGCCCTTCGTGGACAGGGTGACGGCCCGCGGCTTCGATCTGCGGGTGATATGCTATTTCCGGCGGCAGGATCTCTGGCTGGAATCCGACTTCAAGCAGCACATCAAGGGCAGCGCCGACTGGGTCGACCCGATCGGCGCGCTCCTGCGCCGCCGGATGAAGACCCACACGCTCAACTACCACTGGATGATGCAGAACTGGGAGCGCGTGGCAGGCAGCGGCAGCGTCACCGTGGTGCCGCTGAACCGCGGTCAGGCGCCGGACTATCCGATCACGCGGTTCCTCGATTTTCTCGGCCTGCCCGACCGGGGCGGGCTGCAGATGGATGTGCCGTCGCAGAACGTCAGCCCGGCGACCGGCCTCATGGAGGCCGCGCGCCACGTCAAGCGCGAGGCGATCCGCATGGGGCTGCCCGAAATTCAGGTGGTGTCGGCAGTCGACCAGTTCCTCGACCTCGCACCCCGGGTGATCGACACGCCGCCGCGCCGCTTCCTGCTGCCCTACGAGACCCGCGCCCGCCTGCTGCACAAATACGCCGAATCCAACGCGAAGCTGGCCGCCGACCATCTCGGCGGCGCCACGCCCTTCGACCCGCTGGAACCGGATGACGGCACTCCCTTCGGCAACCCGCAGGAAGAGGCGACCGACGTGCTCGCCGCCTATACCCTGCGGTCGGGCCCGTTCCTGGGCACCGCCCGGAACGAGGACATGCGCAACAAGGTGCGCTTCGGTCTCGGCAAGCTGTTTCCGACCCGGAAGTAATCCGCCCCGCCCCGCATCCGGCGGCAAGGAATCGCTGAGACGGCCCCGCGCGGCGCGCACCTGTTGCAGCCGCGCCCGCGCCGTGACGCTATGCAGTCAGCTTGTCCCGTCATCACGCCAGGGGGTCTTCATGCGACTTACAGTGCTTCCCGTCATCCTCTTCCCGCTGCTGGCCTGCCAGCCCGAGGCCCCGGCCGATGCAGCCGAAACCGACACCCGCCCGCCCGAGGCGACGGCCTGCAAGCCCGACAGCTACGCGGCCTTCCTCGGCCGGCCGGGGAGCGAGGTCTCGCTGCCCGAGGGCACCCTCTACCGCGTCATCGGGCCCGGCGACATGATCACCATGGATCAGCGCGCCGAGCGGGTGAACTTCGAAACCGACGCGGAGGGGATCGTGCGGCGCATCCGCTGCGGCTGACCCGAACCCGGCGCCGTCAAGGCCGGTTGCGGGGCCCCCGCCCCCGCTGACCCCCCCTCCCCCATCAACGGCGACCGGACATGCCCGGACGCTGCGCCGATCCCTGCGCGCAGGGCGCCCGGATCCGCCGGGATCAATGGCGATGCGCGCAAGGCCGCGCCGCCGGCCCGATCGGAAATGCGGCGCGACCTTGGAACCGAACCCGCTCACACCGGGTTGACGCAGCAATGACGCCACCGTGAAACGGTTGGCAACACGATACGAGAAAGGACAAATTCATGAGAACCGGACCCACCATCGCCCTCGTTGCCGTTGCCGCCGCTGCCGTGGCCTTCGGCGTCTACATGGTCGACCTCGACGTCACCGACAACGGCGCCCTGCCCGACGTGGACGTGTCGGTCGAAAGCGGCGAACTGCCCGAAGTCGATGCCGATGTGGGCAGCATCTCCGCCGGCACCACCTCCGAGACCGTGACGGTGCCCGATGTGGATGTCGACGTCGACACCAAGGAAGCCGAAGTGAAGGTTCCGACGATCAGCATCAACCCGCCCAACGACGACAACGGCTGACACCCCGTTCCCTCGGGTGAGACGGCACGAAAGCCCCCGACCGCACCCGCGGCGGGGGCCTTTTCATGTCACGGGCTCTCGGACCGGCCACGGCGCCCGGACCGGTGTTGCGCCCCGCGCTACCGCTTGCGCCGCTTCACGTTGCCGCCATGCTGCCCCGGCCGACCCGCGGTCGAGCGTCCCTTTGCCTTGACCGCCGCTTCCGAGGCGGCCTCGACCGCGGATTGCCGCGCCATCGGGTCGTCATGCAGGGCAAGGTCCACCGCTTCGAGGCGCTTGACCTCGTCGCGCAGGCGCGCGGCCTCTTCGAATTCGAGGTTCTCGGCGGCCTTGCGCATGTCGGCCTTCAGCCCGTCGAGCACGGCGGCAAGGTTGGCCCCGGCGCGCGCCGGGTCGATCTTGGCCGTGACGCGGTTCATGTCCACGTCGCCCTTGTAGAGCCCGGCAAGGATGTCGTCGACGTTCTTGCGCACCGTCGCGGGGGTGATCCCGTGTTCCTCGTTGTAGGCGATCTGCTTGTCGCGGCGCCGGTTGGTCTCGGCCAGCGCCCGCTCCATCGAGCCGGTCATCCGGTCGGCATACATGATGACCCGCCCTTCGGCATTGCGCGCCGCCCGGCCGATGGTCTGGATCAGCGAGGTTTCCGACCGCAGGAAACCCTCCTTGTCCGCGTCGAGAATGGCCACCAGCCCGCATTCGGGAATGTCGAGCCCCTCGCGGAGCAGGTTGATGCCGATCAGCACGTCGAAGGCCCCGAGCCGCAGGTCGCGCAGGATCTCGATCCGCTCGATGGTATCGATATCAGAGTGCATGTAGCGCACCTTGATGCCCTGTTCGTGCAGGTATTCGGTCAGGTCCTCGGCCATGCGCTTGGTCAGGGTGGTCACCAAGGTGCGGTAGCCGCCGGCGGTGACATGCCGGATTTCGTCGAGCAGGTCGTCCACCTGCGTCGTGACCGGGCGGATCTCGACCTGCGGATCGAGGAGTCCCGTGGGCCGGATCACCTGCTCGGTGAAGACCCCGCCCGCCTGCTCCATCTCCCAGTTCGCGGGGGTCGCGGAGACGAACACCGACTGCGGTCGCATCGCGTCCCATTCCTCGAACTTGAGGGGGCGGTTGTCCATGCAGGACGGCAGGCGGAAACCGTGTTCGGCCAGCGTGAACTTGCGCCGGTAGTCGCCCTTGTACATGCCGCCGATCTGCGGGACCGAGACGTGGGATTCATCGGCGAAGACGATGGCGTTGTCGGGGATGAACTCGAAAAGCGTGGGGGGCGGCTCGCCGGGCGCGCGGCCGGTCAGGTAGCGCGAATAGTTCTCGATCCCGTTGCAGACGCCGGTCGCCTCCAGCATCTCGAGGTCGAAATTGGTGCGCTGTTCCAGCCGCTGCGCCTCCAGCAGCTTGCCCTCGGCGACGAGCTGGTCGAGCCTCTGGCGCAGCTCTTTGCGGATGCTCACGATGGCTTGATTCATCGTCGGCTTGGGGGTCACGTAATGCGAATTGGCATAGACGCGGATGCGGTCGAAATTCGCCGCCCGTTCGCCGGTCAGGGGATCGAATTCGATGATGCTTTCGAGCTCTTCGCCGAAGAAGGACAGCTTCCACGCCCGGTCTTCGAGGTGGGCCGGCCAGATTTCCAGCGAATCGCCGCGGACCCGGAAGGTGCCGCGCGAAAACCCCTGATCGTTGCGCTTGTACTGCTGGGCGACGAGGTCGGCCATGACCTTGCGCTGATCGTATTCCTTGCCGACGTGCAGATCCTGGGTCATCGCGCCGTAGGTCTCGACCGAGCCGATGCCGTAGATGCACGAGACCGAGGCGACGATGATCACGTCGTCGCGTTCCAGCAGCGCCCGGGTGGCCGAGTGGCGCATCCGGTCGATCTGTTCGTTGATCTGGGATTCCTTCTCGATATAGGTGTCCGAGCGGGCGACATAGGCCTCGGGCTGGTAATAATCGTAGAAGCTGACGAAGTATTCGACCGAGTTGTCGGGGAAGAAGCCCTTGAATTCGCCGTAAAGCTGGGCGGCGAGCGTCTTGTTCGGGGCCAGGATGATCGCCGGACGCTGGGTTTCCTCGATCACCTTGGCCATGGTGAAGGTCTTGCCCGTGCCGGTCGCGCCGAGCAGCACCTGGTTGCGCTCTCCGTCGCGCACCCCGGCGGCAAGTTCGGTGATGGCGGTCGGCTGGTCGCCGGCGGCGCTGAACTCGGTATGCATGACGAAGCGCTTGCCGCCCTCCAGCTTCTCGCGGACTTTCACATCCGGTGCCGGGGCGTGCATCATCGGTCGGGATTTGTCGGAATGGGCGAAGGGCATGGGGCGGTGGTTCTCCTGGCGCTGTCCACAATTGTTCCCGGCGCGCCGGGATTCAAGGGCAAGGGCGTGCCGCTGTCGATTCCGGCGGCATTTCGGGCGCCGCGCACGGCCCTGCCGCTTTTTCCGCCGCGGCACCGGCGCGGGGGGCGGGACAGGTGGTTTTTGTTGTGAAAAGGCATGTCCGAAATGTACCTTCGGGGGGCAAACAGCTGGCCCGGCCGTTGTCCGGCCGCAGCTTCCCACCCCTCGCTCCCGGCGGCCGATTCCGGGTCGGGCCCTGTTTGCACCATTCCCTGCACTCCTTTCCGCGCCGCCCTTTTGCAGCTTCCTGCTGACAGGTCATGTCAGTTGATGGCAGGACAAGGATGATGCCGGTGATCTCTTGCCCTGTGGCGGCAAATCCCGGATAAGTCTCGTGATGTTACGGAGGGATTCCATGCGGGCACGGATCTACCAGCCAGCCAAGACGGCCATGTCTTCCGGCCAGGGCAAGACCAAATTCTGGTTCCTGGAGTACAGCGCGGACACCCCGCGCGAGGTCGACCCCCTGATGGGCTGGACCTCGTCCAGCGACACGCAGAGCCAGGTGCGCCTGCGGTTCGACACCAAGGAGGCCGCCCTGGCCTATGCCAAGGACCGCGGCATCGAGGTGCAGGTGAGCGATCCGAACAAGCGCCGCGCCAATATCCGCCCGCGCGGCTATGCCGAGAATTTCGCGGTTGACCGCAAGGGCGCCTGGACGCATTGAGGCGCGGGCCGGGCGGTCCTCGGATCGCCGGCCCCGATCATATCTTCCGGTCCCGTAGCTCAACTGGATAGAGCACCTGACTTCTAATCAGGATGTTGGGGGTTCGAGTCCTCCCGGGATCGCCATTTCCTCCGATCCGGTGCGCACGCCAAGGTGAATCGACGGCGAAGCGCGGGCGGGGTAAGGTCGCGACATGCGTCGATTTGTGTTCCTGTCCCTGCTCCTGCTTGCCGCTTGCGGCACGCCGGTGGAGCGCTGCCTGTCCGGGGCCGCCGCGCCCTACCGGGATGCGCTGAAGGAGCGCGAGCGCATCGCGCGGGACCTGTCGCGCGGCTTTGTCTTCCAGACGAAATTCGAGCAGGTGACGCGGTTCACCGGATGCCGCCAGAGCCGCCATGACAAGAGCGCCTTTCCGTGCTGGCGCACCGACATGCAGCCGGTCACGCGCCGCATTCCCGTGGATCGCGACGCGTTGCGCCAGCGCGATGCGCAATTGGCGCGGGACCTGCCGGCCCTGCGCAGGGCGGCGGCGGAAGACCAGCAGCAATGTCGCGCGGCCTTCCCCCCGGAGGAGTCGGTTCCGGGCTGAGCGCAATCTGCCTCACCCGCAAGCGACCGCATCCCAGGGCAGAACCGATCCGGCGGGGCGCGCAGGCGCGCTCCGGGCCTCTCGGCGTCGGGCCGTGCCCGCCGCCTCGGCGCGCGTGGCCGGCTGACGCCCTTTCCGGGCGGATCGCTCTTGGCTCGCGGCCTGCCGGTGACGGATCACATCCCCGTAGGTCGGGCAAGCTCTGCTCGACACGCCGCGCGGATTTCGCTAACGACGTCCGGAATGACTGGGAGCCGCCGCAACTCCATGATGATGCTACACTTTCCCGCCCGGCTTGTTGTTCTCCTCGGGGCGCTCTGGCTGAGTGCCTGCGGCATGCCCCCGCCACCGCCGGACCAGTTGCCGCCGGTCCGGGCCTCGGAGGTCGCGGCCCTGGCGCGGACGATCCTCGCGCTCGGCCCGCATGTCGATCCCGAGGAGGCCGCTCGCGCCGCCGAGGTCTCCCTGACCTATCCGCGCAAGCTGGCCGTCGCCTACGAGATCACCGACCCGCCCTATCTGCACAACATCAAGGTCAACCAGGGCAAGCGCCCGCGCGGCCTGTGCTACCAGTGGGCCGACGACATGGAGGCGCGGCTGCGCCAGGAGCAGTTCCGCACGCTGACCCTGCACCGTGCCATCGCCAATTCCGACAACCCGCTGCGGATCGAGCACAGCACGGTCATCGTCAGCGCCGCGGGCGACACCATGTGGGAGGGGATCGTGCTGGACCCCTGGCGCAACGGCGGCATCCTCTACTGGGGGCCGGTGCTGGACGATCACAAGTACCCGTGGAAGCCGCGCCAGCAGGTCTTCGACGAAAAGCGCCGGCTGTCGCTGGCAACGGCGGCACGGTAGAGGCGCTATTCCAGCCCCGCGGTGCCGTGCCTGAGGATCACCGGCACGACGAGATCCTCCTCGTCCCAGAGATGGCGTTCCAGCATCGCGGAGAAGGACAGCAGTTCTTCCCGGAAGGTGCCGGTTTCCGCCTCGCCCCGGATGACCGCGTTGGCCGAGCGCGCGAAGCGGTCGAGCAGCCCGTCCATGGCGTGATGGTCCTTGTCGAGAATGTCGAACCCGCGCAGCAGCCGCCGGTCCATGACGGCGAGGCGCGGGAAATAGTGCTGGTCCTCGATCTGGTGGTGACCGTGCAGCCCCTGCACCAGCGCGCTGCCCAACCGCCCGATGCGCAGTGCCAGCGCGTCCCGCGCCATGGCCCCGTCCATCTCGGACTCGGCGGCCTGCTGCAATCCCGAGGTGAGGTTGCGGAACATCAGGTGCCGGTCGAGCCAGAAGGCCACCAGCCCGCCGAACCCCGGATCGGAGGGCCACCCCTCGCGCGGGTAATCGGCCAGCAGAACGCGCAGCGTCTCGGGGAGGCCGCCGCGCGCCTCGAGGGAAAGATCGTCCTGTGTCATGGCCGGTCATGCAATCGGCCATGACGGGCAATGTCAATCAGCGCAGGACGTGAACCGCGCATTTCGCGTGGCGCACCACCTGCGTCGCCGTCGAGCCGATCAGCATGTCGGCCATGCCGGGCCGGTGCGAGGCGATGACGATCAGGTCGCTGCCCGTCTCCTCGGCATAGTCGAGGATGGTGCGACCGGAATGGCCGTCGACGACGACTCCCCTGCCGTGGCCCAGTGTCGCCGCCATCGAGTCGAGCTCCTCCTGCACCGCCGCGCGGGACTGCGCGATGTAATCCGGCGGCATGTAGGTGATCGCATAGCCCGGCACGTGTTCCATCACGTGCAGCAGGGTGATGTCGCCATCGTCCCCCGCAAGAAGCCGCGCCACCGCCAGCGCGGCTTCGGCCTTGGCATCGTCGTCGAACGCGATCGGGACAAGAACGGACTTGTACATGAGAGACCCTCCTTTGCTCTGCAAACGGAAGCCTGCGCCATCCGGAAGGATAGCGCCTTGATACAGGTCATCCCCGCAGGGCCCGGATTCGATCACATTTCCGGCGTATTCCGCAGGTAGACAGGAGGACGTCGGCAGAATGCCTCCCGATCCGGTCCGCAAGCGCCAGAAGGCCCGAGCGACAGGGGATCCGCGCCATCGCGCGCACCCCGGACCATCCGATGCGGAATCAGAGGAGCACGCCGATGCGCTATCTTGTTGCGGAAACCACCTGGAAGCTGATGGGTCTGTCGCAGGCTCTGGCCGAGTCCGGAACGCTGGTCACGCGCTGTGACCAGGGCGAGGATATCGACGCCTTCCAATCCACCGGGGAACACGATCTCGTCGTGCTGGATGCCGGGGCGCTCGGCAAGCACACGACGCTTGCCCGCCTGCGCGATGCGCGCCCCGCCCAGCCGGTCTGCGTCCTGGCGCGGCAACCGGATCACCGGAAGGTGGCGGAGATGCTGAATGCCGGGGCCGACATGGTCCTGCCGGAAGACATCCCCCTGCCCGAGCTCGTCACACGGCTGCACGCCCTGTCCCGGCGCGCCCATGGCGTCGCCCTGGGCGAGATGGACTGCGGCCCGCTGCGCTTCGATCTGGAATCCCGGCGGGTGCACCTCGAGGACGTCACGTTGTCGCTGTCGCCGAAGCTTTACGAAATCCTCGAATTCCTCGCGCTCCGGCCCGGACGGCTTGCCACCCGCGAACAGCTTCTGAACCATGTCTACGGGTTCGAGAACGAACCGGCCCCCCGGGTCTTCGACGTCTACCTGTGCAACCTGCGGACCCAGTTGGCCAACGTGGCCGGGGCCCTGACCATCGAGACGGTCCGGGGATCGGGCTACAGGATGATGGTCAGGGAAGCGGGCACGGCCGACGGGTCGATCGCGGCCTGAGCCGCGCCGGATCGGCGGCGGCGCGGCCTCAGCCGAAGACCGCGGCCACGTCGTACATGACCGGTTCGAAACTGCGGCACAGCTCGTTGAAGCGACGATTGCGCACGCGCATCTCCTCGCTGCGCAGCATCGCCTGGAAGTCCTCGCGCCGGGCCCATTGCGAATAGTTGGCGATGCGGGTCTGGGCGTCGTTCACATGCAGGCCCGCCGCCACGAATCCCGCCTGCCGCGAGATGAAGCTGTCGTAGGCGTCCTGCAGTTCGTCGAGCAGATCCTGGCAGGTGCCGGGCGAGGTCTCGAAGGTGGTGATGACGGTTTGCAGATGGCTGGATCGGGTGATTTCGGGCATGGCTCTCTCCTCCGCTGGGTCCAGTCTGACATGGAACCCCGGCGCCTCCAAATCTTTCCAGCCGTTAACGAAATCCTCACCTTTTCCCGCCCGGCTGACACAAGCGCAACAGCTTCGGGAAACCCGGCCCCCGCTCCGCAAAAAGGCGCGAAACGGCGGCGGCGACCTGATAATGTCACCCTCAATCAAAAAAGAACGAGACCGGAATGAGCAGCAATCCCCGAATTGACGACTCCCTGCGGGAGGAGATCATCTCGCGCCCGGACATGATCCTGGATGACCGCGACCTGATGCAGGCGCTGATCGCCGCGAACGAGCGCGCCATGGGGGGCAATATCGTCGACCTCCGCGGCATCGCGATGGAGCGGCTGGAAACGCGGCTGGACCGCCTCGAGGACACGCACCGCAGCGTCATCGCCGCCGCCTACGAGAACCTCGCAGGGACCAACCAGATCCACCGCGCGATCCTGCGGATGCTGGACCCGGTCGCCTTCGAACCCTTCCTGCACGGTCTGGCCGGCGAGGTGGCCGAGATCCTGCGCGTCGACGTGGTGCGGCTGGTGCTGGAATCGGCGCAGAACGATTCCGATCCGGCGATCCGTCGACTGGGCGAGGTGCTGTCGGTCGCGGAACCGGGGTTCATCTCGGATTACATCTCGGACGGGCGCGGCTCGCCTCTCCGGCAGGTCACGCTGCGCCAGTTGGGCGAGGGCGATACCGGGATCTATGGCGACAAGGCGGCCTGGGTGCGCTCCGAAGCCTGCCTGAAGCTCGATTTCGGCCCCGGGCGGCTGCCGGGCCTGCTCGCGCTCGGCTCCGAGGACCCGCACCTCTTCACCGCGCAGCAGGGCACCGACCTTCTTGCCTTCTTCGCGGGGGTGTTCGAACGCGCCATGCGGCGCTGGCTGTCGTGACGCTGACGCTCTCTCCCGCGTCGCGCGATGCGCTCGAGGGGTGGCTCGCCTCGTCCCGGGCGCTCAAGGGCGCGGCAGAGAACACCATCACCGCCTATCGCACCGACGTGGTCGAGTTCATCAGCTTCCTGACCCTGCATCACGCGGAACCGCAGGGGCTGGCCCCGCTGGCGCGGGTGACAACCCCGGACATGCGCGCCTTCATGGCCCACCTGCGGGGCTCGGGGGTGGCGTCGCGCTCCATGGCGCGCAAGCTTTCGGCGGTAAAGAGCTTCTACCGCTGGCTGGCCGACCGGGAGGGGTTCGAACCCACCGCCGTGCTGCTGGCCCGCTCGCCCAAGTTCCAGAAGAAGCTGCCGCGCCCGCTGACCGAAGACGCCGCCCGCGCCATGATCGACACGGTCGAGATGCAGGCGGCCGACAGCTGGATCGGCGCCCGCGATGCGGCGGTGATCACCCTGCTCTACGGCTGCGGCCTGCGGATTTCCGAGGCGCTGGGGCTTTGCGGGCGCGATCTGCCGCTCGGCGACACCATGCGCATCATCGGCAAGGGCGGGAAGGAGCGGATCGTGCCGGTCCTGCCCGTGGCCCGGCGCGCGGTCGACACCTACCTGCGCCTCTGCCCCTATCCGACCGAACCCGACACGGCGATCTTTCGCGGTGCGCGCGGCGGGGCGCTGAACGCGCGGCTGATCCAGAAGGTCACCGAACAGGCGCGGATGCAGCTCGGCCTGCCGGCCACCGCCACGCCCCACGCCATGCGCCACAGCTTTGCCACGCATCTGCTGGCGGCGGGCGGCGATCTGCGCTCGATCCAGGAATTGCTCGGCCATGCCTCGCTGTCGACGACCCAGGCCTACACGGCGGTTGACACGGTGCATCTCATGAAGGTCTACGAGGCGACGCACCCCAAGGCAGGCTGACCCGATGCATCCCAACCCGATCTACCGCCCGGACGATCAGGCGCGCAACCTCGCCCTTGCCCGCGAGCGCGCCTTCGGGACGCTTGCCGTCTCCGCCGACGGGCCGCCGCTGCTGTCGCACGTGCCCTTCCTGCTCTCCGACGACGGCACCACCGCCGATCTGCACCTCGTGCGCTCCAACCCCATCGCCCGCGCCCTGTCGGAGCCTCGGCCGGCGCGGCTGGCGGTGACCGGGCCGGATGGTTACATCTCGCCCGACTGGTACGGGATGGACCACCAGGTTCCGACCTGGAACTACGTCGCCGTGCACCTTGCGGGGCGGCTGGAACGGCTGCCGCAGGACCAGATGCGCGACATGCTGGACCGCCAGTCCGACGCCTACGAGACGCGCCTGCTGCCCAAGCCCGTCTGGCGGGTCGACAAGATGCCCGCCGATGCGCTCGACAAGCTGCTGCGCATGATCCTGCCCTTCCGGCTGCATATCGAGGACGTGCAGGGCACCTGGAAATTCAGCCAGAACAAGCCGGAGGCGGCCCGCACCGGCGCCGCCGACCTGCTGGAGCGATCGGAGTTCGGGGCCGGAACCGCCGCTCTCGCCGCCTTGATGAGGGATTGGCAGGGTTGAGCTTTCCTCCCGCCGCAATCACCCCTAGGCTTGCGGTGAATGCAACCGACGGGTGACGCGATGAAACTGCTCAAGGCCGGGCCTTCCCCCTTTGTCCGCAAGGTCCTGGTGACGCTGCACGAGACCGGGCAGTACGACGATGTCGAAATGATCGACGTGGTCGCCTCGCCCCTCGCGCCCGATCCCCAGCTGATCGCGGCGAATCCGCTGGGCAAGATCCCGGCGCTGATCCGCGAGGATGCGCCGACGCTCTATGACAGCCGGGTCATCTGCCGCTTTCTCGATGCCCGCGCCAAGGCCGGGCTCTACCCCGAGACGCGGCCCTGGGACACGCTGACGCTGGAGGCGACGGGCGACGCGATGATGGAGGCCGCCGTCCTCATCATCTACGAAGAACGCTTCCGCCCGCCGGAGAAGGTGTCGATGGAGTGGATCGAGGGCCAGTGGGCCAAGGTCTCGCGCGCGCTGGATGCGGTGAACACCCGCTGGATCAGCCACCTGAAGGGGCGGATGGACATGGGCCATATCGCCATCGGCTGCGCGCTGGCCTATCTCGACTTCCGCCACGACGTGCGCAAATGGCGCACCGGCCGGGATGCGCTGGCCGGGTGGTACGACGGGTTCGCAGCCCGCCCGTCGATGACGGCGACCGACCCCGGCGCCTGACGCCGGACCCCCGGCGCAAATCCTTGCAAGACCCGGCCCCAGCCAATAGCAGGGCCGGAAACAGACAGACCGGAGCACCCCGATGCGCATGCGCGACACCTTCATCAAGCCGATGCACCCCGAGGGTCGCAAATTCGTCGCGATCTTCGCGGCGATCACCCTCGTGCTGTTCCTGATCTGCGATCCGCTGGGCTGGATCGGGGTCGGGCTGACGGTCTGGTGCTATTACTTCTTCCGCGATCCCGAACGGGTGGTTCCGCAGCGTCCCGGCCTTGTCGTCAGCCCCGCGGATGGCGTGGTGTCGCTGATCGAACCCGCTGTGCCACCCGCCGAACTCGGCATGGGCCCCGAGCCGCTGACCCGCGTGTCGGTCTTCATGTCGGTGTTCAACTGCCACGTGAACCGCTCGCCCGTCGCGGGAGAGCTGGTCAAGATGGCCTACCGGCCGGGCAAGTTCCTGAACGCCTCGCTCGACAAGGCGTCCGAGGACAACGAGCGAAACGCCCTGCGCATCCGGCTCGACGACGGGACCGAGATCGCGGTCGTGCAGATCGCCGGCCTCGTCGCGCGGCGCATCATGTGGTGGAAGAAGGACGGCGACCGGCTGGAGCGGGGCGAACGCTTCGGCCTGATCCGCTTCGGCTCCCGGCTGGATGTCTACCTGCCCGACGGCGTGCCGCCGCTGGTCGGCATCGGTCAGACCATGGTCGCCGGGGAAAGCGTGATCGCGGATCTGGGCGGGCAGTCCCATGGCCTCTGAGGACCCGACCCCGAGCACGCCGGAAAAGCTGACGCTGATCCAGCTTCTGCCCAACCTCATGACGATCGCC
The DNA here is from genome assembly GCF_048261495.1 of Salipiger sp. GTDB lineage: Bacteria > Pseudomonadota > Alphaproteobacteria > Rhodobacterales > Rhodobacteraceae > Salipiger. The sequence goes on from NZ_JBLXFX010000002.1 coordinate 108,992, forward strand.
GCGATCTGCGCCGGGCTGACGGCGATCCGGTACGGGCTTTACCGGTCCTACGAAACCGCCGTCCTGCTGATCCTGCTGGCCGCGCTGCTCGACGGGCTAGACGGGCGGCTGGCGCGGGCGCTCAAGTCCGAAAGCAAGATGGGCGGAGAGCTCGACAGCCTCGCCGATTTCCTGAATTTCGGGGTGGCGCCGGTGCTGCTGCTCTACACCTGGGCGCTGGCCGACAGCCGCAGCTTCGGCTGGCTCGCCGTGCTGGCCTTCGCGGTCTGCGCCGTGCTGCGGCTTGCCCGGTTCAACGTGCAGCGCAAGTCCGAGGACAAGGAGCACGACAACCGCTTCTTCACCGGCGTGCCCTCGCCCGCCGGGGCGATGCTGGTCATGCTTCCGATGTTCCTCAGCTTTGCCTTCGCCACCGGGCCGTTCCTGCCCGACCTGGTGCTGGCCGCCTGGATCGTCCTGGTCGGCCTGTCGATGATCAGCCGCATCCCCACATGGTCGTTCAAGACCACCAAGGTCCCGCGCAAGCAGGTGAAATACTTCCTCGTGGGGGTGGTCTGCGGCGGCGCCGCGATCATCACCTGGACCTGGGCGTCGCTCGCGGCGCTCTGCGTGGCCTATATCGTCGCGGTGGTCATCATGCTGCCGCGGCGGCGCCGCAGCAGCTGAGGGTGTCTCAGAACCGCATCGTCACGCCGAAGTTGAGCGCGTTGGTCTTGATGTCGGTCTTGAACGAGCCGCCGCCGTCGAGGTCGCCCTCGTTCGTCGAATAGACGAACTGGTATTCCCCGAAGAGCGAATAGCGCTCGTTGATCGGATAGCTCACCCCGGCAAGCAGGCGCATCGCCGGGCCGGTCAGCTGGTAGCCGTAGGTCTTGTAGCCGCTGGTGGTGGTGAAATCGACATGCGGAAAGGCGATGCCGAGACCGCCGCCGACATAGGGCGTCGCGGTGCCCCACTGTTCCGGCCAGCGGTACATCGCGTTCAGCGTCAGGATGTTGTGCCCGTCGGTGAACTCCATCCGGTCGAAGCCGAGCGCCTTGCGCTCGTCCTCCGGCGCGTAGACCTTGGTGTGGGTGAATTCGACCGCGAAGCCGAGATTCTCGCTCCGCCACCAAGTGCCGCGGGCGCCGTAATAGGGCGGCATTTCAAAGCTCTTGCCATCCCAGCCGATCAGCGCGTCGTAGCTGGCGCCGGTGCCGGGAAAATCCCCCGAGATGCGGCTGTGCGGCGCGGTCTGCCAGCCGGTGTAGAGGGATACTTCATAATCCTGGGCTACGGCCTGCGAGGCCACGACACCGGATGCCGCGAAGGCGAGAGGGAGAATCAGGGATTTCATGTTGCAACTCCGAAGCCTGCTCCGAGCCATGGGCAGCCTTTAATGTGCACTTAAGCACTCCAACCCCTTGCTTTCAACCGCGACACATCGGCACTGTTGTTCACAAGGCACGTGATGATCGCTTTACGGGCAGGGGACGGACCGCTAATAACGCCAACGGAATAGCTGCGCCCGCGCGGCCCCTAAGCGCATTTCGGCCCACCCGGCCCAGATGAATGGAGAAGACCCAGTGTCCCACGCAGAAGAACACGAAGGCACCCGGAGGGATTTCCTCTACTATGCCACCGCCGGCGCAGGCCTCGTCGCCACCGGCGCGGCCGTCTGGCCGCTGGTCAACCAGATGAACCCCTCGGCCGACGTGCAGGCGCTGTCCTCGATCCGCGTCGACATCGGCGGTGTCGAAGAGGGCACCCAGCTGACCGTGAAATGGCGCGGCAAGCCGGTCTTCATCCGCAACCGGACCGAGAAAGAGATCGAAGAAGCCCGCGCCGTCGAGCTGTCCGACCTCGTGGACGTCAACGCCGAGAACGACAACCTGCCCGCGGGCGCCTCTGCGACGGACGCCAACCGCGCCCTGTCCGAAGACGGCAAGTGGCTGGTCATGATCGGTGTGTGCACGCACCTCGGCTGCGTGCCGATCGGCAACAATTCGGGCGATTACGACGGCTGGTTCTGCCCCTGCCACGGCTCGCACTACGACACCGCCGGCCGTATCCGCAAGGGCCCGGCCCCGCGCAACCTGCTGGTCCCCGTCGCTGCGTTCGACGGCGATACCACGATCGTTCTCGGATAAGGAAACGCTCACATGGCCGGAATTCCGCACGACCATTACGAACCGAAGACCGGGGCCGAAACCTGGCTGCACAAGCGCCTCCCCGTCGTCGGCCTTCTGTACGACACCATCATGATCCCCACGCCCAAGAACCTGAACTGGATGTGGATCTGGGGCATCATCCTGACCTTCTGCCTCACGCTTCAGATCGCGACCGGCGTGGTTCTGGTGATGCATTACACCCCGCATGTCGACATGGCCTTCGCCAGCGTCGAGCACATCATGCGCGACGTGAACGGCGGCTACATGCTGCGCTACCTGCACGCCAACGGCGCCTCGCTGTTCTTCGTGGCGGTCTATGCGCACATCTTCCGCGGCCTCTACTACGGCTCCTACAAGTCCCCGCGCGAGGTGACCTGGATCGTCGGCATGCTGATCTACCTCTGCATGATGGGCACGGCCTTCATGGGTTACGTGCTTCCCTGGGGCCAGATGTCCTTCTGGGGCGCGACCGTGATCACCGGCCTGTTCGGCGCCATCCCCTTCATCGGCGAACCGATCCAGACCTGGCTGCTGGGCGGACCGGCCGTGGACAACGCCACGCTCAATCGCTTCTTCTCGCTGCACTACCTGCTGCCCTTCGTCATCGCGGCGCTGGTGGCGGTGCACATCTGGGCCTTCCACACCACCGGCAACAACAACCCCACCGGGGTTGAGGTCCGCCGCACCTCGAAGGCGGATGCCGAAAAGGACACGGTTCCGTTCTGGCCCTACTACGTCATCAAGGACCTGTTCGCCCTCGCGGTGATCCTCGCGGTGTTCTTCGCCATCGTCGGTTTCATGCCGAACTACCTCGGCCACCCCGACAACTACATCGAGGCGAACCCCCTGGCGACGCCCGCGCACATCGTGCCGGAATGGTACTTCCTGCCGTTCTACGCCATCCTGCGCGCCTTCACCTCCGAAGTCTGGGTGGTGCAGATCGCGTCCTTCGTGACCGGCGGCATCGTCGATGCGAAGTTCTTCGGCGTGCTCGCCATGTTCGGCGCCATCATCGCCATGGCGCTGGCACCGTGGCTCGACACCTCCTCGGTGCGCTCGGGCAAATACCGCCCGCAGTTCAAGTGGTGGTTCTGGCTGCTGGTCATCGACTTCATCGCGCTGATGTGGCTGGGCGCCATGCCGGCCGAAGAGCCCTATGCCAGCTTCTCGCTGATCGCGGCGGCCTACTGGTTCGGATACTTCTTCGTCATCCTCCCCCTGCTGGGCGTGCTCGAAAAGCCGCTGCCGCAGCCTGCCACCATCGAAGAAGACTTCGAGGCCCACTACGGCAAGTCAGACGCGGCCGGCGCCTCGTCGACGACCCCGGCCGAGTAAGAGAAAGGACACCAGAAAGATGTTCAGGAAACTTGCCCTTTCCACGGTTGCGGCCCTCGGCCTTGCGTCCGGCGCGATGGCCGCCGGCAACGAAGGCCACGTGGAGGACTACAGCTTCTCGTTCGAAGGCCCGTTCGGCGCCTTCGATCAGAACCAGCTCCAGCGCGGCCTGCAGATCTACACCGAGGTCTGCTCGGCCTGTCACGGTCTGAAGTTCGTGCCGCTGCGGACCCTCGGAGACGAGGGCGGCCCCGGCCTGCCCGAAGATCAGGTCCGCGCCTATGCGGCCCAGAACTTCACCGTCTACGACGCCGAGCTGGACGATGACCGCCCCGCGATCCCGGCGGACCACTTTCCGGCCAACACCGGCGTCGGCGCACCGGACCTGTCGCTGATGGCCAAGGCCCGCGCGGGCTTCCACGGCCCCTACGGCACCGGCATCAACCAGATGCTGCACGGCATCGGCGGCCCGGAATACATCGCCTCGATCCTCACCGGCTACACCGGCGAGACCAAGGAAGAAGCCGGGACGACCTTCTACGAGAACCACGCCTTCCCCGGCGGCTGGATCGCCATGGCCCCGCCGCTTGCCGGTGAGGACGTGGAATTCGCCGACGGCCATTCCAACGAACTGCACCACGAGGCGCAGGACATCGCCGCCTTCCTGATGTGGACCGCGGAACCCAAGATGATGGACCGCAAGCATGCGGGCTTCCTGGGTGTCTTGTTCCTGACCCTGCTCTCGGTCCTGCTGTACCTGACCAACAAGCGCATCTGGCGCCCGATCAAGCACAAGCACGACTGATCCCGCCCCGGCGGATCACAAGAACGGACAAGGCCGCGCCCCACGGGGACGCGGCCTTTTTCATGACCGGACGCCGGGGGCGCCTAGCTGCCGGTCAGCCCTTCGATCAGCGGCAGCGGATAGGGCTGGGTGACGTTCTCGGGGCGGCGCTTTTCGTAGAATGCGTTGCCTCCGGCCGAGACCGTGTAGTGCATGTTGTTGTAATTGGCGCGGTAGCTGATGGCGTGGAAGAACTGCGCATTGCCGATCAGCGGATGCCGTTCCCCCCGCAGGACCGAGGCCGCCGCCTCGCGCACCATCGGGGCGGAGCGTTCGTCCATCGCGCGGGTCATGACGCCCGGCGCGAACTGGTTCTTCTGGCCCACGACGCCGCAGACCGTCTCCGGGAAATCGCCCGACCGCACGCGGTTCATCACCACGCTGCCGACGGCGATCAGGCCGTCCCGGCTCGACCGGATCGATTCGAAATACATGGCGCGGGCCATGCAGTCGATGTCCCTGCGGGCGGGTTCCGGTCCCTCGCGCCGCGCACATCCGGCCAGCGCCGCCAGCACCGCCGCGACCAGCGTCGCGCGCAGCCCCCACCCCTGCCGGTTCCTTGCAGTCATCTCCCGAAGATCTCCACCTGTCACACTGACGCCAGCCTACACGACCGCGCCGGGCTCCGCCAATTCCCGAACCGCGCGGTCAGGGCCGCGACCGCAACCGCGCCTCGAGCCGCCGCAACGCCAGCGACAAGCCGATGGTCATGGTGAGATAGATCAGCGCGACCACGTTGTAGGTCTCGAAATACCGGAAATTCCCCGCCGCCGTGACCTTGCCGAGCTGCGTGACGTCGAGCACGCCCAAAACGCTCACCAGCGAGGAATCCTTGACCATCGCGACAAAGTCGTTGCCGAGTGGCGGCAGGATGGTCCGGATCGCCTGCGGCAGGACGATGAACCGGAAGCGATGCCAGCGCCCGAGGCCGAGCGCCTTCGCGGCCTCGATCTGGCCCGGATCGACGGACAGCAGCCCGGCGCGGAAGACCTCCGCGATGAAGGCGGAATACCCGATGGTCAGCGCGATGATCGCCCGCCACAGCAGCGAGAAATCCCGCACCCGCAGCGGCTCGGCCCCGACCAGCCCGAGCAGCCAGTTCGCCGCGACGACCAGCCCCGGCGCGAGCACGAAGGCGACGTAGAGCAGCAGCACGAGGATCGGGATGCCGCGCACGATCTCGGTGTAGAAGCGCGCCACCTGCCGCAGCACCAGCCGCCCCGAAAGCGACATCAGCGCGATGCCCATGCCCAGGAGCACCGCCAGCAGGAAGGCGACGAGGGTGACGAAGACGGTGATCCGGACGCCCTTGAGCAGCGTCGCCAGCACCCGCGCCTGCGCCTCGTCCGCCAGCACCGCCGCAAAGGCCGCGGCCCCCAGAAGCGCGACGGCCACCAGCCACCAGGGGAAATCCTTGTCCCGGTCCGCCGTCACGCCGGGGCGCTCATTCGCCCATCTTGTAATCGAGGAACCAGGTCCGGTTCAGCGCATCCAGCGTACCGTCCGCCTTCATCGCCGCAATCGCGGCGTTGATCGGCGCAACGAGTTCCGATCCCTTGGGGAAGATGAAGCCGAAATCCTCGGTGCCCATGGTCTCGCCCACGATCTTGAGCGCGCCGTCCGAGGCCTCGACATAGCCCGCGCCCGCGGTGCCGTCGGTCAGGACCAGGTCGACATCGCCTGTCCGCAGCGCCTGAACCCCGGCACCGAAGGTCTCGAACAGCTTGATCCTCGGATTGGCCTCGTCGCCGTCCAGCACCTCGTAGACGCCGACATAGAACGGCGTCGTGCCGGGCTGCGCCGCCATCAGAAGATCAGGATCGGCGGCAAATCCCGCGGCATCCGAAAAGCGCTCTTCGTCGCCGCGCACCAGCATGACCATTTCGGACCGCATGTAGGCATCGGAAAAGTCGACCATCTCTGCCCGGTCCTCGCGGATGGTGATGCCGGTCATGCCCATGTCGAACTGCCCGTCCGAAACGGCGGGAATCATCGCGTCCCAGGAAATCGCCTCGTAGACGGGCGTGATGCCGATGCGCGCCGCGATCTCGGTCAGCGCGTCGTATTCCCAGCCGATGGCCTTGCCGGTTGCGGGATCCACGAACTGCAGCGGCGGATAGGCGTTTTCCACCGCGATCACCACCTCCCTGCCGCCGAGGTCCGGCATGTGGCTTTCGGCAAGGACGGGATGGGCGCAGAGGCAGGCCGCAAGCGCGGCGATGAGGCGGTTCATGGGTCGGGCTCCCTGTCAGGTTTGGTGCAGTATGCCGCACCTCCCGGCGCTGGCAAGAACCCTTCAGACCGCGTGCGCGCCGCCCTCGCCGCAGATCGGGCAATCCTGCCGGCGCGAGATGCGGATCTTGCGGGTCTCGCCCCAGAGCGCGTCATAGATCAGCATCTCGCCGAGCAGCGGCTGCCCCGCGCCCGTCAGCACCTTGATGGCCTCTACCGCCATCATCGCCCCGACCACGCCCGGCAACGGCCCGAGAACACCGGCCTCGGCGCAGGAGGGCGCGAGGCCGGGGGCCGGGGCCTCCGGGAACAGGCATTGATAGCAGGGGGCGCCGCCGGCGGGATGGAACACCGAAAGCTGCCCCTCCCATTGGCTGAGCGCGCCCGAGACCAGGGGCTTGCCGAGCGCGACGGCGGTGCGGTTCGCGAGATAGCGCGTGGTGAAATTGTCCGTCCCGTCGAGGATCAGGTCGTAGTCGGCAAAGAGTTCCTGCGCGATCTCCGCATCGAGCCGCCTCCGGTAGGGTCGGACGGTCACGTGGGGGTTCTGCGCGGTCATCGCCGCTTCGGCCGAGAAGACCTTGGGCATGCCGATGCGCGCGTCGGTGTGGATGACCTGGCGCTGGAGGTTGGCGTTCTCGACCACGTCGTCGTCGATGACGCCGATCGTGCCGACCCCGGCCGCCGCGAGGTATTGCAGTGCCGGAGCGCCGAGCCCCCCGGCCCCGATCACCAGGACCTTTGCCTGTTTCAGGCGCTTCTGCCCCGGCCCGCCCAGTTCGCGCAGAACGATGTGGCGGGCGTAGCGCTCCAGTTCGCTGTCCCCGAAGCGGTCCGCCGCGCGCGGCGGCGTGGGCGCAGGCACCGCTGCGACGGCGCGCGCCTTGACCCGCTTCAGCACGGCGGCATAGGCGAGCACCAGCGCGCCCAGACCGCCGAGAATGAGCCAGGGCGCCGCGCTCTCCCCGGTCGCGAGGCGCAGGGGATGCCCCTCGGGCAGCGCGACATGGACCATGAGAACGGCCACGTAGAGCAGCGCGAGAAGGTAGAGCCGCGCCATGCGCGAGGCCCCGAGCAGATGCCCCAGCCCCCAGATCAGCGCCGCAAGCCCGAGGACCAGCATCATCAGGCGGTCCCCGTCGAGCCGAACCCGCCGCTGCCGCGCACGGTTTCGGGCAGGGTTTCGACAAGGTCGAAGGCGGCCCGTGCCACCGGGGCCGCGACCATCTGCGCGATGCGGTCGCCATGCGCGATGGTGAAAGGTTCGGTCCCGGCGTTCAGCAGGATCACGCCCAGCGGACCACGGTAGTCGGAATCGATGGTGCCGGGCGCGTTGGGCAGGGTGATCCCGTGCTTGAGCGCCAACCCCGAGCGCGGGCGGATCTGCACCTCCCATCCCGCCGGGATCGCCAGCCGCAGACCCGTCGGGATCAGCGCGCGCGCGCCGGGCAGCAGGTCGACCGTGCCCCGGTCCGGGAAGTTCGCGCGCAGATCGGCGCCCGCCGCGCCCTCGGTGGCATAGGCCGGCAAGCCCGGCGCGCGGTCCGCGCCCTCGTCCCAGATCACGGCGATCGTCACCATGGCATTCCCTTCCTGCAGTTCATGTCGCGCGCGCATCGCCGTCGACAGCCGCGATGTTTCGTCGAAAACCCGGGCGACCGTTCAGAGCCCGGCGAGGGTGTCGGCGATGCGCGCCGCGAGGCGGGCGGCGACGTCGGACTTGGCCGCTCGCGGCCAGTGTTCGGCGCCGTCACCGGTTATCAGCACCACCGCGTTTTCCGTGCCGCCCATGATTCCCGTCGCCGGGGAGACATCGTTCGCGACGATCCAGTCGCAGCCCTTGCGCGCCCGCTTCGCGGTTGCGTGGGCGACGACATCGTCGGTTTCGGCGGCGAACCCGACCACCAGCCCCGGCCGCCCCTCGGTCAGGGCCGATATTTCGGCCAGGATGTCGGGATTCTCGGTGAATTCGAGCACGGGAAGCGCGCCCGCCACCTTCTTGATCTTCGACCCGCTTTCGCTGACGACCCGCCAGTCGGCCACCGCCGCCGCGAAGACGGCAGCATCCGCAGGGAGCGCGGCGAGCGCGGCGGCGCGCATCTCGCGGGCGGTTTCGACCTCGACGACCTCGACACCGGCGGGGCGCGCGACTTCGGCGGGGCCGGTCACGAAGACCACCTCCGCCCCGAGATCCCGCAGCGCCGCCGCGATCGCGGTGCCCTGCGCTCCGGAGGAGCGGTTGGCGATGTAGCGCACCGGGTCTATGGGTTCGTGCGTCGGGCCCGAAGTCACCAGCACGCGGCGCCCCGTCAACGGCCCGCCGGACAGTGCCGACTCGACCGCCGCGACGATCTCGCCCGGTTCGACCATGCGGCCCGGGCCGAATTCGCCGCAGGCCATGTCGCCGGAGGCGGGGCCGACGACGCGCACGCCGTCCCCGGTGAGGGTGGCGAGGTTGCGCCGTGTCGCGGCATGTTCCCACATGCGCACGTTCATGGCGGGCACGATCATCACCGGCGTATCCGTGGCGAGCAGGAGCGTCGAGGCAAGGTCCCCCGCCAACCCCTGCGCCATCTTGGCCATCAGGTCCGCCGTCGCGGGCACGACCAGCACCAGATCGGCCACGCGCGACAACTGGATATGGCCCATCTCGGCCTCGTCGGTGAGGTCGAACAGGTCGGTGTAGACCTTTTCCCCCGCAAGCGCGCCGACCGAGAGGGGGGTGACGAATTCGCGTGCCGCGCGGGTCAGCACAGGCGTCACCGCCGCGCCGCGCTCGCGAAGGCGGCGGATGGTTTCCAGTGCCTTGTAGGCCGCGATGCCGCCGCCGATGATCAGAAGGATGCGCTTGCCGCTCAGCATCACCCGCTCTCCCCGCTGTTGTCCGCCACGAGAGTTAGAGCCCCCGCGCGGAAAACTCAATTGGCAGGCGACCCGTCGCCGGTGAAGGCCTTGCAGGGATCTTCGCGTTCGACGGCAGGAGAATCCTCGACCGCGTCGAAGCCGCCGTCAGGGGGTGTGCCCCCTTCGCCCTGCCCCAGCGCGGCGACGCGGACCTCCGGCGCGGCCATGTGCACCATGGCGGGCGCACCCCAGTCCTTGCGGGCATGGCCGTTGCCGGTGATGACCACCACCGGCCCGCCATGAACCGCCAGCGCCTCGAGCGCGGTTTCGGCAAGGCGCGCGTCGCGCAGGCGCTGGATGCCGACCATGACGGGCAGCATGTCGGCAGGCAGGGCATCGCAATGCGCGGACTTCTGGAGCGCCTCGCGTTCGGCCATGATTTCGAGAGGCAGGGGTTCGTCGAGCCCGTAGAAGCCCGCCGTTTCACCGAAGATCGCGGCAAGGTCACCGCCCTGCACCTGGCGCGCCTCTTCGCGCGGCAGGGCGGCGCCGAAGATCGCGGCCTCGGGGGCGGCGGTGAAGATGGGGTAATACATCGCGAAATCGGGCCAGCCGCTGTCGTCCCACTCCAGCGCCTCGGCCATGGCCGCCGCGTCTTTCAGATGTTCAGGGTGGATGCGCGCAGCCTGGTCGGTGGTCAGCATCTCGAACACCAGCGCCGTCGGCTTCATCTCGCCCACCAGCGCACTCTGGCGCTCGTGATGGGCGGGATTGTCGTGCACTTCCCCCAGAAAGACCACCTCTGCGCCGCTCAGCGCCTCGTCCCCCTCTTGGGCAAGCGCTCCGCAGGGAAGCAGGAGGAGGGTGAGGGCGAGGCGGCGCGCGATGAGTCTGTTCATGCGAGGAAGTGTTGCACCTCGCGCGAGTTGGCTTCAAGAGACTTGCGCATCTTGGCAAAGGCGGCGGCTTCGAGTTGCCGAACCCGCTCCTTCGAGAGGCCGAGTTCCTGACCGAGGCTTTCCAGCGTGCGGCTTTCGTCGCGCAGCTTGCGCTCGCGCACGATGAAGCGTTCGCGTTCGTTCAGGGAGGTCAGCGCGCTGACCAGCCATTCCCGCAGTTGCGCGTTGTCGAGCCGCCCTTCCACGATGGAGGAACTCTGTTCACCCTCGTCTTCGAGGGTGTCGATCCACTCGCGCCCGTCCTCGTCCGTCGACTGGGTGGCGTTCAGCGAGAAATCGGAACCGGAGAGCCGCCCCTCCATCATGATGACGTCGTTGAGGGGCACGCCGATCTCGGTCGCGATGGCATTGCGCAGCTCGTGCCGTTCCAGCACGAGCCCCTCGGCAGCCGCCTCGCGTTCGAGACGGGCCTGCACGCGGCGCATGTTGAAGAACAGCGATTTCTGCGAGGAGGTGGACCCGGTGCGCACCATGGACCAGTTGCGCATCACGTAATCCTGGATGCTGGCCTTGATCCACCACACCGCATAGGTCGAAAAGCGCACCCCGCGGTCGGGATCGAACTTGTCGGCGGCCTTCATGAGGCCGAGCCCGGCCTCCTGGATGAGGTCGTTCATCGGGGCGCCGTAGCGGCGGAACTTCGAGGCCATGGAGATCGCCAGCCGCATGTAGGCCGTGATCAGCCGGTGGAGGGCCTGTTCGTCCCGCTCGTCCCGCCAGGCATAGGCCAGTTTCAACTCGGTTTCGGCATCGAGAAGCTCGGCCTTCATGGCGCGGCGGGACAGGGTCTGATCGTTGAATGTATCGAGCGCCATGGAAATTCCCCGCTGTATCGGACCGCCGTCAGGGTCCGGCTGTCTCAGTCTACTACGGAAGGGTAACGCCGATGTATCACGTTTGGTTTCCTGAAAAATGCGCGGGGAGGATGTCTTTTTCGAAATCGGTGCCCGGAAGGGGGCATTCATCACCTCCCGTGATCGCCCCCCGCACGAAAGGGCATTTCCAAAACCGGCCGGCCCGGGCCACTCTGGAACGAACCGAAATTGCAGGGTACGGCAATGAGTTACGAACTTGTCCTGGGGAATTACACCTATTCGAGCTGGTCTCTGCGGGGCTGGCTTCTTCTGCACCGCTTCGACATTCCCTTCCGGGTGCGGCGGGTCGACTTTCTCGACGGCTCCGTGGCCGACCAGGTGGCCGCCCTGCGCCCGGCGCGTACGGTGCCGGTGCTCGTCGCCGATGACGGCGCCGTGATCTGGGACAGCCTCGCCATTGCCGAGGAAATCGCCTCGCGCCATCCGGACGCGGGGATCTGGCCATCCGATCCGGCGGCGCGCGCCATGGCGCGCAGCCTCGCGGCGGAAATGCACGCCAGCTACGGGGCGCTGCGCGGCGAATGCCCGATGCACCTGCGCACCGCCTATTCGGATTACGCGATCTCGGACGAAGCGAGGGCCGACGTGGCCCGGATCGAGGATCTGTGGTCCTTTGCCCGCGCCCGGTTCGGCGGGGACGGCCCCTGGCTCTGCGGGGCCTATTCGGCTGCGGATGCCTTCTTTGCCCCGATCGCGGCGCGATTCGCCACCTACGGGCTGGGAACCGGCGACGCCGCGCGGGACTATGTGGCGGCGCATCTGGGCGACCCGGCGTTCCGCCGCTGGCGTGCGATGGGTATCGCCCGGCAGGAACATCTGCCCTGGTACGACCGCGACGCACCGCGCACCGACTGGCCCGGTCCCGCCCCGCGCGCCGCCCGCGCGGTCGAGGACGGTACGCCCGAAAACGACGCCTGCCCCTATTCCGGCAAGGACATCACCCACCTGCTGGAGATCGACGGGCGCGTCTTCGGCTTCTGCAATGCCTTCTGCCGGGACAAGACCCTGGCCGATCCCGAGGCGTGGCCCGCCTTCACCGCCCTGCTCTGAGCGTCAGAAAAAGCTCTGCGGGTCGATGTCGATGGCAAGGCGCAGCGACCCCTTGAGGCGGAACTGCGCGGTCCATTCGGCCAGCGCGGGTTGCAGGGCGACCCCCTTGGGCGCCTTGACCAGCAAGCGTGCCCGGTGGCGTCCGCGCACCCGGGCGATGGGCGCGGGCGCAGGCCCGTAGACCTGCGCCCCGATGCGGCGCAGCGGGGCGTCCTGCCGCGCCATGGCGTTGCCGAGGTCGAAGACCTCCTGAACCTCGGTCGAGGACAGGATGACCCCGGCCAGCCGTCCGTAGGGCGGCATCCCCGCCGCCATGCGTTCGCCCGCCTCGGCCTTCCAGAAGCCTTCCTCGTCCCCCGACAGAATGGCGCGGATCACCGGATGTTCCGGCTGGAAGGTCTGCATCAGCGCCGTGCCACGCTTTTCGGCCCGCCCGGCGCGCCCCGCCACCTGCCGCATGAGCTGAAAGGTCCGTTCGGCCGCGCGCAGGTCCGACCCCTGCAGCCCGAGATCGGAATCGATCACCCCGACCAGCGTCAGCAGCGGGAAATTGTGACCCTTGGCGACAAGCTGGGTGCCGATGATGATGTCGGCACCGCCGGCGGCGATGGTCTCGATCGCCTCCTTGAGTGCCCGCGCCGAGCCGAAGAGGTCCGAGGACAGCACCGACAGCCGCGCGTCGGGGAACAGCGTCTGCGCCTCTTCCGCCAGCCGCTCGACCCCCGGGCCGACGGCGGCCAGCTTGTCCTCGGCCGCGCAATCGGGGCAGGCAGAAGGCTTGGGGATCGTTTCGCCGCACTGGTGGCAGACGAGGCGCTGCAGGAAGCGGTGTTCGACCATCCGCGCGTCGCACTGGCTGCAGCCGATCTGGTGGCCGCAGGCGCGGCAGACCGTGACCGGCGCATAGCCCCGGCGGTTGATGAACAGCATCGCCTGTTCGCCGCGTTCGAGCCGCAACCGCACCGCCGCCTGCAGGCTGGGCGAGATCCAGCGGTTTCCCGGCAGATCCTCGGCCCGCATGTCCAGCGCGCGCATCTCGGGCATGACCGCCTCTCCGAACCGCGCGGTAAGGTCGAGCCGCCGGTACTTTCCCGCATCGGCATTGGCCCAGCTTTCCAGCGACGGCGTGGCCGAGGCCAGCACCACCTGCGCGCCGTTGATCGAGGCGCGCAGCACGGCCATGTCGCGGGCGTTGTAGAGTACCCCCTCCTCCTGCTTGTAGGAGGTGTCGTGTTCCTCGTCGACGACGATCAGCCCCAGGTCGCGGAACGGCAGGAACAGCGCCGAGCGCGCGCCGACCACCAGCTCCGCCCCGCCGCCGGAGACCATCTTCCAGACCCGCCGCCGTTCGGTCACGGTGACGCCGGAATGCCATTCCGCGGGTTTCGCGCCGAACCGCGCCTCGACCCGGGTGAGGAATTCCGAGGTCAGCGCGATCTCGGGGAGCAGAACCAACGCCTGGCGCCCCTGCGCGAGGCATTCGGCGACGGCTTCGAGGTAGACCTCGGTCTTGCCCGAGCCGGTGACGCCCTTGAGCAGGGTCGTGCCGTAGCGACCCGACGCGACGCCCTCGCGCAGGGCGGTGGCGGCGGTCTGCTGGTCGCCGGTCAGATCCTTGCCGCCGTAGTCGGGATCGAGCCGGGGAAAGGGCGTGTCGCGGGGGGCGTCCTCCTCGCGCACGGCGCCGGATTTCGTCAGCCCCTTGACCACCGAGGTGGTCACGCCCGCGGTCTCGGCCAGTTCGCCCAGCGTCAGCGCCAGCCCGCCCATGTCGCGCAGCACCTCCAGCACCCGGCGGCGGGCATCGGTCATCCGGTCCGGCTCGCCCTCGCCCAGCCGGTAGATGCGGCGCATCGACGGTGCCTCGCCAAGGCCCGGCGCGCGGGTGGCAAGGCGCAGCATGGCGCTGAGCGGGGTGAGCGTGTAGTCGCCGGCGCGTGCCAGAAAGCTGCGCAGTTCGGCGCGCATCGGCACGGCGTCGAGCGCCCGGTGCACGGCGCGGATCCTGGACAGGTCGTAATCGCCCTGCCCCGGGCCCCAGACCACGCCCAGCACCCGGCGCGGGCCCAGCGGCACCTCGACGAAGCCGCCCTGCCAGCAGCCGCCTTCGGGGGCGCGATAATCCAGAGGCCGATCCAGCGGCTGCGTCGTCAGCACCGCGACCAGATCGCCTTCGGCATAGAAATCGTCCATTACGGGGTTCCGAGGAGTTCCGTTAGCGCTTGACCATCGGGCCTTCCGGCCCGGCCCCTCATGGGGTAAGACACGCGCGACCGAAAGCCAAGCGACCCCGGGAGGGAGACCCACATGAAATTCTTCGTCGACACCGCCGACATCGACGCCATCCGCGAACTGAACGACCTCAACATGGTCGACGGCGTGACCACCAACCCCTCGCTCATCATGAAGTCGGGGCGCGACATCCTCGAAGTGATCGCGGAGATCTGCGACATGGTCGACGGCCCGGTTTCGGGCGAGGTGGTCGCGACCGACTACGAGGGCATGATCGCCGAGGGCAACAAACTTGCCGAGATCGCGCCGAACATCGCCATCAAGGTGCCGCTGACGCTGGACGGCCTGCGCGCCTGCAAGACCTTCTCGGACGACGGCCGCATGGTCAACGTCACGCTGTGCTTCTCCGCCAACCAGGCGCTGCTCGCGGCCAAGGCCGGGGCGACCTTCATCTCGCCGTTCATCGGCCGTCTGGACGACATCAACATCGACGGGCTGGACCTGATCGCGGACATCCGCACGATCTACGACAACTACGGGTTCGAGACGCAGATCCTCGCCGCGTCGATCCGCACCGCGAACCACGTGTCGGAATGCGCCAAGATCGGCGCGGACGTGATGACGGCACCGCCCTCGGTCATCAAGGGCCTCGTCAACCACCCGCTGACCGACAAGGGCCTTGCCGCCTTCGTCGCCGACGCGCAGAAGGCGGGCATCAAGATCGTCTGATCCGCGAGGACCCGGTCTTTCATCGAAGGATCGGGCGCCGCGCCCGACTGCCGGCCCGGGGGATTTCCGATCCGTCCGGGCCGCCTCGTTTCAGACGTTGGGGGCGCCCTGAAGCCCCAGCAGTTTCCGGAACCCCGTCCAGTAGCCCGGCAGTCGCGGAACCTCCTGCATGTGCGGCAGCGCCTCCTCCGCCCAGAGCGGCATGGCGCGCTCCGCGAAGTCGCACCCCCAGTCGAGATAGGCGCGGGCATCGTCCGGCCGCAGGCGGCAGGCCGAGCCGACCAGCCCGACGAGGGTTTCGGGCGGGGAATACCATTCGTCCTGTATCCCCGTGACCCGGCGCTGCATCAGCGGCCCCACCATCCGCATAAGGCGGCTTTCCGAGAAGGTCAGCAGCATCCGCCCCATCTCTTCCCGCGAATAGTGGATGAGCGGCGGGAAGGTGTCGAAGAAAACCGCCTGCCCGTCGCGGATCGCGAAATTCCGGATCGAGGGATGAAAGCCGATGCGGGTTTCGAACCGATCGGCGTAGTTCCAGAACCGCGCGATCACCTGTCCCGCGGCCTCCATCATCGCGAGGCTCTCCTCCCGCCCGACCTGCTGCATGAGCGGGCGCATCAGCGATTCCGCCGGCAGCGCCTCCTGCACGATGACCGGCAGCCGTGCGGTGCCCTCTTCCAGCAGGTGAAAGGCGGTGTCGGGCAGCGGCACGCCGGCCTCGACCAGGGCGGCGGCGTAGTCGTCGTGGCAGCGGGCCAGCCGTTCGGCCACGGCCCTGTCCCGCAGCGGCTGATAGACCTTGATGACCCTGTCGGCAAACGGCCCGTCCGCCGGGCGGAACGGCGCGCAGAAATAGCCCAGCTTCGACACCGGCTGCGTGGCGCGGTTGCGCGTGATCGTGTCGGACAGCGCCGCAAGGTCGGTCATCGTCGGGTCTCCCTGCCCACCACGGGCAGGCACGGTCTTAGCCGTTCGCGAG
Source organism: Salipiger sp. (assembly GCF_048261495.1). Classification (GTDB taxonomy): domain Bacteria; phylum Pseudomonadota; class Alphaproteobacteria; order Rhodobacterales; family Rhodobacteraceae; genus Salipiger. The sequence continues at coordinate 125,221 of NZ_JBLXFX010000002.1, forward strand.
AACCTCCGCCACCTCTGCGGCCAGCGCCTCGACCTCGCCGCGGGCGGCGGTCTTGCGGCCCTCGGCGGCGCTGCGCCCCTGGCCGAAGGCCTCGGCATAGCCGACGCGGTTGGCAAAGCGGCTGTCGGCAACCCGCGCCGACATCTTCTGCGCGGCCTCCTCGACCTCTCGCGCGAGGCGGGTGCCGGGGCGGGTGCGGTTCAGCACCACGAGCGTCTCGCGATTCTCGCGCCGGGCAAGGTCCAGAACCCCCTCGGTAGCCCAGAGGTCCACATGGCTCATCGAGACCGGAACGATCACCAGGTCCGCCGCGCGCAGCGCCGGGCGCAGGTCGCTGTCGGCCTTGGGCGGGGTGTCGACGATCACGACGTCATGGGAATCGGCCAGCTTGCGGCATTCGTAGGTGATTCCCCAGGCCGAGGATGTGGCGAATTCCAGCCCTTCCGCCGCGCCGGGGTCGATCTCGATCCGGGTCATGAACCAGCGGCCGAGACTGCCCTGCGGATCGATGTCCACCAGCGCGACCTTCAGCCCCCGCATCCGCAACCCAATCGCCAGATTGGCGGAAATCGTGGTCTTGCCCGATCCGCCCTTCTGCTGCGCCACCGTGATCACAGATCCCGTCATGGAAACACCCCCGAAGTCCGCCCGATTCGCCAGCCCTCCCGACGTCTCGTTTTGCAGATGCAGCATAGGCATTCCCCCGACCCCGTCCAGCCCGCTTAACCGGGCGTCACCTCAATCCTTAACCGTGCCTTAACCAAGATGAAGCCATGCTCGGACAGGCCGGGAGGGCGTTGATGACGTATTGGCGAGCATTGATCCTCACGTTCCTGCTGCTGGCGGGAGAGCCGCTTGTGGCCGGCGCCTGGCTGCGCCCCGAAGGCGAGGCCTTTCTCAGCACCGCCGCGCGGTTCTCCTGGCCGAAGGACCTGTCCCGCATGGTGTCGAAGGACCCGCACGGCCGGTATCATTCGCTCTACTTCGAATACGGGCTGACCGAGCGATACACCCTCGGGCTCGACCTCGGGCGGTCCGGCACCGGCGGGGGCAAGGCGATCGTCTTCCTGCGCCACCCGCTGCGCGACCGCGAATCCGGGCTCCGGATCGCGGCCGAGCTGGGCCTCGGCCGGATCGACGACGCGCCCGTGCTGCGCCCCGGCCTGTCGCTGGGTCTCGGGCTGGAAAACGGGTGGCTCTCGGCGGAGGGGCTGATGGAATATTCCGCCGTGACCGGCCTCGCCGATTACAAGCTGGACCTGACCCGCGGGTTGAAGTTCGACAACGGGCGCATGCTGATCCTGCAATTGCAGACCGGGTTTCCCGCCGGCAAACCGGGCTATGCGCGCCTTGCACCCTCCCTCGTCTTTCCGCTGGCGCCGGGCCTCAAGGCCGAGGTCGGCGGCGCGTGGGGGCTGACCGGCGACGAGTCGATGGGCGTGATGCTGGGCCTCTGGGCCGAATTCTGACCCCCGTCCATGAAAAGACCGGCATTCCGGGAAACGAAATGCCGGCCCGGGCCGCCTCAGCTGTCCATGCGCACCGTCACCGCAAGGTCGCCGCGCATCGGCTCCGGCCAGATCGCATGGACCCGGTCCTTGCCGCTGCCCTCTTCGGTCGAGAAATAGGGCGTGACGAATTTCGTGACATTGTCCGCATCCCGCGGACGCGAGGTCAGCACGACCGAAGTCACGTAGCGGGCATGTCCGCTGAACGGCAGCTTTGAATCGGTCTCGATCTGCCAGGTGTCGGCGTGGCTGTTCTGGCTGAACCGTACCAGAAGCGGGTTTTCGGTGCCGTAGGCGACGTTGTTATAGTTGTTGCCGGTGAAATGGACGTTCTTCATCGCGCCCAGATTCAGCGGTGCGAACGAGGTATCCACGCGCTCGACCCGGTTGATCGTCGTGCCGACGCAGCGGAACAGGTTCCCGGACACGTTCAGCCCGTTGACGATGTTGTTCGCGCCGTAGGGTTTCACCACGAGGAACGAGAACCACGCCGCGACATGCGAGCACAAAAAGACGTTCCCGGTCACCGTCATGCCCGAAAAGCCGAACCCGCCGGTGTGATCGGGGTCCGTCTCGCGTTCGTTGGTCCATTCGATGTGGCAGTTGTCGATGTAGTTGTTGCTGATCGTGGTGTTGCAGGCCTTGTAGGCCAGCACGATCCCTGCGCTGCGCACCCCCGCCGCCGCATCGTCGCCCTGAAAGAAATGATTGCCCATGATGGTCGAATGCTGCCCGCCGATCACCGCGAAATGGCGGAACTGCGACGCGCGGTTGTTGCGCACCTTCACGTCGTTGGCGTTGGTGTTGAATGCGATGGTGACCCGGTTCTGCGTCAGCGCGCCGCCTTCGGCGCTGATGAACTGGTTGCTTTCCAGAACCAGCCCCTGGCAGCCCGTCCCGATCGAGGTGATGCCGCGCGCCGCGGGCCGGTTGAACACGCAGTTGCGCACCACGTTCACCGTGCCTTCCTTCGGCAGCATCAGCCCGCTGGACATCTCCTGGCACTGGAATTCGACATCCTCGATCTCGAACTTCTCGAGCTTGGTGAAACCGCTGAAATCGAGGAGATACCGGAACCGCGTGAAGGTGTAGTTCTGGGTTCCTTCGGCGTCGTGAAGATTGTCCGACAGGGTCACTTCCTGAGTCGCGTTGTTCTTGGCCGTCACGTAGATCTCGCGCCCGACGCCCGCGCCCTCGACAAGACTGCCCACCGCGATGTTGGCCACGTTGGCGACATTGGTCAGCTTGCCGGCGTTCGAGATCGCATAGGTCGCGTTGGAATTGACGCTGAGCGGCGCCCACTGGCCGCTGTCCTCGGCGCGAAGCTGACCGTTGCGCAGGACCCGTCGCTGCGAAAAGGTGTCGCGATTGCTGACCGCCGCGTGCACATCCACCGGCGCATCGAGCGACACCCGCCGCCCGCCCAGGTCGAGGCTTTCGTGATCGGCCCCGTTCAGCAGGGATTGCAGGGCCTTGCGCAGGGCCTCCTCTTCGTCGCCGCCGAACGCATCCACATAGGTGGGGAGGTCGAAATCCTTGGTCAGCGACAGGATCGCGGCACTCGGCATCGTCAGCGTGCCCTCGAAGACCACGTGGTTCTCGAAGGTCACGGAATTCGACACCCTGTAGGTGCCCGCCGAGACGAAGACTGTGCGCCCGGCCGCCGCCGCATCGGCCGCTTCGAAGGCCGCGCTTTCATCGGCCACGCCGTCGCCGACGGCGCCGTAGTCGCGGACATCCACCACGTTGACGAGATCGCGGATGAAAACCTCGGTCACGTCCTCGATCACGATATCGTCGACGCGGACCACGCCTCCGTTCGGACCGAAAAGGTCGATGCCGAAATGGCCGTGATGCGCCCCGGGGCCCCAGGGCATGTCGACGCCCCGCCGCGAGCCGACGCCGACGATGGCCGAGACTTCGACCACCTCGCCGTAGGAAGACAGGGTCGCGGTCGCCCCGGACAAGGTCACGCCGGGCAGCGCATTGCCGTTGCCGTCCCCCGCCCAGGCGCCGATGCGCACGTTCGGAAGGCTGCCCGCCAGCGCCTTTATCCGTGCGGTCACGCGCAGGTAGACGCCCGGAAAGATGGGCGTTTCGCCCATGTAGCGCAGTTTCTGCACCGTCTCGGTCTTCTGGATTTCGAGGCAGCCGGCGAAATCGGCATCCGCAGGCACGAAGGCGGCCGTGGCAAGGTTCTGGTAGCTGTCCGATCCGGGCAAGCCGTCCCCCCGAGACCAGACATCGAGCCCCTCGGAAAAGGGCGTCGGCATGAGGACCACGCCTTCCGTTACCGCAATGTTCATGCCGTGCATCCTTTGCTGCTTCACCGCCCGACCGCCACGACGGTCCGGTGCAACAGCAAATACTTACGACATGTTAACGGTTTCCGGGCCCACCGTCACGGCGGCCCGGCCGGGGCGCAACGGTCCGGACGCGTCAGGCGCTCACGCCGGGCAACCGGGCGATCTGAACGCCGGCGATGCGCCAGTCACCGTCGATCTGCTCCATCCGGTAGTCGAGCGCGTGGACCGTGCCGCCGGGATCGGTCACGAAGACCCGCTGCCAGAGCACGCCTTCGACGTCGCGCAGGTCGCCGAATTGCACGTCGTCGTGCCGCCAGACCATGGGATAACCGCGCTGGACCATGGCACCGAAATTGTCGGCGCTGCGGAACATGCCCTGGATGCCGGGGCTGGCATAGTCGAAGGCCGTTTCGAAATCGTCACCCTCGAAGGCCCGCATCTGCCCCGAGATGACCGCCTCGATCCCCGGCACGGGCGCGACGGCCTCCTGCGCCATGACCGACGTCGCCAGCATCACGCCCGCGACCATTCCCATCAAACCTTTCCGCATCAGCCGACCTCCTACCTGACTGCATCAGGAAATAGGTCGGCTTTCCGCAACGTCAAAAAGAAGCGGGCCGGGAGTGGATTCCACGCCCGACCCGGTATTCCTCCAGCGATGGCAGCCGTGTCAGACCAGCTCGCCCGCGGTTGCCTTGCGGATAAGCGCCGCCGTCTCGGTCACGCCGTAAAGCGCGATGAACCCGCCGAAGCGCGGGCCCTGGCTCTGCCCCAGAAGCACCTCGTAGAGCGCCTTGAACCACTCGCGCAGGTTCTCGAACCCGTGTTCCTTGCCGACCGCAAAGACCAGCGTCTGCAGGGACTCGTCGTCGACGGTACCGTCATAGGCTTCAAGCCGCGCGGCAAGATCCTCCATCGCCGCCCGCTCCTGCGCGTCCGGCGCCCGGAACTGCTTGGAGGGCTTCACGAAATCCTGATAGTAGCGCACCGCGAAACCGGCCGCCTGATCCAGGTCGCGATTGTCGTGGGGCGTGGCCTCCGGCGCGTAGCGGCGGATGAAGGCCCACATGCTGTCCTTGTCCTCGGCCCCGGCGGCGGAAGCCAGGTTCAGCAGCATCGAGAACGGCACCACCATCTTCGATTCCGGCACGTCGCCGCCGTGAATGTGCCAGACCGGGTTGGCCAGCTTCTGCGTGTCGTCCTGATCCGGGTAGGCGCGCAACTGCTGGTGATACTCGTCCACCGCCTTGGGGATCACGTCCCACCACAGCCGCTTGGCGGTCTTGGGCTTCTGGTACATGAAATAGCTCAGCGACTCGGACGAGGCATAGGTCAGCCATTCGTCGATCGACAGGCCGTTGCCCTTGGATTTGCTGATCTTCTGCCCCTGATCGTCGAGGAACAATTCGTAGGTGAAATGCTCCGGCGGGCGCACCCCGAGGGTCCGGCAGATGCCGTCGTAGATCGGCGTGTTGGTGGAATGATCCTTGCCGTACATCTCGAAATCGACATCGAGCGCCGCCCAGCGTGCGCCGAAATCCGGCTTCCACTGCAGCTTCACGTTGCCGCCCGTGACCGGGAGCGTCCACTCCCTTCCGTCATCGTCGTCGAAGGTGATCGTCCCCTCGGTAGCATCCACCGCCTTCACCGGCACGTAGAGAACCCGACCGGTTTCCGGGTGGATCGGCAGGAAGATCGAATAGGTCTGCTGGCGCTCGTCGCGCAGCGACTTCAGCATGATCGCCATGAGGTCGTCGTATTTCTCGACGCAGCGCAGCAGGATCTCGTCGAACTTGCCGGACTTGTAGAACTCCGTCGCCGAGTAGAAATCGTACTGGAACCCGAAGGTGTCGAGAAACCGGCGCAGCATGGCGTTGTTGTGGTGCCCGAAGCTTTCGAATTCCTCGAACGGGTCCGGAACGCTGGTCAGCGGGCGCTGCAGATTCTCCTGCAGCAACGCCTGGTTCGGCACGTTCTCGGGCACCTTGCGCATCCCGTCCATGTCGTCGGAAAAGCAGATCAGCCGCGTCGGAATGTCCGAGATCAGCTCGAACGCCCGGCGGATCATCGTGGTCCGCGCCACCTCGCCGAAGGTGCCGATATGGGGCAGGCCGGAGGGGCCGTAGCCCGTCTCGAACAGCACGTACCCCTTCTCGGGCGCCTTCTTCTCGTAGCGTTTCAGCACCCGGCGCGCTTCTTCAAAAGGCCACGCCTTCGAGGTCATTGCTGCGTCGCGCAGTGCGGACATGAGAGATACTCCTTGGTATACAGGCGTCCGGGTCCTATTGCAGGGCAGCGGCAGCGTCAATAAATTGTCGCCAGCAACCAGAGAAAGAAGAGCAGACGATGTCCCAGCCCGAGCCCCACCCGCTCACCCCGCAGGATTGCCTCGTGGCCCTGATGATCGCCGTGTCCGCTTCGGACGAGAATCTGCGCACCGCCGAGCTGGTGAAAATCGACAGCGCCGTCAACAACCTGCCGGTCTTTGCCGATTACGACATGGAGCGCGTCAGCACCATGTCGTCGCTGGTGTTCGACCTGTTCGAACAGGAAGACGGGCTGGATGCCCTCTTCGGCCTGATCCGCGACAACCTGCCGGAACGGCTGTTCGAAACCGCCTATGCACTGGCCTGCGACGTTGCAGCCGCCGACGGCACCCTGCGCGAGGAGGAACTGCGCCTGCTCGAGGAAATCCGCTACGAACTGGACCTCGACCGGTTGCACGCGGCGGCCATCGAACGCGGCGCCCGCGCCCGCCACATGAGCGCCTGACCCGCGCGGCCTGACCAGGGGTCAGGTTTCCCGGACTTTCCCGACCCCGGCGCAACGAGCTAAAAGAAAACAGGCATATTCAGCCATTTTCGACTGCTCATTGCACACCGGGGGATATTATGAACCGCTTTGCCTTCACGCTCGCCGGAGCGTTGATCCTGTGCCTTCTGCCGATCATCGGCGCCGCCGCGCCGCTTGTCGCAAAGGTCGACATCTCGGACCAGACCATGACCGTGATCTACAACGGCAAGGTCGCCTACAGCTGGCCGGTGTCCACTGCCCGCAAGGGCAAGTGGACACCGCGCGGCGCCTTCACCGCGCAGCACCTGTCCCGGCACCACAAGTCCAGCCTCTACGACAATGCGCCGATGCCCTACTCGATCTTCTTCCGCGGGAATTACGCGATCCACGGCACCAACCAGATCGGCCGTCTCGGCCGGCCGGCCTCGGCAGGTTGCGTGCGCCTTCACCCGGATCACGCCGCGCGCCTCTTCGCGCTCGCCCGCGAAGTGGGACCCCGGAACATGCAGGTCGTCATCCGCAACTGACGGACGTCAGCCCGCGTAGAGCACGCCCCAGCGCTGGATCAGGGCCTGTTGAAGCGCCTTGGCCCGCGCATTCCAGCTGGCGGCACCATCGGGCCGCTCCCGCTCCGCACGGGTCAGCTTTGCGCGGCGGTCGAGATCGCCGCAGAAGATCGCAAAGGCCAGCTCCCTGCCGTCGTCGAGATCCACGAACCCGGCCAGACCGCTCACGAAATTCAGCGTGCCGGTCTTGGCGTGAATGGACATTCCGGCGTTGCGCACCGCGCGGCGGTTGTCATCCAGCACCGGGATCGCCTTGAGCAAGGGTTTCAGCCCCAGCCGTTTGCGCACGTCCGTCAGTGCCCTTGCCATGTCTGCCGCCGCGATCCGGCTGTCGTCGCCCAGCCCGGAATGGTCGATGAGCGCCACATGCGTGAGGCCCAGCGTCTCGCGCGCCCAGGCCGACATCTCCTCGGCCGAGGAACGGATCGACACCACCGCGCCCTTGCGTTTCCGCGTCGCCGACATCCCGACGACCTCCGCCGTGAGGTTGGTGGACCATTTCAGCATGTCGCGCAGGATGATGCGCAGCGGCGCACTTTCGCGCGACGCCACCACCGTTCCCCCCGGCGAGGTCGGCGTGACCTCCGGCGCGGGCAGCACGACCCCCTTGCCCACGGACAGCGCGCGGAACACCTCGCCCGCGTAAAGCTCGGGCTTGCGCACAGGCAGCCAGCGCGACCCGCCATTGCCGAGCGCATTGCGCGCCACGGTCCATTCGTCGCGGCCGTTGCTGTCGGCATAGGTATAGACCGGCAGACTGCGGGCGATGACCGCCATATGCGCCATCTCGACGGCCGGCCGCAGGGTTTCGGAGCGCGCATCCATGCTCACGCTGTAATCTTTGCCGCCCTTCTTCCACTCGAAATGCACGCGGTTGTAGTTGAGGTTCAGCCCGGAAACCGCCGGATTGTAGCCGACATGCTCGGGCTGCTCGGGGTCGATCGCCGCAGAGTAGGGCAGAGCGTCACCACAGACGAGGAACCGCCCCGACACCTTGCGCACACCGGCCTTGGCCAGGTCGGAGACAAGCGAGGCGAGCCCGTCGGTGTCGAGCGTCGGATCGCCGCCGCCCACGAGGACGATATCGCCCTTGACCGTTCCCTCCTCGACCGGACCCGTGGTCAGGACGACCGTGGAAAAATGGTGCCCCGGCCCCAGCGCTTCCAGCGCATAAGAGGCAGTGAGCGCCTTGGCCACGCTCGCCGGCGGCATCCCGGTTTCGGCACCGTGCCCCTCGAGCAGGGTGTCGGAGCCGGTGTCGATGACCGAAAAGCCGACCGTTCCGTCCAGTTTGGCCCGCGCGATCAGATCCTCGATCGACGGCAGGGACCGCAACCGCAGGTCCTCGCCGCGCGCCACGGGCCTCAGCGACGAGGAGAGTGGCGTGACGGCATGCGCGGGCCCTGTCGCGGCAACGACCGCTGCCGCGCTCGAGGTGAACAGAAACCTGCGTCTCGAAATGTCAAACATCATGCCCGTGATTTAACCCGTTCCGCAGGGGTCCGACAAGGTTGTGCACATGCCGGACCGATCACGTCTTCGCTCCGGCCCGCCTTGCGCGCAGCGCGGAGGAGCTGAGCGGGCTCATCGGCATGTTCACGAAGCACCACGCCGGGGGCGCCGCGCGGGCGAGCAGCCCGGCGTCGCGCGCCGGAAGTCGCGACAGCCTGAGCACCGTGGCCGCGACCGAGCCCCGCGCGGCAAGCCGGCTGCCCGGCCGCGCCAGAACCCCGATCGGCACCTGTCCGGCGATGCCGCGCCAGTCGTCCCAGAGGTGGAACTGCGCGAGGTTGTCTGCCCCCATCAACCAGACGAAGCGCGTCGCGGGAAAGGCCTCCTTCATCGCGGCGATCGTGCGCGCCGTGCACCTCGTGCCGACCCGAGCCTCGAAATCGCTCACGATGACGCGGGGGTGATCCATCAGGGTACGCGCCGCCGCCATCCGCTCGTCCAGCGGCGCGGGGCCGCGGGCCTTGAGCGGATTGCCGGGGCTGACCAGCCAGATGACCCGGTCGAGGCGGAACCGGCGCAGCGCCTCCAGCGTCAGGTTCACGTGCCCGGCATGCGGCGGATCGAACGATCCGCCCAGAAGCCCGACCGCCTGTCCGGGTTCCACATGGAATCCGTTCTGATATGCATCCCAACGCATCCGGCGCCTTCTCCTGCCTCCGTTCGCAGAGAGTCACCGGAACGCGCTGAACTTCAACCGGAATCTGCACCACGCCGGCCCGACGCGGGTGCGCGTTGCGTCCAGGGGTCAGAAATCCTCCCACATGTCGTGGCCGCCGGCGGTGGCGATCCTGGCGGGTGGTGCGGTCTTTGCCGCAGGCCCCGGCTTCTGCTCCTCCCACCCGTCGGCGGTCCCGGGACGGTCGCGTCTCCGGTCTGGCTGGCCCGCATGGACCGGGTCGGGCAGGATCTGTTCCGAGAGCCCCTCGAACCGGGAGACGAGGCCTTTCAACGTGGCAGCCTTGTCCAGCAGCGTCCGCGCAGCCGCCGCGCTTTCCCCGACCATGGCCGCATTCTGCTGCGTGACCTCGTCGAGCATGGCGATGCCGGAATTGATCTCCGCAAGACCCGTCGATTGCTCGGAGGCGCCCACGGCAATGTCCTGCACCTGCGAGGTCACGCCCACGATCTCGGAGCGGATCTTTTCGATCGCCCCGCCCATTTCCGAGACCAGCTTCACGCCGTTGCTCACGCTCGTGTTGGAATTCACGATCAGGCTGCGGATTTCCGCGGCGCTGTCGGAGGAACGCTGCGCCAGGGCTCGCACTTCGGAGGCGACCACCGCAAAGCCCCGGCCGACCTCCCCCGCGCGCGCCGCTTCGACCCCGGCGTTGAGAGCCAGGAGGTTGGTCTGGAAGGCGATATCTTCCATCACCCGGATGATCTGTCCGATCTGCTTGGACGAATCCTCGATGCTCGACATCGCCTCCACCGCGCGGGTCCGCACCTCTTCGCCACGTTCGGCGGCGGCGGCGGCGGCCCCGATCGACACCACGATGGCATTGGCGCCTTCGGAGGTGGATTTCACGTTGGAGGTGATCTGTTCCATCGCGGCGGCGGTCTCCTCCAGCGTGGCTGCCTGGTTTTCGGTGCGCTGCGACATCCGGTCGGCATTTTCGCTCATCTCGCCCGCGTCGCTGTCGATGCTCCGCGCGCTGTCGCGCAGTTCGGAAACCACGCCGGCGAGAGAATCGACCGTCGCGTTGAAATCGCGGCGCAGTGCCTCGTAATCGCTGCCCATGGGCGCTTCGATGCGGCAATCAAGCCGCCCCCCGGAAAGGTCGGACAGCGCTCGGCTCAGACGGTCCACGACCTCGCGCTGCTGGCGCCCCAGCGCCTCCCGTTCGTCCGACGCCTTGCGCCCCTCGACAAGGTCGCGCTTGAAGCTTTCGAGCGCGCGGGCGATGTCGCCGATCTCGTCTCCCGTCCTTGTCTGGTCGATGGGCGTGTCGAAATCGCCGTCCGACATTGCGCGCACGCTTTCCGACAGAAGGGTGATGCGGCTGGTCAGGATTCGCGCCAGGGCCACGGCCAGCAGCGTCACGACAAGCGCGACGATGCCCAGCATCATGAGCGTGAGGTTCCGCAACTCACGGGTGGCCACCATTGCCTCGCTCATGTCCTGTTCCAGCACGAATCCGAAGCTGGACCCGGCGAACCCGGCCTGGTCGGTCAAGGCGATCACCGGATTCCCGGAAAGCCCCGGTACACCGCTTACATAGGTCGTCTCCCCGCGTGCAGCGGCCGCGACCTGCGTCAGGTCCGGCAGCGGATCGAGCGCCTCATATCCGCGCTCGCCGTCCCTGTCGTTGAGCGCCCGGCCCTGATGATCCACCAGGTAGACGACCCCGGTCCGGCCGAGGAGGTCCGACCCGGCAAGGACGGTGGCCATGTTGTCGACCGGAATTTGCAGGGCCAGAACCCCGATCCGCTTGCCGTCATTGGAAAACACCGGAATTGCGGCGAACTTCGCGGCCGCTCCGGCGCTCGGGGCGTAGCGCGCGAAGTCGGAGAAATACACCGTCCCGCGATCCGCCGCGATCGAGGCGGCGACCGCTTCGCCGAGGCCGGTCGCCGCATAGGGTCCGGTCAGGAAGTTCGTGGCGAAATCGTTTTCCTTGAACACGGTGTAGACGAGATTGCCCTCGAGATCGAAGAGGAACAGGTCGTAGTATCCGCCCTCCTGCTGGAAGGACCGGAACCCGGGGTGAAAGCCGGCGTGGATGCGGCTCCAGCTCGATCCGTCGCCCGCGTCGTCCAGCGCATCCTTGCTGCCGACCGGATTGGGGTTGTCCTCTATATAGGCGCGCTGAAGTTCAGTGCCGGCGGCCGCCCCCATGCCGTGCCAGGCGGAGGCGAAGAGCGGCAGCGCCCGCTGGACCGAATTGCTCAGCGACAGCGACCTGAGATCGGATCCGATCCCGGTCATCCATGACTGCAGGGCATGTTCCCGATCCCCCAGGACCTGTTCGAAGGCGATGCGGCGCTGCACCTCGAGCGAGGTTGCAGCGTGATAGTAGCTGATCATCACCACGGCAGCCGTCACGAGGACCGTTGGAACGCTGATCAGGATGGGCATCTTCCACTTGAGTTTCAGACGCTTCCACTTGCTTCTGCGGTATTTCCGAATGGGTTCGCTCACGGCACTGCTCCCGGCACTGGCCAATCCCCCGCCTTCGTGCGGGGGCCTCCGGGTCCCCTCATGCCGTCAAATTCCTTTCGATCGGCTTAAGTTGGCACCGCGCGTCCACGGCTTGCCAGTTTGCCATTTTCTTTCGCCCGGTCGGGTGCGATACAGCCGCCCTGACTCACACCGGAGGACGACATGGCCACCTATCAATACGTCTACCACATGGATGGCGTCTCCAAGACCTATCCCGGCGGCAAGAAATGCTTCGAGAACATCAAACTCAGCTTCCTGCCCGGGGTGAAGATCGGTGTCGTCGGTGTGAACGGCGCCGGCAAGTCGACGCTGATGAAGATCATGGCCGGGACCGACAAGGATTTCTCGGGCGAAGCCTGGGCCGCGGAGGGTGTGCGCGTCGGCTACCTGCCGCAGGAACCGCATCTCGACCCGGCGCTGACCGTGCGCGAGAACGTCATGCTGGGCGTGGCGGAAAAGAAGGGCAAGCTCGACAAATACAACGAGCTGGCAATGAATTACAGCGACGAGACCGCCGACGAGATGGCCGCGCTGCAGGATCAGATCGACGCCGAGAACCTCTGGGATCTCGACAGCCAGATCGACGTCGCGCTCGAGGCGCTGCGCTGCCCGCCCGACGATGCCGACGTGACCACCCTGTCGGGCGGTGAGCGCCGCCGCGTCGCGCTGTGCAAGCTGCTGCTCGAAGCGCCCGAGATGCTGCTGCTCGACGAACCGACCAACCACCTCGACGCCGAGACGATCGCCTGGCTGCAGAACCACCTGATCGAGTACAAGGGTACGATCCTGATCGTCACCCACGACCGTTACTTCCTCGATTCGATCACAGGCTGGATTCTCGAACTGGACCGCGGTCGCGGCCTGCCCTACGAGGGCAACTATTCCGCCTGGCTCGATCAGAAGGCCAAGCGTCTCCAGCAGGAAGCGCGCGAGGACAAGGCCAAGCAGAAGACGCTGGAACGCGAACTCGAATGGATGCGGCAGGGTGCCAAGGCCCGGCAGGCAAAGTCCAAGGCCCGCATCCAGTCCTACGAGAAACTGGCGGACCAGTCCCTGCGCGAGCGTGTCGGCAAGGCCCAGATCGTCATTCCGCACGGCGAACGGCTCGGCCAGAAGGTGATCGAGGTCGAGAACCTGACCAAGCACATGGGCGACAAGCTCCTGATCGAGGATCTGAGCTTTTCCATCCCCCCCGGCGGCATCGTCGGCGTGATCGGTCCCAACGGCGCGGGCAAGTCCACGCTGTTCAAGATGATCACCGGCCAGGAAACCCCGGATTCCGGCTCCATCGAACTCGGCACCACGGTGCAGCTTTCCTATGTCGACCAGTCGCGCGACGATCTCGACCCGGATGCCAACGTCTGGGAAGCGATTTCCGGCGGGGCGGAACTGATCAAGCTTGGTGACGCGGAGATCAACTCCCGCGCCTATTGCGGCGCCTTCAACTTCAAGGGCAGCGACCAGCAGAAGAAGGTCGGCCTGCTGTCCGGCGGCGAACGCAACCGCGTTCACATGGCCCGGCTTCTGAAGGAGGGCGGCAACGTCATCCTGCTCGACGAACCGACCAACGATCTCGACGTGGAAACCCTGCGGGCGCTCGAAGATGCGCTGGTCGACTTCGCCGGCTGCGCCGTGGTCATCTCGCACGACCGGTTCTTCCTCGACCGGATCTGCACGCATATCCTCGCATTCGAGGGCGATGCGCATGTGGAATGGTTCGAGGGCAACTTCGAAGACTACGAAGAAGACAAGAAGCGGCGGCTCGGCGCGGATGCGCTGGAACCCAAGCGCGTGAAGTTCAAGAAGTTCTCGCGGTAATTCCTTACCGCATCGGCAACTTCAAGAAGACTTCCCCGACTCCGGACGCAACCGGGGTCGGGGAGTTGCGGCGAAGACAAGACACTTCATTTGACGCTTTCGGATTTCCGGAAATAGTGAAATCGCCATCCGGCGTCAGGGAATTTTACGATGACCATTTTTCGAATTGCGGCATTCGTCGCCTTCATTCTGCCTATGCCTGCCTTCGCGGCGACCTTCACCATAGAGGTCTACGCCCAATCCATCGGCACGGTCAGCGCCGCCGAAACCTACCTCGCGACAGATCCCGCTGCCGTGGCGCGATACACCGCCACCACTCTGCCGCTGATCGAGGCCGCCGGAACCGGCACGCCGCTCAGCACGGTTCCGAGCTTCGCCACCTACATTTCCGGGAATGCGCCCCAGACCTTCCAGAATACGCTCTACGTCATCCGGGGCCCGCACGCCCTCACTCCGGCGGTTCACACCTATTCCATCAGCGCCAACGACGGGTATCAACTGACCATCGGGGCGTGACCGTGCTGAGCGGCAACGCTCAGACCGCGCTGGACCCGCGTCGCAATACGCAGAGCCTCGTGTCGGCGACCGCAAACCCGGACGGCGGCACCAAGGATTTCGAACTGATCTACTACAACAACGCCTCGGGCGGTCACATGAATCTGCTGATGGACGAGACCTTCGTCACGCCTGCGTCCAGCGCCGTGCCGCTCCCCGCCGCGTTTCCGCCGCTTCTCGGCGCGCTCGGCGTCATGGGCGGGGCGGTCCCCTCCGGCGCCGGCGCAAGTCCGCAGTCTGAGGCGGGTAGTACCGCACGCCATCGGGGCACTCCCGTTTTCGGGGCGCCTTTTTGATGCTGCGCGTCCCGCAGTCCGGAGTTCGCGCAGGGCAACTACCGGAATCCCCGACCTGACGGCGGGGCGCGGTTGCGGCAGACTATCCCCATTGTTCAGGACATTGACGGAGGCCCGCATGAAACCCCGCATTCGCATCAAGACGCCACCAGCGCCGGCCGCCGAAGCACCGCCGTTCCGCTTTACCGACTGGGCGATGATCTGACCGTGCGCCGGGATCAGATCGTCAGCGCCACGAGCCACATCCCGAGGCCGAAGACCGTATGCGTCACCAGCCCGAGCGCCCGTCCCTTCCAGGGTGTCGGCGTTTTCGACAGGGCCGTACCGAGGCCCATTCCGGGCTGAAGCAGGAACCAGCCGGCCGCGATCGTTACGAGGGCAAAGATCCAGACCGGCACGAACGTGGGGGCGGCCAGCCAACCGGCCCCCGCAAGCAGCGCCCAGATGATCCCGTAGGCGATCCCGACGCCGTAATGCACCGCCCAGCCCAGCGCCAGCTCGCCCTGAACGGGAGCGACCGCCGCGATGTCGTCGTGAAAGACCCGGCCCTCGGGCAGGTGCCCGGCCCAGCGTCCGACATTGGCCCAGTTCGGCTTGCCCTGTCCGAAAACCCGGTTCAGGACAATCGCCCAGAGGTCCATCGCCACCGTTCCGCCAAGCCCCATCGCGACACCGGCCGCCACCAATCCGAACATCTCTCACACTCCTGTTTGCGCTCGCGGATGATTGGGCCAGAGACAGCCTGCAGGCAAGCCCGGCGGCAAAATTCCTTGCACCGAATCCCTGCATGTGAGATGTGGTTGCCCGCTACGTTCTTCTACTTCGACGACCCTGTCCTATCCGGCCAAGTCACTCGAACACGACGACAATGCCGCGCTGCCGCACTCCCGCGGGCAGCATACTCAGGATAAAGGGTCACACCCATGGCAACTGGCACCGTGAAGTGGTTCAACACCACCAAAGGTTACGGCTTCATCGCCCCCGATGGCGGCTCCAAGGACGTGTTCGTCCACATTTCCGCTGTCGAGCGCTCCGGCCTGACCGGCCTGCAGGACAACCAGAAGGTCACCTACGATCTTCAGGCTGGCCGCGATGGCCGCGAAAGTGCCGTCAACATTCAGCTCGCCTGAAGCAGACGCACCTGTACGGATTTCAAAGCCCGGCTGCCCCGCGACAGCCGGGCTTTTTCGTGCCCTCCGCGCCGGGATGCCGGGGGCCGCGACACGGGAAGGACCGGCCACCCGGTCGCGCCGAGGGGGGCCGCCGTGACCACCGCCTTTGACGTGATCGTTCTGGGGGCGGGACCCGCCGGGTCCGCCGCCGCGATCGGGGCCGCCCGCGCCGGCCTTCGCACCGCCATCGTCGACCGCGCGGTCTTTCCCCGCGACAAGCTGTGCGGCGGCCTCTTGACCGCGCGCGCCCTTGCCCGGATCGACGCCCTCGCGCCGCTGCCGCCCGACGCTCTGGACCGTCACGACCGCATCGTCTTTTTCCGCCACGGGCAGCCGCTGGGCGAGGTGTCGGGCTGCCCGCCGGTGCACCTGACGACGCGCCTGTCTCTCGACCATCACCTGTTGCAGGCGGCGCTCGCCGCCGGGGTGACCGACCTGACCGGCACCCGCGTCGCCGGGATCGAGGCGGGCCACCTTCGCCTGCACGACGGCACGGCGCCCGGCTTTTCGATCCTCATCGGCGCCGACGGGGTCGCCAGCCCGACGGCGCGGCACCTGTTCGGTCGGGCCTTCGATCACGCGACCATCGGCTTCGCGCTGGAGGTCGAAACGCCCCCGTCCGACGACCGCACCCTGCGGATCGACTTCGACGCCGCTGTCGCCGGGTACGGCTGGCGCTTTCCGAAATCCGGCGGCACGACCATCGGGGTCGGCGGCCTGCACCGTTGCAACCCCGACCTCGGCGCGCGCATGTCGGACTACCTGTCCCTGCTGGGCGCCTCCGGGTCCGCGCGGGTCAAGGGCCATTTCCTGCCGTTCGGCGCAGTGCGCAGGCATCCCGGGCGCGGAAATATCCTGCTCGCCGGAGACGCCGCCGGGCTGGTCGACCCGATCACCGGCGAAGGCATCGCCCACGCCCTGCACAGCGGCAGCCTCGCGGCGCGGGCCTGCGCGGAGGCGTTGCGCGCCGGGTCGCCGGGCAGTGCCTATGGCCACTACCGCCGGTCGCTTGTCCCGCTGCATCGCGAACTGGCCTGGGCGCGGATGCTTCGGCACCTCGTCTTCTCGCCCCGTGCCGCCGACCGCTTTGCCCGCGCCTTTCGCCGGTCGGATCCGGCCCGGCAACGCTACATGCGCCTTCTGGCGGGCGAGATGGGCTACCCGGCCTTCGTCGGCCTGTCGCTGGCACGCCTCCCCCGCCACCTGCTTGCAGGCCGGAGCTAGAAACTGCGCCACCCCGCCAGAAGCCGCGAGAGCGTGGTGAGCGCGCAGGCGCAGGCAAAGATCCAGGCCAGCAGCGCGAACTGCGACGGCAGCAGGCAGAAGAGCACGAACAGCGCGATGGTCTCCGCCCCTTCCGTCAACCCGCCGAGGTAAAAGATGCCCTTGGCGGGATAGTCGTCCGAGGTCATGCCCCGCCGCTCCGCGATCAGCGAAAACGCGAGGAACGACGACCCGGTGCCGACGAAACTGACCACCAGCGCGGCGGCGGCGAGGGCATTGGCCCCCGGATCGGCAAGGGCAAATCCCAGCGGAAACAGCGCGTAGAACAGGAAATCCAGCGCGATGTCGAGGAACGCGCCCCGGTCCGTGGGCCGCGTCATCCGCGCCACCTCGCCATCCAGACCATCGGCCAGCCGGTTCCCGGCCAGCGCGGCCAGGGCCGCCAGCGGCCAGCCCGACGCGGCAAACACCACCCCAGCCAACCCCACCGCGAACCCGGCGAGCGTGATCGCATCGGCCCCGACGCCACCCGCCACGAGCGCGCGGGCAACCGGGCGCAACAGGCGGCGCTGAAAGGGAAGCAGGACGGCGTCGAACATCGGGCCTCGCGCGGCAAATCTTGCGGGCCTGCACCTTGGCCTGCTGCCGGGGGCGGCACAAGCGCCCTCTCGAGCGCCTCGCGCTCTTGTCATGGCTCCGGCGATACCGGACACTCCGCCCACCATGACAGCGCTTCCCGATCCCCTCCCTGCCCGCCTTTCCCTCCGCCTGCGGTTCGGGGAGGTCATGATCGGGCCGGGCAAGGCCGACCTCCTCGAACATATCCGCGAAACCGGCTCCATCGCGGCGGCAGGGCGAGCCATGGGCATGAGCTACAAGCGCGCCTGGAGCCTGGTGGAACAGATGAACGCCGCCTTCCGCGCCCCGCTGGTGGCGCGGTCGCGGGGCGGCACGAGGGGCGGCGGCGCCGAACTGACCGAAACCGGCGCCCGCGTCCTGTCCCACTACCGCCAGCTCGAAGCGCGCGCGATCGCGGCCGGCTCCGGCGACATCGCGGCCCTGCGCGACCTGCTGGCCGATATGTCCGAAGGAAAATAACGCTTGCCCGAGGGACGATCCCGAGCGATATGTTCCGCAAGACATATCCGGATCGGGGGCCTCATGCATCTCATCAGAACCGCTGTCCTGCGCACGCTTGCCGTCGCCGCCACCTGCCTCGGCCTTGCCGCGACGGCCGAAGCGCAGATCACCGTCTTCGCCGCCGCCAGCCTCAAGAACGCCCTGGACGAGATCGCCCCCGCCTACGAAACCGAAACCGGAGAGAATCTGGCGGTGTCGCTGGCCGGGTCCTCCGCGCTGGCCCGCCAGATCGGCCTCGGCGCACCGGCGGATGTCTTCATCTCCGCCAACACCGACTGGATGGACAGGCTGGCGGAAGACGGGGCCATCCGGCCGGAAACCCGTGTCGAGCTGCTGTCGAACCGCCTCGTGCTGGTCGCGCACCGGCCGGCCGAGGCGGTCGTGATCGGCCCGGCGCTCGACCTCGCCGGGCTTCTCGACGGCGGGCACCTGGCGATGGCGCTGGTCGATGCGGTCCCGGCGGGGATCTACGGCAAGGCCGCGCTCACCTCGCTCGGGCTCTGGGACGGCGTTGCGCCGATGGTCGCCCAGACCGACAACGTCCGCGCCGCGCTCGCCCTCGTGGCCTCCGGAGAGGCGCCGCTCGGCATCGTCTACGCCTCCGACGCGGTGGCCGACCCCGGCGTCACCGTTCTCGGCACCTTTCCGGCGGACAGCCATCCCGAAATCCTCTATCCGGCCGCCCTGACCACCCGCGCCGCCCCCGAAGCGGCAGGTTTTCTCGATTTCCTGCAAGGGCCTGTTGCGCGCGCCGCGTTCGAACGGCAGGGTTTCACCGTCCTGACGGAGTAGACCCCACCCCATGATCCTGTTCGGCCCGGAAGAATGGCAGGCCATCGCCCTGTCCCTGCGCGTGTCGGTCTGGGCCACGGTCTGTTCGCTGCCGCTCGGCGTGTTCCTGGCCTATGCGCTCGCGCGCTGGCGCTTTCCCGGCAAGCAGATCCTCAACGGGCTGGTGCACCTGCCGCTGATCCTGCCGCCGGTCGTGACCGGCTACATCCTGCTGCTCACCTTCGGGACCCAAGGGCCGGTGGGCCGTTTGCTTCAGGAGGTCGGAATCGTCCTGGCCTTTCACTGGACCGGTGCCGCGCTGGCGGCCGGGATCATGGGCTTTCCCCTGATGGTGCGGGCGATCCGCCTCTCCATCGACGCGGTGGACCCGAAACTCGAGCAGGCCGCCTCGACCCTCGGGGCGTCGCGCGGCTGGGTCTTCGTCACCGTCACCCTGCCGCTGATCCTGCCGGGGGTGCTGGCGGGGGCGATCCTCGCCTTTGCCAAGGCGATGGGCGAATTCGGCGCCACCATCACCTTCGTGTCGAACATCCCCGGCCAGACGCGCACGCTGCCCTCGGCCATCTACGCCTTTCTGCAGGTGCCGGGGGGCGAAGGCGCGGCGATCCGGCTGGTGATCGTCTCGGTCGTGCTCGCCCTCGCCGCGCTGTTCCTGTCCGAGGCGATCTCGCGCCGCGTGGCAGCGCGGGTGGCGGGCGCATGACCGTCTCCATTTCGCTCAGGCACGATTTCGGGGCCTTCCGGCTGGACATCGGGATCGAGGCCCCGCCCGGCCTGACCGTGCTGTTCGGGCGCTCCGGCTCCGGCAAGACCAGCGTCATCAACGCGGTCGCCGGGCTGCTGCGCCCGGATTCCGGGCGTATCGTCATCGGCGACCGGGTGCTGCAGGACAGCGCGCGCGGGCTCTGGCTGCCGGTCCACCGGCGCCGGCTCGGCTACGTGTTCCAGGAATCCCGCCTGTTTCCGCATCTGTCGGTCCGGGCCAACCTGCTCTACGGCCAGCGCTTCGCCCGCCGCCGTGCCGGCGGACCGGACCCCGGCCTCGTGGTGGATCTGCTCGGCATATCCCACCTGCTCGACCGGCGCCCCGGCGCGTTGTCCGGCGGAGAGCGGCAGCGGGTCGCGCTCGGGCGCGCGCTTCTGGCACGGCCCGACGTGCTGCTTGCGGACGAACCCTTTGCCGCACTGGACGAAGCCCGCAAGGCCGAGATCCTGCCCTATTTCGAGCGCCTCCGGGACGAGACCGACCTTCCCATCCTCTACGTCAGCCATTCCGCCGCCGAGGTCGCGCGGCTCGCCACCTCGGTCGTCGTGCTTCAGGATGGCAAGGTGGTGCGGCAGGGTTCGGCCGCCGATGTCCTGAGCGATCCCGAGGTCACGCCGCTCGGGGTGCGCCACGCCGGAGCCCTGCTGGAAACCCGGGTCCTGGCACACCACCCCGACGGGCTCAGCGAATTGCAGGCGGGCGGCATCCGCCTGCTTCTGCCGCAGGTCGACCGCGCCCCCGGCGAGGCGATCCGGGTGCATATCGAAGCGCAGGACGTCATGCTCTCGCTGACGCGCCCCGAGGGTATCTCGGCCCTCAACATCCTCCCCGCGACGGTGCAGACGCTGCGCATGGGCCAGGGTCCGGGCGCGCTGGTGCAGCTCGACGCGGGCGGCAACCGGCTGCTCGCGCGGATCACCCGGCGCTCGGCCTCGGCGCTGGACCTGCAGCCGGGCAAGGCGGTCTTTGCCGTGCTCAAGGCCGTTGCCGTCGCGCGCGAGAACGTGGCCGACGGGCGATAGCCGCGGACCTTGCGTCCGGGCGCGGGCTGCGGCAAGGCTGCGGCCATGGCCAAGCTGCATTTCAATTATTCGACCATGAACGCGGGCAAGTCGACGCTGCTCCTCCAGGCGGCGCACAACTACCGCGAACGGGGGATGGAGGTTCACCTTCTGACCGCGGCGCTGGATCACCGCGCCGGCGAGGGGCGGATCGGCTCCCGGATCGGGCTCGGGCAACCTGCGGACATGTTCGCGCCCGACGACGACCTTTTCACGCGCCTCTCGGACCGGCTCGACCGGGGCCCGCTGGCCTGCATCTTCGTCGACGAGGCGCAGTTCCTGACCGAAGCCCAGGTCTGGCAGCTGGCGCGGGTGGTCGACGACCTGAACGTGCCGGTGATGGCCTACGGGCTGCGGGTCGATTTCCGCGGCCGGCTGTTCCCCGGATCGGCCGCCCTGCTCGCCCTCGCCGACACCCTTCGCGAGATCCGCACGATCTGCCATTGCGGACGCAAGGCGACGATGGTGATCCGGCAGGATGCCGCCGGGAATGTCGTGACCGACGGCGCACAGGTGCAGATCGGCGGGAACGAGACCTATGTTTCGCTCTGCCGCAAGCACTGGCGCGACGCGATGGGCGACGACCGCCCTGCCTGAGCCGGGTCAGACCGGGTTCGGAACCGCCTCTCCGGCAAAGAAGGCGCGCAGGTTCGCGACCGCCATCCGCCCCATGCTCTCGCGCACTTCGAGCGTTGCCGTGCCGAGATGCGGCAGCAGCGTGACGTTGTCGAGCGCGCGCAGCGCCGCCGGCACGTCGGGTTCGTGTTCGTAGACATCCAGCCCCGCCCCCGCGATCCGCCCCGCCTGCAGCGCGTCGATCAACGCGGTTTCGTCGACGATGTCGCCCCGCGCGATGTTGACCAGATGCGCCGTCGGCTTCATCGCGCCGAGGATTTCGGCATCCACCGCGTGGTGCGTTTCCGGGCTGGCGGGCATCGCGATGACAAGCACGTCCACCTGCGCCGCCAGATCGACCGCCGACTTCACGTAGCGGGCCGGAAACTCAAGCGTCTTCTCGGACCGGCTCGCATAGGCGACCGTCATGCCGAAGCCGAAATGGGCCCGCCGCGCGATGGCCTGCCCGATCCGGCCCATCCCGAGGATTCCGACCGTCTTGCCGGTCATGTGCAACCCCAGCATCTGCACGGGGTGCCAGCCCTGCCAGCCGCCCGACCGCACCAGGCGCTCGCCCTCCGCCGCGCGGCGGCAGGACATCAGCATGAGCGTCAGCGCCACGTCCGCCGTGGCATCCGTCACGGCCCCCGGCGTGTTCGTCACCACCAGCCCCGCCGACCGCGCCGCCGCGATGTCGATGTGATTGTACCCCACCCCGAAGTTGGCAAGGATGCGCGCCCGCACTTCCCCCGCGGCCGCCGCCGCCGCAAAGACCCCGCCCGAGTAGCGGTCCCCGAGGGTCGGCAGTACGCCGTCAAAGTCCAGAAGGCTCTCGACCATCTCCTCCCGGCTCATCGGATCGGGGCGGTCGCGGTAGGTGATGTCGAAGAGGGAGCGGGCCTCCTCGACCACGCGTTCGGGCAGGTTCCGGGCGATCAGGACGCGGGTCAATGCAGGCGCCCTCCCACCGGGACGGCCTGATCCGGCGTCGCAAGGACGATGGCACCGGTCTCGTCCTCGAACCCGAGGGTGAGGCATTCCGACATGAACGGGCCGATCTGGCGGGGCGGGAAGTTGACCACCGCCATGACCAGCGTCCCGACGATGGTTTCGGGGGTGTAATGCACGGTGATCTGCGCCGAGCATTTCCTTTCCCCGATCTCGGGCCCGAAATCGATCCAGAGCTTGATCGCGGGCTTGCGGGCCTCGGGGAAGGGCTCGGCCCGCACCACGCGGCCCACCCGGATGTCGACCTTGAGAAAGTCGTCGATCCCGATCTCAACCATTGGCCAGCTCGCGCGAGCGGTCCGCCGCGGCGGCCACCGTCGCCTTCATCAGCGGCGGCAGCCCGGTAGCGGCATCCATCAGCACCTCCAGACCGGCCTGCGTCGTGCCGTTGGGTGAGGTCACGTTCCGCCGGAGCTGAGCCGGGTCCTCGCCCGCCTGCATCGCCAGCGCTCCGGCACCCGCAACGGTCGCCCGAGCGAGCTGCAGGGCAAGCGCGGGCGCCAGCCCCTGCGCCTCGCCCGCCGCCGCAAGGCATTCGATCATGTGAAAGACATAGGCCGGTCCGGACCCGCTGACCCCGGTCACCGCATCCATCTGGCCTTCCCCTTCGAGTCGCACGACCTCGCCCACCGCCGACAGCAGCGCCTCCGCCGAGGCCAGGTCGGCCTCGTCTGCCCGCGCGTTGCCGGCAATGGCGGTGATGCCCTGCCCCACCGCGGCGGGCGTGTTGGGCATGGCGCGGATGATCGGCGTCCGCTCGCCCAGCATCTCCTCGTAGCGGGCGATGGTGACCCCGGCGGCCACCGACAGAAACAGCGTTCCGCCATTGCCGTAGCCCTTCAGCGTCGGCAGCGCTTCGGCCATCATCTGCGGCTTGACCGCGACCAGCACGATGGCGGGCGACTCCGGCAGCGCGGCATTCAGATGCACGCCCTGCGCGCGCAGCCAATCCGACGGATGGGGGTCGTTCACCCAGACCGACGTCGGCGGCAGGCCGCGCTTCAGCCACCCTTCGAGCATGGCCGACCCCATTTTACCGCAGCCCAGCAGGACCAGGCCGCGGCGTGCGATGTCACCGTCTTTCATCGTGTCGTCTCCCTGTTCTGTCGACACTCTGGCGCGACAGGACAGGGACTGCAAGGCGGCTTGCCCCGCCCCCGGGGCAGGCCGGGACCGTCAGACGCCGCAGTCCGCACCGCCCCCGGTATCGCGCCGGGTTTCACGCACCGTGTCGATCATCAGCTTCACGTTCTCCGGGTCCGCATCCGGCGTGATCCCGTGTCCGAGGTTGAAGATATGCGGACCGTTGCCGAAGGCCTCCACCACCCGGCGCGTCTCGGCCACGAGGGCGTCGCCCCCGGTCACCATGTGGGACGAGGCGAGGTTGCCCTGCACGCAGCCCGATACCTGCACGTGTTCGGCCGCCCATTCCGGCGTCACGCTGTCGTCGACCGCCACGCAGTCGGCGCCGGTCGCGGCGTGAAAGCCGACATAGCCCGCGCCGGCCTGCCGCGGAAAGGCGATGACCGGCAGACCGGGGTGGCGCGACTTCAGTTCCTGCGTGATCCGCCGTGCCGACTCCCGCGCGTACAGGGCGAAATCCGCATCATCCAGCGACCCGGCCCAGGAATCGAACAGCTTCACCACCTCGGCCCCGGCCTTCACCTGCTCCGAAAGGTAATCCACGGTGGATTCCTCGAGCCGCGCCATGATCTTCTCGAACAGCGGCCGGTTCTCGGCCTTGAGCGCATGCGCCGGGCCCTGGTCCTTGGTGCCGCGCCCGGCGATCATGTAGGTCGCCACCGTCCAGGGCGCCCCGGCAAAGCCGATCAGCGTCGTCTCCTCAGGCAGGGACCGGCGCAGCCGCCGCACGGTTTCGTAGATCGGCGACAGCGTGTCGTGGATCATCTCCCCGCGCCCCAGCTTGTCGAAATCGGCCTCGGTCGTGACGGTCGACAGGCGCGGCCCCTCGCCGGTCACGAACCACAGATCGCACCCCAGCGCCTGAGGCAGCAGCAGGATGTCGGCAAACAGGATCGCCGCGTCGAACCCGTAGCGCCGGATCGGCTGGAGCGTGACCTCGGCCGCAAGCTCCGGGTTGTAGCAGAGCGACAGGAAATCCCCCGCCTCCGCCCGCGTCGCGCGGTATTCGGGCAGGTAGCGCCCCGCCTGCCGCATCATCCAGATCGGCGGCACGGGCAACACTTCACCGGCCAGCGCGCGCAAGATCGTCTTGGTCATTCGGAGCCTCCCGTCCGTGGTCCCGGCGGCAATATGTCAAAACCGGCGCCATTGCCACCGCGCAAGGCGCGACATAAAGCTTGGCCCATGACCGACACGCTCCCCACCCCCTCCGCGCCGCTCCGGATCGGCACCCGCGGCTCCCCCCTGGC
Organism: Salipiger sp.; assembly: GCF_048261495.1. Classification (GTDB taxonomy): domain Bacteria; phylum Pseudomonadota; class Alphaproteobacteria; order Rhodobacterales; family Rhodobacteraceae; genus Salipiger. The sequence goes on from NZ_JBLXFX010000002.1 coordinate 149,906, forward strand.
GCTGGCCCAGGCGCATGAAACCCGCGACCGTCTCGCCGCCGCCTTCGGCCTCGCGCAGGCGGCCTTCGCTATCGTGGTCATCAAGACCACCGGCGACGACCGCACGCTGATCGACAAGGACGTGCCGCTCAAGACCATCGGCAACAAGGGCCTCTTCACCAAGGAGATCGAGGACCAGCTCCTCGACGGCGGCATCGACATCGCGGTCCATTCGATGAAGGACATGCCGACCCTCCAGCCCGCGGGCCTGCGTCTCGACTGCTACCTCCCGCGCGAAGACACGCGCGACGCCTTCGTCTCGCCGCAGCACGCCGCCATCGCGGATCTGCCGCAGGGCGCCACCGTCGGCACCTCGTCCCTGCGCCGCCGCGCGCAGCTGCTCCACCGCCGGCCCGACCTCCGCGTCGTGGAATTCCGCGGCAACCTCCAGACCCGGCTGAAAAAGCTCGACGACGGCGTCGCTTCCGCGACCTTCCTCGCCATGGCCGGCCTGCGCCGCATGGGCCTGACCGAGGTCGCCCGCGCCCCCATCGCCCCGGAGGACATGCTCCCCGCCGTCGCCCAGGGCGCCATCGGCATCGAACGGCGCGAGGACGACGCGCGCACCGCACGGATGCTGGCAGCGATCCACGACGGCGCGACGGGCCTGCGCCTCACCGCGGAACGCGCCTTCCTCGCCGAGCTCGACGGCTCCTGCGAAACTCCCATCGCCGCCCTGGCCGAACTCGACGGTCCGACCCTGCGCCTGCGCGGAGAGATCCTGCGCCCCGACGGCAGCGAGGCGCACGGCGCCGAAACCGCCGGCCCCGCCGCAGAGGGCGCAAGCCTCGGCCGCAGCCTCGCCCGCCGCTTGCGCGACAGGGCCGGTCCCGGCTTCTTCGACTGGCGGGGCTGACCCCGCAGCTTCTTCGGTTCGAAAATATCCCGGGGTGAATTGAGGCCCCCGGCCTCAAGAGGGGCAGCGCCCCTCGACCGCCGGGGGCCGCCAAAGGCGGCACCCGGCTCGGGCCAGCGCGCGTCAGCGCCCCTCAGCCGAGCGTCAGGATCGTCTGGCCGGTGGTCTTGCGCGCCTCCAGGGCGCGATGCGCCGCGGCGACCTCCGCCAGCGGAAAGCGCTGCTCGATGCGGATGCTCACCGCCCCCGAACTCACCTTTCCGAACAGCATCGCCGCCATCTCCTGGCAGGCGGCGTGATCGGAGATATGGGTGAACAGCGTCGGGCGCGTCAGCTTCAGCGACCCCTTCTGCCCGAGAATTCCGAGGTTGAACGCCTCCACCGCCCCCGAGGCATTGCCGAAGGAGATCATCATCCCCAGCGGCTTCAGCGAATTCAGCGAGCCCTCGAAGGTCGACTTGCCCACGGAATCCATCACCACGTCGACCCCTGCGCCGCCGGTCAGCTCGCGCACCTTGGCCGGCCACTCCGGATCGCGGTAATCGATGCAGACATCCGCACCGTGGGCCTCGGCCAGCGCGCATTTCTCCGGCGACCCGGCAGTACCGATCAGCCGGATGCCCTCGGATTTCGCCCATTGGCAGGCGATCAGACCGACCCCGCCCGCGGCGGCATGGAACAGCACGGTATCCCCGGCCGCGAGCGGCGTCGTCCGGTGGAACAGGTACTGCACCGTCAGCCCCTTGAGCATCATCGCCGCACCTTCCTCGAAGGAGATGTCCTCGGGCAGGCGGCAGACCTGCGCGGCGGGCATCACCCGCCCCTCGGTATAGGCACCCGGCGGCGCCGCGGCATAGGCGGCGCGATCCCCGACCACCAGATGCGTGACCCCCTCGCCCACGGCTTCGACCACGCCCGCGGCCTCCATGCCCAGCGCATGCGGCAGCGTCATCGGGTAGAGCCCCGAGCGCTGGTAGCAGTCGATGAAGTTCAGCCCGCAGGCCTCGTGGCGGATGCGGATCTCGCCCGGGCCGGGCTCTCCGACCTCCCGCTCGACGATCTTCAGCGCCTCCGGGCCGCCGTGTTCCTCGATGATGACGGTTCTTGCCGTATCGGCCATGTCCTGATCCTCCCGATGTTCGGAACCTGTTTTCGGCGCCGACCTTGCGCCGGGTCGCCGGCGCGCGCAAGGGTCGGCCGCCACCGCGCGCCCGACGCCGGCGCCCGGCCGTCAGGCGACCTTGAGGACGATCTTGCCCACGTGGGTCGAGCCTTCCATCCGCGCATGCGCCGCCGCGGCCTCGGCCAGCGGGAATTCGGAATCCATCACCGGCGCGATCTTGCCCGCGGCCAGCAGCGGCCAGACCCGCGCCTTCAGCGCCCCGGCGATGCGGCCCTTGGCCAGCACGCTCTGCGGACGCAGGGTCGAGCCGGTGATGGTCAGCCGCCGCATCATCACCTGCGCAAAGTTCAGCTCGACCTTGGGCCCTTCGAGAAAGGCGATCTGCACCAGCCGCCCGTCATCCGCCAGCGCCTTGACGTTGCGCGGCAGGTAGCTGCCCCCGACCATGTCGAGGATCAGATCGGCGCCGCCCTCGGCACGCAGCACCTCGACGAAATCCGTCTCGCGATAGTTCAGCGCCCGCTCGGCCCCGAGTTCCTCGCAGACCCGACACTTTTCGGCGGAGCCCGCCGTGGTGAACACCCGCGCCCCGAAATGGGCGGCAAGCTGGATCGCCGTCGTCCCGATGCCCGACGAACCGCCATGCACGAGGAACCGCTCCCCGGCGGTCAGCGCACCGCGTTCGAAGACATTGGACCAGACGGTGAAGAAGGTCTCCGGCAGGCAGGCCGCCTCGCGCAGGGCCATGCCCTCGGGCACGGGCAGGCAATGGGCCGCCGGGGTCGCCACGTATTCCGCGTATCCGCCCCCCGGCAGCAGCGCGCAGACGTCCTCTCCGACGGCGGGCCAGGTCACGCCCTCGCCCACCGCGACCACGACGCCCGACGCCTCGAGTCCCGGCAGATCGCTCGCCCCGGCGGGCGGCGCGTAGGACCCCGCCCGCTGCAGCGCATCAGGCCGGTTCACCCCGGCCCAGGCGACGCGGATGACCACCTCGTCATGCGACGGCTGCGGCACCGGCCGCTCGCAGGAGGTCAGAACCTCCGGACCGCCGGGGCGGGAAATCTCGACGGCATGCATGGTTTTCGGCATGGAACCCCTCCTAACGCGGGGCGGTCCATCCCCCCGGCACGTTCATGTCCTTCTGCGCCTGAGGCGCGCGCACCTTGCTTAACACCCGTTCCGGCCCGGCGAAAACCCGTTTCAGCAAGGGGTTGTCGCGGAGCGCGGCCTTGGTCTTTTCAAAGCGCATCACATCCTCGATGCGCCGGTCGAGAAAGGCCCGGGTGGCCTGGTGATCGACGGAGTCGTCGCCGAGCCAGTACAGCACGGTCGAGGAATAGACCCCGGACAGCGTGGCCCGCTTGGAATACCAGTTGAAATCACGTGCCGTATCGCCGAGCGCCGCCCAGATCGCATCGGCGGTGCCCCAGATCAGCTTTGCCCCGTCGGGCGCATACATCGGCAGCGCGAACAGCGACATCCCGCGCCGGACCGCCTCGCGGTCCTTGACCACCTCGAGCCGGGTCTGCACGGCAAAGGCGACGCGGTCGCGGTAGCGCATGGCGGACAGGTCGGTTTCCGCGACCTTGCGGACCATCGCCGCATCGCCGCGCTTGTGAAATGCGATCGCGAGATCGACCGCGCCTCGTGGATACAGCCCCCGCGCGACCACCGGGTCCACGGCCGCCTCCGCCACCGCCTCCCGGAAGGTCGTCTCCGACCAGCCATCAAAGGCGACATGGTTGAGCGCCGCATCCAGCAGGCGCCCCGAAACATCGTCAGTCATGGGCACTCTCCTTCGACTCCTGAGAGCCATCATATAGCGCGTTTGCACGAAATGCGACCTGATGCGCGGGGGCGGGCACGGCTGTTGCGTGTCGGACTGACGCTGCGTCGCGCCAGTCTGGACAAAGGGCGCGGGCTTTGCTATGGACCGGCTTCCTGCAATTCCTTGCAACTCAAACTTAGAAAGGTGGTGAAAACCACATGCAGGTCAGTGTTCGCGACAACAACGTCGATCAGGCGCTCCGCGCTCTGAAGAAGAAGCTGCAGCGTGAAGGTGTCTTTCGTGAGATGAAGCTTCGGCAGCATTTCGAAAAGCCTTCCGAGAAGAAAGCACGCGAGAAGGCCGAGGCCATCCGCCGCGCCCGTAAGCTCGCACGCAAGAAGGCCCAGCGCGAAGGGATGCTCTGACGTCCCGCGCCAGGTCGGGCAGCCGCCCTTCCGACACAAGAAGACGACCCCCGGGGCGAGAGCCTTTCGGGGGTTTGTCATTTCCGGCGGTCCGATTTCGACGAATCACCACCATGTCACGGCCCTCGCACCTGACGGACATGGCCATGCAGCTTCGGTCGGCCTCGCCGAACCGCAACGAACGGCCGGGCAAAAGAAAACCCCCGGTGCATGCGCCGCCGGGGGGTAGTCTTCTGGAGGTCGGCCGGCGCTTGGGACACCGGCCGTCTTGAAAGTCTTGGGGTCAGCTCGGCCCGATCATGAAGCAGGTGACCTGGCGGGCCTGCAGGCGGCGGCAGGCAAGGTCGGCCGTCTCGCGCGTGAGCCCCATGAAGTTCGCATCGTATCCGCCCTTCCGGTTGACCACCTTTCGCAGGCTGCCGTCAAGCGTGCTGACTTCCATCAGCGCGGTCTGCAGCAGGATCTTCTCGGCGGCATAACTGCTCGAATAGCGGCCCACGTTGATTCCCCAGTGACGTCCGCCCGAGGTCGAGACCCGCTCAACCACTTCCTGCGGCTGCGGCGCCTGCGTTTCTGCAGATGCCAGGGCCTCGGCGGTGGCTTCCGCCCCGCCGGCGCTGGCAAGCAGCACGGCCTGCGGACGGCGCACGGGCTTGATCGAGGATTCCGGTGCGGCGCCATCGGCAAGGGTAGCGACGACCGGCGCGGCTTCGGCGGCAGCGGCTTCGGCCACCGCGGCAGCGGCATCGGCCACCTGCACCTCTTCGAGTACGGAGGTGATGTCGTCCTTCACCTCGGCCACCAGCGGCGCCACGTTCGGCGTCTCCGAGCCCGGGCGATGCTGCGGCCGCAGGCTGCGGGTCACGGCGGCGGCGACCACGCGGATGGTTTTGCCGCGCAGGCCGTCCGGCGACGGGTCGGCGGTCTTTGCGACGACGACCTCGGGGTTGTCGACCTTGCCCTCATAGGCAGGCTTGTCCGGCTTGCTCAGCGCGACGTTGTTCTTGTTGTTGCGGAATCCGAGGTCCAGCAGTTCGGCGACACGGGCGTTGCGCGCCGGGGTGGAGGCGCCGCCGAAGACCGTCGCGATGATGCGCTCGCGGCCACGCTCGGCAGAGGCCACGAGGTTGAACCCGGCGGCACGGGTGTATCCCGTCTTGATGCCGTCGGCGCCCTTGTAGGTCTGCAGGATCTTGTTGTGGGAATAGACGGTCTTGACCCCGGCATCGGTCGCGTTGCGGGAAAACAGGCCGTAGTATTCGGAGTAGTCGTAGATCAGGTGACGCCCGAGAATCGTCATGTCATGCGCGGTCGACAGGTGACCTTCCTCGGTCAGGCCGTGCGCGTTCTTGAAGGTGCTGCGCGTCATGCCGAGGTTCTTGGCCGTGCGGTTCATCCGCCGCGCGAAGGCCGCTTCGGACCCCGAGATCGCCTCGCCGATGGCGGTCGCCGCGTCATTGGCGGATTTCACCGCCGCGGCGCGCACCAGGTAGCGCAGCTTGATCTTCTGACCGGCCTTGAGACCCAGCTTCGACGGCGGTTCGTTCGCGGCATTGCGCGACACCGTGACCACCGTATCCATGCTGAGTTCGCCATGCTCCACCGCCTCGAAGGCGATGTAGAGCGTCATCATCTTGGTGAGCGATGCCGGATGCAGCCGGGTATCGGCATTCTCCGCATGGATCACCTGACCCGACCTGGCATCCATGACCATCGCGGCATAGGGGGCCGCACGCGACGCCAGGGGCACCGCGATCAGGAACCAGATGAGTGTGAATATATACAGGCCAAATCGGCCCGGCTGCTGCCTGCGCCGTCCCGTCACGGTTGTCCGCCTTCTACTGCCTCGCGCCCCCGATTCTTTTTGCGATGATCGGTGAGCATTTGTTTTGATTTGAACAAAGGCTAACACGGAGATGACTTTAAATAAACCCCGCAATGCCTTGATTAAGGGGGGTTTTCGCCGATCCAAAAATCCACATCTAGTATCGGCGGCCGAGTCGGTCCCAAGGGAGGCGATTGTGGCAGGAATGTGGCGAAGGGTCAGCCGATCCGGCGGACCAGCTCGGGCAGACCGCCGAGGTCGGGCAGTTCTCGGAACTTCGGATGATCCGGCTTCTCGGCATGTTCCAGAGCCCACATCAGATCATGCGGCACGTGGGTGCCCCACCCGCCCGCGTCGATGGCCGGTCGGACGTCGGATTTCAGGGAATTGCCCACCATCATGGCCGCCGCGGCCCCGCCCGGACAGGCGCCGAAGATCCGGGCATAGGTCGCGGCCTGCTTGTCCGACACGATCTCGACAGCGTCGAACAACTCTCCCAGGCCGGACTGCGCCAGCTTGCGCTCCTGATGCAGCAGATCGCCCTTGGTCACGAGAACCAGCCGGTGCGTGTCGGCCAGTGCCTCGACCGCCTCGCGCGCATGGGGAAGCAACTCCATCGGGTGATTCAGCATCTCCTGCCCGGCCTTGAGGATGTCGCCGATCACCGCCCCCGGCACCCGGCCCTCCGTGACCTCCACGGCGGTCTCGATCATCGACAGGACAAAGCCCTTCACCCCGAAGCCGTAGTGCCCGATATTGCGCCGTTCGGCTTCAAGGAGACGCGCCCCGAGGTGCTCCCGGTCGGCGTGATCGGCCAGCAGATCCGCGAATCGCTCCTGCGTGAGCGAGAAGAATCGTTCGTTGTGCCAGAGCGTATCGTCGGCATCGAAACCGATTGTTTGCAGAATCCGGGTCATATGGGCACTACTCCGCGTCCTGCCCCTTTCCTCCGGGGGCGCTCCGAATTATATAGACCCTTCAAACCCGGAACCGCAAAGCGCAAGCGACCCGTGATGAAACACCCCGAAACGGACATGACCATGGTGATCGTCGGCACGACGCCGGACAAACCCGGCGGCGATGACAGCGACGCGAACGTCGTTGTCCAGACCAAGCCCAAGACAAAGCGCCCGCCGCTCTACAAGGTGCTTCTGCTGAACGACGACTACACGCCGATGGAATTCGTCGTGCACGTTCTCGAGCGGTTCTTCGGCATGACCCACGCGCAGGCCTTCGAAATCATGCTGACGGTGCACAAGAAGGGTGTCGCCGTCGTCGGCGTGTTCAGCCACGAGATCGCGGAGACGAAGGTCGGCCAGGTGATGGATTTCGCGCGCCGCCACCAGCATCCGCTGCAATGCACAATGGAAAAGGAATGAGCCGCCTCTTCGCCGCGGCTGTCCTGCCATGACCTCCGACCGATTGAGCCATGCTGTCGAGGCAGGAATGACCCTGCCGGCGACCGGTCGTATCCTGCTGTTGGGGGCACCGGGCGACCTGGACCTGCGCGATTTCCCGGAGGACCGCTGCGACGTGGTGCAGGGCTTCCGGCCCGACCATGACGCCTGGGCGGCACGCGGCCTGCCGGTCTCGACCGAAGCGGGCGGTGACCACGGCGCGGCGGTCGTCTTCCTGCCCCGCGCCCGCGACCGGGCCGAGGCGCGGATCGCGGCGGCCTGCGCCGCGGCGCCGGGCGGGCTGATCGTGGTGGACGGCCAGAAGACCGACGGCGTCGAATCCATGCTGCGCGCGGTCAAGGCGCGGGTGCCCGTGGCCGGGCACGTTTCCAAGGCGCATGGAAAGTGCTTCTGGTTTACCGCCTCGGATGCCTTCGCCGACTGGGCGCGCGGCCCGGCGTGCAACGCCCACGGGCACTGGACGGCACCGGGCGTTTTCTCCGCCGACGCGCCGGACCCCGGCAGCGAAAGGCTGCTCGCCGCGCTGCCGCCCAAGCTGGGCGGGACGGTCGCGGACCTCGGCGCGGGCTGGGGCGGTCTCGCCTCCGGGCTGCTGACGCGCGACGGCATCCGCACCCTGCATCTGGTCGAGGCCGACCATGCCGCGCTCGACTGCGCGCGCCGCAATGTCGAGGATGCCCGCGCCGTGTTCCACTGGGCCGACGCGACACGGTGGAAGCCGACTTCCCCGATCGACACCGTGGTGATGAACCCGCCTTTCCACCAGGGCCGCCGCGCCGATCCCGCCATCGGTCAGGCCTTCATCACCGCCGCTGCAAAGGCGCTGAAACCGACGGGGCACCTCTGGCTCGTCGCGAATCGCCACCTGCCCTATGAATCCGTGCTGGAAAGCCGCTTCCGCGAGACCGCCGAAGTGTCCGGCGACGCCCGGTTCAAGATCCTTCACGCCTCCCGCCCCGCACGGTGACCCCCCTCCGCGTCCCGCCAAACAGCAAGGACCCCGATTCATGAGCCTCTCCATCGAAGGCAAGACCGCCATCGTCACCGGTGCCGCCAACGGGCTCGGCCTGGCCATCGCCCGCCATTTCGCCATGAAGGGCGCGAATGTCATGTTCGCCGACATGGACGAAAGCAGACTGGCCAAGGAATGCACCGCCGCGCGCGAGGAAGACAGCAAGATGCGGTATTTCGCCGGGGACCTGCGCGAGCGCCTGACGCTTGCCAACCTGCTGTCGGCGACCATCGACGCCTTTGACCGGGTCGATATTCTCGTCAACGGATCGCGCCAGCTGGTCTGGTCGGACCCGCTCGACGTGCAGGACGACTCGATGGATGCCGCGCTGGGCCAGAACCTGATGCCGGCGCTTCGCCTGAGCCAGATCGTCGCCAAGCGCATGATCAAGCAGGCCGAGGGGCAGGACGGCGGCCAGGCCGGGGCGATCATCAACATCACCTCCATCGCCTCGCGACGCACCCATCGCGATCTGCTGGGCTATTCGGTGTCCTGCGCCGCGCTCGACCAGATGACCCGCTCGCTTGCCGTGGCCCTCGCCCCGCACCGCATAAGGGTCAACGGCCTCGCCTTCGGCTCGGTGATGTCGGCGAGCCTCAAGGAACTTCTCAAGGCGACCCCCGACTACCGCAAGGAGATCGAGGCGCACACGCCGATGGGCCGGATCGCCGCCCCGACGGAGATCGCGGAAGCGGTCCAGTTCCTGGCCTCGGACGGGTCCGGCTTCATGACCGGCCAGATCATGACGCTGGACGGCGGCCGCACCCTGCTAGACCCGGTCGCCGCGCCGGTGCACTGAAGGCGCTTGCCCCGCTTCGGGCTTGACGCTACCCCCGGCACGGGGAGGAGATCAGGACATGACCGATACCGATTTCACCGAGCGCAAGGCCCGGGCCTCCGACTGGTTCCGCAACCTGCGGGACGAGATCGTCGCCGCCTTCGAGACGCTGGAGGCGAACCACGCCTCCGGTCCGTTTTCCGACGAGCCCCCCGGCCGGTTCGAGGTGACCCCCACCACGCGCCGGAGCGACGACGGCTCGGACGCCGGCGGCGGCGTGATGAGCGTCCTGCGCGGCGGACGGGTCTTCGAAAAGGTCGGGGTCAATGTCTCGACGGTCTACGGCACGCTCGGGGCCGCGGCGCAGAAGGCGATGGCCGCGCGCGGCGTTCCGGGGATCGAGCTGGACCCCTCGTTCTGGGCCTCCGGCATCTCGCTGGTCGCCCACATGCGCAATCCGCAGGTGCCGGCCGTCCACATGAACACGCGCATGTTCTGGACACCGCATGCCTGGTGGTTCGGCGGCGGGTCGGACCTCAACCCGGCCCTGGAATACGCCGAGGACACGGCGCATTTCCACGCGGTGCAGAAGACCTTTCTCGACCCGCACGGCACGCAGCTCTACCCGGAACTGAAGGCCTGGGCGGACGAGTACTTCTTCATCCCGCATCGCAACCGCGCCCGCGGTGTCGGCGGCATCTTCATGGACGACCGCAATACCGGCGATTGGGAGGCCGATTTCGCGCTGGTGCAGGACATCGGACGCGCGTTCCTGCCCGCCTTCGTCCCGCTGGTCGAGCGGCGCCGGGGCGCGGAGTTCACCGAGGCGGACCGGGACACGCAGCTCGTGCACCGCGGCCTCTATGCGGAATACAACCTTGTTCACGACCGGGGCACGAAGTTCGGCCTGGCCACCGGCCACGATGCGAATGCCGTACTGATGAGCCTTCCGCCGCTGGCGAAATGGGTCTGAGCGGCGCGCCCCAAATTCCTTGAAAAGGAATTTGCAAATCTTTTCGCAAAAGATTTGCGCCAGGCCTCAGGCCTCGCGCCAGCACCCGGGTTCGAGACCGCTCACCGACCAGTCCCCGATCGACCAGCGCACCAGCCGCAGGCAGGGCAGGCCGACATGGGCGGTCATCCGGCGCACCTGGCGGTTGCGCCCCTCGGTGATCGTGATTTCCAGCCAAGCGTCCGGAACGCTCTTGCGATACCGCACCGGCGGCACGCGGGGCCAGAGATCCGGGGGATCGATCCGGCGGACCTCCGCGGGCCGGGTCGGGCCGTCCTTGAGCGCCACGCCGCGTCGCAGCTGGTCGAGGCTGGCATCCTCCAGATCGCCTTCCACCTGGACGAGGTAGGTCTTGGGTTTGCGGAACTTCGGATGCGCGATGCGCGCCTGCAGGCGTCCGTCATCGGTGAGCAGGAGCAACCCCTCGCTGTCCCGGTCCAGCCGCCCGGCCGGGTAGACCCCCTTGACCGCGACCAGATCGGACAGCGTCGCTCGCGGAGATCCGGCGTTCCCTGCATCGGTGAACTGCGACAGCACGCCGAAGGGTTTGTTCAGCAGGATCAGCACGTCCCCTCCTCCCGCCGCGCGGCAAAGAAGGCCCGGAGAATTGCCTGCGATTCCTCATCCGCGATCCCGTCGTAGACCTCCGGCACATGGTGGCATTGGGCATGGGCAAAGACCCGCGCCCCCTGCGCGACACCGCCCGACTTCGGATCCGCCGCGCCGTAATATAGCCGGCGGATCCGCGCAAACGAGATCGCGGCGGCGCACATGGGACAGGGTTCCAGCGTCACGTAGAGATCATGGTCGATCAGCCGTTCCGAGCCGATCGCCGCGCAGGCCGCGCGCAGGGCCAGCACCTCGGCATGGGCGGTGGGATCGGTCAGTTCCCGCGTGCGGTTGCCCGCCGTCGCCACGATATCGCCGGAGGGCGCGACGACCACGGCGCCGACGGGGACCTCGCCGCGCTGCGCGGCGGCGCGGGCTTCGGCCAGGGCGGCCTCCATATGGCTGCGGAACGTCATGGCGCGCCTCATACCCCGGGTGCCGACGCTTGGCGAGGCACCTTCCCCACCGCATCGCTTTGCGTTATGGCAACGCGTATGAACAAGCCCCCCGCCCGCCCGCAACAGACCGTCCCCGGAGACCGGATCGCCAAGGTGCTTGCCCGCGCCGGGGTGGCCTCGCGCCGCGAGGCGGAGCGCATGATCGAAATGGGCCGCGTCTCGGTCAACGGCCGGATCATCGAGCGCGCCGCGCTCAACGTGACCGAGGCCGACCGTATCGCCGTGGACGGCAAGCCGATCGAGGCGGCACAGGCAGCGCGCCTCTGGCTCTATCACAAGCCTCCGGGGCTGGTGACGACCACCAAGGACGAACAGGGCCGCCCGACGGTCTATGACGACCTGCCCGACGATCTGCCGCGGGTGATGAGCGTCGGACGTCTCGATCTCAATTCCGAGGGCCTGCTGCTGCTCACCAATGATGGCGGCATCAAGCGCCGTCTCGAACTGCCCTCGACCGGCTGGCTGCGCCGCTACCGGGTCCGGGTGAACGGCCGGCCGAGCGACGACATGCTCGCCCCGCTGCGCGCCGGGCTCGTGGTCGACGGCCAGGTCTTTCAGCCGATGCAGGTGACGCTCGACCGCCAGCAGGGCGCCAACGCCTGGCTGACCATCGGCCTGCGGGAGGGCAAGAACCGCGAGATCCGGCGGGCGATGACCGACATCGGCCTCACGGTGAACCGGCTCATCCGCGTCTCCTACGGGCCCTTCCAGCTCGGCGAACTGAAGCCCGGCGAGGTCCAGGAGGTGCGCGGCCGCGTGCTGCGCGACCAGCTCGGACTCGACGGCGCCGAACCCGACCGGCCCAAGCCGAAGCGTCAGCGGCGGCGCGCGGATGGCGGGAAACCCTGATCCCCGCCTGTTTGCAAAGCCTTAACCAAGATTAAGAAATCGCGTTTTTTCCCGCGATCTGCCCCGTTTTCGCCCGGATTCGCGCCCACCTTCGGCGCATGATGACAACGCTTCTCGCCATAGCAATTCTCTCGGGTACGACGCTGCTGGTTCTCGGCAGCCTGCGTTCCGTGGCGCAGGATACCTATGACGCGCTGCACCAGGTGCTGCGCCAGCTTCGCCATGGCAGAGACATGATCGCCGCGGGCGCCTTCGCGATCCTGTGGCTGCTGATCTTCGGCCTGAGCTATTTCTGAATGGAGCCGGCATGACGACCCGAATCGGCCGCCCGGCGTCAGGGCAGACCACGCAACCGCCTCTGGATACCGGCCTCGGCATGCTGCTGCTTGCCGCCTTTCCGATGATCCTGCTGCTGTTCCAGGGCTCGATGGCCACCGCGCTTGCCGCGGTCCTGCAACTCGGCCTGCTGCTTACCGCCGTCGGGCTGATCCACCGCGGGCAGGAAATCCGTCGCGACTACGACCTGGACGAGACCGCCAGGGCACCGCGCCTGCCGCGCAAGGCGCTCGGCTCCGTCCTGCTCGGCGTTCTGGTGATGATCCTGGCGGGGCACCATTTCTCCGACCTGCTCTTTCCGCTGGTTCTGGGCGCGATGGCCACCGGCCTCTCCCTCGCCGCCTTCGGGCTCGACCCGCGTACCGACAAGCGCGCCGAGGACCCGGAGCGCGAACGCCGTCTCCGGATGGAGGGTGCGCTCGAGCGGATCGAACGGGACCTGAAGGCCCCCGTGCTCGAGGTCGAACCGCTCGGCGATGCGGAACTCACCCGCCGGGTGGATGCGCTGACCACCGGGGTCTTCGTGCTGGTCCGCACCCTCGGTGAACGGCCCGCCGACATTGACCGCCTGCAAAAACCGGTGTCGAAGTTCATCGAGATCATGACCCGCGAAAACCGCACGCTGATCGAGCGCTGGAAGGGCCGCGACCGCGCCCTCGCCCGCCAGCGCTACCTTGCCCGGGTCTCCGCCCTGGCAGAGGCCTTCGGCGAACGCGCCCGCTCCAAGGGGGCCAGGACCGGGCGGGATGTCTTCGAAATCGAGGCCGACCTGCTCTGGAACCGCATGCACCGCGACCGCGCGGCGTGACGCAAAACCGGCCCAGTTTCCCCTAGCAAGTCCGGATGATAGTCCCTAAGTTTGCGCTGAACGGCGAAAAACCGGAGGGGGCCATGTCCGGCTCTGCGTTGCAGAAAGTCACCTACGTACTTCTGATCGTGCTCCTTTTCGGGGTCACGTCGGGATGGCTCGGGGGGCTCTGACATGGCGCGACGCTATGGCGGAAAATTCAGCCCCGACGGCACCGATCCGGGGACCGGGACGACCGGCGCCGAGACCTCGCACTACCGCGGGGCCAAGGTCGATCCGGTCGGCGCGCGGTCCAACGTTCTGTTCGTGCCCCCCATCGTGCTGGCCGCCACCTCGCTCGGGGACGGGGCCGCCGGGCTCGCCACCGGGCTGATCGGCGCCGGGGCGCTGCTGCTCGGGGCCTGGCTGTTGCGCGACGGCCTGCGTGCGCAGGCGCTCTACGAGGAGCGCCGCGTCGCCCGGCGCCCCGCCATCCCGCGCAAGCTGCTGGCCGCCGGCGCGGCCGGGATCGGCGTCGCGATCGCCGCCTGGAAATCCGAACCCGGCCTCGTCGCGCCGGTCATCTACGGCCTGTCCGCCATCGCGCTGCACGTCGGGGCCTTCGGCATCGACCCGATGTCCGACAAGGGCATGGAGGGGATCGACACCTTCCAGCAGGATCGCGTCGCCCGCGTCGTGGACGAGGCGCGGACCTATCTCGACGCGATGGAAGACGCGGTGCGCCGGGCCGACGACCGCCAGGTCGAGGCGCGGGTGGAGCGGTTCCGCTCCAAGGTGTCCGAGATGATCCGCACGGTCGAGGAAGATCCCCGCGATCTTTCTGCCGCGCGCAAGTATCTCGGCGTCTACCTGATGGGCGCGCGCGATGCCGCGGTCAAATTCGCCGACATCTACAGCCGCACGCAGGATCGCGGGGCGAAATCCGATTTCATGATGCTTCTGACCGACCTCGAAGAGGGATTCAGCCAGAAGAACCGCAAGTTGCTGCTCGACAACAACGCCGACCTGACGGTCGAAATCGACGTGCTGCGCGAAAGACTGCAGCGCGAGGGTGTCCGGCTCGACTGAGCCGGAGTGCAGACGAGAACGGGGGACCACCGATGTCTGAGAACGTGAGAGCCGAGGCGCAGAAGGCCGTGGCGATGGTTGATGAAGTGACGACCGCGATCCTGCCCGAACCGGCCGAGGCAAACGCGATCGTTCCCCTGGCCTCCGCCACACCCGACGTCAGCGACGAGATCCGCTCGCGCATGGCGGAAATCGACATGGGCGACACCAACTCCATCGTCTCCTTCGGGTCCGCCGCCCAGGCCGAGCTGCAGGAAATCTCCCAGGCGATGCTGGCCGACGTGCGCAACAAGGATGTCGGCCCCGCGGGTGACAGCCTGCGCAACATCGTGACCACGATCCGGGGCTTTTCGGTGTCCGAGCTGGATGTGCGCCGCAAGCAGAGCTGGTGGGAAAAGCTGCTCGGCCGCGCTGCGCCCTTCGCCAAGTTCACCGCCAAGTTCGAGACCGTGCAGGGCCAGATCGACAGGATCACCGATGACCTGCTCAAGCACGAACACACGCTGCTGAAGGACATCAAGTCGCTCGACCTGCTCTATGAGAAGACCCTTCAGTTCTACGACGAACTGGCGCTCTACATCGCCGCGGGCGAGGAAAAGCTCAAGGAACTGGACTCCGTGGTGATCCCCGCCAAGGAGGTCGAGGTTCAGGCCGCCCCCGAGAACGACCAGGTGATGCTCGCCCAGGAACTGCGCGATCTGCGCGCCGCGCGCGACGACCTCGAACGCCGGGTGCACGACCTGCGCCTGACCCGCCAGGTGACGATGCAATCGCTGCCCTCGATCCGGCTGGTGCAGGAAAACGACAAGTCGCTGGTGACCAAGATCAATTCGACCCTCGTCAACACCGTGCCGCTCTGGGAAACCCAGCTCGCGCAGGCGGTGACGATCCAGCGCAGCGCCGAGGCCGCCAAGGCCGTGCGCGAGGCCAACGATCTCACCAACGAGCTGCTGACCTCCAACGCCGCGAACCTGCGCGAGAGCAACAAGATGATCCGCGAGGAAATGGAGCGCGGCGTCTTCGACATCGAAGCGGTGAAACAGGCCAATGCCGATCTTGTCGCGACGATCCAGGAAAGCCTGCAGATCGCCGACGAGGGCAAGGCGCGCCGCGCCAAGGCCGAGGAAGAGCTGAAGAAGATGGAGCACGAGCTGCGCGACACGCTGGCGTCGGCCAAGGCCCGCAAGGACGGGATCGGCGACAATGCGGGCACCTCCGTGCCGCCGAGGGGCTGACGGCCATGCGGCACGGCTGGTCACGCACGGCACTTGCGGCGCTCTGTCTTGCGGGCCTCACGGCCTGCGAGACCTCGACGCTTGCGCCGCGCCGGACCGAAGTCGCGCCGCATTCCCGCCCGGACGGCCTGAAACCGCCCGAAGCGCCGGTGAAGCCGGTGGAACAGGGGCCGTCCAGGGCCAGCGAGGATCTGAAGCTCTATTATGCCCGCGTCCAGGCCGACCTGCTGGCCCAGGGGCTGCTGCGCACCGATGGCGGCGGCCCGGACACACCCTTTACCGACACCATGCTGATGCGCAATTTCGAGCGCATCGCGCTGGCCGAGGAATATGAACGCGGCGCCGGACTGCGACCCTCTGCGGGAGAGCTCGGTTTCATCAAGAAATGGGTGCGCCCGATCCGCGTCACCACGGAATTCGGCGCCCATGTGCCGCAGGATCAGCGCGTGACCGACGTCAATCAGGTTACGCAGTACGTCAACCGGCTGGCGCGGGTGACGGGGCATCCGATCTCCATGACCAAGGGCGAGGCGAATTTTCACGTTCTGTTCATGTCAGAGGATGACAAGGACACGATCGCGCCGCGAATCCGGGAACTGGTGCCCGACGTGAACCCCTCCGCGCTCGACCTCTTCAACGATCTGCCGCGCTCCATCCATTGCCTGGTCATTGCCTTTTCCGAAGAGGAGGGCGGCTATGATTACGGCATGGCGATCGCCGTCATCCGGTCCGAACACCCGGATCTGCTGCGCCGCTCCTGCATCCACGAAGAGGTCGCGCAGGGGCTCGGGCTCGGCAATGACAGCCCGCAGGCCCGGCCGTCGATCTTCAACGACGACGACGAGTTCGCCCTGCTGACCACCCATGACGAGACCCTGCTCAAGCTGCTATACGATCCCGCGGTCAAACCCGGCATGACGGCAGACGAGGTGCGGCCGATCATCCGCAGCCGGATCGCGGTTCTTCTCGGCGGCCTTTAACCCCATTTCCACGATTCGCCTGCTATCCCCTCCCGAAAGAGGAGGCGAACGATGTTCGAGGAACAGGTCAAGCAAACCGTCCGTTCCGGGCTCGCGCGTCTGCGCGGCTCTCCGGGAAACGTCACCCGGGATTTCTATGACCACCTGTTCAAGGCCGCGCCATCCGTCCGCCCTCTGTTCCGCGACGATGTGGACGTGCAGGCGGACAAGCTGCTCGACATGCTGGTGGTGCTGGTCCAGTCGCTCGACCACCTCCAGGAACTGGTGACGGAGATCGAGTCGCTCGGCGTCCGGCACGCGGCATACGGCGTCAAGGAAGAGCATTACATCCTCGTGGCCAGGGTGCTGATGGCGACCCTGCGCGACCACATATCGAACTGGTCCGACCAGGATGAAAACGCCTGGGGGATGCTGCTCGACTACGTTGCGGACCTGATGATCACCGGCGCCCGCGAGGCGAACGGCGCCGCCGCCTGATCCCGCCCCGGGAAGGTCGGCGGGAATTTCCCCGCGCGCCCGCTTGTGTCACGGGACCCCGTGGTTAAGTTAGGGGCAGACGCAAAAGCTCCAAGGGGCGGCCATGGGCATTCTCGACTTTCTCTCCGGACAGTTCATCGACGTGATTCACTGGGTGGACGACACCCGGAACACAATGGTCTGGCGGTTCGAACGCTACGGCCACGAGATCAAGTACGGCGCCAAGCTGACGGTGCGCGAAGGACAGGCCGCTGTCTTCGTGCACGAAGGCCAGCTGGCGGATGTCTTCACCCCCGGTCTCTACATGCTCGAGACCAACAACATGCCGATCATGACCTCGCTCCAGCACTGGGATCACGGCTTTCGCTCGCCGTTCAAGTCGGAGGTCTATTTCGTCAACACCACCCGGTTCAACGGCCTCAAATGGGGTACGAAGAACCCGATCATGTGCCGCGACCCGGAATTCGGCCCAGTGCGTCTGCGCGCCTTCGGGACCTATTCGGTGCGGGTCAGCGACCCGGCGAAATTCCTCAAGGAGATCGTGGGCACCGACGGCGAATTCACCGCGGACGAGATCAGCTTCCAGATCCGCAACATCATCGTGCAGGAGTTCTCGCGGCTGATCGCCGGCTCAGGCATTCCGGTGCTCGACATGGCCGCCAACACCGCCGATCTGGGCAAGATGCTGGCCGACGGCATCTCCTCCACCATCGCCGAGTACGGTCTCACCCTGCCCGAGCTCTATATCGAGAACATTTCCCTGCCCGAAGCCGTCGAGGCCGCGCTCGACAAGCGCACCTCGATGGGGGTGATCGGCAACCTCGATGCCTATACCAAGTTCCAGGCCGCCGAGGCGCTGGGACAGGACGGATCAGCCGCCGGGCAGGCCATGGGCACCGGATTCGGCGCCGGTCTCGGCATGGCGATGGGTGCGCAGATGACCGGCGCGCAGGCCGGCCCTTGGGGTGCCCGCGCCCCTGCGCCCGCGGCATCGGCCCCGCCGCCGCCGCCTCCGCCGCCGGTCGAACACGTCTGGCATGTCGCCGAGAACGGAGAGACGAAGGGCCCCTTCTCCAAGGCGCGCATGGGTCGCATGGTGACCGAAGGCGGGCTGACCCGCGACAGCTACGTCTGGACGCAGGGCCAGGACGGCTGGAAAAAGGCCGAGGACGTGACCGAGCTTGCGCAGCTCTTCACCATCATGCCGCCGCCGCCTCCGGGCGCCTGACGGCCTGACCGCGCGCTGCAACGGGTCCGCCCCGTCAGCGGTAGCGCGGTTCCAGCGCCCCCATGAGCACCGGCCCGGTGCAGGCATCGCCGGGAAACCGGTAGCTGTCCGGCGCCGGGGTTGCCGGCATCGGCCGCGACGGAAACACCCGCGAGTCGTTCAGCAACTTGCCGTCGAGACAGAGATCCTGCGCCGCGTTGCCGATGTTGAAACCGAACCCGCCGTCGCCGCAATCGGTCCCGAAACCGTCCATGTTCCAGGCCTGCGGCATCGGCTGGCCGGGCCCGTAGACCGGGAAATCGGGAACGTCGGGGCGAAAGGTCAGGATCCAGGTGGTCTCCTCGTTCAGCATTCCCAGCGCCCACCGACCGATCGGCGCGCCGTCGCGAAAGCCTTCCACCACGAAACACTGCACGTCCCGCGCGGTCACGATCCCCTCTGCCGCCAGTTCCGCATCGAAGGACAGCGCGCCCTTCATCGAATAGCCGCCCGAGCCCTGCCACTCGAAGACATAGGCGGCATCCTGCGCGGCGAGCGGCGCTCCGGCGGCGGCGAAAAGCACCGTCAGGGCCGCGATCCGGCGGCCTATCGCGCCTTTCCACATGATCTGCCCCCTCCCGGTCCCGGCATCGTTCCGCCGGAGCCTAACCTCCCCCGGGGCTGAGGAAAACCGGTTCCCTCCCGCCGCCGCGCACACTAAGTTGTGCCTGCCGGACAGGAGACCCCGAGCATGGACGAAGAACACCGTTTTCCCTGCGAAAACTGCGGTGCGGATTACCGCTACGACCCGGCAAGGGGGGAGCTGATCTGCGACCATTGCGGCGATGTGAAAAAGATCGCCGGGCCGGGGCCGTGGGAGGGCGGGATCCGGGAACTCGACTTCCGGACCGCGATGGACAACCTCCTGCCGCTGCAGGAGATGGAGGATCTCCGCGTCACCCGTTGCCCGAATTGCGGCGCCGAAGTGGAATTCGATCCCGACTCCCATGCCACGGAATGCCCGTTCTGCGCCACGCCCGTGGTGACCGACACCGGCACCCACCGCCAGATCAAGCCGCGCGGCGTGCTGCCCTTCGCGGTCAATGCCGACGCGGCACGCGACGCGATGAACGACTGGCTGGGGCGGCTCTGGTTCGCGCCGAACGGCTTGCAGGAATATGCCCGCAAGGGTCGCAAGATGCAGGGCATCTACGTGCCCTACTGGACCTATGACGCACAGACCGCCTCGGGATACAGGGGCGAGCGCGGGACGATCTACTACGAAACCCGCCAGGTGATGCGCGACGGCAAGATGCAGACGGTCCGCGTGCAGAAGATCCGCTGGCGCCCGGTCAGCGGGAAGGTGGCGCGGTTCTTCGACGATGTGCTCGTGCTCGCCTCGCGCTCGCTTCCCAAGAAATACACCGATGCGCTGCAGCCCTGGGATCTGACCCGGCTCGAACCCTACCGGCCGGAATTCCTCGCCGGGTTCCGGGCCGAGGGCTACCAGGTCGATCTGGACGAGGGCTATTCCGAGGCCCGCGCCATCATGGATCGCCAGATCGAGCGGGACGTGAAGTTCGACATCGGCGGCGACCAGCAACGCATCCACCGGATCGACACCGACATCTCGGCCGTGACCTTCAAGCACGTGCTGCTGCCGGTCTGGCTGGCCGCCTACAAGTACCGGGGCGAAACCTATCGCTTCGTGGTGAACGGCGTCTCGGGAAAGGTGCAGGGCGAACGCCCCTGGTCGGCCTGGAAGATCGCGCTGGCGGTCCTGGGCGGGCTCATCCTCGCGGGGGGAATCGGTTACGCGATCTCGCTCGGACAGGTCTGACACCCATCGCCCCTTGCGCCGGGTGCCGCGGGACGGCAGGTTATAGCGCTAACATTGAGGGAGAGAGACATGATCCTCTGCTGCGGCGAATCTCTGATCGACATGCTTCCGCGCGAGACGGCTGCGGGCGAGCCCGCCTTTTCGCCCGTCGCGGGCGGGGCCGTTTTCAACACCGCCATCGCGCTCGGGCGGCTCGGCGCGCCGTCGGGGTATTTCGGCGGCCTCTCCACCGATCTCTTCGGGCAGATCCTGGAACGGGCGCTCGAAGCCTCGGGCGTGGACCACTCGCTCAGCCGGCGGTCGGACCGCCCGACCACGCTGGCCTTCGTCACCCTGACCGACGGACAGGCGCGCTATGCCTTCTACGACGAGAACACCGCCGGCCGGCTTCTGACCGAAGCCGATCTGCCCGATCTCGGCCCCGAGGTCGAGGCGCTGTTCTTCGGCGGCATCAGCCTGGTGCCGACGCCCTGCGCAGACAGCTACGCCGCGCTCTGCGCCCGTGCCGGCAACCGCCTCGTGATGATGGACCCGAACATCCGCCCCGGCTTCATCACCGACGAGGCGTCCTACCGCGCGCGGCTTTCGGCCATGCTGGCCCGCGCCGACGTGGTCAAGATCTCGGACGAGGACATGGACTGGCTCGGAACCACCGCCGAATCCCTGATCGACGGCGGCAGCGCGCTGGTGCTGGTGACGCGCGGCGCGGACGGGATCGACGCGATCTCGGCCTCCGGGCACATGTCGGTGCCCGCGCGCAAGGCGGTCGTGGTCGACACGGTCGGCGCGGGCGACACCTTCAACGCCGGGTTCCTGGCCGGGCTCGCGCGTGCCGGGCTGCTGGCGCGCACGGCGCTCCGGTCGGCCTCGCTCGACGCGCTGCACGACGCGGTGGCGCTGGGGGCGGCGGCGGCCTCGGTCACGGTCAGCCGCGCCGGGGCGAACCCGCCCTGGGCTTCCGAGCTGTGAGAGCGCTGATCCAGCGCGTCGCCGAGGCGCGCGTCGAGGTCGAGGGCGCGACCCTCGGCGAAATCGGCCCCGGCCTGCTGGTCCTGGTCTGCGCCATGCAGGGCGATTCCGAAGCCGAGGCCGACCGCCTCGCCGGCCGGATCGCCCGGCTGCGCATCTTCAGGGACGACGCCGGGCGCATGAACCTCTCCGTCCGCGACATCGGCGGCGCCGCGCTGGTGGTCAGCCAGTTCACGCTTGCCGCCGACACCTCGCGCGGCAACCGGCCCGGGTTCTCCTCCGCCGCCGCGCCCGAGGACGGCCGCCGCCTCTACGACCATTTCGCGGGCCGGCTCCAGTCCGAAGGCCTGCCCGTCGCCACCGGCCGGTTCGGCGCCGACATGAAGGTCTCGCTTCTCAACGACGGGCCGGTGACGATCTGGATGGATACCGCGGACTGACCGACAGCCGTCTTCGCGCGTGGTTCGAGGTTCCTGACCACGAAGAGACACAAGGCGCCCCGGACGGGGCAAGGGCGCGACTCCGCCCTTCTTCTTGTCCCAAATACGCCTCTTCGGGTGGCCCCCCGACACCCGCGCGGCGTCTCAGGGTTCGCGGAAGGCTTCCCGCGATTTGTAGAGCGGTTTCAGCAGGTACTGCAGCACGGTCTTTTCGCCGGTGTGCAGTTCCACCTGCGCCAGCATCCCCGGACGTATGTCGATTCCCGCCTGCCGGTCGGTCAGCGACGACAGGTCGACCCGCACCGTCACCTTGTAGTGGGGTTCGCTCTCGGGGCGGCGTTCGTCCTTGAAGGTGTCGGCCGAGATCACGTCGACCCGGCCCTTCAGCGTGCCGTAGATGGTGTAGTCATAGGCGGTCAGCTTGATCGTCGCTTCCTGTCCGCGCCGGATGTTGGCGATGTTCTCGGGTTTCACGCGGGCGTCGACGAAGAGCTGTTCGTCCATGGGAATGATCTGCAGGATCTCCTCTCCGGGGCGCACGACGCCGCCGATGGTCGTGACCTTCAACCCGTTCACCACGCCGTGCATCGGCGACACCAGGACCGTGCGGTTCAGTTGGTCCTGCGACGCCTTGAGGTTCTGGCGCAGCGTCGCCAGTTCCTTGAGCGTGTCGGAATAGCCCTCGGCGCGCGTCAGCTCGGTCCGGGTGACGATGTCGTCATAGCGGATCCGGGCATCCGCATAGGCCTTGCGCGCGCGGGTGACCTCGATCAGCGCGACGACCTTCTTGTCGAGCAGATCCTCGAGCAGCGCCATCTCCTGCCTTGCCTGTTCCAGAACCCGCTTCGCACCGGAAGCGCGGCTCAGGTAGTCCGCCTGCCCCGCCGCGAGCAGCGCGCGTTCCGACGTGACGATATCGGGCGAGCGCGCGGCGAGGGCGGCAGGCACCTCGAACGCGGCGTCTCCGGCCAGTTCCGCCTCCAGCCGCAGGCGGCGGATTTCCAGCGCGGTGATCTGGTCCTGCAGATCGTCGACGGAGGAGCGGAATTGCGTGCCGTGGAGCCGCGCCAGCACGTCGCCGCGCAGCACTTCGTCGCCCTCCCTGACCAGGAGTTCGGACAGGATGCCGCCTTCGAGGTTCTGGATGATCTGGGGACGGGAGGAGGAGATGATCTCGCCCTCGGCCCGCACGATCTCGTCCACCCAGGCATAGGCCGCCCAGAGGATGAACACCCAGACCGAGATGGCGCAGAGCCAGATGGTCAGGGACGGCCCCCTGAGATCCCTGAACACCTGTGCAGATAGGTTGGTCGCCGCGCCTGCCATATCAGCCCCCCTGCCCCGCGGTCCGCAGGTGGCTCAGCACCTGGTCGCGCGGTCCGTCGATGGCCATGCGCCCCCCGGCCAGGACCAGCGTGCGATCGGCAAGCGCGAGGATCGGCACCCGGTGCGTCGCGATCACCGAGGTGCGCCCCGCGAGCCAGCCTTCCAGCCGCGAGATCAGCGTCTTTTCCAGCGTCTGGTCGAGCGCGGCGGTCGGTTCGTCCAGCAGGCAGATCCCGGGATCCTGCAGCCAGAGCCGCGCCCAGCCGATGCTTTGCCTCTGTCCCACCGACAGCCCCTCGCCGCCGTCGCGGATGTCGAGGTCGAGCCCCTTGGGATGCGCCTTCACGTATTGGCCGAGCCCCGCGAAATCCAGCGCCTCGTAGAGGCGGTCGTCGTCGCGCTCCAGCATCGAGAGGTTGAGGTTGTCGCGCAGCCTGCCCTGGAACAGCCGCACGTCCTGCCCGAGATAGCCGATCCCCCGGCGCAGGTCGCGCGGTTCGATCTGGGCCATTTCGGTGCCGTCGATCATCAGCTTGCCCGAGGTCGGCGCGTAGAGCCCGGTCAGCATCTTGAGCAGGGTGGACTTGCCCGATCCGTTGGCGCCCAGCACCGCAACGGTCTGACCGGGCTGGATGACCAGCGACTTCAGCTCCACCACCGGCGCGCCGTCCGGATCGTAGCGAAAGGTGACGTCGCGCAGTTCGTAGGCGCCGCGCAGGGTCTCGCGGCGCAGGTAGCTGCGCGCGCCGTCGCGGTCCTGCGGCGCGTTCGCAACGCCGTCGAGCGCGTCCAGCGCGCCCCTGACGTTGCCCCAACGCGCCATGATGCCCGAAAGCTGGGTCAGCGGCGCCAGCGTGCGCGAGGTCAGGATGCCCGTCGCGATGATCGACCCCACGGTGAACTCCCCCGCGAAGACAAGGTAGGTGCCCGCGATCACCGCCGTCACGTAGGTGGCCTGCTGCACCCCGGCGCTCCAGAACGACAGGATCGCCGACAACCGCCGCTGTTCCGAGGATTTGAGCGACTGCACCGCCGTCAGCTCCTCCCAGATGCGGCGGAAGCGGTCTTCGGCGCGCTGCGACTTGATCGTGTCGATCTCGGACACGGTTTCCATGAGCAGGCGCGACTGGCGGGTCGAGGCGCCCTGCATCTCCTGCGTCAGGCGGATCATCCGCCGTTGCAGGAAGAAGCCCGGCAGCACCATCAGGACGCCGCCGAGGATCAGCACGCCGACCACAGGCCCGGCGATGGACCAGACCAGCAGCAGGAAGACGAAGATGAACGGGATGTCAGCCAGCGCCCCCACGGTCGAGGCGGTGAAGAATTCGCGCACCGAGGAAAACTCGCGCATGGAGGAGAACAGCGCCGAGGGCGACCGCCCCGGTGTGTCCGACCGCATCCCCAGCAGGCGCGACATCAGGAGTTCCTGCAGCGTCATCTCGATCTGCCGCCCCGCCCCGTCCATCAGCTGCGACCGCGCGATCTTGAGAAAGGCTTCGAGCAGCAGAGCGAGGAAGGCCCCCGCCGCCAGCACCCAGAGCGTGCTTTCCGACTGGTGCGGGATCACCCGGTCGTAGACCTGAAGCGAGAACAGCGCGACCGAGACCGCGAGCAGGTTGGCGACGAAGGACCCCAGCGCGACCTCGGCGAAATGGCGGCCGAACCGGTGGAACCGGCCCCAGAACCAGTGCGCCTGCCGGTCGACGGCAGCATGGGTGTCGGACAGGGTCCCGACCGGCGCTTCGGCCGCGATGAGCGTGCCCGAGAAATGCGGGGCGAATTCCTCCAGCGGCACTTCGGAGCGGCGGCCGGGGGCGGCGGCGTCATAGAGGATCAGGCCGCCGGTCTCCTGCCCCAGCACCAGCACCGCCTGTCCGTTCGACATCAGCGCCAGGGCCGGCCAGAGATCGGCGCTCAGCGGTCCGGGCCTGCGACAGTCCGCCAGCAGCCCCGCCGCCGCCAGCCCCGCGCGCAGCGCCTCCGGGCCGATGGCACCGTCGCGCCCCTCGTTGCGGGAAAGCGCCTCCAGGATGTCCGGGGCCTTGGCCTCGACCCCGCGCAGCCCGGCGATGACCCTGATCAGTTCGGCCCGGGCGCGGGCGCGGTCGGAATGCCGCGGGGCGCGCGCCGCTTCGTTCGCGGGCGCGGCGGGCGCCCCCTGCGCCTTGATGGCCGGCATCTGAAGCGGCTTGCCGGTCAAATGCGCGACCCTTCGGCCAGTGCACCCTTGAGTCGGGCAAGCTCCAGCTCGGCGCGCGCCGCCTGGTAGCGGATGTCGATTTCCCTTTCGAGCGCGGCGGCAAGGGTTTCGT
Organism: Salipiger sp.; assembly: GCF_048261495.1. GTDB lineage: Bacteria > Pseudomonadota > Alphaproteobacteria > Rhodobacterales > Rhodobacteraceae > Salipiger. The sequence continues at coordinate 175,079 of NZ_JBLXFX010000002.1, forward strand.
AGACCCCGACCACATCCATCACCTGCCGCTGACCGCCTTCGTACTGGCTCTGGAACAGGTCGAGGTTCTGCTGCGCCTGACGGCTCAGGACCTTGGCTTCGGCAAGCTGCGCCCGGTAGGCCGCGATCCGGCGCGACTGGCCGGCGATGCCGCGTTCGGCCGCCTCGCGGGCGTCGGTCACGCGGCGTTCGGCGGCCTCCTTGCCGGCCTCCAGCGCGCCGAGTTCGGCGGTGGTGCCGAACCCGAAGAGGGAATCCGTGGTGACCTCAAGTCCGCCCGTCGTGCCGGTCTTCGACACCGCCGCCGTGGCCCCCAGCCCCGGCAGATGCGCGGCGCGCTGGATGCGTGCGCGGGCAAGGGCGGCATCGCGTTCCGCCTGCGCCCGCAGCACCCCGAGCGGCACGTTCGCCGGCGTCTCGCGCAGGCCGGAGGTGCCGCGCAGGTCGTCCAGATCACGCGCCGACATGGCGTCGAGTTCGGCCATCGCGGTGCGGGTGTCTTCCTCGGCCCCGGTGGCCCGCGCCGCGATCGAGGCAAGCTTCTGGCGCAGCACGTTGAGATCGGACATGTCCGACACCCCGCCCTTGACGCGCTCGTTCATCACCCATTCGAAATGCGACATGTCCTTGTGCGCACGGCGGAAATGGGCGGCGGCATCGCGCCCCTCCTCGGCCCGCAGGAACAGGCTCAGCGCCTCGTGGACGCGGGTGTTGCCATCCTCGACGAGGGCGACGGCGGCGATCTCCACATCGGCCTTGGCCAGGTCGCGCTCTGCCACCTTGCGGCCGTTGTCGAACAGCACCTGGTTCACGACCAGCTCGGCCACCAGATCGCCGAGCGAGCTGAGCGAGACGCGCGGCCCGATCCGGGGCAGCCAGTTCTTCTGCGCCGCCTCCTGCCTCAGGCGCGCGACGCGCAGCTCGGCCTCGGCAACGCGGGCGTCGCTTGCCATGACCGCCTCGGCCACCCGCGCATAGGGGGTGCCGGGAACCAGCGCGCCGGTCCGTGCCTGCAGCGCGGCGATGGTGGGCGATGCTTCCGAGGTCGCCGCAGCGCCCGGTTGCGCCACGGCAGACGCGGGCGCCGTGGCCGTGGGCTCAAGGCCCGTGAACCGCGACACCACGCCGTCTCCGCCATCCGTCATGCAGCCGGGGAGGATCGCGAGCAATGCGATCATCCCCGGGCTGCGCCTGCATCTCTGCCTCATGTCGTGCCCCCGTTGAACGGCGCGATTTTATGTTTTTTTCGGGATCCGGAGGCCGCTGCCGGCCCCCGGACGTTTCGTGGCCGTCTCAGATCACCACGTTGGTGATGTCTTCGTCGATGCGCAGGACCGCATCGCCCAGTTCGTAGAGGTTGTAGCCCTGGCCGTCGTTGCCCGCCGCATGTGCGCCGGTGATCGTCACCGCGTCGTCGATGCCGCCTTCGACGGTCAGCACGTTGTTGTTCGACGACAGCGCGACAAGCTGCGCTTCGGTGATGGTCAGGTGGCTGTCCTCGGCGAATTGCAGGTCGATGGTTTCCACGTTGAACTGCGACAGGGTAGCGGCCAGCCGGTCGGTCATCGTCACTTCCGAGGTCGTGGTATCGTCCACCACCAGGTAGGTGCCCGAGCTGTTGCCCGCGGCATCGGCCGAGGTCACGACGAGGTGCGACCCGTCCGGCACCACCTGGTTGAAGCTGAACGCCGTCTCTCCCAGCACCGGGATGTCGTAGGACGAGAACGCCACGTCGTCGATGTCGTAGTCGCCGCCCGCCGCCACCACGTGCCCGATGGAAATCTCGCCCTCCGCCGTGGCCAGGGTGATGCCGCGCAGACCGGTGTGGTCGCGGGTGTAGCTTTCCACGTCCGGGTTGGCCGGCGCCAGCGTGTCGACGTTCAGCACCTCGGTCATCGACCGGGTGTTGCCCGCGCCGTCCACCGCCTCGATCAGCAGGTCCGCCGTGAGCTCTCCGGTCGGGATGGAACTTGCCGGGATCGCCACGCTCCAGCTTCCGGTCGCATCGACGCTTGCCGTGTGGCGCACCCCGCCCATGGTGACGGTGACGGAGGAGCCCGCCTCGACCAGCCCGGTGAGGGTGAAGCCCGCCGCCGCCTCGTCGGCGTTGAGCACGCCGTCCCCGCCCGTCGGATCGCCCGTTGTCTCGAGACGGTCGACGAAGGTGTCGACCCGGATCTCGCGTTGGGCCGTGCCGGTATTGCCCGCGCGGTCGGTGGTCAGCACCTCGACCGTGGCATCGTACTGGCCATCGGCGATGGCCGAAGCCGGGATCCCCGCGCTCCAGTTGCCCGCCGCATCGACCGTGGCCGCGACGGTCACCCCGCCGAAGGTCACGTCGACCGTCGCACCGATCTCGGTCGTGCCGACGAGCACGACCCCGTCCGACGCTTCGACCATGTTCACCACGTCGTCGCCCTCGACCGGCGTGGCGGCGATGGCGAAATTCTCGACCTCGGTGTCGATCCAGACCGCATCGGTGCGCTGCAGCTCGTTGCCGGCCTCGTCGACGATGCGGGCCGAGATATCGGCATTGTGCGTGCCGAAGCGGATCTCGGAGGCGGCAAAGGTCGCCGCCCAGGTGCCGTCGGCGGCGGTAAGGACGTTGTGGGTCACGCCGTCCATCGTGACCTCGACCGTGCGGCCGGGGTCCGATGTGCCGGTGACGACGACGCCGTCCGACGCCTCGGCATGGTTCACGATGTCGTCGCCTTCCATCGGCGCCGCGTCGATGGTCAGCGTGCCCGCGATCGTGTCGATCACGATGTCCTGCGTCAGAACCGCCGTGTTGCCCGCGATATCGGTCGAGGTCGCCGTTGCCGTCACGGTCTGCTCGCCCGACGGCAGTTCGGCGGCGTCGAAGCTGACCGTCCAGTTGCCCGCTGCGTCCACCGTGGCCGACCGGGTGATGCCGTTGAAGGCCATCTCCACCGTTGCGCCGGGTTCGGTCGTGCCCGAGAGGGTCAGACCCTCTGCGGCCTCGATCAGATTGATGACTCCGTCCGCCCCGCCGGGGGTCGAGGTGATGGCGTAGTTGCGCACCAGCGTGTCGAGCTCGACCTCGCCCGTGGCCGAGGCCGTGTTGCCCGCCGCATCGGTCGACACGGCGGTGACCGGCACGCTCAGCTCGCCCTCCGGGATGTCGGTGGCGGCAAAGGTCGCCGTCCAGCTTCCGTCCGCCGCGACCACGGCGGCCACCGTGGCCGAACCGAGGGTGACGTCGACCGAGGCGCCGGGTTCCGCCGTTCCGGTCAGCACCACGCCGTCGGCCCGCTCGTCGAAGTTGACGATGCCGTCGCCCTCGACCGGGGTGTCGGAAATATCGACGGCGGTTTCGGTGTCCACCTCCACCGTGCCGGTGGTCGTCGCGGTGTTGCCCGCCGCATCCGTCGCGGTGACCGAGATCGCCGCGCCGTAGGTGCCGGGACGCACATTCGCCGCGGGAACGTTCACCGACCAGAGCCCCGCCGCATCCGCCGTGGCGGTATAGCTCGTGCCGTCGAAATCGATGACCAGCGACGCCCCCGCTTCGGAACTGCCGGTGAGCACAAGCCCGTCCGCGGCTTCGGCGGCGTTCACCATGTCGTCGCCCTCGATCGGGCGGTCCAGCGCGACGGAGATCTCCGTATCCACGTCGAAGCCGTGCGTCGCCGTGGCGGTGTTGCCCGCCGCATCGGTCGCGGTGACGGTGGCTTCGGTCGCGTAGCTGCCCGCCGCCAGCCCGTCGAAGGTGGTGGTCCAACTGCCGTCGGCGGCCACCACGGCCTCCTGCGCAAGGCCGCCGACCTCGACCATCACGGTCGAGCCGGGTTCCGAGGTGCCGGTCAGCACCAGCCCCTCCGCCACTTCGGACGCGCTGATGAGATCGTCGCCGGTCAGCGGCGTGTTGGTGAAGGCGACGCGCGCCTCGGTGTCCACCGCAACGCTGCCGCTGGCAGAGGCACTGTTGCCCGCCGCGTCCGTCGCGGTGACCGAAATCGCAGCGTCATAGTCGCCGCCGCGGATATCGGCAGAGGGGACGAGCACGCTCCACACCCCCGCGGACGAGGCGGTGGTGCTGTAGCTGTTGCCGTCGAACACCACGACGACGGTGGCCCCTGCCTCGGTCGTCCCGCTGAGCGGAAAGCCGATGCCCGCCTCGGCCGCGTTGACGAGGTCGTCCTCCGCGATCGGGCCGTCCAGCGTCACCGCGATCTCGGTATCCACGGCAAACCCGTGCGAGGTCGTGGCGACGTTGCCCGCAAGGTCGGTCGCGGTCACGGTCGCCTCGGCGGCATAGGTGCCGGGGGTGAGGGAATCGAAGGTGACGGTCCAGGTGCCGTCCGCCGCAACGGTCGCCTCGGTCGCCACGCCGCCGACCTCGACCATCACGGTCGCGCCGGGTTCGGTGGTGCCGGTCAGGACCAGGCCCTCGCCCGCCTCGATGGCGCTGACCCTGTCGTCGCCCGCAACCGGCGTGTCGATGGTCACCGCGGCCTCGGTGTCGATGTCGAAACCGTGGGTGGCGCTGGCGGTGTTGCCCGCGCTGTCGGTCGCGGTCACCGTCGCCTCGGTCGCATAGGTGCCGGGCACGAGGTCCGCGAAGGTCGCCGTCCAGCTTCCGTCCGCCGCGACCTCCGCTTCCTGCGAAAGGCCCGCGACCTCGACCATCACGGTCGATCCGGGCTGCGCGAGGCCCTCGATCACCAGCCCCTCCGCCACTTCGGAGGCGTTGATGAGGTCGTCGCCGGTGAAGGGCGTGTTGGTGAAGCCCACCGTCGCCTCGGTGTCCACCTCCAGCGCGCCGGAGGCGGTGGCCACGTTGCCCGCCGCATCGGTCGCCGTGACGGTGATGCCGGTCGCATAGCTGCCCGCGCGGATGTCCTCCGTCGGGACAAGGACGCTCCAGCCGCCGCTCTCGGTGGCCACGGTGTCGTAGCTGCGCCCGTCGAAGTCCACGACCACGCTCGCCCCCGCCTCGGCGGTTCCGGAAAGCACGAAGCCCTCGGCCGCTTCCTCGGCATTGACGAGGTTGTCCCCCGCCACCGGGCTGTCGAGCGTGACGCTGATCTCGGTGTCGATGCGGAAGGGATGGGTGACGGTTTCCGTGTTCCCGGCGCCGTCGGTCGAAGTCACCTCGGCTTCGGTATCGTAACTGCCGGCGTCGAGCCCGGTGAAGATCACCGACCAGGTGCCGTCCGCCGCGGTATCGGCCTCCTGCGTCAGACCGCCGATGGTCACGAGAACGGTCGACCCCGCCTGCGACGTGCCTTCGAGCGTGACGCCGCCGGCGAATTCCCCGGCGTTGATGATGTCGTCGCCGGTCAGCGGGGTGTTGGTGATGGCAAGGTCGTTGACCGTGTCGATGGTCACGACGGAGGCCGCGTTCGACACGTTTCCGGCCCGGTCCACCGTGGTCGCGGTGACGTCCTCGAGGTATTCGCCGCCGGGGAAATCCTCGGACCCGACCATGACCACCCAGGTTCCGGCTTCGTCGACGACGGTTTCATAGGTGTTGTCGCCGAAGGTCACGATGACCGTCGCGCCCGCGGTCGACGTGCCGGTGATGGGAAAGCCCGCATCGGCCTCGGCCCCGTTGACCAGATCGTCGCCGGTCACCGGGTCGATGGTCAGCGGATGCGGGATGGTATCGATATCAAGCGCATCCTCGACCACCGTGCCGTTGCCGAACGGGTCGGTCGCGGTGACGGTGATGTCGTCGATATGCTCGCCATCGGCAACCGCCTCGGGTCCGAGATCGAAGATCCAGGTGCCGTCCTCGCCGACGACGACGGAATCGGTGTAGTCGCCCACGGTGATCGTCACCGTCGCGCCGGGTTCCGAGGTGCCCGACACCTCGACCCCGTCGCCGTAATCCTCGGCATTGACGATGTCGCCGACCGACACCGTGCCGTCCAGGATGTCGAGAGGCGGCGGCGTGAGGTCGATGATGACCTCGGGTCCGCCGAGATCGGTCACCGTCTCGTCCGGATCGACCACGCGCACGGTCACGTCGTCATGGGTGCCGTCTTCGGGGAAATCCTCGTCGTCAAAGACCACTTCCCAGGTCCGGTCCTCGTCCGCGATCACGGTCTCGGTGACGTCGCCGACGGTCACGATCACCTCGGAGCCGGGATTGGCGGTGCCGCCGATCACGATCTCCGGGGTGTCGGTGCCGCCCACGACGATCGGGCCCTCGGTGTCGACGGTGGGCGGAATCCAGGTGTCGTCGCCGTCCCCGATCCCGATGTCGGGCCCGTCGCCGTCGCCGGTGCCATCACCATCGCCGTCGCCCGTACCGTCGCCGTCGCCGTCGCCGTCACCATCCCCGTCCCCATCGCCGGTGCCGGTTCCGCTGCCGTCGGGGCTGCCGCTGCCGCTGTCGGTGCTGCCCGAGACCGCGCCGATCAGCAATCCGCCCCCGACCACCGCCGCGGCCGCCGTCCCCGCGGTGCCGAGCCCCACGCCGAGCAGCGCGGGCGCGAACATGCTCACCTCGTCCTCTTCGCCCGCGGCCACCACGACCGGGTCGTCGTAGAACATGAGATCCTGCGAGGGCGTCCACTTGCCCCAGGTTTCGGTCGGCCCGTATTGCGCGTAGAGCGCGCCGGTCCCGGTATCGACGAAGCTGACCTCGTTGAGAATGCCGTCCGCGCTCAGGAAGAGGTGGTTCTCCGCTCCGGTGAAATACCCTTCGAGGACGATCACCCGCCCGTCCGCCAGCGTGACCAGCAGGTCGCTTCCGGCACGTTCGTAACTTGAAACTTCGCTTTGCCGCAGGTTCAGGGAAATCTGGTTCCCGCTGCCCGCATCAATAAGAAAACCCTGTCCGTCGCCGCCAATACTGCCGCGCTCGACCGCACCCACAGGGGTACGGACTACGAAATCAATCGCATTCATGATCACACCGCTCTACCCACGTCGCCCTTTGTTTTTTGTTCGGCGACTGTTTTATCAGGTATTGGACTACCTTATTTTGGCCATATTCGCCAGATAGAATTTCTTTCACCGAACGAATTTACCCGCGCGTCAACAACCTGTTGTGAAAATCCAACAACGGCCGGACCGGGGCACACATGCCCGCAACGCCCGGCCAAGATGCTGAAAATTCGACAATAATCTGCCGAACTTCGCGGCGTTTTGCCCCCATCGGCCCCCGCGGCCGGAGGAAACCGGAGCCGTTGCCATGAATGCCTTGCCGGACACGCCACTGCTCAGCGACGATGGCATCTCCGCTTCCCCGACCCTGTTCGACCCCGCGCTGTCCGACCCCCGCCTGCTGCGCTCCGCGCTCGGGCGGTTCGCGACCGGCGTGACCGTCGTCACCTGCGCGACAGCCGACGGGCCGGTCGGACTGACCGCCAACAGCTTTGCCAGCGTTTCCCTCGACCCGCCGCTGGTGCTGTGGTCGGTGGCGAAGGCGACGGCGCGCTATCCGGCCTTTGCGGCGGCCCGGCATTTCGGCATCCACGTCCTCGGCCGCGAACAGGAGGCGCTGAGCCGCAGCTTTGCGCGCAGCGCCGATGCCGGGTTCGCCGCGGACGGTGCGCACCCCGGCATAGCGGGCATTCCGCTGCTGGACGGTGCCCTGGCCCGGTTCGAATGCGAGCTCGACGCGCACCACGATGGCGGAGACCACACGATCCTCATCGGTCGCGTCCTGCGCGCCGCCTTCAGGGAGGGCGCACCGCTAGCCTTTGCCGGTGGCTGTTACGGAGATTTTCTGCCCGCGTCGTGATCCCGCACGGTGACGCGGCGGGTCAGGAGGCGCGGAGCAATTCCTGGATGACCGGCTGTTTGCGCGGCTTCCGGCACAGACTGAGGAGCAGTTCGGACAATTCCTCCTCGTCGACCCGTTTCGCGGCGGATTTGGGAGAGAACCATTTGCGGCGGCGCTGCTTGCGTTCTTTCCAGTCGCGCTGAAGCTTTTCGACGATCATCGGAAAGACGCGGACCCGGCAGGGCAATATCTCGCCGGATTCGAGAACCTTGGGATACCGGTAGCTGCCGATTTCCTCCTGGCTGATGTAGCCCTTGGCGCCGGCCTCTTCCAGCGCCTCGATCTCGGCCGCATGCCAGGGCTTCTTGCCGTCCATCTCCCAGCCTTTCGGCATCACCCACCGCCCCGTATCCCGGGATGTCACCATGAGGACCCTGAGGTTGCCCTTCCTGTCCCAATGGATCGGCATTGCCGCAATCTGTTCTCCCAATCTTGCCATGCCCTCGCGCCCGCAATCACTTTTTTTCTACACGTTTCTCCCTTCAAGAGTGTGACGATTATGTAAAATGTCAATTCAATGATTGCTACCGAGCGTGACGAAATCTCCGAAATCCGGCAAAAACTGCCGGAAATTGCGGCAGTTCCGGCACCTCAGGGACGGGGTCGGACCGCTGCCCGCTCAGGGCGTTTCGCTGCTCTCGTCCGCCTCTCCGGCCAGCACGGCGTCGGTGCGCAGTTCCAGCCACATGGCGTTCAGAACCGCGAAGAGCGCGGCAAGCGGCAGGCCGAGCATCCAGGCAAAATACCACATCGGATCAATCCTTTCCGTCAGTAGCTGTGGCCCGGGCCGGTCACGTCCTCTTCGGTGACCTTGCCCCAGAGCACCTTGTAGACCCAGGCCGTGTAGGCGAGGATGATCGGCAGGAAGATCACCGCCGCCACCAGCATCACGAACAGCGTCAGGTGCGAGGAGGAGGCATCCCACACCGTCAGCGACGACCGCGGGTCGACCGTCGAGGGCAGGATGAACGGAAACATGGTGAGACCGACGCTCGACACGATCCCGACGATGGCCAACTTGGACCACAGCAGCGTCGAAATCTCCCTTCCGCCGATCAGGCCGCGCACCGCCAGGGCAATCCCCGCGAAGCCCATGAGCGGGGCGACGGCGATCCAGGGCCGGGTGCCGTAGGCGGCCAGCCAGGAGCCCTCGCGCCGGACCTCGGAGAACAGCGGGTTGGAGGGGCCGTCGGTCACCACGTCGCCGACAAGGTGGTAGCCGTCGATCCCGAAGGCCAGCCAGAGCCCGGCGAGCGCATAGCCGACGGCCGCGATGCCCCCGGCCACGACACCGATCCGCCGGGCGCGGATGGCGATCATCCCCTCGGTCTTGAGCGTCAGCCACGCCGCGCCGTGCATGATCAGCATGGAGAGCGACACCGCCCCCGTCAGCAGCGCGAAGGGGCGCAGCAGTCCGAGGAACTTGCCGTAGAAGGTGCCGTCGTACCGCGTCATGAGGTCCGGCGTCAGGTGGAACGGCACCCCGAGCAGCACATTGCCCACCGCCACCCCGAACAGCAGCGCGGGCACGGCGCCGCCGACGAACAGCGCCCGGTCCCAGCCGTTGCGCCAGCGCGCGCTTTCGCGCTTGGAGCGGTATTTGAACCCCACGGGGCGCAGGATCAGCGCCGCGAGGATGGCGAACATCGCCAGGTAGAACCCCGAGAAGCTGACCGCGTAGAGCGGCGGCCAGGCGGCAAAGATCGCCCCTCCCCCCAGGATGAACCACACCTGATTGCCCTCCCAGACCGGGCCGATGGTGTTGATGACCACCCGCCGCTCGACATCGGTCCTGCCGACGAAGGGCAGCAGCGCGCCGACGCCCATGTCGAAGCCGTCGGTCAGCGCGAAGGCGATCAGCAGCACCCCCATCAGCGCCCACCAGATCAGGCGCAGAGTTTCGAAACCAAGAAGATCATGCAGGATCATCGCCGCTCACTCCGCCGGGGTTGTCGCGCCGGTGGCGCTGCCGGGTTCGGCAAAGGGGCCGCGCCCGTCATGGGTCCGCAGCCGGTGTTCGTGACGCGCCATCCAGCGGTCGGTCTCTTCCACGTCCTCGACGGGACCCTTGCGGATGTATTTCAGCATCAGGCTCATCTCGATCGCGAAGAGCACCGTGTAGAACAGCGCGAAACCCGCGAGGGTCAGCAGCAGGTCGCCCACGCTCAGATGCGACACCGACAGCGCCGTCGGCAGCATCCCGTCCACGGTCCAGGGCTGGCGGCCGTATTCCGACACGAACCAGCCCATCTCGGCCGCGATCCAGGGGGCCGGGATCATCACCACCGCCACCCGCAGCGCCCAGCGCGGAAAGCGGCCGGTGCGGAAGTTCGAGGCCACGAAGAAATAGCCCATCAGCGCGATGAAGCTGAAGCCCAGCCCCACCATGATGCGGAACGACCAGAACAGCGGCGCGACGCCGGGGATCGTGTCGTTGGCGGCGGCGAGGATCTGATCTTCGCTCGCCTCGCGCGGGTCGTCCACGTAGCGGCGCAGCAGCAGCGCAAAGCCGAGATCCTCCGAGTGATCCTCGAAGCTCAGGCGCACGTCCTCGGGGGTCTCGGCGCGCAGCTCGCGCAGGGTCATCAGGTCGTCATAGGCGATCAGTCCCGACCGGATCCGCGATTCCGCCTCGGTGACGAGCTGGTCGATGCCCGGAATGACCTGGTTGAAGGACCGCGTGCCGATGATCCCCATGACCCAGGGGATTTCCACGGCATAATGCGTCTCGCGCGCCTCCTTGTCCGGGAAGCCGATCAGGGTAAAGGGCGCGGGGGCGGGGTGCGTTTCCCACATCGCCTCGATGGAGGCGAGTTTCATCTTCTGGGTGTGGCTGGCCGAGTAGCCGGATTCATCTCCCAGAACCACGACCGACAGCGCCGCCGCGAGCCCGAAGGACGAAGCCACCGCGATCGAGCGGCGCGCCAGCTCCAGGTGCCGCCCCTTCAGCATGTACCAGGCCGATACCCCCAGCACGAAGACCGAGGCCGTGACATAGCCCGCCGAGACCGTGTGCACGAACTTGGCCTGCGCCACCTCGTTGAACATCACCTCGAAGAAGGAGGTCATCTCCATCCGCATCGTCTCGGGGTTGAACTCGGCCCCGACCGGGTTCTGCATCCAGCCGTTGGCGATCAGGATCCAGAGCGCGGAAAAGTTCGACCCGATGGCGACCAGCCAGGCGACGATCATGTGACCGACCTTGCTCAGCTTGTCCCAGCCGAAGAAGAACAGGCCGACAAAGGTCGCCTCGAGGAAGAACGCCATCATCCCCTCGACCGCGAGGGGGGCGCCGAAGACGTCGCCGACGTAGTGCGAATAATACGACCAGTTCATGCCGAACTGGAATTCCATGGTGATGCCCGTGGCCACGCCGAGCACGAAATTGATGCCGAAGAGCGTGCCCCAGAACTTGGTCATCTGCCGCCAGATCGGGCGGTTGGTCATCACGTAGACGGTTTCCATGATCGCGACGAGGATCGACAGGCCCAGCGTCAACGGCACGAACAGGAAGTGATACATCGCCGTCATCGCGAACTGCAGTCGCGACAGGTCCACCACATCGAACTCCACGGGCATCGCACTCCTGGGTTGATCATGTCCGGGTCGGGATCGCGCGGGCGCGGCCTGAGGGGCGGCGGCGCGACAACCTGGATCACGGGATCAGATTTCGCTCATGTGTACGACGTTGAAAGTGGCCGGAACCTGACCGAAATCAAACAGATTAATTTTCGGGAATATGATCTTCGAGGCGCAGAACCCGGTCTGTGGAGGCCAGTTCCGCCGCCCTGTGAGAGGCCGTCACGATGGCGGTCGAGGGCAGGAAGTTTCTCATGTTTTCAAGAACCTGAACCGATGTTTCCGCATCCAGACCCTCGGTCGGTTCATCCAGCAGAAGCACCGCCGGACGGCGCAGCAGCGCACGGGCAAGGACCAATCGTCGCGCCTGCCCGCCCGAGAGGCCCTGACCGCCCTCGCCGAGCGGTGTCAGCGGCCCGCCGCGCCCGGCGAGGGCCGTGTCTAGCGCGACGACCCGCAGGATCCGCTCCGCCGCCACCTCGTCGAGATCGGGATCGCCAAGCCGGAGATTGTCGAGAACGCTGCCCCCGATCAGCGCGGCGCGCTGGGGAACGAGGGTCAGCACATCGCGCAGCGCGCCCTCCTCCCAGCGCTCCAGCGGCCGGCCGAGCAGGCGCACCCCGCCGGCGGTGCCGGGGGAAATCCCCGCGAGCACGTCGAGCAGCGTGCTCTTGCCCGACCCGCTCGGCCCGCGAAGCGCCAGGGTCTCTCCGGCGGCCACCTCGAAGGAGAGGTCGCGCAGCAGCGGCAGCCTGCGGCCCGGTCGCGCGACCGACAGGCCCGCTGCGACCAGCGGCGCGGCGGCCTCTGCGGTGTCGGTCCCTGCCGCGCGGGCCATGGCGGGCACCGTGGGCTCGGCAAGGACGCGGGTCGCGGCATCGCGCATGCGGCCGATCTCCGCGATCCCGCGCCGGAGCGGCAGCAGCGTCTCGGCCAGGGCCAGGGCGGCAAAGACCCCGATCGCCGCGGGGGCCGGCAGAAGCAACCCGGCATCGACCAGCACCCCCGAGACGGCAAGCACCGCCGCCACCACGAGAGCGACGACGCAGGCCAGCGCCATGCCTGCCCCGCTATCCAGCCGGTCGAGCCTGTCGAGTGCTGAGCGGGCCTCGGCTTCGGTGGCGTCGATGGTGGCGCGCAGGGCGGGAAGCGTGCCCTGCAGAACGGCCTCGCGACGCCCCCGGAACAGGCCGATGGACTGGCGGCGCAGGCGCTGCATCGCCTCTTCCGCCCGCGACGAGGGGCCGAAGGTGCTGCGACCGACCCGCCACAGGACCAGCGCCCCGCCGGGCAGGTAGCCCGCCGCGACCGAGATCGCGATGACCGGAGAGCTGAGCAGCCAGAGCCCGGCAAAGGCGACGGCATGGGTGATCACCGCCGCGACCACCGGCAGCGCCAGCCGCAGCAGCACCCCGTCGAGCGCATCCACATCCGCCGTGATCCGCGTCAGCGCCGTCGCGCCGCGCATCCGGCGCAGCTCGGCCAGGGGAAACCGTTCGAGCCGGGCCAGCAGCGTCACCCGCAGCTGCGCCAGCGCGCGCAGCGTCGCATCGTGGGTCGTCAGCCGCTCGCCGTAGCGCGCCGCGGCCCGCCCCAGCGACAGCGCCCGCACCCCGGCGCTCGGTCGGAAGATGTCGAAGGCGATGCCGAGTCCGGCCAGCCCGGCGAGGCCGGTCGCGGTGATGAACCAGCCCGACAGCGCCAGAAGCGCCACCCCCATCAGCATCACGAGAACGCTCAGCGCCGCGCCGCGCCGCATGGCACGGGGTTCGGCGCGCCAGAGCAGCCGCAGAATCCCGAGCAGGGGTCTCATGCCGCGCCCCCGTCACCGAAGCGAACGGTGCGGTCGAGCGCGGCGATCAGCGCGGGGTCGTGGCTGGCGACGATCACCGTGCGCCCCTCGGCCACCACTTCGCGCAGCGTCGCGATGATCGCCGCCGCCGTCGACCCGTCGAGATCCGCGGTCGGTTCGTCGGCCAGGACGATCCCCGCCCCCGAGATCAGCGCGCGGGCCAGCAGCAGGCGCCGCGCCTCGCCACCCGACACCCCGGCGCCGGTTTCCCCGAGCCGGGTGTCGAGCCCGTCGGGAAGCGCCGCGACGATGCGGTCGGCACGGGCGCGCGCCAGAAGCGCGTCGCTGATCCCGCCGGTGCCGTGCGGATCGAGGAACGCCCGGAGGGTGACATCCGGCACATGCACATGCTGCGGCACGAAGGCGATGCGCGCGCGCCAGGCGTCGGCGGTGTCGGGGTCGAGCGCCTGCCCCGCCACCCGCACCGCGCCGCCGTCCGGGCGCAGCAGCCCCGCCATCAGGTCGAGCGCGGTGGTCTTGCCCGACCCGCTCGGCCCGCACAGCGCGACCCCCTCGCCCGCCGCGACCGCGAGGTCGGGCAGGACGAGCCGCTGCACGCCGCGCAGAACCGACACGCCCTCCAGCGCGACGGAGGCCGGACCCGGCAGCGGCGCGACGCGGGCACCGTGGCCCGGCACCGGCAGCGGCGCCTCGGCGGCGAGGGTGTCGAGCTCGTCCGCCACCGCCTCGGCGGCGGCACGGTCATGCCAGGCGGCCGCGAGATCCCGCAGCGGCTGAAAGAAATCGGGGGCAAGCAGCAGCAGGAAGATCCCCTCGCCCAGCGTCAGCGGTGTGCTCCAGGCGCCGAAGGTCAGCTCTCCGAGCAGCGACAGCCCGACGTAGAGCGCGACCATCGCGACCCCAAGCGCCGCGAAAAGTTCGAGCACGGTGGAGGACAGGAACGCCACCCGCAGCACCGCCATGGTCCGGGTCCGCAGCGCCTCGGCCCGCACCGCAAAGGCGCGGCGCGACGCGGCGGCGGCGTTCAGCAACAGGATGTCGGGCAAGGCCGCGATGCGGTCGATCAGCAGCGTGTTCATCGCGCCGACCTCGACCATCTGCCGCCGCGACGCCTCCTTCGCGGCGATGCCGACCAGTGCCATGAACATCGGGATCAGCGGGCCCGCCACCAGCAACACCGACCCCGCCGCCCAGGAGATCGGAAAGATCAGCGCGAGGTAGAGCAGCGGCAGCCAACGCGTGCGCAGCATGGCCGGGTGGTAGCGGGTGATCCAGGGCGCCAGCGCCGCCAGCTTCTCGGTCAGGAGCGCGGCCAGCGCGGCCGAGGAGGGGCCGCCTTCGGGCCGCAGGGCCTCGCGGTCGAGCAGGTCGCGCCGATGGGTGTGGATCGCGGCATCCGCCGCCGTCCAGGCCAGCCGCGCGGCGCGGCGTTCCGCCCGCGCCCGGAGCATCCCGACGACCGCGAAGACCGCCGCGGCCGTCAGGCCTCGTGCCAGCCCCGCGCCCGTCACCCAGCCCGAAATCGCCACGGCCACCGCCAGCGCCTGCACCGGCCAGAGCGCCGCCCCGGCCAGCGACAGCCACGCGGCCCGGCGCAGCAGCGCGCGGGCGTCGGGGCTCAGCAGTCGGTCTGCGGTGGTTCGGGGTGCCACGGGCCTGTCCGGTCGGAAAATGCGTCCCTCCGGCTATAGTCCCGACGGGCCGGGCAAGGCAAACCGCCGTGCCGCGTCACTCCGCCGCCGCGCGGCGGGTTTCCGGCACATGCGAGGTCATCCAGGCATCGAGCGCGGCGATTTCCGCGGCGCTCATCTTCAGGCCGAGCCGGGTGCGGCGCCAGACCACGTCCTCGGCCCGCTGCGCGAATTCCCGTTCCATCAGCCAGCCGACCTCGCGCGCGGTGAGGGTGGCGCCGAAGGCCTGGCCCAGCTCCGCCTCGGTCGCGGCCTTGCCGAGCAGCTCCCAGGCCTCCGTTCCGTAGGAGCGGATCAGCCGAAGCCCCCAGGCCGGGGTCAGGAAGCCGTATTCCGACA
The DNA here is from genome assembly GCF_048261495.1 of Salipiger sp. Lineage (GTDB taxonomy): Bacteria > Pseudomonadota > Alphaproteobacteria > Rhodobacterales > Rhodobacteraceae > Salipiger. The sequence continues at coordinate 190,259 of NZ_JBLXFX010000002.1, forward strand.
CCAGCCGGTCGGCCAGCGTCTGCACGCCGTTCACCACGAAATCCCCGCCCGGCAGGGGCGCTGTCGCGGTCCAGGCCGGGGCCGCGCCGCCGAGATGCCGTGCCAGCCGGTCGACCGCGTGTTCCGCCAGCCGCCGGTAGGTAGTGATGCGGTTGCTCAGCACGCTGAGAAAGGGCGCACCGGCCGCCTCGTCGAAGGCCAGTTCGGAGCCGCGATGCAGCAGGCTCACCTCGGTGAAACTGCGAAGCACGTCCCCCGGCCGGATCGGCGTGGCGAAATGGCGGTTGGCGGCGGCCAGAACCGCGGCCTCGCCCCCGGCCTGCGCGGCACCGGCAGCGGCACCGGATTTTCCCGGCGCGTCGATGCGCCCGATCAGCGTGAATTCCGCCTCGAAGGGGATCGCGAAGAGCAGGCCGCCATCCGGTTCGGCAAAGGCATAGCCCTTGTCATGGTCGTAGAGCTTCGGCACGACGATATGGGTGCGGTACGTCTCTTCCGGCATGGTGAGGGCGCGGGCCCCGGCAACCCCGCCGATGACCTCGGATACCCAGGGCCCCGCCGCGTTGACGAGGCTGCGCGCCCGGCACAGGCGCCGGTTCCCGGCGGCATCTTCGAGGATGACGTGCCAGACGCCGTCCACCACCTCCGCCGACACGGCGCGGGTACGCACGAGAACCTCGGCCCCATGCGCCGCCGCATCGCGGGCGTTGAGCACGACGAGGCGGGAATCCTCGACCCCGCAATCGGAATATTCCCAGGCGGTGCGATACCCCGGCTTCAGCGGCGCGCCTTCCTCGGTCCCGGGCAGCGCGCGGGAGACGGCGCCGGGCAGGATGCTGCGCCCGCCGAGATGGTCATAGAGGAACAGCGCCAGACGCTTCGGCAGCGACCCGGCACCCCCCTTGCGGCGGCGCGGCAGTTCCGCCCCGGTGGTCGGACAGACCGCCGGCGCAGCCCCCCGCCCCACCGGCATCACGAAGCGCAGCGGCCGGACGATATGCGGCATGGCGCGCAGCAGCACGTCGCGTTCGAGCAGCGCCTCACGGACCGGGAGCAGCCTCAGATCGTCCAGATCGCACAATCTGCCATGCAGGAGCTTGGCAGTCGCCGAGGACCCGGCCGAGGCCAGATCCCGCATTTCGACAAGGGTCACGCTCAGGCCACGCCCGGCGGCATCCCTTGCAATTCCGCAGCCATTGATCCCTCCGCCGATCACCAGCACGTCGCGCATCGCGGTAGATGTCATGCAGTCTCCAGAATTCGTCGGTGCATATGCTAGCACTCACTCGGGACAAGGAGAATGATCGCTCTTGTCGCATTTTCCCTATCGGCGGATTTCGGATCACTCGTTGCGGGGGGAACGCACAGCGCGGCGCCGGGTTGCATGGCTCACGCGAGATCCCCGAGCGCGCGCAGAACCTTGCCGACCGACGCCTGCGCCGCATCGCCCGGCAGCCGCCAGAGCGCGATGCCCTCGCGGAGCGGCGCTGCCACCCCGAACGGCGCGACGAGCGCGCCCGACGCGAGGTGTTGCGCCACCAGCGCACGATGGGCCATCAGCACGCCCGCGCCGTTCAATGCTTCCTGCACCGCGAGGGCATAGAGCGAAAAGATCGGGCCGCGGGGCGCCAGCCCCCGGCCGGGCATCGCGACCGCCGCCCAATTCTGCCAATCCTCCGCCCAGGCGGTGTCGGTCAGACAGACGGCATCGATCAGATCCTCGGGGCGGGACAGATCGCGCGCGAGCCCCGGCGTGCAGACCGGCAGAAGGTCGTCCGCGACCCGCACCGCGCCGGGCGGCGGATCGGCGCGCAGGAACAGGCACAGGTCGAACGGCACCCGCTTGAGGTTCGGCGGCTGCTCCATCGCGGTGACCGACAGTTCCACCCCCGGAAGCCGCCGGCGCAGGTCGGGCAGGCGCGGTCCGAGCCAGAGTTCGGCCAGCGCGGGCAGCGCGGCGACATGGACCCGCCGGGGCGCCGCGTCCCGGCGCAGCGCCCGCACCGCATCCCCGAGCGCATCGAAGGCCGCGACGAACCCCGGCGCCGCCCGCCGCCCGAGCGCGGTCAGCCGCACACCGCGCGCGCGCCGCTCGAACAGCGGCGCACCGACCTCGGCCTCCAGCGCCTTGACCTGCGCGGTCACCGCGCCGGGTGTCACGTTCAGCTCTTCGGCGGCAAGGGCAAAGCTGCCCAGCCGCGCCGCCGCCTCGAAGGCACGCAGGGCGTTGAGCGACGGCAGGCGGGGAAAGGGCGGCGCGACGGACATGGCTGAGACTCAGTTTTTCTGACCCTATAATTGCTGAAACCTGCGTTGCCGAAAAGCCCCGCCTCCGCCATCGTCGCGGATGACAACGATGGAGCATCCGATGACCGCCTTGCCGAACCGCCCCTGGCTTCCCGCCGCCGCCGCCGCCCGTGTCGGCCAGATCGAAACCGACACCGCCGGCGCGACGAGCGCCGCCCTTGCCGCGCGGCTCGAAACGCTGACCGAGGACAACCTCCGGATTCACGATCGCGAGTGTTTCAACCTCAACCCAGCGACAAACGTGATGAACCCGCGCGCCGAGGCGCTGCTGGCGCGCGGTCTCGGCACCCGCCCCTCGCTGGGCTATCCGGGCGAGAAATACGAGATGGGGCTGGAAGCGATCGAGGAGATCGAGGTCATCGCGGCCCGCCTCGCCGCCGAGGTCTTCGGCGCCGCCCACGCCGAGGTCCGCGTCGCGTCGGGCGCGCTGGCCAACCTCTACGCCTTCATGGCGACCACCCGCCCCGGAGACGCGATCATCGCGCCCCCGGCCTCGGTGGGCGGGCATGTCACCCACCACGCCGCGGGCTGTGCCGGGCTCTACGGGCTGACCACCCACGCCGCCCCGGTGGATGCCGACGGCTACACAGTCGATCTGACCGGGTTGCGCGACCTTGCGCGGCGGGTGCGCCCGAAGCTCATCACAATCGGGATGAGCCTGAACCTCTTCCCGCATCCGGTGGCCGAAATCCGCGCCATCGCCGACGAGGTCGGGGCTCTGGTGCTGTTCGACGCCGCCCACCAGTGCGGAATGATCGCGGGCGGGGTCTTCGGCAATCCGCTGGCCGAAGGTGCGCACCTGATGACCATGAGCACCTACAAGAGCCTCGGAGGACCCGCAGGCGGCCTGATCGTCACCGACGACGACACCCTTGCCGAACGGCTCGACGCCATCGCCTATCCCGGCCTCACGGCGAATTTCGACGCCGGGCGGGTGGCGGCGCTGGCGATGGGGCTGCTCGACTGGAAGGACCACGGCGCGGCCTATGCCCGGACCATGGCCGACACCGCGCTTGCCCTCGCCGAAGCCCTGAAGGCCGAGGGCCTGCCGCTGTTCGAGACGCCGCGCGGCATCACCCGGTCGCACCAGTTCGCCGTCGAGGCCGCCCGCTTCGGCGGCGGTCAGACGGCATCGGCGCGGCTGCGCAGGGCCGGGTTCCTCGCCTGCGGCATCGGCCTGCCGCGCCCGGAGGTGCCGGGCGACGTCAACGGGCTGCGCATCGGCACGCCCGAACTCGTGCGCCGGGGCATGACCGCCGGGGACATGCCGCGCCTCGCCGCGCTGATCGCGCGGGGGCTGAGCGACGAGGCCCCCGGCCCTCTCGCCGCCGAAGTCGCGGACTGGCGCAGGGACTTCGACACACTGGCCTTTGTCCACCGCTGACTCGCCAGCCGACGGCGGACAACCCGGGCGGCCCGAATCATCCGGAGCCGCCCGCGCCGGCGTTCGAGACGAAAAAGAGCAAATCAAGTCTTAAAAAACGCCATTGCCCCAAGGGACGCAATGTCGCAATGTTCGACGGGCACGGTCTTCCCCAGCGTCAGCGCGGGAGGGTCGCGTTTCGGATTGTGCCACCTTTTGTGGCGGAACCAGGCGATCCGTTCATTCCGAAGGCCCGCGCGGCCCTCATTCCGACGGCCGACCGGCCACATTTGTCCCGAAGAGCGGTCCGCAACGGCCGCTCCCACCGAAAGGCTTTTAGCGATGCCAACCACACCCGAAGTCTGGCTCGATCAATTCCAGGCCAACACCCAGGATGTCGGCTCCTCCGGCGACGACCAGTACGACAGCGTCACCATCCAGCTGACAAACGGCAACCTTGTCGTGCTCTGGGTGGACAATTCCGATTCCGCCCCCGCCGGAGTGAACGGTCTGGACATCGTCGCACAGGTCTACGACCCGCTCGGCAACCCGCTCGGCAACGAATTCCGCGCAAATTACAGCTGGAACGCCGATGACGAATTCCAGTTCGACGCCGCGCCGACCGAGAATGGCTTCGTCGTCGTCTATGTCGACGACCAGGGCGGCGCAGCGGCGGATTACGTCATCCGCGCCTCGGAATGGACCGTCGCGACGGACGGGACCATCGGCAACAGCACCAACAACACCATCGCCTCGTCGCCCACCGCCGGTGACTGGGTCCGCTTCCCCACCGTGACCTCCGACGCTTCGGGCGGCTACCTCGTGGCCTGGGAGCACTACGATTCCGCCCAGACGGATTACGACATCGAAGCGCGCTACACCAATGCCGACGGCACGATGAACGCCACCTACACGATGATCGGCGGTTCGAGCGTCTCGGTCGGTCCGCTGGAAAGCGCGACGCTCAGCGACGGCAATTTCGTCGTCGTCGGCGAGCGCCGGTTCGGCGCCTCCACCGACAATGCCGTGATCCATACCCGCGGCAACGAGACGGGCGGGCTCGGGTCATCCTATGTCAACGATACCGACAGCAACGGCGATACCGATTACGACGCCTCGGTCACGGCCCTGACCGGCGGCGGTTTCGTCGTCGCCTACACCAATCTCGACGCCAACGACTACGACATCGAATACGAGGTCTTCAGCAACACCGGCGTGTCCGTGTCCACCGGCACCGTCAATGGCAGCGCGTCGACCGACATCAACTTCGCCCCGCACCTGATCGCGCTCCAGGACGGCGGCTTCGTGGTGGTCTACGACGACGACGAGTCCGGCAACACCATCGCGCTTCAGCGCTACGACTCCGGCGGCACCTCGGTCGGCGCCAGGGTGGACGTGGATTCCAGCACGTCGAACTACGACGCTTCGGGCGTCGGTCTCGGGGATGGCCGGTTCGTGGTAAGCTGGACCGACGGCTCCGGCAGCAATGCCGACGTCCTGACCGAGATCTACGACACCCGCGATGCCGTGAACGCCCCAAGCGTCTATTCCCCCGACCAGTGGGAGGTGGGCACCATCGGCAACGACACCTTCGTCTCGACTTCCGGCACCGAATTCACCCACGGTTGGGACGGCGATGACGACATCTCGGAACTGGGCACCACGCAGGAATACTACGGCGACGCGGGCAACGACATCATCCGCGTCTTTTCCCCGATCAATGCCGACCTGCATGACGGCGGCACCGGGGACGACACCATCGACTGGTCCGGCAACATCTACGAAACCACGGGCGCCACGCTGGTCCTCGACCTTGCGGCGGGCACGGCCAGCACCGGTGGCCAGACCGAGGTGATGACGAACTTCGAGAACCTCATCGGCTCCGATTTCGACGACAGCATCATCGGCACCGACGGCGCCAACGACCTGTTCGGCGGAGCCGGCGAAGACACCATCATCGGCGGCTTCGGAGCCGACAGCATCGAGGGCGGCGCCGACGGCGATTCCCTGTCCGGCGACGGCCAGAACGACACCATCCGCGGCGGTGGCGGCAACGACACGATCACCGGCGGCGGCGGCCAGGACAGCCTCTTCGGCGACGACGGCGACGACCTGTTCGTCCTGGGCGCCAACAACATCGACGATGTGGACGGCGGAACCGGCACCGACACGCTGGATGCCTCGACCCACAGCGAGGACATCGTCGTCAATGTGGCCACGGGGACCTGGGACGGATTCGGTCCGGCACAGTCGATCACCTCCGTCGAGCACATCATCGGCACGGGCTTCGGCGACAGTCTGACCGTCGGGAACATCGCAAATATCACGATCGAGGGCGGCGGCGGCAACGACACCATCCTCGGCGGCGGCGGGTTCCAGAACCTCAGCGGCGACGGCGGCGACGATTCCATCGACGGCGGCTTCTACGTCAGCTCGGCCATCGGCGACATCCTGTCCGGAGGCGCCGGCAACGACACGATCATCGGCGCCGACGGCGCGGACACCGTCGACGGCGGGGATGACAACGACAGCCTGACCGGCAACGGCGGCAACGACACGCTCGACGGCGGGTTGGGGAACGACACGCTCGAGGGGGGCAACGGGGACGACAGCCTTGTGGGGGGTGACGGCGACGACAGCTTCATCGGCGGCGCGGGCACCGACACCTTCGTCGGCGGCACGGGCACCGATACGCTGGACTACGGCGCCAATGTCACCGGCGGCACGATCAACATGCAGGCCGGGACCGCGACCTTCGGCGGGATCAACGAGACCTTCTCATCGATCGAACACCTGATCTCCGGGTCGGGCAACGACGACATCACCGTCAGCTCGAATGCCGTGATCGACGCCGGCGAGGGCAACGACACGATCACCGATTCCTTCGGCTCCACCCCCGGCGAGACGATCAACGGCGAGGCCGGAAACGACCTCTACCGCCTGGAGGGATCGGTCTTCGGCGCCAATTTCGACGGCGGCACCGGGACGGATACGATGGACCTGTCCGGCTTCGGACCGATCAGCGATTTCGACTTCTTCGTCGATCTGGCAAACGAGACCTGGTATCACGTCTTTGCCGGCGGTCCCTACGTGACCGTCTTCGACGTGATCTCGGTCGAGAATGTCGTCGGCTCGGACTACCGCGACGAGATCATCGGCTCGGACGTGGCCAACGAGCTTGACGGCGGGGCCGGGAACGACACCGTCATCGGCAACGGCGGGGCGGACTTCATCCTCGGCGGCACCGGGCGCGACAGCCTGACCGGCGACGGCGGGTCCGACACGATCAACGCCGGCGGCGGGGCCGACACGGTCTACGGCGGGATCGGCGCGGACACGCTGCGCGGCGATGACGGCGACGACGTGATCTACGGCGGCGACGGCAACGACTCGATCACCGGCGGGCGTCAGCACGACACCATCCGGGGCGAGAACGGCGCCGACACGATCATCGGCGGCGACGGCAACGACAGCCTGATCGGCGGCGGCAACACCGACAGCATCCTCGGCGGCGACGGCAACGACACGATCCTCGGCAACCTCGGCAACGACACGCTGCAGGGCGGCACCGGGACGGATTCGATCACCGGCGGCGACGGGCGCGACCTGATCGAGGGCAACACCGGCAACGACACGCTGATCGGCAACAAGGCCGACGACACGATCAACGGCGGCGGCGGGTCGGATTCGATCCTCGGCGGCGACGACGACGACAGCATGATCGGCCAGAGCGGCAACGACACGATCATCGGCGGCAACGGCGACGATTACGCCGAGGGCAACGACCTCGACGACAGCCTGGAAGGCAATGCCGGCATGGACACCCTGCTGGGCGGCGACGGCGACGACACGATCAACGGCGGCGGCGACGACGACCTGATCTACGGCGAGGACGGCAACGACCTGCTGCTCGGCGCCGAGGGCAACGACACGATCTACGGCAACGGCGGAGACGACACCATCGACGGCGGCGCGGGCAACGACCGGCTGTTCGGCGGGCTCAATGCCGACACCTTCCAGTTCCAGGCGGCCTTCGGCAACGACAGCGTGCAGGGCTTCTCGGCCGGGACGGACACGATCGAGATGATCGGCTACACCTCGGGCGACCTCACGCTGAGCAACTCCGGCGGCAACACCCTCGTCGAAATCTCGGGCCAGCTCGACACCATCGAGATCGTCGGCGCCGTCCTGACCGACTTCTCGGATTTCGTGTTCAGCTGATCCCGCATCAGCGCCGAAAGGAGAGCGGGCGCCCCCGGACGGGGCGCCCGTTTTCGTGCCGAGGTGGCGGGCCGGTGCCGCTCCGCCGCCGCGCGATCGCGGGGCTCCGCCCTTTGTAGATTGCGGGGCTCCGCCCCTTGTAGGTTGCGGGGCTCTGCCCCTTGTAGGTTGCGGGGCTCTGCCCCTTTGGGTTGCGGGGCTCCGCCCCGACGCGCGCGGGGCGCGCTCCCCCGGGATATTTCGGGCCAGAAGAAACCGGGGCGGAGGCGCTCCGGGGCAGGACGCTTTCGCAGGGCGGTGCGGGGTGCTAGCCATGTCGCGGGAGGAGCGTGACGGATGGACAAGGATGCATTGACGCAGGCCGGGCTGAACCTGATCCAGCAGGCCCTGTCGATCTATGACAGCGACCTGCGGCTGGCGGTCTGGAACCGGCCCTTCGTCGAGATGTTCGACCTGCCGCCGGAGCTGACCGAGCGCGGGGCGCGCTTTGACGACACCATCCGTCACCTGGTGCTGTCGGGCGAATACGGGCCGGTGGACGATCCCGACGGCTTTGTCCGGGCGCGGGTCGAGCAGGCCCGCGCCTTCGAGCCGCACTACATGGAGCGCAGCCGCGCCAACGGGCGCACCATCAGCGTCGAGGGCGCGCCGCTGCCGCAGGGCGGCTGGGTCACGGTCTATACCGACATCACCGCGATGAAGACGCAGGAGAGCCTGCTGCGCACCCGGTCGGAACTGCTCTCGGGCGAGGTCCTGCGCCGCTCGGAGGAGCTTTCGGCCACCAACCGCCAGCTTGCCGCGACCAATGCCGCGCTGCAGGAGGCGCGGCGCGAACTGACCGAGATCGAGGCGCGCACCCGGCTGACCACCGAGATGATGCCGGCCCATATCGCCCGTGTCGACGCGGAGGGGCGCTATACCTTTTCCAACCGGCGGCTGTCGGCGGTGATGCCGGGACGGCCGTCGAACATTCTCGGGCTGCACATCTCGCGCGCGCTGGGCGCGGCCTATGCTTCGGTGCGGCCGCACCTGGAAGCGGCGTTCGAGGGGCGTCAGAGCACCTTCGAATTCACCGACGAGGGGTCCTCGCGCCGCATCCGTGCGGTCTTCACCCCCGATCCGGTGGAGACCGGCGTCTACATCCTGTCCCAGGACGTGACCGAGGAAACCCAGGCCCGCGCCGCGCTTCAGCAGACCCGGCGGCGGGAACTGGCGGCGCAGATGACCTCGGGCATGGCGCATGATTTCGCCAACCTGCTGACCATCATCCTCGGGATGCAGTCGCGGCTGTCGCGGCTGGTCGACCATCCCGAGGCCGAGCCGCTCATCACCGCCACCCTGCAGGCGGCGCGGCGCGGCGGCGACCTGCTGAACCGGATCGCCGACATCACCTCGCACCGGGTCTGGCGGCCGGAACCGGTGGAGCTTTCCGGGTTTCTCGACGGGTTGAAGACGCTGGCCTCGCCCACCCTGCCCGACGGCGTCGTGCTGGAAACGCTCTGCGAGGCCGGCGGCGGGCACCTGATCGACCCCGGGCTGTTGCAGGACGCGATGCTGAACCTGATCCTGAACGCCGCCGACGCCTGCGGCGCACAGGGCCGGATCACCGTCGCCGCGCGGCCGCTCAAGGATACCTGGCTGGAGATCACCGTCTCGGACACCGGGCCGGGCTTCGGGCCGGAGGCGCTGAAACACGCGCTGGATCCGTTCTTTACCACCAAGGGCGACAAGGGCACCGGGCTGGGGCTGGCCATGGTCTACGACATGGTCAAGCTGGCCGGCGGCGCCGTGCGCATCGGCAACGGCGCCAGCGGCGCGCGGGTCGTGCTGCGCCTGCCCCTGCGCCCGGTCGGCGCGCTGCCGCAGACCGGGCTGGTGCTGCTCGTCGAGGACAATGCCGACCTGCGCACCCAGATCCGCGACATGCTCACCGCGATGGGCTTTTCCGTGGCCGAAGCCGCCTCGGTCGACGAGGCGCGCGCCCTGGCCGACGGGCTGGACATCGCGCTGGTGCTGTCGGACATCGTGCTCGAGGGCGAGGGCTACGGCACCGCCCTGCCGCCCGAACTCGCCCCGCTGCCGGTCTTTCTGATGACCTCGCTGCCGCCGGATCATCCGCTGCACGCCGAGGCGCGCAGCCTGGCGCCGGTGCTGGCCAAACCCTTCGATGCGGCGGCACTGTCCGCCTTTCTCGGGCGCGGAAGGAGCGCGGCATGACGGCGCCGCTGATCGCCATCCTCGACGACGAACCGGCGATCCGCGCCATCCTCTCGGAGGCGCTGACCGAGGCCGGCTTCCGCACCTTGACCTTTGCCCGCGCGACGGAATTCGAAGCGGCGCTGAAGCGCACCACGCCGGATGTCTGCCTGGTGGACCTCGGGCTTCCGGACCGCGACGGGCTGACCCTGGTGCACCGGCTGGCGCTGGAACAGGGCGCGGCGGTCATCATCATCTCGGGACGGGCGCAGGTGCAGGACCGGGTGACGGGGCTGGAGCTGGGCGCGGACGACTACATCATCAAACCCTTCGACCCGGCCGAGGTGGTGGCCCGCATCCGGGTGCGCCTGCGCGCGCCCAAGGCCTCGGTCTCGCGCGGGGATACCGCGCGGTTCGCCGGCTGGACGGCGCATTTCGACCGCTACGCGCTGGTGGATTCCGAGGGCACCGAGACGCCGTTCTCCCATGCCGAAGGAGAGGTGCTGCGGCTGTTCCTCGAAGCCCCCAAGCGCCTCATCACCCGGGCGCAGATGCAGGAATCGCTCGGCGGCGGGGCCGGGGAGAGTTTCGACCGCGCCATGGATGTCCGCATCTCGCGCCTGCGCACCAAGCTGCGGGAGGACCCGAAGAACCCCCGCCTGATCAAGACGATCTACGGCGCGGGCTACCTCTTTCTGGGCGACGTCACCTGGGGGTGAAGCGCCCCGCGGGCTGACGTGATCCGGGGCCGACGGACGGTCAGATCATCGCCTTCAGCGCCGGCAAAACCCCGGCCGCGACCAGACCGACCAGAACCCCGATGCCGAAGCGGATCGCGGGCCTGCCGAGCCGCGGACCCGCCAATCCGAGCGCGCCGCAGATCAGGCCGTAGTAGAGCAGAGACAGCGCATCCATCCTCGACCTCCCGGCAAAGGATACTCCGCCCGAGGGGATTTCCCAAACGAAATGACGCCCCGGCCCCGGCCCACCGGGCGCGGGCGCGGGCGCGCGGGCTCAGTCCAGCGCGGCGACGGCGCGGGCAAGGCAGTTGAGGCCGCTCACCAGGTCCGCCTCGGCGGTATCCTCGGCGAAATCGTGGCTGATCCCGCCGATGGAGGGCACGAAGAGCATCGCCACCGGCATCAGCCGGGCCACGTTGGTGCTGTCATGCAGGGCGCCGGAAGGCATGACCCGCCAGGCGCCGGGCGCCTCGGCCTCGGCCGCGCGTTCCAGCGCGCCGCGCAGCCCCGCATCCATGGTCACCGGGTCGAGCCCCAGCATCGGGCCGAAGTCCAGCGTCATGCCGCGCGCCGCCGCCACCTCCTCCGCCGTGCGCCGGATGATCTCTTCCATCCGCGCCAGCCGGTCGGTATCGCCGTCGCGCCACTGCATCGAGAACCGCACCCGCCCCGGCACGATGGAGGCCGCGTTCGGATGCAGCGCGACATGGCCGATGGTCCAGACGGTCGAGGGCGCGACCACGTTGGCAAAGCGCTCCTGCAGCAGGCCGTTGAACGCGGCGAGGGCCTGAAAGGCATCCTTGCGCAGGGCCATCGGGGTGGTGCCCGCGTGGTTCTGCTGGCCGCCGAAGCTCATGTGCATGTCGCGGATGCCGACGATCGCCTCCACGACCCCCAGCGTCCCGCCGGTGGAATCGAGCACCGGCCCCTGTTCGATATGCATCTCGACAAAGCCGGAAAAGCGGGTCGGATCGACGAAATCGCCCCGCCGGTCCCCGAAGGCCGCGCGCATGTCGGCAAAGCGATGGCCCGCGGGATCGACCAGCGCGTCGGCGCCTTCGAGCGTCTGGTTCCCCGCCCAGACCGAGGACCCGGTGGTGACGCCGAACCGGCCCTCCTCGTCCTCGAAACTGACGACCGAGACCGGCGGCCCGCCCGCCTCGCGCGCGGCGCGGGCCACTTCCAGCGCCGCGATCACCCCCAGCGCACCGTCGAGCCAGCCGCCCTCGGGCTGGCTGTCGGAATGCGATCCCATGAGCAGCGAGCGCCCCTCGGCCAGACCGAAGAGCGAACCGACCGGATCGAAATGCGGCGTCAGCCCGGCCTCGGCCATGCGCGAGGCAAGCCAGTCGCGCGCGGCGATGTCGGGTTCGGTGAAGGCGGGGCGGCTCACCCCCTTGCCGACCCCCGAGGCACCGAACCGGCGCAGGTCGTTCAGATCGTCGAGAAAGCGGGCAGGATCGACAGGCAGCATGGGGGCCTCCTTTGCCCCCATCATCGCCATCCCCGCGCCGCCGTCAAACCGGTCCGGCGGGATCCGGCGAACCGGCGCCGCCGGAGGGGTGCAGCAGGCTTTCAAAGGCCGCGCGGGCCGGGTCCGGGATCGGCAGCGGGCGCATCGCCTCGTCGACGCAGACATGCACGAAGAATCCCTCCGTGCAGGCGCGGTCGTCGTCGTTGCGGAAGACGCCGACCTCGTAGCGGACCGAGCTGCTTCCGATCCGGCTCACCCGCACCCCGAGGTGCAGGACATCGGGAAACCGCGCCTCCTCGAAATAGGTGCAGCCGCTCGCCGCCGCCACGAACCGCAGCCCGCCGGGGCCGGAAATGTCCATCCCGGACTCGATCTGCCAGAGCGTGATCGCGGTGTCGATGAAGGAGTAGTAACTGGCGTTGTTGATGTGGCCGTAGGCGTCGTTGTCCTTCCAGCGCGTGGTCAGCGACCGGAAGGCGGCAAAGTCGGCGCGGCGGGAGGGGGGCGTGCGGCTCATCCCGATTTCAGCGCCCGGAACGCGGCAGAAGCCCCCCAGCCCGCCAGCACGGCGATCGCGATGGACATCAGCCCGTAGATCAGCGGCTGCGACCGCGACAGGTTGTAGAGCCAGCGTTCCAGCCCGACCTTGCGGACGTCGATCTCGGTGGAATGGCTGGCCACCACCTTGCCGCCGCGGGTGAGGAAGACGCGCGTCATGTACAGTCCTTCGGTGATGTTGGCGGGCATGGCGATGGCGGTGTCGAACAGCGTCGATTCCCGCAGTTGCACCGCGCCCTCGTCGAGATGGTACAGCCCCGCGCGTTCGCGGATGCGGATGAGCGCGTTGGTGAAGCTCTGGGAATCGAGAATCGTCATCGGCGCCCCGACCGAACGGATGGCGCGCGGGATCGAGATGTCGTGCCGCAGGTCCTCGACCTCGGACAGCACCTCCCCGAGCGGGGCGCTGGTGGCGACGGCATAGAAGGTCGGGGCGGAATCGACCTCGACCGCTTCGGAGTTGACCCAGATCCCCAGACGTCGCGCCTTGCGCCAGACGGTGACCGGCTCTTTCGGGCCCTCCACCGTGACGATGACCTGCAACGGCGGGTCCGGGCGGATCGCGACCTCGCGCTTGACCGCGCCGAAGATCAGGATTTCCGAGCCGTCGAAATCCGTCGAGATGGAAACGCTGGACTTGCTCAGCCCCATCACCACCTCTTCGGCGACCGCCGGCGCGCCCGAGAGCGCAAGGAGAAGGAAGAGCGCCGCGCGGATCATGGCGCCCCCAGTTCGTAGAGGTCGAGCGGCGTGGCAAAGAGATCCCAGGCGATCTTGCCGCAGACCAGCAGCACCAGCGAGGCAAGCAGGATGCGCAGTTGTTCCGCCTTGAGCCGGGTGCCGAAGGCGGTGCCGATCTGCGCGCCGATCACGCCGCCGATCAGCAGGACCAGGGCCAGCAGCACGTCGACGGTGTGGTTGGTGGTGGCGTGAAGCAGGGTCGTGAAGGCGGTCACGAAGATGATCTGGAACAGCGAGGTGCCGATCACCACCTTGGTCGGCATGCCGAGCAGATAGATCATCGCCGGCACCATGATGAAGCCGCCCCCGACCCCCATGACCGCCGCGAGCACGCCGACGCTGGCCCCGACCATCAGCGGCGGGATGGCCGAGATGTAGAGACCCGAGGTGCGGAAGCGGACCTTGAACGGCAGGCCGTGGACCCAGCCGTGGTGGCGCCGCTTGGGCGCGCCGCCCCTGCGGGAGCGGGTCAGGGCGCGCAGGCTCTCGACGAACATCAGCCCGCCGATGACCCCGAGAAAGACGACGTAGCAGATCCGCACCAGCAGATCGACCTGGCCCACGGATTTCAGCAGGTTGAAGACCCAGACCCCCAGCGCGGAACCGACGAGGCCCCCGGCCAGCAGCACCCCGCCCATGCGCAGATCGACCGTCTTGCGCTTGAGATGCGCCAGCACCGCCGAGACCGAGCTTGCCACGATCTGGTTGGCGCCGGTGGCCACCGCGACGGCCGGCGGAATGCCCATGAAGAACAGCAGCGGCGTGATGAGAAAGCCGCCGCCGACGCCGAACATTCCCGACAGGATGCCCACGATCCCGCCCACCCCGAACAGCAGGAAGACATTGACCGAAACCTCGGCGATGGGGAGGTAGATCTGCATGCGCCGACTTTGCGCGGGACTCGGGACTTTGGCAACTCACCGCGGCACGCGGGCCGCGCCCGGCGTTGCGGTTTTGCCCGCACCGGGCAAGCCTTGGGCGCGCCGCGCGGGGGCCGCGATCCGTCACCGAAGGATCGCCCCCCTTGCCCGGCGCGCGACGCTGCGGCCCCGGCGGGGGTCAGCCCGCCGCGCGCAGCCGGGCATCCGGCCAGAAGGCGTAGAAGCCGTGGCCCTCGTGGGACCCGAACACCTGCATGGTACCGGTCGCCTCGATCGCCTGTTTCAGCATGTGGTTGAAGGGCCGCGTCCGCGCCTGACCGTCCCAGACCCCCATGCAGATCCCCTTGACGTAGATCGCCACCGACAGCGGCTCCTGGTATCCGAGGTCGGGGAAATCCCCGGGGCGCATGACCTCGACCCGATGCTGTTCCCGGGCGCTGCGGAACGCCGGGTCGCGCCCGTGCGCGGTTTCGAGCAGGTCCACCACCTCGGCGCGGAACGCCTCCATGTCATGGATCGGCGCGGGCTTCAGCACCTCGGCATGGTCGGCACCCAGCGCCTGCATGCAGCGCACCGCGGGGAAATCCGCCCCCGCCATGCGCGCGAGCTTCCTGCAATCGACGCGGATCCGGCGCTGGCAGGTCCAGGCCAGCTGGTGCGGGCCGGACAGGGTCACGCCGTGGATGCGGTTGCTGTCGGAATGTCGTGGGTCGAGCGTGGTCGTGCCGTTCGTCAGCATGGTCGGTCTCCTCCCGATATGCCCGGCTGTTTCCGGGTCGTTGTCGGCAAGGGTAGACCAGAATCAGTGAAATCTGGTTAACAAAGCACTTCAATCCTCTGCGATTGTGCGCGCCCCGGCGCATTCGCCTGCCGTTACGGCAGGCTAGCGCTCCTTGACATAGGGTTCGCCCCCGGCGCGCGGCGGAATCGCCTTGCCCACGAAGCCCGCGAGGATGACCACCGTCAGGATGTAGGGCAGCGCATCCATCACCTGCACCGGGATGGTGATGCCGCCGAGGTCGATGTTCTGGTAGCGCAGCGCCACGGCCTGCAGCAGGCCGAACAGCAGGCAGGACCACAGCGCATAGACCGGCCGCCACTTGGAAAAGATCAGCGCCGCCAGCGCGATATAGCCCCGCCCCGCGGTCATTTCCCGCACGAACCCGGCCTGCAGACCCGTGGCGAGGTAGGCCCCCGCCAGCCCGCAGAGCAGCCCGCAGATGCCCACGGCGGCAAAGCGCAGCCCGATCACCGACACCCCCGCCGTGTCCACCGCCTCGGGGGCCTCGCCCACGGCACGCAGGCGCAGGCCGAAGCGGGTGCGGAACAGGATGAACCAGGTCAGCGGCACCATCAGGAAGGCCACGTAGACCAGGATCGAATGCCCCGAGATCAGCTCGGCATAGACCGGCCCCAGCACCGGCACGCCGCGCAGCGCCTCGGCAAAGGGCAGCGTGATCGCATCGAACCGGCCCGCGCCCATGAGCGACGGCGTCCGCCCGCCCTGCCCGAACCAGTCCTGCGCGATCAGCACCGTGATCCCCGAGGCCAGAAAGTTGATCGCCACGCCCGAAATCAGCTGGTTGCCGCGAAAGGTGATCGACGCGACGCCGTGGATCGCGCTCATCACCAGCGAGGCGGCGATTCCCGCGAGCAGTCCCAGCCAGACCGACCCGGTCACCGCCGCGACGGCCGCCGACATGAAGGCCGCCGCCAGCATCTTGCCCTCGAGCCCGATGTCGAAGATCCCGGACCGTTCGCTGAACAGCCCGGCAAGGCAGGCCAGCAGCAGCGGCGTCGCCAGCCGGACGGTGGAATCGAGCACCTGGAGAAGCGTATCAAGATCCATCGGTCATCCTCTCGCGGTTGCGATCTTCCAGGCGGCAAAGGCAAAGAACACGCCCAGCGTGCCTTCGACCCAGCGCCGTGCCCGAGCATAGCCCGCCCGCACCGGCCCCGAGGACAGCAGCAGCGCCCAGGCGGCATGGCACAGGAACGAGATGGCAAAGGCCCCGGCCACGAACAGCGCCACGATGCCCGCGCCGCCGCCGTGGGTCGCCCCGACCGAGGCGATGGCCAGCCAGAAGACGATGGCCTTGGGGTTGGTCACCTGCAGCAGGTAGCCCATGGCCAGCAATCGCCCGGTCGAGGCGGGCAGATCCCGCGCCGCCATCAGCGCCGGCGGGTTCAGCGCCTTGCGAAAGGCCCCCACAGCCAGCCAGGCCAGATACCCGGCCCCGATCAGCCGCATCGCCGTCATCGCCCAGGCGACCTGGCTCAGCAGCAGCCCCAGCCCGAGCAGCGTCAGCAGGTTGATGGTGACGCTGCCCGCCGCGATCCCCGTCGTGACCACCAGCGCAGCGCGCCGCCCGCGGCCGCTCGCCACGCCCAGCAGCAGCGCCACCGCCGGCCCCGGAGAGCTGGCCGCAACCACGAGGATCGCATAGGCCGCGAGGAATTTCGGCAGGAAGGGCAGCAGGCTCTCCATGATGTCAGCCCCTCTGGCCGCTGCGGCGCATCGCCAGGAACAGCTTTTCCAGCGGCATCCGCACCATGTTGTCGAGCGCCCCGGTGAACAGGATCACCAGCGCCTGGATGACCGTGATCAGCTCGCGCGGGATATTGGTCCAGAGCGCCAGCTCGGCCCCGCCCTGGTAGAGGAACCCGAACAGCAGCGCGGCCAGGAACACCCCGACCGGATGCGACCGCCCCATCAGCGCCACCGCGATGCCAATGAAGCCCGCGCCCTCGGTCGCGTTCAGCACCAGCCGCTCGGCCTCGCCCATGGTGGTGTTGAGCGCCATGCACCCCGCCAGCCCGCCCGAGATCAGCATCGCGATGATGGTGATCCGCACGGGCGAGATCCCGGCATATTTCGCCGCGCTCTCGGAAAAGCCGAAGGCGCGGATCTCGTAGCCCAGCTTGGTGCGCCAGATCAGGAACCAGAAGCCGATGCAGGCCAGCACCGCGAGGAAGAAGGTGACATTGGCTGGCGAGCCGCGGAACATCGGGCTGCCCTCCGGGGCGAACATGTCCTGAAAGGTCGGCAGATGCGTCGCGGCGGGAAAGTTCGCCGTCGCCGGGTCCATCGCGCCCACCGGGCGCAGCAGGTTCACCAGGACGTAGTTCAGCACCGCCGCGGCGATGAAGTTGAACATGATCGTTGTGATGACGATATGGCTGCCGCGTTTCGCCTGCAGATACGCCGGAATCAGCGCCCAGGCCGCGCCGAACACCGCCCCCGCGGCCATCGCCGCCAGCAGCGCGATGCTCCAGTGCGGAAAGGGGACGAAGAGGCAGACCAGCGCCACCCCGAGGCCGCCGATCATCGCCTGCCCCTCGCCGCCGATGTTGAACATGCTGGCATGGAAGGCGACCGCGACGCAGAGCCCGGTGAAGATGAAATTCGTCGTGTAATAGAGCGTGTAGCCCCAGCCGGTCGAGCGCATCAGCGCCCCGTCGACCATCAGCTTGAACGCCTCCACCGGGTTTTCCCCGATCGCCAGGATCACCAGCGCCGACAGGATCGCCGCCAGCAGGATCGAGATCAGCGGAACGAGGACCGCATCGGCCCAGGCGGGCATCTTATCCATGCTGTTCGGCCTCCCGGGCCTCTTTTTCCTCGAGCGCGGCATCCACCGCCTCGATCAGCGGGCGGTCGGGCCGCTCCGTCACTCCCGCCATCAGCAGGCCCAGCTCGGTCTGGTCGGTCTCCGAGGGCAGGCGTTCGCCCATGATCCGGCCGTCGAACATCACCGCGATGCGGTCCGAGAGCGAAAAGATCTCGTCCAGTTCGACCGAGACCAGCAGGATCGCCTTGCCCTTGTCGCGCAGCCGCACGATTTCCTGGTGGATGAACTCGATCGCGCCGATGTCCACCCCGCGCGTCGGCTGGCCGATCAGCAGGATGTCCGGGTCGCGCTCGATCTCGCGCGCCAGCACGATCTTCTGCTGGTTGCCGCCCGAGAAATTCCGCGCCGCCAGCATCGGGTTCGGCGGGCGCACGTCGTAGCGGGTCATCTTGTCCGCCGCCTCTTCGCGGATGCGGGCGTTGTTCATCAGGATGCCGGTCTGGTACTTCGGATCGCGGTGATAGCCGAAGACGATGTTCTCCCAGGCGGTGTAGGCCATGATGAGCCCCTCGGACTGGCGGTCCTCCGGCACATGCGCGATGCCGCGCGCCCGCCGCGAGCGGCCGTCGGAGTGCTTGCCGGTCAGGTCGATCTCCTGCCCGCGCACCAGCACCCGGCCGGTGGCATCGGCATAACCGCCCAGCACCTCGAGCAGTTCGGACTGGCCGTTCCCCGCCACCCCCGCGATGCCGAGGATCTCTCCCGCCCGCACGGTCAGCGAAATGCCCTTCAGCCGCTCGACGCCGTGGCGGTCGGTGTGGCGCAGGTTCTCGACCTCCAGAAAGGTCTCGCCC
Organism: Salipiger sp.; assembly: GCF_048261495.1. Lineage (GTDB taxonomy): Bacteria > Pseudomonadota > Alphaproteobacteria > Rhodobacterales > Rhodobacteraceae > Salipiger. The sequence goes on from NZ_JBLXFX010000002.1 coordinate 209,166, forward strand.
GGGGTCGCGGGCGCCTTGTCCACGCGCAGCAGCACCTTTCGGCCCACCATCAGCTCGGCCAGTTGCTCGGGCGAGGTCTCGGCGGTCCTGACCGTCGCGGTCATCTCGCCGCGCCGCATCACGCTCACCGTGTCGGTGATCTCCATGATCTCGCGCAGCTTGTGGGTGATGAGGATGATCGTCTTGCCCTCCTTGCGGAGGTTGTCGAGGATGCGGAACAGGTGGTCGGCCTCGGCCGGGGTCAGCACGCCGGTCGGCTCGTCGAGGATCAGGATATCGGCCTTGCGGTAGAGCGCCTTGAGGATCTCGACCCGCTGCTGGTGCCCGACGCTCAGGTTCTCGATCAGCTGGTCGGGATCGACGGACAGTTCGTATTCCTCGGCCAGCGCCTTCAGCTCGCCCCGCGCCCGCGCCAGCGACGGGCGCAGCAGCGGCCCGTCCTCGGCGCCGAGGATGACGTTTTCCAGCACCGTGAAATTCTGCACCAGCTTGAAATGCTGGAACACCATGCCGATGCCGGCCGCGATGGCGGCCTGGCTGTCGGTGATGTCCTTGCGCGCACCGTTGACCCGGATCTCGCCCGCGTCGGCCTTGTAGAAACCGTAGAGGATCGACATCAGCGTCGACTTGCCCGCGCCGTTCTCGCCGATGATGCCGTGGATCGTGCCCGGCATGACGCGGATCGAGATGTCCCTGTTGGCCTGCACCGGGCCGAAGGCCTTGGAAATGCCCAGCAGTTCGATGGCGGGGGTGTCGGTCATGGCGGGCCTCAATCCTGACGGCGGCAGATGACGCGGTCGATGGCGGAGATCGCGAGATCGTCGAACCGGACGAACCCGGCATCCGCAAAGGAGGCCTCCACCGCCAGCGGCGCGCCGTCCGGTCCGAGCGCGACACATTGCAGGCGGTCCTTGCCGTTCGCCAGGAATTCGTAGCGCGCATCGCCACCCGCATCCCGGCCCCGCACGATCAACACGCTGTCGTCATGCTCGAAAAGGATGGTTTCGGCGGAGGCCGCGATGGCCGACAGGCCGATGGCACCTCCGAGTATCGCGCCGCGAATGTTTGGCATCGGCCGGCTCCTGACGGACGGGGCCGCGGCGCTGACGCGCGCGGCCCCCTTCACTCGGTGGGGAGGGTTCAGAAGTTCAGCGCCGGGCAGGTATCGTCGGCGGAGTAGTCGTGCACCTCGATCTCGCCCGCGATGATCTTGGACTTGGCATCCTCGACCGCCGCCGTCATTTCCGGCGTCACCAGCGCGGCGTTGTTGTCGTCCACCGCATAGCCCACGCCGTTCTCGTTCAGACCCAGCACCATGACGCCGGTCTTGAGGTCGGCGCCCTGCTCCATCGACTCCTTCACCGCGACGTCGACCCGCTTCAGCATCGAGGTCAGGACCTTGCCGGGGTGCAGGTAGTTCTGGTTGCTGTCCACGCCGATCGACAGGATGCCCTCGTCGGCCGCGGTCTGCAGCACGCCGAGCCCGGTGCCGCCGGCGGCGGCATAGATCACGTCCGCGCCCTGCGAGATCTGCGCCTTGGTCAGCTCCGACCCCTTCACCGGGTCGTTCCAGGCCGCCGGGGTGGTGCCGGTCATGTTCGAGATCACCTTGGCATCCGGGTTCACCGCCAGCGCGCCCTGCGCATAGCCGCAGGCGAACTTGCGGATCAGCGGGATGTCCATGCCGCCGACAAAACCCACGGTGCCGGATTCGGAGGCCATCGCCGCCATCATCCCGACGAGGTAGGAGCCCTCGTGCTCGGAGAACAGGATCGACAGGACGTTGGGATGCTCCCCCGGATCGACGAAGCCGTCGATGGTCACGAACTTGGTGTCCGGGTAATCCGCCGCGACCGAGGCGATGGGCGAGGACATGGAAAAGCCCGTCGTCACCACCGGGTTGAACCCGGCCTCGGCAAACCGGCGCAGCGCCTGCTCGCGCTGGGCTTCGGACTGAAGCTCGATGTCCTTGTAGGCGCCGCCGGTCTCCTTGGCAAAGGCCTCCGCCCCGTTGAACGCCGCCTCGTTGAAGGACTTGTCGTACTTGCCGCCGAGGTCGTAGATCAGCGCCGGATCGGCCAGCGCGGCGCCCGCGGTGAGCGCCAGCATCGCGGCGGCGCCGAGGAATTGGGTCTTGAGGGTCATGTCTTGCTCCCGGGTGTTGGACGGCGGCGCCTCGGTGGGGGCCGCTTCTCATGCACGATCCATGCAGATCATGGTTGATTAAGGCGTTGGCACCGGGGAGGGTCAACAGCTTTTTGCGAGGGGCCGCGACGGGTTGCGCGCACGCGGGACGTGACCTCAGGTCAAAGCACGGCTCATGAGCAGCGCATCGTCGCGCGTGCCGTCGGCCAGGTGGTAGTAGCCCCTGCGCCGCCCGGTCCCGGAATAGCCGCAGGCGGCATAGAAGGCGCGCGCCGGCGCGTTGGCGGCGGCCACCTCCAGGAACACCCGAACCGCGCCCCGCGCCCGCGCCTCCTGCTCGAAGGCGGCCAGGGCGGCGCGCGCGGCCCCCCGGCGCCGGGTCGCGGGATCGCTGGCGACGGCGAGGATCTCCGCCTCGTCGACCACCACCCGCCCCAGCACGAAGGCCGCATCCCGCACCGTCAGCACCACCCCCGGCAGTTCCAGCATCCCGGCGAAATCCGCCTCGCTCCAGGGAGTCGTGTGGCGATAGGCCCGGCCGGCGAGCTCAGCCAGTTCGGCGGGTGTCACGACAGGATCACCGGCGGCGCATCCCGCGACGGCGCCGCGTCGGCGGGCCGGACATAGAGCGGCGCCGGGCGCGCGCCGGGCACCGCCTCCGCCGCGATCCGCGCGATGCCGACCGCCAGCGCGTCGGCCTCCGGCGGCCAGACGGGGGACTGCGCCGCCTCCGCCTCGTCGAGGCGCGGTGCGCCCCCCGGTGTCTTCAGATAGGCCCGCCCGCGCGGCGCCGGAACCGCCGCCAGCGCACCGGGCGCGTCGCGATGGATGACGGCAAAGGTATCCACCCCCACCGCCGGCACGCCGAGCCCCAGCGCAAGCCCGCGCGCCGTGGCGACCGAGATCCGGATGCCGGTGAAATTCCCCGGTCCGACCCCGACCCCGATGCGGTCGAGATCGCCCCAGCCCAGCCCGGCCTCCGCCAGGATCTCCTCCAGCAGGGGCACGAGCCGCTCCGCCTGGCCCCGGCCCATCTCCTCTGCCCGCACCGCGAGAACCTCCCGTCCGCGCAGCAAAGCGGCCGCGCAATGCGCGGCCGATGTGTCGAAGGCAAGGATCGTGAGGTCGGCCATAGGGGGGCGGCGCCTTCGCTCAGACGGCGACGGGGCGCACTTCGGTCACTTCGGGGATGTAGTGGCGCAGCAGGTTCTCGATCCCCATCTTCAGCGTCAGGGTCGAGGACGGGCAGCCCGCGCAGGCCCCCTGCATGTGCAGGTAGACCACGCCGCGCTCGAATCCATGGAAGGTGATGTCGCCACCATCCTGCGCCACGGCAGGCCGCACGCGGGAATCGAGCAACTCCTTGATCTGGTTGACGATCTCTCCGTCCTCGCCGTCATGCTCCGCATGACCCGAGGCCGCCTCGCCCGCCATCACAGGCTCGCCGGACTGGAAATGCTCCATGATCGCGCCCAGCACGGCGGGCTTCACGTGATCCCAGTCGGTCGCGTCATCCTTGGTGATGGTCACGAAATCGCTGCCGAAGAACACGCCGCAGACGCCCTTCACGGCGAACAGCCGCTGCGCCAGGGGAGAGCTGGCCGCCCCCTCCGCGCTGGGGAAATCGGCGGTGCCCGCGTCCAGCACGGTCTGGCCGGGCAGGAACTTCAGCGTCGCGGGGTTGGGTGTGGATTCGGTCTGAATGAACATCTGGGAGGTCCCTTTCTCCGGGTTGCTACCTATATGCGCCTCCACCCGCCGGGCGTCAAGGATTGGAACCGTTCTAAACTGCTTCCCGCCGCATCCCCCGGCCCGGAAAGCTGCGCGGGGACGGCGCGCCGCCGCCCTGCTTCTTCTTGTCCGAAATACGCAAATCCCGCCCCGCCGCGGGCGCCGCCGCCGGGCGTCAGGTGATGCCTTCCAGCCGCTCCTTCGAGATGTCGCCCGGCACGATGGTCACCGGGATCGGCAGACTGCCCGACGACTTGCTCATCATCGAGACCAGCGGCCCCGGCCCCTTCTTCCCCGAGGCCGCGCCGAGCACCAGCACCCCGATCTCCGGGTCCTCGCTGATCTGGGCGAGGATCTCCGTCACCGTGTCGCCCTCGCGGATCACCAGTTCCGGATCGACCCCCTGGCGGTCGCGCATCCACTTGGCGAAGACCTCGAAATGCGCATGGATGCGCTCGCGGGCCTCCTCGCGCATGACCTCGCCGACGCCGATCCAGTGGTTGAACTCGTCCGGCGCGATGATCGACAGGATCGCCACGCCGCCTCCCGTGCGCGCGGCCCGCATGGCCGCAAAGCGCATGGCGTTCAGGCATTCCCGGCTGTCATCCAGAACGACAAGAAACTTGCGCATCTCGGCTCTCCTTCGGGCGGGATCATGCGCCAAGCGGCGCAGGCTGGCAACCGTGCAGCCGGACCGGACTCAGCCTTCGCCGGCGGCCCAGTCCCAGTACAGCTCGCGCACGCGGCGCGTCACCGGGCCGACCTGGTAGGAGACATCCTCGAACCCGGTCACCGGCGTGACCTTGTTCATGTTGCCGGACAGGAACACCTCGTCCGCCTGCGCGAAGTCGTCAAAGCTCAGAACGGCTTCGTGCACCTCGATGCCGTCGGCCCGCATGTTCGACAGATGCCGCGCCCGGGTGATCCCGGCAAGAAAGGTGCCGTTGGCGATGGGGGTGAAGGCCACCCCGTCGCGCACCATGAAGACGTTGGCCGTGGCGCTCTCCGCGACATTGCCCATGGCATCGGCCACCAGCGCATTGCCGAAGCCGCGCGCCTTCACCTCGGCCAGCATCCGGGCGTTGTTGGGATAGAGACACCCCGCCTTGGCATTGACCACCGCATCCTCGATCACCGGCCGGCGGAACCGCGTCCGCCCCAGCGTGGTCGAGGCATCCGCGGGCGCCATCGGGATCTCTTCGAGGCAGATGGCAAAGCCGGTGCCCTCGGGCGCGGGCACGATGGCGCTCGCGTCCCCCGCGATCGCCCAGTACATCGGCCGGATATAGACCGCCGCCCCCGCCGGATAGGCCGTCAGCCCCTCCATCACGATCTGCACCATGTCCTCGGTGGCGATCGTCGGCGTGATCATCAGCGCCTCGGCCGAGCGGTTGACCCGCGCGCAATGCGCCCAGAGGTCCGGCGCCAGCCCGTTGACCCAGCGCGCGCCGTCGAACACGGTCGAGCCGAGCCACGACCCGTGGTCGGCCGCCCGCATCACGGCAAGGTCGCCGTCGTGCCAGCTTCCCTGGAAATAGGTGCGGATGTTCTTGCCCACGGCCATGTCGGTGCCCTCCGGTCTTGCGCGGCAACCCTAGGGCTGCCGCGCCCGGAGGTCCACCCCGGCGCCCCGGCTATTCCGCCTCGGCCAGCAGCGCTTCGAGATCGAGCCGGGAGTTCACCATCTTCAGCTCGCCCCCGGCGTCGCGCGGCCAGTCCGCGGGATCGCGATCGCGGTAGAGCTCGATGCCGTTGCCGTCGGGATCGCGCAGGTAGACCGCCTCGCTCACCCCGTGATCCGCCGCGCCCTCGAGCGCCACACCCGCCTCGACCACGCGCTTCAGCGCGGCGCCGAGCGCGGCCCGGTGCGGATAGAGGAACGCCACGTGGTACAGCCCCGTGGCCCCCGGGGGCGGCCAGGCGCCGTCCTTGCTTTCCCAGGTATTCAGGCCGACGTGATGGTGATACCCGCCCGCCGACAGGAACGCCGCCTGCGTCCCGTAATGCTGCATGACGTCGAAGCCCAGGACTTCGGTATAGAAACGGATCGCCCGGTCCAGGTCCGCCACCTTGAGATGGACGTGACCGATGCGCGTGTCGGGATGTGCCTTGCTCATCTGTGTTCTCCTTCGAGATACCAGATACGCCCGCCGGGCCCGCGCACAAATAGCTGAATCCGATCACATTCGGTGCGCGGACGCACAAGTCACCCCTGCTCGTGGAAAAACGCGTAGATCCGCTCCGCCAGCGCCTCGCTCACCCCGTCGACGGCGCGCAGGTCCGCGAGGTCGGCCCGGCCCACCGCCTTGGCGGAGCCGAAATGCGCCAGCAGCGCCCGTTTGCGCGCGGCACCGACGCCCGGCACCTCGTCGAGCGGGTTGGCCGCCATCGACTTCGCCCGCTTGGCGCGGTGGGTACCGATGGCAAAGCGGTGCGCCTCGTCGCGCAGGCGCTGCACGAAATACAGCACCGGGTCGTTGTGGCGCAGCGCGAAGGGGCGGCTGCCGACGCGGTGGAATTCCTCCTTGCCCGCGTCGCGGTCGATGCCCTTGGCGACCCCGACCATCGGCACGTCCTCGACCCCGTGCTCGCGCATGATCTCCGCCACCGCCGAGACCTGCCCCGCCCCGCCGTCGATCAGCAGCAGATCCGGCCAGAGCCCCTTGCTCCGCTCCGGGTCGTCCTTCAGCAGCCGGGTGAAGCGGCGCGACAGCACCTCCTTCATCATGCCGAAATCGTCGCCGGGGGTCAGCTCCTCGCCCCTGATGTTGAACTTGCGGTACTGGTTCTTGAGAAACCCGTCCGGCCCCGCCACGATCATCGCGCCCACCGCGTTGGTGCCCATGATGTGCGAGTTGTCGTAAACCTCGATCCGCTGCGGCGGCGCGTCGAGGGCAAAGGCCTCGGCCAGTCCGCGCAGCAGCTTGGCCTGGGTCGCCGTCTCGGCCATGCGCCGGGCCAGCGATTCCCGCGCGTTGCGCGCCGCGCCCTCGACCAGCTCCAGCTTTTCGCCCCGCTTGGGCACCGCGATCTCGACCTTGCGGCCGAGCTTGCCGCTCAGCGCCTCGGACATCAGGTCCGGGCTTTCGATCTCGTGCGACAGCAACAGCAGGCGCGGCGGCTCCTTGGTGTCGTAGAACTGGCCCAGAAAGGCCTCCAGCACCTCGGCGCTGTCCACGTCCTCGCCGACGCGGGGGTAGAAATCCTTGTTGCCCCAGTTCTGGTTGGCCCGGATGAAAAACACCTGCACGCAGGCCTGCCCGTGCTCCATGTGCAGCGCGATCACATCCGCCTCGGCCACGCCCTGCGGGTTGATGCCCTGCACCGACTGCACCTGCGTCAGCGCGCGGATTCGGTCGCGCAGGGCCGCCGCCCGCTCGAACTCCATCGCGTCCGAGGCCGCCTGCATCTGCTCCGCCAGCTCGCCCTGCACCCGCGTCGACTTGCCCGACAGAAAGCGCTGCGCATCGGCGACGCTCTCGGCATAGTCCGCCTCGGGGATCAGCCCGACGCAGGGCGCGCTGCAGCGCTTGATCTGGTGCAGCAGGCAGGGCCGGGTCCGGCTCTCGAACATGGAATCCGTGCAGTTGCGCAGCAGGAACACCCGCTGCAACTGGTTCAGCGTCCGGTTCACCGCTCCGGCGCTGGCGAAGGGACCGTAGTAGGCGCCCTTCTCGGTCTTGGCGCCGCGATGCTTGCGGATCTGCGGAAAGGCGTGGTCCGTCACCTGGATGTTGGGAAAGGACTTGTCGTCGCGCAGCAGCACGTTGAACTTGGGCTTGAGCTGCTTGATGAGGTTCTGTTCGAGCAGCAGCGCCTCGGTCTCGGTCCGGGTGGTGAGGAACATCATCGACGAGGTGTCCGCGATCATCCGCGCGATCCGCCGCGAATGCCCCGAGGGGCGCGCATAGTTCGACACCCGCGCCCGCAGGTTGCGCGCCTTGCCGACGTAGAGCACCCGGCTCTGCGCATCCAGCATCCGGTAGACGCCGGGCGAGGAATCCAGCGTCTTGAGATAATCCTGGATCACGACATGCCCGCGCCGCACCGTTTCCGTCTGCCCTGTCTCGTCCATTCCTGCCCGATCCTGTCCGCGTTCAGATTAACCGATTCTTAAGGGGTGGCTGCAATGCTCTTCGGGCTGAATCAACATGGATTCAATCCACGGTTTCTGTGGATAAACTTGAGGGCAGAATATCAGGGTCGCGAAATTCTCGTTGATTTCGGCTGACTTCGCTGATTTGCCCAAAAAATATGCTATAAAATAAGTCATTGATAAATAACGATATAATTTCGTTATGCCTGCAAACCATTGGAACTCAAACGAATTTTGTAACGGGTTCGTAACGGTCCCGTGACCGGTGCACAACTTGCCGCTGCGTCAGGTCACTCGGGCCCACGCACGTCGGGTGTATCCCATGCCAGATGCTGTCCGCCGTCGATGCACAGCAATTGCCCGGTGACCGCCGGGGCGGCGATGAAATAGCCCAGCGCGCCGGTGATGTCCGCCACGTCGGCGCCGCGCTGCAGGATCGTCGCGGCGCGCTGCGCGGCGAAATCCGCCTCGTCCTGACGCGCGCCCCGCAGCGTCGGCCCCGGCCCGATCGCATTCACCCGCACCTTCGGCGCCAGCGCCATGGCCGAGGTCCGGGTAAAGGTCCAGAGCGCGGATTTCGCCAGCGTGTAGGTCATGAATTGCGGCGTCAGCTTGCGCACCCGCTGGTCGATCATGTTGACCACCAGCCCCTGCGCCAGCGGTTCGCCCCGCGCGTCGGGCAGCGGCTCGGGGACCTGCGCGGCAAACTCCTGCGTCAGCACGAAGGGCGCACGCAGGTTCGACCCCATGTGCGCCTCCCACGTCGCCTGCGTGGCGTCGTCCAGACTGTCGTTCTCGAAGATCGAGGCGTTGTTGACCAGCAGCGTCAGCGGCCCGCCCAGCGCCGCCGCGGCCCGTGCCACCAGCCCGCCGGTCCCGCCCTCGTCGAGCAGGTCGGCCTGCACCGGCGCGGCGCGGCGCCCCATGGCGCGGATGCGCGCGGCGACCTCCTCGGCGGCCTCGCGCGATCCCGCGTAATGCACCGCCACGTCAAAGCCGTTGCGCCCGAGATGGAGCGCCATCTCGCGGCCCAGCCGCCTGCCCGCTCCGGTCACCAGTGCCCTGCCCGCCCCCGCCATGGCTCAGACCAGCACGACGACGATGTAGGTGACATAGAGCGCCGACAGGATCGCGCCCCAGACCCGCCCGAGATCCTGCTTGAGGAAGACGAACGGCACCAGCAGCAGCGACGCCCCCAGCATCACCCAGAGATCGAACCGCAGGAACTGCGGGTCCACCGGCATCGGCTTGATCAGCGCGGCAATGCCGATGATCGCCAGCAGGTTGAAGAAGTTGGACCCGATGACATTGCCCAGCGCCACGTCGGCCTGACGGCGCAGCGCCGCCATCACCGTCGTCGCCAGCTCGGGCAGCGAGGTGCCCAGCGCGACCAGCGTCAGGCCGATCACCGTGTCGGGCACGCCGAACATGGTGGCGATCTCGGTCGCGCTGTCGACCAGCAGGTCGGCGCCCAGCGGCAGGCCGACGAGGCCCAGCACCAGGAACAGCGCGATCTTCCACCACGGCATGTCGGGATCGGCGCCTTCGGGTGCGTCCTCCTCCGGCGCCGCCTTGCCCTGGCGGCGGTGGCGCAGCGCGTCGCGGGTCGAATCCCACAGGATCAGCGCCAGCGCCCCCAGCAGGATCGCCGCGCTCAGCGCATCGAAGACCCCGCGCATGGCGAGCCCGATGAACAGCACCGTGGCGGCCAGCATGATGACATAGCTCTTGCGGGTGTCATGGGTGCTCGTGTGCATCACGGTGATCAGCGCGGGCACCCCGAGCACCGCCAGCACGTTGGCGGTGTTCGAGCCGACCACGTTGCCCAGCGCGATGCCCGGCACCCCCGCCAGCGCCGCCTGGATCGAGATCAGCAGCTCCGGCGCCGAGGTGCCGAAGGCGACGATGGTCAGGCTCACGATCAGCGCCGGAATGCCCATGCGCAGCGACAGGTTCACCGCGCCCTTGACCAGCGCGTCCCCCGCCAGCAGCAGGATGACCAGACCCAGCGCGGCATAGGCGAAAACCATTCAGCTCTTTCCCTGTCCGCAGGGGCACGGGCCCTTGCCGATGCGATAACGTCCGCAGGACTTGCACTTGGCCGCGGCCAGCCGCTCCTGCCCCGGAACCCGCAGCTTTCCGAAGATCCCGAGCACGGCGATCACGACCAGGAAGAGGGCGACGATCTTGGCCAGCACGTCAGAGCCCGAACCGCGCGTAGGCCGCGCGTTCCTCGATCGTGGACAGGGCGTCTTCGGCCAGCGCGAGGCCCAGGCGCGGCAGCAGGCGGCGGCGCGCCTCGTAACGGCGGAACTTCACCTTGTCGCCGAAGCGCTCCTTCATCACCGGCACCAGATGGCCGATGCCGTCTGCCAGCCCGACATGCTGCGCGGCCTCGCCCACCCAGATCTCGCCGGTGAACAGGTCGGGGTCCTGCTTCAGCTTGTCCCCGCGCCGCACCCGCACCTGGGTGATGAAGGTCTCGTGCAACTGCCCGAGCAGGCGGTTCAGCCGCGCGACATCCTCTTCCTTCTCGGGGCGGAACGGGTCCAGCATCGACTTGGAATTGCCCGCCGTGTGCACCCGACGCTCGATCCCCTGCCTTTGCAGGAACACATGCGCCCCGAAGCCCGAGGAAATCACCCCGATCGAACCGAGGATCGAACTCCGGTCGGCCCAGATCTCGTCCGCTGCCGAGGCGATCCAGTACCCGCCCGAGGCCGCGACATCCTCGACGAAGGCAAAGACCGGCACCTCGTTCTCTTCCGACAGCCGCCGGATGCGGGCACCGATGAGCGAGCTCTGCACCGGCGAGCCGCCGGGCGAATTGATCTCGAGCGCCACGGCATCGGGCTTGCCGCGGGTAAAGGCGCGCTCCAGCAGCGACCGGAGCGAGGTATCCGACAGGCTCGACCGCCCGCCCATGCCGATGGCGCCCTGCAGCCGCACGACCGAGACCACGGGCCCGGATTTCATGAAGGGGATCCAGCGTTTCATGCGCGTTGATGTAGACGCGCCCCCGGAGACAAACAAGGCACCGGACCAAAGAACGCGCCCGGACCCCGCCGCGACAGCGGAACGCCCCGGCCCGCCCGCCGCCGCCGCCCGGCGCGCGTTAACCATTCCCTAACCATGATCGCGCCACCCTGCACCGGGCGGGAAACGACGGGGGGCGGCATGGTCGCGCTATCCTACACGGTCGCCTTCGAGGGCGTCGAGGCGCGCGAGGTCGAGGTGCAATGCGCCCTGACTCCCGGCGTGCCCGGCTTTGCCATCGTCGGCCTGCCGGACAAGGCGGTCTCGGAGGCCCGCGAACGGGTGCGCGCGGCGCTGACCGGCATGGCCATCGCGCTGCCCTCGCAGCGCATCACCGTCAACCTCTCGCCCGCCGACCTGCCCAAGGAGGGCTCGCATTTCGACCTGCCCATCGCGCTCGCCCTGCTCGCCGCGCTCGAGATCCTGCCGCGGGACGAGGTCGCCCGCACCACCTCGCTCGGGGAACTGTCGCTCGACGGCGGGTTGGTGGCGGTGGCCGGTGCGCTGCCCGCGGCCCTCGCCGCCGCCGAAGCCGCGCGCACCCTGATCTGTCCGCGCGCCTCCGGGCCCGAAGCGGCCTGGGTCGGGGACGCCTGCGTGCTCGCCCCGGCGTCGCTCGGCGAGGTGGTGCGGCATTTCACCGGCGCCGCCCCCCTGCCCGCCTGCGAACCCGGCGAGGTCGTCGCCCCGCCCGCCGCCCGCGACCTGCGCGACGTGAAGGGCCAGGAAAGGGCCAAGCGCGCGCTCGAAATCGCGGCGGCCGGGCGCCACCACCTGATGCTGGTCGGCACGCCGGGCTCGGGGAAATCCATGCTCGCCGCGCGCCTGCCCGGCCTTCTGCCGCCGCTTTCCGCCACCGAGGCGCTGGAAACCTCGATGATCCACTCCCTCGCCGGGCTGCTGGACCAGGGCGGCATCTCGCGCGCGCGGCCCTTCCGCGACCCGCATCACACCGCCTCCATGCCCGCCATCGTCGGCGGCGGTCGGGGGGCCAAACCCGGCGAGATCAGCCTCGCCCACAACGGCGTGCTGTTCATGGACGAATTCCCCGAATTCCCCCGCCAGGTGCTGGAAACCCTGCGCCAGCCCGTCGAGACCGGAGAGGTGATGGTCGCCCGCGCCAATGCCCATGTCACCTACCCCTGCCGGTTCATGCTGATCGCGGCGGCGAACCCCTGCAGATGCGGCTACCTTTCGGACCCCGCGCGCGCCTGTTCCCGTGCCCCGGCCTGCGGCGAGGACTACCTGTCGCGCATCTCCGGCCCGCTGATGGACCGCTTCGATCTGCGCGTCGAGGTGCCCCCCGTCGCCTTCACCGATCTCGACCTGCCCGCGACGGGCGAAGACTCGGCCACCGTCGCCGCCCGTGTCGCCGCCGCGCGCGCGCTGCAGGCCCGGCGCTACGCCGACCACCCGAACGCGCGCACCAATGCCGATGCCGAGGGCCCGGTGCTCGACCGGATCGCGGCGCTCGATCCGGACTCGCGCGACCTGCTGTCCCGTGCCGCCGACCGCTTCGGCCTGTCCGCGCGGGGCTACCACCGGGTGCTGCGCGTCGCGCGCACCATTGCCGACCTCGCCGGGTCCGACCGGGTGCTGCGCCCCCACCTGGCCGAGGCGCTGAGCTACCGGCTGGTGAGCGCGAAGGATTCCTGAAGGAACGCCGCCGCCCGCCGCAGGGTGGCCCGCGCCTCCGGGATCCAGCCGTCGAACAGCGGCCAGGCATGGGGGGCGGCGGGGTCGGTCTGCTCCGTCACCGCGCCGCCGAAGCTGCGCAGGCGCGCCGCCATGCGGCGGGCGTCATCGGCCAGGATCTCGGTCAGGGCATAGGTGAGCAGCACCGGCGGACAGCCAGGAAACGCGCCGTAGAGCGGCGAAATCCCGGGGTCGCGCGGATCGCGCCCGCCGCAGACGATCCGGGCGAGGTCGGCAAAGCGCTCCACCGGCAGAAACGGATCGGCCGCGGCGTTGGAGGCAAGGCTCCCCCCCGTGCCGGCAAGGTCGGTCCAGGGCGAAAAGGCGACCAGCGCGGCCGGCGGCCTGCCCGCCCCGCAGAGCGCCGAAAGCAGGCAGAGCGCCAGCCCGCCCCCGGCGGAATCCCCCGCCAGCGCGATCTGCTCCGGCGCATAGCCGAGGTCGAGCAGCCGCCCGTGGGCCGCCAGCGCCGCGCCGAGACGCGCCGGCGCCGGGGCACGCTGGGCCAGCGGATAGTCCGGCGCGCAGACCTCGACCCCCGAGAGCAGCGACAGCCGCGCCATCACCCCCTGGTGCGAGGCCGGGCTGCCCGTGACATAGCCGCCACCGTGGAAGTAGAGGATGACCCGGCGCGGCGCGCAGGGCCCGGCGCTGATCCAGTGCAGCCCGCCGGGGCGCACCAGATGGCGCAGGTTGGCGGGGCGACGCAGCACGAAGGGGGCGCAGCGGGCGAAATCCCGCTCCGCCGCCTCGGGGGTCATCGTGCGCCGCAGCCGGGGCTTGGCGCCGAGGCGCAGGATCAGGTTGAGCGTGGCAAGCTGCCAGCTCACGCGGTCATGCGCGTCGGGCCTCGATCGCGTCCCAGATCATGCCCGCCACGTTGATGCCGTCGAACCGCTCCAGTTCCTGGATGCCGGTGGGCGAGGTCACGTTGATCTCGGTCAGCCAGTCGCCGATGACGTCGATGCCCACAAAGACCTGACCCTTTTCCTTGAGTACCGGGCCGATCACGGCGCAGATCTCGCGATCGCGCTCGGTCAGCTCGACCTTCTCCGGGCGGCCGCCCACATGCATGTTGGACCGCACCTCGCCCGCGGCGGGAACCCGGTTGATCGCGCCGACCGGCTCGCCGTCGACCAGGATCACCCGCTTGTCGCCCTTGGTGACGGCGGGCAGGTATTTCTGGACGATCAGCGGCTCCCGGCTGAACCCGGTGAACAGCTCGTAGAGCGAGGACAGGTTGCGGTCGGTCTCGTCCAGCCGGAACACGCCCGCCCCGCCGTTGCCGTAGAGCGGCTTGAGGATGATGTCGCCGTGGCGCGCCTTGAAAGCCCGGATCGTCGCGAGATCCCGCGCGATGGTGGTGGGCGGGGTGAGCTCGGGAAAGTTGAGCACCAGCAGCTTTTCGGGAGAGTTGCGCACCCAGAACGGATCGTTGACCACCAGCGTGCCGGGCGCCAGACGCTCCAGCAGGTGGGTGGTGGTGATGTAATGCATGTCGAACGGCGGATCCTGCCGCAGCCAGACGACATCGACATCCGCCAGGTCGATCGTCTGCGCGGGCCCGAGGATCGCATGGTTGCCCGGCACGCGCTGCACCTTCAGCTCGTGCCCCCGCGCGGTGATCCGACCCTCTTCGAAGGCGAGATGGTCGGGAAGATAGTAGAACAGTTCGTGCCCGCGCGCCTGCGCCTCTTCGGCGAGGCGGAAGGTGCTGTCGGCGTCGATGTTGATCGGACCGATCGGGTCCATCTGGAAGGCGATCTTCATGGGGTCCCCACGCAGCGGCTTTTCGCATACATGGCGCAGGAGCCCGCGACGTGCAATGGCCCGTCAGGCGAAGGCATTTTCCATGACGCGGAAGATGCCGTGCGAATCGACCAGCGCAACATCGAACCGCACTTCGGTCAGCAGCCCTTTCGGCTGGGTCCCGGCGTATTCCTCCGCGGCCCGCATCAGCCGGTGGATCTGCCGCCGGGTCAGGTGCTGCAAGGCCCGGTCGTGGCTGCGGCTCTTCTTGACCTCGACAAAGACCAGCCCGTCGCCGTCGCGGAACACCAGGTCGATTTCCCCGGACTTTCCCCGCCACCGGGCGCGCGCCAGCGGATAGCCGCGGCGTTCGTAATCCTGAGCGATGCGCGCTTCGGCGGCCAGGCCGGCCTGGTGGGCCATGGCCCCGCGCATCGACCGCTCCCGACGCCCCGCCCCGTGCGGGAGGCGGACCGGCGCGACCGGCGCCGCGGTGAAATCGAATGCAAGTTGCGCCGTCATGGTTTCAACCCCTGTTCATCCCTGCCCGACCCTGTCCGGTCAGTCGCGATCCGCCGCCAGGCGCATCGCCTCCTGGTAGACCGGGCGGCGTTTCAGCCCGTGCATGCGGGCCACGAAATCCGCCGCGTCGCGCACCGACATCGTCGTCAGCGCATCACGCAGGGCAGAGGTTACGTCCGATTCGCTAATTTTCTCCGAATCCCCCTTGCCCACCAGCACCACGACCTCTCCCCTGGCCTGCACCTCGGCGTAACGGGCCGCGAGGGCGGAAAGCGGTTCGCGGCGGCATTCCTCGAATTTCTTGGTCAGTTCCCGGCAGACGGCGGCGGGGCGGTCGCCGAGCACCTCGGCGGCATCGGCGAGCATCGCGCCCAGCCGCTTGGGCGATTCGTAGAACACCAGCGTCGCGGGCACGTCCGAGACCTCGGCCAGCGCCTTGCGCCGGGCGGTCGCGGCATTGGGCAGGAAGCCCGCGAACAGGAAGCGGTCCGTCGGCAGGCCGGCCAGGGTCAGCGCCGTCACCACCGCGCTCGCCCCCGGTGCGGCGGTCACCGGATACCCCGCCTCCTGCGCCGCGCGGGCCAGGTCGAAACCGGGGTCCGAGATCATCGGCGTCCCCGCCTCCGAGGCATAGGCCACCGATTTCCCCGCCTCCAGCGCCGCCAGCAGGCGCGGGCGGATGCGGTCGCCGTTGTGGTCGTGGTAGGACAGGCAGGGCCGGTCGCCGAGCGGCACGCCGTGGATCTCCAGCAGCCGTTTGAGGCTCCGGGTGTCCTCCGCGGCCAGCACCTCCGCGTCGCGGAAGATGTCCAGCGCCCGCAGCGTGATGTCGCGCGCATTGCCGATCGGCGTCGACACCAGGAAAAGACCCGGCGTCAATCCGCCCCGTTCGGGATTCATCACTGGACCCGCCTCCGTGCTCGTTTATGATCCCCCCAAAGCCGCCCGATACATCCCGGGGTCAACCCCGGATGTGACCGAGGGCCCGCCAATCGAGGGAGATCTCCGTTCATGTTTGCCGTTCTGACCCGCGCCCGCAAGGCACTCCGCACCGCCGTCCTGATCGGCGCCGCCGGGCTGCTTGCCGCCTGTGATGCCTCGATGATCGGCGGCATGGCCTCGGGCGGCAATGCCAGCCGAGGCGGTCCCACCATCGACCCGACCCAGCCGGTGCGCGTCGCCCTTCTGCTGCCCTATTCCGATTCGTCCGCCGGCCCGATCGCCCGCGATCTCGAGAATGCCGCGCGGCTGGCGATCTCCGAACTCGGCGCGACCCGGATCGACCTGCGCATCTACGACACCGCCGGCTCTCCGGCGCAGGCCGCCCAGCAGGCCCAGCTCGCCGTCGACGAGGGCGCCAAGATCATCCTCGGCCCGCTGCGCGGCGAAACCGCGGTCGAGGCCTCCAAGGTGGTCGCGGACGAGGGCATCAACGTGATGTCCTTCTCCAACAACACCTCGCTGGCCGGCGGCAACCTCTTCATCCTCGGGCCGACCTTCCTCAACACCGCCGACCGCCTGATGTCCTACGGCAAGCGCAACGGCATCGACAGCGTCGCCATCCTGCACTCCCAGGACGTGCCGGGCGAATTCGGCAAATCCGCGATCCAGCTCGCCGCCTCGAAGAACGGCGTCCGCGTCGCCGCCGTGCAGGGCTACCCGCTCAGCATCGACGGCGTCTCCGGCGTCGCCCGCAACATGAGCCAGGTGGTCAACGGCTCCGGTGCCAAGTCGGTGTTCATCACCTCCGACGCCACCAATGCCGCCATGCCGCTCATCCTCCAGCTCATGCCCGAAGGCGGCGTCTCGCCCGCCAGCACCCAGTACATCGGCCTGACGCGCTGGGACGTGGCACCGCAGCTCTTCTCCTACCCCGGGGCGGACGGCGCCTGGTTCACCATGCCCAACCAGTCGATGCAGCAGGCCTTCGCCTCGCGCTACCGTGCCGCCTACGGTGCCGAACCGCACCCCCTCGCCGGCCTCGCCTTCGACGGCATCGCCGCCATCGGCGCGCTGGTCAAGCAGGGTCGCCGCGATGCGCTGACCGGCGGCGCGCTGACCCAGGGATCTGGTTTCCAGGGCACGGGTGGTGTATTCCGCCTGAAATCCGATGGCACCAACGAACGCGGTCTGGCCATCGCGACGGTGCGCAACAACCAGGTGGTGATCCTTGACCCAGCTCCCTCCAGCTTCTCCGGCGCTGGCTTCTGACGACGCGACGCGGGATGCCGATCCCGGCGACCTGATCCTCCCCGCCGAGAGGATCCTCGACATCCCGGCCCTGCGGACGTCGCTCTTCGAAGCGGCGTCCGAAGCCTCGAACGAGGGCGGCGTGCGCGCCGCCGCCGTCCGGCTCATCGGCGCCGCCCAGGCCGAGGCCCGCGAACGCATCGCCGCCGCCATCGCCGAGCGCCCGCGCGAGGCCTTCGCCGCCACCCGCTCCTATGCCTGGGTCACCGATGTCGTGGTCCGGCTGGTGCACGAACTGGCCACCCGCCGCCTGCACCCCCTGCCCAACCCGACCACCAGCGAACGCCTGACCGTCATGGCCGTCGGCGGCTACGGCCGGGGCGAAATGGCGCCCTTCTCCGATGTCGACCTGCTGTTCCTCACGCCCTACAAGATCACCCCCTGGGCCGAGAGCACGATCGAATCCATGCTCTACATCTTCTGGGACCTGAAGCTGAAGGTCGGCCATGCCTCGCGGACGGTGAAGGACTGCCTCCGCCTCGGGGCGCAGGATTTCACCATCCGCACCGCGATGCTGGAAAACCGCTACATCACCGGCGACCGCGCGCTCGGGACCAACCTCGACCGCCGCCTGTGGTCCGACCTGTTCAAGGGCACCGAACGCGCCTTCGTCGCCGCCAAGCTCGACGAACGCGGCGCCCGCCACCGCAAGCAGGGCCTGCGCTACGTGGTCGAACCCAACGTGAAGGAGGGCAAGGGCGGCCTGCGCGACCTGCAATCGCTCTACTGGATCACCAAGTACATCTACCACACCGACGACGCCGAGGACCTGGTCAAGCTCGGGGTCTTCCGGGCCGAGGAATACCGCACCTTCGAAAAGGCCGAGAACTACCTCTGGGCGGTGCGCTGCCACCTGCACCTCGCCGCCGGGCGCGCGGTGGAACAGCTCACCTTCGACATGCAGGTCGAGGTCGCGGACCGCATGGGCTATGCCGACAAGGGCGGGCGCCGCGCCGTGGAATGGTTCATGCAGGACTACTTCCGCCACGCCACCGCCGTCGGCGACCTCACCCGCATCTTCCTCACCTCGCTCGAGGCCGAGCAGCAGAAGGACGCGCCGCTCCTGATGCGGATGTTCAAGCGCGGCCCGCAGGTCAAGGGCGGCTACGAGATCGTCCACAACCGACTCGCCATCGAGGACGACAAGGCCTTCCTGTCGGACAAGATGAACCTGCTGCGGATCTTCGAGGAGGCGCTGCGCACCGGCCTGCTGATCCACCCCGACGCGATGCGGCTGGTCAAGGCGAACCTGTCCCTGATCGACGACGACATGCGCAACGAAAAGGAAGCGCGGCGCATCTTCCTCGACCTGCTGCTCAAGCACGGCAACCCGGAACGCGCCCTGCGCCGGATGAACGAGCTCGGCATGCTCGCCGCCTTCATCCCGGAATTCGAACCCATCGTCGCGATGATGCAGTTCAACATGTACCACCACTACACGGTGGACGAACACACCATCCAGTGCATCAAGCACCTCTCCGAGATCGAGCACGGCAACCTGATCGAGGAACTGCCCGTCGCCTCGACCATCCTCAAGGAGGGCGTGAACCGCAAGGTGCTCTACGTCGCGCTGCTGCTGCACGACATCGGCAAGGGCCGCGAAGAGGACCACGCCGCGCTCGGCGCCCGCATGGCGCGCAAGATCGCGCCCCGCCTCGGTCTCACCAAGGCCGAAAGCGCCACCGTGGAATGGCTGGTGCGCTACCATCTCGTGATGTCGGACATGGCGCAGAAACGCGACATCGCCGACCCCCGCACCGTGCGCGACTTCGCCAAGGCGGTGCAGACCCGCGAACGGCTCGAC
Source organism: Salipiger sp. (assembly GCF_048261495.1). Lineage (GTDB taxonomy): Bacteria > Pseudomonadota > Alphaproteobacteria > Rhodobacterales > Rhodobacteraceae > Salipiger. Next base: position 228,194 of record NZ_JBLXFX010000002.1, read on the forward strand.
CTGCTGACCGTGCTCACCGTCTGCGACATCCGCGGCGTCGGCCCCGGCACCTGGAACAACTGGAAGGCCACGCTGCTGCGCGCCCTCTACCGCCAGACCCGCCGCGCCCTCGAGGGCGGGATGGAGGCGCTCAACCGCGAGAACCGCGGCGCCGAGGCCAAGAAGGCCCTGCGCGAGGCGCTCTCGGACTGGGAAACCAAGGACCTGCGCATCGAGACCGGCCGCCACTACGACCCCTACTGGCAGGGCATGCACGTCACCGCCCACAAGGTCTTTGCCGAGCTGCTGCGCGGCATCAAGGCCGACGAGATCAAGCTCGACATCCACCCCGACGACGACCGCGACGCCACCCGCGTCTGCTTTGCCCTCGACGACCACCCCGGGATCTTCTCGCGGCTCGCCGGGGCGCTGGCGCTGGTCGGGGCCAACGTGGTCGACGCGCGCACCTTCACCTCCAAGGACGGCTACGCCACCGCCGCCTTCTGGATCCAGGACGCCGACGGCTCCCCCTACGAGGACGTGCGCATCCCCCGCCTGCGCGAGATGATCCGCAAGACCCTCATGGGCGAGGTCAAGCCGCGCGAGATGATCCGCACCCGCGACAAGCTCAAGAAGCGCGAACGCGCCTTCAACGTGCCGACCTCGATCACCTTCGACAACGAAGGCTCCGAGATCTACACCATCATCGAAGTCGACACCCGCGACCGCCCCGGCCTGCTCTACGACCTCACCCGCACCCTGTCCGAAAGCAACGTCTACATCGCCTCCGCCGTCATCGCGACCTACGGAGAGCAGGTGGTCGACACCTTCTACGTCAAGGACATGTTCGGCCTGAAGTTCTTCACCCCCTCCAAGCAGCGCACGCTGGAGCGTCGGTTGCGGGACGCGATTGCGGCAGGCAAGGAGAGGGCGGATGGGTGAGGGTGCTAAGAGCACGTATTTTGCGGCAAATCGTCAATAGTGCATTCGAAATTGTCTCTCCTCGCATACCTTCGAAAGACTGCCCGCAAGATGCGCCTGTTCTTTATCAGTCGCCACATTAGAGTCTTGAAAATTTTTGCGGAAGGCATCATTTCTAGTTAGTCAATGCTGGTTCGGAGCAGTAGGTTGATCGCATTCTCGCTAAATACGTTCGTCAAGATTTGCCTTCTAGATACCGGTGGGCGAATTTCCGAACTTCAAAAGAGACTGACCAGTGCAGGCGGTTACGACTTCTACAAGCCCTTGCACAAAGCAATTAGGACATATTGCCCAGGGGAACCACAAAAAGTCACTCAGATTCTCGATGCTCCCGTGAAGGATATAGAGAGAAAATATAACGCGGACGCCTTCAAGTATTTTGCTTCGAAATTCGGCACCAGTAAAGGCCTTGAGGCGATCACTAGCCCGAAGACAATAAATTTTCAAAGCGCCGGAATCTCCATTCGTATCGACCCAGTCTTTGAACTTTCTCACTCTGGCTCAAGGCAGATATACTGTATCTGGCCGACACATAAACCGCAACTATCTCAAAGATACGGCGCATTAGCTTGCCACCTGATGAGACGCGCTTACTCTAACACCTCACTTGGGAACGGTTCATTTTTCTTTTCCGACTTCGTGACGGGGAAGACTTACTCCGAAAAGCAAATCACTAATAATACCAATCTCATTTTAATGGCCGACGTTACGAGCATTGGCACTCTAATTAAAGAGCTTTAACGCCGATCAATCTTGACAACCCAAGGACTGCGAAATGGAATTCTTGGCCCAACACAAACTCCGGGTGAGTTACAGAGGCGGATTGGCTGATGAAAACAGTCTTCCAGGTTACGATGGCGCTACTTCGATCGACGGTATCACTCGTGCCATTCTCATAGCGACACACGCCTACATGACCGGCGAAGTAGTTTCTCGCGCCACGGCCCTGAAAGGGGCTTCTGTGCTGCTAAAGCCCGCGAGACAAGGTAGTTTTATCTTTGACCTGCTGGTCATGATGGAAATGCATCCGGCCACTACTGGTTTGGCTGCGGCGCTGACTGCAGCCCCCTTTTACGATTTCATAAAAACAGCTTTCAAACGAGCAACCGGAGTTCTTAACGCAGAGCCCGAGACCAAGCACCTTCAACGGATTTATTCTAGAAAACAACCTCCGCCACTCAAACGATCTCCTGCGGATCTTGATGTATTAGCGGAAACTTTGGAAGGAAGCCTGCAAGCCGCACACCGCCCAATTGGTATCGAGGGAACTATTGATACCATTACAATTAGCGCCAGAAAAACGAAACTCGTTCAATTTGATGAGGAAACCAAGGGGTGGGTAAACACCCGCGACGAAACACCTGGGCTGGAGAGATTCAGGGGTAACGTGACAAGATACAATTCAATCTCTAGGAATGGACGTGCCTTTATCGATAAGCTTGAAAAAGTCGTGCCAATACGTCCCGACGGGGACTTCCCTACAGGCGACTTGGCGCACCTTACATGGTCATTGCACGGAAGTAACGTGGGCGCACACAGCAAGATTGACATGCACGCAAGAAGAGTGATTTCCGCAAGTGGAAAGGTGAAACGGCTGCTTCTTGCAGATTGTGCAAGGGCCCCCCAAAAATAGGCTGCCCTCCGTTGCACCCGGCCCCTTGCCAGCCCCCCCGCACCGCCGTAAGCGCCGCAGAACCCCAACCCCGGCGCCGCCATGTCCCTCTCTCCCTACGACCGCCCGCGTTTCTACGACGACGCCCTCGCCCGGGGCCGGCACCGCGACATCGTGGGCGGGCGGTGGGACGAGACGGGGCGGGCGCAGATGGCGCTGCTGCTCGACGCGGGCCTCAAGCCGCATCACCACCTGCTCGACATCGGGGCGGGGTCGCTGCGGCTGGGGTGCAAGGCGGTGCCCTATCTCGACCCCGGGCATTACTGGGCGACCGATGCCTCGCGGGCGCTGATGCTGGCGGGGCACCGGCACGAGCTCTCCGATCCGGCGCGGCTCGATCCCGCGCATCTGGTCGAGGACCGGGACTTTGCCTATCCCGGCGTGCCCGACGACATCACCCATGCCATCGCCTTCGGGGTGTTTCCGCATCTGCCCGGCCCGGCCCTGGCCTCGGCCATCGCGGGGCTGGGGCGGTTTGCGCGGCTGGAGGCGGTGTTCTTCACCCTGTTCCTCGCCCCGGAGGGCGCCGCGAGCCACCGCCAGAAGGACGGCGTGGTGACCCATGCCGGGCGCGCGCCCCGTCACGTGAGCGCCGGGCACGCCCGCGCCGCCGCCCCCGGCTGGAGCCTGTCGCGCGACGACCGGATGCTGCCGCGCGGGCAGGTGCTGTTCATCGCTCGTCCGCCCGGTCGCGCTGCGCCAGGATCGCATCCCTGAGCGCGCGCTGCCGGTCGAGCTTCTCGCGCATCCTGAGTTCCAGAAAGTGCATCGACTGGGTGTCCACCTCCCAGAGGGCGCGGGCCTCGTGGATCGGCACCAGCCCGGCCACCGCCCGGCCGCGCCGGACGATGCAGAAGCGGGCCTCGCGCATCTGCACCTTGTCGAGGTAGTGGCGCAGGTTGGACCGGAGCTTCTCCGAGGTGACGTTGTCGAGGAACGAGAGGTTCATGTCGTAGTGCATCGCGGTCTCCGGGTCCGATCGCCGAAAGCCTGCGCGCCGGCGCTTGCGGTTTCGCTAACGCACCGTGCGCAGGGCCCGCTCCCGGGGGGGCCCGTCGGGCGCACCGGGGCGGACCGTACGGCCGCGACGTACGTTTCGGACGGCGGCGCTCGGGGCGGCGGAAAATCCCCTGTCAGGGGCGGGTCCCGCACGCCTCACATGTCCGTGTCGTACGGGTCGCGCGTACGGACGCCCTTTCCGGGCGGGCCGAAACCCCGTACTCGGGGGCGGACATCACAGGGGGCTCCATGAAACCCATCCGCCTGATAACCGGCATCATGACCGTCGGATTCTGGACACTCGCGAGCCGGGTGCTCGGGGTCGTCCGCGAGATCTTCATCCTCGCCTACATCGGCCCCGGTCCCGTACTGGACGCCTTCGTCGCGGCCTTCCGCCTGCCGAACATGTTCCGCCGGTTTTTCGCCGAGGGGGCCTTCAACGCGGCCTTCGTGCCGATCTTCTCGAAGAAGTACGAAGGCGAGGAAGACCCGCTGATCTTTGCCCGAAACGCGATGAACGGACTGGCCTTCGTGCTGCTGATCCTGACCGCGCTCGCGATGATCCTGATGCCGGCGCTGGTCTGGGCCACGGCCTCGGGTTTTGCCGGGGACGCGCGGTTCGACATGACCACCGGCTTCGGGCGGATCATCTTTCCCTACATCCTGTTCATCTCGCTGGCGGCCCTGTTCTCGGGCGCGCTGAATGCCACCGGCCATTTCGCGGCGGCGGCGGCGGCACCGGTGCTGCTCAACATCTTCGTCATCGTGGCGATGGTCCTCGCGGCCTGGCTGGGAGAGGAGATCATCCTCTGGCTGGTCTGGACGATCCCGCTTGCAGGGGTGGCGCAGCTCGCGCTGGTCTGGGTCGCGGCGGACCGCGCCGGGATCCGACTGAGGCCGGCCCGGCCGGTCTGGAACAGCGACATGAAGCGCCTCCTGCGGGTGGCCGTTCCGGCGGCGCTGGCAGGCGGCGTCATGCAGGTCAACCTGCTGGTGGGACAGCAGGTGGCGTCCCAGTTCGACAAGGCCGTGGGCTGGCTCTATGCCGCCGACCGCCTGTATCAACTGCCGCTGGGCGTGGTCGGAATCGCGGTGGGCATCGTGCTGCTCCCCGACCTGTCGCGGCGGCTCAAGGCGCAGGACGACCACGGCGCGCGGCATGCCTTTTCGCGCGCGGGAGAGCTGTCGCTCGCGCTGACCGTTCCGGCGGCGGCGGCGCTGGTGCTGGTGCCCCTGCCCATCGTCTCGGTGCTGTTCCAGCGCGGTGCGACCGGGCCCGGGGACAGCGCCGCCATCGCGCTGGCGGTGGCAATCTACGGGCTCGGCCTGCCGGCCTTCGTGCTCCAGAAGGTGCTGCAACCGCTGTTCTTCGCCCGCGAGGACACCCGGACCCCGTTCCGCTATGCGGTCTGGTCCATGGCGATCAACGCGCTGCTGGCCATCGGGCTGGCGCCGGTCCTGGGCTGGATCGCCCCGGCGATCGCCACCACCGCGGCGGGGTGGATCATGGTCGTGATGCTGGCCGTCGGCGGGCGCCGCTTCGGAGAGGTCGCGCGCTTCGACAACCGCTTCCGCAAGCGGCTTTGGCGCATCCTCATCGCCACCGTCATCATGGGCGTGGTTCTTTCGGGAACCGCGATGCTGCTTCGTCCGTTTCTGGTCATGAGCCTCTGGCGCTACCTTGCCCTCGTGGTGCTGATCCTCATCGGCATCGCGGCCTACGGTATCGCGGGGCACCTCACGGGCGCATTCCGCCTTTCCGAATTCCGCACGGCGTTCCGCCGGAAAAGGTCCGACACAGAATGACACTGACGCCCCTCATCACCGCGGCCGAAGGATTTCCCGCGCTGGAGAAGCTTGTCGCATCCGCCGACACGGAACTGCTGATGTCGTTCCGCATTCTCGACCCGCAGACCCGCCTGCGGTCGGACGAGCTGACCTCGGAGGGGCTGGAAACCTGGGGCGACCTGCTCGCCCACGTCGCGCGCAAGGGGGTCAGGCTGCGGATGGTACTGGCGGATTTCGACCCGGTCTTCACCTCGACCCTGCACCGCCTCGCCTGGGCCTCGGCCAGCCGCTTTGCCGAGAAGGCCAGCGGCGATGTCGGCATCATCTGCGCCCCGCACGGGCAGGAGGCCGGCTGGTTCTGGCGCCTCGCCATGCGCGGCCAGATCGGCAGTCGTCTGGCCGAGCTGCGCGACGAGGACCCCGCCGACCTCACCCCGCTCCAGCGCGCCGCGCTCGAAGGTGCGGTGCGGCTGCGGCCCGTCACCATCCACCAGAAATTCGCCGTCGCCGACGGGGCGCGCTGCGTGATCGGCGGCCTCGACATCAACGAGCGCCGCTTCGACACCCCGGAGCACGACCGCCCCGCCGAGGAAACCTGGCAGGACGTGAGCATGCAGGTGGAGGATGCCGATTTCTCCGCCGCGCTCCGGCTGCATTTCGCCGAGACATGGAATGCCGCGCTCGATTGCGGGGCGCCCTGCCTGACCGGCACGGCAGAGCGTCTTGCCACCGACACCCGCCCCCAGACGGCCGCCGACCTCAAGCTGGTGCGGACCTTTTCCGCGCCCTGCCCCGGCGCCGTACGGCTGGGACCGCGCAGCGTCGCCATCGACCACGAAAAGGCCACCCTCTCGATGATCGGAGAGGCCGAGCGGCACATCTACGTGGAAACCCAGTTCCTGCGTCACAAGCCCATCGCCGACGCGCTGGTCCGCGCCGCCGACCGGCATCCCGACCTGCAACTGGTGATGATCCTGCCACCGGCCGCCGACCGGGTCCTGTTCGACGGCGACGACGGCTGGGACGCCCGCCACGCGCATTCGCTTCAGTGGCAGGCGCTCGAACGGCTGAGAAAGGCCTTCGACGACCGGCTCGCGCTGATCTCCCCGGCACGCAAGTCCTCCTCGCAGGACGAGGTCGCGACGCTGCACGGCGCGCAACCGATCTACGTGCATTCCAAGGTGATGCTGGTCGACGACCGCGTCGGCATGGTGGGCTCGGCCAATCTCAACGGCCGCTCGATGCGCTGGGACACCGAAGCCTCGGTCATGTTCCGTCGGCCCGACGATGTGGAAAACCTGCGCATCCGACTGGCAAGGGCATGGCTCGGGCCGCAGGCCGAGGGCAAGGACTGCACCCTTGCCAAGGTCTGGCGGCAGGCCGCGCTGACCAATGCCGCCCGCGCCCCGGAACAGCGCGAGAGCTTCGTGCTTCCCTACCCGCTGGCCACGGCGCGGAAATTCTCGCGCCGGTTCCCGCTGCTTCCCGACGAGATGTTCTGAACGCTCAGTCCCGGCGCAGCCGCGACCGCAGGCGGGCCCAGCCACCGGGAATCAGCAGCGTCGCCACCGCGAAGCCCGCGACGAACCCGGCAAGGTCGGCGATCCAGTCCGGCCCGCCGCCGAACAGCAGCCCGAAGACCAGTTGCAGACCGAGCAGGAACCCGATCAGCGAAAACGCCCGGATCTGCTGCGCCCCGAGCTCTCCCAGCTTCAGCCAGAGCAGGTAGGTGAAGGCCCCGATCAGCCCGTAGACCGGGGGAAAGGCGCCGAACAGCGGCTGCGAGGTATCGACCAGCGCCCCGTAGGCCAGCCCTCCGGCGACCGACGCGGCCACGAAGACCACCAGCACCGCGAGATTGCCCAGCGTCTCGCCCACCATCTTGCCCAGCGCCAGCAGCATGACGCCGGCGAACAGGGCATGGGTGAAGGACCCGTGCACGAAGGGATAGCTGAGAAAGCGGATCACGTGCTCGATCGGCCATTGGCCGGTGTCCAGCATCCAGCGGAAGACCTGCGACGAGAAGGCGAAGCGCTCCAGCGCGTCGAGCCGCCAGCCCACCGCGCCCGGCCCGCCGACAAGCCCCCGCGCCCCGAGCGACAGGACGACCTCCGTGCCGACGATGACGATGAACAGCGCGGCAACCACCGGCGGCAGCGGGTTCACGGGGCGTTCGTTGAACGGATGGACCATTGCGGGCTCTTTCTTGACGACCTGTCGGGGCATGGGTAAGCCAGCGCAACGCAAATATCCAGACGGAGTAAGCCCATGTCCGAGGCGGATCAGCCCACCACCGCCTTCACCCCGCGCGTCTTTTCCGGCATCCAGCCGTCCGGAGGCCTGACGCTCGGCAATTATCTGGGTGCCATGAAGCGCTTCGTGGACTGGCAGGCGCGCGATATCGAGACGATCTACTGCATGGTCGACATGCACGCGATCACCGTCTGGCAGGACCCGGCGGCGCTGACCCGCCAGACCCGCGAACTGGCCGCCGGCTACCTGGCCTCGGGTCTCGATCCGGCGCGCTCGATCCTGTTCAACCAGAGCCAGGTGCCCGAGCACGCGCAGCTCGCGTGGGTCTTCAACTGCGTCGCCCGGATGGGCTGGATGCAGCGCATGACCCAGTGGAAGGACAAGGCGGGCAAGAACCAGCAGAACGCCTCTCTCGGGCTCTTTGCCTATCCGTCGCTGATGGCCGCCGACATCCTCGTCTATCACGCGACCCACGTGCCGGTGGGCGAGGACCAGAAGCAGCATATCGAGCTGACGCGCGACATCGCGATCAAGTTCAACCACGATTACGGCGTCGACTTCTTCCCGGTGACCGAGCCGGTGATCGAAGGCGCCGCGACCCGCGTCATGTCGCTGCGCGACGGCTCGAAGAAGATGTCGAAATCCGATCCCTCGGACGCCTCGCGCATCAACCTCACCGACGATGCCGATACCATCGCGCAAAAGATCCGCAAGGCGAAGACCGACCCGGAACCCCTGCCCTCCGAGGCCGCGGGTCTCGCGGAGCGGCCCGAGGCGCGCAACCTCGTCAACATCTTCGCCGCGCTCTCCGAGCAGGGCGTGGAGCAGGTTCTGGCCGAGGTCGGCGGCAAGCCGTTTTCCGAGTTCAAGCCGATGCTGGCGGATCTCGCGGTGGCCAAACTGTCGCCGATCTCGTCGGAAATGGCGCGCTACATGCAGGACCCTGCGCAGATCGACGCGATCCTTCGGGACGGCGCAGAGCGCGCCCGCGCCATCGCCGAACCGATCCTGCACAGGACCTATGAAATCGTGGGCATGGTCGGCGCCCGCGTCTGACCCCTCGACCGGCCGGGGCAGCGCCTCAGCCGGTCACCCCCACCCGCGCGGCAAGCCGCAGCGCGTGGCTCGGATCCTGCGCCATGGCGGGCATCAGCCGGTCGTAGGCGGCCCGGATCACCGCGCCGATATCCGGTCGCAGCACCACCCGGCCATCCTCCAGCGCCCCCAGCGGAGAGCGCTCGGCAAAGGCGGTTTCCGACCATACCAGCATGAGTTGCGCCACCTGGGCGAGCGCCAGATCCTCGGCCGGGATCGCCGACAGCCGCGCATCCATCCGCAGGAAGAGAAAGGCCGCCTTGATCGCCCCGGTCTCGTCGAACCGGAACACCCGGTACTGGTTGGCCTGAGCCGCGTCGAGGCGGGCCACCAGAGGGTCGAGCCCGTCGATCAGCCGGCCCAGGTCGGGCACCGACAGCAATTCGGACCAGTCGCGCAAGAAGAAGACCATCACGTTGGCGCCGAGTTCCGGGTCGGTTTCCGCCATGTGGTGCCCGGCGAGCGCGCAGAGCGCCTCGAACGCGCCCTTGACCACCGAAAGCGTCCGGTCTTCCACCCCGAAAACGATGGGCGACAATGGCCGCCCCCAGCGCGCGCAGAAATACGACCCGTCGGGCCGCGTGAACAGCGCCGCGATATCCTGATGCGTGAGCGTTGCCATGGCTCCCCTGCTTCTTCTTGTTCAAAATACGCAAATCCGGCCCCGCGGCCGGTGCCTCCGCCTGCCATGCCGGGCGCGGGGCCGCAACCTCAGTCGAACAGACTCGACTGGCCGGGCGGCCGGGGCGCCGCCATGCCCAGGTGATCCCAGGCCTTCTGCGCCAGCATCCGCCCGCGCGGCGTGCGCTGGATCAGCCCCTGCTGGAGGAGGAAGGGTTCGATGACCTCTTCGATGGCATCGCGGCTCTCCGACAACGCGGCGGAGAGGGTCTCGATCCCCACCGGCCCGCCCGCGTAATTCTCGGCGATCAGGCGCAGGTAGCGGCGGTCCGCGCCGTCAAGGCCCAGCTTGTCGACCCCCAGCCGCGTCAGCGCGCTGTCCGCCAACCCGCGCGAGACCACGCCGCCGGCCTCGACGACCGCGAAATCGACCACGCGGCGCAGCAGGCGCCCGGCGATGCGCGGCGTGCCCCGGGCGCGCTTCGCGATCTCGAGCGCGCCGTCGGCATCGGCCCGCACGCCCAGCTTGACGGCATTGCGCGACACGATCTCGTGCAACTCGTCCACGGTGTAGAACTGCAGCCGCGTCGGAATGCCGAAGCGGTCCCGCAGCGGCGTCGTCAGCAGCCCCAGCCGCGTCGTCGCCCCGACCAGGGTGAACGGCTGCAACTCGATCCGGACGGTGCGCGCGGCGGGGCCCTCACCGATCACGAGGTCGAGCTCGAAATCCTCCAGCGCCGGATAGAGCACCTCCTCCACCACCGGGTTGAGCCGGTGGATCTCGTCGATGAACAGCACGTCGCGGGCTTCGAGATTGGTCAGGATCGCCGCCAGATCGCCGGCCCGCGCCAGCACCGGCCCCGAGGTCATGCGGAAGCCGACCCCCAGTTCCCGCGCCATGATCTGCGCCAGTGTCGTCTTGCCCAGCCCCGGCGGGCCGTGAAACAGCGTGTGATCCATCGCTTCGCCGCGCTGCCGGGCCGCCTGGACAAAGACCCTGAGATTGGCGCGCGCTTCGGCCTGCCCGATGAAATCGTCGAGCATCTGCGGCCGCAGCGCGCGGCCTTCGTCCTCGGGCAGCGGATCCGGGCGCAGCGTGGGGTCGGGTCCGGTCATCGCTTATCCCTTGGGTGCCAGCAGCTTCAGCGCCGCGCGGATCAGGGCCGAGGTCTCGGCCTCGGGGGCCTCGCCCGCCGCCTCTGCGACGGCACTCGCAGCCTCCGACGGCCCGTAGCCGAGATTGCCGAGCGCGGACAGCGCCTCGGACTGGGCGGAGGCGTTGGTCGGCGCGGCGGGGGCGGCAGGGCGCGGCGCGGGGGCGACCGGGTCTTCCAGCACGTCGTCGCCCGCGGCGGTCGCGGTGCCCGCGCCCATCGCCATGACCATCGGCGCCTTGTCCTTCAATTCGATCACCACCCTCTGCGCGGTCTTGGGGCCGATGCCCTTTGCCGCCTTGATGGCGTTGATGTCGCCGAGCGCGATCGCCCGGCTCACCCCGTCCGGCCCGAGCGCCCCGAGGATCGCCAGCGAGGCCTTGGCCCCGATCCCCTGCACCGACATCAGCAGCCGGTGCCATTCCTTTTCGACCAGGGTCGGAAAGCCGAAGAGCTGCAACAGGTCCTCGCGCACGAGCAGGTCGGTGTAGAGCGCCGCCGCCTCGCCTGGTCGCGGCAGCGAGGCCAGCACCCGGTCCGAGCAGTAGATGACATAGCCGACACCGCGCACGTCGATCAGGACGTGATCCTCGCCCTTGTATTCCACCCGGCCCGCGATACGCCCGATCATGCCAGCATCCTCAGATCCCGCCCGCCGACATGGCGCGCATGGCAGATCGCGATGGCCAGCGCATCCGCCGCATCCGGCCCGGCGATCTTCACGCCGGGAAGCTGCATCTTCACCATGTGATCCACCTGCCGCTTGTCCGCATGCCCCACGCCCACGACCGTCTTCTTGACGGTATTGGGCGCATATTCCCCGACGTCCAGCCCGAACTGCGCCGGGACCAGCATCGCGATCCCCCGCGCCTGGCCGAGCTTCAGCGTACCGGCCGCGTCCTTGTTGACGAAGGTCTGTTCGACCGCCGCCAACTCGGGCTGCCAGGTCCGGAAGATCCCGGAGAGCTGCACGTGAAGCGACAGGAGCCGCGCCGCCAGCGTTCCCTGCCCCGATTCGCAGATTCCGTTGGCAACATGCCGCAAACGACTGCCATCCACGTCGATCACGCCCCATCCGAGGAAGCGCAACCCCGGATCTATCCCGAGTACCCTCATGCCTGCCCTGCCCTTGTTGCTTTTGAGACACGGGTAGCACGAAACGCGAACATGGGCAAAGCGCAAAGAAACATGCCCGAAACCGTCACGGCTGGTCCATGCGCGACAGCCACAGCCGGAAAGCGACACCCGCGGCACCGGAAGCGACGCCGGAACGTTCATATTTTAGTCACAGTTTCAGACATTTGCCCATTAAGGGAGCCATATGAAAAGTGCAACAGTGCTATGCGTTTCCATCGCTTGTCGTTTTCGGGCAGCAGGGCTATCTGCCGCGTACAAATTAGGCACTCAGAAAACTTCGAGACAAGGACCCTGACCCATGTCCACCTACGACACGAACCGTACGATGACCGGCGCCGCCGGCGTCGCAGGCCGCATCGGTGACGTTTTCGTCGCCGGCTTCGGCGCGAAATCCACCTCCATCGACGCACCGGCCGCCGCCCTGGCAGGCCGCATCGGCGCCTTTGTCGCCGCCGTGTTCAACGGCGTGAACGACTGGCACGAAGCCCGCATGACCCGCAAGACGCTCGACGCGCTCTCGGACCGCGAACTGGACGATATCGGCCTCTGCCGCGGGGACATCGACTCCGTCGCACGCCGCTACTGATCCGGACATTCCGGGTCAGGCCAGCTGTATCCAGCGAAAAGCCGCGTCTCCCCGGAGACGCGGCTTTTTTCGTGGCACGGAGTGGTCGACGCACCGGGACGGCGCGGAGCACCGGTCCGACCGGTCGAGGGTCGGATCGTCAGCTCAGAACGGGCTGGAGATATTGCACGAGGAAGGCCGTCGCGGGATCGAGCCCCATCATCCAGGCGCCGACCTTTTCGGCGATGGTGCCGTTTGCAAGGTGGCTGATGCGGACGGCATACTCTTCGGGTCCGAGATTCGCCAAAACGATCGCCTTGAAGACGACGAAGCCCACAAGGGTCAACAGAAGCCCGCGCGGCGTGAGGAACGGAATGCGCCGGATCGGCGTGTGCTCGAGCGTCCCGTTCCGGTTCATCCTGGTGGTGTAGCCCTGGGCGAGCTTGCGATGTTTCGCCTTCAACGCGCGCTGACGCTTGTCAAAATTCCGGATCGCACTGTCCATAGCGGCCTCTGGTTACCGGCCCCCACCGGATAATCAGAGACCTAGGCGCGAAATCAGGCAAAATTGCGGCAATTACGCTGAATCTTCCTTAGTTAAGGCGCGCATCAAGCAAGTTTACGAAGTGTTAACGTCACCCAGTCGCCAATCACCTCCTTATGGACAAGATTGATGCCGTTTCGTGCATAAGCGTCCAGAACCTCGTCCGCCTGACGCGTCAGCAGACCGGAGAGGATCGCGGTGCCGTCCGGCTGGAGATTCGCGGCCATGGCGGGGGCGAGGTCGATCAGCGGCTGCTTGAGGATGTTGGCAAAGACCAGATCGAAGGGCGCGCGGGCCGCGATCTCCGGGTGATCGAAACCGGTCGCCTCGACGCAGGCCACCCGGCCCTCGAGCGCGTTGGCGCGGACGTTCACCTCGGCCACCTCGACCGCGACCTCGTCGATGTCCGAGGCGATGACCGGATCGGGCCAGATCCGCGCCGCCGCCATCGCCAGAACGGCGGTGCCGCAGCCGATATCCGCGACGCGGCGCCCCACCATGCCGCCGGTGGCCAGCCGGTCGAGCGCGCGCAGGCAGCCGAGCGTGGTGCCGTGGTGGCCCGTACCGAAGGCCATGGCGGCCTCGATCAGCAACGGCTCGGCGCCTTCGGGAACCTTGTCCGCATCATGGCTGCCGTAGACGAAGAAGCGCCCGGCCTCGACCGGGGTCAGTTCCCGGCGCACCTTGTCGACCCAGTCGGTATCGGGCACCTCGGAGACCACGAAGGGCACCGCCCCGTAGGCCGCGGCCAGAAGCGCCAGTTCGACCTCGTTCGGGGCTTCGGTGAAATAGCCGCCGACCTCCCAGAGACCGGAGTCGTCCTCGAATTCGAAGACGCCGATGCCGGAGGGGGCCGGTTCGAGATCCTCCATGGCCTCGCCCAATGCCTCGGCCGGGTCCTTGGCGGTCAGTTTGGTGAAGGCGGTCCAGGTCTTGGGCATCGGGTCAACTCCGTTGAAGATGCGGCGGGATACCCTGTTTGCCGCGCAGGGGAAAGCCACCCGCCGCGTCGATCACTCGGCCGGGGCGGGCAGCATCCGGGCAAAGACCGTTTCGTTCCCCGGTGCCGGGTGGCGCGGGATCATCAGTGCCAGCGAGAAGGAGGTGATCGCCATCGCTGCCGCCAGTCCGAACACCGCACCGGGCGAATTCAGCCAGAGGTAGCCGAGCAGGAACGGCAGGAACACCGCCGCGATGTGGTTGATGGTGAAGGCGACCGCAGCCGTGGGGGCAATGTCGCCCGGATCGGCGATCTTCTGGAAGTAGGTCTTGAGCGCCAGCGCCAGGGCAAAGAACATGTGGTCCAGCACGTAGAGCACCGAGGCCAGCAACACGCCCCAGCCGAACCAGTAGAGCCCGCCGTAGCAGAGGAAGATCAGCGTGAGGCCGGCATATTCGAACAGCAGCGCGCGCCGCTCTCCGAAGCGGTGCACCACCTTGCCGAGCAACGGCGCGACGGCCATGTTCGCGACGAGATTGATGAGGTAGAGCCCCGTCACCTCGTGCACTTCGAAGCCGAAGCGTTCGACCATCATGAAGCCCGCGAAGACCACGAAGATCTGCCGGCGGGCGCCGGACATGAACTGCAGCGCGTAATAGAGCCAGTAGCGGCGCCGCAGGATGAAGGACTTGATCTGCGGATGCGGGCTTTCGAACTGCGGAAAGGCAAAGGCGCACCACGCGACGATGGCCAGCGTCAGCCCGCCCGAGACCAGGTAGACGAAATTGTAGGACAGATCGAAGGCCTTCCAGGTCAGCACGATCGCCACATAGGCCACCAGCGTGGCACCGGAGGCCGCGGCGAGCAGCCAGCCCAGCATCTGCGGCGCGCGGTCCTTGCGCAGCCACTGGAGTTGCAGGGACTGGTTCACCGTCTCGTAGTAGTGGAAGCCGATGGAACTGAGCAGCGTGATCGTCAGCAGCCCGCCCATGCTGGGGAACCAGGCCGTCACCGCCGTCGCCACACCCAGCAGGGACAGTGCGACGAGCGCCAGCACCTGTTCGCGCAGGAACAGCAGGAGGTAGATCACCAGAATGGCGAGAAAGCCGGGGATCTCGCGGACCGTGTGCAGCCAGCCGATGTCCGAGCCGTCGAACTGCGCCGCCTCGATGACGAAATTGTTCAGCAGCGCCGACCAGGTCGCAAAGCTGAGGGGCATGGCGATGGCCATGAGGAACAACAGCGTCACGGGTCTGCGCCAGAACGGCAGATCTCGCGCCGCTCCGATGGGGACGATGCGTGTCATGATTCGGCTTTACGCCGATTCATCCGCGGTGGCGAGCGCTCGATATCTGCGCGGATGCACAGGGATCACGCACCGGAAAACCGATAGTGCACATCCGAAAACCGGTCCTGCGGAAAGACATAGAGAAAGCGCAGCCCTTCCGGCCCCGCGACGGTGCCGTGTTCGGCATCGGCAGGAATGAAGATCGCGACATTCGGTGCGATCTCGTGCGCGATGCCGTCGATGGTGGTTGTCCCGCTGCCCGACAGCCCGAAGTAGATCTCCGCCGGGCCGTGGCGATGCGGCAGGAGGGTGCCTTCGGGTCCGAATTCGGCGATCCCCATGACCATGCCCGAGGTCGCGGTGCGGTCCGCGCAGAACAGGGTCTTCCAGCGGACCGAGCCGAAGGCGGGATCTTCGCCGCCTTCGAGCGGCGCGCAATCGGCATTCGCCACCACCGCCATCGGCAGCAGGGCCGCCATCGGAAAGGAGTCGGGAAAGGTGCTTTCGGACAGGGACATGGGCGCAGGCTCCGCAGGACGTCGGCGCCACCTTGCGCTGCCCCGCTGACGCCGTCGCGCCGGATGGCGACGCGGGCGGGTCGCGGACGGGGCGCCGGATTGCGACATCTCCGTCGCATTCCGGCCCTTGCCCGGCCGTTCGTCCGCCCGTCGGCCCGCGATCAGGAGCGGATGCGCCAGCCCGTGCGGAAGATCCACCAGATCACCCCGAGGCACAGCAGGGTGAAGGCGGCGATGGCCAGCAGGCTCCAGCCGATCGGCACGTCCGCCATGCCGAAGAATGCCCAGCGGAAGCCCGAGATCAGGTAGACCACCGGGTTGAACAGCGTGATCGTCTGCCAGACCGGCGGCAGCATCGAGATCGAATAGAACGACCCGCCGAGGAAGATCAGCGGCGTGACGATCAGCATCGGCACCAGTTGCAGCTGTTCGAAGTTCTTGGCCCAGATGCCCAGGATGAACCCCAGCAGCGAGAAGCTGACGCAGGTCAGCACGAGGAAGACCACCATCGCGACCGGGTGCGCGATGGAAATGTCCACGAAGAGCGCCGAGGTGGCGAGGATCACGACCCCGATGAACAGCGCCTTGGTCGCCGCCGCCCCGACATAGCCGATGACGATCTCGAGAAAATTCACCGGCGCCGAGAGCAGTTCGAAGATGGTGCCGATGAATTTCGGGAAATAGATCCCGAAAGAGGCGTTGGAAATGGCCTGCATGATGACCGACAGCATCACCAGCCCCGGCACGATGAAGGCGCCGTAGCTCACGCCCTCGACCTCCTGGATGCGGGAGCCGATGGCGGCACCGAAGACGACGAAATAGAGCGAGGTCGAAATCACCGGAGAGATGAAGCTCTGCATCAGCGTGCGGAAGAAGCGCGCCATTTCGTAGCGGTAGATCGACCAAATTCCGATCAGGTTCATGCCGTGCCCTCCTGTTCGTGCACGAGGTCCACGAAGATGTCCTCGAGCGAGCTCTTGCTGGTCTCGACGTCGCGCACGATGAGACCAGCGGTCGCCACGTCGCGCATCAGATGGGCGATGCCGCTGCGCTCGGCCTTGGTGTCGTATTCGTGGACCAGCACGCGCCCGTCCTCCTCGATCCGCAGGCCGCGCCCCTTGAGCGTGTCCGGCAGATCGACGATCGGGGCGTCGAGTTCGACGCGAAGTTCCTTGCGGCCCATGCGGGTCATCAGGCTCTTCTTGTCCTCGACCAGCAGGATGCGGCCCCGGTTGATGACGCCCACACGGTCGGCTATCTCTTCCGCCTCCTCGATGTAGTGGGTGGTCAGGATGATGGTCGTGCCCCGCGCCTTGAGATCGGCGACGATGTCCCACATGTCGCGGCGCAGCTCCACGTCGACCCCGGCCGTCGGTTCGTCGAGGAACAGAACCTTGGGATCGTGGCTCAGTGCCTTGGCGATGAGGACGCGGCGCTTCATCCCGCCGGAAAGCGCGCGCACCGGCTCGTTCCGCTTGTCCCAGAGCGACAGGCGCCTCAGCAGGTCCTCCATCGCGGCGTCGTCGCGCCGCTTTCCGAACAGCCCGCGCGAGAAGCGCACGGTGTTCATGACCTTTTCGAAGGGCTCCAGCGCGACCTCCTGCGGGACCAGCCCGATGAGCGACCGCGCCTGGCGGAAATCCGTCTCCACGTCGTGCCCGCCGACCCGGATCTTGCCGCTGCTGGGCGTGACCAGGCCGCAGATCGTCGAGATCAGAGTGGTCTTGCCCGCCCCGTTCGGACCGAGCAGGGCGAGGATCTCGCCCTCTTCGATCCGCAGATCGACGCCGCGCAGGGCCTGGAACCCGCCGTCATAGACCTTGTGGACGCCGTCCACGTCAACCATCGCTGTCATCCGGCCCTCCTGAGTGCAGTCTTGCGGGGGTATCTAGACGGATCGGTTCAAAACGCAATGTGCAGGGGCGCAGGTTCCGCTGTGCGGGATGCTTTGGGGATGGCGCGGATGGCCGGGCGCGGCTAGGGCGGAGGGATGATCGCATCCCATGACCGGCCCGGGCTGGGCATTCTGTTCATCTGCATCGGTGTCACCGCCATCTCGGTCAACGACATGGCGATCAAGCTGCTGTCCGGAGGTTATCCGCTGCACCAGATCGTCGCCTCGCGGTCGGTCATCGGGCTGGTGTTCACGCTGAGCCTCGTCCGGTTCGAGGGCGGCTGGCCCGCCTTGCGCACCCGCACGCCGGGCCTGCACCTTCTGCGCGGGTTGCTCGTGGTGCTGGCCAACATGACCTTCTACGCCGCCGTGGCGATGATGCCCCTTGCCCAGGCGACGGCGCTGTTCTTCGTCGCGCCGCTGTTCATCACGCTGCTGTCGATCCCGCTGCTCGGCGAGAGGGTCGGCGCGATGCGCCTCGGGGCGGTCTGCGTCGGGTTTCTCGGGGTGGTGGTCATGCAGCAGCCGTGGAACGGCGATCTCGCGATCTCGCGCGGGGTGCTGCTGCTGCCGGTCTTTGCCGCGCTGATGTACGCGCTGATGCAGGTGATGACCCGGAAGCTGGGGCTGAGCACGCCGGCCTCGGTGCTTGCGGTCTACCTTCAGGCGGTGTTCCTGCTGGTGTCCTTCGGGTTCTGGCTGGTGGCCGGTGACGGGCGCTTTGCCGAACGGTTCGACAACGAGGCGATGCAGTTCCTGCTGCGCCCGTGGATATGGCCCGCGTCCCGAGACCTGGGGGTCTTCCTTCTGCTGGGCGTCATGTCGGGGATGGTGGGATACGCGCTGAGCGCGGCCTACCGGCTTGCCGCGGCGGCGACCATCGCGCCCTTCGAATACATCGGTCTGCCGCTGGCGATCTTCTGGGGCTGGTTGATCTTCGACGAATGGCCGGGGGCCAGCGTCTGGGCCGGGTGCGCGCTGATCGTCGGGGCCGGGATCTTCGTCTTCCTGCGGGAACGGCGCAAGGAGCGACCGCAACCGGGGCGCCGCCTGCGGTGGGGACGCCGCTGATCGTCACCCGGCGGACCGGGCGACAGTGCCCCGGCGATGGCACACCCGCCGCCGGGAGCTGTCTTTCACGCCGGCCTCAGGCCGCGCGCAGGCCCAGCATCTCGCGCGCCTGCTGCGCGGTGGCGACGGGGCGCTCGTACTTTTCGCACAGGGCAACCGCCCGCGCGACAAGCGCCGCGTTGGACGGGGCCAGGGTGTCGCGGTCGATGCGGATGTTGTCCTCGAGCCCGGTGCGGGTGTGGCCGCCCGCCGCGATGCACCATTCGTTCACCTCGATCTGGTGACGCCCGATCCCCGCCGCGCACCATTCCGCATCCGGCGCCAGCCGCTCCACGGTCTTGATGTAGTAGTCGAAGACCTCCTTGTCGCAGGGCATCGCATTCTTCACGCCCATCACGAACTGAACGTAGAGCTTGCCGGGAATGCGCCCGTCCCTGTTCATCTCGGCGGCCTTGAAGATGTGGCTGAGGTCGAAGGCCTCGATCTCGGGCTTCACCTCGTAGGTGCGCATTTCGGAGGCCAGCCACTCCACCAGGTCCGGCGGGTTCTCGTAGACTCGGGTGGGGAAGTTGTTCGAGCCGACGGAGAGCGAGGCCATGTCGGGCCGCAGCGGCAGCATCCCGCCGCGCGCCTGCCCGGCCCCGGACCGGCCGCCGGTGGAAAGCTGGATGATCATGCCGGGGCAATGTTTCTTGATGCCCTCGACGAGCCGCGCGAATTTCTCCGGGTCCGAGCTTGTCGTCTCGTCGGCATTGCGCACGTGGGCGTGCATGATGGTCGCCCCGGCTTCGAAGGCTTCCTGGGTGCTTTCGATCTGTTCCTCGATCGAAATCGGAACCCCGGGGTTGTCGGCCTTCTTGGGAAGGGAGCCGGTGATCGCCACGCAGATGATGCAGGGTTTGGTCATTTTTGTCCCCTCAGATGTCGAAGAACACGGTTTCGCCATCGCCCTGAAGGCGGATGTCGAAGCGGTAGACCGCGCCGTCGGCGGTCTGGTCCCGCTGCGCGATCAGCGTGGCGCGGCGGTTTTCCCACTCGATCCCGGACAGGACCGGATCGGCGGCGTTGGCCTCGGCCTCGTCCGAGAAATACATGCGCGTGTTCAGCCCGATATTGATCCCGCGCGCCACCAGCCAGAGGTTGATGTGCGGCGCGTTCACCTTCCCGCCCGAGGCCACGGCCCCCGGTTTCACGGTCTCGAAGGTCCATTCGCCGGTTTCGAAATCGGTGATGATCCGGCCCCAGCCGCGAAAGCCTTCCTCGACCTCGCCGGGATGTTCGGGATGGGCGTAGATGCCCGCCGAATTGGCCTGCCAGGCTTCCAGCAGCACGTCCTTGACCGGCGCGCCCATGCCGTCGATCACCCGTCCGATGACGCGGATGCGCTCTCCGGCGGCATTCGGACCGGCGATGTCCCAGCCGAGCTCGCGTTCGTAGATGTCGAACCCGGCCGCGCCGGGGGCAAGGCCGATGTGCACGTAGGGTCCCGCCGTCTGCGAGGCGGTTTCCTTCAGATATGTCACGGGTTGTACCATGATGCCCTCCTCCCTCAATTGCCTTCCAGGCGGTTCTCGAACAGGGTCGAGCGGCGTCCGCGCAGGATGATGTCGAATTTCCACGCCATCGTGTCCATCGGAATGGTCGCGTTCAGATCCATTGCGGCGACGAGACCGTCGATGGCCTCCCGGTCGGGGATCGTCTTCACGATGGGGCAGATGTCGATCAGGGGATCGCCCTCGAAGTACATCTGGGTGATGAGACGCTGCGAGAAGCTGTGCCCGAAGACCGAGACGTGGATATGCGCAGGGCGCCAGGAATTGACGTAGTTGCGCCAGGGATAGGCGCCCGGCTTGATCGTCCGGAAGAAGTAATAGCCGTTCTCGTCCGTGATCGTCCGCCCGCATCCGCCGAAGTTCGGGTCGATCGGGGCGAGGTAGGTGTCCTTCTTGTGACGATAGCGCCCTCCGGCATTGGCCTGCCAGATCTCGACCAGCGTGTTGGGCACCGGGCGGGCATTCTCGTCCAGCACCCGGCCATGCACGATGATGCGCGGACCGATGGGCAGTTCCCCGGACTTGGCATAGTTGGTGATCAGATCGTTGTCGCCGGCCTGGATGTCGTTGTGGCCGAAGGTCGGTCCGGTGATTTCGCCCGGCCCCTGGTCCAGCGAGATCATCGAGCAGCGCGGGCTGCGCATGACCGAGGTCTTGTAGATCGGCGTGTTGGCCGCCGGATGGCGGTCACGGTCGCGCTGGAAATACTCCGCGGGTTTCAGTTCGGTCATTTCTCCCCTCCCTCCTTGTCGAGTTCCGCCCAGACCTGCTTGGCCAGTTTGAGCGCATGGTTGGCCTTGGGCACCCCGGCGTAGATCGCCACGTGCTGAAAGGCTTCCGCGATGTCGCGGCGGCTGGCGCCGGTACGGGTCGCGGCACGGACGTGCATCGGAATTTCCTCGAAATTCCCGGTTGCGGCAAGCAGCGCGAGCGTCAGCATCGACCTTTCGCGCCGCGGAATGGCATCCGAGGCCCAGACCGTGCCCCAGGCGCTCTCGGTGATGAGCTCCTGAAACGGCAGATCTGCGTCGGTCTTGGCCGCTTCGGCGCGATCCACATGCGCATCGCCCAGTACGGACCGGCGCACCTGCATGCCCTTGTCATATCGTTGTGTCATGGGACCTCCCTTTGATCTGGTTATTTCACACGGCATACGGTTATGTAAAATGACATCTCATGCCATATGCATATCCGAATGGTTAATCGAATGCTCGACCGCCGCATCAAGCTCCGCCATATCGAGGCCTTCGCCGCCATCGCCCGCGGCGGCAGTCTCAAGGCCGCCTGTGCCGAGCTGAACCTGACCCAGCCCGCCCTGTCCAAGACCCTGCGGGAACTCGAGGAGGTGCTGGAGGTGCGGCTGATGGAGCGCGACCGGGGCGGCGCACGCCTGACGCCCGAGGGGCGGGTGTTCCTCGAATACGCGGCGATGAGCCTTGCCGCGCTGCGCCGCGGGGTCGATGGCGTCGGCGCCCTGCGCACCGGCGGATCCCAGCGTCTGCGGGTCGGCACGCTGCCCAGCGTCGCGGCGCGGCTGATGCCTGCCACCATCGCGCGGTTTCAGCCGATGGCGCCGGATGTTCTGCTGACCCTGCGCGACGGGCCGCACGGCCAGCTGCTGCAGGAACTGCGCGACGGCGGGCTGGACCTTGTGATCGGGCGTCAGGGACCGCCCGCCACGATGCAGGGTGTCAGCTTCACCCAGCTGTACGTTGAGCACGTCGTCTGCGTGGTCCGCCCCGGCCACCCGCTGCTCGGCCGTCCCCTGACCGCCGGGATGCTGGAAGGCTGGCCGGTGATCTATCCGCCTACCCGCGCCGCCATCCGCCCCCTTGTGGATCGCTGGCTCATCGAACAGGGGGCCGGTCCCTTTGCCAGCCGGGTCGAGAGCGTGTCGGGCGCCTTCGGACGCAACCTCGCCTCGGAGTCGGACTGGGTCTGGATCATCTCGGAGGGCGTGGTCGCGCGCGATCTCTCCGAAGGGCGGCTGATGCGTCTCGGGCTCGACATGAGCCTGACCGCCGGCCCGGTCGGCCTCATGGCGCGACCCGACGAGGCCAGTTCGCGCGCCCGCCAGCTCTTTGAGCGGGCCGTTCTGCTTGCAGCCCGCGAGGTGGCCGCATAGAGACGCGGTGCCCGGCATGGGACACCGCGACTTGTTGGGCATCGGGTCTTTCCATCCACAACTTATTGATGGTTTCACGAATATTTCGCTTTACACCGACTGCCCGGCACAGGCACGATATATGGTAAGGGGAGAAGGAAGCCTCCCATCCCCTAGAGCAGCAAGCTAGCGTTAGGGGCGCTGCCATTTCCCCGGCGCTACAATCATAAGAGGTGGCGCATGGCACTGTCCGAAGACTTCCTGAGCGACGAGATTCACCCCATCGACATCGTCGAAACGCTGGCCGAGCACCATGAATGGGATTTCGACCGCATCGCCGAGGATCAGATCGCCATGGCGGTCGAAGGTCAGTGGCGCACCTACTCGATCACGCTCGCCTGGTCGCCCTACGACGAAACCCTGCGCCTGATCTGCACCTTCGAGATGGAACCGCCCGAGCATTCGCTGCCCGAGCTCTATGCCGGGCTCAACGCCGTGAACGATCAGTGCTGGGCCGGGTCCTTCAGCTATTGGGCGGAGCCGAAGCTCATGGTCTATCGCTACGGACTGGTGCTCTCCGGCGGGCAGATCGCCAGCCCCGAGCAGGTGGATACGATGATTTCGGCGGCCGTGCTGTCGGCCGAACGCTACTATCCCTGCTTCCAGCTCATCGCATGGGCGGGACGTTCGGCCAAGGACGCGCTGCAGATCGCCATCGCCGAGGCCTACGGGCGCGCATGACCTGACCCGCGCCGGGCCGCGATCTTCAGTCGAAAGTCGCCTCCGTCGCGCGGGATGGCACCATCAGGACACGAAATCCTGCCCGAAGCAGACCGCCAGCACACCCGGCGCGGCTTCGGGCGGCACCACGGTAAAGTGCTGCTCCATCAGCACGGCGCCCTCGCTTTCCAGCGAAAAGCTCCACGGGCCCTGCACCAGTTCGTAGGGATATTCGAAGGAGAAGAGGTTCAGGCTGGGCCCGCTGTCCCGCGCCGTGGCGAACCAGCTTTCCCGCTCCAGCCCCTGCTCGCCCATCGGGGGATGCCGCACGACCACCCGCATTTCCTGCGCTCCGGCCCCCGGTTCCAGCAGGAACTTGACGCCGAAGCTGATGCCCGCCTTTGCCGGGATGACCCGCGTCGTGACATCCATGTCCTGGTTCTGGCGGATCAGGTTGATCTCTCCCAGCAGCGTCTCCGGCGCTTCGCGGCGCCCCTCCGGCGTGGTCTGGCAGATCACCCCGTAATCGACGAGCACCACCGGCGCCTGCGTGAAGGAGTCCGCCGGTGCGGCGCCCGCGGAGGAGGCGAGCAGCGCAAGGCACAGGGACAGGGAGGGTCGGAGATGGGCCAAGGCAGGTTCCGGACATGACGGGCGAGCAGACAATCCATAGCTAGGTCGGAACACGCCGCAATGAAAGGGATCCGCCCGATTTGCGCGACAATCCGCACCGACCGTCACCGGCAGGTGCCGCCGGTCGATTGCCGACAGAACGGTGCAAATGTCCGGCAGATCCAGCCCCGCATCACGCTGCCGACGAGCATCCGCGATGTCCACGAGCGCGAGCAGAACGCAAACGGGCGCCACCTTTCGGTGACGCCCGCTCGATGGATCGGAAGCCGCCTCAGCCGATGGCGGCCGCTTTCACGTCTTCGTCGATATAGGGCACGTATTGCTCGAAATTGTCGGCGAACATGCCGACCAGCTTCTGCGCCTGTGCGTCGAACGCCGCCTTGTCCGACCAGGTCCGGCGCGGATCGAGCAGCAGCTCGGGCACACCCTCGACCGAGACCGGCACTTCGAAGCCGAAGTTCGGATCCTTGCGGAAATCCACCTTCGCCAGCGACCCGTTCAGCGCGGCGTGCAGCAGCGCGCGGGTGGCCTTGATCGGCATGCGGTGACCGGTGCCGTAGGCGCCGCCGGTCCAGCCGGTGTTCACCAGCCAGCAGGTCGCGCCGTGCTTGGCGATCTTGTCGCGCAGCAGGTTGCCGTAGATCTCGGGGCGCAGCGGCATGAACGGCGCGCCGAAGCAGGTCGAGAAGGTCGGTTGCGGCTCGGTCACGCCGCGTTCGGTCCCCGCCACCTTGGAGGTGAATCCCGACAGGAAGTGATACATCGCCTGCGCCGGGGTGAGCCGTGCGATCGGAGGCAGCACGCCGAAGGCGTCGCAGGTCAGCATGATGATGTTCTTCGGATGCCCGCCGAGCGCCGAGGACGAGGCGTTCGAGATGTACTCCAGCGGGTAGGCGCAGCGCATGTTGGCCGTCAGGCTGTCATCGTCGAAATCGAGCTCGAAGGTCTCCGGGTCGAAGACCATGTTCTCGATCACGGTGCCGAACTTGGAGGTCGTCGCGTAGATCTCCGGCTCGGCATCGGCGCTGAGGTTGATGGTCTTGGCATAGCAGCCGCCTTCGAAGTTGAAGGTGCCGCGGTCGGACCAGCCGTGCTCGTCGTCGCCGATCAGCACGCGCTCCGGGTCGGCCGAGAGCGTCGTCTTGCCGGTGCCCGACAGGCCGAAGAAGACGGCGGTGTCGACCGGGTTGTTCGGCGCATGGTTGGCCGAGCAGTGCATCGCCATGATGCCCTTGAGCGGCAGCATGTAGTTCAGCAGGGTGAAGACCGACTTCTTGTTCTCGCCCGCGTATTCGGTGCCGCCGATCAGGATCGTCTTCTTGTCGAAGTTCAGCGCGATGACGGTGTCGCTCCGGCAGCCGTGACGCTCCGGGTCGGCCTTGAAGCTCGGGCAGTTGATGATGGTGAAATCCGCCACGAAATCATCGAGTTGCTCGCGGTCGGGGCGCCGCAGCATGTGGCGGATGAACAGGCCGTGCCAGGCCAGTTCCGTCACCATGCGGACCTTGATCGAATGCGCGGGATCCGCGCCGCCGGTGAGATCCTGAACGTAGTATTCCTTGCCCTTCATGTGCTCGAGCATGTCGGCGTGAAGCGCATCGAACCCCTCGGGGGACATCGGACGGTTGTTTTCCCACCAGATGTCATGCTCGACCGACGGCGTGCGGACCACGTGCTTGTCCTGCGGCGAACGGCCGGTGAACTTGCCGGTGGTGACGTAGAACGCCCCGCCCTTGCCCAGCGTGCCCTCGCCCCGCTTCAGGGCAGCCTCGATCAGCGCGGGCTCCATAAGATTGTAATAGACATTTCCCAGACCTTCGATCCCCTGATCTTCCAGCCGGAACTGCGGGTTCACCCGTCCAAATGTCATCTGCCAAGCTCCTGTCTCCGCGCAAGACGCGGCGGTCTTTGTCAGAACGGAAACCTCCTCCGTCCGTCGGAGGCGCGCACCCCCGGCAAACGACGCTTTAGCACGTAGTTTCCGCAAAGGAACAGGACGCATCCACGCAGTTAGCGCAACCAAATCACCGATAGCGTTAGCACTTTGTTTCGTCCGGGCGTCACTGAGGCATTTTAGCCATTCCTTACCACATTTCGTCTGCAATGGCGGAGGGACGCTTGCCTGATTCGCAGAATGGGATTGTTGTAAAGGGCAAAATCTCGCATAGTGCGGGGAAAAACAGGCAAGTAGAGCAGAACAAGGAAACCTCCCATGTCGAAAATCGCCCTTGTGGACGATGACAGGAATATTCTGACATCCGTGTCCATGACCCTCGAGGCAGAGGGGTTCGAAGTGGAAACCTTCAACGACGGGCAGGCCGCCCTCGACGCCTTCAGCAAGAAGATGCCGGACATGGCCGTGTTCGACATCAAGATGCCGCGCATGGACGGCATGGATCTGCTGCAGCGCGTGCGGCAGAAATCCAAGATGCCGGTGATCTTCCTCACCTCCAAGGACGACGAGATCGACGAGGTTCTCGGCCTGCGCATGGGGGCCGACGACTACGTGAAGAAGCCCTTCTCGCAGCGTCTTCTGGTCGAGCGCATCCGCGCCCTGCTGCGCCGCCAGGAAGCCGTCGCAGGCGACGTGGTGGGCGACACCGAGGAAACCAAGCTGATGACGCGCGGCTCGCTCATCATGGACCCGCTGCGTCACGCGGTCAGCTGGCGCGGCCAGGACGTGTCCCTGACCGTCACCGAATTCCTGCTGCTTCAGGCCCTTGCGCAACGCCCCGGCTTCGTCAAATCCCGCGACCAGCTGATGGACGTGGCCTATGACGATCAGGTCTACGTGGACGACCGCACCATCGACAGCCACATCAAGCGCCTGCGCAAGAAGATGCGCACCGTGGATGCCGACTTTTCCGCCATCGAAACGCTTTACGGTATCGGATATCGTTACAACGAAGAGTAACCATGTCCCTGGCCGAAAGGATTTCGATGCGCGGCGATCCGGGTGAGCGGCGCGATGCAGATGTCGTTCTTGGCGACGACTGGGTCGCGCCCGACAACATCGTGGAGAAGGAGCTGCGCGACAGCCGCGCGCGGCGCAGCCTCTTCTCGCTCAACCGCTCGCCGCTGACGCGCAAGATCATCACGTTCAACCTCATCGCGTTGAACGTGCTGGTCGCCGGCATCCTTTGGCTGAATTCCTCGCGCGACATGCTGGTCCTGCAACGGGCCAACGCCATGAGTTCCGAGGTGGAGCTGATCGCCGACGTGTTCGAGAGCCAGATGCCCACCGGCATGCCGGTCAGCCTCGGCTCGTCCGACGGCGTCGACGTGGCCGCCACGCTCGAGGGGCTGAATCTGCGTCAGGGCATCGAGCTGATGGTGTTCGACGCCGGCAATTTCCTCGTCGGCGAGGCGGTCGGCACGCGCCCCCTGCCCCGTGCGGTCGAGATCGCGCGCGACGATCAGCCCACGCTGATCTCGAACATGCTCGACCGGGCCTGGCGGGCCGTGGCCGGGTTCTTTTCCTATTTCGACGACACCCCCGAGCTCGGGCAGGAGGATCGCCTGCGCCGCCTGATCGAGGCGGGCGATCCCACCGTGACCCGCGTCGATTCGGGCGCCGGGCCGGACGGCAAGACGCTCTTCACCGCCTTCGCGCCGATCCGGCAGGGCGATACGGTGGTCGGCACCGTCGCCATGGTCTCCGCCGCTGCAGAGATCGACGCCTCCGTCAGCCGCGAACGCGAGCGGGTACTGCAGATGTTCGTCATCGCCACCCTGGTCTCCATCGGCCTCAGTCTCGTACTTGCCTCGACCATCGCCAACCCGATCTCCGACCTCGCGGATGCCGCCGAGATCGGTCGCGACCGCAACCGCAGCAAATCCGGTTCGCGGCGCATCCGCATCCCCGACCTGACCGCCCGCCCAGATGAGATCGGCCGCCTGTCCGGCGCGCTGCGCGGCATGGTCGCGGCGCTCTACGACCGCATCGACGGCAACGAACAGTTCGCCGCCGACGTGGCACACGAGATCAAGAATCCCCTCGCCAGCCTGCGCTCGGCCATCGGGTCGCTGCGCATCGTCAAGAAGGAAGAGCATCGCGACAAGCTGCTCAACGTCATCGAACACGACGTGCGCCGCCTCGACCGCCTGGTCAGCGACATTTCCAACGCCTCGCGGCTCGATTCAGAGCTGGTGAAGGAGGAGGAACAGGAGTTCAACCTTCTGGACATGCTCGGTAACCTGGCGCAGTTCCTGGGCGAGGACGCGCGCAAGAAGGGGATCGAGTTCATCACCGACCTGCCCGGAAAGCCGATCCGCATCAGCGGGCTGGAACCGCGGCTGGCGCAGGTCTTCGTGAACCTCATCACCAACGCGGTGAGCTTCTGCGAAGACGGCGATGCCATCCGCGTCTGGGCCCGGCGCCGCGACAACCGCGTCCTGGTGGTGGTCGAGGATACCGGCCCCGGCATCCCCGAAGAAGCGCTGACCAAGATCTTCAAGCGATTCTATTCGCATCGTCCCGAGAACGATTTCGGCAACAATTCCGGCCTCGGTCTCGCCATTTCGAAGCAGATCGTCGAAGCCCACGGCGGCGTGATCTGGGCCGAGAACATCCGCCCGACCGAAGCCGACGTGACCTCCGAACCCCTCGGCGCCCGCTTTGTCGTGGGCCTGCCGATCTGAGATGAGCTCCACCGCGCCCCTGACCCTCCACGCCACCGCCGTGGCCGTGGAGGGGCGGGGCCTGCTGATTCTGGGCGCATCCGGCAGCGGCAAATCCGGGCTCGCGCTCGAGATGATGGCGCGAGGGGCCGTGCTGGTCGCCGATGACCGGGTCATCGTCGAAGATCGTCCCCCCGACCTCTGGTTAACCGCTCCGAAAGTCCTGCGTGGGATGATCGAGGCGCGCGGGCTCGGTCTGCTCGGGGCGGAAACGGTTTCGCGGGCGATCCTTGCCGCCGCCCTCGATCTGGATCACCGGGAGACGACGCGATTGCCGCAGCGCCGCGAGATCACGCTGCACGGGCAAAAAATACCCTTGCTTCACAATTCCGCGCATCCCTATTTTGCGGCAGCCCTTGTTCAATATCTCAAGGGTGGTCGGAAGGAATGAAGCATGAAGGATCAGCCGGCAGGCAGCCAGCGCGTGGTTCTGGTCACCGGGCCGTCGGGCGCCGGACGCTCGACCGCGATCAACGCGCTGGAGGATATGGGATACGAGGCGATCGACAACATCCCTCTGCGCCTGATTCCGCCGCTGCTGGACGGGGGTCGGATCGGCCGCCCGCTCGCCTTCGGGGTGGATGTCCGCAACCGTGACTTCAGCGTGCAGGGCCTGCTGGACCTGCACCGCTCGTTGACGCTGCAACCCGGAGTTGCGCCGCAACTGCTCTATCTCGACTGCTCTCCCGAGGTTCTCGGCAGGCGCTACTCGGAAACCCGGCGCCGTCACCCCATGGCCCCGGACGAAAGCTACACGCAGGGCATCGACCGCGAGCTCGAACTTCTGGTCGAGGCGAGGCTGGCCGCCGATATCCTCATCGACACCAGCGAATTGTCGCCCCACGATCTGCGCGAACAGCTGGAAACCTGGTTCGCCGAAACGCCGGATCAGCGGCTGGCGGTGTCGATCCACAGTTTCTCCTACAAGCGCGGCCTGCCGCAGGGCATGGACATGGTCTTCGATTGCCGCTTCCTCGACAACCCGCACTGGGAACCGGGCTTGCGCGACTTCACCGGCCTCGATCCAGAGGTGGGGGCCTTCATCGCGCAGGATGCGCGCTTTGCGCCCTTCGTCGAGAAGGTCACGGATCTGGCACTTTTCGTGCTGCCCGCCAGCGTCGCCGAGGGCAAGGCACATCTCGGTTTCGGCTTCGGGTGTACCGGCGGGCAACACCGTTCGGTCTACATCGCGGAATGCGTCGCGCGTGCCCTTGCAGAGCACGCGTGGCAGGTGTCAATTAGGCACAGGGAGCTCGGACGGCGGGGGATCACCGCGCCCGGGCAAGGCTTCGGCGGAGGGATGCGGCCGTGATCGGCATCGTGATCGTGGCGCATGGCGGACTGGCGCGGGAATATCTGTCCGCGGTGGAACATGTCGTGGGCGCACAGCCCGGCGTGGTCGCCATCGCGATCGAGGCCGATCACGATCGCGCCAAGAAGGAGGCGGAGATCTGCGTCGCCGCGAACGATGTCGACACCGGCGACGGCGTGGTCGTGGTGACCGATCTCTACGGCGGCTCGCCCTCGAACCTCAGCCTGCTCGCCTGTCGTCCGGAAAACCGCCGGATTCTCTACGGCATGAACCTGCCCATGCTGATAAAGCTTGCAAAAAGCCGCCAGAAACCCGTACCCGATGCGGTAAAAGGGGCGCTGGAGGCGGGCCGGAAATACATTGACAGCCAGAACGTCAAATCCGATCCCCACTGAGGTTCCGCAAGGCCCGCAAGTCAGGAAAGCCCATGTCCCAGGTAGTTTGCCGCGTTCTGAAGATCGTCAACGAGAAGGGCCTGCACGCCCGCGCCTCCGCCAAGCTGGTCGAGGTCGTTGAAGGGTTCGATGCCCGCGCCGAGGTTTCCAGGGACGGGATGAGCGCCGGGGGCGACAGCATCATGGGGCTTTTGATGTTGGCAGCGTCCAAAGGAAGCTCTATTGAGGTTGAAACCTCCGGGCCCGATGCCGAGGCTCTGGCCGACGCGTTGGAGGCGCTGGTCGCCAACCGCTTCGGGGAGGATAGTTGAGCATCGCCGGATGCCGAGTCGACAAAGGGTGAGCGGGCGCATGGCAGAGAGCTATCAGGCCACGGGTTCGCGGGGCGCCGTGACCCGACCCGCAGCGGCGCCGTATGACAAGCGGAAGCTCAGCTACGCCAACACCTTCACCAATCCCTGGAAGGCCAACACCATCCGCGCGCTGGAGTGGGCGACGGGCAAGATCCCCCTGATCCGCCTCGTGCGCCGGTTCGAACGGCAGGGCCCCGCCGAGGGGCAGGCCTTCTGGGCGCAGGCGCTCGGTCTCATGAAGATCGAACTGCGCACCCCCGAGGAACAGATCGCCCGCATTCCCAGGACTGGCCCGCTGATCGTCGTGGCCAACCATCCGCACGGGCTGGTGGACGGCATGATCCTGGCCGAGCTGATCGGGCGCGTCCGGACGGATTACCGCATCCTCACGCGGTCCCTTCTGACCGGCGTGAAGGAGATCGAGCAGTTCATGATCCCGGTCCCCTTCCCGCACGAGGAAAACGCCCGGGAACAAAGCCTCGCGATGCGGGCACAGGCGATGGATCACCTCAAGAAGGGCGGCGTGATCGCGCTGTTTCCCTCGGGGGTCGTCGCCGCGTCCCGGACCCTGTTCGGACCCGCGGTCGAAGAAGGTTGGAACCCGTTCACCGCGAAGATGATCCAGCGCTCCGGTGCGACGGTGCTGCCGATCTTCTTCCCGGGCCAGAACAGCCGCGCCTACCAGATCGCCAACAAGATCTCGCCGACGATCCGCCAGGGCCTGCTGCTGCACGAGGTGATGCACGCCTGCGGCCGTCCGCAGCGCCCCGTGGTCGGAGAGCCGATCACGCCCGAGGCCGTGACCGCCTGGGCCGGCAAGCAGCGCGATTTCGTGGCCAGCCTGCGCGAGATCACCCTCGGCCTGAAGCCCTGACCCGCGGGCCCGGTTTTCGTCGAACGATCGCGGCCCCGCTCAGCGGGTCGGCACGGGCTCTTCACCCCGGTAGTCGTAAAAGCCGCGCCGGGTCTTGCGGCCGAGCCATCCCGCTTCGACATACTTGGTGAGCAGCGGACAGGGGCGATACTTGGTATCCGCCAGCCCGTCGTGCAGTACGTTCATGATCGCGAGGCAGGTGTCCAGACCGATGAAATCCGCCAGTTCCAGCGGCCCCATCGGATGGTTCGCGCCGAGTTTCATCGCCATGTCGATGGAGCGCACGTTCCCGACGCCTTCGTAGAGCGTGTAGACCGCCTCGTTGATCATCGGCACGAGGATGCGATTGACGATGAAGGCGGGAAAATCCTCGGCACTCGCGGCGGTCTTGCCGAGATTGTCGACCACGGCGAGGCAGGCCTTGTAGGTCGGCTCGTCGGTCGCGATGCCCCGGATCAGTTCGACCAGCTGCATCACCGGCACCGGGTTCATGAAGTGGAACCCGAGGAATTTTTCCGGCCGGTCGGTGCGCGAGGCCAGCCGCGTGATCGAGATCGAGGAGGTGTTCGAGGTGAGGATGGTATGCGGCAGAAGGTGCGGCAGAAGGCTGTCGAAGATCTTCTGCTTCACCGTCTCCTGTTCGGTCGCCGCCTCGATCACCAGGTCCGTCGCCGCCGTCTCCTCGACCGACATGGTCGGGACGATGCGGGCCAGCGCCGCCTTGCGCTCCTCCTCGGAGATCTTGCCGCGGCTGACCTGGCGATCCATGTTCTTGTCGATCGCGTCCAGCGCCTTGTCGAGCATGTCGCGGCTGATGTCGTTCAGCCGGACATCGTATCCGGCGAGCGCCATCACGTGCGCGATCCCGTTGCCCATCTGGCCGGCGCCAATGACACCGATTGTCTTGATGTCCATCGCCCGGTCCCCTTGTCGTTCGCGCCGTTTCGACCTTTGCCAACCATAGGCGCGGCGCCAACCCGCCCGCAAGGTGAACCGGGCGGATTTTCGACGGTTTTTCGCATTAGCGAAATGGAAAGACGTTTGCCGGATTCTCCGCCCCGGGTGAGTAAAATTTCAAGGTGGGTGGAATGACCTATGCAGTGACGGCCCAAGGGGCCCTCGAATATTATCCGTGTCGATATGGCCGGTCGCGCGTGCTGTTTCGCGGGCCGCGCCGTCCTCTGGACGATCCCTATATCGCCTTTCTCGGCGGGACCGAGACCTACGGCAAATTCATCGAGGCGCCCTTTCCCGCGCTGGTCGAAAGGGCGGTAGGGAGGCCCTGCGTCAACCTCGGCGTGGTCAATGCCGGTCTGGACCTCTGCCTCAACGATCCCTCGGTGCTCGATACCATGGGGCGGGCGGCCTATTGCGTGATCCAGGTGATGGGCGCGCAGAACATGTCGAACCGCTATTACAGCGTGCATCCGCGCCGGAACGACCGGTTCCTGCGCGCCTCGGAACGGCTGCAGGAACTGTTCCCCGAGGTCGATTTCACCGAGTTCCATTTCAACCGTCACATGCTCGGCCAGTTGCAGTCGCTCTGCCCGGACCGGTTCCACAAGGTGACGGAGGAGCTGCGCCTCGCCTGGGTGGCGCGGATGAAGCACCTTCTGACCGTGCTGGGCGGGCGGGCGATCCTTCTGTGGTTCGCCGATCATCCGCCCC
Source organism: Salipiger sp. (assembly GCF_048261495.1). Classification (GTDB taxonomy): domain Bacteria; phylum Pseudomonadota; class Alphaproteobacteria; order Rhodobacterales; family Rhodobacteraceae; genus Salipiger. Next base: position 260,985 of record NZ_JBLXFX010000002.1, read on the forward strand.
CGTCCAAGCCGGTCGACCAACTGGACGGCGACCCTCTCTTCATCGACGCCAGCATGGTGGAGGCCCTGCGGCGGCGGGCCATCCGCGTGCTGGAAGTCCCGAAGTCCGATACGGCCCGCGCCCGCGGGACGGCGGGGATGCATTTTTCCGATTTCGAGGCCAACGCGGCGGCGGAACTGATGGGCCCCCTCGCCCACGAAGAAGCCGCCGAGGCGCTGACGGAGGCGCTGACGGGCCTGCTCGAAAGGGACGCGCGCTGACCGCCCTCCCCCGGTCCGGACGACGGTTCCGGCCGGGGGTGCTCGCGGCGCCGGGCCAAATTCCTTGAAAAGGAATTTGCAAATCTTTTTCCAAAAGATTTGGGTCCCTCAATCCAGCGTGCGGCGAAAGCGGAACAGGGCGGCTAGCGACAGGATCAGCACGAAGAGCCCGAGCGCCAGCATGGAGCGCGCGACCGTATCGGCATCCGCGCCCTTGAGCATGACCGACCGGATCAGCCGGAGGAAATGGGTGAGCGGAAAGATTTCGCCGAGCCATTGCGCCCAGGGCGGCATGCCGCGAAACGGGAACATGAAGCCCGAAAGCATCAGCGACGGCAGGAAGAAGAAGAAGGTCAGCTGCATCGCCTGCATCTGCGTGCGCGCCACGGTCGACAGCAAGTATCCCAGGATCACGAGGGCAAGCACGAAGACGAAGATCCCGACCAGGATGAGCGTCAGTTCGCCGACCAGGGGAATGCCGAAGATGAGCCGCGCCGCCATCAGGACGACCACCACCTGAACCGCGCCGACCCCGAGGTAGGGCACGACCTTGCCGAGCATGATCTCGAGCGGCGAGGCTGGCATCGACAGGAGGTTTTCCATCGTGCCCCGCTCGGTTTCCCGCGTGAGCGCCATGGAGGTCATCATCACCATGGTGAGCTGCAGGATGACCCCGAGGAGGCCCGGCACGATGTTGTACTGGGTGATGCCCTCGGGATTGTAGCGCCGGTGCACGGCCACCGACAGAGCGCCGCCTTCGTCGCCGGTCGCGCCGGTCTCGCGCTGCAGCGCCTGCCGGGCGACGGTCGACAGGGTGGAAATCGCGCCGGAGGCGGCCGAGGGGTCGGTGGCATCCGCCTCGATCAGGATCGACGGATCGTCGCCCTTTTCGACCCGCTTGCCGAAATCGGACGGCACCGTGACCACGAAGACCACGTCGCCCCGAGAAATCATCCGCTCGGCTTCGGCTGCGGTCGCATCGGGCGCGACGAAGCGATAGTAGCCGGTCAATTCCAGCGCGGAGACCATGGCGCGGGTGAAGCGGTCCTGCGTCGGGGCCACCAGGGCGGCGGGCAGCTCCTTGGGATCGGTGTTGATCGCGAAACCGAACAACATGAGCTGCACCAGCGGGATGCCGATCATCATGCCGAAGGTCAGACGATCCCGGCGCATCTGGATCGTCTCCTTGACGAGCAGCGCCCACAGACGCCGGAGGGACAGGACGCGGTTCATGCCATGTTGTCCTCTGCCCCCTGCATCAACTGGATGAAGACATCCTCCAGGCTGGTATCCGCAGCGGCGACCTCGGTTCCGGTCTGCTGCGCGATGCGCTCGACGCTCCGGCGCAGGGCCGCCGCATCCCGGCCGACGACGTGCAGAGTGTTGCCGAAGGGCGCGATCTGGTCGACCCCCTCCGCCCCCTCCAGCAGGCGCGCGGCCCGGTCGGTTGCGGCGCCGGACATCACCAACGTGGTCAATCCGGCATTGCGCACCACCTCCGCGACCGTCCCCTGCGCGACGAGGCGGCCGTAGGAGATGTAGTTGATCCGGTGACAGCGCTCGGCCTCGTCCATGTAGTGGGTCGACACCAGCACCGTCAGCCCGTCAGAGGCGAGGCGGTGGATCTCGTCCCAGAAGTCCCGGCGGGCCTTGGGATCGACGCCCGCCGTGGGTTCGTCGAGCATCAGCAGCTCGGGCTTGTGCATCACGCAGGCCGCCAGGGCCAGCCTCTGCTTCCACCCGCCCGACAGCGACCCGGCAAGCTGGCCCCGCCGCGATTGCAGACCGAGATCCCTCAGCGTCTCCGCGACCACCTGCCGCCGGGCGGGCATCTGGTAGAGGCCGGCGACAAAGGCGAGGTTCTCCTCGATCGTGAGGTCCTCGTAGAACGAGAACTTCTGCGTCATGTAGCCGACCTTGCGCTTGATGGCGCCGCGCTCGCGGAGGATGTCGTGACCGAGGACCCGGCCGCGCCCCGCATCCGGTTGCAGCAGCCCGCACATCAGTCGGATCGTCGTGGTCTTGCCCGATCCGTTCGGCCCGAGAAAGCCGGCGATTTCGCCCCGAGCGACGGTCAGCGTCACGTCGTCCACCACTGTCTTTCCGCCGAACCGCTTGGTGAGGTTCCGGACGGAGATCGCGGGCTCCGTCATTCGTCGCCCCCGGGTTCGCCCCCAAGGGAGACATCCACGATCTGGCCCGGTTTCAGCGCCGATCCGGCCTCCGGGCGGGCTGAGCTACCCCCCGAAATTCGGACACTGACATAAGCTACGATTTGCAGTCTGCTGATCTTCGACGAGAAGGAGATCAGAGATGTCGAAACGGAAGCAGCACGCGCCTGAGTTCAAGGCGAAGGTCGCGCTGGAAGCCCTGAAAGGCGAGGAGACGGCTGCCGAACTGGCAAGCCGGTTCGGGGTGCATCCGACGATGATCCATCAATGGAAGCGAGCCCTGCTCGAAGGCGCCTCCGGTGTGTTCGAACGCGGGGGCCGCAAGAAGCCGGAGATTGACGAGGAGCAGGTGAAGGAGCTCCACGCCAAGATCGGGGAGCTGGCGGTGGCCAACTCTTTTTTGGAACGAAAGCTGAAGCCCTGGGGCGGGAAGTGAGGCGCGGCATGATCGAGCCTGACCACCTGGATCTGTCGATCGGCCAGCAGTGCAAGTTGCTGTCGATCGCGCGTTCGTCTTTCTACTACACGCCCAAGGGCGAGACCGAACAGAACCTCGGCCTGATGCGGCGGATCGACGAGCAGTTCTTGGAGACGCCGTTCTTCGGTGTCCGGCAAATGACCTGGCACCTGCGCAACGACGGCCACCTAGTGAACGAGAAGCGCATCCGGCGGCTGATGCGCCTGATGGGGCTAGTGCCGATTTACCAGAAGCCCAACACGAGCAGGCCGACGAAGGGCCACAAGACCTATCCCTACCTGCTCAGAGGTCTACGGGTGGAACGCCCGAACCAGGTCTGGTGCTCGGATATCACCTACCTGCCCATGCGGCGCGGGTTCCTATACCTCGTGGCGATCATGGACTGGCATACCCGCAAGGTCCTGTCCTGGCGGATCTCGAACACGCTGGAGGCCGACTTCTGTGTCGAGGCGCTGAACGAGGCCATCCACAAGTTCGGCCCGCCAGAGATAATGAATACGGATCAGGGATCCCAGTTCACGTCCTTTGCCTGGACGGATCGGCTCCGCCGGTCCAGCGTGCGCATATCGATGGATGGGAAGGGCCGTTTCCTCGACAATATCTTCATCGAGAGGCTGTGGCGCACCCTGAAATACGAGTGCGTTTACCTGCATGCCTGGGAGACCGGATCGGAGACGAAAGCGGCGATCCGGAAATGGATGACCTTCTACAACCACCAGCGCCCGCATTCAGCCTTGGGCGGCCAGCCCCCGGCGCTGGTCTACTGGCAGAGAAATGATATCAACCAACCCGATCAGCAGGTGCAACGAGTAGCTTAATTTACGCCAGATCCTGTCCAAGAAATGGGGAGTAGCTCAGGCTTCGATCAGGTAGACGAGCTTCTGGCGGTTCTCGAGCGAGTAGATCACCGGCGGCGTGAATTCGGCGGTTTCCGAAACATAGGTCACCCGCGCCCCGATCCCCGGCGCGCAGCCGTCGCAGCGCACCCGAAGCCCCGTGCCGACGGAAACCCGGGAAAACTCGGTCTCCGGCACGTAGAGCCGCAGCTTGACCGCCCCGTCGGCGAGCATGGAAACCACCGGCGAGGAGGGGCCGGCAATCTCTCCGCCGGTGCGGATCACGTCGAAGATCCGGCCCGCCGAGGGGGCGGACAGGCTGCGCTGGTCGAGCAGCCAGCGCGCCTGTTCCAGCGCGGCCTCCGCCCCTTGCCTTGCGGCCTCGGCGGCGGCGATGGCCTGAGCGCGGGCCGGCAGGCGGGCTACGGCCAGTTCGGCTTCCATCTGGGCGACATTCGCTTCGGCCACCTTGGCCCCGGTCACCGCATCGTCGCGCTGGCTTTGTGTCGCCGCCCCGCGCGCCTCCAGGCTGACCATGCGGTCGCGGGTGCGGAGCGCGTCCTCGGCCTGCGCCTGCGCCGAGGCGAGCGAGGCTTCGATGGCCCGGATCTCGGCCGGGCGCTTGCCCTCCTGCAGGTCCAGCAGCCGGCTCTCCGCCTGTGCCAGCGCGGCCTCGGCGCTGGACACCGCGATCTCGGCGTCGCGCCGTTCCAGTTCGACCAGCGCCTGCCCGGACTCGACCCGGTCGCCGCTGCGCACCAGGATCTGCCGGATCTGCGCCGTGGCGACGGGGGCCACAAGGGTGAAATCGCCCTCGACATAGCCGGTCGCGAAGGGTCCGGGCGCCGCGCACCCGGCAAAGAGGGCCGCCGCGAACGGCAGGGAACAGAGAAGGCTCATGAGCGGCTCCTGTCTATGGCGGCACGAAGATGGTCCGAGAGGATGTCGGCGATCCGCTCCGCGCGTACGGGGTCGATCGTCTCCCACCCCAGCCGGCGCAGCACGATGGGCTGACCGACCCGGAAGTAGATCACCTGCCCGACCATCGCGAAAACCGCGAGCGCGACCTCTTCGCTATCGGCATCGCGCCCGGTCGCAGTGGCCCAGAGCGCGCAGAGTTCCCGGTGCTTCGGGCCGATGAAATCGTCATGGACAAGGTGCAGCATGGCGCCCGAGGCATTCACCTCGCGCAGCATGAAGGCGACCATGTCACGGGCATCGTCGCTGGCGATCAGGAACCGCGCGAGGGCGCGGAGCATGGTGTCGAGCCGGGCGGCGGCCTCTTCCGGGTCGAGCCCGCCGTGATCCTCCGGCCGACCGACCACCGCGCCCACCCGTTCCGTCACGCTGCGGGCGCAGGCTTCGAGCAGACCGGCCTTGCTGCCGAAGTGGTAGGCGATGGAGGCGACATTGGTGCCCGCCGCCTCGGCCAGCTTGCGGGTGGAGGCCCCGGCATAGCCGAGGTCCCCGAACAGCCGGAACCCGGCGCGGATCAGTTTCTGCCGGGTCGGGGAATCGGAGGAGATACCGGGTTGCGGGGCCATGGCAAATTTAATCAATCGTTTGATTGAATTTCAATGCCCTGTTTTGTATCGGCCCGGGCGCGTGGATCGGGTTAGCTGCACCCTAATCATTGATACCGAATAATGTGCTTTTCCCGAAGCCATCGCCGCGCCACCCTGTTCCCGCACAGGCAAGGGAGACTCAGATGATCCGCACAGGCGAGCAGTACCGCGAGTCGATCCGCGACGGGCGGGCGGTCTACGTGAACGGCGAAAAGGTGCGGGATGTCCCCACCCATCCGATGTTCCGGCCGCTGGTGGATATCCGCGCCCGGATCTACGACATGGCACACGATCCCGCCCATGCGGAGGTGATGACCGTGACGCAGGACGGTCAGGTCAATGCCGTCGGGAACGCCCTGCCCTACACGCAGGATGACTGGTGGGCCAAGCGCCGCGCCACGGACGAGGTGCTGAACACAGTGGGCGGCATCGTCACGCGCGTCGGGGACGAGACGGTGGGCGAAATGTGGTCGCTGCACGACGGCGCCGATGTCCTGGCCGAGATCGACCCGCAATTCGCCCGCAACATCGAACGTCACATCCATGAGGTGCTCAGGGGCGACCCCTTCCACGTCTCGGCCAACACCGATCCCAAGGGGGACCGCTCCAAGGCACCGCAGGATCAGGACCCAGACATGCTGCTGCACGTGGTCAAGGAAACCGACGCGGGCATCGTCGTGCGCGGCGCGAAATACGAAACCGCCGCGGCCTATGCCAACCAGGCCTTTACCAAGCCGACCATTGCCAACTGGGGCTCCGAATCGATGTCCGACTACGCGGTGGGGTTCATCTGCGACCTTGGCTCGCCGGGGCTGAAGTTCATCTGCCGCACCGGCTTTGCCGGCCGCGCACCGGCCGAGGATTACCCCCTCGCCAACAAGTTCGACGAGGTCGACACCATCGTCATCTTCGACAACGTGCTGATCCCCTGGGAAAACGTGCTGTTCTACCGGCACACCCGTGCGGCGACCTTCATCCGCGCCACGCTGCACCGATATTCGGCCTTTGCCTTCGTGCAGCGGAACCTCAAGCTTGCCGACATGATGATCGGCGCAGCGCTGTTCAACGCGCGCCAGACCGGGCTGGAAAAGCAGCAGGCGGTGCAGGAGAAACTGTCGCAGCTCGCGGTCTACCGCGAGGGGATCAACGCCCACCTGACCGCGTCGATCGCCCTCGGCGAACGCTCGCCCTCGGGGTTGATGATGCCGAACCAGTCGCTGCTCTATACAGGCCGTGTTCTGGCCTGTTCGCAACTGCACGAGATGATGCATATCGCCCGCGAGCTTTGCGGCGGACAGATCTGCGTGACCCCGGACGCGGCCAGCTTCCGCCACCCCGAAACCGCCCCGTGGATGGAGAAATACTATTCCATCAACGACGATTGGGTTGCCGAGGACCGCCGCAAGCTGCTGGCCTTCGCGCGCGACATGCTGAATTCGGACTATGCGGGCCACCGCCTGACCTTCCAGCTTTTCGCGCAGGCGCCGCCCTTTGCGCATCTTGCCGCAGTCTACCGGAACTTCGACTGGGACGGCCCGCTTGCCTTCGTCAAGGACGCGGCGGGGCTTTCCGACCGGGTGCTGGGCGGCAGGACCTTGACGCCGGACGATTCCGGCGTGACCAAATGGAGCGACCCCAAGACCCGGAACGCCGCGGAATAACCCTCAGGACATCCCATGACCCTCCACGATCCCGCCGCCGACCTTCGTGCCAATGTCGCCATCCCCTTCGAGGCGGCACGGGCGATGCCGGTTTCGGTCTATACCACCGAGACATTCGCCGAACTGGAGCAGGCGCATGTCTTTGCGCAGAGCTGGCTCTGTGCCGGGCGGGCCGATGCGCTGAAGGCGCCGGGCGACTACCTGACGATGGAGATCGCGGGCGAGCCGGTGATCGTGCTGCGCGACCGCGACGGCGCGCTGCGGGCGATGTCGAACGTCTGCCGCCACCGCATGTCGATCCTGCTGGAAGGGCGCGGCCACGTGCGGGCGATCACCTGCCCCTATCACGCCTGGACCTACAACCTCGACGGCTCCCTGCGCGGGGCGCCCGCGATGGATCTCAACACCTCCTTCTGCAAGGAGACCACCGGCCTGCCGCAGATCCGCTGCGTCGACTGGAAGGGCTGGATCATGGTCACGCTAGACCCCGACCTGCCCGACCCGCACGACACGCTGACCGAGATGGACGACCTCGTCGGCTACCTGCCGATGCAGGACTACGTCGAAACCTTCCGCGAAGAGCACCGCTGGAACACCAACTGGAAGATCCTCGCCGAGAATTTCATGGAAAGCTACCACCTGCCGATGTGCCACGGCGGCACCATCGGCGGCGCGGTGGACCTGCGCAGGATGACCTGTCCCGAAGGCTTTCCGGGCTTCAACTTCCACCATATCCTCAAGGATGACAGCATCGCGCTCAGTATCGCGCACAAGGACAACACGGCCCTGCAGGGCGAGGACCGCTACCGGACATGGCTCCTTGCGGTCTATCCGTCGCTTCTCATCACGCTGACGCCGGGGTATTTCTGGTATCTCTGCCTCACCCCGGACGGGCCGGGACATGTCCGGATCCTCTACGGCGGCGGCCTGCATCCGGATTTCGCCAGCGATCCCGAGGCGCCGGAACATTTTCGAACATTGAAAGCCCTGCTCGACGACGTAAATGACGAGGATCGCGGCTGCACGGAACGTGTCTGGCGCGGTATGCAGGCCCGCAATGCCCGACCGGGTGCCCTGTCGCACCTGGAACGGCCCAACTACGAATTCGCCCGCTGGATCGCGTCGAGATTGCCCGCGACCCCGGAGCAGGAGACCCGATGACCGAAATGCCCCTCCGAGACCAGTTCATCGCCGGCATGGCCCGCGCCGCCGCAACGGTGAACGTGGTGACGACCGACGGACCCGGCGGACGGGGCGGAGTGACCGTGTCGGCCATGGCCTCGGTCTCGGCCGATACCGACAAGCCGACGCTGCTGGTCTGCGTGAACGAAAGCGCCTCGGCCAGCCGCCCGATCCGCGACAACGGCGTGTTCTGCCTCAATGTCCTGCGGGATTCGCAGGCCTACGTGGCCGACGCCTTTGCCGGGCGCTTCCGGGACGAGATCGCCGACAAGTTCGACGCCGCGACCTGGGAGGCGACGGGCACCGGCAGCCTCGCCCTCGACAATGCGCTGGTCAGTTTCGACTGCCGTATCGTCGCGCAGGACCGGGTCGGGACCCATGACGTGTTCTTCGGAGAGGTGCAGGACATCGCGCTCGGCCAGACCGGGATGCCGCTGGTCTATGCCCACCGCGCCTACGGCAGCCCCGCACGGATCGAGGCGGCCCGCACCCTGGCCGCCGCGCGCGCCGCGCAGGGGCCGCTGGTGCTGGCCTGCTTTCACACGCTCGGGCCCTGGCTGCTGCCCGACCTTCTGGCCGAGTGTGACGGCGGAGAGGTCCGCCTGATCGAGGGCGACCACCGCAGGGTGACCGAGGCGCTGGTCTCGGGCGAGGCGGAGGCGGCCCTGCTCTACGACTTCGAACTGTCCCCTGCCTTCGACGCCGAACCCCTGCTCGAACTGCCGCCCCATGTCCTGCTCCCCGAGAGCCATCCGCTCGCCGCACGCACCGCCGTCACGCCTGCGGACCTCGCCGGGGAACCGATGGTCCTGCTCGATGCGCCGCCCTCCGGCGATTACTTTCCCTCGATCCTGCGCGCGGCGGGGGTGGAACCGAAGATCGCCTTCCGGAGCTCCTCGTTCGAGACCGTGCGCGGACTGGTCGCGCGCGGCCTCGGCTACAGCCTGCTCGGAACGCGGCCGGTCTCGGGGCACAGCTACGACGGACGGGCACTGGTGACGCGCCCGCTCGACGCCCCGGCCCGGCCCAGCCGGGTGGTCTTTGCCACGCGCCGGGGGATGCCGCTCTCGGCCCGCGCCGAAAGACTGCGCTGGATCGCCCGCGACCTGTATTCCACCGCCGACTAGAGAGAGCCTGATGGCCCATACCCGCATCCGCAAGTTCAACACGCGCGACACCTATCCCGAGCAGAACCTCGACAATGACCTCTGCCAGGCGGTCGTCGCCCGGGGCGCGACGATCTTCCTGCGCGGGCAATGCCCGCAGGATCTCGACACGGCGGCGAACATCGCCAGCCACGATCCGGTGGAACAAACCCACAAGGTCATGCAGAACATCCGCCAGCTCATCGGCGAGGCGGGGGGAACGATGGAGCATCTGTGCAAGGTCGTGGTCTACCTCACCGATGTCCGCCACCGCGAAGCGGTCTATCGGACCATGGGCGAATACATCCGCGACGTGCACCCGGTTTCGACGGGCGTGGTGGTCACCGCGCTCGCCCGGCCCGACTGGCTGGTGGAGATCGACGCGACCGCCGTCATTCCGGAGTGACAGGGCCCGCGCCCTGCAACCGGTCGGGCGGCCAGGACCCGTTCGGACCCGGACGGCACATCCCTGACAGGACATCGCATCCGGCAAACCTCTGGAGGACCCGTTCATGACCTTTTCGATCGTGGCGCGCTGCGCCGAAACCGGACAGTTCGGCGTGGCGATCTCGTCCTCCTCCCCCGCCGTCGCGGCACGCTGCGCCTTTGCCCGCGCCGGGGTCGGGGCCGTGGCGACGCAGAACGTCACCAACCCGGCCCTCGGACCATTCGTGCTCGACCGCCTCGCCGCGGGCGACACGGCCTCCGCCGCCGTCGCGGCGGCACGCGACAGCGATGACTTCAGCGCCTTCCGCCAGATCCTCTGTGTCGACGCGGACGGGCGCGCCGCCATCCATTCGGGAGCACGGGCGCTGGGGATCTGGACACAGGCCGAGGGTCCGGGCTGTGCCGCCGGGGGCAACATGCTGGCCGATGCCGGCGTCCCCGCGGCGATGATCGCAGCATTCGGGACAACCGCCGGCGCGCTCGGCGGCCGGTTGGTTGCGGCCCTGCGCGCAGGACTCGCCGCCGGCGGAGAGGCCGGTCCCGTGCATTCCGCCGGGCTGCTGATCGTGGACCGCGAAAGCTGGCCCTACGCCGAGCTGCGCTGCGATTGGGAGCCCGAGGCCTGTCCGATCGCGCATGTCGCGCGGGCCTGGGCGGTCTACGCTCCGCAGGCGGCAGACTACGTGACCCGCGCGCTGTGCCCCGAGGCGGCGCCCTCCTACGGCGTCCCCGGCGACGACTAGGACCATGCCGCTCCGCTTCACCCTGCGCCAGCTCGAATACCTCGTGACCGTAGGAGACTGCGGGTCGATCTCCGAAGCGGCGGCGCGGCTGAACGTATCGTCGCCCTCGATCTCCTCGGCGATCGCACAGCTGGAAACCGAATTCGGCCTGCCGCTTTTCGTGCGCCGCCATGCGCAGGGACTGAGCCCGACCCAGAGCGGGCGCAGGATGATCGCGGGGGCGCGGCAGGTGCTGGAAGGTGCGGCGGGCCTCAACATCCTCGCCGGCGACATCGCGGGGCTGGTGCGCGGCCCGCTCAACGTCGGTTGCCTCGTCACCTTCGCACAGATCGTCCTCCCGCGGCTCCGCAGGGGATTCTGCGACGCGCATCCCGCCGTCGCCTTCCACCAGTTCGAACGCGACCAGACCGAGCTGTTCGATGCGCTGCACCGGGCGGAACTGGATGTCGCGATGACCTATGACATGCAGATTCCTTCGGATCTGGACTTCGTGCCGCTGGCCTCCCTGCCGCCCTACGTGCTGCTGCCCGAGGCGCATCCACTGGCGGAGCACGAGGCCGTATCGGTCACGGATCTGGCGGCGCACCCGATGATCCTGCTCGATCTGCCGATGTCGGCGGACTACTTCCTGTCCTTCTTCGAGGCGCAGGGACTGTCGCCGGAAATCGCCGAGCGGACGCGGGATTTCGCGGTGATGAGGTCGCTGGTGGCGAACGGTTTCGGCTATTCCATCGCCAATATCCGCTACCGGTCCGACCTGGCGCCGGACGGACGGCGCCTGCGCCACGTTCCCTTGGTCGGTGCGCCGCGGCCGATGCGTCTCGGCCTGCTGACCGCGCGCGGCGCACGCGCGTCGATGACCGTCCGGGCCTTCATCGATCATTGCACGGCAGAGGTCGCCGGGGGCGAGGTGCCGGGCCTCGCGCCCCTGCCGCCGGAGCGCAGCTAGTCCTCCTCGACGCGCTCGGCGAGACGGTCGAGCTTGCCCATCCGGTAGAGCTTGATCTCGCGCGCGAGGCGGAGCGTGGGCTTGGCCATGAAGAACAGCGAGCCGACCGTGAACAGCCAGATGGCCTGAACCTCGAACTGCTTCCAGAAGAACAGTACGGAGCCGATGGTGAAACAGAGCGCGGCCGCGAAGTCGACGAAGGTATGGACGAGCTCGAAGCGGGCATAGACGCGCCGGGTGTCGGCATTGCGCTGGCGGTTGGAGTGGTCGAACAGCTTCATCCGCGCACCCTACCCCTCCCCGGACGCCATGTCAGCCAGCGGCGCGGCGCAAATTCCTTCCAAGGAATTTGCAAATTTGTTCGAACAAATTTGCGTCGCACCCGGTGGCCGGCGGCGGTCCCTAGCGGCTCAGACCGCCGTGCAGGGTCGGCACGTCCAGCGAGGCGAAGCCGTAGTGCCGCAGCCAGCGCAGGTCGGAATCGAAGAACGCCCGCAGATCGGGAATGCCGTACTTGAGCATGGCAATCCGGTCGATCCCCATGCCGAAGGCAAATCCCTGCCATTTGTCAGGGTCGATCCCGCCTGCGCGGAGCACGTGCGGGTGCACCATGCCGGACCCGAGGACTTCGAGCCAGTCGTCGCCCTCTCCGACGGCAACGGAACCGTCCTTCCACTGGCACTGGATGTCGACCTCGGCCGAGGGTTCCGTGAAGGGGAAGTGCGAGGCCCGGAACCGGGTCTTCACCGCCGTACCGAAATAGGCCGAGAAGAATTCCTCCAGCACCCATTTCAGGTTCGCCATCGAGATGTCCTTGTCGATGGCGAGGCCCTCGATCTGGTGGAACATCGGCGTGTGGGTCTGGTCGTAGTCGGCGCGGTACACGCGGCCCGGAGCGATCACGCGGATCGGCGCGCCCTGCGCCTGCATCGAGCGGATCTGCACGGGCGAGGTATGGGTGCGCAGCACGTGCGGCGGACGGTCGTCGCCCTCGGCGCGGTGCATGTAGAACGTGTCCATCTCGGCCCGCGCGGGGTGGTGGCCGGGGATGTTCAGCGCGTCGAAGTTGTACCAGTCGGTTTCGATCTGCGGCCCCTCGGCCACGGCAAAGCCCATGTCGGCGAAGATGGCGGTGCATTCCTCCCAGACCTGGCTGACCGGGTGGATGGTGCCGGAGCGCCGATCGCGTCCGGGCAGCGTCACATCGAGCCATTCGGCCCGCAGACGTTCCTCGAGCGCGGCATCCCCCAGCGCGGTCTTGCGCGCGGCGAGGGCCGAATTGATCTCATCCTTCAGGGCGTTCAGCTTCGGGCCCATGATCTGGCGCTCTTCCGGGCTCATCTTGCCCAGTTCGCGCATCTTCAGGCTGATCTCGCCCTTCTTGCCGACGGCCTGCACGCGCAGGTCCTCCAGCGCGGCTTCGTCACCCGCGCCGGCAATGAGGTCGACATACTTGTTTCTCAGATCGTCCATGTCCGGGCTCCCAGATACGCGAGGGTCGGGTTACCGGGCAAGGACGCCGGTGACAAGGCCGCGCAGGCGCGCGGCAGGCGGAAAGTGCAGGAACCGGGGGCGCAGACCTGCCCGCACGACGACGCCGGGGCTTGAACCCCGGCGCCTTCGCGCCACCATCCCGGTCTGGTGCCCGGTTTGAAAGGTGGTCGTGATGCGTCTTGTGGTTTGGGCTGTTCTGGTCGTGCTTGCCGGTTGCGGGCGGGGTGTTCCCGAAAACGCGCGGGTGGTCGTCGCGGGCGACTCGGTCATGGCGTGGAACCGCTCGGCGGGCGGCGCCGTCGCGGACGAACTCTCGCGTCTGCTGGCAGAGCCGGTGGGGGACGTCTCCCTGCCCTATGCCAAGGTCACCGGCACATCGGCGCTTCCCGGCCTCGACATCCGTCGGCAGGTGGCGGGGCTCTCGGCGCACTGGGTCGTCCTGAACGGCGGCGCCAACGACCTGGGCGTCGGCTGCGACTGCACCGATTGCGGCGATGTCCTGGCGCGGCTGATTTCGGATGACGGGCGCAGCGGGGCCATTCCTGCGCTCGTCTCCGGGCTGCGGGCGCGCGGGTCGCGGGTGCTCTGGGCGGATTACTACACCGCGCCGGTCTACGCGGGGACGGCCTGCACCCGGCCCTACGACCGGCTTCAGGCGCGGCTGGAAAGGCTGGCGGCGGCAACGCCGGGCATGGAACTGGTCGACATGGGAGCGGTCCTCCCCTCCTCCGACGAAACGCTCTTCGCCCGCGACCGGACCCATCCCTCGCCCGCAGGCTCGGCCCGGATCGCGGCACAGATCGCCGAGCGGCTTCGCGCGGTCGACCCGGCCCTGCGCTGAGACGCGCGGGGCGGAAAAAGGGCCCGGAACGACGTCCCGGGCCCTTTCGGAAATTCAGCGATGCGGGCGCCCTCAGGCGGCCAGCGCGCCCTTGGCCTGTGCGACGATCGCGCCGAAGGCTTCCGGCTCGTGCACGGCCAGATCGGCGAGCACCTTGCGGTCGACTTCGATGCCGGCCTTGGTCAGGCCGTTGATGAACACCGAATAGGTCAGCGATTCATCGTGCGACCGGACCGCGGCGTTGATGCGCTGGATCCACAGGGCGCGGAAGTTGCGCTTGCGGGTCTTGCGGTCGCGGGTCGCGTACTGGTTGGCCTTGTCGACGGCCTGGGCTGCAACCTTGAAAGTGTTCTTGCGACGGCCGTAGTAACCTTTGGCTGCCTTGATGACCTTCTTGTGACGGGCGTGGGTGACGGTACCACCTTTGACTCGGGACATATCTCTGGCCTCCTATCAGCGGTCGTAGGGCATGTAGCCCTTGACGATCTTGGCGTCGGGGGCAGAAAGAGTCGTGGTGCCGCGGGCGTCACGAATGAACTTGGTGGTGCGCTTGATCATGCCGTGGCGTTTGCCGGCCTGACCCGCGACGACCTTGCCGGTCGCGGTCACCTTGAAGCGCTTCTTGGCGCTCGACTTGGTCTTCATCTTGGGCATTTCGGTCTCCCTTCCAGGTACGTTTCAGGCGCGACTCGGCATGCCACTATCGGCCGGACGCGCGGGTAGAGGCGCCGCTATAGGCAAGAGGGGTCACGGATGCAAGCGGGATTTTCCGCCCCGTCAGCGCAGGATGTCGGCGATCACGCCATAGACCGCATCCGACACCTCCTGCGCACCGTAGCCGCCCGGACGGGTGTCGATCGCATGCAGCACGAGGCCGAGCCCGCCGATCAGCACCACTGCGCCGACGCGCGGCGTGCGCCTGTCGGACCAGGCGGACAGGATCGCGGGAATCGCCATGACCCCGAGAAACAGGCCGAGGACGAGAAACTGGTCGGGTTGCACGGGGTCGGGCCCTCTCGAAGCCGGGCTGCAGGGCGCAGCCTAGCCGAGGGGCCGCGCCCCGGCAACCGTCCGGCCCCTATTCGGGATCGGTCGAGAAGATCAGCCGCTCGTCGCAGGGCGCGACGCGCAGGATGTTGGTGGTTCCGGGCATGTTGAAAGGCACGCCGGCGGTGACGATGATCTGGTCCTCGGTCCCGGCATAGCCCTGCGCGCGGGCGGCGCGGGCCGCGTTGACCACCGCCTGCTTGAAGCGCTCGAGCTCTCCGGTCATCACGCAATTGGTGCCCCAGGTCAGCGCCAGCCGCCGCGCGGTGCCGCGCAGCGAGGTCATGGCGATGATCGGAACCCGCGGACGTTCGCGCGCCACCTTGGACGGGGTGGTGCCCGAGGAGGTGAAGCAGCAGATCGCCTTGACGTTCGCCGTCTCGGCGATCTCGCGCGCGGCGGCGACGATGCCGTCGGCCACGGTCACGCGCTTGATGTTGCGCGAGGCCTCGATCACCTCGGTATAGGTCGGATCGCTTTCGACGCTGATCGCCACGTTGTTCATCGTCGTGACCGCCTCGACCGGGTACTGCCCGGCCGCCGATTCCGCCGAGAGCATGATCGCGTCGGTGCCTTCGTAGATGGCTGTCGCCACGTCCGAAACCTCGGCCCGCGTCGGCATCGGGCTTTCGATCATCGATTCGAGCATCTGCGTCGCCACGATCACCGGCTTGCCGGCCGCGCGGCACTTGCGGATCAGCTGCTTCTGGATCGGCGGCACCGCATGGACCGGCAGTTCGACGCCAAGGTCGCCGCGCGCCACCATGATGCCGTCCGACACTTCGAGGATCCTGTCGAAGCTCTTCACCGCCGAGGGCTTTTCGATCTTCGACAGGATCGCGGCGCGGCCGTCGCAGAGCCTGCGCGCCTCTTCCACGTCCTCGGGGCGCTGAACGAAGCTCAGCGCGAGCCAGTCGACGCCGAGCGCAGAGGCGAATTCCAGATCCTTGCGGTCCTTCTCGGACAGGGCGGCCAGCGGCAGCACGACGTCGGGCACGTTGACGCCCTTGCGGTTGGAAATGGTGCCTCCCGCCTCGACGACGCAATTGGCGAAATCCTCGCCGCATTCCTCGACGCGCAGGCGGATCTTGCCGTCGTTGACCAGCAGATGCGCCCCGACACCCAGCGCCTGGAAGATTTCCGGATGCGGCAGGTTCACCCGCGTGCGGTCGCCGGGCGTCTCGTCGAGATCGAGGCGGAAGGTCTCGCCCCATTCCAGCTCTTCCTCGCCATTGGCGAATTCGCCGACGCGCAGCTTCGGCCCCTGAAGGTCGGCCAGAATGGCGATCGGGCTGTCGAGGTCCTTTTCCACCTGCCGGATCATCCGGTGCATCTTGGTGATGGTCTCGTGGCTGCCGTGACTCATGTTGAGCCGGAACACGTCTGCGCCCGCCTCGTGCAGGGTGCGGATCATCTCGTAGGTGTTGCTGGCGGGGCCCAGCGTGGCCACGATCTTCACATTGCGCAAACGTCTCATCTCGGTCTCCCTGCTCCGGGTCGGAGGCGCCCGGAAAATATTCGTTTACCGCTAAACTATCCCGGTCAGTTATCGCTAACGGCCTGAACGGTTATTGTCCAATTCCCTTCGTCGCGCAACTGCTCTATGTCATCGGGGCAAGTTGCGACGGTGTCATGACATACAATCCCTACCATATCGAAGGGGTCGACCGGAAAGGCCGCTTTCTGGTCACCTGCGATCATGCTTCCAATATGGTCCCCCCCGATCTCGGGGGAACCCTCGGCCTGCCCGACGCGGACATGGCGCGCCACATTGCCTATGATGTAGGCGCTTTGGGGGTATCGCGGGCGCTGGCCGCGGAACTCGACAGCCCGCTGATCTGGGCGGATTTCTCGCGGCTGGTCATCGACCCGAACCGGGGAGAGGACGACCCCACCCTGCTGATGCGGCTCTATGACGGGTCGATCATCCCCGGCAACCGGCACGCCGATGCGGTGGAGCGCGAGCGCCGGCTCGACGCCTATTACCGCCCCTACCACTCGGCGCTGGAATCGCTGGCGGAGGCGCGCGGAGAGGTGGCGATCGTGTCGGTCCACTCCTTCACCCGGCAATTGCGCGGGCGCCCCACCCGCCCCTGGCACGTGGGCATCCTGCATGCCTGGGACTCGCGCCTGTCCGACCCGCTCATCGCGCTGCTCGAGGCCGAACCCGACCTCACCGTCGGGCGCAACGAGCCTTATCCGGGGCACCTGCCCGGCGATGCCATCGACCGCCATGCCCTGAAGCATGGCCGCAACAACACCCTGATCGAGGTCCGCAACGACCTGATCGAAACCGAACGGGCCCAGGAACATTGGGGACGGAGGCTCGCCCCGCTGCTCGAAGCGGCGCTGGCCCGCGTCCCGGACTGAAGGAGGATCGACATGGAAGACCAGACACGCATCGAACTCGAGGCTGCGGCGTTCCGGCGGCTGCGCAAGCACCTGATGGAAGACCGCAGGGACGTGCAGAACATCGACCTGATGAACCTTGCCGGATTCTGCCGCAACTGCCTGTCGCGCTGGTACATGGAGGCCGCGCAGGAGCGCGGGATCGACATGGGCAAGGAAGAGGCGCGCGAGATCTACTACGGCATGCCCTACGACCAGTGGAAGGCGGAAAGCCAGACGGACGCGACCGACGCCCAGAAGGCCGCCTTCGACGAGGCCTTTGCGCGCAACGTCACCAAGGACGGCTGAGCGATACCGTTCGCGCGGGCGCACCGTTCGCGCAAGCGGGACCATGAGCCTGCCCCCCTGGCGGGGGCACGGGCCTGCGGCCGTCAGTCACGCGGCGGCCGCGCCTCCAGCGTTTCGAGCTTGTGAACCCAGTCCACGTGCTGCGGCAGGCAGATCTTGCGCAGGTCGTAATTCTCGACCACGTGCCGGCGTGCGTTGCGCCCCAGCCGCGCCCGGAGTTCCGGATCGTCGAGCAGGGCGCAAAGCTTGTCGACCAGCCCCTCGCGGTCGAAGAAATCCACCATCATCCCGGTCTCGCCCTCGGTCAGGGCCTCGCGCACCGGGGTGGTCCCGCTGGCGACGATGGCGCATTCCGCGCTCATCGCTTCGAGCAGCGACCAGCTCAGCACGAAGGGATAGGTCAGGT
Organism: Salipiger sp.; assembly: GCF_048261495.1. Taxonomy (GTDB): domain Bacteria; phylum Pseudomonadota; class Alphaproteobacteria; order Rhodobacterales; family Rhodobacteraceae; genus Salipiger. The sequence continues at coordinate 278,907 of NZ_JBLXFX010000002.1, forward strand.
AGACATGCGCCCGGCTGACCTGCATCATCGCGAGGAAGCGCTCGTAGGGCACCCGGCCGAGGTAATGCACCCGCTTCCAGTCCTCGGCGGAAATCCGGTCCTTCACCTCGTCGATGAAGATCTGTTTCCACGATTTGCCGTCCGGAGCCTTGGCGCCGTAGCTCACCTCGTCCCCCCCGATCATCGTGACATGGGCGTTCGGACGGCGCTTCAGGATCTCGGGGAGCGCGCGCATGAAGATGTGATAGCCGCGATAGGGTTCGAGATTGCGGTTGATGAAGGTGATGACCTCGTCCTCGCGCGAGAACACCATGCCGTCGACTTCGAGTCGCGCGGCGGGGTTGGGCACGACGAGGTCGGTGTTGATGCCGTCATGCGCGACGGTCAGCCGGTCCTGCCAGCTGTCGGGAAAGGTCGAGGCCTGGAACCGCGTCGGGCTGATCCCGGCATCCATCACCTCTTCGTGCAGGCGGTTGTTGAGGTTCTTCATGCGGATGCGCAGCGGGTCGGTCGCGCTCTGCCCCGAGGCGAACTCCGGATCGAAGCCGACGAATTCCCTGGTCGTCAGATGGTAGAGCTCGCAATAGAGCCCCAGCCGCGCCGTCGGCCAGACATCCTTGAGGAACATGCTTTCGCCCCAGCCGTGATGGGCGAGAATGACATCGGGCGTGAACCCCTGGTTCTTCAGCGCCATCGCCGCGCCGTAGCAGCTTGTGGCGCGCAGGATCTTGGTCTCGAAATCGGACACCCAGGGGTGGATGCCCTTGGTGCTGCCGCCCTTGATGACATAGGGCAGCACGGTCACGCCGTTCCACTGCGCGACCTTCTTGACCTTGGGCGTGAGCGCCACGACCTGGTGTCCGAGCCGCGCCAGCTCCGGGGCGAGGTGCTTGTACTGGCCGGGGAAATTCTGGTGGATCAACAGGATCTTCATTGCAATCTTTTCGGTTCTTTCGGCGGATGACCGCAGTTGTGCCACCCCGTCGCCATTCCGCCAATGGCCGAATACCCGACCTTGCGGCCTTTTCCGGCGCGCGGTTGCGGAAATGTCGCCTTGCACTGGACGTCACCGGGCCTTGGGCCTATCACCCCGCCCCAAGACTTCTCCGCCCCCGAGGGACCCATCATGTCGCGTTACGACCCCGCAGTGATCGAGCCGAAATGGCAACAGGCCTGGGACGAGGCCCTGACCTTCAAGGCCACCCGTTCCGGCGACAAGCCGAAATACTACGTGCTCGAGATGTTCCCCTATCCGTCGGGGCGCATCCACATCGGCCATGTGCGCAACTACACGATGGGCGACGTGATCGCCCGCTACAAGCGCGGCCAGGGGTTCAACGTGCTGCATCCGATGGGGTTCGACGCCTTCGGGATGCCGGCGGAAAACGCCGCCATGGCGTCGGGCGGGCACCCCAAGGACTGGACCTACGGCAACATCGACACGATGGTCGGCCAGATGAAGCCGCTGGGCTTCGGTCTCGACTGGTCGCGGATGTTCGCCACCTGCGACCCGGAATATTACGGCCAGCAGCAGGCGCTGTTCCTCGACTTCCTCGACGCCGGGCTGGTCTACCGCAAGAACGCCGTGGTGAACTGGGACCCGGTCGACATGACCGTGCTGGCCAACGAGCAGGTCGAGAACGGCCGCGGATGGCGCTCCGGCGCGCTGGTCGAGCGCAAGGAACTCACCCAGTGGTTCTTCAAGATCTCGGACTATTCAGGCGAATTGCTCGATGCGCTCGACAGTCTCGATGACTGGCCCGCCAAGGTGAAGCTGATGCAGGCCAACTGGATCGGCCGCTCGCGCGGTCTTCAGTTCGCCTTTTCGACGGTCGACGGGCCCGTCGGCTTCGACCGCATCGAATGCTACACCACCCGCCCCGACACGCTGCTGGGTGCAAGCTTTGTCGGCATCTCGCCGGATCACCCGCTGGCGCGTCATCTCGAACGCGACAATCCCGAGGTCGCCGCCTTCGTCGCCGAATGCCGCCGCATGGGCACCTCCGAGGAAGAGCTGGAAAAGGCGGAAAAGCGCGGGCTGGATACCGGGATCACCGTGCGCCACCCCTTCGACACCTCGTGGGAACTGCCGGTCTACATCGCCAACTTCATCCTGATGGACTACGGCACCGGCGCCATTTTCGGCTGCCCGGGCCATGACCAGCGCGACCACGACTTCTGCGCGAAATACGACCTGCCCATCGTCGACACTTTCCTCCCGCTGGAGGGAGAGATCGACATCCAGGCCGCGCCCTTCGTGCCCGCCAAGACCGAAAAGGTCCGCTACACCCGGCTGATCGCCGGTGAAGAGATCCAGACCGGCGACGAGGCGGTGAACGCCGCCGTCGACTTCTGCGAAAAGAACGGCGTGGGCCAGGGCGTCACCAAGTACCGCCTGCGCGACTGGGGCCTGTCGCGTCAGCGCTATTGGGGCTGTCCGATTCCCGTGGTGCATTGCGACGCCTGCGGCGTCGTGCCCGAGAAGAAGGAAAACCTGCCGATCCAGCTTCCCTACGACGAGGGAGGCAAGCCCATCGACTTCTCGATTCCCGGCAACCCGCTCGACCGGCACCCGACCTGGCGCGACTGCGCCTGCCCGTCCTGCGGCAAACCGGCCAAGCGTGAAACAGACACGATGGACACCTTCGTGGATTCCTCGTGGTACTTCGCCCGCTTCACCGCCCCCCGCGCGACGACCCCGACCGACATGGCCGAAGCCGAATACTGGATGAACGTCGACCAGTACATCGGCGGCATCGAACACGCGATTCTGCACCTGCTCTATTCCCGCTTCTTCGCGCGGGCGATGAACATCACCGGTCACCTGCCGGAGAAATCGCGCGAGCCGTTCAATGCGCTGTTCACCCAAGGCATGGTGACCCACGCGATCTACCAGACGACATCCGCCGAGGGCCGCCCGGTCTATCATTACCCCGAGGCGGTCACGCTGAAGGACGGCAAGGGCTTTCTCGAAGACGGGACGGAGGTCGAGATCATCCCCTCGGCCAAGATGTCCAAGTCCAAGAACAACGTGGTCGATCCGGTCGCCATCGTCAGCCAGTACGGCGCCGATACCGCGCGCTGGTTCGTGCTGTCCGATTCCCCGCCCGAGCGGGACGTGGAATGGACCGCCTCGGGCGCCGAGGCCGCGAACCGGCACCTTGGCCGGGTCTACCGCATCGCCGCCGACATCGCCGAAAGCGACACCGCCCCGACCCGGGAAGACGAGGCGCTGCTGCGCGAAATGCACAAGGCGATCCACGACGTGACCCTCGGGCTGGAAAGCTTCGGCTTCAACGCGGCGATCGCAAAGCTCTACGGCTTCACCAACGCCCTGTCGAAATCCCGCGCCGGAACGGCGGTCAAGCGTGCGGCGGCGAAAACCCTCGCACAGCTCATGGCGCCGATGACCCCCCACCTGGCCGAGGAATGCTGGACCCTGCTGGGCGGCGAAGGGCTGATCGCCGATGCGCCCTGGCCCGTCGCGGACGAGGCGATGCTGGTCGAAGACAGCGTCACCCTGCCCATCCAGGTCAACGGCAAGCGCCGTGGCGAACTGACCGTTCCCCGCGACATGGCCAAGGAAGAGATTGAAAAGCTGGCGCTCGCGCATGATGGTGTGGTGCGGGCGCTGGACGGCGCCACGCCCAAGAAACTCATCGTGGTGCCGGGCCGGATCGTCAATGTGGTCGCCTGATCGAAGACTCTTCCTCGCGTCGTTCGCAGCCCTCGGGGGCTGCGGCTTTACCCCTGCCTACGGACCGCAGGGGGGCGGCGGCGCACTGCTGAACAGCGTCGCCCTGGCCGAACCGGACACCACCGATCAGTATGCCTTCAACCGCAGGTTCGAGGACCGGATGGGCCGGGGCTCGGGCCCCTACGTGCTGACCACCCGGATCGAAACCAACGAACAGGGCCTCGGCTCGCTCGCCGACGGGTCGACCACGCGGGTGCGCCTGCTGGGGCGGGTGTTCTACACGCTTCGCGATCCCGACGGCGCGACGCTCGTCACCGGGCGCACCAATGCCTTCACCGGCTATTCCATCACCGGCTCGACCCCCGCGACCGAAGCGGCGCAGCGCGATGCGCAGGACCGGCTGATGATCCTGCTGGCCGATCAGGTCATCGACCGGCTGCTTCTCGATGCGGACAAGCTGACGCGATGAAGCTCTCGCCCCGGGACGCGCAGGCCTTTTTCCGCAAGCCCGACCCGTCGCGGCCGGCCGTCCTGCTCTACGGAGAGGACGCCATGCGCGTCGCCCACCGTCGGCAGGAGATCATCCTCGCCCTCGTCGGCCCCGAAGCCGAGGCCGAGATGCGACTCGCCCGGGTTTCCGGCGCCGATCTGCGCAAGGACCCGGCGATGCTGCTCGACGCAATCAAGGCGCAGGGGTTCTTTCCCGGTCCGCGCGTCGCCTTCGTGCAGGATGCGACCGACGGGCTGACCGACACCCTGCGCGTCGCGGTGGACGACTGGCGCGACGGAGATGCGCAGATCGTTGTGACGGCAGGACAGCTCAATGCCCGCTCCAAGTTGCGGGTCCTGTTCGAAAAACATCCCGCCGCCCTGGCCATCGGCATCTATACCGATCCGCCCGGCCGCGAAGAGATCGAGGCCGCGCTCAAGAAGGCCGGGCTGGAGCGGATCGAATCCGACGCCCGCGATGCGCTGGAAAGCTTGGCGCGCGCGCTGGAACCCGGGGATTTCCGCCAGGTGCTGGAGAAGGTCGCGCTCTACAAGCTGGACGATCCGCTGCCGCTGACCGCGAGCGAGGTGGCCGCCTGCGCCCCGGCCTCCATCGAGGCCGAGCTTGACGACATCCTGAACGTGGTGGCCGACGGCCGCACCCGCGACATCGGCCCGCTGGTGCAGCGCCTTGCCGCCCAGGGGGTCGCGCCGGTGACGCTGCTCATCATGGCGATGCGCCATTTCCGCATTCTCTACACGCTGGCCGCCGCGCCGGGCGGACCCCAGGCCGGGGTACAGCGGATTCGCCCGCCCCTTTTCGGCCCGCGCCGCGACCGGATGCTGCGTCAGGCCCAGGGCTGGAGCGCGGACCGGCTGGAAACCGCGCTGGAAATGCTGCTGGATACGGACCTGTCGATCCGTTCGGCCGGTCAGAAGGCCCCGGCGATGGCGCTGGTCGAGCGCGGCTTCGTCAGGCTGGCCTGGCTGCGCCGGGCCTCCTGACGGCGATCGGAACGAAGATCAGAGACGACTGTCCTGCGCGCGGAGCTGGCGTGCCCGGGTGAGGACCGCATCCTCCACCGCGCGCACGGTCGCCGCGTCGGCGGGGCCGGAGTTGGTCATCAGCGCGATGTTGAGCGAGCGTGCATCAAGTGCCGGATCCGAAATGTAGATCGTGGCGCGATAGGCGCGGCCCCCGCCCGGAGGCGTGCCGAAACCCGTGGTGATCACCCCGGTGAAGGGGTCGACCGATTCCACCGGCAGGAAATCGAGAACCTGCAGCGAGGCGTTCCAGATGTACTTGTTGACGGCACCGACCTTGCCGGCATCCGCGCGGGGCTTGAAGATGTCCCAGATGGTCGAGGTGGGCGCCTTGCCGGGACCGTAGATCTCGTCATCGGCGATCTCGGACGCGGGCCGCGTTTCCACCACGCGCCCGGAGGAGCCGCTGCCGCCGAACCAGGAGTTCACGGCCCCGCATCCGGACAGGACCACCAAGCTGGCGACCAGCGTGACGCCCTTTGCCATCCGCATCATATCCATGAACCCGCGCTCCTGCCCGTCCCGTCTAAACTGCCCCCTGCATACCCGTGGCGCGGCTGCCCGACAAGTCGTCTTTGCCCTTTGCCCGCTTGGCTTTAGGCGGGGATATGACAGGCGCCCGGCTGTTTTGTGGCAATTGCGCATCACTGAATGGCTTGTTGGACCACCCCCTCAGCGACCGGTTGCAATGCCGGGGCCGGAAAGCGCATAGAAGCGTCATCAAGGCCGGGCTATCCGGATTGGTACGTGCCTTACGAACACATGAGGGAAACAATGAAAAAGATTCTGCTTGCCACCACGGCACTGGTCGCTTCCGCAGGCGTTGCCTCGGCTGAGATCACCCTGTCCGGTTTCGCCGAAATGGGTATCTACGACAACGGTAACGACGACACCCAGTTCTTCACCGACATCGACGTCACCTTCACCATGTCCGGTGAAGCAGACAACGGCCTGACCTTCGGCGCGAACATCGACCTCGACGAATCCGATGGCTCCGGCGCATCCGGTGCTTCCGGCGCGTTCTCGCCCAGCACCCAGGGCGGCGAAGCAATCTTCGTGTCCTACGGCGGCGCAACCCTGACCATGGGCGACACCGACGGCGCGTTCGACAAGATCCTGCCGGAAATGGCACTCGCCGGCGGCTCGCTCGCTGACGACGAAACCGTACACGCCGGCTTCAACACCGGTGACGGTAACAACCTCGGCGCAGACGGCCTCGACAAGTTCGGCGACGGCCAGATCGCTCGCTTCGACTACGCCTACAACGCCTTCACCTTCTCGCTCTCCGCTGAGCAGGTTGCAGACGGCGCACAGGTTGCCGGCGCAGGCGAAACCATCTGGGGTCTCGGCGTTGGTTACTCCGGCACCGTTGGTCCGGTCGACCTGACCGTTGGTCTCGCATACCAGGACTGGGCTGACGTCGGCAACGTGACCGGCATCGCAGCAACCGGCGCCTTCTCGTCCGGCTTCTCCGCTGGCCTGACCTACTCCGTGTTCAACTTCGACACCTCGGGCATCGACGACATCACCCACGTCGGCCTGGGCTTCGGCTACGAGATGAACGCGATCGCAGTCGGCGTGAACTGGGGCAAGTACGAGCAGGGTTCCTGGGAGCAGTCCGGTTGGGGTCTCGCAGGTTCCTATGACCTCGGCGGCGGTCTGTCGGCTCGCATGGGCTACGGCAAGTCCGAGTTCAACAACGGCACCGACATGGACACCTGGTCCCTCGGTCTGCGCATGAACTTCTAATCTCCCCGGAGATTGGTTACGGAAAGAGCGGGCATTTGCCCGCTCTTTTCTTTTTTGACAAAGGCCCGCCGCAAACGATGCTGCCGCTATCGGACCAACAGAAATCGACCCTGGCCCACCAGGTCCGCACCAGCCTCGCCCGCGGCGACTGGACCACGGCGCGGAGCGGCCTCGAACAGCTTTTCCGCTCGGAGCCCAAGCGCGCCGATCTCGCCTTTCAGCTTTCCCGCGTCGCGTTCGAAGCAGGCGACCGCGCGGCCTGTCTTTCCTGGATGGACAAGGCCGTCGCGCTGGCCCCCGCCAACGGCAAGCTGACCCTTGCCGCCGCCGAACGATTCCGCCAGCTCGGCGCGGACGAGGCCGCGCTCCGGGCCTACGACCTCGCCATCGCGAGCGACCGCAAGGCCCTGAAACCGCGGGCCGACAAGGCGCATTACCTCCAGCTTCTCGGCCGGTTCGAGGAATCGGACAGCCAGTTCCGCAAGCTCATCTCGCAACACCCGGAAGAGGCGGAACTGTACCGCATCTTCCTTGCCACGAAGAAACCGGGTCCGGGCGATCCGCTCCTCTCCGCGATGGAGCGGCTGTGGGACTCGTCCCGCCTCACTGACCCGCGCCGCGTTCACCTTGCCTATGCACTCGCCAAGGCGATGGAAGAGACCGCGCGCACGGATCGCGTCTTTGCCTTCCTGCGCCGCGCCAACGAATTGCAGCGCAGGGCCGCGCCCTTCGACAGCGCCGCGCAGGAGCGGGAATTCGCCGGGGTGCTGGCCGCGCAGGACGGGCTTCCGACCGAACCGTTCGGCGCACCGCTGGCGATCCGTCCCGTCTTCGTCACGGGGATGCCGCGCTCCGGCACCACGCTCGTCGAACGCATCCTCGCAGCCCACGGCGACGTGACCGCCGGCGGCGAGATCGGCCATGCCATGCGGCTGGCCTACCAGATGTTCGGCGTAGGCGAGGCCATGCGCCCCCTCGCCGCCGAACCCGAGGCGCGCCTGCGCCGCTTTGCCGAACGCTATGCCACCCTGGTGACCCGTGATCTCGGGCCGAAAACACCGGTAATCACGGACAAGTCGATCCTCTGCCACCTGATCTTCGGCCTGCTGAACCGCACCCTGCCCGGCGCGCGCATCATCGTCGTTCTGCGCGACCCGCGCGATATCGCGCTGTCGATCTACAAGAACCACTTCACCACCGGCAGCCATCGCTATGCCAACGATCTCGCCGACATCGCCGTCGCGATCAAACGCTTCCGCCGCAACGTGGCGCACTGGAAATCCCGCCTGCCGGGCGTGATCCATGAAATCCGCTACGAAGACCTCGTCACCGAACCGGAGGCGCAATCGCGTGCGCTGGTCGCCGCGGCGGGGCTGGGCTGGCAGGATGCCTGCCTCGACTTCCACAGCGCCGGCGGCGCGGTCAAGACGCTGAGCGTCAGCCAGGTGCGCCAGCCGATATACCGCGGCTCCGCCGAGGCGTGGCGCAAATACGAAACCGAACTGGAGCCGTTCATCGCGGCATGGGGGACCGATTCATGGGACTGACCGACATCAAGGCGCGCATCACCAAGGCCGAAACCGATGCGGGGCGGGCGCCGGGCTCGGTCAGCCTGATCGCGGTGAGCAAGGTGCAGCCGCTCGACCGGGTCGAGGCGGTGCTGGAGGAGGGCCACCGCCTCTTCGGCGAGAACAAGGTGCAGGAAGCCGCCGGAAAATGGCCTGCCTTCAAGGAGCGTTTCCCCGGCGTCGACGTCCACCTGATCGGGCCCCTGCAAAGCAACAAGGCGCGGCAGGCGATGGAGCTGTTCTCGGCCATCCACTCCGTCGACCGGCCGAAGCTGGCCACCACCCTCGCCCGGCTGGCGCAGGAACTGGGCCGGTGTCCGGAGCTGTTCGTGCAGGTAAACACCGGCGAGGAACCGCAGAAGGCCGGGATTCTGCCCGCTGATGCCGACGCCTTCATCGCCGAGGTACGCGGTCTCGACCTGCCGCTTGCCGGGCTGATGTGCATTCCTCCGGTCGAGGAGACCCCCTCCCTCCATTTCGCGCTGCTGGCGAAGATCGCCGCGCGCAACGGGCTCGAAGGGCTTTCCATGGGGATGAGTTCCGACTTCGAGGAGGCGGTCGCGCTGGGGGCGACCCATGTCCGGGTCGGCTCCGCGATCTTCGGCGAACGCAGCTACGGCTGAGCGGTCAGCCGCCGAAATCCGCCCCGAGGGCCGCCGCCATCCGCGCGATCGCGGCAATCTGCGGCGCCTCGCGGCTGAGGTAGTCCTTGCCCGCGTAGCCCCACCAGTCCCAGCACCCGTTCGGATTGCCGGAAAACGGCGCGTACCAGGGGGACGGCACGCTCAGCGCCTGCGGGTAGAGCACCACGATGCGGTTGGATTCGGCCCAGCCGTTGTAGCCGGTCAAGGTGGCGTATGCCTCGCCGATCCGCTCGCGGCCCTGCTTGCAGCCATGCAGTGCGATATGCAGGCGGCAGGTCTCGCCCGCGGCGCAGGCCTGCGGCACGTAGACAAAGCCCGTATCGTCCATGCCCGCCGCGCCCCCGGTGTAGAGCGTCTGATCGAAGCGCAGCAAGGCGCCCGGCGCGGCGGCAGGCTCCAGCGGGCCGAGCAGCCACATAAGGATGCTCCCGGCCTGGTCGATATCGCAATCGTTGAGGAAATCCGGCGCGGTGCGCCAGCATTCCACGTTCCCCGCCTCGGTCAGAAATCCGTGCCCGGCCTCCACGTCCGAGACATAGCGAATCGACGCGTCCGGCACCCCGAGCGCCAGGTATGTGTCGCGCAGGGCATCCATCGACGGACGTCCCACGGTGTCGTCCTCGGTGCCGTGGAACAGGTACACCCGGTCATCGGCCAACCCCTCCGGCGGGTCGATCCGCCCGTCCAGCGCCGCGATCTTGTCCAGCGTCCGCGTGGTGTCCGGCCAGATCCAGAACTGGTCCATGCAGACATACAGCGCCCGTGTCACGCTGCCCCCCGCGCAGTCGAAAGGACCGCCCGCGACCACGCCCGCGCCGGCGATCGCGCCGGAAAAGGCAGTCTGCACCTGCACCGTCATGAAAGCGCCGCTCGACAGTCCCGAAATCGTGGTCGCGCCCGGTTCGAGGGCAAGCGGAGGAAGAGGATCGGCCGCGGCCACAGGCGCGGCCAGCAGCAACAGGAAGGGAAGGAGGGTACGCATCGGTGAGCCCCGGAAATGAATTGCGAGAATTGCCGTCAGCCTACCACAACCATGGCGCGTTTTGCACTTGCAGAAATTTCGCCTACCCCCCGTGCTTCCACGCATCCGGGCCGACGACTTGTCCGGCGCGCGTGGCGGGATGAAGCACCGAGCGGCATCCTGCAGGGTGCGCAGCCTCCGGGCAGACCCCTTCGGCAACCTGTCCAGTCCCGTTCCCGGCTCCCGCTTGACGGACAACCCGCCACCGATCATTAACGTTGCGTTAACCTTGATCAAGGGCGCCGCCGCCATGCGATCTGCCGTTCTCGCCATTGTACTGTTGTCCGCGCCTCCGGCGCTGGCGCAGGCCTGCGATCCGAACTACGGGATGGCCTGCGTGCCGGTCGCGTCGGATGTGGATTGCGCGGGCGGCTCGGGCAACGGCCCGGCCTATGTTCGGGGGCCGGTCAGCGTTGTCGGGCGCGATATCTACAAGCTCGACCGCGACAAGGACGGCTACGGCTGCGAGCCCCCGGGCTGGACGCCCGCCTCACTCCGCACCGGCGGCTAGGCACCGCACCTTGCGCCCGAGCGCGGGATGGCCCATGAACATCTCATGAACATCCTTGCCTTTGCCTTCCACGGTGCCACTCTTTCCGCGCTGCCCTCCGGCGCCCTGCACTGGCAGGACGAAGGATTGCTCGTCGTCTCCGATCTGCATTTCGGAAAGTCGGCCCGGCTCTCTGCCGTCGGCGGCGCCCAGTTGCCGCCCTACGAAACCCGCGACACGCTGTCGAAACTCGAAGCCGATCTGGACCGGACGGGCGCGCGCCGGGTGATCTGTCTCGGCGATTCCTTCGACACCCCCGATATCGCCGACACCCTGCCCGAAACCGACCGCCTCCGGATCAGCAGCCTTCAGGCCGGGCGCGACTGGACCTGGATCGAAGGCAACCACGACCCCGGCCCCGTCGCGCTCGGCGGCGCGCACCGGGCCGAAGTGCATCTCGGCCCGCTGACCTTCCGGCACATCGCCACGACCGGCGGGATCGGCGAGGTCTCCGGCCACTACCACCCCAAGGCCCGACTGACCCTGCGTGGTCGCAGGCTGTCCCGTCCCTGCTTCCTGGTCGACCGAAGGCGGCTGATCCTGCCCGCCTACGGGGCCTATACCGGCGGCCTCGGCACGGACAGCGCGGTGCTCGACACCCTGATGGAGCCCGGAGCGACCGCCATACTCACCGGCCCCGCCCCGGCGGCGATCCCGATGCCCCGGCGCTGACCGCTTGCCACGGGCCGGACGCCGTGCATGAGTGACGCCATGGACATGACCGCACGCATCCGCAGCAGCTTCGATCGTCAGACGATGATGACCACCCTCGGCGCCGAACTGGTCGCGGTCGAGCCGGGCGCCGTGACGATCACCGCCCCCATCCTCCCCGGCGCACAGCAGCAGCAGGGCTTCGCACATGCCGCGCTGACCTTCGCCATCGGCGACAGCGCGGCGGGCTACTCCGCGCTCACCACGCTGCCGGAAGGGATGGAGGTCGTGACCTCCGAGATGAAGATCCACCTTCTCGCCCCCGGGCGCGGCGACCTGCTCGTTGCGCGCGGCCGGGTGGTCAAGGCCGGGCGCAGGCTGGTCATCGTGACGGCGGATGTCTACGCGCGGCAGGACGGGGCGGAAACCCACATCGCCTTGCTCAGCGGCACGATGGTGCCCGTTACCGCCTGACGCAAAGACTCAGGCCGTCAGCCCCTCCGGCTCCGGCAGGCCGTGCGCACGGCAGCAGGCGGTCACGGTATTGGCCAGAAGGCAGGCGATGGTCATCGGCCCCACCCCCCCCGGAACCGGCGTGATCGCCCCCGCCACGGCTGCGCAGCTCTCGAAGTGACAATCCCCCACCAGGCGGGTCTTGCCCTCGCCACGCTCCGGCGCGGGAATGCGGTTGATGCCGACGTCGATGACCACCGCGCCCGGCTTGATCCAGTCGCCCGGCACCATCTCCGGCCGTCCCACCGCAGCCACCACGATGTCGGCCCGGCGCACCACCTCCGGCAGATCGCGGGTGCGCGAATGGGCGATGGTCACCGTGCAGCTCTGCCCCAGCAACAACTGCGCCATGGGCTTGCCGACGATGTTCGACCGCCCGATCACCACCGCATCCAGCCCCGACAGATCCCCGAGCCGATCCTTGAGCATCATCAGGCAGCCCAGCGGCGTGCAGGGCACCATCGCCTTCTGCCCGGTGCCGAGCAGCCCGACATTGGACAGGGTGAACCCGTCCACGTCCTTCGCAGGGTCGATGGCATTGATCACCGCATCCGCGTCGATATGCGCGGGCAGCGGCAGTTGCACCAGGATGCCGTGCACCGCGTCATCCCCGTTGAGGCGCGCCACCAGATCCAGCAACGCCGCCTCCGACGTCTCCGCCACCAGCTTGTGCTCGAAAGAGGCCATGCCGACCTCGACCGTCTGCCGCCCCTTGTTGCGCACGTAGACCTCCGAGGCCGGATCCTCCCCGACCAGAACGACCGCCAGTCCGGGCACGATGCCGTGCGCCGCGCGCAACCCGGCCACATGCCCCGCCACGCGCTCCCGCAGTTCCGCCGCGAATGCCTTGCCGTCGATCAATTCCGCCGCCACTGGGCCCATCCTTCTTCTGGCTTCAAATATCCCCGCGCGGAGCGCAGGAGCCGCCTCGGCGGCGGCCGGGACGGAGGGGGCTCGATGCCCCCTCCGTCCCGCCCCCTTATCAGAACAACCCGTCGATCTGTCCAGCCGCGTTCAGCCGGATCGACTCCGCGGCAGGCACGCGCGGCAGGCCCGGCATGGTCATGATCTCGCCGCAGATCGCCACGACGAATCCCGCGCCCGCCGAAAGCCGCACCTCGCGCACCGGCACCACATGTCCCTCAGGGGCGCCCCGCAGCAGCGGGTCGGTCGAGAACGAATACTGCGTCTTGGCCATGCACACCGGAAGGTGGCCGTAGCCCTGCGCCTCCCAATCCAGCAATTGTTCCCGCACGCGCTTGTCCACCGTCACTTCGCCCGCATGGTATATCTGTCGCGCGATGCATTCGATCTTGGCAAGGAGCGGCAGATCGTCCTCGTATAGCGGCGCGAACTGGCCCTGGCCCGCATCGGCGATTCCCGCCACGACCTCGGCCAACTCGGTGATCCCCGCCGATCCCTCGGCCCAGTGCCGGCACAGGATCGCCTTGCACCCGAGATGACCGACATAGGACCGCACGGCGGCGATCTCGGACTCGGTATCCCCGGCAAAGTGGTTGATCGCCACCACCACCGGCACGCCGAAACTCTTGAGATTGTGCAGGTGACGGCCGAGGTTGGCGCAGCCGCGTTCGACCGCCGCGACGTCTTCGCCCGCCAGCGCGTCCTTCGCCAGCCCGCCGTTCATCTTCAACGCCCGCACCGTCGCCACCAGCACCACGCAATCGGGCGCTAGGCCGGCCTTGCGGCACTTGATGTTCATGAATTTCTCCGCACCGAGGTCGGCCCCGAACCCGGCCTCGGTCACCACGTAATCCGCCAGCTTCAGCGCCGTCCGCGTCGCCACCACCGAATTGCAGCCATGGGCGATATTGGCAAAGGGCCCGCCATGCACGAAGGCCGGGTTGTTCTCCAGCGTCTGGACGAGGTTCGGCAGCATCGCGTCCTTCAGCAGCACCGCCATCGCGCCATCCGCCCCGATGTCGCGGCAGAAGACCGGCGTCCGGTCCCGCCGGTAGGCGACGATCATGTCGCCGAGCCGCCGTTCCAGATCCCCGAGGTCGGCGGCAAGGCAGAGGATCGCCATGACCTCGGAGGCCACGGTGATGTCGAACCCCGTCTGCCGCGGATAACCGTTGCTCACACCCCCGAGCGAGGACACCACATCCCGCAGCGCCCGGTCGTTCATGTCCAGAACGCGGCGCCAGACCACCCGCCGCGTGTCGATTTCGAGCGCATTTCCCCAGTAGATGTGATTGTCGATCATCGCCGCCAGCAGGTTGTGGGCGCTGGTGATCGCGTGGAAATCCCCGGTGAAGTGAAGGTTCATCTCCTCCATCGGCACGACCTGAGCCAGGCCGCCCCCGGCGGCCCCGCCCTTCATCCCGAAATTCGGTCCGAGCGAGGCTTCGCGGATGCAGATCGCCGCCTTGCGCCCGATGGCATTCAGCCCGTCGCCGAGCCCGACGGTGGTCGTGGTCTTGCCCTCGCCCGCAGCGGTGGGGCTGATCGCGGTCACGAGGATCAGCTTGCCGTCGGGTCGGTCGGCGAGCGAGGCGATGAACGCCTGATCGACCTTGGCCTTGTCATGGCCGTAGGGCAGCAGGTGCTCCGAAGGGATGCCCAGCCGCGCCCCGATCTCCTGGATCGGCCGCTTGGTGGCCCCGCGCGCGATTTCGATATCCGTTCTGACAGTCATGCGACCCTCCCGAAGCCTTTCGCCCTGTCTGGACCAGACTTGGCTGCTCAGGCAAGGCACGACACGGGGAAAGCGACCATTTGCCAACCGCTTGCGGCGCAAACCGATCCGAAAGGATCAGTGGCGGCGCGCAGCCTCCAGCTCGGTCCACACCGGCTGGTCGGGAATGTGCAACCGCAGGGCCTGTCCGACGACCAGCCGCCCCGGCCGTTCGACCCAGGCCGTCACCCCCCGCCGGCCCGCCGCGGCCGCCTTGAACCGCTTGCCGAAACCGGGGGCCTCCTGCTCGATCTCTCGCGCGGGAAGGTTGCAGGGGCGATTCTCCATGTCGACGATCAGCGTCGCGCCGTCCGGTCCCTGAAGCCGCGACGACGGCGGCACATGGCTGAAATCGGGGATGCCGGAAAGGATCATCGAGGCGCCGAGCCATTCCGGCCGGATCGTTTCCAGCCCCATCTGCGCGCGGATGGCTTCGACTTCCTCCGCGGAAACGATGGAAAGCTGGCGCACGTTGGCGATCTCGGTTCCGCGCGGATGCTGGGAGGTGACCCGGCTGCACGAGGGGCGCGTGCGGCTGGAATGCCGCTCTCCCGCAGGTCCGGCAAAGTCGAGCGTCAGCGAGCCGGCCTCGCCGGACCGGATATCCTCGCCCTCTTCCGGGACCTGGCCCAGCCAGACGATTTCGGCGACGAATTCCGTGGGTTTCAGCGCGGGCATGGTCTTTCTCTCCTCGTGGACGCGCGGATCCTGACCGAGCGGCCCCGCGCTGCCAAGCGGGGCGGCGGCGATTCACGCAGAATTCGCGTCACGCATCAGGTGGTTAACGTGAAGAACAATCGCCGGAACGGGAACAGGACCCGGCCGGTCGGACCATCGGGATAGCCCTTGCCGATCACCGCTTCGTAAGCGGCAATCAGGGCCCGCCGCTCGGAGTCGTCGAGCGGGGCGAGGATCGGGCGGGCGAAGGTCGCTTCGGTGAAGCGGCGCACCGGGTGGCCATCCGTCGCCGGGTCGAGGTCCTGATAGTATTCGGTTTCCCACAGCGAGACATGGCCGAGTTCCGACAGGATGCGGTGATATTCGGCGGGCAGCAGGATGCCCGGAATCTGCGCGTGATCGACCCGGCCGGGAAACATCTCGTCCGCGAGGCTGACCCAGAGCCGGTGCGACAGCGCGTTGTTCTGATGCGGCAGCTGCACCGCCAGAGTGCCGCCCGGCGCAAGCATCGCAGCCAGCCGGGGCAGCAGCGCCGCGTGATCCGGCAGCCAGTGCAGCACCGCGTTGGAAAAGATCAGCGCCACCGGGTCCGGAGCGCTCCACCGCGCCAGATCCGCTTCGACGAGGGTCGTGTAGGCCCCCGTCGCCCGCGCCTTGTCGAGCATCGCGGGGCTGAGATCGACGCCGGTCAGGGCGCGCCCGAGCCGGGCCAGCGCCGGACCCGCCGCGCCGCTACCACATCCCAGATCGACGATCCCGCCGTCCGGCAGCGGACCGACCGCGCGCAGCAGGTCCATGGCGGGGCGCAAACGATGACCCCGGAACCTGTGATAGATCCCGGGGTCCCAATCCTGTGCCGTGGCGGCTGCGCTCATGCAGAGGGTTCCGGCTCCAGACCGCCCTCGCCCGCAGGCCGCGCCTTGGGCTTGGTCTTGGGGATGGCGGTGACGCTCGGCGTCTCTTCGGCCTCGGACCCGCTGTCGCCGCTGGCATGGGGCGGTTCGCCCTTCATCACGCGCTTGATCTCGTCGCCGGTCAGGGTTTCGTATTCCAGAAGGCCCTGCGCCAGACGCTCCCAGTCTTCCTTGTACTCGGTCAGGATCTGGAACGCGCGTTCGTAGCCGGTCTGGATGAAGGTCCGCACCTCGTCCTCGATCAGCTCCTTGGTATGGGCCGACACCGACAGACCCGCGGTATTGCCCTGATAGCCCTCATGCGCTTCGGAATAGTCGATGTTGCCGATCTTGTCCGACATGCCCCAGCGCAGCACCATCGCGCGGGCCAGCGCGCTGGCCTGCTGGATGTCGCCCGCCGGGCCGTTGGAGACGTTCGGCTCACCGTACTTGATGATCTCCGCGGCCTTGCCGGCCATGGTCATGGCGAGCTTTTCCTCGCATTCCGACTTGTGCCAGTTCAGACGGTCGATCTCCGGCAGCGACACCACCATGCCGAGCGCACCGCCGCGCGGGATGATCGTCGCCTTGTAGACCGGATCGCACTGCGGCAGCTTCAGGCCGACGACGGCGTGACCGGCCTCGTGATAGGCGGTCTTTTCCTTCTGCTCGGCAGTCAGGACCATGGAGCGGCGCTCGGCCCCCATCATGACCTTGTCCTTGGCGTTCTCGAAATCTTCCATCGTCACGAAGCGGCGGCCCACACGGGCGGCCATCAGCGCCGCCTCGTTCACGAGGTTGGCAAGGTCCGCACCGGAAAACCCGGGGGTGCCGCGCGCGATGATGCGCAGGTCCACATCGGGGCCGAGCGGCGTCTTGCGGGCGTGCACGCCGAGGATCTTCTCGCGGCCCTTGATGTCGGGATTGCCGACCATGACCTGCCGGTCGAAGCGGCCCGGGCGCAGCAGCGCGGGGTCGAGAACGTCACGGCGGTTGGTGGCGGCGATGATGATGACACCCTCGTTGGCCTCGAACCCGTCCATTTCGACCAGAAGCTGGTTCAGCGTCTGCTCGCGTTCGTCATTGCCGCCGCCGTAGCCGGAGCCACGGTTGCGACCCACGGCGTCGATCTCGTCGATGAAGACGATGCAGGGAGCGTTCTTCTTGGCCTGCTCGAACATGTCGCGGACACGGCTTGCACCCACACCGACGAACATCTCCACAAAGTCGGAGCCCGATATGGTGAAGAACGGCACACCGGCCTCGCCCGCGATGGCGCGCGCCAGCAGCGTCTTGCCCGTGCCCGGAGGGCCGACCAGCAGCGCGCCCTTGGGGATCTTGCCGCCGAGGCGCGAGAATTTCTGCGGATTGCGGAGGAATTCGACGATCTCCTCCAGCTCTTCCTTGGCCTCGTCGATGCCGGCGACATCGTCAAAGGTGACACGACCGTGCTTTTCGGTCAGCAGCTTGGCCTTGGATTTGCCGAAGCCCATAGCCCCGCCTTTGCCGCCACCCTGCATCCGGTTCATGAAGTAGATCCAGACGCCGATCAGCAGCAGGAACGGCAGGAGAGACAACAGGAAGGACTGGAAGCCAGACTGTTCCTGCTGTTCGGCGCGGACGTTCACGCCCTTGTCGACCAGCATGTCGGTCAGCTGCGCATCCTCCGGCTTGACCGTCACGTAATCGGTGCCGTCCTTGGTGCGGTAGCGCACCTGCTCGCCGTCGATGGTGACGGAGGCCACGCTCTGGGCATCCACAGCCTTGACGAATTCCGAATAGCTGATCTCGCGGCTTTGCAGCGTGCTGCCCCCTCCGGAGAAGAGGTTGAAAAGCGCCAGGATCAGTAGGAACAGGACCACCCAGAAGGCGATGTTTCGAGCGTTGCCCAAGGAAATTTCTCCTCACATGCGTCACGCGCCCCGGGCGGAGCGCGATGGTCCTAACATAAGGATCGTGCGCGCCGGTTCAATGCGAAAGAAGGAAACGATCGAAGCCGTCGCCCCGGCCCGACATCGGGCACAGGGTCGCGGTTTGCCCCGGCCCGACGTCCAGCGCGTCGCAGGCGACGAGGGCCGCACCGTCCCAGATCGCCGGAAGGCTGCGGGCGGCATGGTGCGGCGGGGCGACGGCGGGGCGATCCGGCACTTGGCGCCAGCCGTCCTCGCCAAGGGCGCGCACTTCCATCCCGTTGAAATCAGGGTGAAAGATACGCCACCGTCTGTCCCAGAGCCCGGGGGCTCCGACCACGGCGCGATGCTGGTCCACCGACTTCAGCTCGCGGAAGATGCGCAGCGCGTCGCGCTCCATCCGCGCCTCGCAGCCGTGCAGGGTGCCGCCGCCGCCGCCGAGCAACCGGTCGAGCAGGTTTTCCAGCGCCTCTGCGCGCGGGCGATGAATGGCCGAGGCGACATATTGCAGCGCCGCGGCCAGCAGGCGCATGGCGGTGTCGCGGTCGAGGTCTTCGAACAGTTCCCGCGCAAAGAGCAGATCCCCGGTGCGCGCGCCGCCGGCTCCCGCCCCCTCGGTGCCCATGCGCTGCCATGCCTCCCGCGCGCGCAGCCGCAGCGCCTCGCGGGCGCGGGTCATGCGGTGCGCGGTGGCCGAGAGGGTCTCGGCCGTCAGCCCGACCTCGGCAAGATGCCGCAGGGAATGGCGGATCCTGGCCCGGTCGAACCCGGGGTCGTCATTGCTCGGATCGTCGACCCAGCGGCCTTTGAGCGTGCGCAGGTAGTGGCGCAGCTCCTCGCGCCCCATGTCGAGGCAGGGCCGCACGAGGGTGAAGCCTTCGGCGTCGGTGTCGGCACCACCCGGCGGCAGAGCGCCGTCGCGATCCCGCTCGGGAAGCGGGCTCTTGTCCGACGCGCCCTCGATCCGGCGCGTTGCGGCCATGGCCGACAGCCCGTCGACCCCGGACCCGCGGGCAAGCCGCATGAGAAAGGTTTCGGCAACGTCGTCGCGGGTATGGGCCATCAGCACATGGCCGAGCCCGCCGCGCCAGCGGTCGATGAGGGACAGCCGGGCATTGCGGGCCGCCTCCATCAGGTTGCCGGCCCCCTCGCGGTGCCAGCGCAGCGTCGCGTGCGGATGGCCGAGCAGGGCACATTCCGAGGCGACCATGCGGGCCTCGTCAGCGGCTTCGGGGCGCAGCCCGTGATCGACGGTCACCACCCAGAGCCGCACGCCCCACCGATGCGCCCAGTTGTGGGCAAGGGTGAGCATGGCCATGCTGTCACCGCCGCCGGACACGGCAAGCGCGATGTCTCCGGGGAAATCGGGCCCGAGTGCCGCGCCCATGGCATCGGCAAAACGCTGGTCGAGGCCGGTCACTGGCAGCCGAGGCGCCCCTTCTGGGCCTCGGCCTCCTCTACGGCGGGGGTGCCGGGATAGCGCATCGCCACTTCGGAGAGGGTCACGCAGGCCTCGGACACGCTGCCGAGCGATCCGAGCGCGGCCCCGAGCCGCCACAGCGCCTCGGGGGCGGCATCGCTTTCGGGGTAGTTGGCATAGGCGCCGAGGAAGCGGCGCGCCGCCTCGCGGGTGTCGCCGAGCCCGTCGAGCGCCTTGCCCTCACCGACGAAGGTCGCCGCCTCTAGGGGAGAGCCCGGGTAGGTCTGGCGGAAGGCCGCAAAGAGGTCCGAGGCGGATTGAAAGTCACCGCTGGCGAGCGCCTCCTGCGCCCGCCGGTAGTCCGTCTCTTCGCCGACGGCAAGCTGTGCGCCGCCCGAGGGCAGCGTTTCGGGTTGCGGCACCGGCGCCGGAGCCGTCGCGGCGGTCGAGGGCGGGGTGCCCCCGATCGGCTTGGTCTGCCCCACGCTGCCGAGATCGCAGCCCGGTTCGATTTCGCAGATGCGGAATTCCAGATCGCCGATGCGGTTGGTGCCGTCGGTCACCACGCTGTCGATGCGATGCTGCAGTTCCTCGGTCCGGTTGGTGACGCGCACCAGCTCGGATTCGATGGCGTTGATGCGGTCCAGCGTCCCGCCTCCGATGGCAACGGAGCTGCCGCCGGAGGTGTTCAGTTCCCGTTTCAGCCGCTGCAGTTCGACGGACAGGACCGAAAGATCCTGCCGCAGATCCGCCAGCGTCGAAGCGTCCTGCGCCCAGGCCCCGCCGCCCGTCAGCAGCAGGGTCAGACCGATTGCGAAGCCCTGGAACCGCATCCCGGCGCGCCTCAGCTCGTCATGCCCATGGAGATGACCGTCACCGCGCGGCGGTTCTTGGCATAGCAGGATTCGTCCGAGCAGATCTCGATCGGGCGTTCCTTGCCGTAACTGATGAACTTCAGCCGACTGGAGGGGATGCCGCGCGAGATCAGGTATTCCATCACCGCGTTGGCCCGGCGCGCGCCGAGGGCGAGGTTGTATTCGCGGGTGCCCTGTTCGTCGGCATGGCCTTCGATCACGGCGAGATAGTCGGAATTCGTGGTCAGCCACTGCGCCTGCCCGTCCAGCGTGGCGCGGGCCTCGGGGGAGAGGGTCGACTGGTCGACGGCGAAGAGCACGCGGTCTCCGACGGTCTGGCTGAAATAGGCGGGCGAGGCCGGATCGTTGGCGGAGCCGGGGATGATCCCGCCGGAAACGCCACCCATGCCCGCGCCGGTGCCGGCTCCGGCCATGTTGTCGTCGTTGAACCGATTGCCGTTGGTGCATGCCGCGAGGCCCAGCGCGGCGATAAGCATCAGGGCCTTGGGAAGCTGTGTCATGTGACTGTCCTGCTCGTTGATTGCCCGCAGGCTAACACAGCCTGCGGGTCTTGAAAATGTGCCCTCGGGGTCTGCGAACCTTCGTCGAAAATTCGCGCGCCCGGTGACAGGGGTCATTGCAGCGGGCCCCAGCCCGGGTCGGAACCGCCGTCCGGGGTGCGCACCCGCTTGAGATTGCGCCCCGAGATATCCACCGAATAGAGCGCCGAGGCCCCCTGCGCGCCCTGCGTCTCGCGGGCGAACATCAGCACCCGGCCGTTCGGCGCCCAGGTCGGACCCTCGTCGAGGAAGGAGGCGGTCAGCAGCCGCTCTTCCGAGCCGTCGGTGCGCATCACCCCGATGTGGAACCGGCCCGCGTTCTGCTTGGTGAAGGCGATGAGATCCCCGCGCGGCGACCAGACCGGCGTGCCGTAGCGCCCCTGCCCGAAGCTGATACGGGTCGGCTCTCCGCCGTTCGCGGACATGATGTAGAGCTGCTGCGTGCCGGAGCGGTCGCTCTCGAACACGATGCGGCTGCCGTCCGGCGAAAAGCTCGGCGCGGTCTCGATCGAAGGCGAGGAAGTCAGCCGGCGCGTCGCGCCCGAGGCGATGTCCATCTCGAAGATGTCGGTGTTCGAGCCTTCCTGCGTCAGCGAATACAGCACCCTGGAGCCGTCGGGCGAAAACCGCGGCGCAAAGCTCATCACGCCGTCACCCGATTGCAGGATGCGACTCTGGACCGAACCGACGTCGAGAACGTGGATCCGGGGAAAGCCGGACTGGTAGCTGGTATAGAGCACGCGCCCGCCATCCGGCGAGAAACGCGGCGCCAGCACGATGGAGGCGGAATCGGTCAGGAACTGCACGTTCGCGCCGTCATAATCCATGATCGCGAGACGTTTCTTGCGGTCGTCCTTGGGACCGGTTTCCGAGACATAGACCACGCGGCTGTCGAAATAGCCGCCCTCGCCCGTGATGCGGGCATAGACCTGGTCGGCCACCTTGTGCGCGAGGCGGCGCCAGCCGTCCGGAACGGCAGCGAACTGCATGCCCTGCCCCAGCTCGGTTCCCGCGAAGACATCCCAGACCCGGAATTTCACCACGACCCGCCCGCCTTCGACCGAAACCGCCCCGGTGACCAGCGCCTGCGCGTTGATCGCCTTCCAGTCGGCGAACTGCACCGGGCTCTGGAACGAGGTGATCCGGCTGATGTGGGCATCCTTCGGGATCTCGCGGAACAGGCCCGTGCCGGTCAGATCCTCGGCCACCACGCGGGCGATATCGGTCGCATATTTCGCCGCGTCGCCGGTTTCGGCCACGAAATCGGGCACCGCATAGGGCAGCGGTTCCACCACGCCCTCGGTGATCTCGATGCGAAGCGGCCCGTCCTGGGCGGCGACCGGCCCGGCGCAAAGCGCCGCCAGTGCCACAAGCATGGCCAGGAAGTGTCGTTTCATGCTGCTCTCCTTGCCGGAACGGCCTGCACTCGTTGTTTCTTTGCCCATATCATAGCGTTCGGCGCCACGCTGGACAAAGGGTCGCATGACCCGGGATGAGCAATTCCCTGCCGTGTGCATCACCGCAGCCTCATCTCTTCGGGGTTGAAGGTCATCTCGATGCGCTTCCACTGGCCGTATTTCTCGGCCGGAAGGTCGTAGCCCCCGCCCTGGCAGCGCAGGATCGCGCGACGCGCGGCCTGGAAGGCGGTCTCGGCGGCCGCGCCGGAGCCGCCGCTCGACCCGATCATCTTCATGCTGGAGGCGACGACCGTGCCGGACTGGTCCATGTCCATGGAGACGGTCACGGTCACGTTCGCGGCCTGGCTGCCCACGTCGACAACCCAGCATTTCTGCACCGCGAGGCGCAGCGACTCGCGCTCGCCCCGGGTCAGGGGCGGACCGGAGGGCGCATCCTGCGCGGCCCCGGCACCGGCCCCGGCAAGGGCCTCGGCGATCGCATCCTTCACGCCGGTTTCGGCAGACGCGGCGGGGCGCTGCGCCGTGGCCGGCTTGTCCGGCTGGGTCGCGGGTTTGGCGGGCGTCGTCGCGGGCTTGGCCGGTTCCGTCGCCGGTTTGGCCGGCTGCGCCGGTTGCGCGGGGGTCTGAGGCTGCGCCGCGGCGATGTCGCGCGGGCGCGTCTTGGGCCGCATCGAAGCCGCGGGAGCCGCGGCTGCGGGCTTTTCGGCCTCGGTCACGATCTCGGTCGCGGTTTCCTCCGGGGCGGTCGCCTCCTGCTCTTCCTCGACCACATCCGGCGTCTGCGCATCCGGAGTCGCGGCCTGCCGGACCTCGTCCGCGACCGTCGTGTCGGGTTCGGGCGGCGCCACGGGTTCGGGTGCCACGCGCGGCGCGGGGCGGGGAATCGGACGCGGCGCGGTTTCCGGCGCGCGGATCGGCGGAGCGGGCACGGCCTCCGGCACCGGCGGCGCGTCGGGCGTGACGGCCTGCGGCGGCGCGACGGGCTGCGGCGGGGCAACGGGCTGCGGCGGCACCTCGGGCGCGGGCTGCGGCGCGGGCGCGGGTGGCTCGGGCGCGGGCTGGGGGTCCGGTTCCGGCTGCGGCGCGGGTTCCGGTGCGGGCTCGGGCTCGGGGGCGGGTTCGGGTTCCGGCGCGGGCGCGGGCGCGGGTTCGGGCACCGGGTCCGCCACGGGTTCCGGAGCCGGGGGCGTCTCCGTTTCGGACGCGGCGGAGGCACCCGCCGCCGCCTGCGTCATCGCGGCGAACTGTTCCTCCGAAATGACCGACACCTCGGCCACCTCGAACTTGGGCGGGTCCGCACGGAACACGTTCCCGAGGAGAAACCACAGGATCAGAAGGGCATGCGCCCCTGCCGATATGTAGAAACTTTTCCGCACCGCTGCCTCAGTTGCCGCCCGTGCTGTCGAACGCCGGGCCTCCGGTATCGGTCACGAGCCCGACCGAGGAGAATCCACCCCGGTTCAGCGCGCCCATGACCTGCGCGACGGTCTCGTAGGGGACGGAGCCGTCGGCCCGCAGGAATACCCGGTCATCGGCCCGCTCCGCCGCGATCGCCTTGAGACGGTTTACGAAATCTTCGCGCGGGACCTCCGTCGTCATGATCATCACGGTGCCTTCGGCGGTGATGGTGACGGTCAGCGGCTCTTCTGCCTCGTTGGGCAGCGAGGACGCGGCGGTCTTGGGCAGTTCCACCGGCACGCCGACGGTCAGAAGCGGCGCCGCCACCATGAAGATGATGAGCAGCACCAGCATCACGTCGACCATCGGCGTGATGTTGATTTCCGCCATCGGCTGGCTGTGGGTTCCACCCCTGCGGCGTCTGCGGCCACCGCCGCCTCCGCCCGATTTCATCACACCCCCGCCCATGCCTCAGGAATCCAGCTGGCGGGAAAGGATGGTCGAGAATTCGTCGGCAAAGGCCTCGTATCCCGCGATCACCCGGTCGGCATCGGCCGAAAGCTTGTTGTAGAAGATCACCGCCGGAATCGCGGCCATGAGGCCCAGCGCCGTTGCGAACAGCGCCTCGGCGATGCCGGGCGCGACCACGACGAGCGAGGTATCCTGCTGCTGCGCGATCTCGATGAAGGCGTGCATGATCCCCCAGACCGTGCCGAACAGACCGACGAAGGGCGCGGTCGAGCCCACTGTGGCGAGGACAGGAAGCCCGCGCTGCAGCTCTTCGGCCTCCTTCTGGATCGCCACGTCCATCGACCGGTCGATCCGGGCATGGGCCCCGGCGATCAACCCGCCGTCATCGCGATGCGAGCGCCGCCATTCCGTCATGCCCGCCACGAAGACACGCTGCGCGCGGCCCTTCGGGTCGATTCCGATCTGGTCGAAGAGTTCGTCCAGCGGCTCGCCGGACCAGAAGGCGCGGTCGAACACCGCCGCCTCGCGCCGCGCCTTGCGGTAGGACACCAGTTTTTCCAGGATGATCGCCCAGCTCCAGATCGAAGCGATCAGGAGGAGGACCATGACCAGCTTCACGGTGAGCGTCGCGCGCGCGAACAACCCCCACATGGAGAAGTCGATCCCCTGCGCGATGGCGAGAGTTTCCGTTTCCATTAGCCTGCTCTTTCTCGTCGGCCCCTGATTTGTCCGAGGCTCATTACCCTTCTGTCTAGCCGATTTGCAGGGGAAAGGCCAACACATTGGCGTCATCCGGGAAACGATCCCTGTAACACGCGGGCTTCCGCCTAGGCTTTGCCGGCTATCGGTTAACTTTTTGGTTTACCGATAGCCGCGCCGCGCGTAACTTAACGATATGGTTGAACGAGAATCACCCGAGATGAACATCATCTTCCACGCCCTCAGCGACGCGACGCGACGCGCGATGCTTCACCAGCTTGCCGAAGGCGAGCGCACGGTGAGCCAGCTCGCCGAACCGTTCGCCATGTCGCTTCCCGCCGCCTCCAAGCACGTCAAGGTGCTGGAGAAGGCGGGCCTCCTCACCCGGGAGGTCCGCTGGCGCACCCACTGGTGCCGGCTGAATGCCGCCCCTCTCGCCGAAGCCCACTCCTGGCTGGGCTTCTACGAACGCTTCTGGACCGGCCGCCTCGACATTCTCGAACGGCTGCTGCGCGAGGAGGCCGCGACCCCCACCCCGGACAAAGGAAACAAGGAATGACGATGCACGACCTTCCCGACGACTACGGCACCCTGGCCGAACCCGGCACCCTGACCATCCAGCGCTTTCTTCCCGGCCCCATCGAGCGGGTGTGGGACCATCTCACCGATAGCGAGCTGCGCCGGAAGTGGCTGGCCGGGGGGCGTGATGACGCCCGAGGTCGGCTCGACGGTGACGCTCACCTGGCGCAATGACGAACTGACCACGCCCCCGGGCGAGCGCCCCGAGGAGTTCGGCAAGGAGCACAGCCTCGACAGCCGCATCACCGTATACGAGCCGCCGCATCGGCTGGGCTTTACCTGGTGGGGCGACGGCACGGTACTGATCGAGCTTGCCGCCAAGGGCGACCGCGTCCTGCTGACGCTGACCCACGACGATCTGACCAGCGCGCAGGGGCGGGTCATGGTCGGCGCGGGCTGGCACGCGCATCTCGACATGCTCGTGGCGCGCGTCTCCGGGACGGAGCCATCGCCCTTCTGGGATCGCTGGCTGGCGCTGCGCGAGGACTACGACCGCCGGTTCGGCCTGTAGCTCCGCCCGGCCCCGCGCGAACTGCGGGAAGCGCTCAGGCAGGACCCGCGCGGTCAGCGGCCGGGTGGGTGCTGCCTGCGACCGAGCAGGCCGATGACCCGGTCCCGTCCCGACTGCGGCCCGAAAAGGTCGGGCCGGCGACGGAGCGCGGGGGCCGCCCGCCTCGCCACGGCATGGACGGCCTCACGAGAAGAGCCCTTCAGCCGCGAAAGTCAGTGCACCCTGCGCCGGATCTGGTCCGGAAGGCGGGCGGGGTGGCCTTCGGTGGTGATCGTGACGACGGTCACGTCGGCGGCAAAGATCGGCTTGCCGTCGCGCACCACCTCCTGATGCAGCATCAGGCGCACGCCGCTCACCGACTTGACCGAGGTTCGGACCAAGAGCTGTTCCTCGAAATGGGCGGAGGCGAGGTAATCCGCCTCGATCCGGCGGACGACAAAGACGATGCCTTCGCGTTCGCGCAGGACGTTCTGGTCGATGCCCAGGCTGCGGACCCAGTCCGACCGGGCCCGTTCGATGAACTTGAGATAATTGGCGTGATAGACGATCCCCGCCATGTCGGTGTCCTCGTAATACACCTGAACCGGAAATTCGTGCATGAGCGCCCTCCTTGTCGTCCCGGACCCTAGGAGCGGCGGGCTCGGGGTGCAAGCGCCCGGCGGCACGTCCGGGGCGGCGCCGGTATCCTCCCCCTTTCGCCGCCCCCGGAATGGTCCTAAGCCTCGGGCAATGCTGAACGCCCTGATCCTGACAAGCGTGCTCGCCACCGGCGCGCTGCTGCTCTGGCCCCGCCTGTCGCGGGCGCCGTCATGGCGCGCCACGGTCACGCCGCTGGCCTCGATCATCGGCAGCGGGTTCCTTGTCCTCGGGCCGATCCTCGCAGCCAATTACGGCGCGCTGGCGCCCCTGGTGATGGCGCTGCTCTGCCTTGCGGCCTGGAGCTTCGGCGCCGCGATCCGGTTCAACATCGCCTGCCGGGCCGAAGGCACGCGCGGCGACGCCGAAACCCGGCTGGAAACGGTGGCGTCCTGGGCGCTGTCCTTCGCCTACGTGATCTCGGTCTGCTACTATCTCAACCTGTTCGGCGCCTTCGGCATGCGTCTGACCCCCTGGCACGGAGAAACCGGCGCCCGGCTTCTGACATCCGCCATGCTGCTGACCATCCTCGCGGTCGGCTGGTTGCGCGGCTTTTCCGCGCTCGAACGGATGGAACAGGTCTCGGTCGGGCTGAAGCTTGCCATCATCGCCGGGCTTCTCGCCGGGCTGGCGTGGTATTTCGTCGACAGGGCCGCCGCAGGGGCGTTGCTGCGCAATCCCGTGACGATTTCGGGCGCGGGTGCCGTGACGCTTGCCTTCGGGCTGATCGTCACCGTGCAAGGGTTCGAAACCTCGCGCTACCTCGGCAACAGCTACGATGCCGCGACCCGCATCCGGTCGATGCGACTGGCGCAGGGTCTCTCGACGGCGATCTACATGGCCTATATCGCGCTAGTCGCCTATGTCTTCGCGCCCGGAACGGTCGCACTGAGCGAAACGGCGATCATCGACCTGATGGGGCTGGTCGCCCCGATCCTGCCGCTGCTGCTGACCGCGGCGGCGCTGGCAGCCCAGTTCAGCGCGGCGGTGGCCGACACCGGCGGTGCCGGAGGGCTGATCGAAGAGCTGACGCGCGGCAGGGTTCCGGTCCGCATGGCCTATGCGTTTCTCGTAGGCACCGGGCTGGCGCTTACATGGACGCTCGACGTGTTCGAGATCATCTCCTGGGCCTCGCGCGCCTTCGCGCTCTACTACGCGATCCAATGCGCCATCGCGGCGGCGGGCGCGCATCGGCGGGGCTTGATGGGCAAGGCGGCCTGGTTTGCCGCGCTCACTACCCTCGGACTGGCCATCACCCTGTTCGGCGCGCCGGTGGAATGACCGCCCCCCTTGTGCCGCGCATCCCCACGGGGCAAGAGTCCGGCCCTGAATGCCGCGGTGGCGGCGGCTGGCAAAGGCGGGAGAGCGCATGACGCAGGCACTGGTCATCGGAGGCGGCCCCGCCGGGCTGATGGCCGCGGATGCGCTGCTGTCCGCCGGGCATCGCGTCCTGCTTGCCGAATCCATGCCGACCCTCGGGCGCAAGTTCCTGATGGCCGGCAAATCCGGGCTGAACCTGACCCGCGCGCAACCCTTCGGACCGTTCCTGGCCGCCTACGGGCCCGCCTCTGCCGAGCTGCGCCCGATCCTGTCCGGCTTCACGCCCGACGCGGTGCAGACCTGGGCCGAAGGGCTGGGCCAGACCACCTTCACCGGCTCGACCGGCCGGGTGTTTCCCACGGTCATGAAGGCCTCCCCGCTGTTGCGGGCCTGGCTTGCCCGGCTCGACGGCATGGGACTCGAGCGGCGGACGCGCTGGCGCTGGACCGGATGGGAAGGGTCGGCCTGCAGCTTCGACACGCCGGAAGGGCCGCAGGCGGTGTCCGCCGCCGTCACCGTCCTGGCACTCGGCGGGGCAAGCTGGTCGCGGCTCGGCTCCACCGGAAGCTGGGCGGCACCGTTGCGCGGGGCCGGGGTCGCCGTGACGCCGTTCAGGCCCTCCAACGCCGCGCTGTCCGTTCCCTGGAGCGCGCACATGCGCACCCATTTCGGCGCCCCGCTCAAGGGCGTTGCCTTTCGCGCGGGCGGCCTGACATCGCGCGGGGAAGCGGTGATTTCGGCGCGCGGACTGGAAGGCGGCGGGCTCTATCCGCTGACGCCCGCCCTGCGCGACGGCGCCGCGCTGACCGTCGACCTCGCCCCGGATCTCGACCCGGAGACCCTCGCAGACCGGCTCGCCGCGCCGCGCGGCAAGCTGAGCCTCGCCAATCACCTGCGCCGGGTGCTCAACCTCGCCCCGGCCAAGCGCGCGTTGCTGACCGAAGTCGTGCGCCCGCTGCCCGACGATCCCGCCGCGCTGGCCGCCCTGCTCAAGGCCCTGCCGATCCCGTCGCATGGCCCGCGTCCGATGGACGAGGCGATCTCGACCGCCGGCGGCGTGCCGTTTTCCGAACTGGACGAAGGGCTCATGCTGACCGCGCGGCCGGGAACCTTCTGCGCGGGCGAGATGCTGGATTGGGAGGCCCCGACGGGCGGCTACCTGCTCACCGCCTGCCTCGCGACCGGCCTCTGGGCCGGACGCCACGCGGCTGCGCGGCTCGCCGGGGGCAGGGCCTAGGGGCGGCCCCGTTCCCGGCCCCGACTCCGGTCGTGGCGGAGGCGGGGAAGGCGGTCGTCAGACCCCGGCCTTGCGGCTTTCGTCAAGATAGATCTCGCGCAGCCGCTGTGCGACGCGCCCCGGCGTGCCGGTGCCGATGGCGCTGCCGTCGATCTCGACCACGGGCGTGACGAAGGCCGATGCGGAGGTCACGAAGGCCTCGTCCGCCGCCTTGGCCTCGTCGATGGTGAAGGGGCGTTCCTCGACCTCCATCTGCGCCTCGCGGGCAAAGCGCAGCACGGCGGCGCGGGTGATGCCGTGCAGGATGTCCGAGGACAGGTTCCGGGTGATGATCTTGCCGCCCTTGACGATGTAGGCGTTGTTCGAGGTGCCCTCGGTCACCGCGCCGTCCTCGACCATCCAGGCATCGTCGCATCCGGCCTTCTTGGCCATCATCTTGCCCATCGACGGATAGAGAAGCTGCACCGTCTTGATGTCGCGGCGGCCCCAGCGGATGTCCTCGATCGAGATCACCTTGATGCCGGTCCGGGCCGACGGGCTGTCGGCAAGGCCGGGCTTGTTCTGGGTGAACAGCACGACGGTCGGCGCGCAGGTCTCGGGGTCCGGAAAGGCGAAATCCCGGTCGCCGGGCGAACCGCGGGTGATCTGGAGATAGACCAGCCCGTCCTCGATCCCGTTCCTGGCGACCAGCTCGCGATGGATCGCCAGCAGGTCTTCGGTGGTCAGCGGCTCGCGGATGTCGAGCTCGGAAAGCGACCGCTTCAGGCGCTTCGCATGTCCGTCGAAGTCGATGAGCTTGCCGCCGAGGACGCTGGTCACCTCGTAGACGCCGTCCGCCATCAGGAAGGCGCGGTCGAAGATCGAGACCTTCGCTTCGGTTTCGGGAAGGTACTCGCCGTTGACGTAGACGGTGCGGGTCATGCTCAGGTCACTCCATTCGGGTCGGTCGGCCCGAGGGACGGGCCGGGTCATCGGGTCGCGTTTCAGCCCCAGAGCGCGGCAGAGGGCGGATGCACCCCCTGGGCGTCGAAGAGCAGCGGCTCTTCGCGGTCTTCGGCCAGAAGCAGCGGCCCGTCAAGATCGGTAAAGGCCGCGCCCTGCGCCAGAAGCACCGCCGGGGCCATCGCCAGCGAAGAGCCGACCATGCAGCCGACGAAGATGCCGTAGCCTGCCGCCAGCGCCGCGTCGCGCAGCAGCAGCGCCTCGGTCAGACCGCCGGTCTTGTCGAGCTTGATGTTCGCGATGTCGTACTTGCCCGCCAGCCCGGGCAGACTGGTGCGGTCATGGCAGCTTTCGTCGGCACAGACCGGAACCGGGCGCGCCATGTCGAGCAGGGCCTCGTCCTCGCCGGCGGGGAGGGGCTGCTCCACCATCGCCACGCCGAGCCGCTTCAGATGGGGCGCGAGATCGGCGTAGACCTCGGGTGTCCAGCCCTCGTTGGCATCGACGATGATGGTGGAGGCGGGCGCCCCCGCCCGCACGGCTTCGAGCCGGGGCATGTCGTCGGGCGTGCCGAGCTTGACCTTCAGCAACGGCCGGAAGGCATTCTTCGCCGCCTGCGCCATCATCGTCTCGGGCGTGGCCAGCGACAGGGTGTAGGCGGTGATCTCCGGCCCCGGCGCGGGCAGCCCGGCCAGGTCCCAGACCCGCCTGCCCGCCGCCTTCGCCTCGAGATCCCAAAGCGCGCAGTCGACCGCGTTGCGCGCGGCACCGGCGGGCAGCAGCCCCTGCAACGCCGCACGCGTCACGTCCTGCGGCAGCGAGGCGATCTCGGCCTCCACGCTGTCCAGCGTCTCGCCGTAGCGGGCGTAGGGCACGCATTCGCCCCGGCCGGTCAGCCCGCCCCGCGTCACCGTCACGGTCAGGACCTGCGCTTCGGTCCGGCTGCCGCGCGAAATGGTAAAGACCTGCGCCAGCCGGAAGACATCCCGTCTCACTTCGATGACCAAGAGCCCATCCCCCTATCGTTGTTCGGAATTCGCATGGAGGCGGCGACATCCCCGCCGCCGCCGCGCGATGGTTGCGTTCGGAGCGTCCGGCTCAGCAGGCCGCGACGGCTTCGGCCAGGCGCTGTGCGCCGTGGCGGAACGGGTCCACCGTCGGAAGGCCCAGCCGCGCCTCGACCTCGGCGCAATAGGCGCGGGCCTCGTCCTCGGCCATGTGCTGGGTGTTGATCGACACGCCGATCACCTTGCAGTCCGGGTTGGCCACCTGCGCCAGCGTCAGAGCCATGTCGCGCACGGCTTCGAGCGTCGGAAGCCGATACCCCGGCAGTCCGCGCATGTGGGTGCGGGTCGGCTCGTGACACAGGATCAGCGCATCGGGCTGGCCGCCGTGCACCAGCGCCATGGTCACTCCGGAATAGGAGACGTGGAACAGGCTGCCCTGCCCCTCGATGATGTCCCAGTGATCCTCGTCATTGTCGGGGGTCAGATATTCGATCGACCCCGCCATGAAATCCGCGATCACCGCGTCCAGCGGCACGCCGTCGCCGGTGATGAGGATGCCGGTCTGGCCGGTGGCGCGGAAGGTCGACTTCATCCCCGCCTCGCGCATCGCCGTATCCAGCGCCAGCGCGGTGTACATCTTGCCGACCGAACAATCGGTGCCCACCGCCAGCAACCGCTTGCCCCTGCGCGGCTCGCCGTTCGCGATGGGGTATTTGACCGACGGGATGCGCACGTCGTGCAGCGTCCGCCCGGTCGCCTTGGCGACGGCGGCAAGGTCCTCTTCCTCGCGCAGCAGGTTGTGCAGGCCGGAGGCGAGGTCGAACCCCTCTTCCAGCGCCTCGATCAGCACCTTCTTCCAGGCCTGCGAGATCACGCCGCCCCGGTTCGCCACGCCGATGACCAGGGTCTTCGCCCCGGCGGCCTTCGCCTCGGCGAGGGTCATGTCCGCAAGACCCAGGTCGGCCTTGCAGCCGTCGAGACGCAACTGCCCGACGCAATTCTCGGGGCGCCAGTCCTTGATCCCCTGCGCCACCTTTGCGGCCAGCGGGTCCGGCGCGTCGCCGAGGAACAGAAGATATGGCGTCTCGATCATGGGTGGCTCCCTTCGTTGAATTTGGCGGATCATGCCCCGGACAGGGCGCAATTCCTTACCTTTTACCGCCTAACTGGGCCCGCCCGCGCACATTTCAAATGCATTCCTGTCGCTTCGCCGAAGAATCGTGCACCATCGTCGCGCTGCGCTGCGGCGGATTTCGCTTGCGCAGCATTTGGTAATTTAATAACCCTGCAGCCGATCCGAACGAAATATCCTTACTCATCCGAGGTGATTCATGAGCTTCCGCATCCAGCCTGCCCCGGCCGCCCGCCCCAACCGCTGCCAGCTTTTCGGCCCGGGATCGCGTCCCGCGATCTTCGAGAAGATGGCCGGAAGCGCGGCGGATGTCATCAACCTCGACCTCGAGGATTCGGTGGCCCCCACCGACAAGGACAGCGCGCGCGACAACATCATCCAGGCCATCGGCGACATCGACTGGGGCAAGAAGACCCTGTCCGTGCGGATCAACGGGCTCGACACGCCGTGGTGGTATCGCGACGTGGTGGATCTGCTCGAGAAATCCTCGGACCGGCTCGACCAGATCATGATCCCCAAGGTGGGTTGCGCCGCCGACCTCTATGCCGTCGACGCACTGGTAACGGCGGTCGAGCGCGCCAAGGGCCGCACGAAGCCGATCAAGTTCGAGGTCATCATCGAATCCGCCGCCGGCATCGCCCATGTCGAGGAAATCGCCGCCGCCTCGCCCCGCCTGGAGGCGATGAGCCTCGGCGCCGCCGACTTCGCGGCCTCGATGGGCATGGCGACCACCGGCATCGGCGGGACGCAGGAAAACTACTACATGATCCGCGAGGGGCAGAAGTTCTGGTCCGATCCCTGGCACTGGGCGCAGACCGCCATCGTCGCCGCCTGCCGCACCCACGGCGTGCTGCCCGTGGACGGACCCTTCGGCGATTTCTCGGATGACGACGGCTTCCGCGCGCAGGCGCTGCGCTCGGCCACGCTGGGCATGGTCGGCAAATGGGCGATCCACCCCAAGCAGGTGGCCCTCGCCAACGAGGTCTTCACCCCCTCCGAAGCCGCTGTCGCCGAAGCGCGCGAGATCCTCGCCGCGATGGATGCCGCCAAGGCCAAGGGCGAAGGCGCCACGGTCTACAAGGGCCGCCTGGTCGACATCGCCTCGATCAAACAGGCCGAGGTCATCGTCCGCCAGTCCGAGATGATTGCCGCGAACTGAGCCCCCGCGCCCGGCCGGGACCGCCCCGGCCGGCGCCTTGCCTCAGATGACGAGCTCCGCCATATCCTCGTCCTCCTCGGCCGCCTCGTCGAGCTCCTGAATCAGGATGTCGTTCATCACCTTGGCCGAAGCGATGGTGACGCCGTCGCCGCCGAGCGTGTATTCGTCGGCCACGTATTCCCGCATCAGCCACTCCTCGTAGGCGTCGATCAGCGTGCCGTCGCTTTCCCAGACCTGCGCGTCGTGCTGGGCGTATTGCATGAAGGTCTCGCGCACGGTGTCGTAGACCGCACCCTCCACGTTTTCCTCGAAACCCCAGGTGGCATAGCCGTGGTAGCTCGTCACGGTCAGCTCGCCCGCGTAGTCCTCGGCGGCGAGGGCCGCGTATTCCGAGGCGTGGAAATGGTCGGAATGTTCGAGGTCGGAATGCACGCTGGTATGGTCCTGGATGTGGATCTGGTCCGGCGCATGCATCTCCATCAGCGCGGTCAGCATCCCGGCCAGATCCGCGCTGGTATAGGTCGCGGTGCCGTCGACCGTGGTCGCATCCGCGATGCTGCCGTCCCAGAGCTTTTCGAGGCTGTCATAATCGTAACGCGCCGATCCGGTGCCGGAAAAGCCGTCCGGCAACCGCAGGAAATAGAGCCGGATGTCGGGCTGGCTGGCCAGATAGGAACTGGCCACGTCGTAGTCGGTGCCGTTCACGGACAGCCTCACCGTCTCGTCCACCCAGTCGTTCGCCCCGGCCATGTGGGCATAGGCGTCCTTTTCCCCGGCCTCGCGTTCGCCCCAGTATTCCTGGCCCAGCCCGAAATCCCCCGCGGTGATGTAAACGGTGGTGAGGGGGCTGTCGCCCTCGATGGCTTCGAGGATCGTGGGGTTCATGAACAGGATGTCATCGTCCTGGTGGGCGACGATCACCATGTCCCCGGCCCCGTTTCCGGGCACCGGATCGCCACCGCCGTCATCCACCGGCGGTTCGCCCTCGTCCGGCGGGACGTCGTCGACGGGCGGGTCGCCCCCGGTGTCGCCCGAGCCGTCGCCTGTCACCGGAAAGACCGTCAGCCCCGAGACCTCGCCGATGAGCGGAGAATCCCCCGGCCAGTTGGATTCGCCGATCAGAAGGTTCTCGCGGTCCACGTCGGCGGGAACGACCGCCGCGCCCTCGGCCAGGCGGACGCCCTCCTTGTCGATCCACATGGTGCCGTCGGGGTCGATCCCGACCGACCATTGCGCGGTTTCGCCCTCCACGATCGCTTCGGGGGCGTAGACATGGTAGGGAATCCCGTCCTGCCAGATCTCCAGCATCACGTCCGGGGTGTTCTCGTACTGGGTGAACAGGATGTTGTTGGTCGCCGGACCGCTCCCGAAATCGAAGACCCGCTGCCAGTAGCCGCCCTGAACGTCATCGAAACGCACCGTCATGTCGATGCGGAAGGCGCCGTCGATCTCGAGCGAACCGGACCCGCCCCCGTCGACGGGATCGCCCCCATCCACAGGATCGCCACCGTCCACGGGATCGCCACCGTCCACGGGGTCGCCACCATCCACGGGGCCGCCACCGTCAACCGGGGCGCCGTCGCCATCGACCGGCGTGACCGTCAGGTCGAGCACCGTACCGTCAAGCGGGTCCTCGCCCGGCGCGCCGGAACGGCCGATGACCATCTCGCCGCGATCCACGTCGGCGGGAACCACGCCCGGGCCCTCGGCCAGCCGCGTGCCGTCCGCCTCGATCCACATCTGCCCGTCCGGGTCGACGCCGACCGACCATTGCACCAGCGCGCCCTCGGTCAGGGCGCCTTCGGCGGTGACGCTGTGAATGGCGCCGTCCTGAACGATCTCGAACATCAGATCGTCGCTTGCGCCGACCTGGGTCAGGGTGATGCTGTTGTCGCCCGATGCATCGCTGGCCGAAAACACCGCCTGCCATTGCCGCCCGTCGAGATCGTCGAACTGCGCCGTCACGTCGATCTGAAAGGCCCCCGCGATCGCCGCGGGCGTGTTGAGCCGCCCTCCGTCATCGGCATCGCCCGCGTTGGTGACGTCGATCCCCAGCACCGCCCCTTCGAGCGGGTCATCCTCGGCCCAGTTCGATGTCCCGAGCAATTCGTGAATCCGCGAGGTGTCCGACGGCACGACCCCCTGCCCCTGTGCCAGCCGCACGCCGTCCTTGTCGATCCACATCAGGCCGGAGCCGTCGACGCCGATGGTCCAGGTCGCGGTTTCCCCCTGCACGATGGCTTCGGGCGCAACGACGTTGTGCGCGGTCCCGCCCTCGAAGATCGAGAACATCATGTCCCCGGTGTTGTCGACCTGGGTCAGAAGAATGTTGTTGGTCGCGGGCCCGTTGCCGAAGTCGATCACCCGCTGCCAGTAGCCGGACAGCAGATCGTCGAAGCGGGCCACGACCTCGATCTCGAAGGCGCCGTCGATGTCCTCCATGTCGCTCGGCTGGAGGATGGGGGAAATGGGGGGCATGTCAGCTCCTGGAAATGACGCGAGGAAAACGGACGTAGGGTAACAGGATGCCACCATGTGGCGGAATTGTGTCCCTGTCTGATTAGTCCCGCATCGGGAAACAGTCTGTTTCCGAAGCCTCGGCGGAGGATTTCCAATGCCATGTCAGTCACTTGCCGCCGATACCACGCGCCAGGCCCTCCCGGCCCGCTGGTGCCCCGGGGGAACCAGACCACTGATCGAGGCGGCTTTGTGTCCCCCGCGGCGGCAATCCGGACCCGCGCCGGGACCGATTCGCCCACCCGAGGGCCACGCGGCACCGGCACACCGCAGGGTTGCATCGCACAGCTTTCGGGCCGCAATGCGCGGCGGTGCCCGCGCGAGACCGGTCCGCCCGCCCTTGCCGCGAGGGCGACGCAGGGGTAAACACCCGTGATACCGCAAACGAAGGGGATGACCATGCCCGCCTACCGCTCCCGCACGACAACCCACGGACGCAACATGGCCGGGGCCCGCGGCCTCTGGCGCGCGACCGGCATGACCGACGGCGACTGGAACAAGCCGATCATCGCCATCGTGAACAGCTTCACCCAGTTCGTGCCCGGCCACGTGCACCTCAAGGACCTGGGCCAGATGGTCGCCCGCGAGGTCGAGAAGGCCGGCGGCGTCGCCAAGGAGTTCAACACCATCGCGGTGGATGACGGCATCGCCATGGGCCACGACGGTATGCTCTATTCCCTGCCCTCGCGCGAGATCATCGCCGACTCCGTGGAATACATGGTCAATGCCCATTGCGCCGACGCGATGGTCTGCATCTCGAACTGCGACAAGATCACCCCGGGGATGCTGATGGCCGCGATGCGCCTCAACATCCCGGTCGTGTTCGTTTCCGGCGGTCCGATGGAAGCGGGCAAGGTCAACTGGGACGGCACCGAAAAGGCGCTCGACCTGGTCGACGCGATGGTCGCCGCCGCCGATGACAAGTACACCGATGCCCAGGTGCAGGCGATCGAAGAGGCCGCCTGCCCGACCTGCGGCTCCTGCTCGGGCATGTTCACCGCGAACTCGATGAACTGCCTGACCGAGGCGCTCGGCCTCTCGCTGCCGGGCAACGGATCGACCCTGGCCACCCACTCGGACCGTCAGCGGCTGTTCGTCGAGGCCGGCCACCTGATCGTGGACCTGGCCAAGCGCTACTACGAACAGGACGACGCCACCGTGCTGCCGCGCTCCATCGCGACGGTCGAGGCGTTCCGCAACGCCATGACGCTCGACATCGCCATGGGCGGATCGACCAACACCGTGCTGCACCTGCTGGCCGCGGCCGTCGAAGGCGAGGTCGATTTCGACATGGCCGCCATCGACAAGCTGTCGCGCAACGTGCCGGTTCTGTGCAAGGTCGCGCCGGCCAAGGACGACGTGCACATGGAAGACGTGCACCGCGCCGGGGGCATCATGGCCATTCTCGGCCAGCTCGACCGCGCCGGGCTGCTCGACACCTCGGTCAACACCGTGCATGCCGAAACCATGGCCCATGCGCTCGACCGCTGGGACGTGTCGCGCACCAATTCGGAATCGGTGCACGAGTTCTTCCGCGCCGCCCCGGGCGGCGTGCGCTCGACCACGGCGTTTTCCCAGTCCAAACGCTACGACACGCTGGACCTCGACCGGCAGGGCGGCGTGATCCGCGAGGCGAAACACGCCTTCTCGCAGGATGGCGGCCTGGCCGTGCTCTACGGCAACCTGGCCGAGGACGGCTGCATCGTGAAGACGGCGGGCG
Source organism: Salipiger sp. (assembly GCF_048261495.1). Classification (GTDB taxonomy): domain Bacteria; phylum Pseudomonadota; class Alphaproteobacteria; order Rhodobacterales; family Rhodobacteraceae; genus Salipiger. The sequence goes on from NZ_JBLXFX010000002.1 coordinate 316,592, forward strand.
TCGACGAGTCGATCCTGACCTTCACCGGCCCGGCGCGGATCTTCGAATCCCAGGACACCGCGGTGTCGGCGATCCTCACCGGCAAGGTCCACAAGGGCGATATCGTGCTGATCCGCTACGAAGGTCCGCGCGGCGGCCCCGGCATGCAGGAAATGCTCTACCCGACCTCCTACCTGAAGTCGAAAGGCCTCGGGAAGGACTGCGCGCTGGTGACGGACGGCCGGTTCTCGGGCGGCTCCTCGGGCCTGTCGATCGGGCACGTGTCGCCCGAAGCGGCCGAAGGCGGCGCCATCGGCCTGGTGGAGGAAGGCGATCTGATCGAGATCGACATCCCCGCCCGCAGCATCCACCTTGCCGTCGACGACGCGGTCCTGGCCGAACGCCGGGCCGCGCGGGACGCGAAGGGCTGGCAGCCGGACGAGACGCGCAAGCGCAAGGTCTCCAAGGCGCTCAAGGCCTATGCCGCGCTGACCACCAGCGCCGCCAAGGGTGCCGTGCGCCAGATCTGACGGCAACGGACCGCGCCCCGGATCAGCTTCGGGGCGCGGGTTCCTCGCGCCAGCCATCCTCACCGAACAGGAACCGCCGGGTGCCGTCCGCGACAAAGGCATCGTCCCGCGCCACCATCCGCGTGACCTCCGCCGTCGACGGGTCGAGGTCGAGAACGGCGAAATCGTTCTGCTGCCCCCGCAACCGCGTCGACAGCCCCGTGCCCACATGCACCTGCAACACCTGCCGCCCGTGCTTGCGGGACAGGAACGGTTCGGCCCGCCAGCGATGAAGGTGGCCCGTCAGCACCACGTGGGCACCGCATTCCGACAGCCGTTCGATGGCCTTGTTGGCGCCGCGCATCAGGCTCTTTTCCACATCCGCATCCTGCTCGAACGGGTGGTGAGCCAGCACGACCTTGATGCCCTCGGTCTCGCCGAAGGTGCGGCAGGCTGTGCGCATCTGATACCAGCGCACCTTGCCGCGCTGCCAGCGGAAGCGATCCACCGTGTTGAGACCGACCATCACCAGCCCGTCCTCGGCATGGACCGGGCATAGATTGTCGCAGATGTAGCTGCGATACCGCCGGAACGGACGCATGAACCGCCGCCAGAGGTTTTCCAGCGAGATGTCGTGATTGCCCGGCACCGCCATCCAGGGCGCTTCCAGCCGGTCGAGAAAGGCGCGGGCATCGTCGTACTGGTGCCGCCGCGCCCGCTGGGTGAAATCGCCGGTCACCGCGACCATGTCCGGCCGCGCCGCGTTCACCGCGTTCAGGAGCGGTTCGAGAAGTTCTTCGTCCGTACGACCGAAATGCAGGTCGGAAATATGGGCAATGCGTTTCATGCGTCCTCTTGGGGAACCGGCACCACGACCCTGAGCGGGCGCTCCCGTATCCGGAACCGGATCGGTGTGTGCATCAGTTCCTTTTCGCCATCCCGCGCCACCAGGGCGCGCTTCTTGCCGGTGTCGATCACGATCTCCCGCCCGGTCATCAGTTCGAACTCCTCGCCCTTCTGCGCCCGCCCGGTGCCGAGCCGGAGCGCGTCGCGCACCAGCGCCATGCGGCTTGTCCCGCGCGAGGTGAAGAGGGCGAAGCGCCCCTTGCGGACCTCCTCCGCCCCGTCGAGCCTGAACTCCTCCAACTGGTAGGCGCTGTTGGCCACGAAGGCGAGGGGGGTCCGCAGACGCTTCGGCTGTCCGTCGAGCGTGATGCGCAGCCTCAGCGGTCGCCGGAAGCCGACAAGCGCGAGGATCACCGACCAGTAGGCCGCGATCCGCGACCGGCCCCAGCGGCTGTAGACCCCCTCGCGGGTCTTGAGGATCAGCGGATAGATCCCGAGCGAGGCATTGTTGAGAAAGACCTGGCCGTTGACCTCGCCCAGCGCGAGATCGCTCAACCGGCCCTCGGCCAGCACCCGGATCGCGCCGTCCATCTCCTCGGGGATGTCGAGGCCCCTCGCGAAATAGTTGAACGTGCCCTGCGGGATCACGCCCATCGGCACATCCGCGTCATGACAGGCCGAGGCGACGGCGCCGATGGTTCCGTCCCCTCCGGCGGCGACCAGCATGTCGTAATCGCCGGCCATCAGGACATCGCGGGCGAAGGCCACGAAATCCGATCCGGCCTCGGGGCTGTGCAGGTCCGCATCCAGCCCGTGACTGGCCAAAAGCGTCGTCATCTCGGCGCGGCGGGCTTCGGCTTCGGGGTGATCGCCCGATTTCTCATTCAAAATGATTGCAATCTTGTCGGGCACGATGGCCGAAGCTCCCCAATGATCTGTCCGCCGGACAACGTCCGGCGGCGCAGCGGGGTTCCCTTGCGGTCAGAGCTTCAGGGCGATTCGCAACTGCGCGAGGCCGTCGCGCAGCAGATCCGCCGCGCCGTCGGGATCGCCCGCCTCGACATACAGCCGCAATTCGGGGGCATTGCCGGAAGGACGGACATGCACCGTGCGCCCGTCGGTCATCACCATGCGCACGCCGTCGGTCAGATCAAGCGCCCGTTCGGTGCCGCCGAGCGCACCCAGAAAGGCCGCCCGCACGTCGGCATCCTCCGCCAGCGAGGCGACATAGGGGGCGGAGACGTCCTGCGGCACCTCCTGGAGACGGTCCGCCACCGTGACCACCGGCGGTTCCTTGGCGACGCGTTCCGACAAGGTTCCCTCGCCCGCCGCGATCAGCGTCATGACCAACGGCAGCACGCAGTCCCGCGTCACCAGGGGCGCGATCCGGCCCACCGGACCCTCGGCCTCGAACCCGAGGAGAAAGCCGCCGTTGGCCTCGTATCCCACGACGTTGCCGCCCGCAGCCTCCATGCCCGCGATCACGAAGGGGGAGCCGATGCGCGTCCGCTCGACCGCTCCGAAACCCTTTTGCGTCACGCCGCTGTTGGACGAGATCGGCGTCACCACGGTGTCCGCCGCCAGCGCCTGCGCGGTGATCTGGCCGAGGATGTCGCCCGGCACGATGGTTCCGGTCTCGTCCGCCAGCAGGGGGCGGTCGGAATCCCCGTCGGTGGAGACCAGCGCATCGAGCCGGTGCTCGGCCACCCAATCCGCGATCATCGCGCGGGTCCCGGGATCGACGGCCTCGGTGTCCACGGGAATGAAGCTCTCCGAGCGGCCGAGTTCGATCACGTCCGCGCCGAGCCCGGTCAGGATGCGGGCCAGCCCGTCGCGCCCGACGGCGGAATGCGAATAAAGCCCGATGCGCCGGCCCGAGAGCGCGTTTGCCCCGCAGGCCGCGACATAACGCTTTTCGAAGGCGCCGTTGACCGAGAGGTCCTGTTCGAGCTGCGCCTGCGGCGCGCGCACCGGTTCGGCCCCGAGCGCACCGGTGATGGCGGTTTCGTCGGCCTTGGTGATCTCTCCGGTCCGGGAGTAGAACTTGATCCCGTTGCGATCGGCGGGAATGTGGCTGCCGGTGATCATCACCGCCCCCGCGCCGAGCGTCTGCGCCGCAAGGGCGAGCGCCGGGGTCGGCACTTCGCCGCAGTCGATGACCCGGACACCGGCGGCCAGCGCCGCATCGGCGGCATCCTTGGCGATGCGCGGCGAGGACGGGCGCAGATCCCGCCCGATGCAGAGCGCCGTGCCGGTATCGCAGGAAGAGACGAAGGCGCGGATGTGGTCGGCGACCAGCTCCGGCGTCAGTTCCGTGACCAGGCCGCGCAGGCCGCTCGTGCCGAATTTCGGTGCCATGTACCGCCCCCTTCGTGGTTCCGTCCCGTGACCTTCCGGAACAAGGATCTACACGCTCGGGCCGGGGAGGGAAATGGTCGAAACGGGCGGACCGTTCAGCAGCGGGGCACCCCCAACTGGATCAGTTCCAGACCCGACACGGTGGCATGTCGCTTGGTCAGAAAGCGCGCGTAGCTCAGGAACCAGCCGCGCACCGGGGCGGGATAATAGGCCGCCATGATGCGCGACCAGCGGTCGAACCGGGCATAGCGGTTGCCGCCTTCGCGGAAGCTCGGCCCGTGAAAGCCGAATTGCGTGCGGGGCGAGACGCAGACATTCGCCACCCCGAGGTAGATCGTGCAGGCCGACATGCAGTAATCGCCCCGTATCTCGACCCGTCGGCCGTTTGCGCGCAGTCGGTTGACCTCCGCGATGCGGGGCCGCAACCGGCCGCCCGGATCGTTGCCCACCACCAGAGGGGCGGACCGGCTGATCGGCTGGGCGGCGACGACCGGATCGGGCAACACACCGAAGATCGCCGCAAGGGCAAACAGCAACGGGGACACAAGACGAACGGGCATCGCGGGCAACCTTTCCGGGTCCGGTGTGACGCATGACCGCGCGCACCGGAGACCACGCGGGACCCGTGTTTCAGCAGACCGCCCTTAAATCCGGGTTGAGGTTCGAATTCGTCTCAAATGCCCGCCGCATTTCCCCCGAGCGCCCTTTCGGGGCCCCCTCGCATTGACTGCGGGGCCCGGATTTCCAAAGGTCGGGCATGGACACCCGGCCGCGTCCCGATACATGGGTAAGGGACCGCTGCAGCGGGAACAGGAGAACAGACGGCATGAGCGACACCGCTACCGCCCCGATGCAGACGCCGCGCATCAGCGTCCGGAACTGGCTTCTGGCGATCTGGCGCACCTGGCTTCGGATGGACGAACGCAACCTCGGGTTGATCGCTGCGGGGGTGGCCTTCTACGCGTTTCTGTCGCTGTTCCCGGCGATGACGGCCGTGGTGGCGATCTGGGGATACCTCGCCGATCCGGTGGTCATCTCGGACCAGATGGAGCTGCTGCGCGACATGGTGCCGGAAGAGACCTTCAGCCTGCTGACGGCGCAGGTCGGGGCGCTGGTCGGGGCGAACCGCTCGACGCTGCAATGGGCGTCGATCTTTTCCATCGTTCTGGCGATCTGGACCGCGCGGGTGTCGGTCGCGGCTCTGATACGGGGCCTGAATGCCGTCTACGAGAAACCGCACCGGAGCAATTTCTTCCGCCGCACCGCCGTGGCCTACCTGCTGACCGCCCTGCTGGTGGTGGTCGCGCTGGTGGCCTTTGCGGCGGTGGTCATCATTCCCGCCGCGCTCGCATTCCTGGGCTTGCCCGTGAAGATCGAGATCGCGGTCGAGGCGCTGAAATGGCTGATCGTGCTCGGCGTGGTGTTCTTTGCCATCGCTCTGGTCTACCGCTACGGGCCGAACCGACGCGCCCGCCGCATCCGCTGGTTCACGCCCGGTGCGACCCTGGCCATGCTGGGATGGGCCATCGGGTCGTTTGCCCTTGCCAGCTACGTGCGCAATTTCGACCGCTTCAACGAGGTCTACGGATCGCTCGGAGCGGTCGTCGCGCTGCTGCTTTGGTTCTATCTCAGCGCGCTGGTGACCTTGCTCGGCGCGCAATTGAACGGAGAGCTCGAAAACCTCGCTCCCGGCTCGGCGGACGGCACGCTGATCCCGTCCGACGACGACCCCGAAAAAATGTGATCTTGCGCAGGAACCTTTTGCGGGGGGCGACGTTCTCATCTCAAGGACGCCTGTCCTGTCCCTGCCCCGGGTCGCACCCTGTCCCGACTTCCCTCAGCGACCCGGAACCCTCATGTGCCCCGCCTCTCCCCAGGCGGGGCCTTTTTTTGTCCTGGGCCTTTGTGTCGGGGGCAGCGCGCGGGCGGCGCCGCCCGCGCGCCTCAGGCGGCGCGGACGTTGGACCGGGCGGTGGGGCGCTCGTCGAAGATGTCGAACAGCTTGATGAGCATGACCGTGATCGGGATCGCGAGAATGCCGCCGGCGGGCCCCCAGAGCCAGAGCCAGAACACCAGCGAGACGAAGATCAGGAACGGGTTGACGGCGATGTGCTTGCCGACGAGGCCCGGCGTCACGAACTGCGCCTCGATCATGTTGAGCGCCAGGTAGATCGCGGGCGGCGCAAAGCTGAGCAGCCCGTCATAGTTCAGCATCCCCGACAGCAGCAGGGCAATCGCCATCGCCGCCGGCCCGAGGTAGAGCACGAAGTTCAGCAGCGCCGCGGCAATGCCCCAGACGATCGCGCCGGGCAGGCCGAAGATCGTCAGCGCGATGCCGACACAGACCCCCAGCCCCAGATTGATGATCGAGATCATCGCGAAATACCGCGAAACCGCGTGTTCGGCGGCGCAGAACCTTTCCTTGATGACGCCGGTATCGACCCGCGAGCCGATATGGCGCGACATCCAGTCGTAGATGCCGTTGCGCGTGAGCATGAAAAAGAACATGCCGCCGAGAAAGATGAGGAACTGCGCCAGCAGGATCGGCGCGAGCAGCAGGGCATCGGTCAGACCGGGCATGTCCGCCACCGGCGAATCCCCCCCGTCGCTGCCGAGCGCCTGCCCCATCTCGCGGTTCACTTCGTCAAGACCCCGGATCAGGTCGCGGTATTCGAACAGCAGGCGGCGGATCTCGTACTTGACGGTCGGAATCTGGTCCACGGCCGTCCAGAAATACGGCTCCGCCATGAACGCGATGGCCCCGGCGACGAAGAACAGCAGGACCATCAGGATCAGCACCACGGCCGGGCGCGGCAGACCGAGACGCTCTCCCCTGTCGACGAGCGGGGCAAAGATCACGCCGGTCACCACCGCCATGAGCAGCGGGGCAAAGATGTCCTGCGCGAGTTTCAGCCCGACCAGAACCGCGAGAACGGCGAGGATCAGCGCGGAAATCCGCAGGGTCGTATCTGAAGTTGTGGGGGTCCGGCTCATGGCATACCTGCATTGGGGGTCAATGCAACGCAACCTCCCGCAGCACGCGCGGGTTCCCGCCAATGTGAACATCCTTCGCGGAACCTTGCGTGTTCCCCCCGCGCCCGACCTGCCCTAAACGGGGGGCGCCGGCCTGCAGGGCGACGTGTCCGGGGCCGGCAACAGGTTCCGGGTGCAGGTCGGGAACCGCGGACAAGGCCGTCGCGTTCCCCCCTTCGGCCGGGGCTGACCGGGAGCAGGGATGACATGACCGAATATGCCGCTGGAAACGCGCGCCGCCCCGTGGGCGAAATCGTCGACAAGCTGAATGATGCCGTACCCGAAGGCGACGTCACGATCGGAGAATTGCTGAAATCGCTCGGTGAATCTTCGCTCGTGACCGTGCTCTTCGTGCCGGCACTGCTGGTGGTGTCGCCGCTGTCGGGCATACCGCTGTTCTCGTCGGTCTGCGGGCTGCTGATCGCGGTGATATCGGCGCAGGTGCTGTTCGGACGCAAGCACCTCAGCCTGCCCGGCTTCATCATGCGCCGCTCGATCAGCGGCGTTCGCGCCCGCGCGGCCTTGCGGCGTGTGCGCGGCATGACGGACTGGCTCGACACCCACACGCGGACCCGGTGGCGGTTCGTCTTGCGCAGCCCGATGCGGCAGTGGATCTACGTGCTGTGCCTGTTCTGCGGCGCCGTGATGCCGTTCCTCGAACTCGTGCCGTTCTCGTCCTCGATCCTCGGCAGTGCCGTGCTGCTCTTTGCGACCGCGCTGATCGCCGGGGACGGCCTGCTGGCAGGGCTGGGGATCGGTGTGATGACCGCCGCAGCGGTGACGACGCTCTATCTCTTCGACGTGCTCTGAGCCGCGCTCAGGCCCGGTCGTCCTTGGGCGAGCCCATCACCACGTAGGAGGTGATGGCATTGACCTGCGGCAGCGTGCCCAGCACCTCGGTGTGAAAATGCTTGTAGGCGGCAAGGTCCGCCGCCTCGATCCGCAGCATGTATTCCACGTTGCCGGTGATGTTGTGACATTCCCGCACCTCGGGCGCCCGCGCCATGGCGCGCTCGAACGCCTCCTGGGCGCTCTTGGTGTGGGAATTGAGGCCGACCGTCACGTAGGAGGTGAACCCGACACCGGTCTTCTGCGGATCGAGGACGGCACGATACCCCTTGATGACCCCGGCCCGTTCGAGCGCGGCCACCCGCCTCAGACAGGCCGAGGGCGACAGCCCCACCTTTTCGGCAAGGGCAAGATTGCTGATCCGCCCGTCGCGAAGCAGTTCCTGCAATATCCGGTCGTCCAATCGGTCACGTGTCACCATAAATTGCATGATGAACGCCATGACGCGCCAAATTGCAATCAAATGCCATGCGCTATGCGCGATTATTGCGGCATGACACCGGATCTCCTCCTCGCTCTCTCCGCCTTCGCGCTGGTCACGGTCATCACGCCCGGCCCCAACAACCTGATGCTCATGGCGTCGGGCGCGAATTTCGGCATCCGACCCAGCGTGCCGCACATGCTGGGCATCGGCATCGGCTTTCCGGCGATGGTGCTGCTGGTCGGGCTCGGGGCGATGCAGGTGTTCGACCTTTGGCCGCCGCTGCTGGTCATTCTGAAGGTCGCCTCGGTCGCCTACATGCTCTGGCTGGCCTGGAAGATCGCCCATGCGGCCGCCCCCGGCGAAGGCAGGAGCGCCGCGCGCCCCCTGTCCTTCCTGCAGGCTGCCGCCTTCCAGTGGGTCAATCCCAAGGCCTGGTCGATGGCGCTCGGCGCGATCACGCTCTACGCCGCGGACCGCCAACTCTCGGCGGTGCTCTGGGTCGCGGGCACCTACGTGGTGATGTCGGTGATCTCGACCACCGCCTGGACCGCCATGGGCAAGGGATTGCGGCGGATGCTCACCAACCCCGTGCGCCTGCGGGCCTTCAACTGGACCATGGCGGCGCTGCTGCTCGCCTCGCTCGCGGCGGTCCTGCTGCGATGACCCCGGCGCGTCGGCCCCGGTCGTGCGGGGCACCGCGAGGCGGCGCGGCGCCGCTTGCTTTGTTGCATCCCCCCGCCACTGTCGCCATATAGTCGCCCAGCAACAAGGTGCCGGGCATGACGCATTATCTCGACTTCGAAAAACCGCTCGCCGAAATCGAAGGCAAGGCGGAAGAGCTGCGCGCGATGGCGCGCAAGAACGAAGACATGCATGTCGAAGAGGAAGCCGCCGCGCTCGATCGCAAGGCGGCGGATCTTCTGCGCGATCTCTATCGCAAGCTGACCCCGTGGCGGAAATGCCAGGTCGCGCGTCACCCCGACCGCCCGCATTGCAAGGATTACATCGAGGCGCTGTTCACCGAGTACACGCCGCTTGCCGGGGATCGCGGCTTTGCCGACGATCATGCCGTGATGGGCGGCCTGGCGCGCTACCAGGATCGCCCCGTGATGGTGATCGGCCACGAAAAGGGCAACGACACCCAGTCGCGGATCGAGCGGAATTTCGGCATGGCCCGTCCCGAGGGCTACCGCAAGGCGATCCGCCTGATGGAGATGGCCGACAAGTTCAACCTCCCGGTCATCACGCTGGTCGACACCCCCGGCGCCTATCCCGGCAAGGGTGCCGAAGAGCGCGGCCAGTCCGAGGCCATCGCCCGCGCGACCGAGAAATGCCTCCAGATCGGCGTGCCCCTCATCACCGTCATCATCGGCGAAGGCGGCTCCGGCGGGGCCGTGGCCTTTGCCACGGCCAACCGCGTGGCGATGCTGGAACATTCGGTCTATTCGGTGATCTCGCCCGAAGGCTGCGCATCGATCCTCTGGAAGGATGCGGAGAAGATGCGCGAGGCGGCCGAGGCGCTGCGCCTGACCGCCCAGGATCTGCTGAAGCTCGGCGTGGCCGACCGGATCATCCCCGAACCCCTCGGCGGCGCACACCGCGACCGGGCCGTGACCATCACCGAGGTCGACCAGACCATCACGGCGCTTCTGGCGGAAATGGACGGCATGAAGCCCAAGGCGCTGATCAAGGCGCGCCGGGACAAGTTCCTGAACATGGGGGCCAGGGGGCTCGCCGCCTGAGCCCGCCCCGCCGTCAGCTCGTCAGCATCTTCAAACCCTGCGTCACGTCGGAGCGCACCGCCAGCCGCAGGCCCGGCTCGTCCCCCGCCTTCAGCGCGGCGATGATGAGCCGGTGGTACTGCGGCGCTTCGGTGCGCCGCAGACGTCCGTAGAGCGCCCGCATCGTCGGTCCGAGTTGCAGCCAGACCGTTTCCGCCATTGCCAGCATCGCCGGAGCCTGCGCCCGAAGGTAGAGCGTCCGGTGAAATTCGAGGTTCGAGCGGATGTAGCCCACCGCGTCGCGCTCATCGACCACGTCGGAAATCGTCGCGTTGATCGCGTGAAGCCGGTCGATCAGCGCCATGTGCGCCCGCGGCAGGGCGCGCGAGGCCAGTTCGACCTCGATCAGCGCCCTGAGCGCCGCCAGCTCCTCGATCCGCTCGTTCGACAGTTCCGGGGTCGACACCCGCCCGGACGAGGACATCGACAGCGCCCCTTCCGCCACCAGCCGCTGCACGGATTCGCGGGCCGGAGTCATCGAGACGTCGAACTCCCGCCCTATGCCGCGCAGGGTCAGTGATTCGCCGGGGGCGATCTGGCCCAGCATGATGCGCGTCCGCAGGCCGCGATAGACGCGTTCATGCGCGGAGAGGACGGTTTCCGAAGGGCGTGTCAGGGGGGTGTTCATGGCTGCGGATCGTGATCACGAACGCCGCGCGCGTCAATCTCCGAAACGGTATCGGTGCAGCGTCGCACCCTCCTCCCGCAGCCACCGCCGCGGGGTCTGCCAGTCGCCGTAAAGCCGTTCGACCACGCTCCAGAAGGCCGCGGAATGGTTCATCTCGGCAAGATGGGCGACCTCGTGCGCGGCGACGTAATCCAGCACCTCCGGCGGCGCCAGGATCAGCCGCCACGAATACATGAGCGCGCCGTCCATCGTACAGGACCCCCAGCGCGACCGCGTATCGCGAAGCGTGAGGCGGCTGTAGGGGCGCCCGAGCGTGGCGGAATGACGGTCCGACGCCGCCGCCAGCCGCTCGCGCGCGAGCGTGCGCAGAAAGGCGCGCAGACGCACGGGGATCTGCTCCGCCTCGCCCGGCACCAGCACCGCGCCCGGCTCCAACCGGACAGAGCGCCCCGAAGAAGGTCGGATCTCTTGCAGGACCCCCTCGATCGGCAGCAGCGCGCCGGGGCCCATGGTCACATCGTCGCCGCGCGCCTCGAGGTGTCCGCGCAGCCAGTCCTCCTTTTCCTGGAGGAAACAGATCGCCTCGCGCTCGGGCAGCCGCTTGGGCAGGGTCAGCGTCACCCGCCCGTCGAGTTGCGACAGACGCAGGGACAACCGGCGCGCCCGCGCGGAGCGGCGCAGGGTCACGAAGATCGGGGGGTTGCCCGGAAGGGTGATCTGCCCCATATGCTGAGCCTCGAATAGGAATAGGCCAAAGCCTTTGACACCACCCCCCTGTTATGGCAGAGGGCGCGGATTGTCGACATGACCGGACAGCGTAAAGGGAACCACCCATGCCCAAAGAAGAATGGGGCACGAAGCGTGTCTGCCCGACCACGGGCAAGCGCTTCTACGACCTGAACAAGACCCCGATCGTCAGCCCCTACACCGGGGAAGTCCTGACGCTCGACACCGGCAAGCGCACGATGCTTGCCGCCGATTCCGCCGACGGCGCTCGCCGCACCCGGAAGGAAGAGGAAACCGAAGAAGTCGATCTGCTCGACGATGATGTCGAAGTCGATCTGGATGACGACGATGATGTGCTCGAGGACGAGGATGACGACAACGTCTCGCTCGACGAGATCACCGACGTTCCCGGAGAAGACGACGACTGAGCCCGAATAATGCCGAGGGCGGTGTTTTTTTCGCTTGAACCCGCCCACGGCTTTTCGTAGATCGTCGCGCACGGCGCCGGAAGCGGCGCCCGAGAATGGGGCCTTAGCTCAGCTGGGAGAGCGCTTGCATGGCATGCAAGAGGTCAGGGGTTCGATCCCCCTAGGCTCCACCATTCCCCTTTTTGAAAAGCATCAGATAGTTCTGCCTTTTCGTCACAGGATTTACTTCTGCCGCGCAGACGGGTGCTGTTTTCCCTGCGAAAATTTTGTGCAGCCTCGATCCATACACATCGCGTGTCGATCGTTTCGCAGCGCTTCGCTAGGTCAAATTCGCGGAAGCCCCATGAGCGACCGCTTCTTCGTCGTGACGGGCGGCCCCGGTGCGGGCAAGACCAGCCTGATCACCGAACTCGCCCGTCGCGGCTTCCACAAAATCCGCGAATCCGGCCACGCGATGATCCGCGAAGAGAGGGCCAGCGGCGGAGACGTCCTCCCTTGGACGCCCTTCTAGGAGTCAAGCGGCGATCTGGGACTGATTGATCTGCTTCTGGCGCCGCATTATGATGCCGAAGACTTCTCGGGCGATATCGCATCACGCGCCTACTTTGTCTCTGCGCAACTGGCGCTCTGACCGGATTCTTGAGCTACCCCCCGAAATTCGGACACTGACATAAGCTACGATTTGCAGTCTGCTGATCTTCGACGAGAAGGAGATCAGAGATGTCGAAACGGAAGCAGCACGCGCCTGAGTTCAAGGCGAAGGTCGCGCTGGAAGCCCTGAAAGGCGAGGAGACGGCTGCCGAACTGGCAAGCCGGTTCGGGGTGCATCCGACGATGATCCATCAATGGAAGCGAGCCCTGCTCGAAGGCGCCTCCGGTGTGTTCGAACGCGGGGGCCGCAAGAAGCCGGAGATTGACGAGGAGCAGGTGAAGGAGCTCCACGCCAAGATCGGGGAGCTGGCGGTGGCCAACTCTTTTTTGGAACGAAAGCTGAAGCCCTGGGGCGGGAAGTGAGGCGCGGCATGATCGAGCCTGACCACCTGGATCTGTCGATCGGCCAGCAGTGCAAGTTGCTGTCGATCGCGCGTTCGTCTTTCTACTACACGCCCAAGGGCGAGACCGAACAGAACCTCGGCCTGATGCGGCGGATCGACGAGCAGTTCTTGGAGACGCCGTTCTTCGGTGTCCGGCAAATGACCTGGCACCTGCGCAACGACGGCCACCTAGTGAACGAGAAGCGCATCCGGCGGCTGATGCGCCTGATGGGGCTAGTGCCGATTTACCAGAAGCCCAACACGAGCAGGCCGACGAAGGGCCACAAGACCTATCCCTACCTGCTCAGAGGTCTACGGGTGGAACGCCCGAACCAGGTCTGGTGCTCGGATATCACCTACCTGCCCATGCGGCGCGGGTTCCTATACCTCGTGGCGATCATGGACTGGCATACCCGCAAGGTCCTGTCCTGGCGGATCTCGAACACGCTGGAGGCCGACTTCTGTGTCGAGGCGCTGAACGAGGCCATCCACAAGTTCGGCCCGCCAGAGATAATGAATACGGATCAGGGATCCCAGTTCACGTCCTTTGCCTGGACGGATCGGCTCCGCCGGTCCAGCGTGCGCATATCGATGGATGGGAAGGGCCGTTTCCTCGACAATATCTTCATCGAGAGGCTGTGGCGCACCCTGAAATACGAGTGCGTTTACCTGCATGCCTGGGAGACCGGATCGGAGACGAAAGCGGCGATCCGGAAATGGATGACCTTCTACAACCACCAGCGGCCCCACGCCGCCCATGGCGGACAGCCGCCCGCCGTGGTCTACTTCAACCAAATCGAAACCGACCTGCAAGGGCAGAGAATAGCTTAAATCGCGTCAGAAACTGTCTAACCGATGGGGAGTAGCTCATTCGTTGTTGTAGGACCAGAGCCACTCGGTGGCAATCTGCTGCACCTGTTCGATGGTTTCGAAGATATGGAGGTCCAGCCATTCGTGCCGGACCGTCCGGTTGTAGCGCTCGACATAGGCATTTTGCTGCGGTTTCCCGGGCTGGATGTGGGCCAGGGCGATGCCTTTGTGTTCGGCCCTTTCCATCCACTGCCCGGCAGGGCATCACGCAGTGATGTCCCGAGAGGGAAGGTGCCGCTGATGTATTCCGGGCCGTTGTCCACCCTGATCGTCTTCGGTGGCCACGCCATTCGATGATCTGGTTCAGGGCCCGGACGACCCGTTCGGCGGGCAGCGAGAAGTCGATCTCGATGCCCAAGCCTTCACGGTTGAAGTCGTCCAGGACGTTCAGCAAGCGGAACTGGCGACCGTCCCCCAGGCGATCTGCCATGAAGTCCATGGACCAGACCTCGTTCACACCTTCCGGCACCTTCAAGGCCTCGGGCTTGTCCCGCTTCAGCCGCTTGCGCGGCTTGATCCGCAGGTTCAGCTCCAGCTCGCGGTAGACCCGGTACACGCGCTTGTGGTTCCACCCGTGCCCCTGGGCATTGCGCAAGTACAGGAAGCACAGGCCGAAGCCCCAGGTCTTCTTCGACTTCGTGAGCCCGAGCAGCAGGTAAGCGATCTGCTCGTTCTCATCGTCCAGCTTGGGGCTGTATCGATAGCACGTCTCGCTGACATCGAACGCTCTGCACGCAAGCGCGATGCTGACGCCCTTAAATGCCACTGCCTTCACGGCCAACTCTCGGCGTTGAGCTGGCCGTCACATTTTTTTCCGAGCGCCTCCTTCAGCAGGTCGTTTTGCATGCTGACATCGGCGAACGTTCGCTTCAGGCGGCGGTTCTCCTCGGCCATCGCCTTCATCTCGCTGATCAGGCTGGCATCCATGCCGCCATATTTGGCCCGCCACTTGTAGAGCGTGGCACTGCTCCTCCCATGTTCGCGGCACAGCTCGGCCGCTGGCACGCCGCCCTCCATTGACGCAGCACACCCCTCTCGGGACATTGCTGCGCAATGCCCTGCCGGGCAGTGCATGATCTGGGCTTGGGTAAATCGTGTCTTCTTCATCGGAATCTCCTCGTTCACCCTGCCGAGAAAATTCTACTTCCGCATCCCACTAAGATCGGGGGGGATTACCACATAAACACCGAAACCTGCTCGGCCATGCTCCCCAGCACCTGCATGACGAGTTGACGACGGACTACCGGGACATGAGCTATGCCGGCACCGCAGCCAAGATCGAAACACACCGCAAGGCTTTCCTGCGGAAATGGCGGCTCAAGTGCCGAGCCGTGGCCGCCAGCCTCGAAGAAGCTGGCGAGCGTCTCTTCACCTTCACCCGCCGGGACCCATGGCAATGGAAGTCAGCGAAGACCACCAACGCCATAGAACGCCTCGACGAGGAATTCCGACGCAAAATCAAGACCCGGACCGTGCAGCCCTGCGCCGAGATCGTGTCGATGCTGGTCCGGGCCTTGCTGACCTCCGGCCGTATCCAGATGTGGAAGGTCGATGGCTGGGAAACGCTCTCACAACCCATCGAGCCTATCGCGCTTTACCTCGCCGCATGATCGGACGCACCCTCACATGGCCGGAGAACGCCGCTTGGGAATTTCCACAGCATTCGCGACACGACCGGCGGCCGCTTGGGGGTAGTCCTTTATCGAACCGTTGAAACATGCGCGTGCGACTGGGGTGGTCTTCGAAAGATGTGGAACGAGGGACGGTGACATCCAGCGGCAGATGGTGGCGCGGAAAACGGTGGTGGTCGTGGGAAACATGCGGGGCACGAGGCGGATTGCCGGGACAAGCCGGTTCCAGGTCGCCGCCGGAGGGGTGGTGGCGGCACCGTCTTGCGTTCGGCGGTCGTGCGGCGCACCGGGAGCGGCCGCGCGGGCGTCGGGAGCGGCCAACCGAAACGGCCCACCCGACGCCCCGTCCCGGGGGGTCAGTCCATGAACAGCCCCGGGAGGAACAGCGACAGCGGCGGCAGGTAGGTGACGAGGGCGACGACGCCCAGTTCCACCAGGATGAGCCAGGTCAGCGCCCGTGCCACCTTGCCGAAGGGGACGTCGCTGATGGCGACGGCGGTGAACAGCGTGTAGCCGAAGGGCGGTGTCGCCAGACCGACGCCGAGGTTCACGATCAGCATGATCCCGAGATGCACCGGGTCCAGTCCGAGCTGTTGGCCGAGCTGGATCAGGAAGCCGGCAAAGACGATCATGATGGCGATGGTGTCCATCAGCATCCCGATCGCCAGCAGGAACAGGTTCATCAGCAGCAGGATCACGATGCGGTTGTCGGTCAGCCCGGTGATCGCGCTTGCCACCCGTTCGGCCAGTTGCTCGTAGGCGACGATCCAGCCGAAGACGCTCGCCAGCGCGATGACGAAGGCGATGTTGGCCGAGGTCGCCATCGACCGCTGGATGATCCCGTAGAGCGACCTCCAGTCCAGTTCGCCGTGCAGCAGCAGCCCGACCAGCAGGCCGTAGGCAATGCCCACCACACCGGCCTCGGTCGGGGTGAAGACGCCGCCGTAGATGCCGCCGAGGATGATGACCGGCGCCAGCAGCGCCCATTTCGCCTCCCAGGCGGCGGCGGCGAACTCGCGAAGGGTGGCGCGCTCCTCGACGCGGGGCAGTCGGGTCACGCGGGCATGCAGGTTGCACACGATCAGCAGCGACACGGTCATCAGCAGGCCGGGAATGATGCCGGCGAAGAACATCCGCGGCACCGAGGTGTTCGAGATCACCCCCCAGATCACCATCGGGATCGACGGCGGGATGAGGATGCCGATGGGGCCGTAGGCGGCCGCCAGCGCGGCGGCGAAGCTGCGGCTGTAGCCGCGGGCCTCCATCTCGGGGATCATCTGCCGCCCGATGGCGGCGGTGGTCGCGGGTGCCGAGCCCGAGATGGCGCCGAACATCGTGGCCGAGAGCACCGCGACCATGCCGATGCCGCCGCGGAACCGCCGCGCCACCACCATCGCCAGCTTCACCAGCCGGTCCGACAGCCCGCCGGTGTGCATGAGATCGCCCGCGATGATGAAACAGGGCAGCGCCAGCAGCGCGTAGACGTTGAGCCCGGCCACCATCTGCTGCACCGTCACCACCGGATCGACCCCGATGGCGAAGAGCGCCGCGATGCTGACCAGACCGATGGTGATGGCATAGGGCACGCCGAGGATCAGCAGCCCCACCGATCCGACGAGCAGGATCCAGTCCGCGCCGGTCATGTCGCCGCCTCCGCATCCGGGCGCGTGCCGGTCAGGTCCGCCCCGAGGCAGGCCGCCGAATGCAGCACCAGCAATCCGCCCGTCACCGGCACCGACAGGTAGAGCATCCACATCGGATAGCCGATCGCCGCCGAGGTGTTGGTCCAGACCAGTTCCGCCAGCCGCCAGCCGTCGCGCACCAGAAAGGCGCCGAAGCCCGCCGCGAGCACGTGGCGCAGCCAGCCGAGCATCCGCGCCGGGCGCCCCGGCAGCAGGTCCTCGAGAAAGGTCAGGCGCAGGTTCTGATTGAAGCGCACCGCCGTCGCCGCCGCCAGCAGCGCCGCCCAGACGAAGAGCAGCGTCGCCAGTTCCTCGGACCAGGACAGCGGGGCGTCGAGCAGGTAGCGGAACACCACCTGAAGCAGCAGCGCGAGGATGAAGCCGACGGTCATCAGCACGACGGCGAGGGAACACAGCCGGGCGAGCCAGAAGCTCGCCCGGTCGATGATGCGGAATGCGGGGGTCATGACCGGCTCAGCCTTTCGATGCGCCCGTCACTCGTTCGCGGCTTTGAGCCAGGCGTCAAGCCGTTCGCCGCCGATCTTGTCGCGGAACTCGGCATAGACCGGGGTCATCGCCTCGCGGAAGGGGGCGGTGTCGGTCACGTCGTTGATCTCGATCCTGCCGCGCTCCTTCAGGGTGGCGATGATCTCGGTCTCCTGCTGGGCGCTGCGCACCCGTTCGTTCTGGCAGGCGGTCTTGGCGGCGGTCTTGAGCGCGACCTTCTGCGTGTCCGACAGGCGGTTGAACGAGGCCTTGGAGATCATCAGCGGCGAGGCGGAATAGACGTGCCGCGTCAGCGACATGTACTTGGCCACCTCGTCGAGGTTGGCCCCCGCCACCACCCAGGCCGGCACCTCGATGCCGTCGATGGCGCCCTGCTGGAAGGCGGTGATCGTGTCGCCCCAGGCCATCGGCACCGGGTTGCCCGCGAGGCTTTCGAACATGCCGATGAAGATCGGGCTCTGCATCACGCGGTACTTCGCGCCCACCACGTCCTCGGGCGAGGTCACGGGGCGGACGTTGTTCAGCATGTGCCGGTAGCCCGCCTCGCAGAAGGCCAGTCCGACGATGCCCTTGGCGTCGAGCGTCGACAGCAGATCCTCGCCCAGCGGGCCATCGAGGATCGCGGCCGCCTTTTCCTGGCTGGAATAGAGGAAGGGCAGATCGTTCACCACGAATTCCGGCACCACGTTGGCGACGACGGAATTGGTGATCACCGCCATGTCGAGCGTGCCGAGCTGCAGCCCCTGCACCATCTCCTTTTCGTCGCCGAGCTGGCGGTTCGGAAAGAACGAGACGTCGAATTCCCCCGGCGCCAGCTCTTCGAGCGCCTTGGTCAGCTCGCGCCAGGTGATCTTGTAGACATCGGTTTCGGCATCCGCCGTGGCCGAGCCGAGGCGCAGCTTCACCGGGTCGGCCAGCGCGCCCGTGGCCGCAAGCGCCGTCAGACCGGCACAAAGTGCCAGCCGCGAAAGGGTCGTTCTCATCATGTGCTGTTCTCCTCCCATGCGGGACCGCGCCTGTGGGCGACACTCTCCTCGTATCGTCCCGCGCGTCTTTCCCTGTCCGATCCAAACATCAATGCAACTGGTATTTCAATAGTATTCTAGTCATTGGTGCCGCTCCGATACATTTTTTTTCCGCTCCGCGCGGCCCCTGCCCCCTAGGCCGCGGTCACCCGCACCTGGATTCCCAGCGGTTCGCCCAATTCGTCGATCTGCGCGCCCGACCAGCTTTCGAAACGCTGCGCCATGTCCTGCACCAGCCATTGCGCCGCCGGGCCCGGCGGGTGGTCGGCGCGATGCGCGGCATAGAGCGGAAACCACAGGTGGCGGCCGCTGTAGATCGCGAGGTCCAGTTCCACCAGGTCGCCCCGGTCGATGTGCGGGCGGGCGAGATGGCGCGGCATCAGGCTCCACCCGAAGCCGTTCAGCACGAAATCGAGGCGGCTGAACTGGTCGACGAAGCTCCAGGTGCGCGCGCCCATGATGACCCCCCTCACCCGCTTCGAGCGGTCCGACAGGATCAGTTGCACGTGCTCGTCCAGGCTCTCCTGCGTGATCGGCCCGGCACAGCGGGCCAGCGGGTGCGACGAGGCGGCGACCACGGTGATCGGCACGTTGCCGAAGAACCTCAACTGGATGCCCGCCATGCCGTCGGAAACCGGCGAATAGATCGCGGTCGAGGCGATCCCCTCCTCCAGCGACTGTTCCGGCGCACCGAGCCCGTCGCCGATCAGCGTGACGGAAACCGACGGGTAGCGGGTGTGGAAGTCCTTGAGGCTGGCAATCAGGATCTCGTTGGGAAAGACCTGTTCGATGGCCAGCCGCACCTCGGGTTCGGTTTCTTCCGAAATGCTGCGGGCGCGGGCGCGCAGGGAATCGGTGCGCGACAGGATGCGGCGCGCGTCGCCCAGGATCGCCGTGCCCGCGTCGGTAAGGCGCGGCAGCTTCTGGGAGCGGTCGAACAACTGCACCTGCAGCGCGTCCTCCAGCGACTGGATCGCCTGGCTGACCGCCGATTGCACCCGGTTCACCCGCCGCGCGGCGGCGGAAAAGCTGCCGCATTCCGCCACCGCGATCAAGGTCTGCAACTGATCCAGCGTGATGCGCGCGGCCATCTGAGTTCCTCCTCGTCCCGCATCGAGGATACCACTGGTATACCTGACGTTCAACGGGTCCGATGGATGGCGCGGCGGATGCATCGGCGGAACCGTCAGTCCACCGGGGAAAACCCGTAGAGCCGCGCCGGCGTCGCGCAGAGAACCGCCTTCACCTGCGCCGGGGTCAGATCCCAGTCGCCCAGCAGATCCAGCAGGCGCGCATCGTCGGGCCGGGTCTCGTCGGTTTCGGTCGGATGCGGCCAGTCCGATCCCCAGACCAGCCGGTCCGACACCCCGACCAGCGCGCGCGCCAGCGGGTAGAGGTCGCCGTACCCCGGCGCACCCTGCCGCGAGACATAGGAGGCCCCGGACAGTTTCACGAAGACATTGTCCCGCGCCGCCAGCCTCAGCAGCGCCCTGACCGCCGGATGATCGAGGTCGACATCCCCGGAAAACCGCCCCATGTGGTCGAGCACCACCGTACAGGGAAGCGCCGCGATGGCCTCTTCCCGTTCGGGCAGTTCCATCCCGTCGAGCTGCACCTGCACGTGCCAGTCGCTGCCCCGGATGCGATCGGCCATGACCGGCAGATCCTCCCACGTCAGCAAGCCGCCGCGCATCTGGTGAAAGCGGAAACCCCGCGCGCCCTGCCCGCGCAGATCGGCCAGCGTCTCGTCCGTCGCATCGGTCGGCACGGTGACGATGCAGCGCGCGCTGTCGCCGATGCGCGCCACCGCCTCCAGCGTGCAACGGTTGTCGAAGCCGTAGGTGACGGGCTGCACGATCACCGTCCGGTCGATCCCGAGTCGGGCGCGCATGGCAAGGTAGTCGTCGACCAGGAAATTGCGCGGGAAGAGATAGGCCCTGTCCGAGGGCGGAAAGCGGTCGTCATAGATGTGCATGTGACAATCGCAGGCCCCTGCGGGCACGGTCAGGCGGGGTTTGGTGTCGTGGCTCATGCCGCCACCTCCGGGAGTTCGAGATTTTCGCGCAGGGTGGAGCCGTCGTATTCCGTCCGGTAGATGCCCTTGGCCTGCAGGCGCGGCACCACCTCGTCGACGAAATCCTCCACGCTGCCGATGTTGGTGGTGGGGGTCACGTTGAAGCCGAAACAGCCGCTCGACCGCCAGAGACGTTCGAGTTCGTCGGCCACCTGTTCCGGCGTGCCCACGACCTGCGGCATCCCCGTGGAGCTGCCGAACATCCGCGCCGCATCGCGCACCGTGGCATCGCCGTTGCCGGTCATGTTGGCCAGCGCCATCAGCATCCCCTGCGAGGCCTGCGTGGTGTTGTCCGCCAGCCGGGAATCGAGGTCGAGCTTGCTGAAATCCAGCCCCATCGTCCCCGACATCCGGCACAGCGCCGCGTCGATCGGCACCCGTTCGGCCATCTCGGCCTGGTGGCGCCTGGCCTCGGCCTCGGTCCCGCCCAGCACGCACTGGATGCCGAAGGTCACCTTGGGCGTCTCGGCCCGGCCCTCGGCGCGGGCGGTGTCGGCCAGCTTCGCGACGAAGCGGGTCATCGCCTCGGCCCGCGGCTGGATCGAGAACACCACGTCCGCATGGCGCATCGCAAAGCTCTGCCCGCGCCCGGAGGACCCCGCCTGGAACAGCACAGGCCGCCCCTGGGGCGAACGCATGACCGGCGGAACGCCATGGCATTTCAGGTACTTGCCGTCAAAGGCAAGCTGCGCGACCCTGGCCGGGTCGGCGAACTGGCCGGTCGCGGCATCGGCCAGGATCGCGTCGGGCGCGATCCCGTCCCAGAGCTGGTAGCAGATCTCCATGTATTCGTCCGCATGGTCATAGCGTTCATCGTGGCCGAGCTGATCCAGACCCAGCGCCCGGTGTTCGCCGCGCAGATGGCCCGAGACGATGTTCCAGCCCACGCGCCCGCCGCTGAGGTGATCCATGGTCGAGATCCGGCGCACCGTCTGGTAGGGGTGGCTGCCCGAGGTCGACATCGTGACCGCCAGCCCGAGGTGCGAGGTCTCGGCCAGCATCACCCCGACCAGCGCCATCGGATCGTGGCAGGGCCAGCACACGCCCCAGCGCACGTAGTCGTCCAGGCTGTCGCGGTAGACGTCGAACCCGCCCGGCGTGTCGGCAAAGAAGGCGCCGTCGAACATGCCGCGCTCCAGCGTGCGGGCCAGCCGCTTCCACTGGTCGAACGATCCCATCGCGGCCAGCCGCCCGTCGTCGGGATCGGCCCAGCTGATCGCGGTGTGGTTGATCGGGCTGTGCATGTAGAAGCCGATCAGATGCATGTGATCCGTCATTGGTCTGCCTTCCTGTCTGTAAAGTCGGAGAGCACCGCCCCGCCCCGCGCGTCGCGCAGGCTGCCGGGTCCGGCGCAGCTGCAATCGGTCCAGCCCATCATCCCCATGACGAGCCCCAGTTCCTGGCGGTAGATCTCGAGCACGCGTTCGGCGCCCGCCGCGCCGCCCGCGGCTACGCCGAACATCGCGGGGCGCCCGAACAGCGCCGCGCTCGCCCCGAGGCACAGCGCCTTGGCAATGTCCGAGCCGCGCCGGATGCCGCTGTCGATCAGCAGCGTCATGCCGGGGCCCACCGCCTCGCGGATCTGCGGCAGCATGTCGAGCGAGGCCGGCGCCGCGTCGAGCTGGCGCGCCCCGTGGTTCGACACGATCAGGCCGTCGGCCCCGATGGCCTTCGCCCGCAGCGCATCCTCGGGATGCAGCACGCCCTTGACCACCAGCGGCCCGGTCCATTCGCGCCGGATCATCTCGAGCACCTCCCAGGTCTGGCCGGGGGCCGGGGTTTCCGAACCGTAGAGATCCGCCACCCGGTCCGCATCCGCGCCCTCGCCCGCATAGGGGCGCCAGTTCCGCATCATCGGAATGCCGCCGTTGCGCAGGTAGTCTAGCGTCCAGCCGGGGCGCGACAGCCCCTGCAGGATGACATCGGCGGTCATCTTCATCGGACGGGTGAACCCGTTGCGCATGTTGCGCTCGCGCTTGCCGATCACCGGCGTGTCGATGGTGACCACCAGCACCCGCACCTTCAGCGCCGTCGCGCGGCGGATCATGTCGCGGGTGATGTCGGGATTGCGGGTGCCGTAGACCTGAAACCAGGTGGTGTCCGGCGCGGCGGCCATGGCCTCTTCGATGGAATCGCAGCTGGCGGAGGACATGAGGTAGGGCACCCCCGCCCGCGCCGCCGCCCCGGCAAGGATGAGATCCGCGCCGGGGCGGAAGAATCCCGCGATCCCCATGGGCGAGATCCCGAACGGCGCCTTGTACTCGTGGCCGAACAGGGTCACCCGCTGGTGGCGGTGTTCGACGTCCACCAGGTAGCGCGGCAGCAGCGTGTAGCGGGCAAAGGCGTCGCGGTTGCGGGACAACCCGCCCTCGCCATCCACCCCGCCGTCGATGAAATCGAAGGCGATGCGCGGCAGGCGCCTGCGGGCCAGCACGGCCATGTCGTCGATGTTGATCGCGGTTTGTCTGGTCATCTCTCGGTCTTGTCCCGGTCCTGTGCCGGCGGCGTCGGCCCGCCGCACCTGTCTGTCTCTCTGTCACGCCGGCTTCCCGGCATTCCGATTACGCAAATACCGATACATCCCATCGGCTTGCGCGACGTTCTTCGGGTGACGGCGCAACACCGCCACCCCGCCCCGGCAGGCGCACCCGCCGGGGCCGTTGCCCTTGGCGAACCGGCGGCGCTACTTGCCGAGCGCCTCGCGCACCGCCGCCAGCGCCTCCTGCAGGGTGGCGTCCTCGCCCGCCCAGTCGGACCAGTAGCCCGCCCAGTCGGTGTTGTAGCGCGCCACGTCCTCGGGCGCGGCATCGACCACGGTCATCGCGTCGCGCAGGGTCGCCTCGGCCTCGGCGTTGGACTTGCGCCGCGCCTCGTTGATGAGGCCCTGGTGATCCGCCGCCGTCGCGTCGAGCACGCCGCGCAGATCGTCGGAAAGACCCTCGTAAAGCTCGGAATTGATCATCACGTATTCGATGGCGATGTGCGGATCGCAGAAATACGCCCAGTCGAGGAATTCCTCCCATTTCGAGCCGAGGATGTTGGGCGCCCCGGTGAACACCGCGTCGACCACGCCGCGATGCATCGCCTCGGGGACCTCGGCGGTGGTCAGCGTCACCGGCGCGCCGCCGTAGCGCTGGATGATGTCGCCCTGCTCGGGGCTGGAGCCGCGGGCGTTGCGGCCCTTGAAATCTTCGAGCCTGGTCATCGGCTCGCCCCGGCCATAGACGTTCTGCGGCCAGTTCTGGCCGGAGAAGATCAGGCTGCGGCAGCCCTGTTCGGCCAGTTTCGCATCGACGTAGGGCTTGAGCACCGGCATCGCCTTTGCCGCCTCCTCCTCGTTGCGCACGAGGAACGGCAGGCCGGTCAGCGCCGCCACCTTGGTCGTGCCCGCGATGAAGCCCTGGTAGCCGAGCGCCATCTCGACCTGGCCCTGCCCCAGCACGGTCACCGCCTCGGTGGCGCGGAACGGCAGTTCGCCCGCCGTGCGCACGGTGATGTCGAACGCGCCATCGCTGCGCGCGCGCAGATCGTCGGCAAAGGCCATGTAGAGCTGTGTCAGCGAATGGCCCGGACCGTAGTAGATCGTCAGGTTCCATTTCTGCGCAGCCGCCCCGGCCCGCCCGGCGGCGGCGGTCACCAGCCCCGTCGCGGCCATCCCGCGCAGCAGCGCGCGCCTGTTCATCTCTCCGAACATCTTGGTGTCTCCTCCCTTGGTTTCGGTTTTCGGTCGCTCGACGCTCAGCGCGTCGCGGTCATCTGGTCGGGCAGCCAGGTCGCGATGCCCGGCGCCACCCACATCAGCATCAGGAACGCCAGCATCAGGCAGACGTAGGGCAGCGCGCCGCGGGCCACTTCGGAGAACGGGGTGCGTCCGCCGATGCCGTGCAGCACGAAGAGGTTGAGGCCGATGGGCGGCGTGATCATGCCGATCTCGATCAGCACCACCACCGCGACGCCGAACCAGATCAGGTCGAACCCCGCCGCCGTGATGATCGGGAACAGCACCGGCAGGGTCAGCAGCATCATCGAGGTGCCGTCGATCAGGCAGCCCAGGAAGATGTAGAGCACGATGATCGCGAGGAAGAGCACGAAGCTCGGCAGTCCCAGCGAGATCACCCATTCGGTCAGCGACCGGCTCACCCCGGAATAGACCAGCGCGTAGGAAAACACCTGCGCCGCCACCACGATCGCCAGCACCATGCAGGTGGTGCGCACCGCCGAGACATGGGCCTGCATCAGGCTGTCCAGGGTCAGGCCCCGGTAGAGCGTCGCGATGACCAGGCTTGCCACCACCCCCAGCGCCGCCGCCTCGGTCGCCGTCGCCCAGCCGAGGTAGATCGACCCCATGACGAAGCTGATGAGCGCGAAGAGCGGCAGGATGTCCAGCAGCGAGCGCAGCCGCTGCGCCGCGGTGTATCCGGCGGTTTCGGGCGGGGCGAGGCCGGGGTCCAGCAGGCAGCGCACGGCGATGTAGCCCATGAACAGCGCCGCCAGCAGCAGCCCCGGCACGACGCCCGCGATGAACAGCTTGGCCACCGAGACCTCGACGATCGAGCAGTAGAGGATCATCACGATGGACGGCGGAATGAGGATGCCCAGCGTCCCCCCCGCGGCGAGAGAACCGAAGATCATCCGGTCGGCATAGCCGCGCTGTTTCAGTTCCGGGATCGTGACGGTGCCGATGGTGCCCGCCGTCGCCACGCTCGACCCGCAGGCGGCGGCAAAGACGCTGCAGGCCACCACGTTGCTCTGCAGCAGCCCGCCGGGCAGGCCCCGCAGCCAGATCGCCAGCGCCGCGTAGAAGCGTTCGGCCACGCCGCAGCGCAGGATGATCGCGCCCAGCACGATGAACAGCGGTACCGGGCTGAGCGTGAAGCTGTTGATGGTGTTCCAGCTTATGCTGCCGAGCGACAGGAAGGTGCGGGCTCCGCCCTCGACCCAGAGCCCGGCCATGCCGGTGCCGAGCAGCGCCAGCGCGATCCAGAGACCCGAGGCGAGCGCCACGAAGAGCGCCGCGACCAGAAGCACGGAAAAGGCGACCCAGGTCATAGCGCGCCCGCCTCTGCCGCATCGGCCGGGGCCGCTTCCTCGATCAGCGCGGGATCGACCAGCCCGCAGGCGGCCCGCAGGGTCGTGGTGAAGAAGGTCCAGGTCATCAGCGCCGCCCCCACCGGCATCACCAACTGCGGGATCCACAGCGGCGTGCGGGTGATGAAGATCGACGTGGTCCCGGCGTGATAGCTTTGCGACACGAAACCGGCGAGATACCGGGTATAGATCGCGAAGACGAGGCAGGCCACGGCGGCAAGCACCAGGTTGACCGCCGCCAGCCCCCGCCCGTGCAGGCGGCCGTGCAGCAGTTCGACCCGGATGAAGCCGCCGTCCCGGAAGGTCCAGGCAAGGCCGAGATAGACGTTCGCCGCCAGCAGGTAGCCGGCGAATTCCGCCGAGATCAGCGTCGAGATGCCGAACCCCGTACGCAGCAGCACCTCGGTGCAGACGATGAGGGTGATGGCGACGACCGACAGCGCCGACAGCACCATGGCGCCGGTTTCGATCGCGCGGGTGACGGTCTCGGCGGTCAGTGCGGCGCGGGCCAGGGGCCCGGGCACGGGGCCGCTGCCGCCGGATGATCCATCCGGTCGTGACGTCTTTTGCAAAACGGAATCCTTGTCATCGGGAGCGGCGCAAGCGCCCGCTCCGGTCCTCCCTGTCCGCCCCGGCGATGCGGCGCGGTCTCCTCCTTCGGGACGGCGGGATGACACCCGTCCGGCCCTCCCGATTGGTAACATGCCGCGCAGAAACCTGTTTACGGATTTTGATGATGTTACCCATCGGTCAGACTGATGGATGACCCCCGCAAAGCAAGACGCCCGGCGATGGGTGACATCGCCGGGCGTCCGGGAGGCCTTCGGAGATGCGGGCGGGCCGCCTCAGCCGTGGTTGGCCATAGAGACCTCGGCCAGCGCCGCCTCCTGGAAGGCCTCGCTCAGGGTCGGATGCGGGTGGATGGTGGCGGCGATGTCCTCGACCCGCAGCCCGGCCTCGATGGCCTGGGTGAACCCCGCGAGCAGTTCGGACACGCCGAGACCCGTTGCCTGCACCCCGAGGATGACGTGATCGCTGCGCCGCGCCACGATGCGCACGAACCCTTCGGTGTCGTCGAGGGTCAGCGCCCGCCCGTTGCCGCGGAAGGCGAATTCGCTCACCGCCGCCGGGCCCTGCGCCTCGGCCTCTTCGGGCGACAGGCCGACCGAGACGATCTCGGGGTCGGTGAAGCAGACGGCGGGCACGCAGAGCCGGTCCCAGGCGTTGGCATGGCCCGCGATCACGTCGGCCACCACCTCGGCCTGCGCCATGGCGCGATGCGCCAGCATCGGCCCCGGCGTCACGTCGCCGATGGCGTAGACGCCGCGCATCGAGGTGCGGCAGCGGTCGTCGATGCGCACGAAGGCGCCGTCCATGTGCAGCCGCAACTCCCCGAGGGCGAGGCCGTCGGTATTGGGCACGCGGCCCACGGTCACCAGCACGCGGTCGACCTCCAGCGCCTCGCCGCCGTCGAGCGTCAGCCGCCCGGCGGCATCGTCCCAGCCGGTGACCTTTCGCGACAACATCAGTTCCATGCCGAGCTGCCCCAGCCTGCGACGCACCGGGCGGGTCAGCTTTTCGTCATATTGCGGCAGGATGCCCGGCCCGGCCTCGATCAGCGTCACCGCGCTGCCGAGCTTGGCAAAGGCGGTGCCGAGCTCCAGCCCGATATAGCCCGCCCCGATCACCGCCAGCCGCGCGGGCGGTTCGGACAGCGCAAGCGCCGAGGTCGAATCCAGCACCTTGCCGCCGGTCGGCAGCCCCGGCAGATCGACCGGGCGCGAGCCGGTGGCGATGACCACGTTCCCGGCGCGGACGCGGGTGGTGCCGGTCTCGCCCCGCACCTCGACCGTCTTGCCGTCGAGAAAGCGCGCATGGCCGTTCAGGATCTTGACTCCGCTGCGTTCCAGCAGCCCCTGCACCCCGCCGCGCAGCCGGGCGGTGACGCTTTCCATCCAGTCCCGCGTCCTGCCGAAATCGAGCTTCGGCGCCGAAACGGAAATGCCGTGCACCCCCTCGCCCGCCTGCGCCTGCGCGGTGGCAAAGGCTCCCGCCGCGTGGATCAGCGCCTTGGACGGGATGCAGCCGACGTTGAGACAGGTTCCGCCCAGCCGGTCGGCCTCGACCAGCAGCGTATCGACCCCGAGACGCGCCGCGCGCGCGGCGCAGACATAGCCGCCGGGGCCGCCGCCGATGACCAGCAGGGAACAGTTGAGATCACTCATCGCGCCACTCCATGAACAGCATCGCCGGAACTTCCAGCAGCCGTTTCAGCTTTGCCACGAACTCCGCGGCATCCCAGCCGTCGACCACCCGGTGATCGAAGCTGCAGGACAGGTTCATCATGCGCCGGGGCACGAATTCGGTGCCGTTCCAGACCGGGCGGACCGTCATCTTGTTGACCCCGACGATGGCCACCTCCGGGTGGTTGATGATCGGCGTCGTCGCCACCGCCCCCAGTGGGCCGAGCGAGGTGACGGTGAGGGTCGAGCCGCTCAGATCCTTGGGCCCGGCCCGGCGCGACCGCGCCGCCTCGGACAGGCGCCGGATCTCCTGCGCGGTTTCCCAGAGGGTCATCGCCTCGACGTGGCGCAGCACCGGCACCATGAGACCGGAGTCGGTCTGCGTGGCCATGCCGCAATGCAGCGCGGCGTGGCGGGTGACGATGCCCGCCTCGTCGTCATAGGTCGCGTTGATCGCGGGATGGTCGCGCACCGCCTCGCTCAGGGCGCGCAGCAGGAAGGGCAGCAGCGTCAGCTTGCCCCGGCTGTCGCCGAACTGGGTGTTGAGGCTGGCGCGCAGGGTTTCCAGCGCCTCGACCTCGACCTCCTCGATGATCGAGAAATGCGGGATGCGGGATTTCGACAGCGCCATCCGCTCGGCGATGGCGCGGCGGATGCCGGTGACGCGGATCTCTTCCGTGCCGTCGCGGGGCGCGAAGGCGGTCGAGCGCACGGGGGCATCGCCGTGGGTGGCGTAATCCTCCAGATCCTCGTGCAGGATGCGCCCGGCGGGCCCGGTGCCGCGCACCCGGCGCAGGTCGATTCCGAGATCGCGGGCGCGGCCCCGGACCGAGGGCGCCGCCAGCGGCTTGCCGGTGGGGCCGAGCGTGACCGGACCCGCCGTGCGCGCCGCGCGTTTCGGCGCAGCGGCCGGGGCGACCGTGGCCGCCTGCGCGACCCGGGCCGACTGCGCGACCGGGGCGGATTGCGGGGCGGCCGCGGCGGGCGCGGCCGGTTCGGGCGCCGGGGGCGTGTCGGGCGCGGCGGCCTCCTGCTCCGCCGCCGGCGCGGCCTCGCCATCCGTTTCGATCCGGATCAGGTCGCCGCCGATGGCCAGCACCGTGCCCGGTTCGCCGGCAAGCCATGTCACCCGGCCCCCGACCGAGGCGGGGATTTCCACCGTCGCCTTGTCGGTGGTCACTTCGCAGATCACGTCGTCCTCGCGGATCACGTCGCCCACCTTCACCAGCCAGTCGGCCAGTTCCGCCTCGGCGATGCCTTCGCCGATGTCGGGCAGCTTGAATGTCTGTTCGGCCATGCCTCAGCCCTCCATCACGGTTGCGATCGCGCGGCGCACCCGGTCCGGGCCGGGGAAGTAATCCCATTCCTGCGCATGGGGATAGGGCGTGTCCCAGCCCGCGACCCGCAGCACCGGCGCTTCGAGGCTGTAGAAACACTCCCCCTGCACCAGCGCGGCGATCTCGGCGCCGTAGCCGCTGGTGAGCGTCGCCTCGTGCAGCACGATGCAGCGCCCGGTCTTCGCCACCGAGGCGGTGACCGTCTCCAGATCCAGTGGCAGCAGCGTGCGCAGGTCGATCACCTCGACATCGACGCCGCTTTCCTCGACCGCCGCCAGCGCCACGTGCACCATGGTGCCGTAGGTGACGAGCGTCGCCGCCGCGCCCTCGCGCACCACGGCGGCCTTGCCGAGCGGGATCTCGTAATAGCCCGTCTCGACCTCGCCCGCCTCGTGTTTCGACCAGGGCACCGAGGGACGGTCGAAATGCCCGTCGAAGGGCCCGTTGTAAAGCCGCTTGGGTTCGAGAAAGATCACCGGGTCCGGGTCCGCGATCGCCGCGAGCAGCAGGCCCTTGGCGTCGCGCGGGTTGGACGGCACCACGGTCTTCAGCCCCGCCACATGGGTGAACAGCGCCTCCGGGCTCTGGGAATGGGTCTGCGCGCCGAAGATGCCGCCGCCGGTGGGCATGCGCACCACCATCGGGCAGGTGAACTCCCCCGCCGAGCGATAGCGCAGGCGCGCCGCCTCGGAGACGATCTGGTCGTAGCCGGGATACATGTAATCGGCGAACTGGATCTCGGCCACGGGCTTGAGACCGTAGGCCGCCATGCCGACCGCCGCGCCGATGATGCCGAGCTCGCTGATCGGGGTGTCGAAGCAGCGCTCGACCCCGAAGCGTTTCTGCAGGCCCGCCGTGCAGCGGAAGACGCCGCCGAAAAAGCCCACGTCCTCGCCCATCACGATCACCGTGTCGTCGCGCTCCATCGCGACGGCGTGGGCGTCGCGGATCGCCTCGATCATTGTCATGCGTGCCATGTCAGAACCCCACCTCGTGCCGCTGGCGCACGAGATGCGGCGGCATCTCGGCATAGACATCCTCGAACATGTCGCGCGGGCTGGGCCGGCTGCCGCTGTGCAGGGTGCCGATGGCCTCGGCCTCCTTCTGCGCGGCGACCACCTCGGCGCGGATTTCCTCCTCGGCCTGGACGTGACGCTCCTCGGACCAGACGCCGAGCCGGATCAGGTGCGCCTTGAGCCGCAGGATCGGATCGCCGAGGGGCCAGGCCGCGCCCTCTTCCTTGGGCCGGTAGGCCGAAGGGTCGTCCGAGGTGGAATGTCCGCCCGCGCGGTAGGTGACGAATTCGATCAGCGTCGGGCCGAGATCGCGCCGCGCCCGTTCCACCGCCCATTGCGAAGCGGCATGAACGGCGAGGTAGTCGTTGCCGTCGACCCGGAGCGCCGGCAGGCCGAAGCCGTGGGCACGGGCGGCAAAGGTGCCCGCCCCGCCCCGCGCGATGCCCTGGAAGGTCGAGATGGCCCACTGGTTGTTGACGATGTTCAGGATCACCGGCGGCTTGTAGGTCGAGGCAAAGACCAGCGCGCCGTGAAAGTCGCTTTCCGCGGTCGAGCCGTCGCCGATCCAGGCCGCCGACAGCTTGTTGTCGCCCCGGATCGCCGCTCCCATCGCCCAGCCGACCGCCTGGATGTACTGCGTGGCGAGGTTGCCCGAGATCGAGAAGAACCCGTGCTCCTTGGACGAGTAGAACACCGGAAGCTGGCGCCCCCGCACCGGGTCGCCGTCGTTGGAATAGACCTGGTTCATCATCTTCACCAGCGGATAGCCCGCCGCGATCAGCAGACCCGCCTGGCGGTAGGTCGGAAAGTTCATGTCACCCTTGCGCAGCGCCCGCTGGAAGGCGCAGGAAATCGCCTCCTCGCCCAGGTGCTGCATGTAGAAGCTGGTCTTGCCCTGGCGCTGCGCCGTCATCATGCGGGTGTCGTAGAGGCGCAGTTTCATCATGTCGCGCAGGCCGCGCAGCAGCTCTTCCGGAGTCATCGACCCGGCCCAGGGGCCGACCGCCTCGCCCTTGCGGTTCAGCACGCGGATGATGGTGAAGGCCATGTCGCGCATGTCCTCGGGCGGCGTGTCGGGCGCGGGGCGGCCGACCTC
This sequence comes from Salipiger sp., assembly GCF_048261495.1. Taxonomy (GTDB): domain Bacteria; phylum Pseudomonadota; class Alphaproteobacteria; order Rhodobacterales; family Rhodobacteraceae; genus Salipiger. Next base: position 347,756 of record NZ_JBLXFX010000002.1, read on the forward strand.
TCCGGCGCGCGGGATCGTCACATGCGAGAAATCCGGCTGGTCGCCCGGGCGGATCGCCGGGGCGGGCACGTGCAGGCGGGGGGGGCGTTCGTCAGACATCGCAGGGCTCCGGCAGCAGGGTGAGAAAGGCCCGGACCCGGGCGCGGAACTGTTCGGCGGCCTCGGACTGCGGCTCCTCCAGCGCAAGCCGGATGCAGGCGCGCCCGTCCTCGGTCCGGGTCAGGGCAAGGGTTTCCAACCCCAGCCCGAGCCGCCGCGCCATGTCGATCACGCGGCAGGTCACGTTCAAAGCATCGTCGCAGACAAACATCATGGCCGGGCCTCCTCCCTTTCCCGAAGACTACTGCGGGGGGCGAGAAATTTCCTTTTGAAGACTGGTATACTTTTGGTATTTTCAGGGGTATCTTCTGCCTTGAGCGACGACAAAGAAAGATCCTTCCGGTGACACCCTACGAGACCCTAGATCGTATCGACCGCAGGATTCTGCGCGAGCTTGCGTCGGATGGCCGGATGTCCAATGCCGACCTCGCCCAGAAGGTCGGGCTCTCGCCCAGCCCGTGCTGGCAGCGGGTGCGGCGGTTGCAGGATCAGGGAATCATCCGGGGCTATGCCGCGCTGCTCGACCAGGAACAGCTCGGCGCCGCCGAGATCGTGATGATCGAGGTCATCCTGGAACGCCACGACGACGAGGTCGTCGAGGATTTCGGCCGGACCATGCAATCCATGCCCGAAGTGCTCGAGGTGCATCTGACCACCGGCGAATACGACTACCTCATCAAGGTGGCGGTGGCCGGAACCCGCGGCTACGAAGCCTTCCTGCGCGAAAAGCTGTACCGCGTGCGGGGAATTCGCCACACGCGGTCCAGCTTCGTTCTGCGCTGTCTGAAGGATGTGCAGGCCTACCTGCCCGAAGACTGACCGTCCGGTCAGCAGAGATCCGGCGCGATGTCGCGGGCGCGCGCGATGGGCAGGCCGTGGGTTTCGGCAAAGGCGACGAGATCGCCCTCGCCCGCCATGGAGCCGTCGGCGTTCATGATCGCGCAGAGCACCCCCGCCGGGCTCAGGCCCGCGTCGCGGCACAGTTCCACCAGCGCGGCGGCGGCGGTGGGACGGGCGCGGATCTCCCCCTCCTCGACGCGGATCGGAAAGACATGGCCGGGCGAGGCCAGATCCTCGGCCCGGGCATCGGGACGGATCGCGGCGGCGATGGTCAGCGCCCGGTCGCGGGCGGAAATGCCGGTCGAGACGCCCTCGCGCGCCTCGATCGAGATGGTGTAGGCGGTGGCCAGCCGGGCGCGGTTGGTCTGGGGCAGCAGCGACAGGCGCAGCCGGTCCACGATGGCCTCGTGCAGCGCCACGCAGACCAGCCCGCGCGCGTGCCGCGCCAGGTAATTGATCGCCTCGGCCCCGGCGTGATCGGCGGCGATCACCAGTTGCCCCTGCACCCCGTCGCGGGTGTCCTCGACCAGCACCGCCATGCCGCCGCCGCGGCAGGCCGCGACCAGTTGCCCGACGGGGGCCGACCCCGCGAGGCGCTCCATTGCGATGGCCGAAGCCCTGTCTGCCGAAGAAACCACCTTGTTCACCCCGTGCCCTCTGATGCCGTCATCGTTTCAGCCCTGCGCGTCCTGCCAGGTGCCCTCGATCTCGACCATGCCCGAGGCGTCGACCTCGGCCTGCAGGCCCATGATGTCGTAGATCGTCTCGCCGCCGTCGATGCGCTTGCGGATCGCGGTTTCCTTGGCCTCGCGGGCCTCGGCATTGGCGACCGCCGCTTCGATAAGATGCGGCGGAATCGCCATCACCCCGTCGGAATCCGCGACGATCAGATCGCCGGGAGTCACCGTCACCCCCGCCACGACCACCGGCACGTTGGCCGACCCCGGGCCCCGCTTTTCGGGATGCGAGACCGAGATATGCGTGGAATAGACCGGGAACCCCATTTCCGCGATGCGGTCGGTGTCGCGGGCCGCGCCGTCGATCACCGCCCCGGCAATGCCGCGGGTCTGGCAGAAGTGGGTCATCACGTCGCCCCAGAGCGCGCCGTGCGGCGTGCCGCCGTTGGTCACCACCAGCACGTCGCCCGGTTCGGCCAGCCGCGCCGCCACATGCAGCATCAGGTTGTCGCCGGGAAAGTTGTAGCAGGTCACCGCCTGCCCGCAGACCGGACGGCCCCTGTGCATCGGGCGCATCTGCACCGACATCAGGCACTGGCGGCCGGCGACGGCGCCCAGCCCTTCGTGCAGATCGGCGACGCTGATCCGCGCGGCGCGCGCGATCAGCGCCTTGTCGATCCGCGGGATGCGTGTGTAGGCGACTGGTGTCATTCGTGTTTCCCCTCCCTCGCGCTGCGGATCATGCCGTGACCACGGCTTCGGGAGCCTGCAGCGCATCTTGTATTTCAGTAGAATACATGTTGTGCAGGAACGGTCAAGCGGCGATCCGCAGGCGGGCGCCCTCCGCGCGCCGGCGGCGGCGCGGAGGGGTCGGGTCAGGGACGGAAGGAATGGGAGGGGTGGCTCAGCGCATCTGCTTCAGCAGGTGCTGTTCGCTCATCTCGCACAGGTCGAGCAGCGCCGAGCGCGCCTCCTCGGCATTGCCGAGAGCGGCGGCATGGGCCACCTTGACGTGCTGGAGAAGCGCCGCGCGCAGGGTGTCGCTGCCCTTCTGGGTCTGCCAGTAGCGCCGGATCAGGGCGTGGACCGGACGCATGGCATCGGTGAGAAAACGGTTGGCGCAGGACTCCTCGATGATGGCGTCGAACACCGCGTCGATGTCGACATAGCCCTGCAGGTCATTGAGTTCGGCGCATTTCTGCATCCCCTCGGCCAGCCGCTTGAACTCGGCCCGCTGGTCGGGGGTGGCGCGTTCGATGCCGCGCGCGATGATGCGCACCTCGATCCCGCGCCGCATGTCGAGCAATTGCAACTGCTGGCGCAGGTCGACATCGGTCACCACGATGCCCCGGCGCGGCATGATCGACACCAGGTATTCCCGTTCGAGCCGCTTCAGCGCCTCGCGCACCGGGGTGCGCGACAGGCCCAGTTCGGCGCCCAGCGAATTTTCCGAGATCAGGCTGCCCGGCGGCAGATCCAGGCGCACGATGCGGTCCCGGATCGAGGCATAGGCCGTGGAGGCGAAGGGGTCGAGATCCCGTGCGGTATCGCGTGCGGTCGTGGTTTGCGCCAAGTGCCTGTCATCCTTGCGGTCCGAAGAAGTCCCGCTCGTATACCACTGGTACGTGCAAGCTCCAAGCACCGCTTTCGTCGAGGGCGCTCAGCCGGCATCCTCCAGCATCAGCGCGGCGGCGCGCTCCCCGATCATGATCGCGGGGGCGTGCAGCGCGGCGTTGGGCAGGCGCGGCATGATGGCGTTGTCGGCCACCCGCAGCCCCTCGATGCCGCGCACCCGCAGGCGCAGGTCCAGCACCGACTCCGGGTCCGGCCCGATCGCGCACGTGCCGCACTGGTGGTACGAGGTCCCGGCGCCCCTGCGGATCGCGGCGATCAGGTCGGCCTCGGTGCGCACCTCGGGTCCGGGGGCGATCTCGTGGCTGATGTAGCGTGCGATCTCGGGGCGGCGGATCACCTCGCGGATGCGTTCGACCCCGGCGGCAAGGATCGGCAGGTCGCGCGGATCGCTGAAATAGCCGGTGTCGACCACCGGCGCGGCCAGCGGATCGGCCGAGCGCAGGCGCACCGCGCCCCGGCTGTAGGGCGTGCCCTGGTAGATGGTGAAGCCGAAGCCCTGCCGTTTCGGCAACAGGTCGCGGATGCGCGACCCTCCGCCGGGCGGCAGGGCCGAGAGCATGACCACCTGCATGTCCGCCAGATCCTTCGAGGGATCGCTGCGGAAGAACCCGCCGACCGAGGCAAAGCTTTCCGCCAGCGCGCCCTCGCGCAGCAGGACGTAGCGCATGCCCGCCCGCAGCGCCCCCAGCGGCGTCACATGGTTGCGCGCGGTGACAGGGGCCGAGGCGGCCCATTGGGGCCGGTAGCAGGGATGGTTCTGAAGGTTCCTGCCAACATTGGGCGACGCAGCCGCGACCGGTATGCCCATCTCTCGAAGATCGCGCTCGGGGCCGATCCCCGAATGAAGTAACAGCGTCGGGCTCATGATCGCGCCACCGCAAAGAACCACCTCGTGCGCGGCCTCGAAGGTCTCGCGCTGGCTGCCCTGCACCGCCTCGATGCCCGTGGCGCGGCCCTTGCCCAGCAGGACGCGCGTCACCTGCGTGCGGGTCATCACCGTGAGGTTGGGGCGCTTGCGGGCGGGGTGCAGATAGGCGCGCGCCGCGCTTAGCCGCAGGCCGCCCGAGATATTCACATCGTACCAGCCAAGGCCCGCTGGATGATCGGCGTTCAGATCCTCGACCACCGGCATCCCCGCCGCCTCCGCAGCCGCGAGGAAGGCGTCGCAGATCGGCAGGTCGGGTCGGGCGCGGCGCAGTTTCAGCGGCCCATGCGTGCCGTGATGCTGCGACTCTTCGCGGTAGCTGCCTTCGGATTTCAGGAAATAGGGCCGAAGGTCGTCGAACCCCCAACCGGTGCAGCCCATGCGTTCCCAGGCGTCGTATTCGTCGCGATGGCCACGGGTGTAGACCATGCCGTTCATGCTGCTGGACCCGCCGATCAGGCGGCCCTGCAACAGCGTCATGCGGCGGTCGGCCAGCGCCGCCACCGGTTCGGTCACGAAATTCCAGTTGTAGCGCGCCACCGCCCCGGCGGCGAACCCCAGCCCCGGCACCCGGAACAGCGGATGGGCGTCGCCGCCCCCGGCTTCGACCAGCAGCACGCGGATCGCCGGGTCTTCGGACAGGCGGGCGGCGACGACGCTGCCGCTCGCGCCGCTCCCGACGACGATGTAGTCGTACCCTCTGCGGGTCATTCCGCGCCGCCGCCTTCTTCGATGATCTGGCCAAGCACGCGCTGCACGGTCGCCAGATCCTCGGGCGGGATGTTGCGGAACATGTAATCCTCGCTGGCCCTGGCATGGTCGAGCAGCGCGTGCAGCCGTGCCTCCCCGGCCGAAGTCAGACGGATGCGGCCCGTGTCGTCCTGCGACACCAGCCCCATGGTCTCGACCGAATCCTGCGCGATCAGCGCGGCTTCGGCATCCAGCAGAAGTTCCGGCAGAAGCTGTTCCAGAGTCCGGTCGGGGAACATCTGCACCGCCTTCAATAGCCGCGCCTGCATCAGCGACAGCCCGAGGCCCGCCGTGCGTCGCCCCGCCTCGAGCCGCGCGGCCACGGCGCTGTAGGAGCGCACCAGCAGCAGCGACAGCAGGCTCTGGGTCATGCCCGGCGCGCCGTCGAGCATGTCGGCGACGGGAAAGACCCGGGTGTCGGGGTGATCGACCGCCACCGCGTAGCGCCCCTTGGAAAACAGCAGCGGCTGGCGGTTGTGGCGTCGATAGCCCAGCACCTCGCCCAGCAGGATGAGGTGGTCGCCGCCCTCGTAGGCCTTGAAGGCCCGGCATTCGAAGCTTGCCGCCGCACCGCCGAGAAGCGGCGCGCCGCCCTGCCCCCCGGACCAGTCCACGCCCTCGAACTTGCCCGGCCCGGACCTGGCAAAGCGGTTGGACAGGTCGACCTGCCCGTCCGCCAGCACGTTCACCGCGAAATGGCTGCAGCCCTCGAAGGCCGAAAAGCTGGTGCTTTCGCGCCGGATCGACCACAGCACCAGCGCCGGGTCCAGCGACACCGAGGCAAAGGAATTCGATGTCATGCCGAAGGGCTCGCCGCCCTGCTGCGTGGTGATGACGGTGACGCCGGTGCAGAATTCGCCGAGGCAGCGGCGGAATCCCTTGGGATCGCTCACCGGCACGCCCGCCTCGACCGTTTCGTTCAGTCCCATGAAAATCGCCCTCCGGTCAGTCGCTTACGAGGTGATGTTGTCGCGCAGCGTGTGGCCTTCGTACTCCCCGCGCACGAGGCCGCGCTGCTGAAGGATCGGCACCACGTGGTCGACGAACTCGGTGATCATGCCGGGCTTGGTCGGCGCGCTGAGGTTGAAGCCGAGCCCGCCGCTGTCACGCCAGTAGCGCTCGAGCTCGTCCGCGATGCGTTCGGGGCTGCCCACCACCTGCGGCAGGCCGACGCTCAGGCCCATCTGGATCGCGGCATCGCGCACGGTGACCTTCTTGCCGTCGCCCGCCATCTGGCTCAGCGCCTCGGCCATCCCGCGCGAGGCCTGGGTCGGCACGTCCTCGAGCGGCTGGTCGGGATCGAGCGTGCTGCAATCGACCCCGAGCGGCGCCGACAACCGGCTGAGCCCCGCATCCAGCGGAATGCGCGAGCGCAACCGTTCGAGCCGCGCCTGCGCCTCTTCGTCGGTGCTGCCGATGACGTATTGCAGGCCGAACAGCACGCCCACCGGGTCCTTGCCCGCCGCCGTGGCGACCCCGTCGAACTTTTCGCGGAACCGGCGCATGGCGGCAAGGTGGGGCTGGATGGCAAAGATCGCCTCGGCATGCTTGACGGCGAATTCCATCCCCCGCCCCGAGCTTCCGGCCTGGAAGATCACCGGACGACCCTGCGGCGAGGGCAGCGTCGCGGGCACCGCGTCGCAGGTGAAATACTTGCCCTTGTGGGACAGCTTGCGGATCTTGTCCGGGTCCGCCATCACTCCCGACACCTTGTCCATCGGCAGCGCGCCGGGGCCGTAGGCATCCCAGAGCGCATAGCAGATCTCCATGAACTCGTCGGCCATGTCATAGCGTTCGTCATGGGCGACCAGCCCCTGCCCGATCGCCCTGTGTTCGGAACGCATGTGCCCCGTCACCACGTTCCAGCCGATGCGCCCGCCGCTGAGATAGTCGAGCGTGCTGAGACGGCGATGCGCCAGGTACGGCGGGTTGCCGGTGACCGACAGGGTCAGCCCGATGCCCAGGTGCTGCGTCGCGGCCGTCATCACCGCGGCCAGCGGGAACGGGTCGTGCGTCGGCCAGACCACGCCATGCTCCAGCGGCGTTTCCGGCCCGCCCTTGTACTGGTCCGAGGCGGCGGGGGTGTCGGCAAAGAAGGCCGCGTCGAAGCGGCCCCGTTCGAGGGTGCGCGCGATGTCCTGCCAATAGGCATAGCTGCCCATTCCGGCCAGGTGGCCGTCCTCCTCGTCCGCCCAGCTCAGCGCCGTGTGGGTGATGGGCGAATGAAAGAACATGTGAACCAGATGCATCCGAGACATGCCGGGCCTCCCCTCCCTTTGATTGGTCGCCCCGGCGCCGGTCGGGGACCGGAACGGAGCCATTGTCCAATTGGTATACTAGAGGTACACTAGACTGCAAGCCGTTTGCCGTGCAAGCGTGCAGAATGACGAAACCGACAGGAAAGGCCCGGAAATGAAGTTCGTGATCTATGGCGTCGGCGCCATCGGAGGTGCCATCGGGGCGGCCCTGTCGCTCTCCGGGGCCGAGGTGGTCGGCATCGCGCGCGGCGCGCGGCAGGCGGCGATCGCCGAGCGGGGCCTGCTGCTGCGCACCCCAGACGACGCCCGGCGCGCGCGGTTTCCATGCGTGTCCGACCCGGCCGAAATCGCCTTCGGTCCCGAGGATGCGATCCTGCTGACGATGAAGACGCAGGATACCCTTGCCGCGCTGATGCGGCTGCGCTCGGCCGGGGTGACGGGGCAGCCGATCTTCTGCGTGCAGAACGGGGTCAGCAACGAACCGCTCGCCCTGCGCCGCTTTGCAGAGGTTCACGCGGTCACGGTGCGGATGCCGACCTTTGTCACCGCGCCGGACGATGTCTGCGCCTTCTCGGTGCCCAAGCACGGGATCTGCGACATCGGGCGCTATCCTTCGGGCAGCAACGCCCATGACGACAGGCTGGCCGAGGCGCTGCGCCGCGCCGACATCGGCGCGGACGTCTGGCCCGACGTGATGGCGTGGAAACATGGCAAGCTGTTGTTCAACCTGCACAATGCGCTGGAAGCGATCCTCGGGCGCGGGGTGGATTGCGCGCGCCTGCATGCCTGTGTCCGGGCCGAGGGCGAAGCGGTGCTGCGCGCCGCCGGGATCGCCTGGCATCCGGTCGAAAGCGTCGATCCGCGTCGCGATGCGATGATGCGGTTCCGCCCCATCGACGGCGTGAGCTACGACGGCGGGTCGACCACGCAGAGCCTCGTGCGCGGGGCGGGATCGGTCGAGACCGACTATATCAACGGAGAGATCGCCCTGCTGGGCCGGCTGCACGGGGTCGCGGCGCCGCTGAACGGCTTCCTCGCGGATCTGGTGGCCGATTTCGCCGAACGCCGGGTGCGTCCCGGCAGTCTCGGCAACGCGGAGCTCGAGGCGCGGGTCGCGGCGCGGGGCATCGCCCTGCCCGCCTGAGCCTTGCCCGTGCCCGAGACCGGACCGGACCGGACGCCGCCACGGCGCGGCGCCCGGAGACGGTCGGTTAGCCGAGATCCACGTCGAGGCCGTAGACCCGCGCCGCCGTCCCGGAATAGAGCGCCGCCTTGTCCTGCGCCGAGCAGCCCGCGGTGATCTTCTTCAGCGCATTCCACAGCGGCACGTATCCGCAGGAATGGCCGTCGGCGGGAAAGTTGCTTTCCATCATGCAGCGGTCGGGGCCGAAGACCTCGATCCCGGTCTCGACATAGGGGCGCCAGGCGGCGGCAAGCGCGTCGCTGGTCACGACCTCGTCGCGGCCGTCGAAGCCGAAGCCCCAGAACGGCATCCCCAGCCCGCCAACCTTGGTGACGATGTTGCCGCGCCGCGCGACCTCGCGCAGGGTGGCGGACCACTCGGCAAAGATCCCGGCGCGCCCGCCCTCGTCCATGCCCATGGCCAGCGGAAAGCCCATGTGGTCGAGCACGATGGTGGTGTCGGGAAAGGCATCCGCCAGCGCCATGACCTCGTCGAGCTGGGTGTGGAACACCGCCGCGTCGAAGGTCAGGCCGCGCGGCCCGAGTTCGGCAAACCCCTCGCGGAAGGTGGCGGCGGTCATCACCCCCGGCGGCGGCGGCGCGAACATGTAACGGTAGGGCTCGGGGTTGCGCGAGTACAGCGTCACCTGCCGGATGCCCCGGAACCGCCCGCCCCCGGCGACGGCATGGGCGTCGAGCGTTTCGCCCACCGCCGCGCCGAGCGCGAGATCCGCGAAGGACACGATCCCGGCGTTGACCCGGCAGCGCCCGTAGTCGCCGCTCGCGCTCATCGCGGCGATGCCGTTGGCGAACTCGGTCTCGCCCACCGGACGCAGGGCCTCGGGCCCGTCGGCGCGCATCATGGCGTGGCTTTCCACGTAGACCGTCGCGCGGATGTCATGGCCGAGCGCAACGTCCGCGGCGATCTCGTGCATCAGGTAGCGCGCGGCGGGCCGATCGAACATGTGGTGATGCGCGTCGATGATCGCCAGTTCGGGTTCGACGATCGGTTCGTCGCGGCCTTCGAAACGTTTCTTCACGGGCGGGGTCCTTTTCTCGGGGCGGTCGTCACATCATCCCCGGCAGCCAGAGGGTGATGTCGGGAAAGAACAGCAGCAGCAGGAGCACCAGCAGTTCCATCAGGATGAAGGGCATCAGGCCCCGGAACACCTCGCCCAGCCGCAGGTTGCACTGGCCGGCGGCGACATAGGCATTGAGCCCGAGCGGCGGCGTGATGAGCCCGATCTCGACGGTCTTGGTGACGACGATGCCGAACCACACCGGATCGTAGCCGAGCGCCATGGCGGCCGGAAAGGCCAGCGGCATCGCCAGCGACAGGATCGCGAGCTGATCCATGAACATGCCCATGACGAGCAGCGTCACGATCATCAGCCCCATGATCATGCCGCGCGACAGTCCGCTGGTCTCGATCAGCACCAGCAGGTCCTGCGTGACGCGGGTGAAGGACAGGTAGCTGGCGAAGATGTGCGAGCACGAGATGATGGTGACGATCATCACGGTCGAGGACACCGCCATGCTGACCGAGGGCGGCAGCGCGCGCAGCTTGAGCGTGCGCTGCGCCAGCCCGAGCACCAGCGCGCCGAGCACCCCGACCGCCGCCGCTTCGGAGGGCGAGGCGATGCCGCCGTAGATCACCCCGATCACCGCAAGGATCAGCACCACCATCGGCACCACGTGGCGCGAGGTGCGCACGGCATGGCCGAAGCGGAACGGCTCGCCCGCCGGGGCGTAATCGGTGGTGTGGGAGATGATCTTGATGACGGTCATGATGCCGAGCGCGGTCATCAGCCCCGGCACCACCCCGGCGATGAACAGCTTGCCGATCGAGGTTTCGGTGAGCACGCCGTAGACCACCAGCACGATGCTGGGCGGAACGACGACGGCCAGCGTGCCGCCGACGCTGACCACGGCGGCGGCGAGGCGTTCGTTGAAGCCGTGGCGGCGCATCTCGGGATAGGCCGAGGCGGCCATGGCGGCGGTCGAGGCGGTGGAACTGCCGATCAGCGCCGCCAGCAGGACCGAGGCGCCGACCGTGGCGATGCCGAGCCCGCCGCGCACGTGGCCGATCCACGCCTGGCAGGCCTGGATGGCGCGGCGCGTCACCTGCCCGGCGGTCAGCAGCTCGGCCATCAGGATGAACAGCGGAATGGCGACGAGGATGAAGCTCGAGGTGGAATCGATGAACACCCGCTCGAGCACCGCGAGCGCCGGGCGGGGACCGAGCTGGATCGCCAGCCCCGCCGCGCCGGCAAGGCCCATCGCAAAGGCCACGGGCATCCGCAGCATCATCAGCACGGCCAGGACCAGCACGAGTACGGCAAGCGAGATCATTCGGAACGGCTCCGGTCAGGAAGGTCTGGAAAGGTCGGAAGAGCGACCCGGCGCAGCCCGCGCCGGATCGGTCATGGTCAGCCGGGGATCACTTGGCCGCAAGCGCGCGGTAGCGTTCCAGCGTCGGCAGCGCGTCGTCGTTATGCGCGCCGATCCGGTCGAGCCAGTCCTGCGAGACCGCCGACATCGCGCCGTTGATCTTTTCCAGTTCGGCATCGGTGAAGGTATAGACGTCGACCCCCTGTGCGGCCCATTCCTCGGCCAGCTTGGCGCCCTGGTCGTCCTGCACCTCCGAGACGTTGACCGCCGCCGCGTCACCGACCTCGAGCAGCTTGGCCTGCGTGTCCGCCGGCAGGTTCTCGAACACGTCCTTGTTCATCACCAGCATCAGCAGCGAGCCGCCGAAGGAACCGTTGGTCGAGATGTGCTTGGAAACTTCCTGGAGGTTGTAACCCGGCACCGAGGGCAGCGGGAACAGCACCGCGTCGAGGCGGCCGCGCTCGACCCCGGTGTAGACCTCGGGCCCCGGCATGCTGACGCCGACCCCGCCGAGGCTCTGGGCGATGAGCGCCTGCGCCGCGCCGCTGGTGCGGATGTTCATGTTGGTCCAGTCCGAGGGATCGCCCATGCGGTGCGCCTTGGACAGCACCTGGTAGGGCGGCAGCGCCACGGCAAAGATCGGCACCACGCCGGAGGCGAGCAGCTCCTCGCGGGTCGGCCCCTCGCGGGTCATCTGCTGCAGCGCCCTGGTGCCCTGCAGGGCGGTCTCGTAAAAGCCCGGCAGGCCGACCACCGACCACAGCGGCAGCTTCTCGCTGTGATAGATCGGCTGGATCAGCGCGACGTCGAGAATGCCGTTGGCGACCGCTTCGAGCAGCGCCTTGGCCTTGGCGCCCTGTTCGGCCGGGAAGTGGGTGAAGCTCACCTCGCCGCCGGTGGCCTCCTTGACGTGGTCCATCCACCACTGGGTGCCGTTGACCGACACGATATGCGTGGTCGACTGGAAGTCCCCCAGCCGCAGATCGGCGGCGTGGGATTGCGCCGTGGTCCCGGCCAGCAGGACCGCCCCGGCGATGAGCGATTTAAACAGGTTCATGGATATCTCCTCCCTTGGATGTGTCGGGGACGCTTTGCGCGTCTCTTCTGATGATTTCGCGGATCAGACGGAGCGTCAGCACGCCGGTGCCCAGCGGCACCGGCAGGTAGGACCAGCCGAGCGGCCAGTCATGAAGTCCGAACTGGATGTCGTTGTGGGCAAAGGCATGAAAGGCATAGCGCCCCGAGACCCAGGCGACGGTGGCGAAGAAGCCCGCCGAAAGCCCGAGGATCAGCACCCTGGCCACCGGCCAGGCGCGGCCCAGCAGGCGCGGCGTGTCGACCTCGAGCGCGAGGTGGCCGCCCCTGCGGAACAGCCGCGACAGCGACAGCGTCGCCAGCGCGGGCATGAGATAGAGCTCGGTCAGCTCGAACTGAAGCCCCTGCGACCGCCCCGCGAAGAACCGCGTGAGGATGTCGCCGTTGATGAGCACCGCAATCAGCACGAGCGCGCAGCAGCCGATGGCGTGCAGCAGATCCTCGGTCCCGACGAGTGTCCTGTCGAAAGCCTTCATGTGTCCCCTCCCGATGGCGCCCGGCCCGGGCCGGCACGTCGCGTTGTGCCCTGCCCCGTTCCGCCGACGGACCGCCCTCCTCCTCCGAGGTCGATCCACCTGACACGCAATTAGTGTACCTCTAGTATACCTATACATCCCGCCATGCAACAAGGCGCTTCGCGCCGGGCCCGGGGCCGTCGCCGGCCCCGGGACACTCCGCCCGCCTCAGCGGCGCGGCAGTTCCACGATGCTCGACCCGATGGCCGAAAGCTCGTCGTCCTGGTTGACCGCGCGCTGCGAGATCTCGACCAGCCAGCGGCCGTCCTCCTCGAACTTGCGCACCACGGTGCCGTGGATCAGCACCACGTCGCCCTCGGGATTGTGCCGGCGCACCTGGCACTTGGCCTGGCGCAGGAAGCCGTCGTCGCCCATCCAGTTGGTGAGCTGGTGGGTCAGCCAGGAGTTCCGCTCGGGGCCGTAGTCATAGGCACCGGGGGCACCGACCTCGAGCGCGAAGTCCTCTTCCCAATGCACCCGCTCGGGGCAATCCGGGATGCCGAAACGGTTCTTGATCCCGGCGCCGGGATGGGCCTGCTGCAGCTTCCACGCCAGCTTGTTGGCGCGGATGTAGAGACCGCCCCAGCCCTGGGCATAGGCGATGAAGCCGGTCACGGTCATCGGACCCTTGACCATGGTCGGCAGTTCCTCGCCCTCGGTCACGTCGTCCCAGTAGAGGGTGTCGGCGCCGCGCACGGTCTCGTTCTCGTAGTGCTTGTAGAAGCCGTCGAGCTCTTCCTGCGTGTAGACGCGCGGTTCGCGGGCGCGGGCCTCGGTGTACTTGGTGCCCTGCTCGCGGGCATGGTCGCGGTCGGTGCGGAAGCACCAGGAATCCGCCGAGGCCAGCGCCTCGCCCGTTGCCGCGTCGAAGAAGTCGACATGGTAGATCTGCTGCACGGCGCGGCCCGCGAAGCGGGTGTCATGCTCGACCAGGTCCTTGAGATAGGCCTCGGTGCGGATCTCGGTGTTGCGCGGGATCGGCTTGTGCCAGGTCCAGTCGGCACCCGACCACATGGCATGCACGCCCGACAGCCCGCCGACATAGCCCGAGATGATCCGGCTGGTCGAGAACAGGAAGGACGGCAGCGCGATCACGTCGCCGTACTTGGTGGTCTTGGCATACTCGGGGTCGCACCACAGCGGATTGTCGTCGCCGATGCCGTGGGCATAGTGGCGGATGTTGTCGCGGGTCGCCTCGTAGCACCACGGCTCGACGGTCTTTTCGATCTTCTTGCCGATGCGCTCGCGCAGGGCGCTGAGCCCCTCCGGCGTGATCTTGGGAAAGCGCCTTTGCGCGATCTGGTTCATGTCTTTCACTCCTCCGATATGTGTTGTGCGTGTGTCAGGCGACGGCGTCGGCCGCGGCCTTTTCGCGGTCTCTCAGGACCTTGCGGTTGACCTTGCCCGCGGGCGTCTTGGGCAGCGCGTCGACGAAGGCGACGTGGCGCGGATATTCGTGGCGGCTGAGGCTGTCGCGGACGAGGTCCTGGATTTCGCCCGCAAGCTCCGCATGCGCGGCGTCCTTCAGCACGACGAAGGCCTTGACCACCTGCCCGCGCACCGGGTCGGGCACGCCGATGGCGGCGGCCTCGGCGACCTTGGGATGCTTGAGGATGGCGTCCTCGATCTCGACCGCGCTCATCGTCCAGCCGGCCGAGATGATGACGTCGTCCGCGCGGCCCCCGTGGTAGAAATACCCGTCCTCGTCGATGCGCCCGAGGTCCTTGGTCGGGAACCATTCGCCGCGTTTCTTCACCATCAGTTCGCCGGTCACGCCGGGCCTGGCAGGCGCGCCCTTGGCGTCCTGCACCATGACCTCGACCCCCGGCACCGGCTTGCCCAGCGATCCTTCGCGCACCTCCAGATCGGTCGCGCCGGGATAGTTGGCCAGGATCACCCCGATCTCGGTGGTGCCGTACATCGACCGCACCTCGGTGCCGAACAGTGCCGCGATGTAGCGCGCGGTTTCGGTGTCGATCGGCTCTCCGGTGAAGGACAGCTTTTCGAAGCAGTAGGAAAAGGCTTCGGCCTGCCCCGAGTTGCGCATCATCCGGTAATGCGTCGCGGCGGCCGAGAGGTTGGTGATGCGGAAATCCTGCAGCGCCTTCAGCAGCCGCACCGGATCGAAGCGCCCGGAAAAGGTGCCGGTGCCGACCCCCATCGCCAGCGGCGCCAGCGTGCCGTGCCAGAGACCGTGCCCCCAAGCCGGCGAGGACGGGCAGAAGAAGCGGTCGCCGGGGCGGATGCCGGTGGCATAGAGCGCCGCCACCATCAGCGTGACCAGCGAACGCTGGCTGTGCTTCACCGCCGCCGGCAGCAGCCGCGTGGTGCCCGAGGTATATTGCAGCACGGCAAGGTCGTCGCCATGCGTGTCGCTTTCGTAGCTGTCGGGCAGCCCGGCCAGCGCGGCGAGAAAGGCATCGTCCACGACCACGACGCGGGTGTTGCCCGCCTCGCGCGCATCGGCGGCCTTTTCGGCGTTGGTGAACAGAACGGCCGGGGTGCAATCGTCGGCCCGCAGGCGGATGCCGTCGGGTCCGAACAGCGTGAACATCGGCACCGCCACAGCGCCCGACTTGATGGCGCCGAAGATCGCACCGTAGAAGGCCGCCGTCGGTTCCAGCATCACCGCGACGCGGTCGCCCCTGGCGACGCCCTCGGCCGCCAGCCAATGGGCAAAGCGCGAGGACAGCGCCGCGAGGTCGTCGAAGCTCACGATCTCGTCACGGCCGTCCGCATGGGCGATGCGCAGCGCGGTCGCGCCGGTCCCGGCGTGCCGGTCGACGCATTCATGGGCGATGTTGAACCGCTCCCGGGTGCCGTCGAACAGCGCCCAGAGCGCGTCGGGCGAATAGTGGCGCTGGGCATCCGCGTAGGACGTGTAATCGGTCAGGCGCGACATGGCTCAGGTCTCCTCCGGTACTTGCCGCGCCCCCCTCGGCGCGGTGAAGGGCGACCGTTCGGCGGCCCGTTGGAAGAAGGCTATGTGGCGGGTGGCTTTGTTGTCAATCGACACATTCAATTGTCTATATACAATGACTTCCCGCTACTTCGCACCTTGGCAGAAGCGGGAAATATGCAATTAACCGTTCCATTTCATCGTATTGGTCGACGATCCTCACCCATTCCCTCAGACGCTGCCTCCGCGCGCCTCGCAACGCCCGCTGCGCCCACGCAATGGCCCCGGAATCGCCCCCGGGGATGCCGCCGAAATCCGTCGAATCACTGGCTAGCGCACGCCCCGGAAACGCGAAACGGCGGGCCTTTTGAGGGCCCGCCGTCCGGTCGGAAATCGAAGGGGTCGCGCTGGGTCAGGCGCGCTCGGAGAGGTCCTCCGGCAGCGGCGGCGCGCCGACCACCCCGGCGGCGACCAGGTCCGAGACCGCGTCGCTCCCCAGACCCAGAACACGGCCCAGCACCGCCGCCGCATCCTCGCCCAGCAGGCGCGGCGGCACGGCGGGCGCCGGGCCCGCGCCGTCGAACCGGATCGGTCCGCGCACCATCCGCATCGTCCCGGCCTGCGGATGTTCGACCGTTTCGACCAGACCGCGCGCCAGCACATGCGGCTGTTCCAGCGCCTCGCCCACGTCGAGGATCGGCGCATGGGGCACGTCGAAGGCGTCGAGCCGCGCCAGCCACCAGGCGGTGTCGTTGCGCACCATCCGCGCCTCGATCAGCGCCTCGAGTTCGGCGCGATGGGTCAGCCGGGTCTCGTAGCGGGCAAAGCGCGGGTCGTCGATCAGCTCCGGCGCGTCGAGGCTGCGCGCGAAGTTGTGCCAGAAGCCTTCGGTCAGGCAGGCAACGATCACGTGACCGTCGCTGGTGGGAAAGGCGCCGTAGGGCGTGAGCGATCCGTGCTTGGTGCCGACGGGCTGCGGCGCGGTGCCGGTGACGAAGTAGATCTGCGCCAGATAGCCCAGCATCCCGATCAGCGAATCCAGCATCGCCACGTCGACCTTCTGCCCGCGCCCGGTTGCACCCCGCTGCGTCAGCGCCGCGAGGATGCCGAAGACCGCAAAGATCGACCCCGCCATATCGCCCAGCGGCAGCCCCAGCTTGTTCGGCGCCTGCCCCGGTTCGCGGTTGACGCTCATCACCCCGGACAGCGCCTGCGCCACGATGTCGAAGGCGGGACGGTCGGACAGCGGACTGCCCTCGCCGAAGCCGCTGATCGAGCAGTAGACCAGCCGGGGATTGGCCGCCGACAGCGCCTCGTAGCCCAGCCCGAGGCGCTCCATCACGCCGGGGCGGAAATTCTCCAGAACCACGTCGGCCTCGGCCGCCATGCGCCGGGCAAGATCGGACCCGCGCGGCGATTTCAGATCCAGCGCGATGCTTTCCTTGTTGCGGTTCAGCGCCATGAAATAGTGGCTGAGCGGACCCTGGAAGGGCGGAAAGTTGCGCGTCTCGTCACCCTTGCCGAGGGGTTCGACCTTGATCACCTCCGCGCCCATGTCGGCCAACACCATGCTGGCGTAAGGCCCTGAAAGGATGCGTGAAAAATCAAGGACGCGCAGTCCGGCCAGCGGCCCCTTGCGCGGTGTTTCATCGGTCATGCCGGTCCCCCTCCCGTGGGCGCGCGCACCTCAGGCGCGCAGGCGTTTCAATGTCGCGGTCCCCTCGGCCACCACGCGCCCGTCGGCGCAGAGGTCGGCCGTCATGAACAGCATGGAATTCGTGGAATGGCGCAGCACCGGCGTGCTCACCAGCAGCTCTCCGGGCCTGGCCGAGGCAAAGAACCGCGTGTCCATCTGCACCGTCACGCAGGGCACGCGGCCGGCCGCGTCGAAGGCGACCAGCGTCATCGTGTGATCGAGCAGCGCCATGACGACACCGCCGTGGATCACCCCGAGCGGGTTGGCATGGACCGGCCCCGTCGCCAGCGCGTAGCGCCAGCCGGCCTCGCCGCGCTGCGCCAGCACCGGGCCGAGGCTGTCCCACATGCCGCCGAGGCGCAGGGCCTTCCAGCCCTCGGGCACGGCGGGCGCATCGGGCGCGGCGGCGGTCATGCGCGGGCCACCTTCTCGCCGACCTGCATGGCGTCGACCACGTCGCGCACCTTGAGCATGTCCTGCGCCAGCCGGTCGATGCCCGCGCCTTCGAGCCGTTCGGTGATGCCGATGGCGACCATGCTGCGCACCATGCGCCCGTTGCCGTCGAAGAACGGCACGGCCAGCACCGTCACCCCGGAGATGTAGCTGCCCCGGTCGGTGCCGAAGCCCTTTTCGCGGGTGTCGGCGACCTCGGCCCGCCAGGTGTCGAATTCGGGCGCGCGATCCCATTTCAGGCGGCGGAAGCCGTCGCGCAGATCGGCCTCGGGCAGACCGTTGAAGGCGGCAAAGCAGCGCCCCGTCGCGCTGATGAGCGCGGGAAAGCGGCTGCCCAGATCGACCTGAAGGCGGAACGGCTGCTGCACCTGGCTGAGCGCGACCACGACCATGTGGCTGACATCGGTCAGCTGCGTCGCCACCAGCGTCGCGCCGTAGCGTTCGGACAGGGAATTGAGATGCGGCTGGATCAGCGAGATGAAGGCGTTGCGCTGGATCGCCGTGCGGGCGATGGCGAGGATGCCGACATCGATGGCATAGCGCTTGGTCTGGAGATCGAAGGTCACGAGGCCCTCGTCCGTCAGCACCCGCAGGATGTGCAGGCAGGTGCTGGGCACCAGCTTCAGCTCGCGCGAGATCTGGTTCACCCCCATCGGTTCGAGGCTGCGCCCCAGCAGCCGGAGGATCGCCACCGCCCGCGTCACCGCCGGCACCGCGCGCTTCACCGTGGGTTTGTCGTCGCTGTTCATTCCGATGGTCGCTTCCCGGGCAGTTGTTGTCTATAGGAAATACCTACGTCACACATACAACAGCCTATCCCGCCCCGTGTCAATCCGGCGCGTCGCCCCTGTTCCGGCACGGCGGATCTGCCCGGGGATCGACCGCCGCGCCGCCCAAGGCACCGCGCCGCGCAGAGGGCGGAGTCAAGCGTGTTGACTTTGACGCTGCGTCAGCGTCAACTCTCCCGCAGGGCGAACGATTTGGGCCCACTACCATTTTGCGGCGCAGGACCCTTTCCCGCGTCAAACGGATACTGAAATGGATCGGCCTTCGGCCGTTCATGCCCCGGGGGGTTGGCATGAGGTTTGTCATTGACAGCGACCGTGCGCCGACAAGCACGGTCGGCACGACTTTCGAACCGCCGCAGGCGGTGGACGGGTGGCACAGGCTGAGCCTGGCACCGGATCTTCAGAGCGCGGAAAACTGGTGCTGGGCGGCGATCGCGGCGAGCGTGGCGCGGCACTACGGCGCCGCCCCAGCGGACCAGAACGAGATCGCGGCGCGGCTGACCGGTTCGCTCGACCGGGAGGCGCGGCTCGACGCCGCCCTGCGCCTGACCGGCTGCTTCGGCCACTGGACCCCCGGCAAGCCCCTGTTCGACCGCATCCGCTTCGAGATTAACGCCGGGCGCCCCTTTGCCGCGCGCATCGCCTGGCATCAGGGCGCGGGGCATTACGCGCTGGTCACCGGCTACCATGTCGATGGCACCCTGCAGATCGACGATCCCGCCACCGGGCAGAGCGTCGCGCCCTACGCCGGCTTCCCGGAGCGCTATCGCAGCGGCGGCGGCTGGACCGAGACCTTCTGGACCACGCCCCCGATCGCCGGGCGGCGGACATGAGCGGGTTCGACATCGCCGCCGGGGCCACGCTTTCCGGGTTGCGCGACCTGCTGGCCCGGCTCTACGCGGTGCCCGAGCTCCGCGCCGGGTTGTTCGCGGGCTCGCAGAGCGTCGACCTCGGCCCGATGGGCATGGCGACGGGAGGCTGGGATGTCACCGAGGTCCCTGTGCTGTCGCTGACCCCGCCGTCACCGGCGGACTGGGCCACCGCGCATGGCGCCGATCCCGACGCGCTGCCACCCCGCCCGGAGACGAATGCCTTTGCCCTCACCTGTCCCGCGGTTTCGGTGTCGCTGACCGCCTCCGGGGTGACCAGAACCGCGAAGGGCAAGGTCGTCGCCTACGGCCGCTTCACGATGACGAAGGGCGCTCCGGGGCTGGAGGTGCTGGCCGTCGGTCTCGACGAGAGCGATTTCTCGATGCTGGACGCGCTGATGGTGAACCGGCTGATCGTTCCGCGCCTTCTCGACATGACCAGGGGCATCGCGGCCGCGATCCCGCTGCCCCGGCTTCCCCGGCTGGCGGGGATCGGGTTCCAGCCGCCGGTCTTTGCGGTCGACCCCGGGGGGCTTGCCATCGCCACGAGCCGCGAGGGCGCGCCGCCCCCCGATGCCGCCGGCATCGCCCCGCCGGGGCCCGCTCTTTTCGCGCTGGTGGACCTCGCGGCGCTGAACGCGGTGATCGCGGCGGCGCTCGCCCCCTCCTACAGCGCCGAGGAGACCGGCGGCAGCGATGCCTTCACCGCCTCCGCCCGCGTCACGGCACGCGACCTGACCCTGACGCTCGCGGCCGAGGGCGCGGCCCTCGTGCTGCGCGTCACGGGCCGCTTTGCCGCCTATGGCGAGCTGAGCGGCACCGGAGTCGGGATCACCAAGGCCGTTCTCTGCCCGATCGGCGCGGCGGCGGATGCCATCGCGGACCCCGGGAAATGGGACAAGGTGGTGGCCGAGATGGACCTCGGCCACAGCCCCGATCCGCTGCCCGTCGCGGTCGCGGCAACCGTCGCCGCCCCCGCCGGAGAGCCGCCCGCGCAGGTGGTGGATCTGTCGCTGCCGGGGCAGAGCCTGCCGCCGGACCTGTCGCTGAGCTTCACGCCGAAATGGTCGGGTTCGGTCACCGGATCGGCGCTGTCGGCGGCGGCCTCCGCCTTTGCCGGGGTGGTCGCGCGCGCCTTCGAGGAAACGGTGCGCGGCATCGCCGCCGACCTTCTCGACCAAGAGGCGCGACTGTCGGTCAGCCTTCCGGTCGCGGAGATGACGACCCGCGTCTCCCTCGGCGGCGGCCTGCGGATCACCCTGACCCTCGGCGCGCCGCCGGGGCCCGTCCTCGCCCCGATCTCGTCCAGCCTCTTGTGTCAGCCGCTGACGCTGACGCTCTCCTGACCCCGCGCCCGGAGGATGCCATGACCCGACCCGACCCCACCGACCTGCCGCAGCGCACCGCCCGCGCGATGGCGGCGTACGATCCTGCCTTCCCCTTGCAATGCTTCGACTTTCCGCTGGCCTTCGGGGTCGATCTGCCGCCCGGCGCCCATGCCCCCCACGGCGACCTCGGGATGCGGTTCCACGATTTCGCCCTGACCGGCCTGTCGCGCCCGCGCCCGGTCGCGCTGCCGGGCGGCTTCGATCTGCACTTTCCCGCCCTCGGCTTTCAGGGCCGTGCCACGCTCACCGCGAAATCCTCGCCCGAAATCACGCTGGACACCGGCGGCGGGCTGATGGCCTTCGGCGACGAGGACATCGGCACCGGCGGCGGCCCGACCGACCCGCTCGACCCCGCGAGGAAGGGCGAGATGCTGGAGCAGGCGCGGCGCGAACGGGCCCGGCTGATGGACAGCGAGAACGGCCGCAAGCTGATGGGCGAGTACAACGAGCACAACGAGGTCTACAATTCGGTCTTCGTGAAAAGCGCCGCCGCGCGCAACGCCTGGACCGCCAACGGCGCGACGCGGGACATGGCCGAACACACCCACGTGGCGCTGGGCGACGAGGATCCCACCGTCACCGTGGTCAATCCCGAAGCCCGCGAGCGCACCTTCGGTACCCGGCAGGTGACCTACAACCAGAACGCCTTTGTCCAGCAGCTTCAGATCGTGGTGAACACGATCAGCCAGGACCCGACCTTCAACCCCTGGGACCCGCGCGCGAAGCTCGATCCCGAAAGCCGCTACGTGAAGGCGAGCCTGGCCGCGATGAACTTCGGCAAGGCCACCGAGAAGACCGGCAATTCCAAGACCCTGATCAAGCCGCTGACCGGCCCGGACGTACACGGAACGGTCGATGCCAGCGACGGCGAGATGCCGAAATCCTCGGTCGGAGAGCTGGAAAGCGTGATCGCCCAGGGCGTGCAGGACGGTGGCCGCGCCGCGGCCGAGGCCGGGGATCGCGGCTGGCGGGTGCTGGACGAGGAAGACCGCCAGTTGGTGCGCCGCCACCTATACCTCGGGGCGCTGGAACGCGCGGCCGAGGCGGCGAACCACCCGCGCGACCTCTGGTCCGGCGATGCCGGCGCCACCATCGCGGGGGTCGTGGCGCGGGTCCGCCCCGGCGGCGATCCCGAGGTCGAGGTGATCATCCCCGCCTTCGAATTCGACATCGACGACAGCGCCTGGACCGGCGCGGCGGGCGATACCGCGCGCGACCGGCTTTCGGAGGTGGCCTTTGCGCGGTCCTTCCTCCTCGACCGCGTCGAAACCGCGATCCGAGAGGCGGTACGCGCGGCGCTGACCCGGGCGCGCGGCTGATGCGGTGCGCCGCACCCGACACCCTGCCCGGGCGGCTGCGGCTGTCCTCGGGCACGGGCGATGCGCTGGACGAGATCACCGGCCGCCTGCTGGCCGAGGATTTCGCCCGCTACGAGGTCGAACTGTCGCGCGCTCTGAGCCCGCAGGCGCCCTATCTCGGGGCCGAGGAACAGGAACTCTACCGGCGCGGCAAGCGCATAAGGCCGATGCTGCTGATGCTGTCGGCGCGGATGATCGCGGGCGACGGGCCGCTGCCCGCCAAGGTCATCAAGGCGGCGGTGTCGCTCGAGATGCTGCACGTCGCCACCCTGATCCACGATGACATCATCGACGACGCGATGACGCGGCGGGGCATCGCCTCGGTCAATGCCCGGCACGGGACGAATGCGGCGATCCTGCTCGGCGACATGCAGTTCGTGCAGGCGATCCGCACCTTCACCGACGCCATCGAGACCGAGACCGAGATGGGCCTCGTCAAGCTGGTGCTCGACACCGCCTTCCGGATCTGCGCCGGAGAGCTGGACGAGCTGCGCAGCGATCCGGGGCGCGATCCGGTGGCGCAGCGCGAACGCTACATGGAGGTGATCGAGCGCAAGACCGCGATCATGTTCGGGCTGGCCTGCGAAACCGGCGTCGCGCTGGTCGAGGGGCGCACCGGCCAGTCGCGCCGCGCCGGGTTCTACGGGCGCCGCGTCGGGCGGGCCTTTCAGATCTTCGACGACCTCATGGACATCCTCCAGGCTCCCGAAGGCTCGGGCAAGGGGCGCGGCACCGATCTGGCGCGGCGCACCCTGTCGCTGCCGCTGATCTTCGCGATGGAGGAGCTGGGCCCCGACCACCTGGTGAGCCGCATCCTGCGCGGCGCCGAGGCGACCCCCGCCGAACTGGCGCAGGGGGTCGAGGCGGTCATCCGTTCCGGCGCCCCTGCCCGCGCCTGGGCCGAGGCGCGCCTCCAGGCGCTCGACGCCGAAACCTACCTGCGCGGCTTTGCCGAAAGCCCCTGGCGCGACGCGCTGCGCACCATCGCCCTCGTCACCGTCAATCGTGCCTTCTGATCGGACCCCCGCCCCATGACCGCCCTCCTGCCGTTCCTGCTCAACAGCCTGCTGCCGCGCGTCGCGGATCCGGGCAACCCGCGCTTCTTCCTGCCCGCGGTGCTCGAGGCCCTGCCGGGGAGCAACAGCGCCGGAAAGCTGCTGCCGCTGGAGGAGGACGCCTGGGATCTCGGGCCCATCGGCGGCAACGTGGGCGAGACGATCACCCAGAGCTTTGCCGCCAACTGGTCGACCTATCTCGAACGGATGGAGGGCGAGGATCTCGGCGGGCAGCAGGCCATCGCCCCACCCGGAAATCCCGCGCCGAGCCTGTCGCTCGGCGGGGCGCCGCGCTCCATCCGCATCGGGGGGCTGCGCAACCTGCGCATTCTCGGCGCGCCGGATTACGAGGCGGTCGCGGACGGCTATGCCATTGCTCTGACGATGGAATTCGACCACTGGGACGGGACCGGGGGCCGCCCTGACCTGCCGCGCCTCGGTCTTTCGGCGCCCTTCACCATGCGCCAGGCGCTCTGCCTCGCGGATACGGGAGGCACGGTCTGCAACGGGCGGCGCAGCACCGACATCGCGGGGCACGGCACGGTTTCCGCGCGGCTCACCGGGGCATATCTCGACCTGCTGGTGCATGTGACCGCGCCCCGCGATGCCGGCGGCGCCTTCGGCACCGGGCTCGTCGTGTCGGTCGAGCGCGTGACCATGCGCGGCGCGGATGCCGCCACCCTGCCGGGGATCGAGGTCGACGATCTGACGATAGAGGCGGATTTCCACGCATTCCTGCTCAATTTCTGGCGCAGCCAGATCACCGCCGCGCTGACCTCGCCCGACGGGGTGAGCGGAATTCTCGGCAATATCAACGCCGCCCTCGCCCGCCCCGGCAACCGTGCCGCGCTGGCCGGGGAGGTCACGAAGAACCTCGCCGCGGTGCTCGACGATCTCTTTGCCCCGGTTTCGGGCGGGCTGGCCCCCTCTTCCGCGCGGGCCTCGGTGAACGAGGCCGACCGTTATCTCTTCGACCGGCTGCGGCATGCGCTCGGGCGGCCCGCCTCGCGGCTGTTCCTGCCGCGCCTGCTGGCGCAGGGCGGATCGCCCGGGCTGGAGCCGCTGCACATCGCCAGGGTGCCGCTGCCCGACATCCGCCCCGATCCGCGGCTGACCTTCACCGACTGCCACCTCACCGGGCTGACCGTCACCGGCCTGAGCAACGCCAGGGGCGCCGAGACCGCCTTCGACCTCGACGGCGATGCCATGCGCTTCGAGGCGGAGGTGGGCGGCTGGAGCCCCGCGCCGGTCCTGCCCGGCGGTCCCGCGATCCCCGCGCCCCCGGCCCGGGGTGCGGCGGATTTCTCGATCACCCCCAAGGGCGAGCGCAGCGCCATCACCGGCAGCATCGCGATGACCGCGCAGGCGGTGCAACTCTCCGGGCGCGCCGTCGCCACCGGCACCTCGGACGGCGACCTCGTCATCACCCTGACGGGGCTGCGGCTGTCCGCCCGCGACCTCTCGCGCGCGATCCGGGTCACGGTGCGGCTGGACAGCTGGTTCGCCGAGATGATCAACGCCGGCGCCAACTCGCCCGGCGTTCTCGACGGCATTCTCGGCGCGCTCAACGACGCACTGAAGGACCAGCTTGCCGCGCTGAGCCGCGACATCACCCGCCACGCCCGCGAGGCCATCGCCTCGGAATTGCGCTGACACGACCGAAGACGGAGAGATCGCCATGCCCCACACGGACATCCGCCTGATCGCCTACGAACTGCCGACCTGTTCGTCCTACGACGCCAAGCCCAAGTCCGAGAGCGCGCTCACCGGCTATCCCGCGGGCGGGCTGGCCGCGCCGGTCGCCGCCGCCCCTGTCGACCCGCCGCCCCATGCCGGGGCGCAGGATGCACACCACCGGCTGCGGCGCCTCGCCTCCATCGTCGATCTGGCCAAGTGGGAGCTCGAGGATTCCGGGCGCGACGCGCCGACCACGCTCAAGGTCTTCATGGCCCCGGAATTCTACTTCCGTCCGCCGCTCGAAGGGCGCACCGACCGCAGGAACATGACCTACCCGCTGGAGGATCACGACTATATCGTCGAGCAGCTCGGCAAGATGTTCAGCGACCCGGGCTTCGATCACTGGCTGATCGTCGCCGGGACGATCATGGTCAACACCACCCACACGCCGGTGACCGCGCCGGGGGTCAACCCCCTCACGCGAGAGGTGTTCTCCAACGTCTGCGTGATCGCGCGGGGCGGCACCAACGACCCGGTCCGGGTGATCCACAAGCGCACGCCGTCGAACCTGGACGGGGTGCTTGCCATCGACTGCCCCGGCGCGGTGCCCGATTACCGCGATGCGCATGCGGCCTGGGACGTGCGGCGGCGCAATGTCTTCACCGTCGACGGGCTGACCTTCGGCATCGAGATCTGCCTCGATCACCGCAGCGGCGTGCTGCGCGCGATCCTCGCGGACTGGGGCAGCCACGAACCGGCCGGCACCGCCCCCGCGATCGATGCCCACCTGCTGCCGGCGGGCGGCATGAACATGCGGGTGGAAAGCATCTGTGCGAGGCAAAACGGGGTGATCTTCCGAAACGACGGCTATGCCTCCATCCCGCCCGGCCAGCCCGACACCTCGGCCCACAGCGAAAGTTACCGGGTGCGGGGGTACCAGCTTCCGGGCTCGGCAACGCTTCTCACGCAGCCGACGGGCGAGGCGCAGTGGCAGACGGTCGCCGCGCCCTCGGCCGCGAACCCGCACTGGGTGCTCGACATCCCGCAGGGCCCGATGGAGGTGCCGGACCTCAACGATCCGGACAGCTACACCTTTCCCCAGCGGCTCCGCTTCTGGCCGAGCCATCCGCTGATGCCGGCCGCGCCGCCGCCCGTCGCGGCCCCGGTTCCGGCGCCGCCGCCCCCGCAACCCCAGCCCGCCCCCGGCGGTCCGAGCTGAGGAGCCCGCCATGGACCTTTCCGCGCTGCAATCCGCCCTCGCCCTGCCCGCCTCGGGTCGGCTGAGCCTCGGCAAGGGCATCCTCGGGGCGGCTTTCGACGACCTGCTGGACGCGGGGTTCGACGGCGGGCCGCTGATCCTCGGGCAGGCGCGGACGGTCCCCGGACAGGGCGGCGACATCGTCATCGACGGGGTGATCGGCATTCTCGGAATCGCGGATGTGCCCGCCCGCGCCCGCTTCGCGCTCAATGCCTCGGGCGCGGTGCTGGCCGAGATCGCCGCAACCATGCCCCCCGGCTGGAGCTTTGCAGAGAGCTTTCCAGGGATGCCGGGGATCGTCGACTGGAGCACTGAGCCGGGCAGGCTGGTGAATCCGCTCGACGCGCTCCGCCTGTCCGATGCCCGGATCGTCGCCGCCACCCACCCGGGGCAGGACGCGACCACCGGCGTCGCGCTGAGCCCGGGCCTGACCTTTACCGCCACCTGGACGCCCGATCCCGCCGTCGCCGTCGCCCTGACGCTGTTCGGGCAAACGGCGCGGACCCGGATCTTCGGTCCGATCCGGCTGACGGGCAAGGCGCCCGCCCTCGGCATGGGGCAGATGCCCTGGATGGTCGAGGCGCCGGGAATCGCGCTCTCGGCCACGCTCGGCGGCAGCGCGCAGATCGGTCGGGTCGCACTGTCGGGCCTGGCGCTGCACGCCTATGCGCCGCTGACTGCGGCGGCGGGCGCCGTGCCCGGCTACGCGCCGCGCCTCGCGCTCGGCTCCTCCGCGACGCTGGCCGGTTCGGGTCTCGCCGCCGAGGTGACGCTGCCGATCGAACCCGGCACCGACAGCATCGAGGTCGCGACCCGGTTCACCGGGCTCGACGTCGGGACGGTCACCTCGCTGGCGGGGCTGGCCGATCTCGCCGGGACGGATGTCACGGCCCACCTGCCGAGCGGGGCCGCGGCCCCCTCGGGCGGCCTCGGCACCATCGCGCTGCGCGGCTTTGCCTTCGGCATCGCGCGCGACGCGGCGGGCAAGCCGCGGCCGAGCTGGGCCAGCTTTGCCATCGCCATGGACGAGGCCGCCTGGGAGGTGCTGCCCGACCATTTCACCGTGACCGGGCTTGCCGCCGACATCTTCGTCACCGCGCCCTTCGACGGCAGCGCGCGCCGGATCGAGGCGACGCTGCGGGGCACCATGACCATCGAGGGCATCCCGGTTTCGGTGCGCGCCGACACGCTCGACGGCTTCGCGGTCCGTGCGGAGCTCGGCAGCGGCCGGACCATTCCGCTGAAACGGCTGATGGCGACCTGGGCGCCGGGCATCGCGCCGCCGGGCGATCTGACCGTCGACCGCCTTGCGGTCGAACTGCACCCCGGCAAGGGCGCGGGCTTTGCTCTTGCCCTCGCCGCGCAGCCGCACCCGTGGGAGATCCCGCTCGGCCCCCGCACGCTGACGGTCTCGGACGTGACCTGCGCGCTCGACTGGAGCCGCGGCGGCGGCACCACCGGTTCCTTTCACGGCGTCGCCGCGCTGGGCGGGGCCTGCCTGCACCTCGGCTTCACCCTGCCGGGGAGCGCGCAGATCACCGCCCGCCTGCCCGAGATCCCCCTCACCGCGCTGTTCCGCGAGATCGGCGGCGTGGTGTCGGCGCCGCTGCCGCCGGGGTTCCCCGACGTGGTCCTGTCCCGCAGCGAGGTCGGCCTCACCCGCATGACCACCGGCACCGGCACGGCGCTTTACGCCTTCCGCCTGCGCACCACCGTGGCGGTGGGCGGCACCGAGGGGCTGAACCTGGCCGCGCAGGTGGTGCACGGCACCGGCGGCACCGGCTTTGCCGCCGCGATCTGGACCCCGAACTGGCCCTCCGGCGGGGGCTGGAGCCCCGGCAGCCTCTGGCAGCCGCTCGACGCGCTCGAGATCAACTCGGCCGGGCTGGTGATCTCCTCCATCGCGGCGGACGGCGGACACACCGCAGAGCTGGTGCCCGCCGCCGAGGTTCCCGCCTCGGCGCGCGCGGGCTTTGCCGTGGTCGAGGGCGTGACCATGTTCGCCAGCCTCACCCTGCACGGCGATCGGCTGGCGCTGTTCCGGGGCATCCTGGGCGATGTGACCTTCGACCTCTGCGCCAGCTTCGAAACCCGCAGCAGGAACACCGCGCTCGTCGCCCGTCTCGACATCGACCGGACAGCCGGGGCCTTTGTCTTCGAAGGCTTTTCCCTTGCCTGGGACAGCACCGGAACGACCCGCGCAACGATCACCGCCAGCACCTCCGGGCGCGTGCGCATCGAGGGTCGGGAGATGGCCTTCACCCTGTCCGGCGGCGTCTCGAGCGCCGGAACCGCGCGCGTCGAACTCGACATCCACGACTGGGTGCACCCCTTCGGCTACCGCCGCCTGACCGTGCGCGATTTCGGCGTGAGCCTCGCCTATGACGGCGGCGTGGTGGTGTCGGGCGCGGGCACCTTCGGCTTCGTCACGCGGTCGGGCAAGGCCTTCGATTTCTCCGTCGCCCTCGCCATCGTCGACTTCGAGGCGCCGAGCGGGATGGCCTGCGCCCTCAAGACCGACACCGGAGAGCTCATCACCGTGGGCGAGGTGCTGGAGGGCATCACCACCATCGATATCTACGACCTGCCGCCCGGCGCCGAGGTCATCCCCTGGGTCGCGCAGATCAAGCTGCTGGATCTCGTGCTGAAGTTCCGCGACCTGCGGTTCTGGGTGGTGGCCACCGATCAGATCACCATCGGGGACACGGTCCATACCGAGGGGTTCGGCTTTGTCGGCGACATCGAGATCTTCGGCAGGCACGTGACCGCCTCGCTCGACGTGAACGAGGCCGACAGGTCGTTCTTCGGCGGCGCCGAGATCCCCGAGGAGATCGTCGTCGGCAAGGTCATCCGCCTGCAACGCCCCGGGACGCCGGAGATGACACCCGACCTGCAACTCTCGCCAGCCGCCGGGGTGGTCAGGGGCAAGGGGCCGATCATGGCCGTCGCCTCCGAGATCAGCACCGAACATCCGCACTACCTCTATGTCGCGGCGCACGTGGAATTCTTCGACATCATCAAGGTCGATCTCTACGGCGAGGCGACCGACGACGGCATCCGCTACCTCTACCATCTCGCCGCGGGCCGGGCCGGCAGCGGCACCTGGGCCAGCCAGACCGTCACCCTGATGGTCGACCGGACCCGGCTCGCCTGCTCGGCGGGTCTGTCCTACGACCTCGGGATGAAGGACGTCACGCTGGGCGGCTTCCACCTGTTCAAGGTGCTCTACGTGCCCGAGGTGCACCTGCCCGATTTCCGCATCGGCGTGGCCGCCAGCATCGGCGCCGGGCTCGATCCGCCGCAGTTCCACCTTGGCGGTGCGCTCACCTTCCATGCACTCGGGCACGATCTGAATCCGGATTTCTCGATCGACCTCACGCTGGACGCCGCGCCCGAAAAGCTGGCCGAGACCGGCAAGCTGGCGCTGACCTGGATCAAGCAGGAGCTGGAAGGGCTGGTGGAGTCGGCCTTCGACCATGCCGACGATTTCGTCAAATGGCTGAAGCTGCACTGGGACTGGTTCAAGGATCAGGCCGCCGCCGTCGCCCGTGTCCTGCGCGACGTGTTCGACGCGGTGACGGATGCGCTGGTGCGCGGCTACATGCTGGTCGCGGGCTTTGCCGAGGACGTGATCGACGAAGCCATCAGCCTGCTCGAGGAGGCCTGCTCGATGACCCGCGCGGCGCTGGCGCTATGAGGCCAGCCGAGGCCCAGGAACAGGTAGATCTTGGCGCCGATGCGGCCCGACTCGACGGTGATCTTGACGTGGTTGAGCCGGCGCACCCAGACCGGCGCGCGGCCCGGCACCGGGTCGGGCACGACCTCGTCCGCGCGCAGGGCGTCGAGGCCGGGCGCCGCCCCGCACCACCGGCCGATCTGCGGCAGGTCGGGCAGGATCCCCGGCATGCAGCGCGCGACGCGGGCCAGATCCCCCGGCGTGCGCACCGGAATGTCGACGCCGATCCGCGGCCCGATGACCTCTCCCGCGTCGAGCGACAGGCGCACCGTCCCGCCGGCCGCCGCGTCCCGTATCCGGGACCAGGGCGCCACCGGCAGACCGAGCCGCTGCGCAACCCCGTCAAGCCGGTCCGGAGGCATCGACAGGCAGACCCGCACCCCGCCCTGCGCGCGGGCCGGAAACACCCCGAGAAACTCCGCCGGGCCCGGGACCGAGACCGCCTCCGCGAGATGGCCGAGACCGAAGGCCGTCAGCAGCGCCGGGCCGCCCTGCCAGAAGATCCCGGGCACCGGCCGATCCCCTTCCCATTGCGCGGCATCCACCTCGAGCCAGACGGCGCCCGCGCTGCGGTCGAGCACGGCGCGGTGCGGCCCCCAGCCCGGCGCGTCCCGCATGGCCCGCGCCACCGCCCCGCGGCGCGCATCCAGCCCGAGCGCCACATCCGCCGCGCCGCCGTTGTCGCGCAGTTCGAACAACACCTGTTCGCCGGCCGGAAGCCGCGCCTCGAGCTGGCGCGCCGCCGCCTCGACCGCGCCGACCCAGGGCACGGGTGGCAGGCCGCTCAGCGCCGCGCGCGCCCAGACCGCAGTCTTTTCAAAAGGAGGCAATGTCGCCATGGCCCAATCAAACTACGATCTCCTGACCGGAATCAGCGAGGGAAAACTGAACGAGATCGTCGCCTTCGTCTTCTCGAAGCCGCATGTGAGGACCGATGTCTTTCAGGGGTCCGACAGCGGCGAGCAGATGGGGCAGCCCTACCGGATCGACTGGCAGATCCTGACGGCCCCGCGCTTTTCGCTGGCGCCCCCGTCGGAACATGACTGGACCATCGCGTTGCACGCGGACGGCACGCCGCTGCCCCGGCGCGACGACGCGTTCCTGGTCGAGGTCGACCGGATGCACATCAAGGTCGCCGCCTTCGGCAAGAGCAACCACACCACCTTCCCGGTCCGCACCATCGCCACGGTCGCGGGCGCGGGCGGGCGGCTGCGGATCTCGACCCTCGGCATCATCGTCGATCTGAGCGGGGCCGACCAGATGGCGCGCTTCGTCATCCGGAGCGCGGTCATCCCGCAGGTGATGGCGGCGCTGGACAGAACGCTGAGCGGGATCGAACTGCCCGAGCTGCACTTTTCCGGCCAGAGCTTCACCCCGCCGGTGGTAGAGGCGCGGGACGGCTACCTTCTCACCGCGTTTAACCTCACCAAGGACGGCGCGCCCGCGATCGGCGATGCGCCGGTGGAAAGCGGGCCGTTCTTTGCCCGGATGAGCCGGGAGCTGATGCAACGGGTGGTCGATCACGAGGTCAATTCCGGGATCCGGGGCAAGACCTTCACCCAGACCGGGCGCGAGGCCGGAGGCGGGTTTGCCGCCCAATACTCGGTCTGGGGCCGCATCGACAGCCTCTCGGTCTCGACCACCGCCGATCCGCGGCAACTGACCGCCAAGGCCGGCCTGTCCATGTCGGCAAGCGCCGGGATCGACCTTCCCGTGGGTCAGGTCATCGACGCGCTGGGCAATGTCGGCAAGGAAATCGGCAAGGGCTTCGAAAAGGCCGGAAAGGCGATCATCAACCCCGACACCTGGAACCCGACGAAATGGTGACGTCGCAACACAACCTTCTGTTTTACAAGGTATTATCCCATGTCTGATATCGGAGTGAGCTACACGCTCGGCTACAACCCCAACCCCGCCCCCGTCAGCATTTCGGTGACCGCCGCCGGGCAGGGACTCTACGTGACCCTCGGCAACGTGCCGACCCTGGTGGTGGGCGCCACGCCGCGGTTTTCCCGGAACGTGCTGGCCGGGGCACTGTCCGTGATCCTGACACCGCTGGCGAACTCGATCACCCTTTCGCTGGGGCTGTTCGCGGGCAAGATCATGAACGGCCAGCGGTTTTCCATCGGCAAGGTCGATCCGCTTCCCTTCGACATCCAGGGCGTGAGCGGCTCGCTCCGGCCGGACCGTCTGAGCCTGACGGCGCGGGGCTCCGAACTGGTGATCCGCGGGGACTTCACCATGACCTGACCCCGGCTTCCGGCGCTTTCCTGCGCCGCACCCGGCGGCGAAGACCTGCCGCGGCCGGACAGGATCGGCCGCGGCAGGCTCGGATCAGGCAACCCTGCGCGGCGCGGCGGTCCGGCCGGGCGCGGCCGTCTCGAACCGCTCCATCAGTTCGGACAACCGGCTGGCATCGTTGCGCAGCATGTGGGCGGCAGCAGTGGATTCCTCGACCATCGCGGCATTCTGCTGCGTCACCCGGTCGAGATTGGTGACCCCGACGTTGATCTCGTTCAGACCCTGCGCCTGTTCCGCCGAAACCGTGGCGATATCGGTCACGAGCCCTGAGATGCTGCGCACCTGGGTGACCACCTCGTCCAGAGCCTGGCCGGCCTGTTCGACCAGTTGCGCCCCTTCCTTGACCTGGTCGGTCGAGCCGCTGATCAGGGTCTTGATCTGCTGGGCCGCGTCGGAGCTGCGTTGCGCCAGCGCGCGCACCTCGGAGGCGACCACGGCAAAGCCCTTGCCCGAGGCCCCGGCGCGGGCCGCCTCCACCCCCGCGTTCAGCGCGAGGAGGTTGGTTTGGAAGGCGATGTCGTCGATCACGCTGATGATCTCGCCGATCTGCTCGGAACTCTTCTCGATCCCGGCCATGGCGGCAACCGCCGCATTCATCACCTCGCCGTTGCGTTCGGCGTGCGACGAGGCGCTGTCGACGCTGGACTTCACCTCGCGCGCCCGTTCCGCCGCCTCCTTGACGCTCGACAACAGTTCGTCGAGCGCGGCGGCGGTCTGTTCCAGCGTCGCCGCCTGCGTCTCCGTCCGTTGCGACAGATCGTCGGAGCCGCGCGCGATCTCTTCGGCGCTGCTCGAGATGTTCTGCGCGCTCGAACTGACCTCGGCCACGGCGCTGTGCAGGCTTTCCACGGCGCGATTGTAGTTCTCGCGCAGCTCTTCGTATTCCGCCGGGAAGGGATCGGAGAGCATGTGGGTCAGCGCGCCTTCGGCGAGGCGATCGAGCGCCTTGCTGAGATGCTGGACGACGCGGGCCTGGGCCTCGTGCGCGGCAAGGCGGGCGCCCTCTGCCTGTCGGCCCTCGACCAGCGCGGCGACCAGTTCCGAAAGATGCGTCGCGAGCCTGCCGAATTCGTCCCGGCGCCCGCGCAGCGGCACTTCGGACTCGTAGTCTCCTTCGGCCACCCGTGTCATCGCCCCGTCCAGCGCCCGCATCGGGCGGGACACGATGCGCCGCATCATCAGCAAGGTCAACACCATCATCACCACGAAGGCCGCGCCGGCCGTCACGAGGATCAGCAACTTGCGGCCGGAGAGTTCGTCGAGGAAGGCCTGGTTGCTCCAGCGCATCACGTAGGCGCCGACCGGGGCCGCAAGGCCCGGCCGGGTCACCGGCGCGGCGACGACAAGCCCGCGGTCGCCGGTGACCATGGCATCCTCCTGCAGCGCCCGCGACACCAGTTCCATCATCATGGCGCGGTCGGCCTCCGGCGCGCCGCCTTCCGCGACCACGGCGCCGTCGGCGCCGATGACCAGAACCGCCCCGAGGCTTTCCTGCCCGGCCCCGAGGGTGGTTTCGACCGCAGCCGCGATGCGGTCGAGGGCCTGGAACCGCAGGTGATCGACCAGGTTCACGGATTCGGCGCGGGCGCTTTCCTCGGCCAGTTGCGCGATGCCGCGCGTGGCGACCTGCTCAAGCAGGCGCAGGGACTGCCAGCCCATGATGGAGGCCACCACCACCGTGGACAGCCCCAGCAGCAGGGCGATGCGCAGGAACACGGACTGAAAGGCGCCGCTCAGCCTGTAACCGAGATCCGATGGTTTCATGGTATTTTCCTGCCGATCACATCAGGTGCGCGGCATCGACGCCGACGGTGATGGCGCCGATCGGCTGACCGGTCGCGGGGTCGGTCACGGTCACCGAGATCTGCGCCTGATAGGTCTGGCTGGATTCATCGAACTCAACCTCGCCGAAATGCACGGCACCGGCGCCCTTGCCGTAGGTTTCGGTGAATTTCGCCTCGTCACCCTGCCAGTAGTCCGAAGTCAGGCCGGAGGCCGCGACGTTCAGGCCCTGCGCATCCATGATGAAGATTTCCGTGATCGCCCCGGCGGAGGCG
This sequence comes from Salipiger sp., assembly GCF_048261495.1. Classification (GTDB taxonomy): domain Bacteria; phylum Pseudomonadota; class Alphaproteobacteria; order Rhodobacterales; family Rhodobacteraceae; genus Salipiger. The sequence continues at coordinate 381,658 of NZ_JBLXFX010000002.1, forward strand.
CCGACCCGTTCGCGCAGGAAATCCGCCGCGGCACCGGTCAGCACCGGGGTGATGGTCGGCATGGCCGCCGCGCCGATTTCCGCGCGCCATGCATTGTCGAGGTCGATCACCCGGGCCTGGTCGTAGCCGCCGGTGACGGCATTCTGCGCCCCGATGGCGCCGACGATGGCGGGATCCTCGGCCCAGGTGCGGATTTCGGTTTCCAGGTAGCTTTCCATCGCTGGACGGAAATCCACGGCCATGGCCGGGCCGGCAACGAGGGCGGCAAACGCCGTAGCGTAAACGAATTTCATGTCAGGATCTCCTTCAAAGCGGCCCCGTGGCCGACCATCCGGGGGCAATCTAGACCCGAATCCCTGACAGCAGGTTAAGCCGCGCCGCTGCCCGCAGGGACTGGCGGAGCCCTTCGCGCGATGCCAGACAGGGGCACCGCGTCCATGCAGGAGATCCCGTGCCCTATCTCATCCTTGCCTTCGCCGTGCTGGCCGAAACAATCGGGACATCCGCCCTGCAGGCCAGCCAGCAATTCACCCGCCCCCTGCCCGCCGCGATCACCGTGGTCGCCTACGCGCTCGCCTTCTGGCTGCCCTCGCTCGCGCTCAGGACCTTTCCGGTCGGCATCGCCTACGCGATCTGGTCGGGACTCGGGATCGTCTTCATCGCCGCAATCGGCTACCTGGTCTTCGGTCAGAGGCTCGACTGGCCCGCGGTGACGGGAATGGGGCTGATTCTTGCCGGGATCCTCGTCATTCACCTGTTTTCCGGCGCCTCACCGCATTAAGGTATGGCCTTTCCGCGCTGCGGCGGCTACCTCCGCGCGCGAAACTCCAAAAAGGCATATCCCATGGACCTTCGCAATATCGCGATCATCGCCCACGTGGACCACGGCAAGACCACGCTCGTCGACGAGCTGCTGAAACAATCGGGCGCGTTCCGCGAAAACCAGGCCGTGGCCGAGCGCGCGATGGATTCCAACGACCTCGAACGCGAGCGCGGCATCACCATCTTTGCCAAGCCCACCTCGGTCGAGTGGAAGGGCACGCGGATCAACATCGTCGACACCCCCGGCCACGCCGATTTCGGCGGCGAGGTCGAGCGCATCCTGTCCATGGTCGACGGCGTGGTGCTGCTGGTGGACGCCGCCGAAGGCCCGATGCCGCAGACCAAGTTCGTGACTTCCAAGGCGCTGGCGCTCGGCCTGCGGCCCATCGTGGTGCTGAACAAGGTCGACAAGCCCGACGCGGAACCGGACCGCGCGCTGGACGAATGTTTCGACCTCTTCGCCAACCTCGACGCCGACGAGGACCAGCTCGATTTCCCGCACATGTATGCCTCCGGGCGCAACGGCTGGGCGGATGCCGAGCTCGACGGGCCGCGCAAGGATCTTTCGGCGCTGTTCAAGCTGATCGTGAACCACGTCCCCGCCCCCCGCCAGATCAAGCGCCAGGACGAGGATTTCCGGATGCTGGCGACGACGCTCGGCTCGGACCCCTTCGTCGGCCGCCTGCTGACCGGCCGCGTCGAATCCGGCAAGGTCAAGGTCGGCCAGACGGTGCAGGCGATCAGCCGCATCGGCCAGAAGATCGAGCAGTTCCGCGTCACCCGCGTGCAGGCCTTCCGCGGCCTGTCGCAGTCCGACATCGAGGTCGGCATGGCCGGGGACATCGTGTCGCTGGCCGGGATGACCAAGGCCACCGTGGCCGACACGATCTGCGCCCTCGCCGTGGACGTGCCGCTCGACGCGCAGCCCATCGACCCGCCCACCATCACCGTGACCTTCGGCATCAATGATTCCCCCCTCGCGGGGCGGGACGGCAAGAAGGTGCAGTCGCGCGTCATCCGTGACCGCCTGATGAAGGAGGCCGAGGGCAACGTCGCGATCAAGATCAAGGACACCCCCGGCGGCGAGGCCTTCGAGGTTTCCGGGCGGGGCGAACTCCAGATGGGCGTGCTGATCGAGAACATGCGCCGCGAAGGGTTCGAACTGTCGATCTCGCGCCCGCAGGTGATCATGAAGGAGATGGACGGCGACCTCATGGAGCCGATCGAGGAAGCCACGATCGACGTCGACGACGAATATTCCGGCGCGGTGATCGAGAAGCTGACCGGCGTGCGCAAGGGCGAGCTGGTCGAGATGAAGCCCGCGGGCGCCGGCAAGACCCGGATCATCGCGCATGTGCCCTCGCGCGGCCTGATCGGCTATCACGGCGAATTCCTCACCGACACCCGCGGCACCGGCGTGCTGAACCGTGTCTTCCACGGCTGGGCCAAGCACAAGGGCCCGATCGAGGGCCGTCGCGCGGGCGTGCTGATCTCGATGGAGAACGGCGAGGCGGTGGCCTATGCGCTGTGGAACCTAGAGGATCGCGGCAAGATGTTCCTCGGTGCGCAGGCGCCGGTGTATACCGGCATGATCATCGGCGAGCATTCGCGCGACAACGATCTCGAAGTGAACCCGCTGAAGGGCAAGAAGCTGACCAACGTCCGCGCCTCGGGCACGGATGAAGCGGTGCGCCTGACGACGCCGGTCACGCTGAGCCTCGAAGAAGCCATCGCCTATATCAACGACGACGAACTGGTCGAGGTCACGCCGAACGCCATCCGCCTGCGCAAGCGCTATCTCGACCCGCACGAGCGCAAGCGGCAGTCGCGCCAGCCCTGAGGGAGAAAGGGGGCGCTGCCCCCGTCCGTCTGCGGCGGACTCCCCCGGGATATTTCGGGCCGGAAGAAACGGGGAAGGCCGGGCCATGGTGCCCGGCCTTCTGCCGTCATGCGAAGGGGCCGCGGAAGATGAAGAAGGCGCCGAGCGCGATGAAGCCGAAGCCGACCGCGTGGTTGAGGGTCAGCGGTTCCTTGAGCCAGAGCGTCGAGAAGGCCGCGAAGACCGCCAGGGTGATGACCTCCTGGATGGTCTTGAGCTCGGCGGCTGAATAGACCTGATGACCGATGCGGTTGGCCGGGACCGCGAGCCAGTATTCGACCAGGGCGATGCCCCAGCTGACCATGACCACGGTCCGCAGCGGTGCCGAGGGCCATTTCAGATGGCCGTACCAGGCCGCCGTCATGAAGACGTTCGAAGCGATCAGAAGCAGGATCGGCAGGACCCGGGCCGACACGGCAGGATCATTCGGTGATTTCGACGATCACCAGGTCGCGTTCCGACGCGCCGCGCGCATGGGACAGGGCCTCCTGGTAGTCGGGCGAATTGTAGCAGGCCTCGGCGGCTTCGACGCTCGGGAAGCGGGCGACGACGTTGCGGGCGCGGTCCCGGCCTTCAAGCTGCACGTAGCGTCCGCCGCGGGCGACGAAGCTGCCGCCATGGGCGGCGATGGCCGGACCGGCGAGCTTGGCATAACGGCCGTAGGCTTCGGCGTCGGTGACGGTCACATGAGCGATCCAGAGGGCGGGCATGTCAGACTCCTTCCACGATGACGAGATCGCGCGTGCTTGCCGCCAGCGCGATGGTCCTGAGCTGCTGGTATTCCGCCGAGTCGTACCACGCGCGGGCCGCCCCGGCAGAGGGGAATTCGATGAGCACGTGACGCTCGGGCGCCGTGCCCTCGAGGATCTCCTGGGTGCCGCCCTTGGCGCGGAACACCCCGCCGAAGGTCGCGGCGGAGGCCACGGTCCGGGCGGCATAGGCCTTGTAGGCCTCGGGGTCGGTCACGGTCACCCGGGCAATGACATAGGCGGTCATCAGCCCTCCAGCACGGCTTCCGCCGCCCTGATCGCCTCGTCCGAGCGGCTGATGTCCTTGGCCCCGCCCTGGGCGAGATCCGGCCGGCCGCCGCCGCCCTTGCCGCCGAGCGCGCCGACCGCCGCCTTGACCACGTCCACCGCCGAGACCTTGCCGGTCAGATCCTCGGTGACGCCCGCCGCCACCGCCGCCTTGCCGTCGGCATCGGCGATCAGCAGCACCACGCCGGTGCCGAGACGGCCCTTGTGCTCGTCGATCAGCGGCGGAAGATCCTTGCCGGACACGCCGCTCAGAACCTGCGCGACGAACCGGACCCCCGCCACGTCGCGCACGTCGACGCCGCCGCCCTGCCCCGCACCACCGGCCATCGCCAGTTCGCGGCGCAGCTGTGCGACCTCGTTGCTCAGCGCCTTGCGCTCGTCGAGCAGCGCCGCGACCCGCGCCACCACGTCGGCGCCGCGGGATTTGACCAGCCCCTCGACCTCGCCCAGCACCAGATCGCGCCCGCGCAGTTCGGCCATCGCCGCCTCGCCGGTCAGCGCCTCGATCCGGCGCACGCCGGCGCTCGACGCGGTTTCCGAGGTCAGCGCGAAGGTCCCGATATCGCCGGTCTGCGCCACGTGGGTGCCGCCGCAGAGTTCGAGGGAATAGGTCTGCCCGTCCGCACCCTTGCCGGAGCCCGGCAGGGCGCCCATGGACACGACGCGCACCTCGTCGCCGTATTTCTCGCCGAACAGCGCCTGGGCGCCGATCGCCCGCGCATCGTCGGGCGTCATGATCCGCGTGGTCACCGGGCTGTTCTGCCGGATGAAGGCGTTCACCTCGCGCTCGACCTGCGCGATTTCCTGCGGGCTCAATGCCTTGGCATGGGAAAAGTCGAACCGCAGACGGTCCGGCGCGTTGAGCGAGCCGCGCTGCGCCACGTGATCGCCGAGCGCGCGGCGCAGGGCCTCGTGCAGCAGGTGGGTGGCGGAGTGATTGGCGCGGATGGCGGAGCGGCGGTCGTGATCGACCTCCAGCGCCACCGCCTCGCCCCTCGCGAACCGGCCCGAGGTCACGGTGACCTGATGCGCGAAGACCTTGCCGCCGCCCATCTTCTGGGTCGCCGTCACCTCGGCCACGTCGCCCTCGTTCTCGAGCCGCCGCAGCCAGCCGGTGTCACCCACCTGGCCGCCGCTTTCGCCGTAGAACGGCGTCTGGTTCAGCACGATCCAGCCGCTCTCTCCGGCTTCGAGCGCCTCGACCGCCTTGCCGTCGCGCACCAGAGCCAGCATCTGGCCCTCGGCGGTCTCGGTGTCGTAACCGAGGAAATCCGTCGCGCCGTGGGTCTCGGCAATGTCGAACCAGATCGCCAGATCCGCCGCCTCGCCGGAGCCGGACCAGGCGGCACGCGCCTTGGCCTTCTGCTCGGCCATGGCCGCGTCGAATCCCGCCGTCTCGACCTCGCGGCCGCGCTCGCGCAGCGCATCCTGGGTGAGATCCAGCGGAAACCCGTAGGTGTCGTAGAGCTTGAAGGCCGCCTCGCCGGGCAGCTTCGCGCCGTCACCGAGGCCGGTCAGCTCGTCGTCGAGCAGCTTCAGCCCGCGATCCAGCGTCTGCTTGAAGCGGGTTTCCTCCAGCTTCAGCGTCTCCTCGATCAGCGCCTGCGCCCGCACCAGCTCCGGATAGGCCGCACCCATCTGGCGCACCAGCGCCGGAACCAGCCGGTACATCACCGGGTCCCTGGCGCCGAGCATGTGCGCATGGCGCATCGCGCGGCGCATGATCCGGCGCAACACGTAGCCGCGCCCGTCGTTCGAAGGCATCACCCCGTCGGCGATCAGGAAGGAGGTCGAGCGCAGATGATCCGCGATCACCCGGTGATGGGTCTTGCCGGGACCGTAGGGATCGGTGCTCGTCGCATCGGCCGAAGCCTCGATCAGCGCCCGGATGAGGTCGGTGGCATAGTTGTCGTTGGTGCCCTGCAACAGCGCCGCGACCCGCTCGATCCCCATGCCCGTGTCGATGCTCTGCGCATCCAGCGCGCGCATAGAGCCGTCCTCGAACTGCTCGTTCTGCATGAAGACGAGGTTCCAGATCTCGACGAAGCGATCCCCGTCCTCCTCCGGCGATCCGGGAGGGCCGCCCCAGTACTTGTCGCCGTGGTCGAAGAAGATCTCCGTGCAGGGGCCGCAGGGCCCGGTCGGCCCCATCATCCAGAAGTTGTCATTGGTCGGAATGCGGATGATCCGGTCGTCGGAAAGCCCCGCCACCTTCTTCCAGATCTCGGCCGCCTCGTCGTCGGTGTGATAGACCGTGACCAGCAGCCGGTCCTTCGGGATGTCCAGTTCCCTGGTGATCAGCTCCCAGGCAAAGGGAATCGCATCCTGCTTGAAATAGTCCCCGAACGAGAAATTTCCCAGCATTTCAAAGAAGGTATGATGCCGCGCGGTATATCCCACATTGTCGAGATCGTTGTGCTTGCCCCCGGCGCGCACGCATTTCTGCGCGGTGGTGGCGCGCTTGTAGTCGCGGGTTTCGACCCCGGTGAACAGGTTCTTGAACTGAACCATCCCGGAGTTGGTGAACATCAGCGTGGGGTCGTTGCGCGGCACCAGCGGGCTCGACGGCACGACCTTGTGGCCCTGTTTCTCGAAATAGCCCAGGAAGGTGGAGCGGATATCGTTCAGCGTCGGCATGTCTATGGTCTCTCAGCGCCTGATGGCATCGGTTCGCACCGATGTATCGCCCCGCCCGGCCCCTGTCCATAACCGCCTGACGATTCCCCGCCCCGCTTCTTCGGTTCGGCAAATATCCCGGGGGAGTCGCCGCGCATGCGGCGACGGGGGCAGAGCCCCCGGACGAAACGGGCGCCGCAATCGCGACGCCCGAACCCCTGCGCGATCTCGCCGGCCTCAGCCGTCCATCACCTCGTCGTCCGACCCGTCGCCGTCTTCCTCGGACATGTGGAAATCCAGCCCGTGCGCGGCACGGATCTTGTCCTCGATCTCCAGCGCGATGCGGGTGTTCTCCTTGAGATAGGTCTTGGCGTTCTCCCGCCCCTGCCCGATCCGCTCGTCGCCGTAGGAATACCACGACCCCGACTTGTCCACGACGCCCGCCTTCACCCCGAGATCGAGCATCTCGCCGGTCTTGGAAATGCCCTCGCCGTACATGATGTCGAATTCCACCTGCTTGAAGGGCGGTGCGACCTTGTTCTTCACCACCTTCACGCGGGTCTGGTTGCCGACCACCTCGTCGCGGTCCTTGATCGACCCGATGCGGCGGATGTCCAAGCGCACCGAGCTGTAGAATTTCAGCGCGTTGCCGCCGGTCGTGGTCTCGGGCGAGCCGAACATCACGCCGATCTTCATGCGGATCTGGTTGATGAAGACCACCATGCAGTTCGAGCGCGAGATCGAGCCGGTGAGCTTGCGCATCGCCTGGCTCATCAGGCGGGCATGAACGCCGACGGAGCTGTCGCCCATGTCGCCCTCGAGCTCGGATTTCGGTGTCAGGGCCGCGACCGAGTCGACCACCACGAGGCTGACCGCCCCGGAGCGCACCAGAGTGTCGACGATCTCCAGCGCCTGTTCGCCGGTGTCGGGCTGCGAGATCAGCAATTCGTCCAGATCGACGCCCAGCTTGCGGGCATATTGCGGGTCGAGCGCATGTTCGGCATCGACGAAGGCGCAGACGCCGCCCTTCTTCTGCTCCTCGGCCACCACGTGCAGGGTCAGCGTGGTCTTGCCCGAGCTCTCGGGGCCGTAGATCTCGATGATCCGCCCCTTGGGCAGGCCGCCGATCCCCAGCGCGATGTCGAGACCGAGCGAGCCGGTCGAGGTCGATTCGATGTCCTTGAGGACATTGTCCCCGCCCAGCTTCATGATCGAACCCTTGCCGAACTGCCGTTCGATCTGGGCCAGGGCCGAGTCGAGCGCCTTCTGGCGGTCCGCGTTGCGCTTGCTGTCCATAGTCAGAAGATCTGCCGTTGCCATGAGTTCCAATCCTTATTTCACACGCGCCCGGGCGCGGCAATGACTGCTTTCGTTCGCCTCTTGTTCTCATTTCCATATGAGACCAAAAAGAGAACATTTCAAGTCGAATATTCTGGCCCCACTTTTCCGCCTGTTGGTTAAGGAGTAGTTTACGGCAACGGCGAATATGCGGGCGGGAGGCGGGATGCTGGTATTCTGGAAGGCGCGGCTGGTCATTCTGGCGGTGCCCAAGACGGGAACCTCCGCCTACGAGGCGGCGCTGGCGCCCCATGCCTCCATGGCCGTTCTCGACCCGCCCGAGCTGAAACACGCGCCGCTCTACCGCTACAACCGCTTCTTCCGTCCGATGTTCGACAAGGTCGGCGGCGAAGAGATGGAGCTGATGGCCGTGGTCCGCGAGCCGGTGTCCTGGCTCGGCTCCTGGTTCCGCTACCGCCAGCGCGGATTTCTCGACGGGCGGCCGGTCTCGACCCGCGGCATGAGCTTCGACCGCTTCGTCGAGGCCTACCTGCAGGACGCCCGCCCCCCCTTCGCCGATGTCGGCAGCCAGGCGACCTTCGTGGAACCGCGTCCGAACGGCACCTCGGTGCGCCACCTCTTCCGCTACGAGCACCAGGAAAGGATCACCGGATTTCTCGAAGACCGCCTCGGGCTCCGGCTGGAGCTGCCGCGCTCGAATGTCTCGCCGCAGGGCGACCCGAGCCTCTCGCCCGCGATCCGCGCCCGGCTGCAGGAGGTCTGCGCGGCGGATTTCGAGGTCTGGAACCGCGCCCTCTGACGGGCGCATCCCCGCGCGGGCCGGTCCGCGGGCCTAATGGAACTGGCTGTGAACCGTTTCCGTCAACTCGTTGAGAGAAAACGGTTTCGGCAGGAAGACCGAGTTCGGTACGACCTCCTGTCCATCGCCGAAGGCATCCTCGGCATAGCCCGACACGAAGACCACGCGGGTGTTCGGTCTGACCTTCAGCGCCTGGCGCACCCAAGTCGGCCCGTCCATGCCCGGCATCACCACGTCGGTCACGAAGACGTCGACGTTCACGGCGGGATCTTCGAGCTTTTCCAGCGCATCCTCCGCCGTCTCCGCCTCGATCACGGTGTAGCCGCGCAGCCGCAGGGCGCGCGCGGCGAAGGCGCGCACCGGCGCCTCGTCCTCGACCAGGAGGACGACGCCAGCGCCCTTCTGCGGCAGCTTGCGCGGCTCGGCGGCGACCTTGGGAACGGCCATGGCCGCCTCGACCTCGTGCGAGGGGAACAGCAGGGTGAAACAGGTGCCGCTGCCCACGACGCTGTCGACGAAGATGAACCCGCCGGTCTGCTTGACGATGCCGTAGACCGTCGACAGGCCCAGCCCCGTCCCCTCGCCCGTGCGCTTGGTGGTGAAGAAGGGCTCGAACACCTTCTGAAGCTTGTCCTGCGCGATGCCGCAGCCCTCGTCGATGACCTTGACCGAGACATAGGAGCCCGGCTCGACCGAGGCGCGGTCGCGCTTCATCTCCTCGTGCAGCACGAGACGCTCGGTCTCGATCACGATCTCGCCGCCGTCGGGCATGGCATCGCGGGCGTTGACCACGAGGTTCATCATCACCTGTTCCAGTTGCCGCCGGTCGCCGCGGATCGCGGGCAGCACCGGATCGTGGCGCAGGGTGAGATGCACCTTTTCCCCCACCAGCCGGTTCAGCAGATGGGTGAGGTCGGACAGCGCGTCCCGAAGATCCAGCACTTCGGGCCGCAGGGTCTGCTTGCGCGAGAAGGCGAGCAGCTGCCCGACCAGCGCGGCGGCGCGATTGGCATTCTGGTTGATCTGCACGAGGTCTGCATAATCCGGATCGCCCTGGTCGTGCCGCAGCAGCAGCAGGTCGCAATGGCCCGAGATCGCGGTGAGCAAGTTGTTGAAATCATGCGCGACACCGCCGGCGAGCTGACCGATGGCCTGCATCTTCTGGCTTTGCACGAACTGCGCCTCGAGGGTCTTGAGCTCCGTCGCGTCGTTCAGCACCGCCACCAGTTCGGCGCGGCCCGCCTGCATCACGCGGTTGAGCGTGACCTGCACGAAGACCTCGCGGTCCGGGCGGGTCAGGCGCAGGAATTCCGAGCGGTGCAACCCGCGCCCGGCGGCCGCCTCGCTGAGCCAGTCGGTGATCGAGCGGCCCAGCCCCTCCATGTATTCGCCGACATTGCGCCCGTCCGCCGTGTCGACGTCGAGCATCGCGCAGGCGCCCGGATTGGCGCGCAGGATGCGGCCGTCCGGCGCGACGCGCAGCAGCGGGACCGGCAGGTCGTCGAAACTGGCCGTCGCGGTTTCGCCGACCTCCGGCTCCGTCACCGCCTGCAGGACGATTTCCTGGCGGCCGACGCCGGCTTCGCCGCAGCGCACGAGAAAGGTCTGCGGGCCCTCTGCCGTCGCGAATTGATGGGGCTTTCCGGGGCGCAGCGGAAGATCCTGAAGAACGTCCTCCAACCGCTTGATACGGCGACCGAAAACGGTTCTGGCCTGGGCGTTCATGTAGAGCACGGCACCGCTGCGGCCGACGGTCAGCACCGGCGGTTCGGGCATGTCCTCCTCTCCGGCGCGCTTGGGCATCGGCTCGACCCGCCAGAAGAAATGCCCCGCGTCCACCGGGCGCAGCGCCAGCCGGAACCGACCGGCATGGGTCACCACGTCCTCCCGCGCGGAGCCGTGTTCCCCCGCGCGCACGCGCAGCCGGTGCAGCACCCCTTCGGAGCTCGCGATGACATTGCCGAGAAGCTGCGCAAGGTCCTGCCCGCTCGACGCCTGGAAATTGGACCGTGCCGCGGCGTTGGCAAAGATCAGCACCCCGGACTGGTCGGTGACCATGACCGGCGCCGGATCGGTTTCGGCGAATTCGTTGAGCACCGCAAGGTCGTGGCGCTTCTGACCGCGGCGGAAGAGATGGAACAGCGTCGACAGCAGCGCCATCACCACGAAGGCGACCGCCGCCGCGAGAAAGCCGTACTGCATTTCCTGGACGGGCGAGAGGCCGGCAAGCGCCACGCAGCCCAGACCGAAGCCGAACAGCATCAGGGCCGTCTTGACCACACCGGGGGCCCATCTGGGGCGGTCATGATTGGTAAACATCGGTCCTGCCACGCTTCGCCCGTTTACGACACTCCAACTGACTGTGTCGCACATTGCGGATTAACCGGAGGTAAACCAAATCCACATTCACCCACAGGTTGATGCGAACAAGAACATCTCAAGCTTAACGCGTCAAGCGGGCGAGGAAAAAACCGTCCCCGCCGTCGCCCGGCAGGAATCTGTGGCGCGCGCCATCGCTCCAGGAGCCGTGTCGGCCGAGAAAGGCGTCGATCTGCGCGTCGTTTTCCGGTGTCAGCACCGAACAGGTGGCATAGGCCAGCGTCCCGCCGGGGCGCACCAGCGTGCTCACCTCGTCGAGAATGGCGGCCTGGGTGGCGCGCAGCACATCGAGCCGGGCGGCATCCAGCGCCCATTTCCCTTCGGGAGACCGCCGCCATGCACCGCTGCCGGAACAGGGCACGTCGCAGAGCACGAGGTCGTACTGGCCGCGCGGTGCGCTCACCGGCTCGACCACGGCACCCGCCCGCCGGGCGCGCGCGGGCAGGTCGGACATGCGGCGGGGGTCGGCGTCATGCGCCTCGACCGGGCCGCGCAGGAGGGCGGCCATGGCCAGAGCCTTGCCACCGCCGCCGGCACAGAAATCCAGCACCCGCATGCCGTGCACCAGCGGCAGCGCCGCGACCACGGCCTGGCTTGCCGCGTCCTGCAGTTCGACCAGCCCGGTCTCGTAGGCGCGCGACCGGGCGATCCCGCGCGCGCCTTCGGTGACCTCTAGCGCGGTGGCGGCCAGCGGGTGGACGCGGGCGGCGATGCCGTCCTCGGCAAGCGAGGCGATGGCGCGGGGGACATCGCCGCGCAGCAGGTTCACGCGCAGGAAGGCGGGCGCGCGGTGACGCATCGCCTCGGCCACGGCAGGCGCCTCGGGGCCGAGCGAGCTTTCGAAGAGCGGGATCAGCCAGTCGGGAAGGTCGAGCGCGTCGGGACCCGTCGCCGGAGCCCCGGCCGCCGCCTCCTCGTCGCTTTGCGGGGCGGGCGCGTGCCCCTCGCCGGAGAACAGCGCCGCGACATCCCCGCCGGTCTGGCGCAGCAATCCCAGCATCCGGCCCCGCCCGGTCGCGGCGCCCCCCGCCACGGCGGTCGACCGCCAGCGGCGCAGCACGTCGAAGACGTGATCGCGCACGGCGGCGCGGTCCTTGGACCCCGCATAGCGCGCGCCCCGCGCCCAGTTGGTGAGCGCCTGCTCGGCCGGAGCCCCCGCGCCGATGCGGTCGAGGATCTCCGCCGCCGCCTGAACCCGCGCCGCAGGGGTCATCCGATGCGGTAGTTCGGGGATTCGCGGGTGATCTGCACGTCGTGCACGTGGCTTTCCTTGAGCCCCGCGTTGGTGATCTTCACGAAGGTGCAGTTCTGCCGCATCTCCTCGACCGTGGCGCAGCCCGTGTAGCCCATCGCCGCGCGCAGACCCCCGACCAGCTGGTGGATCACCGCGCCGGCGGAGCCCTTGTAGGCCACCTGCCCCTCGATGCCTTCCGGCACCAGCTTGTCGCTGGCCGCGTCCTTCTGGAAATAGCGGTCGGCCGAGCCGCGCGCCATCGCGCCGAGCGATCCCATGCCGCGATAGGCCTTGAACGAGCGGCCCTGGTAGAGGATCACCTCGCCCGGGCTTTCGTCCGTGCCCGCGATCATGCTGCCGACCATGGCGCAGGAGGCCCCGGCCGCGATGGCCTTGGCGAAATCGCCCGAGAACTTGATGCCGCCGTCGGCGATCACCGGAACGTCGCCCGCCGCCTTCGCGCAGTCCATGATGGCGGTGAGCTGAGGCACGCCGACGCCCGCGACCATCCGCGTCGTGCAGATCGAGCCCGGCCCGATGCCGACCTTGACCGCATCCGCGCCCGCATCGATCAGCGCCCGGGTCGCCTCGGCCGTGGCGACGTTGCCGGCGATCACCTGCACCTCGTTCGACAGGCGCTTGGCGCGGGCCACCGCCTCGATCACGCCGCGCGAATGGCCGTGGGCGGTGTCGATCACCACGATGTCGACGCCCGCGTCGACCAGCGCCTCGGTCCGCTCGAAACCGCTGTCCCCGACCGAGGTCGCCGCCGCCACCCGCAGGCGTCCGAGATCGTCCTTGCAGGCGGTGGGGTTGAGAACCGCCTGCTCGGTATCCTTCAGCGTCAGCAGGCCGGTCAGCTTGCCGTTGCGGTCGGTCACCAGCAGCTTTTCGATCCGGCGTTCGCGCATCAGGCTGATCGCCATGTCGCGGTCCGCGGGCTCCTGCAGGATGGCGAGATGCTCCGAGGTCATCATCACCCGCACCGGGGTTTCGTCCTTCTGGGCGAAGCGCATGTCGCGGTTGGTCACGATCCCCACGACGCGGTGCTTTTCATCGACCACCGGGAACCCGGTGAAGCCGTAGCGTTCGGTCAGTGCCTTGGCGTCGGCCAGGGTCTGGTCCGGCGTCAGCGTCACCGGGTTGTAGACGATCCCGCTCTCGAACCGCTTCACGCGCCGCACTTCCTGCGCCTGCCGCTCCACGTCGAGGTTCTTGTGGATGACCCCGATGCCCCCCGCCTGCGCCATGGTGATCGCCATGCGCGCCTCGGTCACGGTGTCCATCGCGGAACTCAGCAGCGGAATGTTGAGCGCGATGGCGCGGGTGACGCGGGTGCGGGTGTCCGCCGTGCTGGGCAGCACGGAGGATGCGGCGGGAACGAGAAGGACGTCGTCGAAGGTGAGGGCCTCGCGAATCTCCATGGGGTCGGCTCCTTGGGAGGGGATCGGTTGGCGCGTCCCTATCGCACGGATGGCCGGGAGGGGAAAGACCCAAACCGGCGCGGCCTCATACCCCGGAATACCCCGCCACCAGCGCATCGAACACCGCACGCACGCGCGGCACCCGCCGCAGGTCGCCATGGGTGACGATCCAGACCCCGAGCCGGGCCACCGTCACCTCGGGCAGGACGCGGCTCAGGACGGGGTCGCGCTCTCCCGCCGGGACCTGGATCACCGCGATGCCGATCCCGGCGCGCGCCGCGGCGATCTGGGCGGGATGGCTGTCGGTGCGCAGAACGAAGCGCGCCGGGCCGAGATCCGGCGCGAGCCGGGCCGCCACTTCGAGGTCGGGAAGACTGCGGTCCGGGCCGATCAGATCATGCGCCGCAAGATCCGCGACCGATCCCGGCCGCCCGCGCCGGGCGAGGTAGTCGCGCGCCGCGAAAAAGCCCAGCGGGATCTCGGCGACCCGTCGCGCCACCAGCGCCTCCTGCTCCGGGGCGACGGTGCGCACCGCGAGATCGACCTCGCGCCCGAGAAGATCCGCGCGCGCATTGCTCAGCGCCAGTTCGACGACCAGTCCGGGATGGCTGTCGCGCAGCGGGCGCAGCATCGCGGGCACGACCTCGACCCCCATGAACTCCGGCACGCTGAGCCGCACCCGCCCCGCCGCCTCGCCCGCGGGGGCCGAGGCCTGGCGCAGAAACTCCTCCGAGGCCAGCGCCATGCGCCGCGCGCTGTCCCGCAGCGCCAGCGCGACATCCGTCGGGGCCAGCCCGCGCGCCGAACGGGTGAACAGGACCGTGCCGAGCGCCGCCTCCAGCGCGTCGATCCGCGCCCGAACGGTCGGATGCGAGAGGCCGAGCCGGCGCGCGGCGCCGGACAGGCTGCCTTCGTCCAGAACGGCGAGGAACAGGCGCTGATCGTCCCAGGAAATCCGGTTGTTCATAAATTTCTTTCTATCTTCTGACGGATTATTTGCAATTATCTTTCACCCTCTCCGGCGCCATCCTCTCCCCATGACATTCCCCCCCATGCAGGAGAGACCCATGACCCCCACACCCCCGCGCACGGCCCTCGTTCTCGGCGCAACAGGCGGTATCGGCGGCGCGATCGCGCTGGCGCTGCGCCGTCACGGCTGGGAGGTGCACGGCATGGCGCGGCGCCTGCCCGAGACCGGTCCGGCCGGGCTGCACTGGCACCGGGGCGATGCGCTGTCGCCCGGGGATGTCCGCGCCGCCGCCGAGGGGGCGGACGTCATCGTCCATGCGGTCAACCCGCCGGGCTACCGCGACTGGGACCGGCTGGTGCTGCCGATGCTCGACAACACCCTGCAGGCCGCGCGCGGGACCGGCGCGCGCATCGTCCTGCCCGGCACGATCTACAACTACGATCCGGCCGGGACTCCGGTGGTCCGCGACACGACACCCCAGCACCCCCGCAGCCGCAAGGGCGCGATCCGGGTCGAGATGGAGCGGCGGCTGGAAGCCGCGGCGCCGGAGGTGCGCACCCTGATCCTGCGGGCGGGCGATTTCTTCGGCCCCGGCGCGCGGTCGTCCTGGTTCGGGCAGGCCATGGTCGCGCCCGGCAAACCGCTGCGCCGCATCGTCGATCCGGCGGTGGGCGCCGGGCATTCCTGGGCCTACCTGCCCGATCTCGCCGAAACCTTTGCCCGCCTGCTCGACCTGCCGGGACTGCGCCCGTTCGAGCGGCTGCAATTCGAGGGGCTGCACGACGACACGGGCCGGGTGATGACCGACGCGCTGCGCCGCATCGCCGGGCGCGACCTGCCGGTATGGCGGTTTCCCTGGTGGCTGATCGCCGCGCTCGCCCCCGTCGCCCGCTTCCCCCGCGAGGCGGCCGAGATCGCGCCCTTCTGGCGTCACCCCATGCGGCTCGACAACACCCGGCTGCGCGCGCTTCTGGGAGAGGAGCCGCGCACCGCGACCGACACCGCGCTCCGGCGCACGCTCGAAGCCATGGGCAGCCTGCCCGCCGACGCCGCGACCCCGGCGCAGCGGGCCGCCTGAACCGGGCACGGCGGACCTTGCCCGCCCGCGCCTTTCCGGCCAGAGTCCGGCAAACCTCGCCACGTCGTCGGAAGGAAACGGATATGGGCCATGGCTATCAGGGCGGGCGGCTGGATCTGCCCTTCACCGGCATCTGCACCTTTGCCCGCAAACCCCACGTTCCGGACTGGACCGCGCTCGACTGCGACGTCGCGATCCTCGGCGCGCCCTTCGACGCGGGCACCCAGTGGCGGGCCGGGGCGCGGTTCGGCCCGCGCGCGGTCCGCGAGGCCTCGACCCTGTTTTCCTTCGGCCACGCCGGGGCCTACGACCACGAGGACGACGCGACCTATCTCGGCGAGGACGTGCGGATCTTCGACATGGGCGACGCCGACATCGTGCATACCGATACGATCAAGAGCCACGCCAACATCCGCGCCGGGGTCGAGGCGGCGCTGGCGGCCGGGGCGCTTCCGGTGGTGATCGGGGGCGATCATTCCGTCAACATCCCCTGCATCGAAGCCTTCGAGGGACAGGCGCCCTTTCACATCCTCCAGATCGACGCGCACCTGGATTTCGTCGACGAACGCCACGGGGTGACGCGCGGCCACGGCAACCCGATGCGCCGCGCGGCCGAGAAACCCGTGGTCAGCGGGCTGACGCAGGTCGGCATCCGCAACGTCTCCTCCACAGCGCGCGAGGGCTACGAGGATGCCCGGCGCATGGGGTCCGACATCCTGTCGGTACGCCAGGCCCGCCGGATAGGCCCCGGCGGCGTGGCGGCGCGCATTCCGCAGGGGGTGCCGGTCTACATCACCCTCGACATCGACGCCTTCTGCCCCTCCATCGCGCCGGGCACGGGCACGCCGTCGCACGGGGGGTTCCTGTACTACGAGGTGCTGGAACTGCTGCAGCACGTGGCGCGCGCGCATCCGGTGGTCGGCATCGACCTTGTCGAGATCGCGCCGGATCACGATCCCGCCGGCTCGACCGCGATCCTCGGGGCGCAGGTGCTTATGAACCTGCTGGGGTTCATCTTTCACGCCCGCGCCGCCGCCTGAGACCTGCCCGCGGATCGGGCATCTGCCGCAGCAAGGGCACAGGATCGGCGGAACCGGGCGCATCCGGCATTCCGCCCTTGCGAGCCCCCGGCGAGTTCTGAGACTCTGCCCCCGAGCAGCCCGACCACATGAAAGATCCGACCATGTCGCTTCCCCTCGCCGGCATCACGGTCCTCGATTTCACGCGCATCCTCGCCGGACCCTTCGCCACGATGACCCTTGCCGATCTCGGCGCGACGGTCATCAAGATCGAACGCCCGGGGCGCGGCGACGGCGCGCGCGCCATGCCGCCGCTCAAGGACGGGCGCAGCGCCTGGTTCGCCGCCGTCAACCGGGGCAAGAAATCCCTCGCGCTCGACCTCGACCTCTCCGCCGACCGCGAGATGCTCGACGCGCTGCTGGAACGATCGGACGTGCTGGTCGAGAATTTCCGCCCCGGCATCATGGCCCGCTTCGGGCTGGACTGGGCGGCGCTGCACAAGGACCATCCGGGGCTGGTCTATGCCTCGCTCACCGGCTACGGCCAGACCGGGCCGGATGCGAAGCGCCCCGCCTACGACACCGTGATCCAGGCGCGCGGCGGGCTCATGGCACTGACGGGGGCCGCCGGGCAGGCCCCGGTGCGCGCGGGTGGGTCGCCCGCCGACGTGGCCGCCGGGCTCTACCTCGCGCTCGGGGTGCTGGCGGCGCTGACCGACCGGGCCCGTACCGGGCGCGGCCGGCGGGTCGACGTGGGGATGCTCGACGCGCAGGTCGCGGTGCTGGGCGACATGCTGGCGATGACCTCGGCCGGTGCGCCGCCGACGCCCGCCAGCACCCGGCACCCCGCCTTCGCCCCGTCCGAGGCGGTCTCGGCCGCCGACGGGGCCTTCGTGCTCGCGGCGGGCAATGACGCGCTGTTCGAAAAGCTCTGCCTGACGCTGCAACTGCCGGTGTCGGGCGATCCGCGCTTTGCGGACAATGCCGCGCGGGTGGCCAATGCGCGCCTGCTGAAACGGCTGATCGAGGCGGTGACGCTGGAACATCCCCGCGCCCACTGGCTCGCGCGGCTCACCGCCGCCGGCATTCCCTGCGCCCCGGTGCAGGGGCTGGACCAGGTGCTGAAGGACCCGCAGGTGCTGGCCCGCAACATGGTGATCGACGTGCTCGACCGCTACGGGCGCACCGCGTTCAAGGCAGCGGGCAACCCCGTCAAGATGTCGGACATGGAAGACAAGCCGACCCGCACCGCCGCGCCCGATCTCGACGCCCACCGGGGCGAGATCCTGCGCTGGCTCGATGGCGCCTGACCGCCCGTCCCCGCGCAACGGCAGCCCTGCCGCCTTCGCATTCCGGACCTGTCGCGCCGCTTCCCGCCTTTCCCTCCGCGCGTCAGCCGCTATGGTCGCGCCAAAGAGCGCCACAGGACCCGACATGACCAAAGACCCCCTCGTCGTCTTCACCCCCTCCGGCAAACGCGGCCGGTTTCCCGCAGGCACGCCGGTTCTGACGGCCGCGCGCCAGCTCGGGGTGGATCTCGATTCGGTCTGCGGCGGGCGCGGCATCTGCTCGAAATGCCAGATCACCCCGGCCTGGGGCGATTTCTCCAAACACGGCATCACCTCTGCCGAGGGCGCGCTGTCGCAGTGGAACGCGGTCGAGCAGCGCTACGACGACAAGCGCGGGCTGAAGCCGGGGCGGCGGCTGGGATGCCAGGCGCAGATCCTCGCCGACGTGGTCATCGACGTGCCCCCCGAAAGTCAGGTCCACCGCCAGGTGGTGCGCAAGGCCGCCTCGGCCCGGGTGATCGAGATGGACCCGGCGACCCGCCTCTACTACATCGAGGTCGACGAGCCCGACATGCACGAGCCGACCGGCGACGTCGAACGCATCGCGCGCGCGCTGTCGGCGCAATGGGGTATCGAAAAGATATCCACAGACTTTTCCACACTTGCACTTCTGCAACCGATCCTGCGCAAGGGCGGCTGGAAGATTACCGTTGCCCTGCACAATACCGACACCGAAAGCCCGCCCCGCCTTGTCGCCGCATGGCCCGGACTGCACGAGGGCGGGCATTTCGGCCTCGCCATCGACCTCGGCTCGACCACCATCGCGGCGCATCTGACCAATCTCGAAACCGGCGTGGTGATCGCCTCCTCGGGGATCATGAACCCGCAGATCCGCTTCGGCGAGGATCTGATGTCGCGCGTCTCCTACGCCATGATGAACCCCGGCGGCGACCGCGAGATGACCGCCGCCGTGCGCGAGGCCATCGCCACCCTCGCCACCGCAATCGCGCAGGAGGCCGGGATCGACCCGTCGCTGATCCTGGAACTGACCTTCGTCTGCAACCCGGTGATGCACCACCTGCTGCTCGGGATCGACCCGGTGGAACTTGGCCAGGCGCCCTTCGCGCTTGCCACCTCCTCGGCGCTGAACCTGACGGCGGCGGATCTGCGGCTCACCACCCTGCCCGCCTCGGCGCAGGTCTACATCCTGCCCTGCATCGCGGGCCATGTCGGGGCGGATGCCGCCGCCGTGGCGCTCTCCGAACAGCCCGACAGGTCCGAAGACCTCGTGCTCGTGGTCGACGTCGGCACCAATGCCGAGATCCTGCTCGGCAACACCTCGCGCGTGCTGGCCTGTTCCTCGCCCACCGGGCCGGCCTTCGAGGGCGCGCAGATCAGTTCCGGTCAGCGCGCCGCGCCCGGTGCCATCGACGCCATCCGCATCGACCCCGCGACCAAGGAACCGCGCTTCCGCGTCATCGGCTGCGATCTCTGGTCCGACGATCCGGGCTTTGCCGAGGCGACGGCCGCGACCGGCATCACCGGGATCTGCGGCTCCGGCATCATCGAGGCGGTGGCGGAAATGCGCATCGCCGGCCTGCTCGATTCCAAGGGGCTGATCGGCTCGGCCGAACAGACCGGCACGGCGCGCAGCCGCCCCGAGGGGCGCACCCATGCCTATCTTGTGCATGACGGCAGCGCCGACGGCGGCCCCGTCATCACCGTGACCCAGGGCGACATCCGCGCCATCCAGCTTGCCAAGTCCGCGCTCTATGCAGGGGCGCGGCTGCTGATGGACGAGATGGGCGTGGACAAGGTCGACCGCGTGGTGCTGGCCGGTGCCTTCGGCGCGCATATCTCGCCGCTGCACGCGATGGTGCTGGGGATGATCCCGGACGTGCCGCTCGACAAGGTGACCTCGGCGGGGAACGCCGCGGGGACCGGCGCGCGCATCGCGCTCTGCAACCTCGCCGCCCGTCGCCAGATCGAGGCCGAGGTGCGCCGCATCACCAAGGTCGAAACCGCCATCGAGCCGCGTTTCCAGGAGCATTTCGTCGCCGCCAACGCGATTCCCCACGCCACCGACGGCTTTCCGGAGCTGGCGAAGATCGTGACCCTGCCGCAGGTCGCCTTCAACGCCGGTGGCAGCGGCGAGGACGGCGGGCGCCGCAGGCGGCGGCGGGGGTGATCAGACCTCGGCCGCGATCCGGGTGCAGAGGTCGCGCAGATCGCCGAAATAGCCCTCGGAGCGGGCCGGCTGCGTCGGGTCCGAGGTGATCGCGACGACCAGCGACCGCTCGGGCACCACCGCCAGCATCTGCCCGCCGTAGCCCCGCCCGTAGGCGGCGGGGGTGCCGTCCATCGTGGTCAGGAACCAGCCGTAGCCGTAGCGGTCGCCGGAAAACGGCGAGCGGCCGCGCGGCTCCCAGCTTGTGGCAAGCCAGCCCTCGGGCAGGACCGCCGTGCCGTTCCAGCGCCCGCCGCCCGCCGCCATCGCGCCGATCCGCGCCAGGGCGCGCGGCGACAGCGCCATCTCGTTGCCGCCGAGGTAGCGCCCCTGCGGATCGCGGACCCAGGGCGCGAAGTCGATGCCGAGCGGCGCGCCGAGCCATTGCCGGGCCAGCGTCAGCAGGTTGTCCCCGGTCACTTCGGACAGCACGGCGCCGAGCACGTGCCAGCCGCCGGTGGAATAGATGAACCGACCGCCGGGCCGGTCGACCAGATCCGCCCCGAGCGCCGCGCCGACCCAGTCCGGGCTGGAGACCCAGGCGCCGTAGCCCGCCCCCGACACGCTTTCGAGACCGGTCTGCATCGACAGCAGGTGGCCCACCGTCAACCCGTCCCGCGCATCGCCCGCGGGCCCGCGCCCGAGCAGCGGCAGAACCGGCGCGTCGATGGCGACCAGCCCGCGCCCGATGGCGATGCCCGCCAGCAGCGACACCAGCGTCTTGGAGACCGATTTCACGTTGGCGACCCGGTCGAGGCCCGGCCCCCGGAAGGCGCGGGCAAAGACCTCCTCCCCCGCGCGCAGCACGACGAGCGAATGCAACTGGTCCAGGGTCGCGGCCCGCGCGGCAAACCCCGCCTCCTGCGCCCGCAGGACGGCGGGCGCGAACAGCCCGGCGGCAGCGCCGGAAAGCAGCATCAGGCGGCGGGTCGGATGGTCGGGCATGGGCATCTCCTTTGCGCCGATCATTGCCCCGGCGGCGGCGGCCGCAACCCACGGCGCTTCACGACCGCGTGGGGCCCGCGATCCCGCTGCCATCGCGCTGCAATCCACTTGACGAGGCCCGCCAAGGCAGACTATCTCCGGTGGGCGTCGCGGCGGGTATGATGTAATGGTAGCCTGTCAGCTTCCCAAGCTGAACGCGCGGGTTCGATTCCCGCTACCCGCTCCAAAGCCGCGCCTTTCCTCTCCTATATCCTCGACCGAAGATGGCGCACGCCGTCGCGGATCCCGTCCCGGATCGGGCCGTGGCGCGGTTCGTCCCGGAGGGTGGTCAGCATCTCCGGCGCGGGACGGCCCCGGCGCGACCAGTCGAGCCCGCGCAGATGCGCCTCGGCGGTCTCCGGCAGACGGTCGGGGATCTCCTGTCCCGACAGGGTCGCCCAGACCCCGGCCCAGCAGCGCGCCACGGACCAGGGGTTGTAGCCGCCGCCGCCCGCCAGCACGAGTCGCGGCGCGAGATCGCGCAGCGCCGCGACGGCCGAGAAATGCGCGTTGTTCGACAGTGCCAACCGCGCCAGCGGATCCTCGAGCAGCGCATCGGCGCCGCATTGCAGGTAGACCGCATCGGGGCGGAAGGCTTCGACGGCGGGCAGGATCATCTCTTCCAGCACCAGCGCGAATTCGCTGTCGTTGAAGCCGCGCGGCACCGGCAGGTTGAAGGCCGCGCCGCCGGCCGTGTCGCCGAGCGCCCCGGTGAAGGGCCAGCGCCGCGCCTCGTGGACCGAGATCACCCGCACCGCCTGCGAGCCGGAAAAGGCCAGTTCCACCCCGTCGCCGTGATGCGCGTCGATATCCACGTAGACCACGCGCCGCGCCCCGAGGCGCAGAAGGTGCAGGATGGTCAGCACCGGCTCGTTGAGAAAGCAGAAGCCGCTGGCGCGGTCGGGCAGCGCGTGATGGGTGCCGCCGCCGGAATTGTAGACCGGCCCCTGCCCCGCCATCACCAGTTCCGCCGCCAGCAACCCGCCGCCGACGGCGGTGGCGGGACGGCGGAACATCTCGGGGAAGACCGGGTTCGACACGGTGCCGAGCCCGTGCTTCAGCCGCATCGCCTCGCTCACCCGGCCCTCGGCCTCGGCGCGTTGCAGCGCGTCGATGTAGGGCGCGGTGTGAAAGGCCCGCAGCGCGGCGGGGCGGGCCATGGGGCTGGTGCGGAACCGCCCGCGCGGCAGCCAGCCGAGCAGCCGCGCGAGGTCGGTCGCGGCGGGCACCCGTTCGATGGACAGCGGATGGCGCACGCCGTAGCGCGAGCCGCGATAGATCTCGGAGCCGATGAAGGTTGCCTGCCTCATGCCGCCACCCTGACGTTTCGCGCGCCGCTGTCCAGAGCCGCCATGACGCGAAAGCCCCCGCGCCCCGTTGCACCTGCCGAAAACTTCGGCTTATGTCGCGGCCATGACCCTCTCCTCCCTGTCGCTCCGGATGATCGCCACCACGGCCCTGCTGCTGGTCGCGGGCGGCGTCGGCGGATTGCTGGCGCAGTGGGCGCATCTGCCGATGCCCTTCATGCTCGGCAGCATCGCGACCTCGGGTGCCGCGGTGGCCCTGCTGCACGACCGGGCGATGACGGATTACGCCTTTCCGCTGAAATTCCGCACCTTCTTCATCGGCCTGATCGGGGTGATGATCGGCACCCAGGTGACCCCCGAGATCCTCGGCCTCGTGCCCGAGCTTCCGGCCACCCTCGGAGCGCTGGCGGTCTTCGTGGTGCTGGCGAACGGCGGCAACTACCTGATCTTCCGCCGCATCGGCGGGCTCGACACGCGCACCGCCTATTACGCTGGCGCGCCGGGCGGGCTGATGGAAAGCCTCGTCCTCGGGGAACGGGCGGGGGCCGATCTGCGGGTGCTGACGGCACAGCAGTTCCTGCGCATCATCATCGTGATCACCATCCTGCCCTCGGCGCTGTCGATCTGGCTGGGTCATCCGGTGGGCAGCGCGGGCGGACTCGCCCCCACCAGCAAGGGGCCGGTGGGCTTCGAGACGCTGCTGCTGATCGCGGGCGCGGCGGCGGTCGGGCTGCTGGCGGCACATTACACCCGCCTGCCCGCGGGACAGATCACCGGCCCGATGCTGCTGTCGGCGGCGGTGACGCTGTCGGGCTCGGTCGATCTGCACCTGCCGTTCTGGCTGATCGCCATGGCGCAGGTGGTGGTGGGCACCTCGCTCGGACTGCGGTTCGGCGGCATTTCCGCCGCGATGCTGCGCCGCTCGGTCGGGCTGAGCCTGCTGTCGGTGCTCTGGATGCTGGCGCTCGGCGGCGTCTTTGCCGTGGCGCTCGCGGCGATCACCGGCATCCCGTTCCTGCACCTGATGATTTCCTTTTCGCCCGGAGGCGTCACCGAGATGTCGGTGGTCGCGCTGTCGCTCGCGGCGAATCCGGCGCTGGTCAGCCTGCATCACGTGGTGCGCATCCTGCTGACCGTCGGACTGATGGTGCTGGTCGACCGGCGGATGCGCGCGCCCTAGGCGGCGTGGCCCACCGGCCCCCGGCCTCAGCCATCAGCCTTCAGCCCTCGGCCCGCTCCGCGAGATCCAGCCATTCCTCCTCGGCGGCGGCGAGCTTCTGCTGCCGTTCGGTCAGCGCCTCGGTCGCCTTGCGGAACTTCACCGGCTCGCGGCTGAACAGCTCCGGGTCGGCCATCAGCCCTTCGAGCTTGCCGATCTCGCCCTCGAGCCGCGCGATCACGCCGGGCAGTTCCTCGAGCCGGTGCCTTTCGGTAAAGCTGAGGCCGGGCTTGCCGGGGGCCTCCTTGTCCACCGCCGGTTTCGGGGCGGATTTCGCCGCCGCCCGGCCCGGTTTGTCGGCGGCGGTCGGCGCGGCACTTTCCTGACGCTGGGCGCGGTAGTCGCTCCAGCCGCCGGCATAGACCACGGCGCGGCCGTCCCCCTCCATCGCGATGGTCGTCGTCGCCACCCGGTCGAGAAAATCGCGGTCGTGGCTGACCAGCAGCACGGTGCCGTCATATTCGCCGAGCAGATCCTGCAACAGGTCCAGCGTTTCCACGTCGAGATCGTTGGTCGGTTCGTCGAGCACCAGCAGGTTGCTTTCCCGCGCCATGATCCGGGCCAGCAGAAGCCGCGCCTTTTCCCCGCCCGACAGGGACTTGACCGGCGCGCGCGCCTGGCGTTCGTCGAACAGGAAATCCTTGAGATAGCCGACCACGTGGCGCGGCTGTCCGCGCACCAGCACCTGGTCGGCCTTGCCCGAAACCCGCATCTCGGGATCGCCGGTCAGGCTCTCCCAGAGCGACATCTCGGGATCGAGCCGGGCACGGGCCTGGTCGAAGACCGCGATCTCGAGGTTGGTGCCGAGCTTGACCGTGCCGCTGTCGGGCGCGGTCTGGCCGGTCAGGATGTTGATGAGCGTGGTCTTGCCGGTGCCGTTCGGCCCGACCAGCGCCAGCCGGTCGCCGCGCTGCACGGTGAGCGAGAAGTCCCGGACGATGGTCTTGTCGCCGAAGGCCTTGGAGATGTCGCGGGCCTCGATCACCTTCTTGCCGGAGGCGGGGGCCGAGGCCAGATCCATCGCCGCCGTGCCCTGGCGGCGGATCATCGCGGAACGTTCCTGCCGCAGCGCCTTGAGCGCCCGCACGCGGCCCTGGTTGCGGGTGCGGCGGGCCGAGATGCCCTCGACCGCCCACTTGGCCTCGGCCTTGATCTTGCGGTCGAGCTTGTGACGCGCGTCGTCCTCGTCGGACCAGATCTTGTCGCGCCAGTCCTCGAAGGCGGCAAAGCCCTGCTCCTGGCGCCGCACCGCGCCCCGGTCGATCCAGAGCGTCGCGCGGGTCAGGGTTTCGAGGAACTTGCGGTCGTGACTGATGAGGACAAAGGCCTTGCGGGTGCCGCGCAGCTCTTCTTCGAGCCAGCCGATGGCGGAAATGTCGAGGTGGTTGGTCGGTTCGTCCAGCAGCATGACGTCGGGATCGCCCGCCATCAGCCGGGCCAGCGCCGCGCGCCGCCGCTCCCCGCCCGAGGCGGTGGCGACGGGGCGCGCCGGATCGAAGCCGAGCCCCTCGCCTGCGCGCTCGACCCGGTACATCTCGGCCGGGTCCAGACCCTCGGCGGCATAATCCCCGAGGGTGGCAAAGCCCGAGAGGTCGGGATCCTGCTCCATGTAGCCGACGCCGATGCCCGCGGGCACGGTGCGCGCGCCGGTGTCCGGCTCCACCAGTCCCGCCATGACCTTGAGCAGGGTCGATTTGCCCGAGCCGTTGCGCCCCACCAGCGCGACGCGGTCGCCGGGCTGGACGGTCAGGGAAAGGTCGGAAAACACCGGCTCTCCCCCGAAGGTGAGCGCGATGTCGGTGAGCTGGAGAAGGGGTGCCTGTGCCATGCCGCTGCGCTAGAGCGGCGCGCCGCCAGCGTCAAGGCCCCGCGCGCGGCGCCCGGGGCGGCACCGATTTTTCGACGACGGATCGCGCCTCCCCCCGGGGCGGGTTCAGGACGCGATGGCGCGCAGGGCACGGGCCCGCGCGGGGGGAATCGCCGCCGTCTCGACCCCGGTGAAGACGTGCAGCGTGTTCATCTCCCGGTCCACCACCGCATGGTCGCTGACCCAGCCGCCCATGGAGAGGTAGGTGCGCAGCAGCGGCGGCATCTGTTTCATCGCCGCCCGGCCATCCCCCGGCCCCGGCCCGAGCCGCACCACCTCCGGCGCCTTCACGCCGATCCGGCGGCGTTCGGGGGCGGCGTGGTGCGCGCCGAGCCGCGCCAGCGCATCGCCGTAGGGCGCGGGATCGGTGCCCCGGAAGCTGACGCAGCCGAACAGCATCCGCCCGGCGCGCGCATCCACCAGTGCCGTGATCGCCCCCCAGGCGATCCGCAGGACGTCCGGGTCGGTCAGCCCCGGCCGGACGCAGAATCGCCCCAGCTCGAGCAAGGGGCCGTCGAGCGCCGACAGCCGGTCGAGATCGTAGAACCGCGCGGCATAGCTGCGCCCCAGCGCCGCCCCGTCCGGCAGCCAGAGGCAGCGGAAGCAGGCGACCGGCGCCTCCTCCTCCGCCGCCTCGATCAGCACGTGGTCGCAGAGATCGTCATGGGCGTCGCGATCGGCCCGGCCGCCCGGACCGAAGAAGGCCAGCCCGCGCAGCGCCTGCGCGGCGGCGACGTCGCGCGCATCCGCGGCCAGGCGCGCCCGCAGGCGGCCACGCGACAGAAGGATGCCTCCGGCAGCCCCCGCATCCTGATCGGTCTGACGGGGGATCATCCGGCGACTCCCTAGTTTTCCAGCATGTTGCCCAGGTTGAGCCCGCCGATGTTGCCGAACAGCCGGCGGATGAAGCCGAGATCGCCATCGGTGGTCTTGGTGATCCGCCGGGTCAGCGGCACGACGTTGCCGTCCTGCAGCCCGTAGCGCGTGATGTTTTCCACCACGCCCGCGGGATCGAAGGTGATCGCCAGCACTTCGCGGTCGATCACCTCGGGTGCCTGCCAGGCAAAGGTGCGCACATCCGTCTTGATATAGTAGAAATCGCCCTCGTTCAGCACGCCCGAGGTCGAGGGCACGCCGATCACGTCCTCGACCGTGCCGCGCGTGTCGACGCCCGGAACGATCTGCTGAAGCTCTTCCTCGGACGGCGTATAGCCATGCGAGCGATACTGCGCCGTGCAGGCCGTCAGCCCGATTGCGGCGATTCCCGCCATCAGCGCGATTCTCAACCCTCTAGCCATCGCCACCCGTTCCTGCCCCGCCTTGCCTCTTGTCTTGACCTTAGCGGCCTTCTATCCCCGATTACATAACCCAAACAAGCCGTTCAAGCAAAGGAAGGTGCCAGTGGCAGACAG
This sequence comes from Salipiger sp., assembly GCF_048261495.1. GTDB lineage: Bacteria > Pseudomonadota > Alphaproteobacteria > Rhodobacterales > Rhodobacteraceae > Salipiger. Next base: position 408,519 of record NZ_JBLXFX010000002.1, read on the forward strand.
ATCGGGCAAAGCAGGCACGCGATACCGCGTGGCAGCCCTGAAATCCGGAACGCCGACTCCCTTCGATCTGCGCCCCGATGCCGAGGTCTGCGCCGCCATCGCGCAGGATCTGGACCTGCTCGGGCTGCGCAAGCTGCGCTTTGCCGGGCAGATCGCGCCGGAGGGCCGCGAGGGCTGGCGGATCGACGCCACGCTCGGTGCGACCGTGGTGCAGGCCTGCGTCGCGACCCTCGCCCCCGTCACCACGCGCATAGAAGAGCCGGTGGCGCGCAGCTTTCTGCCGGAGGAGCGCCTGAACGAGCCCGGCGACGGTACCGAGATCGAGACCCCCGAAGACGACGTTGAGGCCCTGCCCGACGTCATCGACCTGCGCGAGATCCTGACCGAGGCGCTGAGTCTCGCCCTGCCACCCTACCCGCGCAGCCCGGATGCGCCCGAACACGAAGCGCCGCCGCCCGCGGCGGACGAGGCCGGGGAGCGCCCAAATCCCTTTGCCGCTCTGGCAGGCTTGCGCGACAAGCTGGCCGGCGATGACGACGAAACCCCCTGATCCGCGGTGAAATCCCCCTTGCGATTCGGCAATAAACTTCTATTTTCGCGCCTTCATCGGAATTCCGGGTTGCTTCACCCCCCGCCTTGCGACTATGAGGCCGGGCACGCCCGAACGAACCGGGCAAAAGGTTTGCCCCACACGCTTGATATCGAGGTTGAGACATGGCTGTCCAACAGAACAAAGTTTCCAAATCGCGCCGCAACAACCGTCGGGCGCATGACGCCCTCGTTGCGGCCAACCCCAACGAATGCAGCAACTGCGGCGAGCTCAAGCGCCCGCATCACGTCTGCCCGTCCTGCGGCCACTATGCCGACCGCGAGGTCGTGGCACAGGCCGACGAGATCGAGCTGGACGAAGACGCAGCCTGAAGACCTGAAGGCCCTGCCGCCGCATGACTTCCGCTGAAGATCAACGCAAGGCGAATGGGCCTTTGGTCCTTTCCATCGACGCCATGGGCGGCGACCGCGGACCGGCAGCCATCGTTGCCGGTCTGGCTGCGTTTGCCCGCAAGCATCGTGACGTGCGTTTCATCGTGCACGGCCCCGAGGCCGAGCTTGCCGCGCTGATCGAAAAGCGCCGCGAGCTTTCCGGCGCTTGCGAGATCCGCGATGCCGCCGGTGTCGTGTCGATGCAGGACAAGCCCAGCCACGTGATGCGCAACGGGCAGAACACCTCGATGTGGTCCGCCATCGATTCGGTGCGCGAGGGCAAGGCCGCCGTCACCGTCTCGTGCGGCAACACCGGCGCGCTGATGCTTCTGTCGATGGTGCGCCTGCGCAAGCTGCCGGGCGTCAACCGCCCCGCCATCGCCGTGCTCTGGCCCTCGCGCAATCCGCAGGGCTTCAACGTGATGCTCGACGTCGGCGCCGATATCCGCGCCGATGCCGAAGACCTGCTGAAATACGCGATGATGGGGGCGTCCTACGCCCGCAACGGTCTCGCGCTCAAGCGGCCGCGCATCGGTCTGCTGAACGTCGGCACCGAAGAGCACAAGGGCCGCCCCGAGCTCAAGGCCGCGCACGAGCTGATCGCGGCCCATGCCGACCGGGGCGAATTCGACTTCGTGGGATTCGTCGAGGGCGGCGATATCCCCGGTCAGCGCTGCGACGTGATCGTCACCGACGGCTTCACCGGCAATATTGCGCTCAAGACCGGCGAGGGCACCGCCTCGCTGATCGGCGCCCTCCTGCGCGAGGCCTTTGCCTATTCCCCGCTCTCCCGTCTCGCGTCCCTGCTGGCGCTGACCTCTCTCAAACGCCTCCAGGCCCGCATCGACCCGCGCCGCAAGAACGGCGGGGTGTTCCTCGGCCTGAACGGCACCGTGGTCAAGTCGCACGGCTCCGCGGACGCGACGGGTGTGGCAGCCGCCGTCGAACTGGCCTACGATCTCGCACAGTCGGGCTTTGCCGAAAGACTGGCCGCACGGCTGGCCGCCGCGACCGAGGCGATGGGCGCCGACGCGAGCCAAAAAGAAAAGAAAGACGGAACGGATCCATGACGATACGGGCACAGGTTGCAGGCATCGGGCACTATCTGCCCGAGCGCGTGGTCCCCAATGCCGAGTTCGAAACGAAACTCGACACCTCCGACGAATGGATTCGCACCCGCTCCGGCATCGAACGCCGCCATTTCGCGGCCGAGGGTCAGACCACGTCCGACCTTGCCACCCGCGCCGCCAATGCCGCCCTTGCCGATGCCGGGCTCACCGCCGCGGACATCGACGCGCTGATCGTCGCCACCTCGACCCCCGATCTCACCTTCCCCTCCGCCGCCACCATGGTGCAGGCGCGTCTGGGCATGAACCAGGGCTTCGCCTTCGACATCCAGGCGGTCTGCGCGGGCTTCGTCTACGGTCTCTCGACCGCAAACGCGCTGATCGTCTCGGGCCAGGCGCGGCGGGTCATGGTGATCGGGGCGGAAACCTTCTCCCGCATCCTCGACTGGAACGACCGGTCGACCTGCGTGCTTTTCGGCGACGGCGCCGGGGCGCTGATCCTCGAAGCCGGCGAAGGCGGGAACACCAAGTCCGACCGCGGCATCCTCGCCGTCGACCTGCATTCGGACGGCCAGTTCCGCGACCTGCTCTACGTCGACGGCGGCGTTTCGACCAATTCCATCGGCCACCTGCGGATGGAGGGCAAGGAAGTCTTCCGCCACGCGGTCGAGAAACTTGCCGCAACCGCCCGGACCGTCATGGAAAAGGCCGATATCACGCCGGAGGAGGTCGACTGGATCGTCCCCCACCAGGCCAATATCCGCATCATCAACGGCACCGCGAAAAAGCTCGGCCTGTCCATGGATCACGTCATCGTCACGGTCCAGGATCACGGCAACACCTCGGCCGCGTCGATTCCCCTTGCCCTGTCGGTGGGCAAATCCGAGGGCAAGATCGCGAAGGGCGATCTGGTCATCACCGAGGCAATCGGCGGCGGGCTGGCCTGGGGCGCGGTCCTGCTGCGCTGGTAGACGTGAATTTCACGCGAATTCGGGCACTTGGAGCCTGATCCCGAGCAGCAGTTGTTGACTCGGAATTTTCCGCGACCGTATGCTGCCCCAAACCGGGAGGGATGGTGATGAGCGACAAGACTCTGACGCGCATGGATCTGAGCGAGGCGGTATTCCGCGAGGTGGGCCTGTCCCGCAACGAAAGCGCCGACCTCGTCGAGTCGGTGCTTCAGCACATGTCCGATGCGCTGGTCGACGGCGAGCAGGTCAAGATTTCGTCCTTCGGCACCTTCTCTGTGCGCGACAAGGCGGCGCGCGTGGGCCGCAACCCCAAGACCGGCGAAGAAGTGCCGATCCAGCCGCGCCGCGTGCTGACCTTCCGCCCTTCGCACCTGATGAAAGAGCGGGTCGCCGACGGCAACAAGGCGTAGCGGCCATGAGCAAGTCCCGCGATGCCTTCCGCACCATCAGCGAGGTCGCGGACCTTCTGGAAACCCCGGCCCACGTGCTGCGTTTCTGGGAAAGCAAGTTCACCCAAGTGAAGCCGGTGAAGCGCGCCGGCGGGCGCCGCTACTATCGCCCCGGCGACATCGAACTTCTCGCGGGAATCAAGCAGTTGCTTCATGATGACGGCATGACCATCAAGGGCGTGCAGAAGGTCCTGCGCGAACAGGGCGTGAAGCATGTCGCCGGCCTCGTGCCGCTGCCGGGCGAAGAGGGCGACTCCGCCGCCCCGATCGAGGAAGCGCCCTTCATCGAAGTGCCGCAGGAAAGCGCCACGGTGCTGCCCTTCGCGCCGCCCGAATCCCAACAGCCCGCCCCGCCCGAGCCTGCGGCGGAAGACCTTTCCGAGCCCGAAGAAGAGACCGCGGTCGAGGCCGTCGCTCCCGATGAGGAACCCGCCTTGGAAGAGAGCGCGCCCGTCGACCTCGCCCCCCAGGACGAATCCCCGGAAGACGTCGATCCCGAGGGGACCGCGACGCCCGAAACAATTCCCGAGGACGAGGCAGCGGACGACACGCCCGAATACGCCGCCGTCGAGGACACCCCCTTCGTCCCCCTGCCAGATCCCGCCGCAGATCAGACCGCGGAGGTCGAAGACGCCGCGCAGGACGCCCCCGCAACCGTGCCGGAGCCGGACGCGCCCGAAATCGCCCTTCGGGAGGAGACACCGGAGGATCCCGTGGCGCCAACCCCGGAAGACGCCGCGACCGGGGCACCGGAGGCCGACGACGAACCGACCGATCAGCCCCCCTTTGCGCCGGACCCCGAAGAGGTCGCGGCGCAGGCCCCAGACGACGCTCCGGAGGGCGCAGACGTGACCGAAGACGCGGAACCGATCGTGCAATTCTCCCAGCCCGAGCAACCGGCGGACCTGTTTTCCTACACCACGACCCCGGATGCCAAGGATACGCCGGTCGAAGAGATCGCGCCCCCCGACGCGGCCATCTCCGACGCCGAGCCCGAGCAATCCCCGCTCGCGGAACAGGATGCGGCACCCGAGGCGGAACACGCGGACGATCGCGCCGAGGCGGCTCTCGAAACGCCGGAGCCCGCGCCGCGCCCGATTCCACCCGTGCCGGACGAATCCACGCTCCCAGATCCGATGCCGGGCGTCCTTGCCCATCTCGCCTCGGGACACAGGCCGCCAGCCGAAACGCTGCGGCGCTTCGCACCGGAATATGCCGCGCTCCGCGCCCTTGTCGCCGCGCACGGCGACGCGCCCCGAACCTGAGCGCCGCCGCGCGGTTATTCGCGAAAAAGGGGTTGCCCCTCCCCGCAAAACCGGTAAGAAGCGGTCCACAAGTCGGGCTATAGCGCAGCCTGGTAGCGCGTCCGTCTGGGGGACGGAAGGTCGCAGGTTCAAGTCCTGCTAGCCCGACCAAATCTCTTATCCCCGTTTGCGACTTGTCCCTGTTTCCATCCGCGAAACAGAGGGTTTACGGATCTCCGGGAAATTGACCGTCACCGGCATTGCAACCGGCGCGCGCAGCCGTACACTTTCTGTTAGTGTTCAGTGGGGACTGACTGCGGCGATCGCCATCTGCCATCCGACCGGATGCGTTGTGCGCCCGTCCGCCCGGCCCCGCCGTGATTGTCCGGGGCGCCGCGCCGCCCGCAGTGCGAGTGCCCGCCATGCCGACCAGCCTGTCCCAGTATTATTTCGGAAATTCCCTGGTGAACTTCGCCGAGGGAGGCTCCGCCACCAACCTTCCCGTCTGGCTCGACCTTCTGGCCGAAAGCGCCGGAAATTCCTATGCGATGAGCGGCGGTTACGGATTCCTGCGGGATTTCGCCGACCGTCCCGAACCGCTGTCGCAATGGGGATTCGAGGGCGTGCAGCCAGCCTGGGACAGCGCCATGCAGAGCTTTGCCGAGGCCCCCGTGGACATGATCCTTATCGCCCCGGCGAACTTCATCCAGGACCGGGCGCCGGATGCTGCCTATGCCGGCGACAGCCGCTCGCCCTTCGATGCGGTCATGGACATCGTGACCGGTCTCGGCTCCGACCAGCCGCAGGCCACGATCTGGATCTACGAAGGCTGGGCCGACCTTTCGGCCTTCTCCGCCTTTCCGCCGGACGACACGGCGCTGGCCGCCTATCACGACTACAACGCCGGGGCCTATCACGACTGGTACCTCTCGCTGATCGACATGGTGAACGACGCGGACCCGGACGCGCAGGTGCAACTGCTGCCGGTGGCCTCGATCCTGTCCGACCTCTACAGCTCCGTGCTCTCGGACCTGCCCGCGACCGCGCTCTACGTCGACGACGCGCCGCACGGCACCGAAACCACCTATTTCCTCGCCAGTCTCATCGTCTACAACGCCGGATACGGCACCCCCGCCCCGGCGCCGGATCAACTCCCCGACAGCATCCATCCCGCCGTGGCCGAGCGCTACGACGACATCCTCGCCACCATCGAAACCGGCCTGCAGGAGGCCGGGATACTGGCCGATGGCGGCAGCGATGCGGAGCCGGGTGTGGAGGACATGGACGACGGCGACGAGGACGGCGAGGATGACGCGCCGACCGATGACACGCCCCCCGAAACCACACCTCCGGAAACCTCAGCTCCGGACCCCGGTGAAGCTCCGACTCCCGGCGAGGACCCCACGGATATGCCCGGCACCATCACCGGCGCCCCCCCGAGTGTCACGGACCCGCTCCCCGAACCCGGCGACGAGGCCTCGACGGAGTGTGACGACACGCCGGTCGACTGTGAACCGCCCGTCCCCGCCGCCCTCTGCATCGAGGAGACCGACTGTGTCGAGCCCGAACCCGAGACCGATGCCGAGCTCGCCCCGTGCGACGAACCGGAGGACGGCGGCGGCAGCCGGCTCTACGAAACCCTGATGCGCGACACCCGCGAGCCGGATCGCGATCTGATGGAGATGATGATCGCAGAAGAAGAATGCGCCCCCCGCCCGGCCGAGGATGAAGAAATCGAGTGCTGAGCCCCTTCGCGCGAGCTAAGCCGTTCCCCTGACGTTTTCCGCTTGATAAGGAAAACCGGATACATGGGGGACGACTGACATGACCGGGGTGCTTGCTTGCCAGCAGATCGAAGGCCTCATCGCCGAGGGGGCCATCGGGCTGCAGCGTGACCTGACCGCCGGACAGGTGCAGCCGGCGAGCCTGGATTTGCGGCTGGGGACCGAGGCGATCCGCGTGCGGGCCTCGTTTCTGGCCGGAGCCGGGCGACGGGTGAGCGACCGCCTCGCCGAATTCGAGATGCATCGCGTCGACCTCACCGCCGGGGCGGTGCTGGAAAAGGGATGCGTCTATGTCGTGCCCCTGATGGAGCATCTCGACCTGCCGCGGGGGCTGTCGGCCATCACCAATGCCAAGAGTTCGACCGGGCGGCTCGACCTGCTGACCCGCACGATCACCGATGGCGGCACGGAATTCGACCGCGTGGCCGAAGGTTACAGCGGCCCGCTCTATGCCGAGATCTGCCCCCGCAGCTTTTCCGTGCTTGCCCGCGCCGGGATGCGTCTGAACCAGATCCGCTTCCGTCACGGGCAATCGGTGCTGAGCGATTCCGAACTGGCCGCGCTTCACGAAAGCGACACCCTCGTCAGCGGCGGGCCTGCGGTGATCGACCAGGGGCTGGGCTTTTCCGTGGATCTCGAGCCCGAACGCGGCACGCTCGTCGGGTGGCGGGCGAAGCCGCATACCGGGGTGATCGACCTCGACCGCATCGGCCACTATGCGCCGGAGGAGTTCTGGGACCGGCTCGACACGGATCGCGGACAGCTCATCCTCGACCCCGACGCCTTCTACATCCTGATGAGCCGCGAAGCGGTGCACATCCCTCCCTCCTACGCTGCCGAGATGGCGCCCTACCTCGCCATGGTCGGCGAGTTCCGGGTGCATTATGCCGGGTTCTTCGATCCGGGCTTCGGCCATGCCGGAGCGGGCGGCAGCGGGTCGCGCGGCGTGCTCGAAGTGCGCTGCCACGAAGCGCCCTTCGTGCTCGAACACGGGCAGATCGTCGGGCGGCTGGTCTACGAACGGATGGAGCATGTCCCGGACCTGGTCTACGGCGCGGGCATCGCGTCGAACTACCAGGGTCAGGGGCTCAAGCTTTCCAAGCATTTCCGCGGCTGAGCCGCCGCTCCGCCCCCGGCGGGGCCGGGCATCGCGCGGTTCCGCGGAACCGACGGATCGCGGCCGGGCGGCAGCGATGGGATCAGGCGACCGCGATCAGGTGGCCTTTGGCGCCGCCCTTTTCCTCGCGCAGGCTCCGGTTGGCACGGTCCACGGCCGGGGCGAGGCTGCGATCGCCGGGACGGGAACAGGCCGAGCTTGCGAGCGCGAGGATGCTCTTCACCTCGCCCTCCGGGTCGCGAATGGCGCCGAGCTGGTCCCTGAGCGCCGTGGCGCGGGCTTCGAGCACCTGCGCCTCGATCCCGTGACTGAGCAGCAGGAACTGCGCGCCGCCCCAGCGCACCAGCAGTTCCGTGGGTTCGAGTTGATTGCGCAGCAGCTTGCCCGCATCGGCGAGAATGCCGTCGCCGACCGCGTAGCCGTGGGATTCGTTGACCTGCTTCAGCGGAGCGATCTCGAACAGGATGACCCCGACGCGGGACATCGGGCCGAAGGCGGCGAAATAGACCTCGGCCGCGGCGCGGGTATGCGCCTTGGTCAGCGGATCGCACATCACCGCCTCGAACAGGCGGCGTTCGATGCGGCGCTGGTTCGCCGCCGTTTCGTCATGCTTGCTGGCGAGATAGACGATGCAGCCCAGCATGGCGAGCGCGCTGACCACGGTGAGCACGATTTCGGCGAGGCCGCTCGATTCGGGCAGCCAGCGCACCACAATCGCCGCCACGACCAGCCAGCCCATCCAGAAAATCAGCTGCGTGCGCGCCACGCGGCCCACCGGTGAGGAACTGACGAGCGGCCGCATCGACCGGCGCCGCGCGAAACGGACGGAGTTGGCGCCGCTGAGCGCCAGAAGCAGGATGGCGGTGGGCAGCGACATCGCCCCGACGAGGAACATCTCCCAGTTGAGATAGCCGAGCAGGCCGAGAAACGGAGGCCCGAACGACATGATGTAGACCGGAAAGGCAAAGCGGCCCAGCCTGCGGTAGCCGAACTGGCTGACCGCCAGAAGCAGGAAGCCGAGCGCGGTGTTGGACCCCATCGTTCCCGACCCGATCCGGACGCCCCGCGCCTGCAGCATCTGGGCGCCGAGGCAGACGCAGATCACCGCGAACCACATGAGCCATTCGACATATTCCGGCTGTCTGAGCGGCCGCTGCATCAATGTCGCCATCATGGCGAAGAATCCGGCCGCCAGCGTCGGCAGCGACAGGACGCTCGATCCGACCACGGAGTAGAGCGCCGGGATGTGGTAGAGATGCCCTTCCAGCGTGATCAGCAGGATCAGTCCCGCCACCAGAAGGCAGGCGGAACGTGCGCGGGCGAGCGGGCGCAGATTGGGGAAATCGGCCATCGGGAAAACGGATTCCGCGGCGGCGGCCCGCATCTCGGATCGTTGGTGCGCTTTCACGGGATGGCTCACTCCAATGGACGGCGCGGCACGGGGGTGCCCCGGCGCGCGCGATGTCCTGGAGATGTTAGGGACGGTGGCTTAAGAAACCGTTACGGGGTGCCGAAGCCGTTCAGAAGCGCCCCGCGCGGCGGGCCATGCGCGCCGCCTGTTTCGCCCGGCGGGCCGCCTGCCGCTGCGCCTTGGCCTGGCGGCGTTCCTCGGGCGTCATGTCCTGCAGGTCAGCCCCGCGACCGGCGCCGGTGCCGAGGGTCCGGTCGATCCCGGCCTTCACGCCGCGATTGACCAACCGGCGCAGGACCATGCGGCCGATCATGTTCAGAATCTGGTTCGCATTCATGTCGCGGTTCCCTTGCTGCTCACGGAGAGTATAGCGCAGAAAGCGGCGGATTTCAGGCCCCGCCCCGACCCTTTTCGCGGCCTGCGAAATAACATGAACACCGCACCACAAGACCCTGACAAGGTTCGATTTTCCGGAAAATCAATCCTCGAACAACTCGCTCTGGCCGGGGGCTTCGTCCTCGTCGTCTCCGGACGGCTCGCCCAGGCCCGTGCTTCCCGGCGGCGGGCGGTTGTCGAGCAGGCCCGCGGCGCGCAGCTCCTTCAGCCCCGGCAGGTCCCGGGCGCTTTCCAGACCGAACTGGTCGAGAAAATCCTGCGTGACCACGAAGGTGACGGGGCGCCCCGGCGTCATCTTGCGACGGCCGAAGCGGATCCACTCCATCTCCAGCAACTGATCCACGGTCCCGCGCGAGACGCTGACGCCGCGGATCTCCTCGATCTCGGCGCGGGTCACGGGCTGGTGATAGGCGATGATGGCCAGGGTCTCGATCGCGGCGCGCGACAGCTTGCGGGTCTCCACGGTCTCCTTCTGCATCAGGAAGCCGAGGTCGGGCGCCGTGCGGATCGCCCAGGCGTCGCCCACCCGGACCACGCGCACGCCGCGCCCCTCGTAGCGCCGGCGCAGGTGCGCCAGCGCTTCGGCGGGATCGCAGCCGTGCGGCATCCGGTCGGAAAGCTCGCGCACGGTCACCGGCTCGGCGGAGGCAAAGAGAATGGCCTCGACCATGCGCTCCTGCTCGCCCATCACGGGCGCTTCGAACAGGCTGTCGCGCGGCGCGGCGGCCTCGGGCGCGGGCTCGGCCTCGGGCGCGAGGCGGTCTTCGGACTCAGTCATGGCGGCCCTCCCTCCGGCGCAGCTGGATCGGGGCGAAACTTTCGGACTGGCGGATCTCGGCCTTGCCTTCCTTGACCAGTTCCAGCGAGGCGGCAAAGGTCGCGGCAGTGGCCGAGCGCCACATCACCGGGTCCTCGGACCAACCGTCGGGCATCCAGGACACGATGTCGGTCCATTGCCCGGCAAAGCCCAGCATCCCGCGCATCCGCTCCAGCGCCTGTTCCATGGTGAAGACCTTTTCGCGGTCCATCACGAAGGGGCGGAATTCGTCGCGCGTGCGGATGCGCGCATAGCCCTGCATCAGGTCGAGCAGCGTCGCGGTGTAGCGCACGGTCCGCACCCGCTCCATGCCTTCGGGCAGACCGCGGGCAAAGAAATCCCGGCCCAGACGGTCGCGCCCCATCAGCCGCGCCGCCATTTCGCGCATCGCCTGCAGCCGTTCGAGCTGAAACGCCAGGTGCGCGGCAAGTTCCTCGCCCGAGGGGCCCTCTTCGGTGGGATCGGGGGGCAGCAGCAGGCGGGACTTGAGATAGGCAAGCCAGGCCGCCATCACCAGGTAATCCGCCGCCAGTTCCAGCCGCAGCGCCTTGGCCCTTTCGACGAAGGCCAGGTATTGCCGCGCCAGTTGCAGCACCGAAACCCGGCGCAGGTCGACCTTCTGGGTGCGCGACAGCATCAGCAGCAGGTCCAGCGGGCCTTCGAAGCCTTCGACATCGACGATCAGCGCCTCGGCGGCGAGACGGTCGGCGACGCTCAGCGTCTCGATACTGTCGAAATCGTCATCCATTCACCGGGCCCCGGGCAGAAGCGCCTCAAGGTCCGCCGCGAGCCCTGCAATGTCAACCTCCGCGACCGTCGGGCGGGAGGCGAGAGCCGCCTCCGCACGGCCCTGCGCGGCCTCGGTCATGCTGCCGGCGCGGCGCATGATGGCCAGCATCTCGGTGATGTCGCCGTTGCAATGCAGGATGCAGTCGCAGCCCGCCGCAAGCGAGGCCTCGGCGCGTTCGGACACGCTGCCGGACAGTGCCTCCATCGAGATGTCGTCGGTCATCAGCAGCCCGTTGAAGCCGAGATCCTCGCGGATGAGGGCGATCATCTCGGGCGAGGTCGTCGCCGGTTCGGGCGCGATCCGTTCGAAGACCAGATGCGCGGTCATGCCGAAGGCCATGTCGCGGAACGGTCGGAAGGCGGCGAAATCCACGGTCTCCAGCGTGTCGCGAGAGGCCGTGATGCGCGGCAGGTCGCGGTGGCTGTCAAGCTGCGCGAGGCCGTGACCGGGGATATGCTTCACGACCGGAAACACCCCGCCCTGCATCAGCCCCTGCGCCACCGAAATGCCGATTTCCGCAACGCTTTCAACGCTGTCCCCGTAGCAGCGATTGCGCAGGAAAGGATGGGTTTCGGGCCGCGCCACGTCGAGCATGGGGGCGCAATTGCCGTCGATGCCGAGCGCCATGAGTTCCGCCGCGATGATGCGGTAGCGCAGGAACATCGCCCGCGCCGCGTGGCTGCCGTAGCGTGCGACGTCGTCGAGCGGCGGCAGCCAGTCGCGGGCCAGCGGCGGGCGCAGGCGCTGCACCCGGCCGCCCTCCTGGTCGATGAAGATCGGGGCCTCGCGCCCGACGCTGTCGCGCAGCTCGGCGGTGAGGGCGCGGATCTGGTCGGCGTGTTCGAGGTTGCGCGCGAACAGGATGAAGCCGAGCGGGTCCGCATCTGCGAAAAACCGCCGCTCCGCCCCGGTCAGGCGGGTCCCGAGCGGTGCGAGGATGGCCGCGCCGAAGGTGTCGCTCACCGGGTCGTCACCGGGATGCAGTCGGCGTTCTCGGCCACGAAGGCGGCGCAGAAGCGGCGTGCGTCGGACAGGTCGGCAAAGCCGTGGGCGCGCAGGCGGTAGAAGACGCGGCCGCCCGAGGTGGCGCGTTCGATCACCATGTCCTTGCCCTCCATGAAATCGCCGAACCGGGTCGAGAAGCGGCCCCATTCCTTGCGGGCGGTATCGGCGCTGTCATAGGCGCCGAGCTGGGCAAGACGGGTGCCAGCGGACAGGCTGGCGGGGTCGATCTCGGTCGGACCGGCCGGGGCGGCGGGCGCCTCCGGGGTGGCCAGCGTGTGCTGCTTGAGCTCGTTCGGGCGGTTCAGCGGGCGCAGGCTGCGGATCAGCGCGCCGGCGGGCGCGGGGCTGAGCGAGGCGACGTCCACCTCTTCCCCCTCCTCGTCCGGCTCGGGCAGGACGGTGCCGTCGGCCTCGTCGCCCTCGAGTTCGGTCACGACCGGCGCATCCGCTCCGGGGGCCAGATCGCTGAACGGCTTGGTGTCGGCGGCGATCTGGTTGGCCAGCGCCTGGATCGGATCGGAGCCGTCATCGGGCAGCGCCGGCGGCGCCGTGGCCGCGGCCGGTGCCTGTTCGGCGCCGAGGGCGGGCGCATCGGTCGGCGCGACGATGGCGGGGCGGGCGCGGTCGGCGTTGCGGCGGGTGTCCTGGCCCTTGGCGACGGGCACGTCCTCGTCCGAAAGGCCGGTCACCTTCGGCGCGAGCAGGAGCCGGTCGGGCACCGGCGCGGCCAGCCCGGTGCCGAGCACGTCGTTCACCGCAAGCCCCTGGTGGTCGGCCAGCGTGCCGCCCGGATCTTCGGGCGCGATGCGCATCGGACCTTCCATGGCACGTACGATCGGGATGCCGGTGACATCCCGCATCAGCAGCTTGTACCCCCAGACCCCGACGCCCCCGATGAGCGACAGCGATACCAGCGCCCCCACCCAATTGGTTGCGGTCGCCAGTTTACGCCCTGTCGGGGCCCCCGGGGGCCCGTCGTAGGTGAAATCCGCCATGTCTGCCTCGCTGCCCCGCGGCGTGTCCGCGCCGTCGGGCTGTCTGCTCTGCCACTGGTTCCCGGGGCGGCGCGGCTTGCTGCCTCAGCGCATTTCTTCCGCGGGAAACACGCCAAGGATACCAAGACCTGCGGAAATGACAACCGCGACGGATCGGGCCAGCGCAATTTTGCTCTGGCTGGTCGCGGCGTCATCCTCGTGCAGGAAGCGGAGCGCGGGAACGTCGTGCCCCTTGTTCCAGAGCCCGTGCAGATCCGACGCCAGTTCGTTGAGCCAGATCGCCACCTTGTGCGGCTCGTGCCCCTTGGCGGCGATCTCGACGATGCGCGGCCATTCCGCCACTTTCTTCAGCAGACCGAGTTCCGCCTCGTGATCGAGACGGCCCGTGTCGGCCCCCGCCAGCGCGGCGTCGGACACGTCGATCCCCGCCGCCTGCGCCTTGCGCAGCACCGAACAGATGCGCGCATGGGCATATTGCACGTAGAAGACGGGGTTTTCCTTGGACTGCTCCACCGCCTTGGCAAAGTCGAAATCCAGCGGAGCGTCGTTCTTGCGGGTGAGCATGACGAAGCGGGTCACGTCGGGGCCGACCTCCTCGACCACGTCGCGCAGGGTGACGAAGGTCCCTGCCCGCTTGGACATCTTGAAGGGCTCGCCGTTCTTGTAGAGCTTCACGAGCTGGATCAGCTTGATGTCGAGCGGCGTACGGCCGTCCGACAGCGCCGAAACCGCCGCCTTCATCCGCTTGACATAGCCGCCGTGATCGGCGCCGAAGACGTCGATCAGCTGGTCGTAGCCGCGCCGCACCTTGTCGAAGTGATAGGCGATGTCGGGGGCGAAATAGGTCCAGGCCCCGTCCGACTTCATGATCGGCCGGTCGACGTCGTCGCCATGGGCGGTGGATTTGAACAGGGTCTGCTCGCGCGGCTCCCAATCCTCGGGCGTCTTGCCTTTCGGCGGCTCCAGCGTGCCGCGGTAGATCAGGTCCTTGCCGCGCAGGTCCTCGATCGCCGCCTCGATCAGCCCGGTGCCGTAGAGCGACTTTTCCGAAAAGAAGTGATCCATCTCGACGTTGAGAAGCCGCAGATCCTCCCGGATCAGGTCCATCATCGCATTGGTCGAGAAATCGCGGATCTCCTCGAGCCAGACCTGCTCTCCCTGGCCGACGAACCTGTCGCCCACCAGCGCCTTCAGCGCCTCGCCCACCGGGATGAGATAGTCGCCGGGATAGGTGCCCTCGGCGAACTCGACCTCCTCGCCATGGGCTTCGAGGTAGCGCAGGTAGACCGAGCGCGCCAGCACGTCGACCTGCGCGCCGCCGTCGTTGATGTAGTATTCCCGCGTGACGTCATAGCCGGCGTAATCCAGCAGGCTCGCCAGCGCATCGCCGAAGACCGCGCCCCGGGTGTGGCCCACGTGCAGCGGGCCGGTGGGGTTGGCCGAGACATATTCGACGTTGATCTTCTGCCCCTGCCCCATGTCGGAGCGCCCGAAGGCCTTGCCCTGCGCCAGCACCTTGGCGGGCAGCGCCTGCCAGACCGACGGCGCGAGCCGCAGGTTGAGGAACCCCGGCCCGGCGACCCGGGTTTCGGTGACGCGGGCATCCTCGCCGATCTTCGCGGCCAGCGCATCGGCGATGTCGCGGGGCTTCATCCCGGCGGGCTTGGCCAGCACCATCGCGGCATTGGTCGCCATGTCGCCATGCAGCGGATCGCGCGGCGGCTCCACGGTGACGGCGGCGGTCTCCAGCCCCTCGGGCAGCGCGCCTTCGGCCTGCAACGCGGCAATGGCGTCGAGCACGAGCGAGCGGATATCGGTGAAGAGGTTCATTGCGTCAACTCCGGAAGGTCGGCGTTTCCTCTATCACTTTGTCGCGCGGGGTCAAACGGGGCGCGGCACGGGGCCACCCGAGATCCCGCGCGCGGGCGCATCCCGCCAAGGGGTGCCGGCAAGCCCCCCACGCCCCGGCCGAATGGTCCGGACCGTCCCCGACAACCTTTCGCGACAAGGGGCAGACCCGGAGCTTGACGTCCCGACATTTCCGGACGACGCTGTTTTTATGTAAAGTTTCAAAAGGTTATCTCTGCATGAAATCCATTCTTCTCGCGGCGGGACTGTCCCTGGCCGGAACGCTGACAAGCGCCGAAACGGTCATCGACACGATCAGCGGCCAGAACAGCGGTTTTTACTGTCTCGGCGTCGACACCGGCTGCGGGCAGACATTCGGACAGAGTTTCACCGTCGGGGCCGACACCCGGCTCGACAGCTTCAGCTTCCTGACCGCTCCGGTCACGGGCGGCGCAATCGACGTGGTGCTGCGCCTGTATGAATGGAGCGGGTCGTCCCGCATCGGCGCAGAGCTTTACGCAAGCGCGGCGACCGCCTTGTCGAACCTCGACTGGGACGAGACGACATGGAACGTGGGGCTCACCCTGACCTCGGGATCTCGATACATGGCCTATCTGGACGCCAGCGGCCTGGGCAATCCCACGACCAGCAGCACCGGATTTTCCTACATCTCCGGCGCGACTTACGACGGCGGAGGATTCTTCTGGGAACGCACGGCAGGGGACGAAAGCTGGAACGCCACATCGGCGGATTCGGAGTTCAGGGCCGTTTTCAACGCGGCCACCGTCCCGTTGCCGGCCACGCTGCCGCTTCTGGCCGGCGCGATCGGCGGGGCCGTCGCCCTGCGCCGCCGCCGCAAACCGGCCTGACACACCGGGGGCCGGGCCTTTCGGCCCGGACCGCCCGCCGCACCCGGCCGCTCGGCCTACATCGAGAAACTCGTCCCGCAGCCGCAGGAGGACGAAGCGTTCGGGTTCTCGATCACGAAGCGCGCGCCGATCAGTTCCTCGGAAAAGTCGATGGTGGCATCGGCCAGGAACGGCAGCGACACGGAATCCACCACGACCTTTTCCCCGGCACCTTCGAGGACGAGATCGTCCTCGGCCGGATCGTCGAGCTTGATCTCGTACTGGAAGCCCGAGCAACCGCCGCCCTCGACGGCGATGCGCAGCACCTTGCCCTGCGCGCCCGCGCCGATCTCGGACAGGCGGGCGAAGGCGCGGTCGGTGACTTTGGGGGGGATCTGCATCGGCTCTCTCCGACAGTTTATCTCTTGCGTCTTCCGTAATATATGGGCGCGAAGGACAGGCGGCAACCGGGCGGCAGACCCGATCCGCGAAAACACGGCAAGAACAAGGGGCCAGGCGATGGCGATCTATGCATGTGACCCTTCCGGGGCACGCCCGCGGCGCGTGGCCGAAGAGGAAAGCGCCTTCCGCTCCTGCTTTCAGCGGGACCGGGACCGGATCATCCATTCCTCGGCCTTCCGGCGGCTCAAGCACAAGACCCAGGTCTTCGTCGAACACGAGGGCGATTTCTACCGCACCCGCCTTACCCACAGCATCGAGGTCGCGCAGGTCGCGCGCACCATTTCCGGGGCGCTCGGCCTCGGCGCCGACCTGACCGAGGCGGTGGCCCTCGCGCATGACCTCGGCCACACGCCCTTCGGCCATACCGGAGAGGATGCGCTCTCCGAGCTGATGGCGCCCTACGGCGGGTTCGATCACAATGCCCAGACCCTGCGCATCGTCACGCTGCTGGAAAAGCACTATGCCGAATTCGACGGGCTGAACCTGACCTGGGACACGCTCGAGGGCATCGCCAAGCACAACGGCCCCGTCACCGGCACGGTGCCGGTGGCGCTGGCGGAATACAACGCCTGCCACGATCTCGAACTCGACACCCATGCCGGCGGCGAGGCGCAGGTCGCGGCCATTGCCGACGACGTGGCCTACAACAACCACGACCTTCAGGACGGGCTGCGCGCCGGGCTGTTCACCGAGGACGAGATCGCCGAACTGCCGCTCATCGCCCCGGCCTATGCCGAGGTCGACCGGCTCTATCCGGCGCTCGACCCCTACCGCCGCCGCCACGAGGCGCTGCGGCGGGTGTTCGGCTACATGGTCTCGGACGTGATCGACGAAAGCCGCCGCCGTCTTGCCGCGGCCGATCCGCGATCGGTCGACGACATCCGCCGCCTAGGCGCCCCGGTCATCGCCTTTTCCGACCCGATCTTCCGCGACCTCAGGCAGATCCGCGATTTCCTGTTCACCCGGATGTACCGCGCGCCCTCGGTGATGGAGATCCGCGAGAAGGTCACGCAGGCGCTGATGGAGCTGTTCCCCGCCTACATGAACGACCCCTCGCTGCTGCCGCAACGCTGGCGGCGCGAGATCGACGCGGCCGAGGACGAGGCGCAGCTTGCCCGTCTCGTCGCCGATTACATCGCGGGCATGACGGACCGTTTCGCGCTGCAAAGCCATGCGGCGCTGACCGGGCGGGACGTTCTGCACGACCTGCCCTAGGCTGGACACTGGACAGCGCGCGACCCCGCGCCATGTCATGCGCAACTCCGGCCCGGGTGGCCGCAACCGGAAACAGGGGACAGGTCGACATGGCAACGGTGACGGAGGGTCTGGACCCGGTACTCGGCTTCGCGATGGTGGGTGCGCTGGGGGTCGGCTCGCAATGGCTGGCGTGGAAGCTGCGGATGCCCGCCATCGTGCTGATGCTGGTGGCCGGGCTGGTCATCGGCCCGCTCACCGGCGTTCTGAACCCCGCGCGGGATTTCGGCGCGCTGATGCAGCCGATGGTCGCCATCGCCGTCGCCATCATCCTTTTCGAGGGGGGGCTGTCGCTCAGCTTCCAGTCGCTCGCGGACGCGGCGGTCGGGGTGCGGCGGCTGGTGTTCATCGGCGCGCCGCTGGGCTGGGCCGCCTCGGCCGCCGCGCTGCACTGGGCGGCGGGGCTGTCCTGGGAAACCGCCGCGGTCTTCGGCGGCATCATGATCGTCACCGGCCCCACCGTCATCGCGCCGCTGCTGCGCCATGCCCGGCTGCAGAAACGCCCCGCGCAACTGCTGCAATGGGAGGCCATCGTCAACGACCCCGTGGGCGCGCTGGCGGCGGTTCTCGCCTACGAACTGGTCGTCGTGCTGCAGACCGCCACCTCGGTCGGTCACGCCATCGGCACGCTTGCGGTCGGCATCGCCGTGGCCTCGGCCCTCGGAGGGGCGGCGGGCTGGGGTCTGTCGCGCGCCTTCCGCAACGGCTGGGTGCCGGAATACATGAAGGTGCCGGTACTCTTCGTCCTCGTCCTCGGGATCTTCGCGCTGGCCGATTACGTGCTGCACGAAAGCGGCCTGCTGGCGGTCACCATCATGGGCCTGTTCATCGCCAATGCCGACCTTCCGAGCTATGTCGAACTGCGCCGCTTCAAGGAACATGCAACCGTTCTGCTGGTCTCGGGCGTGTTCATCCTGCTGGCCGCCAACATGACCCCCGAAACCCTGATGTCGCTCGACTGGCGGGCCCTGGCCTTCGTGCTGGCTGTGATCCTCGTGGCGCGGCCGCTGCCGGTGCTGGCGGCGCTGGCCTTTTCCAACATCCCCTGGCGCGAGCGCCTGCTCGTCGCCTTCACCGGCCCGCGCGGCGTGGTGCTGGTGGCGGTCGCGGGGCTGTTCGGAGAGCGGCTTGCCGCGCTCGGGATCGAGGACGGCGCCCGCGTCGCCCCGCTCGCCTTCGCGCTGGTGGCGGCGACGGTGGTGCTGCACGGATTCACCCTGACCCCGATGGCGCGCAAGCTGGGCGTCACCGCATCGGAAACGCCCGGCGTGCTGATCGTCGGCGGCTCCCGCTGGGCGGCGGCGCTGGCCATGGCCCTGAAAAAGCTCGAACTTCCGGTCCTCGTGGCCGATCCCAACCACGCCCACCTGCGCCAGGCCCGCGAGGCCGGGCTCGACACCTTCTGGGGTGACATCCTGTCCGAGACCGCCGAGCACAAGCTCGACTTCGTCTCCTACGAAAAGGTCATCGTGAGCACCGACAACGATGCCTACAACACCCTCGTCGCCACCGACCTCGCGCCGGAATTCGGGCGCGAACACGTGTTCCAGCTGAAGCGCGTGCGCCAGGCCTCGGCCCGCCACGCGCTGCCGTCGACATTGGGCGGGCGGCCGCTGGCGATCGACGAGACCTTTTTCGAGGCCAATGCCCGCCTCGCCGACGACTGGGAATTCCGCGTCACCAGGCTGACCGAGGAATTCAAGCTCGACCAGTGGCGCGAACGCACCCCCGAGGGCATCGTGATCGCCGATCTCGGCCCGAACGGCACCTTCCGCCTGCTCGGGCCCGAGGACGACCCCAAGGACAGCACCGGCACCCGCCTGCTGATCCTTGCCCCCAAGCGCGAGGAACGGCGCGAGGACCGCCGCGAGACCTCCGGCGACGACACGGCAGCCGGCACCGCCCCGACCCCCGGCATGTCCGATTCCGGAAACTGAGTGTTTCCGGAATCGGCGCGCAGCGCCACGATCCCGCCTTGATTTCCCGTCCCCCGGCCGGGACAACATGATCCATGATCTGCCGGGACATCTCCGCCCCGGCCCCCTCCCGTTCCGGATCGAGTGTCATTCATGAAACCTGCCCTCTGCACCGCCTTCGCCGCCTGTCTCCTTGCCGGAACGGCAGGCGCCACCACCGTCACCGGGGGCGCGCTGCTCGACACCGCGGGCGCCGACCGGCTCGAAGCCTGGCTCGGCGACGGCGACCTCGACTTCACCAACCTCTGGACCGGAACCGGGGGCGTTTCCACCGCCTCGGAGTTTCACACCGCCGTAGACGGCGCCGGCCCGACCTTTTCGCTCTACGGGATCAGCTTTGCCGGCGGCGGGACGGCGGTCGTCGGCGGGTATACGTCGCTCGACTGGGGCGGCGCGGGCGGCTACTTCGCCGATGCGGCGGCCTTCATCTTCAACCTGACCTCGGACGAAGTGCAGACGAGCCAGGCCAACCCGCAATACGCCATCTACCGCAGCGCGGCCTACTTCCCGACCTTCGGCGGCGGGCATGACCTGTTCGGGGGCTACGGCACCCTGGCCACCTACGGCGGCACGGCGTCGGCCAACGGCGACGGCTATGCCTACGCCCATTCCTACGACCTCGCGCAGGGGGCGATCACCACGTCGGGTGCCCCCGGTGCGACTTTCGACAACAGCTGGTCGGTCAGCTCGCTCGAAGTCTATGCCATCGCGCCCGCCTCGCCGGTGCCCCTGCCCGCCACGCTGACGCTGCTCATGGCCGGGCTCGGCGGGCTGGTGGCGCTGCGCCGCCGGTCGCGCGACGCCTGACCCCATTCCGCCGACACGATGCGAAACCGCCCGGAGGACGGCATCCTCCGGGCGCTTGTCGTCATATCGCTCAGGCGCGCGCCAGTCGGCGGGACGGCAGCGCCTCGTCCGCCACGAGCCAGAAGCCCGACCCGACCACCATGGCGACCCCCAGAACCGTACCCATGCCCGGAAGCTCTCCGAAGGCGAACCAGCCGATGAGCACCATCCAGACGAATTGCAGGTTCATCAGCGGCGTTGCGACATAGGCCGGCAGCAGGCGAAGCGCCTCGGCCGAAACGTAGCGGGCCCCGAACAGCAGCAGCGCATAGCCCGCGACCCAGACCAGGTCCATCAGTGCCATGGGCTGCCAGACGAAGGGCAGCGCCAGGCCCATGGTGAGCATCAGCGCGAGGTTCGGCCAGAACACCTGCGCCAGCGGCACCCGTTCCATCCGTGCGATGCGGCGGGCCAGAACCATCGAGGCGGTGCCGGTCACCGTGCCGAACAGCGCCCAGAGATGCCCCGGATCCAGCGCAAGCCGTCCCTCGGGCAGCAGGAACAGGATGCCCCCGGCCCCGAAGGCAAGCGCGGTCCAGGCCGCCGGGCGCAGGGGTTCGTCCAGCACCGGCCCCGACATCGCCGCCGCGATCAGCGGCACGAGCCCGATGAACAGGAAGACATCCGCGAAGGGCAGCAGCCGGAAGGCCTGGAAATAGCCGATGGCCGCCAGCACGGTGAACAGCGACCGAAGCGCCATCTCCCCCCGGCCCCGCCGCAACCGCAGGCTTTCGCCGCGCCGGCGTCCCTCGGCCAGCGCCACGAGGATGACCAGCGCCGAGGACAGCGCGAACAACTGGGGCGCCGCGTAGCCGCCGGCGATCAGCTTGGTGATGCCGTCGGCCCCGGAAATCATCGCGGTATAGATTGCCACCAGCCCGGCCCCGACCAGGGCGGAGCGGGCGATGCGCCGCTCGGACTGACGGGACTGCGCGACCGCCACGGCGGAGAGGTGCGACGCCTTCATGCGCGTCCTGCCCGGGCGAAGCCCTCGAAGAAGGCGTCGAAATGCGCCGACTGGTGGGCCAGCGTATCGACGATGTCGCGGGTCTGCGGCGACAGCGTGTCACCGAGCCGCGCACGCACCAGCTGCCAGTCCGACACCCGCTGCGCATCGAGGTGGAACAAGGCCTCGGACAGCTCCCTCAGGGGGGCCCCCCGCAGCGTCCGCCCGAACCGCATCCGGCCCGCCACCAGCGGCTTGCGGAACGCCTCCTCGCCGATCACCGCGGCATGCCAGTTGCACACGAGAAAGTCGTGGTAATCATCCGCGATCGACACCCCGTCCCCCGCCTCGACGTCAAAGAGATGGGTCTCCCGCTCGACCCAGGCCGTCCACAGAACGGGCGGTTCTTCGCCTGCAAAGCGCATCGCGATGCAGATTTCCGCCAACAAATCAGAGTTCTGGTCGAGAAAGGCAAGATTTCCGGCAAAATGCAGGCTGGTCTTTGCCGCCTCGTTCAGAGCAGGATCGACCCTGCCGTATTCGCTGAGGTAGAAGATGATGTGGGTCAGCTCGTATGCGGCTTTCTTGTTGGGAAGCGCAAAGGTTCCGGAGCGCGACAGGAAGCGGCGAAGCCGATCCTCGAGCCCGGTATCATGCGCCAGGGCGTCCTGACCGCGGCGAGCAAACAGACGGCGCGCCTCCATGCGCTGCAGATCCGAAAGTTCAGCTTCCGGCAGGGCCTGACGCGTGGCAGCCTCGACCAGGCGTTCCCCCGTGTCGCCCTCGAGCCCGAGGTCTTCCAGATCGAGCGCGATGGACAACAGGAAGCGGTAGTATTGCGGAAAGAACGCCAGGCGCTTTTCCACGTTGCGGTAGAAATCGGCATGGGCGGCGAAGGCGCTGTCGGTCAGCGCCGCCCCCGAACATTCCAGGATGTTCAGCAGTTCGGCATTTTCCTTGAGCCAGAAGACATCGTCCTCGCGGCGGCGGTGTCGGGCCATGCAGGTCAGCAGGGCTTCGGCGCGGGTCTGGGGCGCGGCGATCCGGGGCGCCGGGCGGAGGGCGATAACATTGGTCATGGTCTGCCTCGTCTGGTCTGGTTTGGCGGGCGCCTCATCCCCAAGGCGCCCGCAACAACATGGCTGCGATCACGCGCCGGAGGTGAAGAGGCCGGTCGCGTCGCCGGAAGCCGCCTTGGAGCCGCGCGGTGCCGCGCCCGAGGTGAACATCTCGACCGCATCACCGGAGGAGAGTTCCGAACGGGTCGGTGCGGCGCCCGAGGTGAACATCTCGACCGCGTCGCCGGAGGAGAGCTCCGAACGGGTCGGTGCGGCGCCGGACGTGAACATCTCGACCGCATCGCCGGAGGACAGCTCCGAACGGGTCGGTGCGGCGCCCGAGGTGAACATCTCGACCGCATCGCCGGAGGACAGCTCCGAGCGGGTCGGTGCGGCACCGGAGGTGAACATCTCGACCGCATCGCCGGAGGACAGCTCCGAACGGGTCGGTGCGGCACCGGAGGTGAACATCTCGACCGCATCGCCGGAGGACAGCTCCGAGCGGGTCGGTGCGGCACCGGAGGTGAACATCTCGACCGCGTCGCCGGAGGAGAGCTCCGAGCGGGTCGGTGCGGCGCCCGAGGTGAACATCTCGACCGCGTCGCCGGAGGACAGCTCCGAGCGGGTCGGTGCGGCACCGGAGGTGAACATCTCGACCGCGTCGCCGGAGGACAGTTCCGAACGGGTCGGTGCGGCACCGGAGGTGAACATCTCGACCGCGTCGCCGGAGGAGAGCTCCGAGCGGGTCGGTGCGGCGCCCGAGGTGAACATCTCGACCGCTTCGCCGGTCATCGACAGGCTGCCGCGGGGGGCTGCGCCGGAGGTGTAGAGACCGGTGGCGGCACCGTCCCAGGACAGGCCGGACAGCGGTGCGGCGCCGGAGGTGAACATCTCGACCGCATCGCCTGCGGAGATGTCCGAGGTCACGGGAGCGGCGCCGGACGTGAACATCGAGCAGCCCTCGCCGCCGAACAGATCAGCCTCGGGTGCGGCAACGAAATCTTCAGAAATGTGGTGCTTGAGTTGAGCGTTCATCGGGAAATCCCCTGTTCTGGTTAGGCCGGATTGGCGAGATCAGCCTTTCCCGTTAACGCTGTATTTGCCAATCCACTTTCTTGCATAGGTTGTTTGTCCACAAGTTTACTCACATCAAGGTCACAAGACAGTGATCCGGGATCGCGCCGGAATCGGCGGTATCCACAGGCAAATCTTTTCTGGGGATAAGTTTCGGGGAGGCAAAGAAAAACCGTTCGCTGCGGAACGAACCGCGCGAATCACCCTGCCCGAGTCGGCAGGTGGCTTGCCCATACCCGTGGCATGCGCGATACCGGGACCAGCTTCCGGAGGTCCCCCAATGAAACTCGCGACGTTCAACATCAACGGCGTCAAGGCGCGACAGGAGGCCCTGTGCGCCTGGCTGGACGAGGCGCAGCCGGACGTCGTGCTGCTTCAGGAAATCAAGTCCGTGGACGAGGGGTTCCCGCGCGAGCTCATCGAGGACAAGGGCTACAACGTCGAGACCCATGGCCAGAAGGGCTTCAATGGTGTCGCCATCCTGTCGAAACTGCCGCTGGAAGACGTCACACGCGGTCTTCCCGGTGACGACGGGGACGAACAGGCGCGCTGGATCGAGGCAACTGTCGCCAATGAGCGTCAGGCGCTGCGCATCTGCGGTCTCTATCTGCCCAACGGCAACCCGGTCCCGGGTCCGAAATACGATTACAAGCTGTCATGGATGACCAGGCTCGAAGCGCGTGCGCGTCAGTTGATGGCCGACGAGATGCCGGCGCTCATGGCCGGGGACTACAACGTCATTCCCCAGGCCGAGGATGCCGCCCGCCCCGAAGCCTGGACCGAGGATGCGCTGTTCCTGCCGCAGACCCGCGACGCCTTTCGCCGGATCCTCAACCTCGGCTTCACCGAGGCGATCCGCGCCCGCCACCCCGGGCCCGGCGTCTATACCTTCTGGGATTACCAGGCCGGAGCCTGGCAGAAGAACAACGGCATCCGCATCGACCACGTGCTGATGACGCCGGCCTGCGCCGACCTGATGGTCGACTGCGGCATCGACCGCGACATCCGCGGCCGCGAAAAGCCGTCGGACCACGTGCCGGTCTGGGTGGAACTGGCATTCTGAGCCTCCCGCCTCCGCTTGCAGAGCCGGTCGCGGCGGCTTACATCTTGGGGCAGACCGGGACAACGCAAGGGAGTCTGCCACATGGCCATGGAAGCGACGGAGATCGAGCAGCTCATTCGGGCCGCCTTTCCGCAGGCGAAGGTCACCATCACCGACATGGCCGGAGACGGCAATCACTATGCCGCCGAGGTGATCGACGAGAGCTTTCGCGGCATGAACCGTGTCCAGCAGCAACGCGCGGTCTATGCCGCGCTGAAGGGCAAGATGGACGGTGCGCAGGGCGAATTGCATGCGCTGGCACTGACCACCAAGGCTCCGGACTGAGCGATGTCGCGACGCTGCGGCCGGGAACGGCGGCGGGTCGCGGAACCAGAAACCCGGGGTCCCGAAGACGGCGGCCCCGCCGCGCCGGGGGCGGCGCGCACAGGAGAGCAAGATGAGCGACGCGAAGACCAGGATCGAAGAAACGGTGAAGGCCAATCCCGTGGTGCTGTACATGAAGGGCACCAAGGCCATGCCGCAATGCGGGTTTTCCTCCCGCGTGGCCGGGGTGCTGAACTACATGGGGGTCGATTTCCTCGATGTGAACGTGCTGGCGGATGACGGCATCCGGCAGGGCATCAAGGATTACTCCGACTGGCCGACCATCCCCCAGCTCTACGTCAAGGGCGAGTTCGTGGGCGGCTGCGACATCATCACCGAAATGACCCTCTCGGGCGAGCTCGACACCCTGTTCGAGCAGAGCGGCGTGAGCTACAACAAGGATGCCGCCGAGAAGATCCGCGAAGCCAACGGCTGATCCGTCGGCACGATGCTGACGATCGAGGACGCGAGGGATGCGGCGGACCTGTCCGCCGTGTCCGACCTCTGCCGACAGTACCGCAGGCTTCTGCTGGAGCACGATCCCGACATGCGCCCTACGATGGCGCATCTCTACCCCGAGGCGGCCTACGGCGCGATGCTCGCCGCCCTGCCCGGCGAACACGACATCCTCCTGCTGGCGCGGCTGGACGGAACTGCGGTCGGATGCGCCATGGCCCACCCCCTGCCGGACGGAAGCTGCGAGGCAAAGCGGGTCTTTGTCAGCGATGCCGCGCGCGGCAGGGGCGTGGCACGGGCGCTTATGACGGCGCTGATCGCGCGGGCGCGGGAGCTTGGCTACGGGGTCCTGAGGCTCGACACCGCGACCACGCTGGTGGCGGCGCAGCGGCTCTACGAGTCGCTGGGCTTCGCGCGCCGCGGCCCCTATGCGCCGGTGCCGCCCATCGCCGAGGGGCGGCTGTGCTTTTTCGAACTGGCGCTCGGGGCGCGGGCGGATCAGCTGCCGGTGCCGCCGGTGTCCTTGTAGACCCCCTGCTCCTTCAGCGCGTCGATGACCTCCTTGGGCATGTAGGTCTCGTCATGCTTGGCGAGGATCTCGGAGGCGCGGAAGACGCCGTCGACATATTTGCCGGTGCCCACCATGCCCTGGTTCTCGTCGAAGAGATCGGGCAGCACGCCGGCAAAGACCACGGGAACCGTCGCGCCGCCGTCGGTGACGTTGAAACGGATCTCGTGCCCCTCGCCCCGGATCAGCGAGCCGACCTCGACCAGGCCGCCGATGCGGAAGGTCTCGTTCGGAGCGGGCGGCTGTTCCATCACCTGGCTGGGAGATCGGAAGAAGTTGATGCCGTCGCGCATGGCATACCCGATGAGCGCGGTCGACAGGACCAGCGCCACGGCGGCGAGCGCGATCACCTGGATGCGGCGCTGCTTCTTGAGCGATCTGAGCGACATCGGTTCCCTCCCGCGCCGGGTCGCGGCGCCACCTCTTGCGGTTCGTGACTATATATGCGGGTCGGGCAGCGCTTTGAAGGGAGACCTTCCGGTTGCGTCGCCGGGTCGCGGAACCGTGCCGCCCCCTGCGGGGCCGGCCGGTGCGAGGGGCGCTGCCCCTCGCACTCCCCGGGATATTTCCGGCCAGAAGAAGGACCGGGACGGTGCCGGGGATCAGGCCGAGGTGAAGGTGATCGGGTGGCGCAGGAACTGGGTGGCGTGGACCGAGACCTTGCGCGGATCGCCGGTGGTCAGGAAGGCGGAGTCCTTGCCGGGGCCGTACATGTCGGGATGCCGCGCCAGGTAGTCCGAGAGCGAGGCGGCGACGAGGGAGGCCTGGGAATAGACCGTGACCTCCGGGCCGAGGGCGTCCTGGAAAATGTCCTGCATCAGGGGATAGTGCGTGCAGCCGAGGATGGCGGCCTGGGGCATGGGCATCTTGCGCTTCAGCGCGTCCACATGGGAGCGCACGAGGGCTTCGGCGAGGATCATGTCGCCCTCCTCGATCGCGTCGACGAGGCCGCCGCAGGCCTGCGCCTCGACGTCGACGCCGATGGCGCGGAAGGCCAGTTCGCGCTGGAAGGCGCGGGAGCGCACGGTGGCCGGGGTGGCGAAGAGCGCAACGTGCTGCACGGCGACTTCGCGCGGGGGGGAGTTGTCGCCCCACTGGCGTTCGGTCAGCGCCTCGATCAGCGGCACGAAGACGCCGAGCACGCGCTTGTCGCGGGGCACGAAGCTTTCCTGCATGCGGCGCAGCGCGGCGGCGGAGGCGGTGTTGCAGGCGAGGATCACCAGGTCGCAGCCCGCGGCCCAGAGACGTTCGGTGGCGGCGGTGGTGAGGTCGAAGATGTCGTTGGCGTCGCGCACGCCGTAGGGCGCGTGCTTGCTGTCGGCGAAATAGACGAAGGGCACCTCGGGAAGCGTCTTTCGCACCGCTTCCAGCACCGTGAGCCCGCCGAGCCCCGAATCGAACACGCCTACTGCCATCTGCCCGTCCTCTGCTGCCCGGTTGTCAGACCCGGTGCTTGTGCTTTTCCTCGAATTCGAAGCCGTAGTCGAGCGAGTCGAACGGCTGTGGGGACAAGTGATACGTCGCTTCGCGCAGGAAATCCATCAGGGCGCGCGCATCCCCGGCGCGCCGGGCGATTTCGGCGGGCGGGACCGGCTGTCCGATCACGACGCGCACCGGACGGTCGGTGCGCCTGCGGAATTCCTGCATCAGGAGCCCCATGCGCAGGGTCGGGTGCAGGTGGCTGGCAATCTGGAACAGGCGCGAATTGCTGCCGTCGAAATAGACCGGCACCACGGTCGCGCCGGATTTCGCCACCATCCGCGCGGTGAAACTGCGCCAGCCGGGGTCCATGGGCCGGGAGAAGGGCCGCGCCGCGGTCGAGACGGTGCCGCCGGGAAACACGCCGATGCAGCCGCCTCCGGCGAGCCGGTCGAGCGCCCTGCGCCTCGTGTCGAGATTTTCCCGCACCGCCGCGCGCGTGCCGTCGAAATTCACCGGCAGGATCACCCGCTCGAGGTCCGGGGCATGTCCGAAGATCCGGTGGGCGAGGATGCGGAAATCGCCCCGCCTCGCAGAAAGGATATGGCCCAGCATGATTCCGTCGAGAATGCCGAAGGGGTGATTGGCGATCACGATCAGCGGGCCGTCGCCGGGCAGATCCGAAAGCGCGCCGCCGACCACGTCGAGGCTGAGCCCGAAGCGGTCGAGGATCACCTCCCAGAAATCGCGGCCACGCGCGACCTCCTCCCGGTAGCCCGCCGCGCGCCGGATGAGACCGATGCGGCCGGTGGCGTTCTCCATCACGCGGATGACGGCGCGGCCGCCGCGCGACCGGGCGGAACGGGAATAGGAAATGTCGCGCGCGACATCGCCCTGCTGGGGCATCTGCGGTCTCCGGGTCGAACCGCCACGCGGTGTGGCGGTTCGTGCCTTGTGACGCGGCCCTGTAACGGTTTTGCGACGGCCGCCCGGCGTAGCGGCGCCTATTCCGCCGCCTGCGACACCGTCGGGCCGCCTGCGCGCAGAGTGTCCAGGAGCTCTTCGCGGCGTTTCGCTGCCTCGCGCTCCGCCGCCATCTTGACCGGGCCGAAGCCCTTGATGCGCAGGGGCAATTCCGCCAGAGCGACAAGCGCGTCGCGGGTCTGCGGCGTCAGCAAGGGCAACCACTCCGCCATGTCGGCTTCGTATTGCGCGATGAGCGCGCGTTCCATCCGGCGCTCCTCGGTGCGTCCGAAGGGGTCGAAGGGGGTGCCGCGCAGGATCTTCAGCGGGGCAAGCAGGCGGAAGGCGGTCAGCATCCGCTCGCCGAAGGCCTTCTTGACCGGACGACCTTCGCTGCCCTCCTTCGACAGCACCGGCGGGGCCAGGTGGAAGGTCATCGAGAAATCACCGTCAAAGGCCGCGCGGGCCTTTTTCCGGGTGTCGAGATGCAGCCGCGCGACCTCGTATTCGTCCTTGTAACTCAGTAGCTTGTGATAGCCTCTTGCCACCGCGTCGCGCAGCTGCGGATCCTCGATGCCGTCGACCAGCCTGCGGTACTTGCGGGCAAGGCGCGCGGATTGGTAGGCGGTCAGGTGTTCGGCGCGGAAGGCGATCCTGTCCTCCGGCGTCTTCGGCAGCGAGACCACCGAGCGGCGCGACAGCCGCGTGACCTCGCCGGGATGCAGCGCGGCCCAGCGGCCGATCTCGAAGGCGCGCAGGTTCCGGTCGACCGCCGCCCCGTTCAGGGTCACGGCGCGGGCGATGGCATCGTGCGGCAGCGGGATCAGCCCGTTCTGCCAGGCGGCACCAAGGATCATCATGTTGGAATAGATCGAATCCCCCATCGTCGCCTGCGCCAGCTCCGTGGCGTCGAACAGTGCGACGCGCTCTTTCAGCCTTGCTTCAATAGCAAGCTGCAACCTGTCGTTGGGAATGGAGAAATCGGTATTCCGGGTGAACTCTCCGGTGACGATGTCGTGGCTGTTGACCACCGCGCCGGTGCGGCCGGTGCGCAGCAGGCCCAGGGTCTTGCCCGCGGCGCTGACCACCAGATCGCCGCCGATGAGGGCATGCGCCTCGCCGGTCGCGACGCGCACGGCGCTGATGTCCTCGGGACGGTTGGCGAGCCGCAGGTGGATGTGCACCGCGCCGCCCTTCTGGGCGAGGCCGGCCATCTCCATCATGCCGGCGCCGAGCCCGGCGATCTGCGCCGCCTGCGCCAGCACCGCGCCGACCGTGACCACCCCGGTGCCGCCGACGCCGGTGATGACGATGTTATGGGTGCCGTCGATCACGGGCAGGACGGGCTCGGGCATGTCGGGCAGGTCGAGCTTGGTGGTCTCGCCCTTCTTCACCGTTGCGCCGGAGAGGGTTACGAACGACGGGCAAAACCCTTTGAGACAAGAGAAATCCTTGTTGCAGGCCGATTGGTCGATGGCGCGTTTGCGCCCCAGTTCGGTTTCGGAGGGCACGATGGCGACGCAGTTCGACTGAACCCCGCAATCGCCGCAGCCCTCGCAGACGTCGGTGTTGATGAACACCCGCGTGTCCGGGTCCGGGAACTGGCCGCGCTTGCGGCGGCGGCGCTTTTCGGCGGCACAGGTCTGGATGTAGAGGATGACGCTGACGCCCTCCTTCTCCGCGAAGGCCTTCTGCACGGCCTCCATGTCGGAGCGTTCATGCTTTTCAATGCCTTGCGGGAAGAGGCCGAAGTCCGGCTCCTCCTTGTCGTCATAGACCACGGCAAGGTGCTTCACGCCCATCGCGGTGACTTCGCGGGCGATGCGGTCGGCGGTCAGGCCGCCTTCGTTCTTCTGCCCGCCGGTCATGGCGACGGCATCGTTGAACAGGATCTTGTAGGTGATGTTCACCCCGGCGGCCAGCGCCGCCCGGATCGCCAGAGATCCGGAATGGTTGTAGGTTCCGTCCCCAAGGTTCTGGAAAACATGGGGAGTTTTCGAAAACGGCGCCTCGCCGATCCAGTTCGCACCCTCGCCGCCCATATGGGTGAAACCGTCGGTGTTGCGGTCCATCCACTGCACCATGTAGTGACAGCCGATCCCGGCATAGGCGCGATGCCCCTCGGGCACCTTGGTCGAGGTGTTGTGCGGGCAGCCCGCGCAATAATAGGGAAGCCGTGCGGCAAGGTCCTGCGCATTGTCGGCTTTCCGTGCGTCATCAAGACGTTGCAGCGCGGCGTTGAGGGAATCCGTGCCGCGCCCTTCCTCGATCAGGATCTTGCCGAGGCGCTCCGCGATCATGATCGGGTCGAGCGCGCCCTGCGTCGGGAACAGTTCGGCCCCGTGCATCGAGCCGGCGCCACCCCCCTTGTGCCAGCCATAGACGCGGCGGCCGCGACGGTCGTCGAAGATCGCCTCCTTGACCTGCACCTCGATCAGCTTGCGCTTTTCCTCGACGATGACGATGAGGTCGAGCCCCTCGGCCCAGTCGTGAAAGCCGCGCATGTCCAGCGGCCAGGTCTGCCCGACCTTGTAGGTGGTGATCCCCAGCCGTTCGGCCCCGGCGTCGTCGATGCCGAGCAGCGACATGGCATGAACCAGGTCGAGCCAGTTCTTGCCAGCCGCGACAAGGCCGATCCTGGCGCCCGGCTTGCCCCAGACGCGCTTGTCCATGCGGTTGGCATGGGAAAACGCCTCGGCCGCAAAGCGCTTGTGGTCGATGATCCGCGCTTCCTGCGCATGGGGCGTGTCACCGAGGCGGATGTTGAGCCCGCCCTTCGGCATGTCGAACTCCGGCATCACCAGCGAGACGCGGTCCGGGCGGCCGTCGACCACCGCCGTCGCCTCGACCGTGTCCTTCATCGTCTTGAGACCGACCCAGACCCCGGCGAAGCGCGACAGCGCCAGGCCGTAGATGCCGTAATCCAGCACCTCCTGCACGCCGGCGGGCGACACCACCGGCATGTAGGCATCGACCAGCGCCCATTCCGACTGGTGCAGCACGGTCGAGCTTTCGCCGGTGTGGTCGTCGCCCATCGCCATCAGCACCCCGCCGCGCGGCGAGGTCCCGGCCATGTTGGCATGGCGCATCACGTCGCCGGAGCGGTCCACCCCCGGCCCCTTGCCGTACCAGAGACCGAACACGCCGTCGAAACGGCCCTCGCCGCGCAGCTCGGCCTGCTGCGTACCCCAGAGCGCGGTCGCGGCAAGATCCTCGTTCAGGCCCTCCTGAAACGTGATGTCCGCCGCCCGCAGGAGCTTTTCCGCCCGCGCCATCTGCAGATCGACCGCCCCGAGGGGCGAGCCGCGATAGCCGGTGACATACCCGGCGGTGTTCAGCCCCGCGGCCCGGTCGCGGGCCTTCTGCATCAGCATCAGACGCACGAGCGCCTGCGTGCCGTTCAGAAGAACGGAGTGTTTTTCAAGATCGAAACGGTCATTCAGGGTGATAAGCTGCTCGGCCATGTGCGCCTCCCAACGCTCACTGCTTAAAGCTAGTGCATATGACGGGGATGTTAGGTCATAAAAGCTGACCTTAACAGGGATTTTTTCGTGATTTTGCCGACTGCCGGTAAGATGGGTTCCAATTAACCGATTGTGTCGTATAGACGGGCGACGAGCCGGGAAAGTGACGGGTATGGACTGGGACAAGCTAAGAATATTTCACGCGGTCGCCGACGCGGGCAGCCTGACCCACGCCGGGGATTCCCTGCATCTTTCGCAATCCGCCGTCTCCCGCCAGATCCGGTCGCTGGAGGAATCGCTCAACACCACCCTGTTCCACCGCCATGCGCGGGGCCTGATTCTCACCGAGCAGGGGGAACTGCTGTTCGACGCCACCGCCGCGATGATCAAGCGGATCGACGCCGCCACCGCCCGCATCCGCGACAGCGAGGAGGAGGTGTTCGGCGAACTCAAGGTCACCACGACCCACGGCTTCGGCGTGCTCTGGCTCGCCCCGCGGCTTGCCAAGCTCTACGAGAAATTCCCCGACCTGCGCGTCGACCTCATGCTCGAGGAACGCGTGCTCGACCTGCCCATGCGCGAGGCCGACGTCGCCATCCGCATGAAGGAGCCGTCCCAGGCCGACCTGATCCGCAAGCGGCTGATGTCGGTGCGGATGCGCCTCTACGCCTCGCCGACCTATCTCGCCGAACACGGCATGCCGGAATCGCTGCACGATCTCGCCAAGCACCGCCTGATCTGCCAGAACCCCTCTTCGGCGCAGGTGAGCGCGGGCAAGCTCATGGTGCAGGAGCTGCTGACCTACGACATCCAGACCTCGCTCACCGTGAACAACTATTTCGGTGTCCTGCAGGCGGTGATCGCCAATCTCGGAATCGGCGTGCTGCCAGATTACATCATCGAGGATTTCCCCTCGGTCATCCGCGTTCTGCCGGATGTCGAATCGAACGAAGTGCCGGTCTTCCTCGCCTATCCCGAGGAACTGCGCCACTCCAAGCGCGTCTCCGCCTTCCGCGATTTCGTCCAGGACGAGATCTTTGCCCACCGTCGCCAGCTCAAGGCGATGGGAGCGGACTGAACTGCCCGAAATTCTCGCGGTATGCAAGGAACGCATAACGGGAATGCCGCGCCTGCGGCATTCTGCGTCTTGATCGACTCATTCCCGATAACATATTCGGCAGATGAAGCTTGAAGCGCCTCACGGTGCATCATCTTCATACCTCCCTGTTGGACTTCGGCCGAGCTTTGTGCTCGGCCTTTTTTTTGCCGTCACGAAATTCCGCCCCCGCCCCGGTCGAAAAGCGTTAGCCTGAGGATCTGGGGGACAGAATCATGACCGAGCCGCAGACCGACCCGAACGAGGACCAGCGCCGGTTCTGGAGCGACGGGCCCGGACGCACCTGGGCGGCCATCGCCGATACCCTCGACGCCGTGCACGTCAACGTCGATCGTGCGCTGATCGCCGCCGCGGCCCCATCCCCCGGAGAGCGTGTCATCGACATCGGCAGCGGCGCCGGAGCCACCTCGATGGCGCTGGCCGCGCTTGTGGGCAGGACCGGCTCCGTCACCGGGCTCGACATCTCCGAATCCCTCGTCACCGAGGCGCGCCGCCGCGTCGCCGACCGCACCCCGCCCGTGCCCGAATTCCGGCTGGCCGATGCCCAGACCGGACGCCCGGACGGTCCGCCCGCCGACCTTGTCGTCTCGCGCATGGGGGTGATGTTCTTTGCCGACCCGGTCGCGGCCTTTGCCAACATCCGCGACATGCTGCGCCCCGGCGGCCGCCTGGCGTTCATCTGCTGGCGCACCATGGAGGAAAATCCCTGGTTCGCGCTTCCCTTCCGCGCCGTCGCCGACCGGCTCGGCGCGCCGGATACGCCCGCCGATCCCCATGCCCCCGGCCCCATGGCCTTTGCGGATATCGAGCGTGTCACCGGCATTCTGCGCGAGGCCGGGTTCGGCACCGTCACCGCCCGGACCGTCGAACCGGAGATCGTGATCGCCGGCGGCGCCGATGCGGCGGCACGGCTCTGCACACGGATCGGCCCGGTTGCCCACATGCTGCGCATATCCAACGGCACCGACGCGGACCGCGCCGCCATCGTCGCCCGCCTGCGCGAGGATCTCGCCCCCTTCGAGCGGGACGGCACCTGCCGGGTGCCCGCGCGGATGAACCTTTTCACCGCGGCACGGCCCTGAAACCGGCGCGACCTCTTTCCCCCGCCCGTCCCATGCAATAAACACCGGCGCATCAGCACCAAGAGGATGTGAGATGCAGGAACCGGCCATCACCGAAGAGCTCATCGCCGCGCACGGGATCAAGCCCGACGAATACGCGCGCATCCTGCAGATTCTGAACCGCGAGCCGACCTTCACCGAACTCGGCATCTTTTCGGCCATGTGGAACGAGCACTGCTCCTACAAGTCGTCCAAGATCCACCTCAAGGGTCTGCCGACCTCCGGCCCGCAGGTGATCTGCGGCCCCGGCGAGAATGCCGGCGTGGTCGACATCGGCGACGGCCAGGCGGTGGTCTTCAAGATGGAAAGCCACAACCACCCCTCCTATATCGAGCCCTACCAGGGTGCGGCGACCGGCGTCGGCGGCATCCTGCGCGACGTCTTCACCATGGGCGCGCGGCCGATCGCGGCGATGAACTCGCTGTCCTT
This sequence comes from Salipiger sp., assembly GCF_048261495.1. Classification (GTDB taxonomy): domain Bacteria; phylum Pseudomonadota; class Alphaproteobacteria; order Rhodobacterales; family Rhodobacteraceae; genus Salipiger. The sequence continues at coordinate 442,821 of NZ_JBLXFX010000002.1, forward strand.
CGGGGTCAAGGAGCATCCCAAGACCCGCCGCCTCGTGCATGGCGTGGTCGAGGGCGTGGGCGGCTACGGCAACTGCTTCGGCGTGCCGACCGTGGGCGGCGAGGTCCGCTTCCACCCTGCCTACAACGGCAACTGCCTGGTCAACGCCTTCGCGGCGGGCCTCGCGGACACCGACAAGATCTTCTACTCCGCCGCCAGCGGCGTCGGCCGCCCGGTGGTCTATCTCGGCGCCAAGACCGGCCGCGACGGCGTCGGCGGCGCGACCATGGCCTCGGCCGAATTCGACGAGAGCATCGAGGAAAAGCGCCCCACCGTGCAGGTCGGCGACCCCTTCACCGAAAAGCGCCTGATGGAGGCGACGCTGGAACTCATGCTCACCGGCGCGGTGATCTCGATCCAGGACATGGGCGCGGCGGGCCTCACCTGCTCGGCGGTGGAAATGGGCGACAAGGGCGGACTCGGCATCCGTCTCGACCTCGAAAAGGTGCCGCAGCGCGAAAAGAACATGACCGCCTACGAGATGATGCTGTCGGAATCCCAGGAACGGATGCTGATGGTGCTCGACCCCGCGAAGGAGGCCGAGGCCAAGGCGGTCTTCGTCAAATGGGATCTCGACTTCGCCATCGTCGGCGAAACCATCCCCGAGGACCGCTTCCTCATCGTCCACCACGGCGAGGTCAAGGCCGACATGCCGCTGTCCCGCCTCAGCTCCTCGGCGCCCGAATACGACCGACCCTGGACCCCCTCGCCCGAGGCCGCCCCGATGGAGGACGTGCCCGGCGTCGATGCCATCGACGCGCTGAAGGCGCTGCTCGCCTCGCCCAACTACTGCTCGCGGGAATGGGTCTACCAGCAATACGACAGCCAGGTGATGGCCGACACCATGCGCATCCCCGGCTTCGGCGCCGGCGTGATCCGCGTGCACGGCACCGACAAGAAGCTCGCCTTCACCTCCGACGTGACCCCGCGCTACGTCAAGGCCAACCCGGTGCAGGGCGGCCGCCAGGCCGTGGCCGAGGCCTACCGCAACCTCTCCGCCGTCGGCGCGCTGCCGCTGGCCACCACCGACAACCTCAATTTCGGCAATCCGGAAAAGCCCGAAATCATGGGCCAGTTCGTCGAGGCCCTGCGCGGCATCGGCGAGGCCTGCCTCGCCCTCGACATGCCCATCGTCTCGGGCAACGTCTCGCTCTACAACGAGACCGACGGCGTCGGCATCCTGCCCACCCCCACCATCGGCGCGGTCGGGCTGATCGCCGCGGGCGAAGAGCCGATCCTCGGCCTCGCAAACGACGGCGACGTGGCCTTGCTGATCGGCGACACCGCCGGCCACCTCGGCCAGTCCGCCCTGCTGGCCGAAGTCTTCAACCGCGAAGACGGCGACGCCCCGCATGTCGACCTCGCCGCCGAAAAGCGCAACGGCACCTTCATCCGCGACAACCGCGCGCTGATCTCCTGCTGCACCGACCTGTCGGACGGCGGCCTCGCGCTCGCCGCCTTCGAAATGGCCGAAGCCTCGGGCCTCGGCCTGACCCTCGACACCGGCGACACGCCGACCCTGTTCGGCGAGGACCAGGCCCGCTACCTCGTCGCCGCCACCTTCGACGCGGCAGAGGCGCTGATGACCGCCGCCGCGCAGGTGGGCGTCAGCATCGTCACGGTCGGTCGCTTCGGCGGCGACAGCCTGCGCATCGCGGGCTCCGAGGCCCCGATGGCCGAACTCGCAACCCTCTACCGCTCCGGCTTCGCCACGCATTTCGGCTGATCCCGAAGACCCGAAACGTCCGGGGGGACGGCTGACCGCCGCCCCCCCTTCTTCGGTTCGAAAAATATCCCGGGGGAGTCCGCAACGCGGACGGGGGCAGCGCCCCCCGCGACCCCGGACGCCCGCGCCACACTCGGCCCCGGCATCCGCATCAACCGCGACCCCACCCCCTGAACCTGCCCGCCTCAGAGCCCGTAGAGCGCCCCGAATTTCCCCTCCAGATAGTCGAGCAACGGCGCTTCCGTCGGCTCGCTCCCGCCGCAGGCACGCGCGATCACCGCGCGCGGCGCCAGAAGCCCGCCGTGCTGCTGCACGTTGTCCCGCAGCCAGCCCGTCGCCCCCGATGTCTCGCCCCGCGCCAGCGCCGCGTCGAGATCCGGCACCGCCGCGCTCAGGGCCTTCAGCAGGCAGCCGGCATAGACGTTGCCCAGCGAATAGGTCGGGAAATAGCCGAACAACCCCGCCGACCAGTGCACGTCCTGCAGCACCCCGTTCGAAGGCCGGTCCACCGCAAAGCCGAAATCGGACAGGAAGCGGTCGTTCCACGCCGCCTCCAGATCGCCCACGCCCAGATCCCCGGAGATCAGCGCCTGTTCCAGGTCGAAGCGCAGCAGCACGTGCAGGTTGTACTGCACCTCGTCGGCCTCGGTGCGGATATAGCCGTTCTGCACCCGGTTGACCGCGGCATAGAAGCCGTCCGCGCCGTCCAGTCCCAGATCGCCGAAACTCTCGGTCATGCGCTCGAACAGCCATCCGCAGAACGCCCGCGAGCGGCCGAGCTGGTTCTCGTAGATCCGCGACTGGCTCTCGTGCACCCCCATGGAGACGCCCTGCCCCAACGGCGTGAAACGGAAATCCGGCCGCACCGCCTGCTCGTAACAGGCGTGGCCGACCTCGTGGATCGTCGAATAGGCGCAGTTGAACGGGTCCAGCGGATTGGTCCGCGTGGTGATGCGCACATCGTCCCCCGAACCCGAGCTGAACGGATGCACCGCCTTGTCGACCCGCCCCCGCGCCATGTCGTACCCGAAAGTCTTCGCCAGCAGCCGCGACAGCTTCATCTGCGCCGCCTCGTCGAAACTGCCCTCCAGGGGTTTCGGTGCGGGCCGCTCCAGGATCGCCGCCCGCAGCGCCACCAGCCGGGGCCGCAACGCCCCGAACATCGCCGTCAGCTGCGCCGCGGTCGCGCCCGGCTCGTAGTCGTCCAGCATCGCGTCGTAGAGATCGCCCCCCGCCGCCAGCGCCGCGGCCTCCTCGCGCTTCAGCGCGACCACCTCTGCCAGCACCGGGGCAAAGGCCGCGACATCGTCATCCGCCCGCGCCTCGGCCCAGATCCGGTGCGCCCGCGAGGTCAGCCGCGCGAGATCCGCCGCCAGCTTGGCCGGAACCTTGCCGGCGCGCTCGAAACTGCGGGTGATCTCGCGGATCTGCGCCCGGCCGACCTCGTCCAGCGTGGCCGGGTCGATGGCGGCAAGCCACTCGCCCACCCGCGGATCGGTGCGCCGCGCATGCAGAACCCCCTCCATCGCGGCCATCTCCTCGGCACGCTGGTCGCCCGCGCCGCGCGGCATGGTGGTTTCCTGATCCCAGCCGAGCCGGCCGGCGATCTGCCCCAGCGCACCGGTCTCGCGCTGAAAGGTCATGAGGTCTTCATAGGCGCTCATCGCGGCCCCCTGATGGATTGTTCCGTCGGAAATTGCGCGCCGAACCGGGCGCGCAGGATCAGCACCCAAAGCACCACGGCGCCGACCTGGTGGGTGATCGCAAGATGCAGCGGCGCGATGTAGAGCACCGTGAGAATGCCCAGGACCACCTGCACGCAGAGCATCGCCATCACCGCGTTGAAGCGGAACCGCGTGTCCCGGTTGGGCGACCTGCGCGCCCGCAGCCAGACCACGATGCCGAAGACGAACAGCAGGTAGCCGGCGATCCGGTGCATGAACTGCACGAGGCCCGGATCCTCGAAGAAGTTCCGCCACAGCGGCACGAGGTCGAAGGGCTGCGGCGGAAAGATCCCTCCCGCCATCAGCGGCCAGTCGGTATAGGAGCGCCCGGCGTCGATCCCCGCCACCAGCGCGCCCAGCAGGATCTGCAGGAAGGCGAAATGCATCAGCCCCGTTCCCATCGAGAACAGCTTGGCCTCGCGCAGCCGCCGCGCCTGCATCAGCGCCCGCTCGCTGCGCCCCAGCAAGAAGATGTCCCAGGCGATGAAGCCGAAGATGACGAAGGCCAGCCCGAGGTGGATCGCCAGCCGGTAGGAGGCGACGTCCAGCATCTCGCCGCCGAGCCCCGAGGACACCATCCACCAGCCCACCGCGCCCTGCAGCCCGCCGAGCGCGCCCAGCAGCAGCAGCCGCCCGGTCCAGCCCGCGGGGATCTTCCGCGCCGCGAGAAAGCCGAGGAAACCGACCGCCCAGACCAGTCCGATGACACGGCCAAGCTGGCGATGCCCCCATTCCCACCAGTAGATCGACTGGAAGGCGGCCAGGTCCATCTGGTTGTTCTGCAACTGGAATTCCGGGATCTGCTGATAGAGCTCGAACTCGGCCTGCCAGTCTGCGGCGTTCATCGGCGGCAGCGCCCCGGTCAGCGGCTTCCACTCGGTGATCGACAGGCCCGAATCGGTGAGGCGGGTCAGCCCGCCCACCGCAATCATCACCGCCACCAGCGCGAACAGCACCATCAGCCAGATTCGGATCGCACCCCGCGCGCCGCCGCGCCCCCGGTCGATCATTCCGCCGGCGGGCGCGGCCTTCGACGGCGCCGCCCCCACCTCCTCGAACAGCTTGCGCTTCTCGGCCATGGTCTTCTCCTGCAATCTGGCGCGGACGATACGGGCGCTGGCAGGCAGCTTCAAGCCGGGCGCGACGTTACGACCGATCCTTCCAGCGCACCATCTGCCGCATCACCCCGTGCAGGGTCTTCACGTCCTCGCGGGTAAAGGGCATCCGGCTCCAGAGATTGCGCAGCGTCAGCTTCATCGCCGGGGCCTTGTGGTCGGGAAAGAAGAACCCCGCCTCCTCGAGCCGCTGCTCGTAGTGCTCGGCCAGCTTCTCGACCTCGATGGCGCTGGCCCAGTCCGCGCCCGCCATCTCCACCGTGACATCCGCCACCTCCTGCGTCGCCCGCCGCCACTCGTAGGCACAGAGCAGCACGCATTGCGCGAGGTTCAGCGACGGAAACTCCGGGTTCACCGGGACCGAGATGATGCCGTTCGCCTGCGCCACGTCGGTGTTCTCGAGTCCGGCGCGTTCCGGCCCGAACAGCACCGCCACCCGGCCGCCCGCCGCGATCCTGTCGCGTGCGAGGCGCATCGCGGCCTCGGGCGAATATACCGGCTTGGTCAGCCCGCGCACCCGCGCCGTCGTCGCCAGCACCAGATCGCAATCGCCGATCGCGCCGGGCAGGTCGTCGGACAGCACCGCCCCGTCCAGCAACCGTCCCGCCCCCGAGGCCATCGCCACCGAGGCCGGGTTCGGCCAGCCGTCGCGCGGCGCGACAAGGCGCATCCGGTCCAGCCCGAAATTCCACATCGCCCGCGCCGCCGCCCCGATGTTCTCGCCCATCTGCGGACGGACCAGCACGAAGGCCGGCTGTCTTGCCTCACTGACCACGCTTGCCTCACTGACCATGCGATATCCCCTTTCAGCCGCCCTCCTAAGCATCCCGCCCCCATGCCGCAAGCAGGCATCTTCCGGCCGGAAATATCCCCGCCGGAGGCATTCGGCCGCTACACTGGGCGAAACCCCGTGACAGGAGCGCCCATGCCCCATGACGAAGGACTGGCCGAGACCGTCCGCGCCGATCTCAACCACCTGCCCGACCTGCGCGAGATCCGCATGTTCGGCGGGCTCTGCTTCACCACCGCGGGCCACATGGTCTGCGGGCTGACCGGCGACGGCGGGCTCTACCGCGTCGGCAAGGACGGTCAGGAGGCGGCGCTTGCGCTGCCCGACGTCACCCCCGCGATCATGGGCGGGCGGCGCATGGGGTCCTATGTCCGCGCCGGGCCCGAGGCGATGGCCGACGACGACACCCGCGCCACGCTCACCGCCATGGCGCTGCGCCTCGTCGCCGCGCTGCCGCCGAAATGACAGCTCCCCCCTTGGCATCGCGCCACCGCGCAAGATATAGGGGCCGGAACGACAAAGGACCCGCGCCATGGCCGAGACCGACCGACCCCAGCTCTACCTCGTCACACCGCCGGACTTCGATCTCGGCAGCTTCCCGGACACCCTCGACCGGGTGCTGGATGCCGAGGAGATCGCCTGCATCCGCCTCGCGCTCGCCACGCGGGACGAGGACCGTCTGCTGCGCGCCTCGGACGCGGTCCGCGAGATCGCCCATCGCCACGACATCGCCCTGGTGATCGAAACCCACGTGGTGCTCGCGCAGCGGCTCGGCCTCGACGGCGTGCACCTGCTCGACGGCGCCCGCACCGTGCGCCATGCCCGCAAGGAGCTCGGCCCCGATGCCATCGTCGGCGCCTTCTGCGGCGCCACCCGGCACGACGGCATGACGGCGGGGGAAACCGGCGCGGATTACGTCTCCTTCGGGCCCGTCGGCGGCGCCGCGCTCGGCGACGGGACATTGGCCGAGGCCGACCTCTTTGCCTGGTGGTCCGAGATGATCGAACTGCCGGTGGTCGCCGAGGGCGGGCTCACCCCCGAACTGGTGCGCGCGCTTACCCCGGTCACCGATTTCTTCGCCATCGGCGAGGAGATCTGGACCGCCGACGATCCGGTGACCGCGCTCAAGGCGCTGGTCGCGGAAATGCAGTAGGCTCAGACCCGCCGGTCGAGACGGCTCTGCACCCGGCGCGGCGCGTGGCCCCGGCGGACCTGCTCCTCGACGTGGCGGGCCAGCGACTTGCGGTTGGGGAAGTCGTCCACCCGCACCGGCGCATGATAGATCAGCTCGACCGTGCCCTGACGCGGCGCGGCGAGCACCTGCAGCAGATGCGGCCCGAACCCCATGTCCCCCCACCAGCCGTAAAAGCGCGGATCGGCGCCCGGCGGCGCGCGATAGATCACGCTGACCGCCTGAACCTGCGCCAGATGCCTCAGGCGCGGCTCGAACAACGCCGCGAAAAGCGTTGATTTGAAAGGGAGAACCTGCAGCCCGTCGGTCGAGGTCCCCTCCGGGAAGAACAGCAGGCGATGACCGTGCAGCAGGCGTTCCTCGAACAGCCGCTTCTGCCGCGCCGCGTCGCGCGGATCGCGCGAGATGAACAGCGTCCCCGTCGCCCGCGCCATCCAGCCGATGAAGGGCCAGCGCGCGACCTCGGCCTTGGAGACGAAATAGACGTTCTTGCGGGCGTTCAGCGCAAAGATGTCGAGCCAGGAGGTATGGTTCGCCACCACCGCCCCGGCGCCGGTCATCGGCGGCCCCTTCACGTGCAGCCCGATCCCGAGAATACCGAAGGCCGCGCGCGACACCGCCTGCGTGATCCACGGCGACCAGGGCCGGTCCTCGCCGTGCAGCGGCCGCTCGACCAGCCGCACCAGCGCCTTGGCCCCGAGCCCCAGCAGGATCGCCCCGCCTAGCAGACCGCCGCGCAGGACCACCCGCACCCAGCCCGCAGGGCCCGGCGGCCGGGCCTCGGGCGCGGGCTCTCCCATCCAGGTCGGATCGCTCATCGCCGCGCCCGCGTGTAGATGCCCGCCGCCTTGGCATTGAGCCGCCCGGTGTCCATCACCAGGCAGACATCGGTGGTGTTGAAGGCGTGATCGACAAAGGCACCGTCGCCCACCATGCCGCCCAGCCGCAGGTAGCCCTTGATGAGGGCCGGCACCGCAAGCATGGCGCTGCGCCGGTCGATCTCCTCTTCCGGCAGGAGGTCCATCGGCTGGTAGGCGCGCGACCGAACCCGCAACTCCGGCGGCGCGAGGTGCTGGGCATGCAGCAGCGACAAAGGCCCGGCCAGCGGCGCGACCTCGGTGCCGTGAAACGACGCGGTGCCGAACAGCACCTCGATCCGGTGCAGGTTCACGTATTCCGCCAGCCCCTGCCAGAGGTGCATCATCGCCATGCCGCCGCGATAGGCCGGATGCACGCACGAGCGGCCGAGCTCGAGCAGCCGCCGCCCCGATGCGTGCAGGGGCGCGAGATCATATTCATCCTCGGAATAGAACTGCCCCGCCGCGCGCGCCTGGTCCTCGCGCAGCAGGCGGTAGACGCCGACCACGGCGCCGCCGCGGGCGGTGTCCGACAGCAGAAGGTGGTCGAAGAACGGATCGAACCGGTCGCATTCGAGCTGGCGGTCGTGATCCACCAGCGCGCCGCCGCCGCCCAGTTCCTTGACGAAGACCTCGTAGCGCAGCCGCTGGGCCGCCTCGACATCCTTCGTGTCACGGGCCAGCCTGACCTCGAAATTCGCCTCGTCGAGCGCCATTGCGTCCCTCGCTGATCCAGTGGGCCGGTTCTAGAGCGGCGCAGCACAAAGGAAAACAGCTATTCGCCCCCTGCGACCTTCCGGCGGCGGGTTAACCTTTCCTAAACCACTCGCTCCGTAATTTAGGTTTCGGTAACCACGTCACTCATCGAACACAGGCAGGAGCGATACCCGGTTGCCGTCAAGAACAACCTTGCCTTGCTCGCGGAAGTTGACTGTGATGCGACCACCGATGTTGGATTGCACCTGCCCCAGCCCCCAATCGGGTCGTTCGGGATGGCGCACCAGCATTCCCGGCTCCAACAATGCGTTCAATTCGCTCATGACGACCTCTGAAAGGATGACCCATGCGGGACGATAGCGCCAAACTTGCCACGTTGGTAGGCTCGCGGCTGTGCCATGACCTGGTGAGCCCGGTCGGCGCGATCAGCAACGGGCTCGAACTGATCGCCCTCGCGGGAAAACCGGGCACCGAGGAGATGAACCTGATCGAGGCAAGCTGCGCCTCGGCCACGGCGCGGATCAACTTCTTCCGCGTCGCCTTCGGCCGGGCCTCCGGCGAACAGATGATCGGCCCGCGCGAGGCCCGCAAGGTGCTCGAACAATATTGCGGCGCGGGACGCCTTTCGGCGGACTGGCAGATCGGCGACGACAAGGCGCGCCCCGAGGTGCAGCTCGCGTTTCTCGCCTTCCTGTGCTGCGAAAGCGCGCTGCCCCAGGGCGGCCGGGTGCAGATTTCCAACGGCGAGCAGAGCTGGCGGATCAGCGCCACCGGCCCGCGTGTCAATGTCGAAAAGGCGATCTGGGCGCAGCTTTCCTCCGACCGCCTGATCGAGGACCTGCCGCCGTCGCGGGTGCATTTCGCCTGCCTTGCCGATCTGGCGACACAGCGGAACCGCCGGATGAAGGCCAGCGCCGGAGAGGCCGCCGTCACCATCGAACTGACCTGATCCGGGCCTCGCTTCCCCCGCCGTGACGGGGGAAGGACGCAGGTCTCAGCCGCGCACGGCGCCGTCGGCGCGCACCACGTATTTGAAGCTCGTCAGTTGCTCGGCCCCGACCGGACCGCGCGCGTGCATCTTGCCGGTGGCGATGCCGATCTCGGCCCCCATGCCGAATTCGCCGCCATCGGCGAATTGGGTCGAGGCGTTGACCATGACGATGGCGCTGTCCACCTGCTCGACGAAGGTGTCGATGGCGCCCTGGTCCTCGGCAAGGATGCAGTCGGTGTGGTTCGAGCCGTAGCGCCGGATGTGGGCGATGGCGGCGGCCTCGTCCTCGACCACCCGGGCCGCGATGATGCTGTCGAGATATTCGCGGCCCCAGTCATCCTCGCCCGCCGCGGCGGTCCCGGCCACGGCCCGGAGCGCCTCGTCGGCGCGCACCTCGACCCCGGCGTCGATCAGCGCGCGGATCACGCCCTGCCCGATGGTGTCGACCGCGTCGCGATGGATCAGCAGGCATTCCGCCGCGCCGCAGATTCCGGTGCGCCGGGTCTTGGCATTGAGCACGACGCTCAGCGCCTTCACCGGGTCGGCGCTGGGGTCGATGTAGATGTGCACGATGCCTTCGAGATGGGCAAAGACCGGCACCCGCGCCTCGCGCTGGACGAGGCTGACGAGGCCCTTGCCGCCGCGCGGGACGATGACGTCCACATGATCGGTCATGGTCAGCAATTCGCTCACCGCCGCGCGGTCGCGCGTCGGGACGAGCTGGATCGCATCCTCGGGCAGACCGGCGCTGCGCAGCCCCTCGACCAGGCAGGCATGGATCGCCTGGCTGGAATGGAAGCTCTCCGAGCCGCCGCGCAGGATCACCGCGTTGCCCGACTTGAGGCAGAGCGCGCCCGCATCGGCGGTCACGTTGGGGCGGGATTCGTAGATCACGCCGATCACGCCCAGAGGTGTGCGCACCCGGCGGATGCCGAGCCCCGAGGGCTGCTCCCATTCGGCGATGACCTCGCCCACGGGATCCTTCTGCGCGGCGATGGCCAGCAGGCTGTCGGCGATGGCGTCGATGCGCGCCCCCGTCAGTTCCAGCCGGTCCATCATGGCGGGGCCGAGCCCCTTTTCACGTCCGAAGGCGAGGTCCTTCGCATTGGCCGCGATGATCGCGTCCCGTTGCGCGCGGATCGCCGTTGCGGCGGCCGTCAGCGCCTCGGTCTTGCGGGCTGGCGGGGTGAAGGCAAGCACCGCCGCGGCCGTCCTGGCGCGGGTTCCGATGTCGGTCATCAGGGCGTGGATGTCGGTGAGATCTTTCATGGGCTTGCTTCCCCGCGTGTCGGTGAAGCACCCTTATAGCCGAGCCCCGCCGGTTGTGACAGGGGCAAAGGGGGCGCTGCCCCCGTCGCCGATGGCGACTCCCCCGGGATATTTCGGGCCAGAAGAAACCGGGGGCCGGTCAGAGGGCCATGTCGTCGCGGTGGATGAGCACGGCGCGTCCGGGGTAGCCGAGAAGGGTCTCGAATTCCGCAGACTGGTGGCCGGCGATGGCGCGGGCTTCGGTCGCGGTGTAGCGGGTCAGGCCCTGGCCGAGGCTGACGCCGCGCGGGTCGCGGATCACCACCGGATCGCCGCGCCCGAAATCCCCTGAGGCCGCCGTGACCCCGACCGGGAGCAGCGAGCGCCCGAGGGCCAGCGCGCGGGCGGCGCCGGTGTCGATGTCGAGGATCCCGCAGGGTTTCATCGCCGCGATCCAGCGCTTGCGCGCGGCGTGCGGGTCCAGATGCGGGGTGAACCAGGTGGCGTTGGCGCCGTTTTCCAGCGCCGAGAGCGGTCGCATCACCGAGCCTTCGCTGATCGCCATGGCACAGCCCGCCGCGATGGCGGTTTTCGCCGCCATGAGCTTGGTCTTCATGCCGCCCTTGGAGAGGCCCGATCCCGCATCCCCGGCCATCGCCTCGATCTCGGGGGTGATGTCGGAGATGGTGTCGTAGCGGCGGGCGGTCGGGTCGGTGGCCGGGTTGGCGGTGTAGAACCCGTCCACGTCCGACAGCAGCACGAGCTGGTCCGCGCCGACCGTCACCGCCACCTGCGCGGCGAGGCGGTCGTTGTCTCCATAGCGGATCTCGTCCGTCGCCACGGTGTCGTTCTCGTTGACGATGGGCACGGCGCCGAAGCCCAGCAGCGTCTCCATCGTGGCGCGCTGGTTGAGGTAGCGCCGGCGGTCGGCGCTGTCCTCGAGCGTCACGAGAACCTGGGCCGTGGTGATCCCGTGCGGGGCGAGCGCCTCTTCCCAGGCGCGGGCAAGCCGGATCTGCCCGACGGCGGCGGCGGCCTGGGATTGCTCGAGCGGCAGCGCCGTGGCGGGCAGCTTGAGGATGCCGCGCCCGAGCGCGATGGACCCCGAGGACACCAGCACCACGTCCGTGCCCCGTGCCTTGATCCGGGCCACGTCCTCGGCGATCGAGGTCAGCCAGTCGGTGCGCAGGGCGCCGGCGTGCCGGTCGACCAGCAGCGCGGAGCCGATCTTGACGACCAGCCGTTTCGCCGCGCTCAGGGCCGCCAAGATGCGTCTTCCACGGTGTCGTCGCCGCCGCGCAGGCGCCCCTCGTCGATATGCGAGCGCAGCGCGCGCAGCACCTCGGTCACCCCTTCGCCGGTGGCGCCGGACATCATCATGACCTCGCCGCCGGTGACGGCCGCAAGCTCGTCACGCAGAAAGGCCCGCTCCTCGTCGTCCATCGTGTCGATCTTGTTCAACACCGTGACCCGCGGCTTGTCGGCCAGTCCCGCGCCATAGGCCTCGATCTCGTCGATGATCGTCCGCCAATCCTCCAGCAGCGTCCCCGAGGAGCCGTCCACCAGATGCAGCAGGACCGCGCAACGCTCCACGTGGCCGAGGAAGAGATCCCCGAGCCCCCGCCCCTCGTGCGCGCCCTCGATCAGGCCGGGAATGTCCGCGACCACGAATTCGCGCCCGTCCACGCCCACCACCCCGAGGTTGGGATGCAGCGTGGTGAAGGGATAGTCGGCGATCTTCGGCCGCGCGTTCGAGGTCGCGGCAAGAAAGGTCGACTTCCCCGCGTTCGGCAGCCCCAGCAGGCCCACATCGGCGATCAGCTTCAGCCGCAGCCAGATCGTGCGCTCCACCCCCGGCTGGCCCGGATTGGCCCGTCGCGGACCCTGGTTGGTCGAGGTCTTGAACCTCAGGTTGCCCCAGCCGCCGTTGCCGCCCTTCGCCAGAAGCACGCTCTGACCGAGCTCGGCCAGATCCGCCAGCACCGTCTCCTCGTCCTCGTCGAGAATTTCCGTCCCCACGGGGACCCGCAGGAGAATGTCCTCGCCATCCTTGCCGGTGCGCTGGCGCCCCATGCCACCCTGCCCGTTCTGGGCAAAGAAATGCTGCTGGTAGCGGAAATCGATCAGCGTGTTGAGCCCGTCCACCGCCTCGACCCGGACATCGCCGCCGCGCCCGCCGTCGCCGCCGTCCGGACCGCCGAACTCGATGAACTTCTCCCGCCGGAACGAGACGGAGCCGTTCCCGCCGCTGCCGGAACGGATGTAGACCTTGGCGAGATCGAGAAACTTCATGTCATGGACTTTCAGGGCGGCCTGCGTGGCGCGGTGAGGAAGGCGGCCCGTTCGGGCGATCCGGCGCCGTTTACCGCGTCCGGCACCGCATCTCAAGCACAGACCTGCCCCGGCCCCGCGCCCCGCCCGGCTTCTTCGGTTCCGAAATATCCCGGGAGGTGAACGGCCCGGCACGGGCCGGAGGAGGGCAGCGCCCTCCTGAACACGCTTGCGGCCGGCAAAGACGGCCGCAAGCAGGGGATGCGCGCGTCAGCGCACCGCTATGCGGATCACCCGATCAGTTGGTGACCTTCACGCTCACCATCTGGTCGGGCTGGCCGATCACCGCGCCGTTGCGCCCGGTGCCGCGCTTGATCGCGTCGACCACATCCATGCCCGAGGTCACCTCGCCCACGACGGTATATTGGCCGTTCAGATGCGGCGCCGGGGCGAACATGATGAAGAACTGCGAATTGGCGGAATTCGGATCCTGCGAACGTGCCATGCCGACCGCTCCGCGACCGAAGGACCTGTCCGAGAACTCGGCCTTGAGGTCGGGCATGTCCGACCCGCCGGTTCCGGCCAGGCGCATGTCCCCGCCCGACTTGCCGAATTCCACATCGCCGGTCTGGGCCATGAAGCCGTCGATCACCCGGTGAAAGACCACGCCGTCATAGGCGCCGGCCTTGGCCAGGGCCTCGATCCGGGCCGCGTGCTGGGGGGCGACATCGTCGAACAGCTCGATGTGGAAGGTGCCGTTGGCGCCCTCCCCCGAGACCGTGACGTCGAGACCGTCCGCGAGGACGGGCGATCCTGCCAGGGCAAGGATCAGGGCGAGTTTACGCATCGGAGGCGACCTTTACCGAAATCATGCGGTCCGGCGTCGAGGGCGGCTCGCCGCGCGTGATCGAGTCCACATGCTCCATCCCCGAGATCACGCGGCCGTAGACCGTGTACTGGCGGTTCAGGAAATGGTTGTCCTTGAAGTTGATGAAGAACTGCGAGTTGGCCGAGTTCGGGTTCTGCGACCGGGCCGCGCCCAGGGTGCCGCGGTCGTGCGGGATGCCCGAGAACTCCGCCGGGAGGTCCGGCAGGTCCGATCCGCCCGTGCCGGCGCGGCGCAGGTTGAAGTCGTTTTCCATGTTGCCGTGCTCGACATCGCCGGTCTGGGCCATGAAGCCGTCGATCACGCGGTGAAAGCAGACGTTGTCATAGGCTCCGGCGCGGGCCAGCTCCTTCATGCGCTCCGCGTGCTTGGGCGCGATGTCGGGCAGCAGTTCGATGGTGACGGTGCCGTCCTTCAGCTCCATCACGATGGTGTTCTCGGGGTCCTTGATCTCGGCCATGTCGCATCGCTCCCTCAGGCATGTGTGTTTGCGGCTTCAGATAGCCTTCCGTCGCGCGATTGCCAAGAGAGGGACGCCATCGCATTGACGCGCGCGTGAGCCCGGGGCAGACCGGGACCGAAGATGACGGGAGATGGGAATGACCTGGAAAACCCTCGACGACATGGACCTGGACGGCAAACGGGTGCTGCTGCGCGTCGATATCAACGTGCCGGTGGAAGACGGCGTGGTGACCGATGCGACCCGCATCGAACGGATCGCCCCGACCGTGCAGGACATCCTGTCGCGCGGCGCAAGGCCGGTGCTGCTGGCGCATTTCGGCCGCCCCAAGGGCAAGGTGGTGCCGGAGATGTCGCTGGAGATGCTGGTGCCCGCGCTCGAGGCGGCCTTCGGAACCAAGGTGCATTTCACCCCGCTGGACGGCGCCGACGCGGTGATCGCGGCCTGCGGCGAGGGCGAGGTGGTGCTGTTGGAGAACACCCGCTTCGAACCCGGCGAGGAACGCAACGACGAGGATCTGGCACGGCGCTACGCGGCGCTCGGCGACATCTATTGCAACGACGCCTTTTCCGCCGCGCATCGCGCGCACAGTTCCACCGCCGCGCTGGCGCACCTGCTGCCCTCCTGCGCCGGCCGCCTGATGCAGGCCGAGCTCGAGGCGCTGGACGCCGCGCTCGGGTCGCCGAAACGGCCGGTGCTGGCGGTGGTCGGCGGCGCCAAGGTGTCGTCAAAGCTCGAACTGCTGGGCAATCTGGTGGAAAAGGTCGACATGCTGGTGATCGGCGGCGGCATGGCCAACACCTTTCTCGCGGCGCAGGGACTGGACGTCGGCAAATCGCTCTGCGAGCACGAGATGGCCGACACCGCCCGCGAGATCCTCGGCAAGGCCGCCGCGGCGGGCTGCGAGATCCTGCTGCCCGCGGACGTGGTCGTGGCCCGCGAATTCCGCGAGAACGCGCCCTCGGAAACCGTGGCCGCGGATGCCTGCCCGTCGGATGCCATGATCCTCGACGCCGGACCCGAGTCGGTCGAGGCGGTCAATGCCGCCATCGACCGGGCCGAAACACTGATCTGGAACGGCCCGCTCGGCGCCTTCGAGATCGCGCCCTTCGACGCCGCCACCAATGCCGCCGCCGCCCATGCGGCGAAGGCGACGCTGAACGGCGGGCTGGTTTCGGTCGCCGGGGGCGGCGACACGGTTGCCGCGCTGAACAAGGCCGGTGCGGCGGAGGATTTCACCTATATCTCGACCGCGGGCGGCGCCTTCCTCGAATGGATGGAAGGCAAGGAGCTGCCGGGGGTCGCGGCGCTCGGCTGAGGGCGGCGCCGGGGCCGGCGCGCCCCGGCTGCGATCACATTCGGGCGAATCCCCCGTTCGGGGGATTCCCTTTGCGAATCACTTGTGCCATAGTCATCGGACGTCCCCGCGAAGAGGGGCGGTTCCGAGGCAGATCACGAGCGAGTTTCCAAATGAGCGCGCGGCGCAAACCGGCCTTCGGCGTGCTGATCTACGCCGGCATCACCCTCAGCCTGTCGGCCTATTTCACCTTTGCCGCCGTGCAGGGGGATTTCGGCGTGTTCCGTCGCGCCGAGATCGTGATCGAGGGCGAGCGTCTGGCCGCGGAGCTTGCCGGTATCGAGCGCGACGTGGACCGCATGGAAAATCTCACCCGGCGGCTGTCGGACGACTATCTCGACCTGGACCTGCTCGACGAACAGGCGCGCGATGTCCTGGGTCTGATGCGGTCGGACGAGATCGTGGTGCGCTGAATCCGCGTTCCGGCGGACCCGTTTTCTCTTTCGGTTGGCTGATCTTCAGGAACGCTGCGCGTGCCTGTCGTGCCGCCGTCCGCCTTTGGCGGCCCGCGGCGGATCGGGAGGGCGCTGCCCTCCCCCGGCCCGTGCCGGGCCATTCCCCACCCGGGATATTTTCGAACCGAAGAAGCCCGTTGCCCGGCGGCAGCGGTGTCGCGGCGGCATGGCGGTGGGGCCCCCGAGGCGAAGAAATATGGCGAATGCCTGCGGGAGGGCTTTGACACGCGGGCTGGCTGGCACTAGTGTGAGGGAAAGTTTAACACTAAACTATCTACCTGGAGGAGATGACATGGCCGCACGCAAACCAGCCGCCAAGCCCAATGTCTCGCCCGAGGAGCTCAAGCAGTATTATCATGACATGCTTCTGATCCGGCGCTTCGAAGAGAAGGCCGGCCAGCTGTATGGCATGGGGCTCATCGGCGGGTTCTGTCACCTGTACATCGGCCAGGAGGCCGTCGTCGTCGGGCTCGAAGCGGCGGCGGAAGAGGGTGACAAGCGCATCACCTCGTACCGCGACCACGGTCACATGCTGGCCTGCGGCATGGATCCGAACGGCGTCATGGCCGAGCTCACCGGCCGCGAGGGCGGTTATTCCAAGGGCAAGGGCGGCTCCATGCACATGTTCAGCCGGGAGAAGCATTTCTACGGCGGGCACGGCATCGTGGGTGCGCAGGTGCCGCTGGGCGCGGGCCTTGCCTTTGCCGACAAGTATCTCGACAACAAGCGCGTGACCTTCACCTATTTCGGCGACGGCGCCGCGAACCAGGGCCAGGTCTACGAGACCTTCAACATGGCGGCGCTCTGGAAGCTTCCGGTGGTTTTCGTGATCGAGAACAACCAGTACGCCATGGGCACCTCGCAGAAGCGCTCGACCTCGACCGAGGACATCCACACCCGCGGCACCCCCTTCGGCATTCCCGGCGAGATCGTCGACGGCATGGACGTGCTGGCGGTCAAGGCGGCGGGCGAGAAGGCGGTGGCGCATTGCCGCGCCGGCGACGGTCCCTACATCCTCGAGATCAAGACCTACCGCTATCGCGGCCATTCCATGTCGGACCCGGCCAAGTACCGGACCCGCGAGGAGGTGCAGAAGATGCGCGAGGAGCGCGACCCGATCGAGAACGTGCGCAGCATGCTGATCGAGGGCAAGCACGCCACCGAGGACGACCTCAAGGCGATCGACAAGAACATCAAGGACATCGTCAACAAGTCCGCCGATTTCGCGAAGGAAAGCCCCGAGCCCGCGCTCGAGGAGCTCTGGACCGACATCTACGCCTCTGCGATCCCGCAGGGCGACGCGGTGAAAAGCTGAGGGGGAGCAGACCAGATGGCTACACAGATTCTCATGCCCGCGCTGTCTCCGACCATGGAGGAAGGCACGCTGGCCAAATGGCTGGTGAAAGAGGGCGACACGGTGTCGTCGGGCGATATCCTCGCCGAGATCGAGACCGACAAGGCGACGATGGAGTTCGAGGCGGTCGATGAGGGCATCGTCGGCAAGCTCCTCGTGGCCGAGGGCTCCGAGGGGGTGAAGGTGAACACGCCCATCGCGGTGCTGGTCGAAGAGGGCGAGAGCGTCGAGGATGCCGCCGCCCCGGCCCCGGCCGCCGCCGAGGAGGCCCCGAAGGCGGAGGCCAGGGCCGCCGCGCCCGAACCCGAGAGCAAGGTTCCAGCGGCCGCGGCCTCTCCCGACTGGCCCGAGGGCACGGAGATGAAGACCCAGACCGTGCGCGAGGCGCTGCGGGACGCGATGGCCGAGGAGATGCGCTCGGACCCCGGCGTCTTCGTCATGGGCGAGGAAGTGGCGGAGTACCAGGGCGCCTACAAGGTGACCCAGGGCCTGCTGGCGGAATTCGGCGACAAGCGCGTGATCGACACGCCGATCACCGAGCACGGCTTTGCCGGGATCGGCGTCGGCGCGGCCTTCGGCGGGTTGAAGCCGGTCGTGGAATTCATGACCTTCAACTTCGCGATGCAGGCCATCGACCACATCATCAACTCGGCGGCCAAGACGCTGTACATGTCCGGCGGGCAGATGGGGGCGCCGATGGTGTTCCGCGGCCCGAACGGCGCGGCGGCGCGCGTGGGCGCGCAGCACAGCCAGGATTACGCGGCATGGTACGCGATGATCCCCGGCCTCAAGGTCGCCATGCCCTATTCGGCGGCGGATGCGAAGGGCCTGCTGAAGTCGGCCATCCGCGATCCGAACCCGGTGATCTTCCTCGAGAACGAGATCCTCTACGGGCGCACCTTCGACGTGCCGGTGATGGACGATTTCACCGTGCCCTTCGGCAAGGCGAAGATCTGGCGCGAGGGCAAGGACGTCACCCTCGTCAGCTTCGGCATCGGCATGCAGTACGCGCTGGAAGCGGCTGAAAAGCTTGCGGAAGACGGGATCGACGCCGAGGTCATCGACCTGCGCACGCTGCGTCCCATCGACTACGGGACGCTGATCGCTTCGGTGAAGAAGACCAACCGCTGCGTGACCGTCGAGGAGGGCTTCCCGGTGGGTGCCATCGGCAACCACCTGTCGTCCTACATCATGATGAACGCCTTCGACTATCTCGATGCTCCGGTGATCAACTGCACCGGGAAGGATGTGCCGATGCCCTATGCGGCCAACCTCGAGAAGCATGCGCTCATCACCACCGCCGAGGTGATCGAGGCGGTGAAGCAGGTGACCTACCGGTGAGCCCGGTCGAGGTCATCGGGCGCGACGTGGCGCGCGGGGCCTACCGTGTCCGGGTGGACACGGGGGGCCGCGCGGTCACGGCCTTCGTTCCCGAATGCCTCATGGAGAGCCTGCGGCCCGGGCAGCGCCCGAGCCATCAGGAGGCCTACGAATGGATCGCCGCCCATCGCGGCAAACTGGAGAAAGCCGTGATCGCACTGGCCGGGGCGCGGAAACCGCGCCCGCCCTGTGATCTCGTGACCCTCGCCGAGGAGAGCTAGAGACATGCCCACCGAAATCCTGATGCCCGCCCTGTCGCCGACCATGGAGGAAGGCACGCTGGCCAAATGGCTGGTCAAGGAAGGCGATACCGTGAGTTCCGGCGACATCCTCGCCGAGATCGAGACCGACAAGGCCACGATGGAATTCGAGGCCGTCGACGAAGGCACCATCGGAAAGATCCTGATCGCCGAGGGGTCCGAGGGGGTCAAGGTCAACACCCCCATCGCCATCCTCCTCGAAGAGGGCGAAAGCGCCGACGACATCGCCTCCGCTCCGGCGTCGACACCTGCTCCGGAGGCGCCGAAGGCGTCCGACGCGGGCGCCGAGGCGGCCCCCTCCGGGGGCTCCGAGAAGCCCGCCACCCCTGCCCCGGCCGCGCCCGCCTCGGCGGACGGCACGCGCATCTTCGCCTCGCCCCTGGCACGGCGGATCGCGGCCGAAAAGGGTCTCGACCTGGCCGGGGTCAAGGGCTCGGGTCCGCATGGACGCATCGTGAAGGCCGACGTGGAGAGCGCGACGCCGGGCGCCGCAGCCGCCCCGGCTGCCGCCACCGAAGCCCCCGCCGCCAAGGCCGCCGCACCCGCCGCCGCGATGCCGCAGAGCGCCGGGGCCGATCAGGTCAAGCGCATGTACGAGGGCCGCGACTACGAGGAGGTCAAGCTCGACGGGATGCGCAAGACCGTGGCTGCCCGCCTCACCGAGGCCAAGCAGACCATTCCGCATTTCTACCTGCGCCGCGACATCCGGCTCGACGCGCTGCTGAAGTTCCGCGGCCAGCTCAACAAGCAGCTCGAAGGACGCGGCGTGAAGCTGTCGGTGAACGACTTCGTCATCAAGGCCTGCGCCAACGCGCTGCAGGCCGTGCCCGATGCCAATGCCGTCTGGGCGGGCGACCGGATGCTGAAGCTGAAGCCCTCGGACGTGGCGGTTGCGGTTGCCGTGGACGGCGGGCTGTTCACCCCGGTGCTGAAGGATGCCGAGATGAAGTCGCTCTCGGCGCTTTCCGCCGAGATGAAGGACCTTGCGGGCCGCGCCCGCAACAAGAAGCTCGCGCCGCATGAATATGTCGGCGGCACCTTCGCAATCTCCAACCTCGGGATGTTCGGGATCGACAATTTCGACGCCGTCATCAACCCGCCGCACGGGGCGATCCTCGCCGTGGGCGCGGGGGTGAAGAAGCCGGTCGTCGGCGCCGACGGCGAACTGACCGTGGCCACGGTGATGTCGGTGACGCTCTCGGTCGATCACCGGGTCATCGACGGCGCACTGGGGGCCGAGTTGCTCAAGGCCATCGTCGACAACCTCGAGAACCCGATGCTGATGCTCGCCTGATCCGCACCGGATCCGACAGGATCAGGCCCGCCCCCGTCCCGGGGCGGGCCTTTTCACGCCAGCCATGCAAGGGCCTCATGCCGACCTTGCAGAGGCGGCCCTTGCGATTGCGCGACCAAACCATAACATCCGTGAAAACGTTCCTTGCCGCATTGCAGCATCCGCTGCCACGGCATGGCCCCCGAACATCGGAGCTTTTCATGGCTTACCTCGACCGTCAGGCGCGTCTGACGATTCTCTCCCTCGCGCTCGGCGCCTTCGCCATCGGCGTCGCGGAGTTCGCGGCCATGGGGTTGCTGCCCTACTACGCCACCGATCTGGGCGTGTCCGAACCGCGGGCCGCCCATGCGGTCAGCGCCTATGCCATCGGCGTGGTGGTCGGCGCACCCGTGCTGGCGGTGCTGGGAAGCTACCTGCCGCGCAAGCTGCTGCTGATCCTGCTGATCGCGGTCTTCGGCTTGGCCAATGTGGCCTCGGCCCTGTCGACCGGCCTCGGCGCTTTGGTCGCCTCGCGCTTTCTCGCCGGGCTGCCGCACGGCGCCTTCCTGGGGATCTCGATGCTGACGGCAGCGGCGCTGGCACCCGAAGGCCGCAAGGCCTCGGGCGTGGCGCAGATCCTCATGGGGCTGACGGTGGCCAACGTGATCGGCGTGCCGATCGCCGGCGCCATCGGGCAGAGCTTCGGCTGGCGCTGGTGTTTCGTCATCGTGGCGGTGCTGGCCGCCGCATCGGCGGCGATGATCGCCCGCGTCGCGCCGGCCACGCAGACCGGCCCCGCCGCCAATCCGCTGAGAGAGCTTTCGGCGCTGTCCAACCGGGCGGTCTGGCTGACGCTGGCCGTGGGGGCCGTCGGCTTCGGCGCGGTCTTCGCGGTCTATTCCTACCTCTCCGCCGCGATGATCGCCGCCGCGCAGGCGCCGGGCTGGGCGATCCCGCTGGCCCTGTCGGCCTTCGGATTGGGCGCGACGCTCGGCAACGTGATCGCCGGACGGCTGGCCAACTGGTCGCATTTCGGCGGCGCACTGGTGCTGCTGATCGGGATGGTCGCAACGTCGATCCTCTACGCCGCGGTCATGGGGAACTGGATCGCGATGACCGCCACGATCTTCATCCTGGGGACGACCGCGGGCCTGGTGATCCCGCTGCAGATGCGTCTGATGGACGTTGCGGGAGATGCACAGACCCTCGCCGCCGCGCTCAATCATGCGGCATTCAACGCGGCCAATGCTCTGGGTCCCTGGCTGGCGGGCCTTGCCCTGGCCGCGGGCCACGGATGGGCCTCGACCGGCCATGTCGGCGCGGCGCTGGCCGTCGGCGGAATCGCGGTGCTGGGGGTGGCGTGGTACGAATCCCGCCACGTCATCCGCATGCGCAACATCATACCGGCCGCGTGAAGGCCGAGGTCTGCGCCGCAAATTCCTTCAAGGAATTTGCAAAAGTTTTGAAAAACTTTTGCCCCTTGGCCGGCCTCACTCGTCGCAGCGGCAGCCGGTGAGCCTCTGGTTCATGTCGCGCGACGGCTGATCGCAGCCGGCTTCGCCGACGATCTTGGCGGGCACACCCGCCACGGTCTTGCAGGGCGGCACATCCGTCAGCACGACCGAGCCCGCCGCGATCCGGGATCGCGCGCCGACCCGGATATTGCCGAGCACCTTCGCCCCGGCGCCGATCAGCACGCCATCGCCGATCTTTGGGTGCCGGTCCTCGTCCTCCTTGCCGGTGCCGCCCAGGGTCACCGAATGCAGGATCGAGACGTCGTTTCCGACCACCGCGGTTTCGCCGATGACGATGGAATGGGCATGGTCGATCATGATCCCCTGACCGATCCTGGCCGCCGGATGAATGTCGACGCCGAAGACTTCGGACGAGCGCATCTGGAAGAAGTAGGCCAGGTCCTTGCGTCCCTGCCCCCAGAGCCAATGGGCCACGCGCTGGCTCTGCACCGCCTGGAAGCCCTTGAAGAACAGCAGCGGCTGCAGGTAGCGGTGGCAGGCCGGATCGCGTTCGTAGATCGCCCGGATGTCGGCCCGCGCAGACATCGCCAGCGAGGCATCGGAGCCGTAGGCCTGATCGCAGATCTCGCGCAGGATCTGTTCGGACATCTCGCCGTTGGTGAGCTTCATCGAGATGCGGAAGGCCAGAGCGCCCTCGATGCTGGAATGATGCAGCACGGAGGTATGGACCAACCCGCCGAGCAGCGGTTCCCCGCCCACGGCCTCTTCCGCCTCGCGCATGATGCGGGTCCAGACCGGATCCAGTTCGGCGATCTTGGCGCGCGTTTCAGCCATCACTGTTCCTCCGTTCGACGCCGTAGTCATAGCAGATAGGGTTCCGCCTTTGAAACGCAAATGCTTGATGGACGCAATCGGAGAGACTTATGGATCGGGTCACGGTCCCGTGCAGCACGGCGATCGCTCCCGAAAATCACCGGCCGCGAGGCCCGCGCCGGGGCGTTGCTCAACGGGACCGTCTTCCAAAGGGAGTGCGCCGCCGGGAAGGCGCCGCGCACGCAGCGCCTCGAGCACGAGGATCATGCAGTCGGCATAGACGGGCTGGTCGATGCGAGGTTCCGGCGCCAGCGGCAGGACCAGCGCCGCCGCCATGAGCGTTCCGTTGCCCCACTCCGGGTGAACGCGGCCGTGACGGTCGAGAAATCGGTCCGCCGCATCCGCGCGGGCCACGAGATCCCGTGCCAACCGCCACCGCGCGCCCGGCGCGGCCGCCAGAAGGGCGCGCGCGGCGGCGACCAGGTCGCCGTGCATCACGGGCTTCATGCCTCGAGCTCCAGCCTGGCAAAGGGACCCGCGCCGAACCGGGCCGAGAGCTGGGCGACCTGCACTTCGTAGGGGCCCGTCAGCCCGTCCGCGCCGGGATCGTAGGTCCAGGCAGACTGCGACACCGTGGCTTCACGGATGGGCGCGCCAGCCTGCATGATCCGCAGCAGGTAGCTTTCGCTGTCCTCGCCCAGCGGGACCTCGGTCGTGTCCCAACTGTCGGCGTCGATGCGGCTGCGGCGAATCCAGGACAGGGACTGCGTTCCCCCCGATGCCACCGCGCGCAGATGGGCCGGGCGGTAGGGCCGCAGCCCATTGCCGTCGAAGGCATGGACTTGGTGCCTGTAGGACGGATCGTCGTAACCCCGTTGCGCCGGTCCGATCCGGTAGTGGCGGGATAGACGCCGTGCCATGGCGGCCAGCGCTATCTGCTGCGGTGCCCCGTCGAGCGCCACGACCAGCGATCCTGTGGGCCAGACCTCGGGCATGATGCCGTCGCTGCCGAACTGCCCGCGCAGCCTGTGGGTCAGGGTCCAGGTGCGGGTTCCGACAAGCTGCGCGTCGCGGAACTGGAACAGCTCCCAGGCACCGGGGCTGCCGTCCCCGATCGCGACGAGGTTGCCGCCCGCCAGAAGCGCGGTGTCCGAAATCGACTCCATCATGCCCGAGAACAACTTCACCTGCACAAGGGGGCCCCGGTCGATCCGCCCCGGCGGCGCGGCAAACAGCGGCGTCTCCGTGACGCCGATCACCGACTGCGCGGCGATGATCTCGTTCAGCGCATAGTCCGCATCCTCGGCCGAGTCGTAGATCGCCACACTCCCCGGCCAGGGCTCGGCCGTGATCGCGATATGGGGGGCATGTTCCACCTCCCCCCCCGTCATGAGCGGCAGGTCCATGAACACCGGCATGACCGGAACCGCGGGCGTGAAGGGACGCAGGCCCGGCACATCCTCGGGGAAATCCGCAGGGTGGTAGACATCCGGCTCGATGCGCACCGCTTCGAGGATCTGATGCTGGCCGATCTCGACACGGTCGATCCGCGCCAGCGTCCGCCCCGAGGCCGCCGGCAGCGAAACCACATCGCCCGCGCGAAGGTCCAGCCGCGACGGGGGCAGCGCAAAGCGCAGCGTCTCGCGCGCCACCCGCGCCTCGGCCAGCCAGCGCTCCACCGTCATCCGACCCTCGCGGCGGGTCAGGGTCATCGGCAGATCGGTTTCGGCCACCGCATGGGTTTCCTCGTCCGGCAGGACGGTCTCCTCGGCGGCGATGGCGTGATCGCCGTCGGCCTCCACGAAACGGACCCGGACCCGCCCGGCCATCTCGGCCTCGCTCACCCTGGTCTCGACCATGGGGCTGCCGATCTCGTCGCTGACGGCAAACTCCGCCGGGTCGATATCCACCGCACCGGTGCCGCGCCGCATGACGAAGCACAGCACACCGTCGCGTTCGACCGCGTCGAAGCCGTGCGCCAGCATCAGCGACTGCAGCGCACGGCGCGCATTGCCGGTGCTGTCGACCACATAGCCCCGCACCCAGCCGTGAAGGCCGCTCACGTCGTGGTCGTCCAGCCCCGCGCGGACACAGATCTCGGAAACCACCGAGGCCAGCGTCCGCGCCGACGCCCGTCCCGTCAGCCAATGTCCCCGCCGGTAGTTGCCGCCGTCGGACCAGAGGCTGTCCAGCCCCGGAAACCAGGGATAGGGACGTGCATCCCAGGCCCAGACAAAGGTGCGCGCCATGTCGACCATCGGCGCCCCGTAGACCTCCGAAACCGGGTTGTTGGCGGGGTCGTTCCAATAGGCATGGATCGCGCGAAGATACTGGCGCTGCATGAGATCATCGCGCAAGCCGTTGGAATAATGAGGAAGATCGCTTTCCGAAGATTTCGGATCCAAGAACGTGTTGGGCTGGTTCGCGCCCTTGTCCACCGCCGCGCAGCCGACCTCGGTGAACCAGACCGGCTTCGAGCCCGGTTCCCAGGCGGTCGGTTCCGGCTGGCGCACACCGCCGATGCGGTCGTGGTGCAGGTTGCTCCACCAGCCTCGGATATCCTTGTAGCGGAACACCCAATGCTCGCCATCCGCGCCGTCCTCGATGGGATCGCGCCGCTGGGCCTCCCGTGCTTCGGGGGTGGGATAGTACCAATCGAACCCCTCTCCTCCGGCCACGTTGGCCATGAGGTAGTCGGCATTGTGGATCGCCCCCCAATGCTGATCCGCGTGGCCCTCCTCGTCCCGCCAGTCGGCGAGCGGCATGTAGTTGTCGATACCGATGAAGTCGATCTCGGGGTCGGACCAGAGCGGATCGAGGTGGAAGTACACGTCCCCCGATCCGTCCTGAGGATGGTAGCCGAAATATTCCGTCCAGTCGGCGGCATAGCCGATCCTGACACCGGCCCCCAGCAACACCCGGCAATCCGCCGCAAGGGCCCGCAGGGCGGCGACCGCCGGGAAGCCGCTGTCATCCCGGATCCGGGTGAGCGACCGCATCTCGGACCCGATGCAAAAGGCATCCACCCCGCCCGCGGCCGCGCAAAGCGCCGCCTGATGCAGGATGAACCGGCGATAGGACCATTCGGCCGGGCCGCTGTAGGTGACGACCCCGTCCGCCACGGCAAAATCCGCAGGCGCGGCCGTACCGAAGAAGGCGGCAACCTCGACGGCCGCCACCGCCGTGCCGTCCGGTGAATTCGCGCGCCCCGGCGCCGCGCTCAGGGTAACCCGTCCGCGCCAGGGCAGCGCCGGCTGATCCGCCGCGCCGCTCCAGGGATCGCTCAAACCGTTTCCGTCGAGCTGATCCATCAGGATGAACGGGTAGAAGGTGACGGCCAGACCCTGATCCGTCATCCGCCGGATCGCCTGCACCACGCTCGCATCGGCGGGGGTTCCGCCATAGATGGGCCGGTCGTCCTGACGGGGCACCAACTCCGCCTCCGCCCGCGACAGGCCGGAAACGCGCCATGGCATCCGCTCGGCGTCGAACTCGGCCTGCTCGATCTTCGGCTTGATCTCGCAACTGCCGCAGCGCAGATCGCTGCCGAACCAGCTTACCACGAGGGAGGCAGCCCCGCAGTCCGGCAACTCGTCGGTCAACTGGTCCAGCGCGGTGTTGAAATCCGGCTGCTCCGAAGGAGAGTTGACGTTGACCACCCCGCTTGCGCCACCTCCGTATGAAAGATGCACGGGCTCCGTAGCCAGCGCATATTCCCCGGTGCCTGGGATCAGCGCGACGCCCCGCACGCAATGGGGCACGTCATCCGTATCGGTCTGTTCGGGCCGGGTCACCTCGAAGGAAAACTGCGGAACACGATTGCCGAACCGCTCCAGCATCAGATCCTCGATCACCACGTAGGCGGTGCCGCGATAGGCCGGAACGAACCCGGTGCCCTCGACCGCTTCCATCTTCGGATCCGGCTCCTGATCGGCGGACCCGGCATAGACACGCATGTTCAGATCCGAAAGCGGAATCTCCGCCCCATCCGCCCAGACTCGGTTGACGGCGGTGATCTCGCCTTCGCACAGAGCGAGGGCCAGGCTCACCGAATAGCTGAAGGACTTGACCGTCGGACCGGAAGGCGCCCCCTTGCCGCCGCCGGTCTTTTTCTTCTTCACGTGTTCCTTGAACTCGGTCGCCCAGATCACGTGACCGCCCACGCGCATCCGCCCGTAGACCTGTGCGATGGCAACACCCTCACCGGCCCCGGTCAGGCGGAAGCGTTCCACCTTGCCGGTCTCGACCGTATCCGCACCCTGCCCCATCAGCCGCTGGTCGATGGCCCGCCCGAGGCTGGCACCGACAAAGCGTCCGACCGCCGTCATGGAAAGCCCGAGAACGGTGCCGCCGAAGGCGCTGCCAACAGCCGCGCCCACCGCGGAAAGTACGATCGTGGCCATGTCTCAATTCTCCGTTGGTAGGGCAAACCGCGCGGCGATGCGCCTGCGCCAGGGGGGGCTCAGCGGGCTTTCGATCACGCCGTGCCCGCTATAGGCATGGACGAAGCTCGCCCCCTCGCCCGCGCGGGCCTGCAGCCCCACGTGTTTCGCCACGGCGTCGCTTCTCATGCGGAACAGCAGCACGTCCCCCGGCGCCTCGTCATGCCGGTCCTTCAGCCGCATGTGTCGAAGCCCCGCGCGCAGCAGCGCCTCGTCACCCTGGGGTTCGGACCAGTCCATGCTGTAGGGCGGCACCGACTCCGGCTCGGCGCCCAGAAGCTCGCGCCACACGCCCCGCAGAAGGCCGAGGCAATCGCAGCCCGCCCCCCGGACCGAGGCCTGGTGCACGTAGGGCGTCCCGATCCAGTGGCGCGCGGTCAGCACGATGTCGTCGCTGCGGCTCATCTCCGGCTCCCCCCGCTCCGGGTCTTCGCGAGGGTCGGATGCACCATGATCCAGTCCTCCTCGGGTATGTCCGGAAAACCCTGAAAGTTCAGAATGTTGTTGAACTTCAGCCGGCAGGTGTCGAAGCGCTTGTCGCAGCCCGCGGTGATCCGAACCACGTCGCCCGCTGCGACCGGGGCCCTCAGGGGTTCCCAGAGGTCGATCCCGCGCCCGCCGGTCAAGAGGCGATCCCGCTTGATGGTGCCCGAAAGCCCCGCCGCATCACCACTCAGCACCGTCAACCTGCCGCGCTGGAACCAGCCCTGATCGAAGCCGCCCAATGCGCCGAACCCGAAACTGCGATTGTCCTCGACGGTCAGGATCGCCCCCTCGTGGAAATATCCCGGCTCGCTCAGATCCATGCGGCAGATGGCGTCGCCCAGGACCGCCGAGCAGGGTTTCTGGAAGGCCCGCCCGACCGGACGGTTCAGGGCTTCGGTCAGGCCGCGCAATTCCGCGTGGAACGCTCCGCCGGAGCGGCGGATCTCCCCGATCGTGCCCCGGAACATGAGCCTGCGCTGCGCGACGTCCGCCCAGTTGACCAGCCAGGATTCCACCCCGGCCCCGTCATAGCGGCCCGCCTCGATATCGGCCTCGGAAATCGCCGCATCCGACAGGGCGCCCGTCGCCTCGGTATTGTCGACCGACAGACCCGTCGCCTGCTGCAGCGCCGCAGCCGACAACCCGGTGTCGGCGCGGAACGCGAGCCCGGCAAAACTCAGCGTCCGGTCATGGTCGGTAAAGCCGAAACGGACCCCGTCGCGGCGGGTGATCGCCCAGCAGCGTGCAACGGTCGTCAACCCGGTCGCAAGATGCGCGTGAAGCTCCGGCGCGCCCATCAGACCCGAACCTCCACCACCGGAACGTCGGGCACCTGACCCGCCTTGAAGCTGGCGACCGAGACATTGATCCGGTCCGTGTCGAACCTCACCGGCACGTCGAATTCGAACCCGGCCGAGATTTCGACCCCGGACAGCGGTGCCTCGACAAAGGTGATGAGCCCGGTCGCGAGGTCGACGCCGAAATGCACGCCCTCCAGCATCTCGTCGTCCTGCACCGCCGCTACAACGGTGCCGAGCACCGGCTTGGTGATCGGGCGTTGGTAGCTGGCAACGCCGGAGCGGTAGGATTTCACAAGCTGAAAGGTCCGCGTCGCGCCGTCGCCATGGGCGATCACCTGATCGTTGCGGCCGGGCTGCGCGGACGGCTTGCAGGATTTGTAATCCGCCCAGTCCTTCCAGCGGAAGCCGTAAAGCTGCCCGCGCCGCGCCTCGTAGAAATCCAGCAGGGCCGCGATATCGTCGAGACCCCGCAGCCCCAACCCCGCATCGTAGCGTCGCCGCGAATGCGCCCAGGGGGTGTTGCGTTCTTCGAACCCGCTGGTCAGTTCGACCACATCGGTCCTGCGCTCCGGCCCGCCCAGCGCGCCAAAGCTCAGATCGGCGGGAAATCTCACCTCGTGAAACGACATCTCGGCTCTCCCTCACTCAACGATTGCGCGAACCCTGCCCCAGAGCCCGGCCCATCTGCGCCGCGATCTGCGACTGGCTGCGGCGGAAGCTCTGGGCATCCGGCGTCGATATGTTCATCACGATGTTCACCGCCTGCCGGTCGCCGCCCTGCGCGCGCACGCCGAGCTTGCCGTCGGCGCCGCGCGTCAGCGGCATGATAGCCTCCGGTCCCGCCTCGCCCATCAGCCCGCTGCCGCCCCGCATGGGGAAACTGACCGGGCCGGTGACCACACCGCCGGTGGCGAAGGGCATCACCCGCCCCTGGCTGAACGAACCGCCCTTCTCGAAGAAGGAAAAGCCGCCGAACATGCTCGACAAACCACCCGCGAGCAGTCCGCCGAAATGCTGCGTCACCGGCTGGACGGCTGCCTTGTAGGCCGCGTCGACCATCGAACGCGCCACTTGCTCCAGCGCCTCGGACAGCTTCATCCCGTCCAGCACCACCCCGTCGATGGCCCGTCCCAACCCCTTGGTCAGTGCGCCCTCCAGCCGGGTCACGTTGCGCCCGGTGTCCGAAAACGTCTGGTGGATGCGCTTCATCTCGGCATCGAAACCGGCGGCCATGCTCGCCGCGCTCCCGAGGCTTTCCTCGAGCAGCGCGATTTCGGATTCCAGTTCGTCCAGGTTGTCGATCTCGCTCATCGAGCGTCTCCTTTCACCTCGTCCGGGAAGGCCGCCAGCAGCTCGTCGAGCCGCGCGCGTCCCATGGGCCGCTGACCGGCGTCCTCGCCCAGCATCAGGCGCAGCTCCACCGGCGTGAGGTCCCAGAAATCACGGGGCCGCAATCTCAGGCCGCGCAGACCCGCGCGCATCAGGCTCGGCCAGTCGAAGCCCTCCACCTCAGCTCTCCCCCGGCAGCATGAAGGCGCGGGCAAGAAGCTCCGCCGCCGCCTTCGCCGCCGCCATCGGACCGCCCGCGATCTCGGCACTCAGCAGATCCCGCGCGGTGCCGCTCCAGCCGCCGCCGCGCAGACCCGCGACGATCAGCGCCAGCACGTCCCGCGTGCTGCAGCGGCCGGTCTCGAAACGGCGCACCAGGTCGACCAGCGCGCCGGTCTCCAGCCCCGCTTCGAGTTCGGCAAGCGCCCCGAGGGTCAGCCGCATCAGGTGGCGCTCGCCATCCACGACGATCTCCACCTCTCCCCGCCACGCATTCGCCATCAGAGCGGCGCCGGCACGAAGTCCAGAGCTCCCGCCGACGCCATCGAGACCTCGTAGGTCGCCTCGCCGTTGTGCGAGCCGGCATATTCGATGGAGGTCACCTGAAAGCGCCCCTCGACCGTGCCGAAATCCGGGATGATGACCTGGAACTCCGGCGTCTCCCCGTCAAAGAAGATCTGCCGCGCCCGTTCGTCGGTCGAGGCGTCCTTGAACACGCCCGAGCCCGAGATATTCGCCGATTTCACCCCGGCGCCGCCCAGCAGCTCGCGCCACCCGCCCTGGCTTTCCAGCGTGGTGACATCGACGCTTTCGGCGTTGAAGCTGATGCGCGAGGCGCGCAGCCCCGCCATGGTCTCGAACTGACCGTCGCCGGTCAGATCCACCTTGATAAGAAGATCCTTGCCGTTCTGGGCACCCATCTGCCGTACTCCTTGCTCTGTGCGGGTCCGCCCCGCCTGTGTCGGTCATGTGCCGGTCCGGAGCGGCCCATCGCCCGCCCCGGCCCGGCGTTCAGTCATCCTCGACCCGCGCGCGAAAGATCATCTCCACGCGCCGCAGCCCCCGCCGTTCCCGCCGCGCCTCCGCCTTGATGAAGCGCAGGCTCACCAGCCGTCCCCGGCTCAGCGTCAGGTCCGCGCCGTTCAGGGCATCGCTGGCGGCGGCGGCCACCTCCTTGGCCGAGCGGAACCCGGCGGTCCCGGTCACCACCGCCACGACAAGATCGTGCCAGGCGCCATGGCCGCTCCCGTCGGAGGCATCCCGCACCCGTTCCGCGCCGAGCGTCAGGAACAGCTCCGGCAGTGGCCCCGCGGGCGGCGCGTCGAACACCGCGTCTCCGACCAACCCGGTCAGGACAGGATCGGTGGTCAGCCGCTCGTAGACCGCCTGCTGCAGGGCGGCGGACATCGCATAGCTCATGCCGCCACCTCCTCGCGTGCGTCGCAGGCCAGGTACATGCCCGCGGGATCCGACTCGCTCACCGCGAGGATCGAGAACATCCGGTCTCCCAGGCGGAACCGCTGCCCCGCCACGGGCCGGTTGCTTGCTCCGGAAGGGGCAGCCCGTACCGTGATGCGGAAGGTCCCGACCGCCAGAGGACCGGCCTCTCCGGTGATCTCGCGCCCGCTGCGGGGAGTGATCTCCGCCCAGAGCGTCCCGAGCTTGTGCCAGGTCTCGACGACCCCGCCCGCGCCGTCCGGCGTCGGCAGGATGGTCTCCAGCCAGAGGATGCGGTTCAGGTTGGGCCGTTTCATGCGCCGAACCCCAGCCGCATCGGGCGATAGCGCGCCACGAGCGAGGTCACGCCGAACGGCATGCAGCCCTGGCCCAGCGCGGTCTCGTGGCGATATTCGTAGTAATGCGCCGCAAGCAGCAGCACCGCCTGCGCCAGGTCCGCCGGAAGCCCGTCGAAGCTGCCGCTGTAACCCGCGACAAAGCGCAGCTCCGCGGCGCCGCCCGTGGGGATGGTCGGCAGGGACGCCCCCTGCGGACGCAGCCGCGGCGCATGGGGATCGGCCTCCAGCCTGTAACGGTTCGGCTCGACCGTCTCCGCCGCACCGAAGCGGTCGACGACGGAAAGCTGCGTCAGGCTCTCGACCGGGGCGATGGGCAGCGCGACGCCCTCGGGATCGCGCCAGTCATGGACCGTCCAGACAAAATTGCGGGACAGCAGCGCCTTGCCGGTGCGCGCCTCGATCGCGGCCATTGCGGCGCGCAGGAACGACTGGAGCATCTCGTCCTGGACGTCGTCCTCGTCGAACCCGCTGCCCATCCGGAGATGCCGCTTCATTGTTGCCATCGGCAAGGCACCCGAGGGCACCACAGTTTCTTCGATCAACATCATGCTTTCTCTCCGCAATCCTCTCCCGCTCTCCCGGATCCGTACAACCAGGGTGGGCGCGTGCCGCCCACGTTGCTCGGACGGAGGGGAGCAGCTGGACAACGCGAGCTTTCTCGGCACGCGCCCCACGAGGGCGGGTCACCCCGCCCCCATGTCTGCTGTCGCGTTACGCCGTGGCGCAGCGCAGCAGCTTGATCGCGGCAAAGTCGCTCACATCCCCGCCCACGCGCTTGGTGGCGTAGAACAGCACATGCGGCTTGGCGCTGAACGGGTCGCGCAGGACGCGCAGATCCGGACGTTCGGCGATGGTGTAGCCGGCCGAGAAGTTGCCGAAGGCGATGGCATCCGCCCCGGCGGCGATATCGGGCATGTCCTCCGCGATCAGCACCGGATAGCCGAGCAGGCGCGCCGGTTCGGCGGCGGCCAGACCGTCGGACCACAGGTGACGGCCATCCGCGTCCTTGAGCTTGCGCAGCGCGCCCGCGGTCTTGGAGTTCAGCACGAAACAGGCCTTGGCGCGGTACTCGGCGCCCAGCGCATAGACGAGGTCGATGATCGCATCGCCATCCCCGAGCCCGCCGTCGACGCCCGTCGGCACGTAGCCGAGATTGCCCCAGGTCCAGACGTCGTTGTCGACCGCATCGTGATCCAGAAAACCGCGCGGCTTGTCATTGCCGTCGCCATTGATGAAGGCCGCGGCCTCGGCACGAGAGAACTTGTCGGCGACGCGCCCGGCCAGCCAGGTCTCGATGTCGAAGGCGCTGTCGTCGAGCAGACGCTGCGAGGCCTTGGGCATCGCGGACAGCTCGTGCAGCTTGATCGAGATGCGGTCGATGGTGGGGGTCGCCGTCTCGGACGAGCCCGAAATCTCGTCGGACCAGCCCGCGCCGGTTTCGCCCTGATCGATCAGAACGTCGAAGGACGAGGCCTCGACCGTGACCACCGCCGCGATGGCCCGGATCGACGCGGTGCTGTCCAGAACCGACTTCACCGCCTCCGAAGTGATCGGATCGACCAGGAAGCCGCCGTCGCCGTTGACGGCGGTCGACATGGACTTGCCCTCCGGCACCAGGCCACGCAGACCGTCGTCGTCGCCCGAGCGCAGGTAGGCGTTGAACGCCTTGCGGTGGGGCACTTCGATCTCGGCCGAGGTGGCAAGGGCCGGGCGCACCGCGGCATGGGTCATCTTCGTGTCAAGCATGGTCAATCGCTCTTCCTGTTGCTGAAGCTTCTGTTCAAGATCGGCCTGCATGGCCCTGAAATCCCCGACGAGTCCCGCCATTGCGGCGCTCACCCGGGCGACCGGAGACACGTCTCCTCCGGTCCGAGACCTGGTCTCGGATGTGCTCATTCGCTCATTCCCGTTTCCGATGCGGCGTGCGTCAGCCGCCCGCCAGGTTCAGGCGCGCGCCCTCCAGCGCCATCGCCAACTCACGCAAGCAAGCGTCGTCCGGGCTGTCGCCCTTGGCCGCCACACGCGCACTGGGCAGCATCGGGAAGGTCACCAGCGACACCTCCCAAAGCTCCAGTTCCTTGAGGAGCCTGCGCCCCCGTTCGTCCTTTGCGACCTTCACCGTGCGATAGCCGATCGACAGCCCGTCGATCGCGCCCGCCGCGATCAGCGCCGCCGCCTCGCGGCCCTTTTCGACGGTGTCGAGAATCCGGCCCTTGACCCACAGGCCGCGCGCATCCTCGCGCACTTCGTCCCAGACGCCGATGGGCTGGGCCGGGTCGTGCTGCCACAGCATCCTGACCGCGCGCCCCTCCGCAAGCAGCGACTTCAGCGACGCGGCATAGGCACCCGGCTGCACCACGTCGCCGCCCTGGTCGCAGGCGCCGAAGAACGACGCATAGCCCTCGATCCGCGTGCCGTCCCGCACCGTCACATCGGCGCCGAGGCGGCAGAACTTGTGCTCCAGATCCATTCCCGTTCCTTTCGTCATCGCCCGTCAGGGCAGCTTGTGGAGAAGGCTCTGAAAGCCCTCCGCGAGGATCATGCCCGCGACCCCGTAGACCGTGAGCCAGAGCCGCCGCTCGAGCCGCTCCATCAGCACCTCCAACCGGTCCAGCCGGTCGTTCAGTGCCGCCACCTGCAGGCTGCTCACCCGCTCGTGGGCCTCCAGCTTCAGCGCCGGAGCGCAGGCGAAGGGTTCATATGCCACATGACGCTCACTCACCCTCGCCCTCCTCCGGCACTGCCGGCAGGCCCAGCATGCGCCGCTTCTCGGCCGCCGACAGGAAATCGGCCTGCGCGATCCGCCGCCATTGCGCCTCGCGCTCCGTGGCCAGCGCCGGCACCTGGTCGAGGTCGGGCTTCAGTTCGACCTGCTCGCCGGCAAAGGCCGACAGCCACCGCCCCACCGCCGCCGTGACCCGCGTCGCCAGCGGCAGCACGGTCAGGCGATAGAAGGCCCGGTGCGCCTCCTGGTAATTGGCATAGGTCGCCTCGCCGGGAATCCCGAGCAGCATCGGCGGCACGCCGAAGGCGACCGCGATCTCCCGCGCGGCGGCTTCCTTGGTCTGGTGGAATTCCATGTCGGACGGAGAGAACCCCATCGGTTTCCAGTCCAGCCCGCCCTCCAGCAGCATCGGCCGTCCGGCATTGCGCGCGCCCTGGTGATTGCTCTCCATCTCCGCGACCAGCCGTTCGTACTGATCCTGCGCGAGCGTGCCCTGACCCTCGGCACCCTTCCACACGATCGCCCCGGACGGGCGCGCGGCATTGTCGAGCAGCCCCTTGGACCAGCGCGACGCCGCGTTGTGGACATCCACCGCCTGCGCCGCCGCCTGGATCGGGGACAGCCCGTAGTGATCGTCCTGCGGGTGGAAACTCTTGATGTGGCAGATCGGCGATACCGGCCCCGTCACGTCAAAGCGGTGCTTGCGCGCGTCCACCATGTAGTCGTAGGCCACCGGCCAGCCATCCGCCCCCGGCACCAGCCGCATCCGGTCCGGGCGCAGCACGTGCAGCTCCATCGGCACCCCCTCGCCGGAATGCACCGCCTCGAGATAGGCATCCCCCGACAGCAGCAGGAAACCGTAGAGCGCCTCGAACAGTTCGGCCTTGCCCTGCGCCTGGTTCGGCGCGGTGATGAGCGACAGCAGCGGATGCGCGGCAAAGCGTTGTTCGTGATCCTGCAGGACCAGCGGCAGGGCCGCCGCGGCCTCTGCGATCAGCTTCACCGCGCGGAACCCCACCGGGTTCCCGGCAAAGGCGGCACGGGTCAGCGACATGGTATCGCGCGGCGACCAGGCCACCCGGCCCGAGGAATGATAGGCAATAACCGGACCCGTGGCCGATGCCTTCTCCTCGATGACGGGCGCCTTGGTCCCATCCCGGTCCCGCCAGAGAAAATCGAATACCATCGGTCGACGCTCCTTCATTCGTTCCGGTCCGTTTCGCGTTGAAAAGGACCATATGAACGGAAGATTAAGACCCTCTCCCACCACCGCACGCCCATCGCGCAACGGGAGGCAGATATGCACGCGGAGGCCTACCTCGCCTCACCGACGCAAGCTAATTTCATCTGAAAAACCGAGGAGAGAGACCATGACGACCGTCCAAGCACTTCGCTCCCCCGACGCAGCCGGGACATGCGCCGGAAAATGAAGGACATGTCTGCGGACCTGACCGACCTCACCCTGCGCCCGCTCCTGATCGACGATGCCGATACCGTGGCCGAGATCTTTTTCGACGCGGTGCTGAACGGCACCTCGCGCTTCTATTCGCAGGACGAGCGCGAAGCCTGGGCCGGACCCCACCCCGATCCCAAGCGCTGGCGCGGCAGGATCGGCAGCGCGGTCGGGCTGATGGCCGACTGGCAGGGCAAGGCCGCCGGCTTCATGACCCTGATGACGCCCGGCCTGATCGACCTCGCCTTCGTCCGCCCCGCCCTCGCCGGTCGCGGCATCGGCGCGGCCCTGCTCGGCCAGCTCGAACCCATCGCCCGCGCCACCGGGGCGCACAACCTCGAAACACAGGCCAGCAAGGCGGCCGAGCCGTTCTTTGCCCGCCACGGGTTCGAGACGCTGGAGCCGGTCACGTCCTTCCGGCGCGGCGTCACCCTGCACGCCCTGCACATGCGCAAACGACTGCGCCCGGGCGTCTGAAACGACCCGGGCGCTCGGCTACCGAAGGGTGACGGACAGGCGACGGCGCTCAGAGCATCCGCACCTGCGGACGCTTCCAGCTCGACATCGGTTCGGTGACCAGCTCGGTCAGCGCCCAGACCAGCGCATCCACGCGGTCGGGCGATCCCTGGCCCTCGAAACCATGGGCCGTCATCAGGCCCATCTCTTCCTCCAGCGCCCCGAACAACCCGGCGTGACCGACACGCCCCTGTTCGTAAAGCCCGGCGACCGGCTCGGCCCGCGCCGACTTGCCGCGCGTGGCATGGACCTTTCGCAGCGGCACGTTCGGCCCGACCTGCCGCAGCATGGCCTCGACCATGGCACCGCCCTGGTTGACCTCGGCGACGATGCGGTCTGCCTTCCAGCGGGTGAAGGCCGACACCGCCGCCTCGGCCCAGCCGGTGGGTGAAACGCCCTGCACGGTCGCATCCTCCAGCACCCAGGCCCGCCAGCTCTGCGGCGGCCCCTCGCACAGAACGCCTGCGACGACGATCCCGCAGGCATCCGCCGTCCGGGCATCGCCGGCGGGCGGGTCCACCGCCACGACGATGCGGTCGTAGCCGTCGGGCTTCGGCATCAGCCGCGCCCGTTCCAGCATCTCCTGCGTCCAGAAGGCCCCGTCCACATCCGTGACCATCACGCCGTCCAGTTCCTGCCGGGCCAGCCGCGTCGTGCCGTAGCGCGCCCGCACCTCTTCCAGAAAGGATTTGGCGAGGTTGGCCCGGTTTGCCTCGGTCCGCGCATGGGTCACGACCGTCGAGACGAGTTCCAGCAATTCCTTCAGCACCCCCACGTTGCGCGGGGTCGTGGTCACGCAGACCTGCGGATGCGTGCCAAGCCGCAGCGCGAACTGCAGCATGTCCCAAGTCTCCCGCGCCTTCTTCCACTTGGCAAGCTCATCCACCCAGGCCGCATCGAACTGCGGCCCCCGCAGCCCCTCCGGATCGTGGGCGGAATAGACCATCGCCTCCGCCCCGTTCGGCCAGACCAGGCAGCGCCGCGTCGCCTGCCACTCCGGCCGGCGGTCGGGCGGCGAACAGGCCAGGATGCCGGAATCCCCGAACACCATGACCTCGCGCACCTGATCCATCGTCTCGCCGATCAGCGCCACCCGCTTGCAGCGCCCCGCATCCAGCGGCTTGGCGCCCTCGACGCAGGCGCGCACCCACTCGGCCCCGGCGCGTGTCTTGCCCGCGCCGCGCCCGCCCATGACGACCCAGGTCCGCCAGTCGCCACCGGGCGGCAACTGGTGCTCCATCGCCCAGAACTCGAAAAGGTAGGGGAGAGCCAGGCTCTCCCCCTCCGTGATCTCAGTCAGGAACTTCTCCTGCACCGCAGCACCGGCGGAGGCGAGCCATGCGGCACCCGATCTCATCGCGCGCGCGTTCGAGATCCAGAGCCCAGTCTCCGGCAAGGCCTTTCTGTTTTCGTCTGACATTGGCGATCTGAGCCTCCGTTTCATGCGATGCCCTCAGCCAGTACCGGACATCGCCGAGCAGCTTGCCCGCCTCGGTCCGGTTGATGCCTTCCCCGTCTTCGACCTGCGCCTTGAGGCGTCTCATGTCTTCCCCGAGGTCCCTCAGAACCGCGGCCACGTCATCCCGCTCGTTTTCGAGTCGCGACAACTCCTCTTCCAGATGAATGAGGATCATTGCTCGATACCTTTCTTGCCTGTTTGCTCTATGGCCCCTCCAGGCGAGCAGGACTGAAAACGACCCTTGGAGTTCTCTCCGAGGCCGCCTGCCTCTTCCGTCCAGCATGGGAAAAAGCTACCGCCAAGGGACTGAAAAGTCAAGATTGCCGGACCGAGCGCCGACCCATAAACCATTGTTCAGATTGGTATATTTACCG
Organism: Salipiger sp.; assembly: GCF_048261495.1. Lineage (GTDB taxonomy): Bacteria > Pseudomonadota > Alphaproteobacteria > Rhodobacterales > Rhodobacteraceae > Salipiger. The sequence goes on from NZ_JBLXFX010000002.1 coordinate 480,584, forward strand.
TTAACCCTGAGAACGGGCGCGGTAACGCTTGCCCCCTCGCGCGGGCTCTGTCAGGAATATTCCCAACCATTGCAGGAGCTTTCCCATGCCGCCCCTCTCGACCCGGATCACCACGCTCAACGGCGACGGCGACGACGGATGGGGAGTCTTCTACAAGGCCCGCCGCCTGATCGCCTCCGGGGTCGAGGTCACCGAACTCACCATCGGTGAACACGACGAGCGGACCGATCCCGCCATTCTCGACGCGCTGCACGCGGCGGCGGCGGGCGGTCACACCGGCTACGCGATGGTGCCCGGCATCGCCGCCCTGCGCGACCGGGTGGCCGCGCGGATCGCCGAGCGGACCGGCGTGGCGACGAGTCGCGACAACATCCTGGTGACGCCCGGCGGCCAGGCGGCGCTCTTCGCCGCGCATATGGCGGCCTGCGATCCCGGCGACACCGCGCTGATGATCGACCCCTATTATGCCACCTACCCCGGCACGATCCGCGCCGCCTCCGCCCGGCCCCATGCCGTCCCGACCGAGGCCGCCGCCAGCTTCCTGCCCGATCCCGCACGCATCGCCCGTGCGGCGCTCGAAACCGGCGCGCGCACGCTGCTGATCAACTCTCCCAACAATCCCACCGGGGCGATTTACCCGCGCGCAACCCTCGACGGCCTTGCCGGGGTCTGCCGGGACCAGGATCTCTGGCTGATCTCGGACGAGGTCTACGACACCCAGATCTGGGAGGGCGAACATCTCTCGCCCCGCGCCCTGCCGGGGATGACCGCGCGCACGCTGGTCGTCGGCTCCATGTCCAAGAGCCACGCCATGACCGGCAGCCGCATCGGCTGGCTCGCCGGTCCCCCCGACGCCATCGGCCCCCTGATCGACCTTGCCACCAACACCACCTACGGCGTGCCCGGCTACATCCAGGACGCCGCCCTCTTCGCGCTCGATAGCGGGCCCGAGGCCGAAGCCCGCGTCGCCGCGCCCTTCCGGCGCCGCCGCGACATCGCCCGCCGCATCCTTTCCGGGCAGGGCACGCTCGGGCTCATCCCCTCCGGCGGGGCGATGTACCTGTTCCTCGACGTCCGCGCGACCGGGATGAGCGGCGATGCCTTTGCCCACGCCCTGCTCGACGCCCATCGTATCGCGGTCATGCCGGGCGAAAGCTTCGGCAGGTCCGCCGCCGGCTTCGTGCGGGTCGCGATGACCGTACCCGACGACACCTTCGCCGCCGCGCTCTCGACCCTCTGTACCTTTGCAAAAGGCCACGCCAATGCCGCATGATCCCGGTTCCGCCTTCCGCGCCCTGCACCGGCCCGGAGATCCCTTCATCCTCGCGAACGCCTGGGATGCCGGCTCCGCCCGGATGCTGGCCTCCCTCGGGGCCGAGGCCATCGGCACCTCCTCTGCCGCCCATGCCTTCACACTGGGGCGCCCCGACATGGGCAATGTCAGCCGCGACGAAGCGCTTGCCCATGCCGAATCCCTCGTCGCGGCGGTCTCCGTGCCGGTGTCCGGCGATTTCGAGAACGGATACGGAGAGGCACCGGAGACCTGCGCCGAAACCGTTCGCCTTGCGGCCGGGGTCGGGCTGGCGGGCATCTCCATCGAGGACACCGCCCTGCCCGCCGACGCACCCTATGCGGCCGATCTCGCCATCGAACGCATCCGCGCCGCCGCGGCCGCCGCCCGCGCCCTGCCGCGCGATTTCGTGCTCTGCGCCCGGGCGGACGGGGTGATGACCGGCCATTACGACCTGGCCGAGGCGATCCGCAGGATCGAAGGCTACGAGGCGGCAGGCGCCGATTGCGTCTACATCCCGCTGCCACCCCGGCCCGAGGATCTGGCAACGATCTGCGCCGCGACCTCCCTGCCGGTGAACGCGCTCGTCGCGGGACGATACGCCGGGATGCCGAAAGCGGCCTTTGCAGAGGCCGGCGTGGCGCGGCTGTCGCTCGGCGGTGCCCTCGCCCGCGCGACGCACCGCCTGATCTTCGACGCGGCGCAGGAGATGTTCCGCGACGGCGACTTCAGCCGCCTCACCCACACCATCCCCGGCCGCAGCGTGGACGACCTGCTGCGATGAGCACGCCGGTCTCGTCCATCCGCAACCTCGGGCCGGCGATGGAGCAGGCCTGCCATCGCGCGGGCATCCCCGATGCCGAGACCCTGCGCGCCCTCGGCGCAGATGAAACCTACCGCCGCCTGCTCGCCACCGGCGGCAGGCCGCATTTCATCGGCTACTACGTGCTGCACATGGCGTTGCAGGGCCGGCCCTGGAACGACTGCCGCGGCAAGGAAAAGGAGGCTCTGCGCCAACGCTTCGACGCCCTCGTCGCCGAGGGGCGCGGCCCGACGCTTTCGGCGCTGGAAAGGGCGCTGGACGAGATCGGGGTGCGTCCGAAATCCGCGCCGACCGCACCGGCGGGAAAACCACGGCGGGAACAAGCGGACGGGTGACGGTGTTGTCCCTTCAACGTGACAAGGACGTGAAGGAGCTTCACATGGACATCATCCGCATCATCGTCGCCATCATCCTGCCCCCGCTCGGGGTGTTTCTGCAGGAAGGTCTCGGCAAGCATTTCTGGATCAACATCCTGCTGACCATTCTCGGCTACATCCCCGGCATCGTGCATGCCGTCTACATCATCGCCCGCGAACCGCGGTACGCCTGACCCATGCTGACCGAGCATCATTTCCGCAGGCTCGAACGGGTCGAACGCACGGCCCGCACCATGGACCGGGCCTTCCGCATCCCGTTTACCGGCATCCGCATGGGCTGGGACAGCCTGCTCGGGCTCGTGCCCGGCGTGGGCGACACGCTGGCGCTGCTTCCGGCGGCCTGGATTCTCAAGGAAAGCCATGCCCTCGGCGCGCCCGGAGTGGTGCTGGGGAGAATGGCGGGAAACCTCGCGGTGGACTGGGTGATCGGCCTCGTGCCGCTCATCGGTGACGTGTTCGACATCGGCTTCCGCGCCAATGTCCGTAACGCCGCCCTGCTGCGCGGCTGGATGGAGACGCAGGGCCGCGTGCCGCAGGACGGCCCGCGCGCACCGCGCGACCTCGCCGCCTGAGGACGGCACGGCTCCCGGCAATCAACGGCCGGTGCCGAACGGAAACGGGGCGCCCGATGGGGCGCCCCGTCTGCTGTTCGCAAGGGATCGAAAGGTCAGCCGACCAGTTCGAGACCCGAGAAGTAATAGGCGATCTCGATCGCCGCGGTTTCCGGAGCGTCGGACCCGTGAACCGAGTTCTCGCCGACGGATTCGGCGAATTCCGCGCGGATCGTGCCTTCGGCGGCATCGGCGGGGTTGGTGGCGCCCATGACTTCGCGGTTCTTCGCGATGGCGTTCTCGCCTTCGAGAACCTGCACGACCACCGGCTCGGACGCCATGAAGTCGCAGAGTTCGTCGTAGAAGGGGCGCTCGGCGTGCACCTTGTAGAATTCGCCGGCCTGCGCCTTGGTCAGCTGGATGCGCTTCTGCGCGACGATGCGCAGGCCTGCCTCCTCGAACTTGGCGTTGATCTTGCCGGTCAGGTTGCGGCGGGTGGCATCGGGCTTGATGATCGAAAGGGTGCGTTCGACGGCCATGGGTCTCTCCGTAAAATGGCCGGACAAAGCGCCCGGCCGTAGTGTGTTGCGGGGGCGTTAGCATGGGAGGCGGACTTTGGGAAGCCCCCGCACCGGCGCGGGGACGGCGCAGGCGCCGGCGAGAGGCGCTGCCTCTCGCGCTCTCCGGGATATTTCGGCCAGAAGAAGGGGGATTTAGTCTGCCCGAAGGCTCTGCTAGAGGGCAGCCATGCTGAAGCTCACAGATATCTCCTATTCCGTCGAAGGCCGCCCGTTGTTCGAGGGCGCCTCGGCCGTGATTCCCGCCGGTCACAAGGTCGGCCTCGTCGGCCCCAACGGGGCGGGCAAGACCACGCTGTTCCGCCTGATCCGGGGGGAGCTGACGCTGGACGGCGGGGCGATCGAACTGCCCCAGCGGGCGCGGATCGGCGGCGTGGCGCAGGAGGCGCGGGCCTCGGACGTCAACCTTGTGGACACGGTGCTGGCCGCGGATACCGAGCGGGCGTCGCTGATGGCCGAGGCCGAGACCGCCACCGACCCGCACCGCATCGCCGAGGTGCAGACCCGTCTGGCCGATATCGACGCATGGTCGGCGGAGGCGCGGGCGGCGACGATCCTCAAGGGGCTCGGTTTCGACGAGGAGGCACAGAAGCGCCCCTGTTCGGATTTTTCGGGCGGCTGGCGGATGCGGGTGGCGCTGGCCGGGGTGCTGTTCGCCCAGCCCGACCTGCTGCTGCTCGACGAACCGACCAACTATCTCGACCTCGAAGGGGCGCTTTGGCTCGAGAGCTACCTCGCGCGCTATCCCCACACGGTCATCATCATTTCCCACGACCGCGGCCTGCTGAACCGGGCCGTCGGCGCGATTCTGCACCTGGAGGAGCGCAAGCTGACGCTCTACCAGGGCCCCTACGATACCTTTGCGCGCACCCGCGCCGAGCGGCGCGCGGTGCAGGCGGCGGCGGCGCGCAAGCAGGACGAGCGCAAGGCGCATCTGCAGAGCTTCGTCGACCGGTTCCGCGCCAAGGCGAGCAAGGCCAAGCAGGCCCAGGCCCGTCTGAAGATGATCGCGCGCATGGACACGATCACCGCCCCGGAAGAGGCCGCCAAGCGGGTCTTCACCTTTCCGCAGCCGGACGAGCTGTCGCCCCCCATCGTCGCCATCGAAGGCGGCGCCACCGGCTACGGCGATGTGCAGATCCTCAACCGGCTGAACCTGCGCATCGACCAGGACGACCGCATCGCCCTGCTCGGGCGCAACGGCCAGGGCAAATCCACCCTGTCGAAGCTTCTGGCCGACCGGTTGCCGATGATGGGCGGGCAGATGGTGCGCAGTTCGAAGCTGCGGATCGGCTATTTCGCCCAGCATCAGGTGGACGAACTGCATCTCGACGAAACGCCGCTGCAGCACATCCAGCGCGAGCGCCCGGGGGTGATGCCCTCGAAGCTGCGCGCCCAGCTTGCGGGCTTCGGCCTCGGCGCGGCGCAGGCCGAAACCGAGGTCGGGCGGCTGTCGGGCGGGCAGAAGGCGCGGCTGTCGCTGCTGCTGGCCACGCTCGACGCGCCGCACATGCTGATCCTCGACGAACCGACCAACCACCTCGACATCGAGAGCCGCGAGGCGCTGGTCGAGGCGCTCACCGCCTATTCCGGCGCGGTGATCCTGGTCAGCCACGACATGCACCTCCTGGGCATGGTGGCGGACCGGCTCTGGCTGGTGAAGGACGGCACGGTGACGCCCTACGAGGAGGATCTCGACACCTACCGCGCCATGCTGCTGACCCAGGAAAAGCCGGTCAAGCCCGAGGCCCCCGCCGCGCCCAAGCCGAAGAAGCCGTCGCGGGACGAGATCCTGCTGCTGCGCTCGGAGGTCCGCAAATGCGAGGCGCGCGTCGAGAAGATCGAGGAGATGCGCGAGAAGCTGGCGAAGAAGCTGGCCGACCCCGCCCTCTACGAGGACGGGCGCGCGGGCGAACTTGCGACATGGAACAAGAAATACGCCGAGGTCATGGACGGGTTGCGGCGCGCCGAAACCCTCTGGGAATCGGCGCTCGAAAAGCTCGAGGGGGCGGAAACGGCCTGACGCCGTCCCGCCCCGTCCGGTCAGCCGAAGCGGCTCATGAAACCCCGGAAGCCTTCGGTAAAGGCCGCAAGGCCGTGCGATCCGCCGTTGACCAGCTTGCGCGCGGTCTTGAGATCGTCCCCTGACAGGGCGTTGCGGATCTTGTCCTCCTTGTTCTTCAGAAAACGGGCGAGGATGGCCGAGGCCAGTTCGGGATCGTTGGCAAGCTCCGGGTCGGACAGCAGATCGCGGCCGATCTGCTTGCCGATATTGGCATAGTTGAAGCGCCCGGTGAGCTGCACGAAGCCGCGCCCCTTGAACCGCGGACCATCCCCCGCGTGTGTATTGCCCAGCCGCTTGCCGATCGAGGTGCCCGCGTCGTAGAGGTCGAAGGGCGTGGTCTTGGTATTGAACTTGCTGCGGAATTCGCTGATCGGGACAAAGCCCGCGGTTTCCGCCCGGATCGTGCCCACGGCCATCGCGCCCATCGCCGTATCGTCGAGGTCGAGCGCGGCCAGCGCCGCGCGCACCACGCTCCAGTGACGCCGGACATTCGACGCGGCGGAGGAATCGAACAGCGGCACTACGTCATCGGCCGCGATGGCAGCGAGTTTGCCGGTGACGGTCACGGCGATCATGGGGGGCGGCGCCGCACCCGCGGGGGCAAGGAAGGCGCCATGCACGAAGCCGTCGGGAATGCCGTCGTTCTTGAGCGAAACCATGACCCAATCGCCGCTCCGGCCGAGTTCATGCACCACGGTGCCGCGGTCCAGCAGCGCGAGGACGGCATGATCCGTTCCCGGTCCGCCGCGCAGGTTGAGACCGCTGCGCGCCGTGACCTCCAGCCCGCCCGAGGTCGCCGGGCTTTCCTCCGTCAGGGCGGCAAGCGCGGGGGCGCGGTTCACGCTCGCCGTCTCGATGCCCCTGGCCAGTTGACCGGGCGAGAGATCCAGTTCGAAATGCATCGCATCCTTGACGCCGTTCCAGGTGCCGCCCCATTCGAAGACGGGGATGCCCTCGACCGTGCGGATGGCGAGGATGTCGGCGATCATCCCGGGGGTCATGTCGGTATCGGCGCCCCCCCCGGCCACGTCGGCGGCCCGCGCCTGCTGCGTCGGCTTGTCGGAAAACACCACCTCGCGGATGCCGGCATGATCCTTGAAGGGGTTGGTGTCCCAGTTGACGTCGAGGGCGATCCCGAAGGCGTGCAGGCTCTTGCGGGTCGTCCCGGCGATGGTCCGGCAGTTGTAGGCGCCGGTATCGCGGCTGCGCACCTCGTAGCCATGCGCGGTGAGAACGTCCTGCAGGGCCTCCCAGGCCGAAGCGGTGCCGGGCGCAACCCGGACCGTCGTGCCGCAGAACGGCACGGATTCCATCGCGGTTTCATTGCAGTCGAAAGCACGCCACCAATGGCGCAGTTGATCGGCGCTAGCCATATCGACTCTCCTTGAGAAATGACTTGTCGTTAAACTTGAATGACGGAATCATAACACAATCTAAGCGCGTTTTCATCCGGATTCCGCGCCCCGGCGCCGCGTCCGCCCGGCTCTTGACCCCGGGGGGCCGGGCCGCGCACAACGGGTCGGGACATCGCAGAGGACGCCGCCCGCCTTGGATCCCGCCTTTCTCATCTCGGCCTTCGCCACGCTGTTCGTGGTGATCGACCCGATCGGTCTGACGCCGCTGTTCATCGCGCTCACGCCCGGGGCCTCGGCGGCACACCGCCGCGCGGTGGCGTTCCGCGCCTGCCTGATCGCGCTGCTGGTGCTGACCCTCTTCACCTTCCTCGGCGAGGCGGTGCTCGGCTTCATCGGCATCTCCATGCCCGCCTTCCGCATCTCGGGCGGCATCCTGCTGTTCCTCACCGCGCTCGACATGCTGTTCGAGCGGCGCACCCAGCGCCGCAAGGGCACGGCGGACGAGGACAGTTCGCCCGACCCCTCGGTCTTTCCCATCGCCATTCCGCTGATCGCCGGGCCGGGGGCGATCGCCTCGATGATCCTGCTGGCGGGACAGACCTCCGACCTCGTGGGGACCTTCGCGGTGCTCGGGGTTCTGCTGGTCGTGCTCGGCTGCGTGATCCTGCTCTTCCTGGCCGCCGGGATCGTGGAGCGGGCGCTCGGCAAGACCGGGATCGTGGTCATAACCCGCCTGCTCGGCATGCTTCTGGCCGCGCTTTCCGTGCAATTCGTCATCGACGGGCTGCGCGATGTCGGTGCGCTCGGCTAGGCCCCTACCCCGGGCGCCATACCGCCCCTACATTGTACCAAGGGCACCAGAAGGAAACGGCAGGGTGAGCGGCAACGACTACGGACAACTGATCTATCTCGTGCTGCTGCTGGGCGTCCTGGTGGTCTGGTTCTTCGTCTGGAACCGGGCGCGGATCGGGCGCAAGCTGCAGTACCTCGCGGCCTGGGGGCTGATCTTTCTCGGCGTCATCGCCGCCGTCGGGCTGTGGGACGACATCCGGGACACGGTGATCCCGCGTCAGGCGGTGTTCACCGACGGCAGCGGCAGCGGTCACGTGGAAATCCCGCGCGGCGCAGACGGGCATTACTACGCGACCCTGCTCATCAACGGCAAACCGACGATCTTCGTCGTCGACACCGGCGCCACCGGCATGGTCCTGTCGCAGCGCGATGCCGAGCGCGTGGGCCTGAGCCCCGCGGACATCACCTTTCATTCCGAAGCGCAGACCGCCAACGGCGCCGTCGCCACCGCGCCCGTGCGGCTCGATACCGTGGAATTCGGCCCCTTCACCGACCATGACGTGCGGGCCTACGTGAACGGCGGACAGATGGATTCCTCGCTGCTGGGCATGACCTATCTGCAACGCTTCGCGCGGGTCGAGATTTCGGGCGGCAGGATGATCCTCGAACGCTGAGCGCGCGCCCGGAACACGCCGCAGGGACCGATCCTATCCGGATTCCGTCTTCATCTGCCAGCGGCCCGATTCCTCGGACCAGTATTCGGCCTTGCAGCCCGCCCCGGTCAGCGCCTTCCACTGGCCGCGCGCCAGGATCATCGCGCGCTCGTCATGGCCGTCGAACAGGATCCAGACCCGTTCCAGCGCCTCGACCTCCTCGGGCGAAACCTCGGCCCCGTCGATCGCCATGAGTCCGGAGGGATCGTTGGGTTTGTCGCCGCTCACCGTCAGCAGCACCGGCTGACGCGCATCATGCGGCCCCCCGGCAAGGCCGTGCGGCAGGAACTCGTCCTCCGGCCCCTGCCAGAGCTTGCGGTCGAGCCAGTCCATGCGCTCCGGATCGGTGCCGCGCACGACCACGCTCCAGCCCTGCCCGACGGCGCGACGCAGCAGCACCGGGGCGGTCGCCTCCAGCGGTCCCTGCGTGAGATGGTAGAACTTCGCGACCCCCATGGCTCAGCCGTGATCGGCCGAGGGGTGATAGTCGCCGAAGGTGAACAGATGCCCCTCCGGGTCGCGCACGGAATAGCTCTGGCCGCCGTAGGGCTGCTCTTCCAGCGGCAGGATGATCTCGGCCCCGGCGGCGGCCGCGCGGGCGTGGTGCCCGGCGACATTGCCGACAACCACGTAGGTCGAGGTCGTCTCGCCCCCCGCCTGCCCCGGCGACACCATGTGCCGCCCGAAGGGCGTGGCCCGGTCTTCGGGGCCAAACATGAAGATCCCGTCCCCCATGGCAAGCTGCGCATGCAGGATGGTGCCGTCGGCATCCCGGTAGACCGCATGTTCCCGGAACCCCAGCGCGCCGGTCAGAAAGGCAAGCGCCGCCTCCGGGTCACGGTAGCGGGTGGCGGGGATGATCACGCGGCATCCTCCGGCGTTTCGAAACGGTCGCGGATCAGCCGGTCGAGCGCGAGAACCCCCCAGCCCGTCGCCCCCTTGGGTGCGAGATCGTTGCCTGCCTTGAGATGCGCGACCCCCGCGATGTCGAGATGCACCCAGGGCACGTCGTCGGACACGAAGCGGCGCAGGAACTGCGCGGCCGTGACCGCGCCGCCGGGGCGCCCGCCGATGTTCTTCATGTCCGCCACCGGGGATTTCAGCAGGTCGTCATAGCCCTTGCCCATCGGCATCCGCCAGGCACCCTCGCCCTCGGTCTCCGCCGCCTTGAGAAAGGCGCCGGCAAAGCCGTCGTCATTGGAAAAGACCGCCGCGTTCTCGTGACCGAGCGCCACGACGCAGGCCCCGGTCAGCGTCGCCAGATCGACCATCGCCGCGGGTTTTTCGGTCTGCTGCGCGTACCAGAGCACGTCGCAGAGCACGAGCCGCCCCTCGGCATCGGTGTTGACCACCTCGACCGTGTCGCCCTTCATCGAGGTCACCACGTCGCCCGGCCGCACCGCGCTGCCCGAGGGCATGTTCTCGACCAGGCCGACCATCCCGACCACATGCGCCGGGGCCTTGCGCAGGGCGATGGCCTTCATCACCCCCGCCACGGTGCCCGCGCCGCCCATGTCCATCGTCATGTCTTCCATGCCGCTCGCCGGTTTCAGGGAGATGCCGCCGGTGTCGAAGACGACCCCCTTGCCGATCAGCGCCAGCGGTGCCCCCGCGGCCCCCTTCCAGCGCATCACCACCACCTTCGACGGCGAGACCGAGCCCTGCCCGACGCAGAGCAGCGCGCCCATGCCGAGCTCGGCCAGCCTGTCCTCTTCCAGCACCTCGACCTCGAGCCCGATGTCGCGCAGCGCCTCGAGCCGGGCGGCGAATTCCGTGGTGGTGAGGACATTGGCAGGTTCGTTGACCAGATCGCGGGTGAACAGCACCCCGGATGCCGCGGCGAGCAGCGGAGCGGCGGCGGCCTCCAGCTCTTCGGGCTTGTTGGTCAGCATCCGGGCTGGTGCGGGCAGCTTGCCCTTGTCGGACTTGTGATCGGTGAAGGCATAGCTGCGCAGGGCGATCCCCAGCGCAACCTGCGCCATGCGGGCCGAGGCTTCGTTCAGCACGGTGATCGCGCTGGCCCCGGCCAGCCGCGCCAGCGCCGCACCGGCCTTGCGCGCCGCCTCGACCGTCATCCGGCGGTCGGCGCGCACGATGTCGACGGACTCCGCCGCCATCCCGGTCGGAAAGGCCAGCGACACCACATCGCCGACGGCCTTCTTTTCCCAGGTCTCGCCCTCGACCGCGCGGGCCACCGCACCGCGTGTCAGCCGATTGACCCGACGTGCGGCGCGACCAAGTTTTCGTTCCCCGTCCACGAAGACCGCAACCCGGCCTGCAGTCCCGGCAAGGGCGTCCAGATCGATGGTTCCGAAGGTGATCTCGCGCAGATCGGTCATGGCTGTCTCCCCGTCTTGTTCGAGCCGAAGGTAAGGCGCGCTGCCGCCGATGACCAGAGCGACCTTTTCCCCGGTAGAGCAATCGACTAGGGTCGGGCGAAAGTTTGTTCCGGGGGGACGTGAGACCGTGCAGAGATTCGACAGATACATGCTGTCGCAGCTCATCGTCCTGTTCGGATTCTTCTCGCTCGTGCTGGTGCTGATCTACTGGGTCAACCGCGCGGTGACTTTGTTCGACCGATTGATCGCGGACGGCCATTCGGCGGGCATCTTCCTGGAATTCACCATCCTCAGCCTGCCCGGCGTCGTTGCCATCGTGGTGCCGATGTCGGCCTTCGGCGCGGCGGTCTACGTCACCAACCGCATGTCCAACGATTCCGAGATCACCGTGGTGCAGGCAGCCGGCTTTTCGCCCTGGCGCATGGCGCGGGCGGTGCTGGCCTTCGGCGTGCTGATCGCGGTGCTGATGTCGGTTCTGACGCATGTGCTCGTCCCCGCCTCCATCGCGCAGCTGCGCAACCGCGAGGCGGAGATTTCCACCTCCCTCACCGCCAAGCTTCTGCACGAGGGCACCTTCCTGCACCCGGCCAGGGGCGTGACCTTTTACATCCGAGACATTTCCGAGGACGGCGCGCTGCACGACGTCTTCCTGTCCGATCGCCGCTCGAAGACCCGCGCCACGACCTATACCGCCGAAACCGCCTATATCCTGCGCGACGAGGATCAGACCCGCCTCGCCATGGTGTCGGGCATGGCCCAGACGCTGAACCTGCGCAACGAGACCCTCTCGACCACCAATTTCACCGATCTGACCTATGACATCTCGGAACTGATCGCGGGCACCGGCACGCCGAAGCGCCGCGCGCGCCAGGTCCCCACGCTGGAGCTTCTGACCCGCACCGAGGCGGTGGCCGAGGAGGTGAACGATTCCCCCGGCGAGATCCTCGAAGAGGCGCACAGCCGCTTCCAGCAACCGCTGCTCTGCCTCGTCGCGGCGCTGATCGGCTACGCCACGCTGATGACGGCAAGCTATTCGCGGTTCGGCGTGACGAAGCAGGTGGTGGGCGCGATCTTTCTTCTGGTCTTCATCAAGCTGGTCGAAAGCGGCGTGAGCGATCCGGTGCGCGCCAACCCCGCGCTCTGGCCGCTGATCTACCTGCCGAGCCTCGTCGGACTCGGGATCGCGGTCTTCCTGCTCTGGCGCGCCTCGAAACCGTTCCGGCCCGGCAGAGCCGCGCCCCCGGCCGCGGAGGCCGCCGCATGATACTGCATTTCTACTTCGCGCGACGCTTCCTGTGGTATTTCTCGGCGATCCTCATCGTCTTCGCGATCTTCCTCGCCCTCGTCGACCTTGTCGAACAGCTGCGCAATTTCGGCAACGAGGTGGGCTTCGGACAGGTGGTGCAGGTCGTCGCGCTGAACCTGCCCGAGGGGCTCTATACCATCCTGCCGCTGGTGATGATCCTCGCCTCCGTGTCGCTCTTCGTGGCGCTCGGGCGCAGTTCGGAACTGGTGGTGACGCGGGCGACCGGCCGGTCCGGGCTGGTGGCGCTTGCCGGGCCGGTGGCGGTGACCGCGATCATCGGCGGACTGGCCGTGGCGATGGGCAATCCCATCGTCGCCGCGACCTCGAAACGGGCGGCGGATCTGTCCGAACTCTACGACAACGGCGGGTCCTCCGTCCTGTCCATCGGCACCGAGGGGCTCTGGCTGCGGCAGGGCGGCGAGCAGGGCCAGACGGTGATCCGGGCCGCGCGCACCAATCCCGACGCCACCCTTCTCTTCGACGTCAGCTTCTTTGCCTATGCGCCGCAGGGCGGGCTTGTCCGCCGGATCGAGGCCGAGGAGGCGCATCTGGACAGCGGTGCCTGGGTGCTGACCCGCGCCAAGGCCTGGCCGCTGACCGCCGGTCTCAACCCCGAGGCGAACGCCGCCACCCACGAGGAACTGCGCGTGCCCTCGACCCTCACGCAGGACAGCATCCGCGACCGTTTCGGCAAACCCTCGGCCATCCCGGTCTGGGACATGAGAACCTTTATACAAGGGCTTGAAGAGGCAGGATTTTCCGCGCGTCGCTACGCCGTCTGGATGCAGATGGAACTGGCCCGGCCGCTGTTCCTCGTCGCGATGGTGCTGGTGGCAGCCGGGGTGACGATGAAACCCGCCCGGCTGGCGCGCACGGGCGTTTCCGTGCTGACGGCGGTTCTTCTGGGCTTCGGGCTTTACTACGTGCGAAACTTCGCGCAGATCATGGGGGAAAACGGCCAGCTCAATCCCGTGCTGGCCGCCTGGATTCCCCCGGTCGCCTCGCTTCTGCTCGCGCTCGGCCTCGTTCTGCAGATGGAGGACGGATGAGACTGCCCCGCCTCCTTGCCGCGCTCGCGCTGGTCGCGCTGTCCCTGTCCCCCGCCGGGGCGCAGGACGCGCAGGATTCGGGCGATGCCGCTCTGCTGATCGCCGACGAAGTCTTTGTCGCCGACGGCGAGCGCCTTGTCGCCACCGGCAATGTCGAGGCGCTGCACGACGGCATGCGCCTGACCGCGACGCGGATCACCTACGACCAGCAGACCGAGACCCTGCAGATCGAGGGTCCGCTGCGCCTGACCGATGCCGAAGGCAACCTCCTGCTCGCCGACTCGGCCGAGCTGGACCAGGGCTTTCGCAACGGCCTTCTGCGCGGCGCCCGCATGGTGCTGGACGAACAGCTCCAGCTTGCCGCGATCGAGGCACGCCGGGTCGACGGGCGCTACACCCAGTTGTCGCGGGTCGCCGTGACCTCCTGCCAGGTCTGCGGACGCAACGAAGTGCCGCTGTGGCAGATCCGCGCCTCGCGGGTGGTCCATGACGAAGAGGAACAGCAGCTCTATTTCGACAATGCCCAGGTGCGGGTGCTGGACGTGCCGATCTTCTGGGTGCCCCGGATGCGCCTGCCCGACCCGACGCTGAAACGCGCGCGCGGCTTCCTGATCCCGACGGTGGAAAGCTCCACCCTGCTCGGCTTCGGCATCAAGCTGCCCTATTTCATTCCGCTGGGCGATCACCAGGACATCACCCTCACGCCCTATGTCTCGCCCGTGACCAAGACGCTCGAGGCGCGCTATCGCCGCGCCTTCGTCAACGGCGATCTCAAGGTCAACACCGCGCTGACCCGCGACACGCTGATCTCGGACCAGACGCGGGGCTATCTCTTTGCGCAGGGCAATTTCGGGCTGGGCAAGGATTTCACGCTCGATTTCGACCTGCAGACCGTGTCGGACGAGAGTTATCTCAACGATTACGACTATGATTCCACCGAGCGGCTGGCGAGCAACGTCACCCTGACCCGCGTCCAGCGCGACAGCCTGCTGCGGTCGAGCATCACCAAGTACCAGTCGCTGCTCGCCTCCGAGGATGACGACACCCTGCCCTCGCTCGTGACCAACACCCGGGCGGAATGGCGCATGTTCCCCGCGCGGTTCGGCGGAGAGCTGCGGCTGGGGGCGGAACTGCACGGGCATTACCGGAATTCCGAACTGGACGTGGACGGGCCGGATGCCGACGGCATCACCGACGGGCGCGACGTGGCGCGGCTCGGGCTGTCGGCGGAATGGCAGCGGCGCTGGACGCTGGCCGGCGGGATCCGCGCCGGGGTCTCGACGCATCTCTGGGCCGACCGCTACGTGATCCGCCAGGATGCCGCCTTCGATCCCGACATCTCGCAACTGACCCCCGGTGCCGCGCTCGAACTGCGCTGGCCGCTGATCCGCCGCGCCGGCGACGGGCGCACCCTGCTGGAACCCGTGCTGCAATACGGCTGGGTCGGCGGCGAACAGCCCGACATTCCCAACGACGAAAGCACCCGCGTCGAATTCGACGAGGCCAACCTTCTGAGCCTGTCGCGCTTTCCCGCCGCCGACCGGCGCGAACGCGGCCGCACCCTGGCCGCCGGCCTGCGCTGGCTGCACGAGGCGCCGGCGGGCTGGACCGCGGGGTTGACGCTGGGCCGGGTCTGGCGCGACCGGCTGGATTCCGACCTCTCCCGGTCCTCCGGGCTGGATGCCGACACCTCGGACTGGCTGCTCGCGGGCGGGTTCACCCATCCGCTCGGCCTGTCGATCTCGGCGCGCGGCCTGCTCGACGACAGCGCGGAATTTTCCAAGGCCGAGGCCCGCGCCGGCTGGTCCAACGCCCGCATGGACCTTGGCGCGAGCTACGTTCTGCTGGTCGCCGATCCGCTCGAGGACCGCGACGAGACCCAGTCGGAATGGAGCTTCGACGGCACCTATCGCCTGTCGCGCCACTGGACCGGCTCCACCGACTGGAGCTACGACCTCGCCGACCGTCGGCTTGACCAGGCGGGGCTTGGCCTGCAATACCGCAACGAGTGTGTTCAGGTGGACGTTTCGGTCTCGCGCGAGTTCGCCTCGTCCACTAACCTCGAGCCGTCCACGACCTTCGGCCTGACCGTCGCGCTGACCGGATTCGGCACGAGCCAAAGCGACAAGGAGTATCGACGCCAATGCAACTGACCCCGGCCCGACTTATCCGGTCCCTCACGCTCGCGGCGGGCCTTGCGCTGTCGGTCGCTCCGCAGACGGCCCCGGCCCAGGGCGCCTTTGCGCCCGCGATCATCGTGGACGAACAGGTGATCACCGGCTTCGAGATCGACCAGCGCGCGCGGATGCTGACGCTGCTGAACTCGCCGGGCAAGCCGCAGGAACTGGCGCGCGAACAACTGATCGAGGACCGGCTGAAGCTGCAGGCCGCGCTGGCCATGGGCATCGACCCGACCGCCGAGGAAGTTGCCGACGGGATGGAGGAATTCGCCGGGCGTGCCCAGCTCAGCCGCGAGGAATTCGTGTCCGTGCTGGAGCGCGGCGGCGTGGCCGAACAGACCTTCCGCGACTTCGTGCGCGCCGGGGTGGCCTGGCGCCAGGTGGTGCAGACCCGCTTTGCCCCCCGCGCCAACGTGACCGAGGACGAGATCGACCGCGCGCTGGCCGGGGCCGGCGGCGGGTCGAACATCCGCGTGCTGCTCTCCGAACTCATCATGCCGATCCCGCCGGGCCAGGACGAGGCGGTGCGCGCCCGCGCCGACCGGATCGCGGCAATGACCTCGGAATCCGAATTCTCCTCGGCCGCGCGGCAATATTCCGCGACCGCCACCCGCGGCGCCGGTGGCCGGCTGCCGTGGCGCGACCTCACGGAACTGCCGCCGCAGCTTCAGCCGCTGCTGCTGGGCCTCGCCCCCGGCGAGGTCACCGCGCCGATCCCGATCCCCGGCGCCATCGCCCTGTTCCAGCTTCGCGACATCGAGGAATCCGGCTACAACCCGCCGGAAATCGCCGCCGTGGATTATGCCGCCTATTACATGCCCGGCGGCCGGTCGCCCGAAACCCTCGCGCGGGCGCGGGTGCTGGCGCAGAAGGTCGACCGCTGCGACGATCTCTACGGCGTCGCCAAGGGCCAGCCGCCCGAAGTGCTGGACCGCGGCACCCTGCCGCCCTCCGAGATTCCGACCGACATCGCCTACGAGCTTTCCAAGCTCGACCAGGGCGAGGTGTCGACGGCCCTGACGCGGTCGAACGGGCAGACGCTGGTGTTCCTCATGCTCTGCGGACGCACGGCCAAGGTCGCCGAAGATGCGGATCGCGAACAGGTGACGCTGGGCCTGCGCAACCGCCGCCTCTCGGCGCTTGCCGACAGCTATCTCGCGCAGTTGCGCGCCGACGCCCGCATCGTCGTGAAATGACCCCGGCACCGCTGGCGGTCTCCTGCGGGGAGCCTTCGGGCATCGGTCCGGAACTGGCCGAAGCGGCGTGGGACAGGCTCGGCGGCGCGCTGCCGTTCGCCTGGATCGGAGACCCGGCGCATCTGCCGGGGCGGGTGCCGCATGTCGTCGTGCAGGACATGGCCGAGGTCGCCGACGCCGCCCTGCGCGGCCTGCCGGTGCTGCCGCTTGCCATGCCGGGACCGCGCGTGCCGGGACGGCCGCAACCGGCGCAGGCCGCCGGTGTCGTCGCCGCCATCGAACGGGGCGTCGCGCTCTGCCTGAGCGGCGCGGCCTCCGGGCTCTGCACGCTGCCGATCTCGAAACAGGCGCTGGCCGAAGGGGCGGGGTTCGCCTATCCCGGCCATACCGAGTTTCTCGCCCATCTCGGCGGGGTCGAGGAGGTGGTGATGATGCTCGCCTCCGACGCGCTGCGGGTGGTGCCCGCGACCATCCACATCGCGCTGGCAGAGGTGCCCGCCGCCCTCACCCCGGCGTTGCTGGAGGCGCGGCTGCGGATCACCCATGCGGCGCTGATCCGGGACTTTGCCATCCCCGCCCCGCGCATCGCCGTGGCGGGTCTCAACCCCCACGCGGGCGAAGGCGGGCGCATGGGCCGGGAAGAGATCGAGCTGATCGTGCCGGTGCTGGAACGGCTGCGCGCCGAGGGCATGGACCTGCGCGGCCCCCTGCCCGCCGACACGATGTTCCACGCCGCCGCGCGCACCGGCTACGACGCCGCGGTCTGCATGTATCACGACCAGGCGCTGATTCCGATCAAGACGCTGGCCTTCGACGAGGGCGTGAACGTCACGCTTGGCCTGCCCTTCGTGCGCACCTCGCCCGATCACGGCACCGCCTTCGACATCGCGGGCAAGGGCCTGGCCAACCCCTCCTCCACGGTCGAGGCGCTGCGGATGGCCTGGCGCATGGCCGGGGGCGCGGCATGACGTGGGGATGCGGTGAGGTGTCGCGCGCGCACGCAGGTATACGTGGGGGCCAGCCCCCACACGCAGGTATACGTGGGGGCCAGCCCCCACACGCAGGTATACGTGGGGGCCAGCCCCCGCACGCAGGTATACGTGGGGGCCAGCCCCCGCACGCAGGTATACGTGGGGGCCAGCCCCCACACCCCCGGGATATTTGGAAACCGAAGAAGACATGAGCGGAATCGATGACCTGCCCCCCCTGCGCGAGGTGATCGCCTCGCACGGGCTGTCGGCGAAGAAGTCGCTGGGGCAGAATTTTCTGCTGGATCTGAACCTGACCGCGCGGATCGCGCGGGCGGCCGGGAACCTGGCGGGCATGGATGTGCTGGAGGTCGGTCCCGGCCCCGGCGGGCTGACGCGCGGGCTTCTGTCCGAAGGCGCGCGGCGGGTGCTCGCCATCGAGAAGGACAGCCGCTGCCTGCCCGCCCTGGAGGAGATCGCGGCGGCCTACCCCGGTCGTCTCGAGGTGATTTCGGGGGATGCGCTGGAGGTCGATCCGCTGGCGCACCTGACCCCGCCCATCGCGATCTGCGCCAACCTGCCCTACAATGTCGGGACGGAACTGCTGGTGCGCTGGCTGACGCCGGCCTCCTGGCCGCCGGTCTGGACGACCCTGACGCTGATGTTCCAGCGCGAGGTGGCCGAGCGCATCGTCGCCGCGCCGGGGTCCAAGGCCTATGGCCGCCTGGCGCTTCTGGCGCAATGGCGTTGCGAGGCGCGGATCGTGCTGAGCCTGCCGCCCTCGGCCTTCACGCCGCCGCCGAAGGTGTCCTCGGCCGTGGTGCATCTCAGGGCTCTGCCCGAGCCGCGCTTTCCGGCCGACGCGAAGGTTCTGGAGCGGGTGGTCGCCGCCGCCTTCAACCAGCGGCGCAAGATGCTGCGCGCGGCGCTGAAGGGGTTGGCGCCGGACATCGAGTCGCGGCTTCTGGCGGCGGGGATCGAACCGACCGAGCGCGCCGAACAGGTGTCGCTCGAGCAGTTCTGCGCCCTGGCACGGGAGTTGGGCTGACCGGCGGACCGCCGGACGGCGGGCCCTCCGGCCGGTGGATCAGCCCGCGGCCTTGGACGAGCTGTCGTCGCTGCCGCCTTCGGGCGCGGGCGCGGCATCCGCTGCCGGGGCGGCCTCTGCGGGCGCGGCCTTGGGCTTGCGGGGACGGCGCGGCGCGCGCGGCTTCTTCGCGGGCGGTTCGGCCGGGGTTTCCGCCGGGGCGGCCGCGACGCGGTTCTCCGGGGTTTCGACGAGACCGCTGTCGGCTTCGCCATCCTCGCCCGCCACGTCGAGCACGTCGGGCTGGCTGCGCGTCTGCGCTGCGGCCGGTGCCGGTGCGGGCGCCTGTGCCGGGCTCTGGTCGGGCTGCGCGTCCGAACCGGAGCCGTTGCCCTGGTCGTCGGAGGAGTCGGAGCGCGGCTGGTCGCGCTGGTCGCCGCGGTCGCGGTCCCGCTGGGCCTGACGCTCGCGGTTCTCACGTTCCTGCTGCTCGCGGCGCTGATCCGCCTCGCGCTGCGCTTCGGAGAGCATGCGCATGTAATGTTCGGCGTGCTGCTGGAAGTTCTCGGTCGCCACGCGGTCGTTGGCGAGCTGCGCATCGCGGGCGAGCTGGTTGTACTTGTCGATGATCTGCTGCGGCGTGCCGCGCACCTTGCCTTCGGGGCCCGAACTGTCGAACACGCGGTTGACGACGTTGCCCAGCGAGTTGCTGTTGCGGTTGCGGTTGTTCTTCGACCGCGAGCGGGATTTCGAGGATCGCATCTGTTCTGCTATCAGCCTTGTTGACGGACTGTGCCGGTGACCCCCTGCTGCGCGTTGCGCGCCGTTTCCGGCCGGGTCACACCGATTTGGGGTTAAGGCCGGTCGGGACCGCCGCGAGGCATCCACCGATCCGACTGCACCCTGATTGTCATGTCCGACCCTTCGTGACAAGTGCTAAACCGCGCCGGATACCGGGAATCCGGCATGTTTTCGCGGGTTTTCGCCCTCAGGACGGGTCGAGCGCGGCGGCGACCACCCTGTCGCGCCCGTCGAGATCGGGGATCACGCTGACGCGCTGCAGCCCCGCCGCGCGGAACAGATCGGCCACGGCGCGGCCCTGCGCGGGGCCGATTTCCACCAGCAGCCGCCCGCCCGGGCGCAGATGGCCCGCCGCGCCCGAGGCGATGGCGCGGTAGGCGGCAAGCCCGTCGGCTTCGTCCGTCAGCGCCATGCGGGGTTCGTGGTCGCGCACCTCGGGGGCGAGGCCCGACATTTCGGAAAGCGCGATATAGGGCGGGTTCGACACGATGAGGTCGAAGCGTTCGGGCGCCCCGCCGAGCGCGCCGAACCAGTCGCCCCGGGCCAGCGCCGCGCGCGGTTCGAGTTTCAGCGCGTTGCGGTTCCAGAAGGCGACGTCGAGCGCGGCCTCCGACAGGTCGGTGCCGACCCCGGTGGTCTGTTCGCGTTCCGACAGCAGCGTGAGCAGGATGCAGCCCGACCCGGTGCCGAGGTCCAGCACCCGCTTGAAGGGCGCCGACAGCGCCGCCTCGATCAGGATCTCGGTTTCCGGGCGCGGGTCGAGCACCTCGGGCGTGACGAGGAAGTCGCGGCCGTAGAACAGCCGCCGCCCGGTGAGATGGGACACCGGCACCCGGTCGGCGCGACGGTCGATCAGAACCTTGTAGAGGACCTGGAGTTCGGGCTGGACGGGTTCCGGCAGGAACAGGGTCAGGCGCCCGGCAGGCACCTTCAGCACATGCGCCAGAAGGCGCCGGGCATCGCGCCCGGCATCGGGCACCCCCGCCTCGGTCAGGCGCCGCGTGGCTTCGGACAGGATGGCCGAGCCGGTCACGCTCCCATCTCCGCAAGCTGCGCGGCCTGGGCATCGGCGGTCAGCGCATCGACGATCTCGTCCAGATCGCCGCCCATGATCTGTTCGAGCCGGTAAAGTGTCAGGCCGATGCGGTGATCGGTCATCCGGCCCTGGGGAAAGTTGTAGGTGCGGATGCGCTCCGAGCGGTCGCCGCTTCCGACCTGCGCCTTGCGGTCCGAGGCGCGGGCATCGGCGGCCTTCTGGCGCTCCAGATCGTAAAGCCGCGCGCGCAGCACGTTCATCGCGATCTCGCGGTTGCGGTGCTGGGATTTCTCGGAGCTCGTGACCACGATGCCGGTCGGCAGGTGGGTGATGCGCACGGCGGAATCGGTGGTGTTGACGTGCTGTCCCCCTGCCCCGGAGGCGCGCATCGTGTCGATGCGGATGTCGCCGGCGGCGATCTCTATGTCGACCGCCTCGGCTTCGGGCAGCACGGCAACGGTGGCGGCGGAGGTGTGGATGCGCCCGCCCGATTCGGTCTCGGGCACGCGCTGGACACGGTGCACGCCGCTTTCGTACTTGAGCCGGGCGAAGACGTTCTCGCCCTCGATCCGCACCACCAGTTCCTTGAGACCGCCGATCTCGGTCGCCTGCTCCTCGATCACCTCCCAGCGCCAGCCGCGGCTGTCGCCGTAGCGCTGGTACATCCGCGCGAGGTCGGCGGCAAACAGCGCCGCCTCCTCGCCGCCGGTGCCGGGGCGGATTTCCAGGATCGCCGGGCGGGCGTCGGCGGCGTCGCGCGGCAGCAGCGCCAGTTGCAGCGCATGCTCGACCTCGGGAAGCAGGGCGCGAAGCTGGGGGAGTTCCTCTTCGGCGAGCGCCTTCATCTCCGGGTCGGACAGCATCGCCTCGGCCTCGGAAAGATCGGCGCGCAGGCGTTCCCAGTTGGCGATCTGCTCGACCACCGGGCGCAGCTCCGCATATTCGCGCCCGAGCGCGGCGATATCCCCCGTTCCGGAGGCCATGCGGGCTTCGAGATATTCGAACCGTTCGCGGATCTGGTGAAGGCGTTCTGCGGGAACCATGGCGCCCTGATGC
This sequence comes from Salipiger sp., assembly GCF_048261495.1. GTDB lineage: Bacteria > Pseudomonadota > Alphaproteobacteria > Rhodobacterales > Rhodobacteraceae > Salipiger. The sequence continues at coordinate 502,087 of NZ_JBLXFX010000002.1, forward strand.
CCCCGAAACCGCGCGGCGGTCAAGCCCGCCCGCGCATCGCCGCGCCGGGTGGGAGAGTTTGACAGGCACGGATAGGGTTGATATCAACCTTATCAATGGATCGGCAAGGGAGCCCCCCGACATGACAACGCAATACCGCGTGACGGCCTATGACTGGGTGCCGGAGTTCGCACAGGGGCTGGTCCGGGATCTGCGCGTCCGCTGGGCGCTGCGCGAGGCGGGCAAACCCTACGAGGTCACCCTGCTGGCGCAGGGCAGCCAGACCGCGCCCGACCACCTGAGCCGCCAGCCCTTCGGGCAGGTGCCGGTTCTGGAGTGCGACGGCACGGGCATGTTCGAAAGCGGCGCGATCCTGTGGCGCATCGCGCAGGACGGTGGCGACGCGCTGCTGCCCGCCGACCCGGAGGGACGCGACGGCGCGCTGTCCTGGCTCTTTACGGCGCTCAACACGGTGGAGCCGCCGGTCTCGATGATCGCGATGCTGTTCTTTTCCCGCAACAAGGATGCGGCCGAGACGCTGCGTCCGGAAATCCGCGCCATGGTGGAAAGGCGTCTGGGGCAGCTTGCGGCCGCACTGGGCACGGCGGACTGGCTGGTCGGCGACCGCTTTACCGTCGCCGATATCGCCATGGTCACGGTGCTGCGCAGCCTGCGCGGCAGCGGCCTTGTCGAAGCGGTGCCGGTGCTCGATGCCTATGTCACCCGCGCCACGCGGCGGCCCGCCTTTTGCGAGGCGCTCGCGGAGCAGATGGCCGCCTTTGCGGAAAACGCTCCGCGCTATGCCCGCCCGAAGGGCTGAGCGCGCGGCGTCCGGATCACTCCGCCGCGGCGGACAGCCGGCTCAGCCAGTCGTCGACGCGGGTCTTGTTGACCCCCATGTCCGAGGTGCCGAACCGCTGGCGGGCATAGAGCTCGAGCGACCCTTCACCCTGCTGCACCGTGGTGTAGTCGGGAAAGCCCATCCAGAGCGACCGGGTGATGTAGGTCACGCGCCCGTCCCCGGGAGAGCCGGCAAGAACCTCGGTCCGGGGCGTTTCCAGCACGATGCGGTGCAGGGCCTCGAAGCTGTCCTCGCCACCGGGAATGCGACGGCGCACGCCGCTGGCAAGGTCCTGATCCGCCGTCACCTTGGGATCGACGTTCCACACCTCCGGATCGGAGGGCGCGAGCCGGATCCAGGCAAGGCCCGCGACGACGACAAGCACGATTAGCCAGAAGAACATCCTCACCGATCCTATCCTTTCGCATCGGCCTCGCGGCCCCGGCGCGCCCGGTTGCGCGGGCCCGGTCGTCCCGCGCAGGGGCGTCCGGGCCTGTTCACACGATTCCCGGCGGCAGGAAAAGGCGCAAACCGCGCCTCCGCGAGATTTCGCCTAGCCCGCCGTCCGGCCCTGTCTCCGGGTCCAGCCCCAGAGGCACAGGAGTTCCGTCGCCACATGCGCCCCGGCGATGGCCGTGGCGCCCGTGGGGTCGAAGGGGGGCGACACCTCGACGATATCGCCGCCCTTGAGGTCGATTCCCGCCAGCCCGCGCAGCATCACCGCCGCCTGGTGGCTGCTCAGCCCGCCCCAGACCGGCGTGCCCGTGCCCGGCGCGAAGGCCGGGTCGAGCGCGTCGATGTCGAAGGTCACGTAGCAGGGCGCGTCACCGACGATCTCGCGGGCGCGCACCGCCACCGCCTCGGGGCCGATGCGGTGCACCTCGCGCGCATCGAGGATGTGAAAGCCCAGCGGATCGGGGTTGTCGGTGCGAATGCCGATCTGCACCGACCGCGCCGGGTCGACCAGGCCGAGCTTGACCGCCTTGTACATGAAGGTGCCATGGTCGATCCGCGCCATGTCGTCATCGGCCCAGGTGTCGGTATGGGCGTCGAACTGGATCACGCTCAGCCGCCCGAACCGGGCCGCGTAGGCGCGCAGGATCGGCAGGGTGATGAAGTGATCCCCCCCGAGCGTCACCGTCGCCGCCCCGGCCGCCAGGATCCCGGCGATATGCGCTTCGAGCGTGGCGGGAAAGGCGGCGACATTGGCATAGTCGAAGGCCAGGTCGCCGTAATCCGCGATGGCGCATTCGCTCAGCACGTCATAGCCCCAGCCATAGGGTGCGTCGCAGGGTTGCAGCAGCGAGGCTTCGCGCAGCGCGCGCGGCCCGAGACGGGTGCCGGTGCGGTTGGTCACCGCCTGATCGAAGGGCACCCCGGTGATGGCGATGTCGACCCCGGTCAGATCCTTGGTGTACTTGCGCCGCAGGAACGAGGCGGCGCCGCCGAAGACGTTCTCGAAGCTCGGCCCCTTCAGGTCGGTGCGGGTGAAGGCGTGGTCGATCTGGGTCTTTGCGTCTTCCAGGGCCATGGGTCTCAGCTTTCCAGAGGCATCGCGGTTTCCACCAGCCGCGCGAAGAAACTCGCGCCGATGGGGGCGATGGCATCGTTGAAATCGTATTCCGGATGGTGGCAGACCGGCGTGTCGCCCTGCCCCAGGAACAGGTAGGCGCCGGGACGCGCCTGCAGCATGTAGGCGAAATCCTCGGCGGGCATGATCGGGTCGCAATTGCCGTCGACCTTGTCGTCGCCCACCACCTCGCGCGCCACGTCGGCGGCAAAGCGCGCCTGTTCGGGGTGGTTGACGCAGGGCGGATAGCCGCGATCGTAGACCACCTCCACGGTGCAGCCGAAGACCTCGGCCTGCGCCGTCGCGATGTCACGCAGGCGCTCCTCGGCCAGGTTGCGCACCTCGGGGCGGAAACTGCGCACGGTGCCGCCCAGCCAGGCGGTGCCGGGGATGATGTTGTGCGCCGTGCCGGAGTGGATCTCGGTCACCGAAAGCACCAGCCGGTCGAGCGGATCTGTGTTGCGGCTGACCACGGTCTGAAGGGCCTGCACCGTCGCCACGGCCGCCGGGATCGGATCCACCGCGAGATGCGGCGAGGCGCCGTGCCCGCCCTTGCCGGCGATCTCGATCCGGAAGCTGTCCGCCGCCGCCATCAGCGCGCCGGGGGCAGTCCTGATATGGCCCGCCGGATCGCCGGGCGCGTTGTGGATGCCGTAGACCTCCTCGATCCCGAAGCGCTCCATCATGCCCTCCTCGACCATGACCTTGCCGCCGCCGCCGCCCTCTTCGGCGGGCTGGAAGATCAGCGCCACGCGGCCGGCGAAATTCCGGGTCGCGGCGAGGTAGCGCGCCGCCCCGAGCAGCATCACCGTATGGCCGTCGTGGCCGCAGGTATGCGCGACGCCCGGCACGGTCGAGGCATGCTCCGTCCCCGAGAGGTCGTCCATCGGCAGCGCATCCATGTCGGCGCGCAGCCCGATGGTCGGCCCCGGCCCGCGGCCCTCGATGATCGCCACGACCCCGGTTTTCGCGATCCCTTCGTGTATTTCCGAAATGCCGAAAGAGCGCAGCTTTTCAACGACGAAGGCCGCGGTCTTCACGCAGTCGAACATCAGTTCGGGATGCTGGTGAAGATAACGGCGCCAGACCGTCATCTGTTCTGCCTCGGCGGCGATGGAATTGATGACCGGCATCGGGCGGCTCTCCTGTCACGGTATGTCGCCATGTGAGCGCAAACCGTTCAGGGCCGCAAGGGCTGACGACGTTCGACGAGGCGCGCGAAGAAGGAAGCTCCGAACGGCGCCGCCGCGTCGTTGAAGTCGAATTTCGGGTGATGCACCGACGGCCCCTCGCCCTGTCCGAGATAGAGGAAGGCACCGGGGCGCGCCTCGAGCATGTAGGAGAAATCCTCCGCGCCCATGCTCGGCTCGACATCGTCCTCGACCGTGGCCGCAACCTCGCGCGCGACCTCGACGGCAAAGCCGGTCTGGGCGGCGTGGTTCACCGTGGGCGGATAGTTGCGCTGGTAGTCGAGATCGGCGGAGACGCCGTAGCTGGCCGCCTGCCCCGCGACGATCTCGCGGATCCGCCGTTCGGCCATGTCGCGCACCTCCGGATCGAAGCTGCGCACGGTGCCGGCCATGTAGACCGTTTCCGGGATCACGTTGGTGGCGGACCCGCCCTGCACCACGGTCAGCGACACCACCAGCGATTTCAGCGGGTCGAGATTGCGCGACGGAACCGTCTGGAAGGCCTGCCCGATGGCAAGGGCGCAGGGGATCGGGTCGATGGTGCTGTCGGGATGGGCGGCATGGCCGCCGCGTCCGGTCAGGGTCAGTTCGAAATCGTCCACCGCCGCCATGATCGGCCCCGGGCGCGTGCTGAGCACGCCGAGGTCGCCGCCCGGATCGGTGTGGATGGCGTAGACCTCCTCGATGCCGAAACGGTCCATGATGCCCTCTTCCACCATGATCCGCCCGCCGCCGATGGTTTCCTCGGCCGGTTGAAAGATCAGCGCCACGCGCCCAGAGAAATTCCGCGTCTCCGCGAGGTAGCGCGCCGCACCGAGCAGCATTGCCGTATGGCCGTCATGGCCGCAGGCATGCATCGCCCCCGGCACGGTCGAGGCATAGGGCGCGCCGGTCTCTTCGGCGATGGGCAGCGCGTCCATGTCGGCGCGCAGCCCTGTGACCGGCCCCGGCCCCTGCCCGTCGATCAACGCCACCACGCCCGAGGTGGCGATGCCTTCGTGTATTTCCGAAATGCCGAATTCCTTCAGCCTCGCCACCACGAAGGCCGCCGTGTCGTGACAGGCGAGCGAGAGTTCGGGGTGGGCGTGGATATGCTGGCGCCAGGCCGCCATGTCGGGTCCGAATTCGGCGATGCGGTTGACGATGGGCATGGGTGGACTCCGGTCTGGCGATATCGCAGGAAGACCCATACAGCACCATCGGGGGAAGTCCATGAGCGACGATCTGGTCCATGATCAAAACGGCGGCATGCCGCGTCTGCTGGAAATCATGCGCCGCCTGCGCGATCCGCGGACCGGCTGTCCCTGGGACATCGAGCAGGATTTCGCCACCATCGCCCCCTACACGATCGAGGAAGCCTACGAGGTCGCCGACGCCATCGAGCGCGAGGCCTGGGACGAGCTCAAGGGCGAGCTGGGCGATCTGCTGTTCCAGTCCGTCTTCCATGCCCAGATGGCCAGCGAACGCGGGTATTTCACCTTCGACGAGGTGGCCGACACCATGTCCGACAAGATGGTCGCCCGGCATCCCCATGTCTTCGGCGACGAAAGCCGCGACAAGAGCGCCGAGCAGCAGACGCTCGACTGGGAAACCATCAAGGCCGCCGAACGCGCCTCGCGGGCGGAGCGGGGCGTGCTGGACGGCGTGGCCATGGGCCTGCCCGCGCTGATGCGGGCGGTGAAGCTTCAGAAGCGCGCGGCGCGGGTCGGTTTCGACTGGCCCTCGACGGACGAGGTGATCGACAAGATCGTCGAAGAGGCACAGGAGCTGCGCGAAGCCGACGATCCCGACCACCGCGCCGAGGAATTCGGCGATCTGCTTTTCGTCATGGCCAATCTCGCGCGCCACCTCGACATCGACCCGGAGGCCGCGCTGCGCGGCGCGAATGCCAAGTTCACCCGCCGGTTCCGCTCCATCGAGGCGGCGCTGGCCGCGGACGGACGCCGCCCCGAGGACAGCGACCTGGCCGAGATGGACGCGCTCTGGGATGCGGCAAAGCGGCGCGAACGGGGCGAACAATCCTGATTCTTTCCCTCGGGGATTGACCCGAGAATAATAGTCAGGTTTATGTCGCCCCCGACGCTGCGCCAACTTCCGGAGGACCCGACGCCATGCGCCTGACAACCACCACCGCCCTCGCCCTTGTGGCCCTCGCCACCCCGGCCCTGGCCGAAGAGGTGAATCTCTATTCCTACCGTCAGCCCGAACTGCTCCAGCCGCTGACCGACGCCTTCACCGAGGCGACTGGGATCGAGGTGAACGTTGCCTATATCGACAAGGGTCTCGAAGAACGGCTCGTGGCCGAGGGCGACCGCTCGCCCGCCGACCTGATCTTCACCGTGGATATCTCGCGCCTCGCCTCCGCCGTCGACGCGGGCGTGACCCAGCCGGTGCAGAGCGACGTGCTCGAAGCCAACGTGCCCGCGCAGTACCGCGACCCGGACGGCCAGTGGTTCGGCCTGACCACCCGCGCGCGCATCGTCTATGCGAGCAAGGATCGCGTCGATCCGTCCGAGATCACCACCTACGAGGATCTTGCCGATCCCAAGTGGGAAGGCCGGATCTGCTCCCGCTCGGGCATGCACGACTACAACATCGCGCTGGTGACGGCGATGATCCATCACCACGGCGAAGAGTATGCCAAGACCTGGATCGAGGGGCTCAAGAACAACCTCGCCCGCAAGCCGCAGGGCAACGACCGCGCGCAGGTCAAGGCGATCTGGGCCGGCGAATGCGACATCTCGCTCGGCAACACCTATTACATGGGCCAGATGCTGAACGACCCCGAGCAGGTGGAGTGGGCCAATTCGGTCAACGTGCTGTTCCCGGTCTTCGAAGGCGGCGGCACCCATGTGAACATCTCCGGCGTCGCGATGACCAAGGCCGCGCCGAACCGCGAAAACGCGCTGAAGATGATGGAATTCCTCACCACGCCCGAGGCGCAGGAAGTCTATGCCCACGCCAACTACGAATACCCGATCGCGCCGGGCACCGAGGCCGACGACCTGGTCAAGGGCTGGGGCAGCTTCACCGCGGACGACGTCAACCTCATGACCCTCGCCGCGCTGCGCGGCGATGCGCTGCGGCTGATGGAAGAGGTCGATTTCGACGGCTGACGCCACACCCGACGGCATCGCCCGTCGCCGGATCGGGGCGCGCCCTCCCTCGCGGGGGGCGCGCCTTGTCGTGTCCGGGGGGCCTCGACGCGGGGTCCCCGCTGGCTAGCGGTCGCCCCGGCCTCCGGCCCCCTCGTCCCGGACGGTCTCAGCCGCGCACCGCCTTGGTCACGTCGTATCCGTAGATCCAGTCGAACTGGCGCAGCATCCTCCCCGGCACCACCCGGCCCGCAAGGCCGAGCGCCAGGTGCGCCGCGCCGCGCAGCAGCGGGTTGCGCAGGTGGTATTTCCAGGCATTTCCGTCGGCCGCCTCGACCACCTTCACGCAGCGGTCGCGCCGCAGGGCCTGGTAGCGCTCGAACGCACCCTCTCCGGTGCCGGAGTCGAGGCAGGCGGCAAGCGCCCAGGCATCCTCCAGCGCCATGTTCGCACCCTGCGCCATGAAGGGCAGCGTCGGATGCGCCGCGTCGCCCAGCAGCGCCACCCCGCCGCCGTGCCAGCGCCGCGCGACCGGGTGACGGTAGAGCCCCCAGAGACCGGGCGCCTCGACCGCGCCGAGCAGGGTCGCGGTGTCGCCGCCGAACCCGGCAAAGGCCGCCCGCAGGTTCGCCGCATCGTCGCGAAGGTGCCAGCCCTCGGCGGTCCAGCGGCCGCGCTCCTCGGCGGCGACGAGGTTGACCATCCTGCCGTCGCGCAGCGGATAGCTGACCACGTGGCGACCGGGCCCCATGTGGACGCGCGCCTCGGGCGGGTGGCCGACAAGGTTGGGGACCACGGCGCGCCACGCCACCTGCCGGGTGAAGAACGGCGCGATGACCCCGTTCAGCGCCAGCCGCGCCACCGATTGCAACCCGTCCGCCCCGATGAGGATCTCCGACTCGAGCCGGTCGCCGTTGGCCATCTCGACCACCGGGCGCGCGCCCGGCACGACCTTTGCCGCGCGCTGGAGCAGGCGCACCTGGATGCCGGCGGCGCGCGCGGCCGTGGCCAGCAGATCCACCAGATCCGCCCGGTGCACGAAGAAATAGCCCTGGTCGGCGGGCAGCCGTGCAAGGTCCAGCCGCAGCACCTCGGAGCCGCGCCGGTGATCGCGCAGCGACACCGCCCGCGCCCGGCACGCCCGCGCGGCCAGCGCCTGCGCCAGCCCCAGCGCCTCGATCACGCGAAAGCCGTTGGGGCTGATCTGGAGCCCGGCCCCGACCTCGGTCAGCGCCTCGGCCTGTTCCAGCACGATCACGTCGGCCCCGCGCGCCCGCAGCGCCAGCGCCACCGCCAGCCCGCCGATCCCTCCGCCCAGAACCGTGATGCCGCGTCCGTCCAGCGCCATGCCCTGCCCCCTCTTCACGAGGAAACGCCGGAGCCTTCGCCCCGGCGCTTCAAATCCGTTCCACGATCAGGCCGAACCCGGCTCAGTCGTCGCGGTGAACCTTTTCGCGCCGTTCGTGACGCTCCTGCGCCTCCAGGCTCATGGTCGCGATGGGACGCGCATCCAGCCGCTTGAGCGAGATCGGCTCTCCCGTCACTTCGCAATAGCCGTATTCGCCATCGTCGATGCGGCGCAGGGCGGCGTCGATCTTGGAGACCAGCTTGCGCTGACGATCCCGCGTGCGAAGTTCCAGCGCGCGGTCGGTTTCCTCGCTCGCGCGGTCGGTCACGTCGGGGATATTGCGGGTCGAATCCTGCAGCGCCTCGATGGTGTCGCGGCTTTCGGCGAGGATGTCGTTTTTCCATGCGATCAGCTTGCGGCGGAAATATTCAAGCTGGCGGTCATTCATGAACGGCTCGCCCTCGGCGGGCCGATAGTCGTCGGAAAGGAAGGTCTCGGGCTTCATTTCTGCTCCCTCTGAAAAGCCAGCCTCAGCCTTGGTTTGACCCCGCTTCGGGCCTGGCACCCCTGCGTGGGAGCGTCTATCCCAAGCCCCCGGGGTTGTCACTACACAATAGTATGGAACAACGGCAATTTTGCGGCCTGCGCTCATGAAGTGACCGTCGGGCCGGAGCGGCGTTTTCCGGCCCCCTCCGCCGGGCGCCGGGTGCTGCGCAACACGGCCCGCCCCGCCTGCCCGCCGCCTTCGGGAGGGCGCGCGCGGCCGAAAGCGGATTGCAATTTCGCGACTGCCCGCAATTCCGGCAGCACGCGCCGGTTTTTCGATCCCAGACCGCGCGCCGATTGCGCCCGGAGCGGGACGGAGCGATGCTTGCAAACCGCGACGCGCGTCTTTACCCCTCGGGGGTGTGCGCCAGAAGGGGATGTCCATGCGGTTCGACGGCACCGAAGATTATGTTTCCACCGACGATCTGACGATGGCGGTCAACGCCGCGATCACGCTCGAGCGGCCGCTGCTGGTCAAGGGCGAACCCGGCACGGGCAAGACCGAACTGGCCCGCCAGGTGGCCTCGGCGCTCGGCCTGCCGATGATCGAATGGAACATCAAGTCGACCACACGCGCCCAGCAGGGCCTGTACGAATACGATGCGGTGAGCCGCTTGCGCGACAGCCAGCTCGGCGACGAGCGCGTGCACGACGTGGCCAATTACATCCGCAAGGGCAAGCTCTGGCAGGCCTTCGAGGCGGGTTCCAAGCTGGTCCTGCTGATCGACGAGATCGACAAGGCGGACATCGAGTTTCCGAACGACCTGCTCCAGGAACTCGACAAGATGGAATTCCACGTCTACGAGACCGGCGAAACGGTCCGGGCGCAGGTCCGCCCCATCGTCATCATCACCTCGAACAACGAAAAGGAACTGCCGGACGCCTTCCTGCGCCGCTGCTTCTTTCACTACATCAAGTTTCCCGAGCACGACACGCTGCGCAAGATCGTCGAGGTGCATCACCCCGGGATCAAGCCCGCCCTGCTGACCGCCGCGCTGACGCAGTTCTACGAACTGCGCGAGCAGCCGGGCCTGAAGAAGAAGCCCTCGACCTCCGAGGTGCTCGACTGGCTGAAACTGCTGCTGGCCGAGGACATGGATGCCGAGGACCTGAAGAAGGACGGCGCCAACGCCCTGCCCAAGCTGCACGGCGCGCTGCTCAAGAACGAACAGGACGTGCACCTGTTCGAACGCCTCGCCTTCATGGCGCGCCGCCAGGGGCGCTAGGGCCCGGCGCGCGCGCCGGGCGGAGGACCGTCCCGGAAATCCGTCCCTCGGCGCTTCGGACCCATCGCGCCGCCCGCGGTCCGGAGGGGTCGCCCAAGGCAGCCCGCACGGTCGCGCGCGCCCTTCGTCCGCCCGCCTCTCCTGCCGGTTTCCGGCAGGAGACAGCCGTGCCGCCGATCTGCTTGACCCCCGGGCGCTTTCCTGCGCAGGTTGCACCGGTCTGCTTTTCTGACCAATTCGGCCCAAATGCTCCACGTTCTCACGCACAACATCCTGCCGGTCTTTTCGATGCTGGCACTCGGCTACCTGCTGGGCTGGCGCGGGCTGTTCACCCGACAGGAGGCCGGGGCGGTGAACCGCGTCGCCTTCCTGCTGCTGCAACCGGCGCTGATCTTTCCGCTGATCGCCTCGGTGCCGTTCCACGAATTCCACCTCGACGCGCTCGGCCTCTACATCCTGTGCGAGGTTGCCTCCTTCCTCATTGCCTATGTCGTCGCGCGGCTGGTCTTCGCGCGCGAAAAGGCCGAGGCCTGGCTCCTGGCCATGGCGGTGGTCTTCGTCAATTCGCTGCTCTACATCTGGCCGATCTCCTTCCTGATCTACGGCGAGGCGGCGGCGCTGCCGATCACCGCCATCGTCGCCTGGGACGCCTCGGCCAGCTTCGCCTTCTTCATCATCACGACCGATCTCATCACCAACCCCTCGGCCGGGGTATCGGGCGCGATCAAGCGCATCGGGACCAACCCGATCCTGATCTCCATCGTGCTCGGAGTGGTGGTGAACCTGTCCCGCGTCCCGGTGCCCGAACCGATCCTCACCGCCATGCATTTCGCCGGCGCCGGCGCCGCGCCGCTGACGCTGTTCGCGCTGGGGGTGATCCTTTCGGGGCAGCGGCTGATGCCCTCGCCGGTGGTGGCGGGGATCGCCGGGCTGAAACTGCTCGCCTTCCCGGCGCTGGTCTGGGGGTCGCTCTCGATGGCCGGGGTCGGCGGAGACTGGTTCGACCTCTTCGTGCTGAACGCGGCGGGGCCCTCGGGCGCCATGGCCTTTGCCCTCGCCATGCTGCACGGCGTGCGCACCGATGCCATCGCGCCGGTGATCATCTGGACCTCGACCCTGTCGCTCTTCTCGCTCGCCATCCTCGCGTGATGCGCGAAGATCGCCTGCTTATCCTTTGACCGGAAACACGAAACACCGATCTCGACGCACCGTCAGCCACATCGGCGTGCCGACCTTGGGCAGGAACACGTTGGGCACCGTCGCCTTGATGAGCTCGCCGTGAAAATCCATGCGGAATTCCACCAGGCTTTCCGATCCCATGAAGCGCGCCCGCTCCACCACGCCGCGCGCCGGGGTCCCGGCAAGCGCCGTGGGGTTGGGTCCGCGCCCGCCGCGGTCAAAGTCAATGCCCACGTGCTGCGGGCGGAACACGATGTCGACCTCCGCCCCGTCCGGCAGACCGGGCGCGAGGAACTGGCCGAAGGGCGTTTCGGTCAGCGCCCCGCGAACCTTGCCCCGCAGCGTGTTGATATCGCTGAAAAAGCCCACGGCGGCCTTGTCCACTGGCGCATTGTAGATGTTGTAGGGCGCACCGCGCTGCACGATCCGTCCGTCGCGCATCAGCGCGATCTCGTCGGCCATGCGCATCGCCTCTTCCGGCTCATGCGTCACCAGCAGGACCGAGGCGCCCTCTTCCTTCAGCACCGCCAGCGTCTCGTCGCGGATGCCGTCGCGCAAGCGGTTGTCGAGGCCGGAGAACGGCTCGTCCATGAGCATGATCCGCGGACGCGGCGCCAGGGCCCGCGCCAGCGCCACGCGCTGCTGCTCTCCCCCGGAAAGCTGATGCGGGAATTCGTCGATGAAATGCGACAGCCCGACCCGCTCCAGCAGTTCCCCGGCGCGCCCGCGCTTTTCCGCGCGCGTTCCGGTCAACCCGAAGGCCACGTTGTCTGCCACCGACAGGTGCGGAAACAGCGCGAAATCCTGGAACATCAGCCCGATCTTGCGCCGCTCGGGCGGGACCCGGAACACGGTGTCGCAGATCAGATGCCCGTCGACATGGATCGTGCCCGCATCCTGCATGTCGACCCCGGCGATCATCCGCAGCGTCGTCGACTTGCCGCAGCCCGACGGGCCCAGCAGACAGGTCACATGCCCCGGCGCGATGGTCAGCGACACATCGTCCACGACCGCCCGGCCCTCGAACCGGCGGACGAGGTTGCGGATCTCCAGCCGTGGAACCGGTGCGCCCAATCCTGCCTCGCTGCCTTTCCCGATGGAAACCATCGGATTACCCGAACCGCCTAGCAAGAAGCACCGCCCCCCGCAACCCGCAGGGCTTCTTCTGGCCGTCAAATATCCCGGGGGAAAGCGCGCCCCGGCGCGCTTGGGGGCAGCGCCCCCGCGGCCCGCGCCTCAAGCGCCTTGCCCAGGCGCGGAAGTCGCGCCTTCTTCATCAGCGCCCGCAGCGTCCAGTCCTCGCCGGACAGACGCCGCGCCTCGGCCAGGACCGCCGCGCAGACATCTCCCACCACGCCGGGGTTCGCCTCGTGCAGGCCGCGCAGGAAGCCGTCCGCATCGACGCGGCTCAGCCCTTCCTCGGCGAGGATGCCGCGCGGGAAATCCTTGGCGTTCTCGGTCACGATCAGATCGGCGCTGCCCGCGATCGCCGCGGCCAGAACATGCTGGTCCGCGGCATCCGGCAACCACAGCCGCGCTTCGAGCGAGGGCGCCCAGACCACCTCGGCGCGGGGCCAGGCGGCGCGCACCTGCGCGATCTCGCCGCGCGCCTGCGCCTCGCCCATGGGCCCGAGCTTGCGCGCGGCCAGCGCCCATTCCTCGAGGATGCGCGCCGACCAGAGCGGGGTGAACAGGCCGGCCCCGGCGCAGCCCAGCAACACCTCGCGCATCACCGTGGGGTAGATCACGCAGGTGTCGAGAAGCGCCTTCACAGCCGGAAGACCAGCGCCTTGAGATAGCCCGACTCGGCCAGTTGCGGCAGCAGCGGATGGTCCGGCCCGGCAAAGCCGGTATTGATCAGCTGCGCCCGCCGTCCGGCCCGCCCGATCCCGCGCAGGCAGGCGCCGGTGAAGGCCCCGAGATCCGCCGCGTGGGAACAGGAGCAGAGCACGAGATAGCCGCCCTCCTCCACCAGCCCGGCCGACAGACGCGCCACCCGTTCGTAGGCCCGCAACCCCGCTTCGAGCGCCGGTTTGGACGGCGCGAAGGCGGGCGGATCGCAGATCACCAGGCCGTAGCGGTCCTCTTCTTCCGCGAGCGCGGTCAGCACCTCGAAGGCGTCGCCCTGACGGGTGGCGAAACGGTCGTCCGCCCCCATGCGCGATGCGCCCTCCTCGGCCAGGGCCAGCGCCGGGGCGGAGCCGTCGACGGCAAGCGCCGACACCGCGCCGCCCGCCAGCGCCGCCAGCGCGAAGCCGCCCACGTGCGAGAAGACGTCCAGCACCCGCCGCCCCGGCGCGAGCCGCGCGGCAAAGGCGTGGTTCGGGCGCTGGTCGTAGAACAACCCGGTCTTCTGCCCGCCGGTGAGGTCGGCCATGTAGATCGCGCCGTTCATCTCGACCGGCACAGGTGCCTCGGGCGCGGCACCCAGCAGCACCGCGTCAACTGCGTCGAGCCCTTCCAGCGCCCGGCCCCGCGATCCGGCGTTCTTGAGCACGTTGGCGATGCCCGCGACCTCGGCCAGCGCCGCGGCGAGATCGTCGATCAGCACATCGGCCCAGGCGGCGTTGGCCTGCACCACCGCGGTGTCGCCGAAGCGGTCGATGATGACCCCCGGCAGCCCGTCGGCCTCGGCATGGACCAGCCGGTAGAAGGGAGTCGCGAACAGCGTCTCGCGCAGGGCGAGGGCGCGGGCCAGCCTGGCCGCCAGCCAGTCGCGCCCGATCACCGCCTCGATGTCGCGGTCGAGCATCCGCCCGGCGATCTTGGAGGCACCGTTGAACCCGACGAGGCCCAGCGGCGTGCGCTCGTTGTCCTCGAGCAGCGCGACCGTCCCCGGCGCGAGCGCCTTGGTGCGCCGGTCGAGGACCAGTTCGTTGGAATAGACCCAAGGGTAGCCGCGCCGCAGGGCGCGGGCGTTGGCATTGGGTTTCAGGCGGATGACAGGCAGAGGGGCGACATTCATGTCGCTCCTATACCCCGTGCCCCGCGCCCGAGGGAAGCGCGGAAATCAAATCTGGTCGATGGCGCGGTCCAGCGCCTTCTGCGCCGCGATGAAACCGTCCGGATGGGTCAGTTCGGCGGTGAAAACCGTCTGAAGATGCCGGATGATGCGCTCTTTCATGGTCAGTCCCTGCGCATCCGCGGCCATCGCCCGCTTGCCGCCGTAGGCGTCGAGATCGGCCTTGATGGTGCGGCCGACGCCGCCCATCGCCCGGCCGGTGGCCGGATCGCGCAGAATCAGGTCGAAGTCGATCGAATGCACGCCGCCGACGGTGTAGCGGGTCTTTTCGGTGACCGAATGGAATCGGCGCAGGGTGATTTCCACGTCCACCGTCCGCGTGCCCTGCACATGCGGACGCGCGCGCTTCACCGCCTCGCGGAAGATCGCGCCGACCTGTGCCGGACGATCGCCGAGCGGGTCTCCGCGCCAGACGATGTCCGCGACCGGGTAATAGAGATTGGCCTCCGACACGGCGAGACCCTCGGGGCTGACGAAGGTCACGCGGCCGATCCGGTAGTCGAGCGTCGCGGGCGCGGCCCTTTCCGGCGCCGGCGGCAGATCGGCCTCCGGAAAGGCGCCGGGATAGGCGACGGTCTGATAGCCGGCGGGCGCCGCGGGCAGCGTGTCCGGCAGCGTCTCGTAGGGGGCGTTTCGGCTGACCGCGTCCAGCCCGGTGCAGGCCGACAGGCCGAGTGCGCCGAAAACGATCATTGCGCGTGCAATCCTGGTCATCTCATCGTCCTCAATCCCCGGCCGCTCTCCGGCGGCCCTCGTCACGGTTGATAGAGCAGGCTGAATCGGTCAGGTTTGTGGCAAAATCAGTGTTTCTTCCTGATGGTCACCGTGTTTCCGGGCCGGAAACGGCTCCCGACCCGTCGTTTTTCCTTGCCGCTTTACCGTTAGCGCTAACTGCGCTAGATACCGACCAACCGCCTGTCCCGTCAGCCCATGACACCGAGAGGGAGCCAGCCCATGCCGCTCAATGCCACGATCGCCCGCGTCACCGAGTCCATCGAGACCCGGTCGCAAGAGATGCGCAGCACCTACATGGACCGCATGCGCCGTGCCGCCGAGGAAGGCCCCCGCCGCGCCCACCTGACCTGCGGCAACCAGGCCCATGCCTATGCGGCGATGGACGCCGACAAGGAGGCGCTGGCGGCGGGCCGGGTTCCCAACCTCGGGATCGTGACGGCCTACAACGACATGCTCTCTGCCCATCAGCCGTTCGAACGCTTTCCCGACATCATCCGCAGGGCGGCCCGCGCGGCGGGCGGCACGGCGCAGGTGGCGGGCGGCGTGCCGGCGATGTGCGACGGGGTCACGCAGGGCCAGGCGGGGATGGAACTGTCGCTGTTCTCGCGCGACGTGATCGCGCTGGCGGCGGGGGTGTCGCTGTCGCACAACGTCTTCGACGCGGCGGTCTACCTCGGGGTCTGCGACAAGATCGTGCCGGGGCTGGTGATCGCGGCGGCCACCTTCGGCTACATCCCCGGCATCTTCCTGCCCGCGGGTCCGATGCCCTCGGGCCTGCCCAACGACGAGAAATCCAAGGTGCGCCAGAAGTTCGCCACCGGCGAAGTCGGCCGCGAGGAGTTGATGAAGGCCGAGATGGCCTCCTACCACGGTCCGGGCACCTGCACCTTCTACGGCACCGCGAACACCAATCAGATGCTGATGGAGTTCATGGGCCTGCACCTGCCGGGCGCCTCCTTCGTCAATCCCAACACGCCGCTGCGCGAGGCGCTGACGGTCGCGGGGGCGGAACGGGCGCTGGAGATCACCAATCTCGGCAACGACTACCGCCCGGTCTGCGACGTCCTCGACGCCAAGGCCTTCGTGAACGGCGTCGTCGGGCTGATGGCGACGGGCGGCTCGACCAACCTGGTGCTGCACATGCCCGCCATGGCGCGCGCCGCCGGCATCGCGCTCACGCTCGAGGATTTCGACGCGCTCTCGGACGTTGTGCCGCTGATGGCCAAGGTCTATCCGAACGGGCTGGCGGACGTGAACCACTTCCACGCGGCGGGCGGGCTGCAATACATGATCGCCGAACTGCTCGACGCCGGGCTGCTGCACGAGGATGTCACCACCGTCGCCGGCGACGGGCTGTCGCTCTACACCCGGGAACCCAAGCTCAGGGACGGGGCCGTCACCTATGTCGACGCCGAGCGCCAGAGCCGGAACGACAAGATCCTGCGCCCCGCCTCGGACCCGTTCCAGAAGACCGGCGGGCTGAAACAGCTCGACGGCAATCTCGGCCACGGCATCATGAAGATCTCGGCCGTCGATCCCGAACGCCACGTGATCGAGGCCCCGGCCCGCGTCTTCCACGACCAGGAGTCGGTCAAGACCGCCTTCCGCGCCGGGGAATTCACCTCCGACACCGTGGTCGTGGTCCGCTTCCAGGGGCCGAGTTCCAACGGCATGCCGGAACTGCACAGCCTGACCCCGACGCTGGCGGTGCTGCAGGACCGCGGCCTCAGGGTGGCGCTGGTGACCGACGGCCGCATGTCCGGCGCCTCCGGCAAGGTTCCGGCGGCGATCCACGTCTGCCCGGAGGCGGCGAACGGCGGCCCCCTCGCCCGGGTCCGCGACGGCGACCTCATCCGCGTCGACGCCGTCGCCGGCACGATCTCCTGCCTCGCCCCGGATTTCGACGACCGCAGCGCGGTGAGCGCGGACCTCTCCGGCAACGGCCACGGCGTCGGGCGGGAGCTGTTCGAAGCCTTCCGCCGCAACGTCGGCCTCGCCTCGGACGGCGCGGCGGTGGTGGTCTGAACCCTCTGGCACCTTCTTCTTGTTTGAAATACGCAAATACCGACCTCCCAACACCAAAAGGCCCGATACCATGACACCCGAAGCCGCCAGCATCGCCTCCGAAAAGCTCTGCCGACTCGCGCCGATCATTCCGGTCCTCGTGGTCGATGACGCCGCCCATGCCGCCCCGCTCGCGCGGGCGCTGGTCAAGGGCGGGCTGCCGGTGCTCGAGGTGACGCTGCGCACCCCCGCCGCGCTCGACGTCATCCGCGAGATGGCCACCGTCGAAGGCGGCGTCGTCGGCGCCGGGACCCTGCTGACCCCGGCCGACGTGAAGGCCGCGGTGGATGCCGGCGCGAAATTCGGCGTCTCGCCCGGGGCGACCGACCGCATCCTGTCCGCCTGCGAAGAGGCCGACCTGCCGCTGCTTCCCGGCACCGCCACCGCCTCCGAGGCGATGGCCCTGCTCGAACGCGGCTACACGGTGCAGAAATTCTTTCCGGCGGAAGCCAATGGCGGCGCCGCGGCGCTCAAGGCCATCGGTGCGCCGATCCCGCAGGTGCGGTTCTGCCCCACCGGCGGCGTGAGCATGAAGAACGCGCGGGACTACCTGGGGCTGTCGAACGTGATCTGCTGCGGCGGAAGCTGGGTCGCGCCGAAGGACATGGTCCTCGCGGGCGACTGGGAGGGCATCACCGCCCTCGCCGCCGAAGCCGCCGCCCTGCCCCGTTCCTGACGCCGGTCGCGGTTTTCAGCGAAGGATCGATCGCGCGCCCCGTGCAGACGGCGGCGCGCGATGTGCTATTGGCGCCGCGCGCCGCGCCCGCCCCGGCGCCGTGCCGGCACCGGCGCGCTGAGCCCCTCGCGCAGCACCGCGGTCATCGGGTGGCCGTCGCCGCCGTGCCGTTCCAGCAGCGCGGCCATCGCCGCGCGGGCATCGACCTCTTCCGGCATCGACAGCGCCCAGTCGAGAAAGATCGACCGGCATTCCGCGTCGCCCAGCCCGTCCATGCGGTAGGCCTCCCGGATCAGTCCCTTGGGGTCCATGTCGTCGCCTTTCCTCATCCTCAACCCTCCGGCAGGGCGGCCGCGATGATCCCGGCCGCCGTTCCGGTCATCTTTTCCAGCCGCTCCCGCAGCGCGTCAAGGCTTTCGCATCCGGTGATCCGGCAGAGAAACGCCAGCCCCCCCGCCCCGAGCGTATCGGGATCGGGCGCGCCCTGCGTCACCAGCCGCGCGCCGATCTGCAGGCTCTGGCACAGCCGGTAGGTGGCCGCGAGGTGATCCGCGTCCGCCTTGCCGAGCCAGCCGCAGGCCGCGGCCGAGGCCAGCCCCGCAGCCACCTGCCGCGACGCCCGCCCCGAGAGCAGCGCCCCGGCCTGGCTGACCAGCTCGATGTCCTGCATCCATCCCGGCCCGATCTTGGCATCCCAGAACGCGCCCTTGCCCTTGGCCGCGGCGATGCGGCCGCGCATGGTGGCAAGCTCCTTCAGCACCTCGTCGCGATCGCGCGGCGCGGCCAGCACCTCCGTCCGGAAGGCCTCGACCTCGGCGGCGAGCGCGGCAGGCCCCGCCGCCACCCGCGCCCGCGTCAGCGCCAGATGCTCCCAGACCCAGGCCTCTTCGCGCTGGTAGGTGGTGAAGGCGGCGAGCGAGGTCGCCACCGGCCCCTGGTTGCCCGAGGGGCGCAGCCGCATGTCGACCTCGTAGAGCCGCCCCTCGGCGGTGGGGGCGGTCATCGCGGTGACCAGCGCCTGCGTCAGCCGGGCATAGTAGGTGCGCGAGGGCAGCGGTCGGCGCCCCTCCGAGGTCTCGACACCGTCCGGGTCATAGATCACGATCAGGTCGAGATCGGAGGCCGCGTTGAGCCGCCCCGCCCCGAGCGATCCCATGCCCACCACCACCGCGCCGCGCCCCGGCGCCGCGCCGTGCTTGCGGGCGAATTCCTCCTGCACCACGGGCAGGATCGCCGCCAGGCAGGCCCGCGCCAGGTCGGCATATTGCGACGCCGCCTCCTCGGGTTCGGACAGCGCGCGCAGCAGGTGCACCCCGATGCGGAAATGCCATTCCTTCGACCAGCGCCGCGCCATGTCGAGGCGGCGCTCGTAATCGGGCTCCCGCGCGAGCACTTCGGACAGTTCAGAGGTCAGCGCCGCGACTCCCGGCCAGGGGCTGAAGAAATCCCCCCCGATCACCGCGTCGAAGACATGGGCGTTGCGCGACAGGTGCCGCGCCAGATCCGGCGAGATCGACACGATGTCGGCGAGCAGGTCCACCAGGTGCGGATTGGCCTCGAACAGCGAAAACACCTGCACCCCGGCGGGCAGACCGGCAAGAAAGCCGTCGAAGGCCGACAGCGCCTCCTCGGGGCGGGTCGCCTCGGCGATGCGGCTCAGGATCTCGGGCTTGAGCCGCTTGAAGATCGCCAGCGCCCGGTCCGAACGCAGCGCCGGGTAACGCGGCCAGCGCGCCACCACCTCGCTGCAGGCCAGTTCTTCGGGCACATCGCTGCGCGACGCGGCGGCCCGCGCCTCCGGGGCGAAAAAGCCCTCGGTCAGCCCGTGAACCTCTTCGAGCCGCGCCGTCAGCTCCGCCTTGAGCGACGGCACCTCGCGCCCCATCAGCGCCGCGAGCCGGGCAAAGCCCTCGGCCGAGCCCGGCAGGGCGTGGGTCTGGGCGTCGTGGATCATCTGCACCCGATGCTCGACCTCGCGATGGGCGCGGTAGTCGGTCACCAGCGTCTCGCTCACGTCGCCGGGGATCCAGCCCTTGCGCGACAGCACCCGCAGCCCGTCCACCGTGCCGCGCACCCGCAGATCCGGGTCGCGCCCGCCGGCGATGATCTGGCGGGTCTGGGTGAAGAACTCGATCTCGCGGATACCGCCGCGCCCGAGCTTCATGTCGTGCCCCGCCAGCGTGATCGGACCTCCCAGCCCCTTGGCATCGCGGTAGCGCAGCCGCATGTCATGGGCATCCTGGATCGCCGCGAAATCGAGGTGACGCCGCCAGACGAAGGGACGCAGCGACTCGAGGAACCTCTCGCCCGCCGCGATGTCGCCCGCGCAGGCCCGCGCCTTGACGAAGGCCGCCCGTTCCCAGGCCCGGCCCAGCGATTCGTAGTAGCGCTCCGCCGCCTCCATCGCGATGCAGACCGGCGTCACCGCGGGATCGGGGCGCAGCCGCAGGTCGGTGCGAAAGACATAGCCCTCGCCCGTCAGGTCGGAGAGCGTCGCCGCCATGCGCCGGGTCGCGCGCACGAAGGAGGCGCGCGCATCGTGGAAATCGTCGCGCGGGAAGCGCGTCTCGTCGAAGAGGCAGATCAGGTCGATGTCGGAGGAATAGTTGAGCTCCCCCGCGCCCATCTTGCCCATCGCCAGCACCACCATGCCCCCGGCCGCGGGGATGTCCGCCTCGGTCGCGCCGGGCAGCTTGCCGCGCTTGATCTCGCGGGTGATGGCCTCTTCCAGCGCCAGTTGCACGGCGCGGTCGGCAAAGCGGGTGAGCGCGCCCGTCACCTCTTCGAGGCACCAGACCCCGCCGAGATCGGCAAGCCCGGTCAGCAGCGCCACCCGCCGCTTGGCCCGGCGCAGCGTCACCCCGACCTCTTCGCCGGGAGGCTGCGCGAGGATCGCCTCCAGCGCCGCCTCGGGATCGGCGGCGGCCACTTCCAGCCAGCCCGCCTCGCGCAGGATGAGCCCCTTGAGATAGGGGCTCGACCCGCCCGCCCCCATCAGCAGATCGCGCATCGCGCCCCCGGCCCCCGGCACGGCATCGCGGGCCTCCGCGCCGAGTTCGGCTTCGAAGGCGGTGGGAAGGCGGGTGATGCGGTCAGTCATGTCCATGCCCCAAGATGGTCATGCGCCGAAGAAATGTGCAACGCCCGGCTTGCCCTGCCCGCCCCGCCGCGATTACCTGCCGCCGAGACAGGAGCAGACCCATGAGCAAGAGCCTCGCCCGCGTCCGCGCGGCCCTCATCGACGCCGGCATCCCCGCCGACATCCGCGAAGTCGGCCAGGCGCGCACCGCGCAGGAGGCCGCCGACAGCGTCGGCTGCGCCCTCGACCAGATCGCCAAGTCGATCATCTTCCGCGCCGAAACCAGCGGCGAGGCGGTGCTTTTCCTGACCGCCGGGGGCAACCGCGTGGATGCCGGCAAGGCCTCGGCGCTGGCGGGGGAACCGCTCGGCAAGGCCGATGCCGCGCTGATCCGCGCCCAGACCGGATTCGCCATCGGCGGCGTCGCACCGGTGGGCCACCTGTCGCCGATCCGCGCCTGGATCGACCCGCGCCTGCTCGAATTCGACACGATCTGGGCCGCCGCCGGAACCCCGCGCCACGTCTTTCCGATGGACGCGCATGTGCTGCCCGGCCTCACCGGCGCCATCCCGGCGGATTTCATCGCCTGAAACGTCGATCCCCGGCGGACCTGCCCGCCCGACCTGCCCCGCAGGCGGCGGCCCAAGCCCGGACCGCCCCCGCCTTGTCCCGCTCGGACATGGCCATTGCACCGGTCCCGACGACCGGCGCGCAACCGAGAACCCATTGAGAGGAAACAGCTTTCGGCGGATCCTTGCCGCATTAACAACTTCTGGTTGAATATCCCTGCGAGAATCACCTAACGGGAGTTCATGGAAATACCCAATGAGAAGAGGCCGGTGTGATCGAACTCCTGAAGAGACACCCGCTGGAACAGGCGGCTCGACGAAGCCGCGAGTCGGAACCGGAAACAGACAACGAGAGAACCGGAGAACAACCGTACCGGGTCGACGATGCCGACCTGTGTCACGAAGACCCTTGCGAAGAAACCGGAGCAGTCTCCGGATGGTGGATCCTGCCCTTCGCGGTGTTGGGACTGGTGTGCAACTACTTCATCTTCGTCGCCATCCGCAACCTGCTATTCTGAACCGCGACGGGTTCGGTGCCGGCCCTCCGGGCAATCCCGGCCCGGCGCTTTCGGCGCGCGCGGAAAAGGGTCGCAACGGTCGACGCAAGGCGGGGAACGGGGTAGCATTCGACCGTTGCGGATAACCACCGCCCCTTGCATACAAGAAATTTCATGAAGGAATTCCGGGATGTCGGCACCTATCGCAACGGGATCGTCCTTTCTGGTCCACAGCATCGCGCGCGGCCGGCAGATCAACGGAACGATCGAAAACCTGATGTTCGGGGAATACGCGATCGCCTGGAACAGCGATCATGTCGACGGCAGGCAATTGATCTTCGTCAATACCTTCGACCGCTTCGGCACCGATCCCGGTCTGGAAACGCTGGCGCTCTACCATTACGGCGCCGATTGGCTCTACAACACCGACCTGATCAACCTCGAAGCCCTGAGCGACGGACGCTTCCTGATCCAGAGCCGAGATGAAACCCCGGATCCGACATACGAGACCGGGCAACTCGGCATATACGACCCGTCGCGCGGTCTGACCGGACCTTTGGTCACCGATATCTCGGGAAGACAACTGGACGCAATCCGGACCGATTCCGGAGGGTTCGTCCTTCCCTTCAGATTTTCGTACGCCTTCGACTACGATTCGATCAGCGTCACCGTTTTCGACGGATCGGCCGGTCTCGTCGGGCGCGCGGCCATCGACGATGGAGGCTTTGCCGGGCATTCGCCGCGCTTTTTCCGGGTGCTGCCGGATGGCGGATATGTCGTCTATTGGAACACGGACGATTACGTGAACGAAGACGGGGATTTCTACCAGCAATTCAGCGCCACGGCTGAACCTGTCACCGGCCGCATGCCGATTTCGTGGGACGATCTGGCATCCGTGGACGATGCCGAAGAGATCGCCCTCGCCGCCCGGGACGCATTGGCGACCGGCGGCGCGGTCCATGTCCGTCCCGTGGAAGGCGGGGTGGACGGTCAGGCCGCGCTGTACCTCGATGTCTATGGTGCGGACGGAGTCCAGCGGGATTTCGGGATCGTCCGGCTCGAAGCCTTCGGCGTCCCGGGAGATGGCCTTACCCGGACCGTCACGCAGGCGGAAATTACGGAGGGCGGCCATTATCTCGTCCGCGCGACGTACACCGATACGTCGACGGGCGAACGCGGCGCGATCATCTCGCTTTTTGACCTCGACGGCACCCATGTCGGTGAAGAGATCCGCTTCCCCTCGCTTCCTGCCGGCGCGCAGGGGGTTGCGCACATCCTTCATGATGTCCTGCCGCTTCCCGATGGCGGTTTCCTTGCTGCCACGGAGGTGAGAGTGACCTTCGAAGGAAACGTCATCGAAACGGCCCTGTATCTGTCCCGCTACGACGCCTTCGGGCAACAGGACGGGTCCTCGGTGCGGATCTCCGACAACATGACCGACGGCACGCGGGACCGGTTTACCGAGATGACCCTCGTCGATGGCGGTCAGGTCGTCGTGTTGTTTTCCCGCACCGACGCCACCACCGGCGAGCCCGACATTCTGGCCCGCGCCTTCGAGCTCGACTTCGCCTCGGCGACCGGCATCGGCGACGCCCTTTCGAACGAGATCGGAGCGCAGGCCTTCGACGGGCTGCAAGGCAATGACACGGTCAGCTATGCCGATGCGACGGATCGGGTTCTTGTGGATCTTGCCACCGATGTCGGCGCGGCCCCCTTTGCGCGGTTCTTCGGCAGCGGTGCCGCCGAAGGTGACACCTTCACCGCCGTCGAAAGCGCCTTCGGTGGTGCCTTCGCGGACAATCTTCGGGGCAACGCGGAGCGCAATCATCTGGTCGGCGGGGCGGTTTCGGATCGCCTCTACGGTCGCACGGGCGATGACCGGCTTGACGGCGGCACGGGCTCCGATGCGCTCTACGGCAATCTCGGGGCCGACGTGCTGACCGGCGGCGGAAGCGCGGACGAAGGCCGCCGCGACCGGTTCATCTACTTCAGTGCAGCCGATTCCGGTGTCGGTCGGGAGGCGCGCGATCTGATTACCGACTTCATCGTCGGGGAGGACCGCATCGAGATTTCGAGGCTCGATGCGGATGCCACCCGGGTCCTGAGGCAGGAGTTCACCTTCATAGGCGACGCGCCCTTTTCCTCGACACCCGGCGAACTGGGGTATCGTCACGAGGAGGGGTCGACCATCGTCCAGGCGGACCTGGACGGAGACGGAACCCCGGATTTCGAAATCGAACTCCTCGGGACGATGGACCTCAGCCTTGCCGAATTCCTCCTCTGAGCCGGGCGCGTGTCCTCCCGCCATGCCCGCCGCTCTTCCGGCTTCGCTGAACGGCCAGGTGCGAACTCATCCGCAGCGTCGAGCGGGACGAGCGGGGATCGCCCCCGGCCACCGTGAAAGGCCTGTCCGGCGGAAAATGTAAAAAACCTTCACATCACCCCTTGAAGCTTTGCCGGGCAATCCCGATCTCTCCAATGTGAAAGACATTCACATACGCAACGAGAGACATCGGGAGACATATCCATGACCGCCGCCGCCCATTACGAAGCCCGACCCGCCAACCCCGGCTGGCTGAGGCGTGCCGAAGCCTGGCTCGACCAGCGCGGCAAGCCCGCCTGGCTCGTGGCGACGGTCCTCGGCTTCGTCTTCTTCTGGCCCGTGGGCCTTGCCCTTCTCTTCTACATGATCTGGAGCAATCGCATGTTCGGAAAATCCTGCCGCACCCGGAACCACCGTCACCAGGCCTTCCAGCACGGCTTCAACGCCATGCGCCCGAGCGGCAACAGCGCCTTCGACGCCTACAAGGCCGACACGCTGCGCCGCCTCGAGGACGAGCAGAAGAGCTTCGAGGATTTCCTCCAGCGTCTGCGCGAAGCCCGTGACAAGGCCGAATTCGATCAGTTCATGGACGACCGTGCCCGCAAGGCGCGCGACATCGAGCAGGACGAAAAAGAAGACGCCTGATCCGACAACCGCCATGGCCCCCGCGCGGGGCCATGGTTATATCCGACCCGAAGGACCCCGCCCAGATGAGCGAGACCATGTATTCCGACCAGATCTACGACCAGCTTCCGGACCCGCAGCGCCAGAGCGCCTTTTACGAGACCGTCGCGATCAAGCGCGGCCTGGCCTGGGTGGTCGATTCGATAATCGTGGCCATGCTGGTAATGCTGGCGCTGGTGTTCACCGCCTTCCTCGGCGCCTTCGTCTTCGTCGCGCTCTGGATGCTGGTCAGCTTTGCCTACCGCGTCACCACCATCGCCTCCGGCTCGGCGACCTGGGGGATGCGGCTGATGGCGATCGAGTTCCGCGACTGGCGCGGTCAGCGGCTCGGCCTGCCGCAGGCCTTCCTGCACACCCTCGGCTATGCGGTCTCGATCTCGATCCTGCCGCTGCAACTGGTTTCCGTCGTCTGCATGTTCGCCACCGAGCGCGGGCAGAGCCTGACCGACATGGCGCTCGGCACCGTCGCGTTGAACCGCCGCGCCTGAGGCCGCCGCGCCCGCCGATCGGGCAATACCGGCGCCGGGCACAAAATCGCGTCATCCTTGCAAAAACCCGCTGCCTCCCCGTTTTCGGGGGGGTTGGCGGATTGTCTTTTCGTTGTTACGTTTTCTTCGACAACGCCCGACGGGACCCCGATGCGCCACTCCCTGCCCCTCACGCCGCAATTCTATGTGACGGCTCCTCAGCCCTGCCCGTATCTTCCCGGCCGGATGGAGCGGAAGCTTTTCACCGCCCTGCAGGGGGATTCCGCCGAAAAGCTGAACGACGGTCTGTCCAAGCAGGGGTTCCGGCGCTCGCAGAACGTGCTCTACCGGCCGTCCTGTTCGGATTGCGCCGCCTGCCTGTCGGCGCGGATCGACGTGCGCCGGTTCCGCCCCTCGAAAAGCCAGAAGCGGACGCTGAAGCGCAATGACTGGCTCAGCCGCCGCGCGTCGAGCCCCTGGGCGACCGAGGATCAGTACGCGCTGTTCCGCCGCTATCTCGACGCCCGGCACGCCGATGGCGGCATGGCGGACATGGACATCTTCGAATTCGCCGCGATGATCGAAGAAACCCCGATCCGCTCTCGCGTGGTGGAATACACCGATGGCGAGGGCGGGGATCTCAAGGCGGTCTGCCTCACCGACGTGCTCGATGACGGCGTGTCGATGGTCTATTCCTTCTACGAACCCGACCTGCACCGCGCCAGCCTCGGGACCTGGATGATCCTCGACCACGTGGCCATCGCGCTGGAAACCGGGTTGCCCTATGTCTACCTCGGCTACTGGGTGCCGGGATCGTCCAAGATGGGCTACAAGGCGCAGTTCGACGCGCTCGAGGTCTATCGCCGCGGCAAGTGGGAGCCGATGCGCGACCCGCAGGATTACGCGATGGAGATGCACCCGCTCTCCACCGATCCCATCGCCGAACAGGTCGCCAACATCTCGCTTCCCGACAGCCGGGCCTGACCGGCCACCGTCAGAACGGCAGGCCGGTATAGTTCTCGGCGAAGTCCTTCTGTGCCGTCTCCGACGCCCCGAGGTGGTCGAGCGTGGCGCGGCGCATGGCCTCGGCAAAGGAATCCTCGCCCTCGAAGCGGTGCATCATCGTCGTGGTGGCCCAGGAGAACCGCATCGCCTTCCAGACCCGGCGCAGCGCCCGCTCCGAATAGCTGTCGATGCCCGCGCGGTCGCCCCGGACCGCGTCGATCAGCGCCCGGTGCAGGTAGTGGACGTCCGACGCGGCAAGGTTCAGCCCCTTGGCCCCGGTCGGCGGCACGATATGCGCCGCATCCCCGGCAAGGAACAGGTTCCCCCAGCGCATCGGCTCCGAGACGAAACTGCGCAGCGGCGCGATGCTTTTCTCGATCGAGGGGCCGGTGACCAGCCGCGCCGCGACCTCGCCCGGAAGGCGGCGGCGCAGCTCGTCCCAGAAGGCTTCGTCGGACCAGTCCTCGGCCTTGTCGGTGAGCGGAACCTGCACGTAGTAGCGCGACCGCGTCTCGCTGCGCTGGGACGCCAGCGCAAAACCGCGCGGGGCGTTGGAATAGATCAGCTCATGATGCACCGGGGGCGTCTCGGACAGCACGCCGAGCCAGCCGAAGGGATAGACCCGCTCGAACTCGCGGCGCCTGTCGGCGGGAATGGTGCGGCGGCTGACCCCGTGAAAGCCGTCGCAGCCCGCGACGAACAGGCAGCTCAGCCTCCGGCGCGCGCCCTCGTGGGTGAAATGCAGCACGGAGCGCGCGGCGTCGAGATCGGTGATTTCGATGTCCGAGACCCCGTGCAGCACCTCGGTTCCCATGGCGTCCTGCGCCTCGTAGAGATCCGAGGTCACCTCGGTCTGGCCGTAGACCATGACCTGCCGTCCGGTGAGCGCGCGAAAGTCGATGCGCAGCTGCGTGTCGCCCGAGGCCAGCACACAGCCCTCATGGGGAATGCCCTCGCGCTCCATGCGGACGTCGACCCCGGCGGCGCGGAGCAGTTCCACCGTGCTCCATTCCAGGATTCCGGCGCGGATGCGAGCCAGCACATGGGCGCGGGTCTGGCGTTCCAGGACCACGGTCGACACCCCGGCCCGGTTCAGAAGCTGGCTCAGCAGCAGCCCGGCGGGACCTGCTCCGATGATCGCGACTTCGGTGTTCATCTCTCTCCCCTGCCTCCTGTTCCGGACCCCCAGACTAGGCCCCGGGGACCCGGCACGGAATGGACGCGCTGCGCGGACTCTGGTACGAACCGTGCATGAGCGCGCTGCACGACATTCCCACATGGCAGTTGTTCGGGGAAACCTCGGCCTTTCCCGACGTGGTGCATTGCGAACGCATCGGCGACCGCGCGCCGCGTCACGACTGGTCGATCCCGCCGCATCGCCACGCCCGGATGGTGCAGGCGGTGCAGGTGCTGTCGGGCTCTGCCGAGGCGGTGCTGGACGGCGCGAGTCACCGGATGGCACCGGGGGATTTCGTCTACATGCCTGCCCAATGCGTGCACGGCTTCCGCTTTTCCCATGGCACCGAGGGGCTTGTCGCCTCCTGGCCGCTGGCGGTGGTGCTGCCCCTGCTCGACGCCTCGGGCGGGCTGGCGCAGCGGCTATCGCGGCCGATGTTCGCCACGGCCTCGGACCTGCTGGCCGGGCTGTTCCTGCAATTCGATGCGGCCTACGGACAAACTGGCACATTCCGGACACCGCTCCTGGTGTCGCTGTCGCGCGCCTGCCTCTCCGGCATCGCCGAACACGGCGCGAGCGGCCCGCCGCCCGGCCCGGCAAGCGCCGTGCTGAGCCGGTTCGACGCGCTGTTGCAGACCCATCGCAAGGACGGCTGGACGGCAGGCGACTACGCCGCCGCGCTGGGGGTGTCGACCGGCCACCTGAGCCGCATCTGCCGCGCCGCGCGCGGCACCGGCGCGCGCGGTTGCATCGACGCGCACGTGATGGAGGAGGCGGCGCGGATGCTCGCCTTCACCCGCCTGCCGGTGGCCGAGATCGGCTACCGCCTGGGCTATGACGACCCGCCGCATTTCTCGCGCCGGTTCCGCGTGCTGCGGGGCGAGGCGCCCACCGCCTACCGGCAGCGGTTCGCCTCTGCGCCCCTGCCCTGACCCCGCTCAGATCAGGAAATCGTCCGCGGTGAGGTCCATGACCCCGGTCAGTTCGATCTCGAAATCCGCGAGGCCGTCGCCGTCCACGTCGGCCTGCACGATGGTGTTGCCGCCCTCGTGCACATAGGCCAGCTCGCCCGCCGTGCCGGACAGGCCCGCATCCCCGACGAAGTCGAAATACTGCTTGTTGCCCTGCGTGGTGTCGGCGTCGAAGCGGCGGATCTCGATCCGGTCCTCGCCGCTGACGAAATCGGTGATGACATCGCGATTGCCCGCCCCGACACCCGATTCCGCGATGTTGAAGTAGATGTAGCGGTCGCGGCGATCCTCGTCCGGGCCGCCGGTCATCGTGTCCGCCCCGAGCCCGCCGTAGAAGGCATCCGCCCCGGTCTGACCGAAGAGGAAGTCGTTGCCCGCGCGGCCATAAAGGCGGTCCGACAGGCCGCCGGTGTAGAACACGTTGGACCCGGAATCGCCGCGCAGCTGGTCCACCGTGTCGCCGGTCTGGAAGACCTCGACATTGGCAAAGGTGTCGCCAACGGCATCGCCATACATGAACTGGGTGTTCTGGAGATCGACCCGGACCGAGCGCGTGGCGCTGGTGTAACTGACCACGTCCCGGCCCGCTCCGCCGTCGATGAAATCGCCCCCGGCGCCTCCGTCGATCGTGTCGTTGCCGTCGCCGCCCGTCAGGCTGTCATCCCCCGCCCCGCCGAGGATCGAGTCATTGCCCCCGAGCCCGTCGTAGGTGTCGTTCCCGCCCAGCAGGTCGATGCTGTCCGCGCCGGAGGTCCCGGTGATGCTGTCCGCCGCCTCGGTCGGCGCGCCGGGAGGCGGCAGCGACGGCGTGCCGACCCGCCCGGAGGCGCGCGTCGCCGTCGTCTCGAGCGTCATCACGTCGGCGCCGTTCCGGAAATGGATCTCCTCGATGCTGCGCAGCACCGCGACATAGCGCGGAGATCCGTCCGGCAGGGTGCTGCCGTTGAAGGAGCCGGTGTAGTACATCTCGTAATGATCGCCCACGCGTTCGATCACGAAATCGCTGCGGTCGAGATAGGTGGTCAGGATGTCGGTGCCGGTGCCGCCGTCGATCTCGCCCGCGAAATCGTAGCGCCCGTAGTTGATCTCGTCATTGCCGGCCTCGGCATGGATGCGCAGCCCCTCGCCCAGGCCGCTGTAGAGCACGTCGTCGAACAGCGTGCCGATCAGTTCCTCGGTGAAGGGGGCGTGGCTGTCGTTCCCGTTGCGGTCGTAGTAGACCCCCTGCGACAGGGTGCTGAGATCGGTGGTGTCATAGCCCGGCCCGCCGTAGAAGAACGTCCCGTAGCCCGAGGTTCCCGCCGACAGCGAGGTGACCACGAAGCGGTCGTTGCCGGCCATGCCGTAGACGTAATCCTCCATCCCGTCGGCCCCCTGGCGGTAGAGGTCGTCCCCGTCGAACAGGAACACCACGTCCGCCCCTGCCCGCCCGGTGAGGGTGTCGTTGCCGTCGGTGCCGTGGATCGTGTCGTCGCCCGCGGTGTTGGCCGAGTAGTCGTTGAGCGGAATGTCGAAGACCCCGCCTTCGAGATCCGCCGTCGCGGGACCGTTGCGGCCGCTGTAGCCGGTCCAGCCGACAAAGATCTGGTTGCCGATGCCGCCCGCGATGAAGGGCGGATGGGTGGCGGCGGCAAAGACCCCGCCCTCCTGCACCATGACCGCGTCCGACAGGATCACCCCTTCGGGGCTGAGGATCTGCGCATAGACCGACACGACGGGATCTATCGCGGTGCCGCCCGTGGTCTGCGACCAGGCCAGCGCGATATTGCCGTTGGGCAGCACCGTCGCCGCGACCGAGGGCAAAACCGGCGTGAAGGTCAGCGCATTGTCCGGCCAGGCCAGAAGCAGGTTCTGGATCGGGGCATCGCCCGAAAACTGCAGGGTGTACTGGTGATCGGCATAGGGGGTGCCATCGGCGTAATCCGGGCCCGTGGTCGCGAATGCGACCGGCGCCTGGATGCGCACGCGGATCCCCGACGCGGTGGATTCGATGAACCCGACCGAGCCGTTGCCGAGGTTGATCGTATCCGACTGCGCATCCCCGAAGCCGGTAAACGGTTGATTGACCACCGGGGTGCGCAGCCCGCCGTAGCCCGAATGCGTCGCGCCGAGCTCGAAGACCGTACCGATCTCGGCGTTCAGCACGAAGAGATCGTTGCCGAGGTTCAGCAATTCTCCCTGCCAGCTGGCGCTGTCGGGCGCGACGTAGAATTCGGCCCCCACGCGGTTGCCCGAGGCGTCGAAGATCTGCGCCACCCAGGGGCTCGTGGTGTTGGTCCAGGGGTCGCGGGCATCCTGCCAGGTGGCGATGAAGCCGCCGTTGCCGTAGGGGGCGAGGTCGGTCAGGTCCTGATCGCGGAGGGTTTCCGTCGCCAGCATGATCGGGTCGGTGACCGGCGTGCCGTCCGGCCGCAGGATGCGGACCCAGGCCGACACGTCGACCCCGTTGCTGAGATCGGGCCCGTCGGTCCAGGACACCGCAAGGTTGCCGTTGGAGAGCACGACGATATCCGCATCGCCCTGCCCCGAGACGTTGACCGAGGTGTTGACCTCGAACACGCCGCCGCGCGGGGTGCCGTCGGCGTTGAACACACGGCCGATCACCGCGGTGAACTGGTTGTCCGCGATCCCGGGAACCGGAATGCCCGCGACGAGGTGGGTCCAGACCGCCATGTAGCCGCCACCGGGCAGCGCGACGATTTCGCCATTGTTGGACCCTGCACCCACGGGTGCGAGAAGCCGGGTGCCGTTCACCGGGGAAAGGGGCATGCGCTCAATACCTTTTTCAAATATTGCCTGTCGGTCCGGCGCCGTTGCGGCACCGGTCAAATCCGGGTCCGGCCATCAGTCAGCAGCATGGCGGTTCTGTCAATAGTGCGCCGGTCTCATGGCGCCCCGAGGCCGGGCCGGGCCAGATCGGCCGCGCTGCGCATCAGCGCCTGGACCAGCGGTGTCTGCGGGTCCTGGTGCAAGGTGATGAGCCCGACCGTCGGCGCAGGCCCGCCATCGGCGATGGGCACGGTGGCAAGGTCGTGACCGATGGCCAGGAACTCGGCCAGGTCGGTGGGAAGGATGGTGACGAAGCCGCCGTAGATCACGTTCGAGACGAGCACGATGGTCGAGTTCGATTCCACCAGCGCCTCCGGCGACACCCCGGCTTCGAGAAAGCCGAGGTTGATGATCCGGCGGTTCTGCATGTCCGGCGTCAGCAGGCAGAGCCGCTGGGCGCCGATCTCGGTCCAGCGCACCTCGGTGCGCGCGGCGAGCGCATGGTCCGACGGGCAGAGCAGCGAATACCGTTCGCGGTGCAGCGGGACCGAACTCATCCGCCCGAGCGGTTCATTGTCGAGATAGGTCAGGCCCGCATCCGCGTCGAGGTTTTCCAGAAGCTCGAGGATCGAGGCGGAAGACCTTGAAAGCACGGTGAATCCCACATTCGGATAGCGGGCGGAAAAGCGCGCGGTAAGTTGCGCGGCCCAGGTCAGCGCGGTGGGGATGACCGCCACCCGCAAATGCCCCGACAGCCCCGCGTGCGAGGCGCGCATGTCCTCGCGCAGGCGGCGGGTGTCACCGACGATGCGGCGCGCCCAGATCAGCGCACGCTCGCCCTCCGGGGTCAGACCGCCGTAGCGCGACCCGCGCCGGACGAGCTTGACGCCGAGCTGTTCCTCGAGATGGCGGATGCCGGTCGACAGGGTCGGCTGCGCGATGTTCAGGCTCTCTGCCGCGCGGCCGAAATGCTGCGCCTTGGCCAGCGCCAGCAGCATCTCGAGCTTGCCCATCATCGCGCAATCCTTTCACGACCATCAGTTCCGATACGAAACCGTAATCGAACGCGGCGCCCCTGTCCAAGGGTTGCAGGGGCAAGGCCGGCTCAGGCGCGGGCGACGAGGCCCCCGGTCGTGCGCGCGGGCGGCGTGGCCGCGGTGCGCTTTGCGGTCCGGTTGCGCTCGTGCACGGCGGCGACGCCGAAGATCGCCAGCACCGCGAGCGGCGGCAGCAGCCAGGGCAACAGGGCCGAGCCCGGTTCGACCTTGAGCAGGATCTGGCAGCCGAGCGCCAGAACCGAGCCCCAGGCAAACACCGCGAGGCCCTGCCGCCCGAGCATCCGCAGCGGCGCGGCCAAGCGATGCGCGCACCAGTCGCGAAGCTGCGGCAGGCAGGACACCACGTAGACCAGCGCGACCGCATGGATCAGGCGCGGGAAGGCGAGGAAGGGCTTGTCGTGGGTGACGATGTTGGCCGGCGCGCCGAGCTTGCCGAGCAGCCACATCTTGTTGTTCATCCAGACTCCGAACGGCGGAATGAACTTCCACGCCAGCACCAGCACGAGGAACCCGGCCGCGACGAGGAACAACGGGCGGTTCACCGGGACGAGCCGCTCTCCCCTGCGGTGGCGGATGCCGATGGTGAGTCCGAGCACGAAGATGAACTGCCAGGTGAACGGGCTGAAGAACCAGCCGCCGCCGCCGGGATAGTTCGGCACGTTGAGCCGCAGCCAGCCGCCCACGAACCAGATGCAGGCCGAGACCGCCAGCGTCGGCCAGGGTGCCCTTAGCCCGGCCCGGATCGCCAGCGGGGCGAGCAGCAGCAGAACGATGTAGGTCGGCAGGATGTTCACGTAGCCGATATGGTAACTCAGCGCCGCGAGCCCGGTCAGCGCCGCACCGGTCTGGTCGAAGATGCGCGAGATATTGTGCATCTGCAGCAGTTCGGGCCGCAGGAAGACATTCGCCGCCATGGCGAACATCGCCAGCACGACGACCGTCATCACCATCTGCACGAGGTAGAGCACCCAGGCGCGGTGCCAGATCGGGGTGACCGCCTCGCGCAGGCTGCCCTCGCCGTTGGTCCAGCGCTCCATCCGGCCGGAATAGGCGATCCCGGCAGCGACGCCGGACATGACGAAGAACGCCTCCGCCGCGTCGGAAAAGCCGAAATTGCGCAGGGTGAGCGCCTCGTAGGGGTTGCCGGGGATGTGGTCGATGAGGATCATCACCAGCGCCGCGCCGCGGAAGGCGTCGATGCGCGGGTCGCGCTGGCCGCGCACGGCGGCGGCGCCGGGAAAGCTCACCAGTTTGCGCTCAGGCTGCGACATGGTCCGGTTCCTTCTCGGGGGCTGTCTCCTCGGGAGCGGCGCTCCAGCGGGCAAGCTGCGACCGGTAGGCCCGGATCACCGGGGCCGGGTCGGTTTCTTCGGGCACGGCGAACAGGCCCTGCCCCACGGGCCGCGAGGTCCAGGTGATGAGCAGCGGCGCGAACAGCATCGGCACGCTCACCGGCATCAGCCAGAGCGACAGCGCCGGGGCGAAATGGCCGGTGGCAAGCAGCAGCGCCGCCCCCCAGAGCGCGATCCAGCGCCCGGCCTGCCAGCCCTCGCGCCAGGACAGGCGGCCTTCGCCGCGCTGGTTGGCGGGCCAGCCGCCGTCGCGCCCCGAAAGGACCTCGATCACGGCGCGGGTCTGGTACATCAGCATCAGCGGCGCGATGACCGAGGTGATGAGGATCTCGGCCAGGACCGAGGCCCCGGCCCGCAGCGCGCCGCCGAAGCCGCGCGTGCGGCCTTCGGAGATGGCGCCGAAGAGGATGGCAAGCTTGGGCAGCAGCAGCAGGCCGCCGATGCCGATCCCCAGCGCGATGATCTCGCGCGTGCGGTCGTCGGGAAAGACCGGGAAAAGCTGGAACGGCTCCGGGAAGTAGTCCGGCGGCGGCGCGGTGACGGTCGCCACGACCGAGGCCAGCAGGAACCCGCCCCAGAGCAGCGAGACGAGATAGGCGAGGATGCCCTGCACGAAGACCACCCGGCTCCAGGGTTTCAGCCCCGGCGTGGTCAGCAGGCGGATGTGCTGCAGGTTGCCCTGGCACCAGCGGCGGTCGCGCCGCGCGTAGGAGGTGATGTTGTCGGGGCCTTCCTCGAAGGAGCCGCCGATGGTCTCGTCGACCTCGCCCCCCCAGCCGCCGCGGGCCAGCAGCGCGGCCTCAACGTAGTCATGGCTGAGGATGGTGCCGCCGAAGGGCGGTTTCCCGGTGAGCGGCGGCAGCCCGCAGCACTCGGCAAGCGCGCGCACCCGGACGATGGCATTGTGCCCCCAGTAGGGGCCGGTGCGCCCCTGCAAGCGGGCCAGCCCGCGGGCGAAGACCGGGGAATGAAAGGCGGCGGAGAATTGCAGCGCCCGCGCGAAGAAGGACGAGGCCCCCGTGACCTTGGGCAGGGTCTGGAGCAGCCCGAGGTTCGGGTCCGCCTGCATCCGGGCGATCAGGATGCGGATGGTCTCGCCTTCCATGAGGCTGTCCGCGTCGAGCACGACGGCAAGCTCGTAGGCCCCGCCCGAGGCCCGCACGAAGCTTTCGATATTGCCCGCCTTGCGGCCGTGATTGTCGCGGCGGTTGCGGTAGAAGATGCGCCCGGTGCCGCCGGTGACGTCCAGCAGGCGCGCGAAGGCGGCCTGTTCGCGCGCCACGGCGTCGAGGTTGCCGGTGTCGGAAAGCACCGCGATATCCGCCGTGATCCCGGCGGCCGCGATCGACCGGTCCATCGCCGCGACCCGCGCGAAGGCGGCGACGGGGTCTTCGTTGCAGATCGGCAGCAGCACGACGGTGCGCGGCTGCGGCTGCACCATCTCGGGGCGCAGCGCGGCGCGGCGCCGGGCCGGCAGCCCGACAAAGGCCTGAGCCGCCCCCCAGGCCAGCCAGGCCGTGGTGACGAAGATCAGCACGACCCGCATCCCGTCCCATATGCCGAAGCCGTCCTCGGCAGAGACCTGCGCGAGGATGGCCGAGGCGCTGATCGCGCAGGCGGCGGCGAAACCCAGCGCTCCGATCCGGCGCAGCGCGACGTCAGGCGCAAGCCGGTCGTGCGACCGGGTTTCCCGCAACTCAGGCATTTGCAACGGGGAAGAAGAAGGGCGCGAGGCGCATCAGCAGCGATCCCCGGCCTGCGGGGCGCTCCAGTTCTTGCGCCGGCATGTCCAGCGGCGCGACGGGGGGCGCCCAGTCGATTCCGGTGTCCGGCATCTGTGTCCGGGCGAGAGTATCGAGGGTATCCTTCATTCCACAATCCACTGATAGAGCCAGGTTTCAGACAGCCGGCGATCCTGTTCGAAGAGGGCAGCACGCAGTTCGACGACGGCTCCCGAATCCGCGGCGACCTCGATGACGAGCCGCCATGTATCCGAACCTTCGATGCGCGCAAGCACCACTTCGGCCACCTCGCCTCCGCCTGCTTTCACGCGAGGCACAACCTCCGACGCGGCGGTGAGTTCCGGCAAAGCTCCGCCTTCGAAGTCGATGACGAATTTTTGCCGACCGTTGTCCTGTTCCACCCCCGCAACGCCGCCTTTTCCGGCGAGCGTGCGCAAAACCCGGGCGGTTTTGGGACGGCTTCCGGGGGGCAGCATGCCCCAGTGCAGGCGATAATCGAACTCGAGCGCATCCCCGGCCGAGACCTCCGCCTCCGGCACCCAGAAGGCGACGATGTTGTCGTTGGCTTCCAGATCCGAGGGAATCTCGATCAGCCGGACATTGCCGCGGCCCCAGTTGCCCACCGGCTCGACCACCAGCGACGGGCGGCGTTCGTAATGCGCGCCTGCATCGAGATAGTCGCCGAAGTCGCGGCTGCGCTGGACCAGACCGAAGGAATTGGGACCGTTCGCCCCGACATAGGAATTGGCCAGCCGCGAGGGGTTGTTGAGCGGGCGGACAAAGGCTTCGCCGCCCGATTGCAGCACCAGGTATTCGCTGTCGTGCACCGCGCGGCGGTAATCGTCGAAGCCACCCTCGTCGTTCGGTCCGAACAGGTACATCGAAGTGAGCGGCGCGATGCCGATCTGCGCCACGTCCCGGCGGAAGAACAGCCGCGCGGTGACGTCGATGCGCGTGACCTCGCCCGGCACCAGCACGAAGCGGTAGGCGCCGGTGACGGACGGGCTTTCCAGCGCGGCGTAGAACACCACCTGATCCGCCCCCTCGGCGGGCTTTTCCAGCCAGAAGGCGCTGAAGCGGGGGAATTCCTCGTCGCCGCCGGTGGCGGTGTTGACCGCCAGCCCGCGCGCCGAGAGCCCATAGACGTTGTGCTTGCCCAGGGCGCGGAAATAGCTGGCGCCGAGGAAGGACACGACCTCGTCATAGCGGTCGGGCGCATTCAGCGGCGCGTTGAGGCGGAACCCGGCCACGCCCGGCAGGTCGACATGCTCGGGCACCGAGATGTCGCCGCCATAACGGAAATCGTCGGTGCTGAAGGGCATCGGCACCGCGCGGCCGTCATCGACCTCGAACAGTTTCACCGGCTCCTTGAACAGCCAGCCGAGGTGATAGGCGTGAAGCTGGAACGGCGCGGCACCGCCCTGCCAGCGGGCGCTGGCGGGCCGGAACTGGATATGGCGATAGTCGTCGTAATCCAGTTCGGGAAGCGGGCTTTCGACAGGATCGGGCACCTTGTGATCTTCGCCCGCCCTGCGCCGCATCTCGGTGGTGAGCGCGTCAAAGCTGAAAGGGGTGCCCTGCGCATCCTGCGCGGAAAGGGAACCGGCCTGCCCCAGCACGATGCAGGCCGCAACGCTTCCCAGCGCCTGGCGCCGGGTCAGCCCCGTGAAGGGCCTGCGCGCGGCAGTGGTCGCGCGAGTATGTTTCATCCGCAATGCTCTCTGATGATCGAGGAGTGTTATCAGCCAACTAAGTTAGCGAGTTTTCTGCAGTTGCAATATGCCTCGTGCAAACTGGCGAAAAATTGCCTTGTCGCAGGGGGTTGTGCGGCGTTCTGCCGCTTCCCGGGGCGGTGTTGCGGCAACCGGCGTCAATCAGCCGACGGCAGCGCAGGGCGCCCCGGAGGACCGCTCGCGAAACGGGCCGCGCCCTCCCCCGAAGGAAGGGCGCGGCCCCGGACCTGCTTGGGTCGATGTGCGGAAACGCCCTCAGGCGAGGGTCGCCTCCATGGTGATCTCGGCGGTGAGAAGTTTCGAGATCGGGCAGTTTTCCTTGGCGGTTCCGGCCGCCTTGGCGAAATCCTCGGCGCTCGCGCCCGGCACTTTCGCGGTCACGACCAGGTGGCTCCTGGTGACGGCGAACCCGCCGTCCTGCTTCTCCATCGACACCGTCGCCTCGGTCGAGATGTCATCGGCGGTAAACCCCGCCTCGCCCAGAACCATGCTCAGCGCCATGGAAAAGCAGCTTGCATGGGCGGCGGCGACCAGTTCCTCCGGGTTGCTGCCCGGCTCGCCTTCGAAGCGCTTCTTGAAGCCGTAGTTCGCCTTGTCGAGAACACCCGATTCGGTCGAGATGGTGCCCGTCCCGTCCTTGAGGCCACCCTTCCAGTTCGCGGATGCGGATTTGTTGATCATCGGTCTCTCCTGTCATTTGCCTGTCCCCGGCGGGGATGTCACCCGACCAACGCCCGGACCCCGCCCGGAGTTGCAGGCGGCGAAAAAGACTTGACCCGACCGCGCGCGCCGGGGAACACTGGTCTTGTCGGATGCCGGTAACGGCCTGCCGACCCTACCCTTTCCCCACACCAGAGGTTCCATATGCTGACGGATCGTTTCGACGATGCGCTCACCCTTGCCGCGCGGCTGCATCGCAGCCAGAGCCGCAAGGGATCGGGCGCCCCCTATATCTCGCATCTCATGGCGGTCTGCGCCCTTGTCCTGGAATACGGCGGCGACGAGGATCAGGCCATCGCGGGTCTGCTTCACGACGCGGTCGAGGATCAGGGCGGTGCCGCCATGCTCGCCGAGATCGAGGCGGCCTTCGGACCGCGCGTCGCCCGCATGGTCCGCGAATGCTCGGATGCCGAGGATCAGTCGCGCATCCCGTGGCGCACCCGGAAGGAGGACTACCTCACCGGGCTCGCGACGAAATCCGCCGATGCGCTGCTCGTCACCACCTGCGACAAGCTGCACAATGCCACCGCCATCCTCGAAGACCTGCGCCGTCACGGCCCCGAGGTCTGGGACCGCTTCACCGCCGGGCGCGACGGCACGCTGTGGTATTACGACGGGCTGGCGCGGGCCATCACGGCCCGCGACGCCGCCCCTGCCCCGCGCCTCGCCCGGACCGTCGCCGCGATCCTGGACGAGGCGTGACGCCGGTCAGGACAGGCGGCTGACGATCACCGTCACTTCGGGCTTCTTGCCGATCTCGGTCTGGGCGGTGTTGCGCACGATGCGCCGCATCCCCTCCT
The DNA here is from genome assembly GCF_048261495.1 of Salipiger sp. GTDB lineage: Bacteria > Pseudomonadota > Alphaproteobacteria > Rhodobacterales > Rhodobacteraceae > Salipiger. The sequence continues at coordinate 540,504 of NZ_JBLXFX010000002.1, forward strand.
CGATCTTGCCGTCGTCGGTCAGGGTCTTCTCGCTCGCCCGGCCGAGGAACTGGCTCAGATCCTCTTCCAGCACTTCGGCAAGCGGCGCGGTGCTGCGCCCGATCTCGGGCAGCCCCATCAGCTCGCACCAGGGCTCGCCCAGCGGCTCGTCCTGCTCGTCGAGGATCACCGTCACCACCACGTGCCCGTTCAGCGCCATGCGGATGCGGTCGCGCACGATGCCGTCCATCGCCCCGATCTTGACCGACCCGTCGAGATAGGTCCGCCCGGCGTCGATCCACTCCACCACCGAGGGTTCGTTGCCCGACAGGTCGATCATCATGCCGTTGACCGCCAGCACCCCGGCCCGGCCCTTCTGCTTGGCCAGCTTCACGTGCTCGCGCAGGTGCCGGTGCTCGCCGTGCATCGGGACGACGATCTGCGGCTGCACGATGTCCTGCAACCGCTCCAGGTCGGGACGGTTGGCATGGCCCGACACGTGATAGAGACCCGAGCTGTCGTCGACCACGTCCACGCCCAGCTCGGAGAAGTTGTTCATGATGCGGATCACGTCCTTCTCGTTGCCCGGAATGGTCTTGGACGAGAACAGGAACAGATCGCCCGGCTTCAGCTCCACGCCGTTGTACTTGCCCCGCGACAACTGGGCCGAGGCCGCGCGCCGCTCCCCCTGCGACCCGGTGACGATCAGCATGACGTTCTCGCGCGGCATCTGCACCGCATCCTCCGGCGCCACGACTCGCGGAAACCCGGTCAGCACGCCGGTTTCCACCGCCGCCTCGACCATCCGGCGCATCGCGCGGCCCATCAGGCAGATCGACCGCCCGGCCCGCTCGCCCGCCTCGGCCAGAGTCTTGACCCGCGCCACGTTGGAGGCAAAGGTCGTCGCCACCACCATGTTGGGCGCGCTCTCCACCAGCTTGACGATCTCGGGGCCGACGGTCGATTCCGACCGGCCGGCATGTTGCGAAAAGACGTTGGTGGAATCGCAGATCAGCGCCTTGACGCCGCCCGACGCGATTTCGGCATAAAGCTCGGGATCGAAGGCCTCGCCCACGACCGGATCCGAATCCAGCTTGAAATCGCCCGAATGCACCAGCCGCCCGCCCGGCGTGTCGATCACCAGGGCCGAGCTTTCGGGAATCGAATGCGAGATCGGCAGGAAGCCCACGGTGAAGGGCCCCGCCTGCACCGTCTCGGGCCATTTCGAACAGGTCTTTACCGTCTCCGGGCCGAAGCCGTATTCCGCCAGCTTCTGCCGCGCGAGGTTGGCGGTGAAGGCGCGGGCGTAAACCGGCACGCCGAGCGCCTCGAAATGATGGCCAACCGCGCCGACATGGTCCTCGTGGGCATGGGTGATGAACAGCGCCTCGATGCGGGAGCGGTTCTCGATCAGCCAGGTGATGTCCGGCAGGATCAGATCGACCCCGGGGGTGCCGTCCATGTCGGGAAAGGCCACGCCCAGGTCGACGACGATCAGCCGCTCCTCGCCGGGTTTGCCGTAGCCGTAGACGTAACAGTTCATGCCGATCTCGCCGGCGCCGCCCAATGGCAGGTAGATGATCCTCTCGGTGCTCATGACCTCGGGACTCCTTGTTCGTTGTTCTTGTTGTAGGCGTGGATCACCGTCAGCCCGTGCATGGTCAGATCGTCCACCCACTCGTCGAACAGTGCCTCGGATTGCTGGAAAAGCGGCGCCAGCCCGCCGGTTGCAACGATGCGCATGGGGCGGTCGCGTTCGCCCTTGATCCGCGCACAAATCTCTCGGACGAGGCCGACATAGCCCCAGAAGATACCGCTCTGCATGCAGGCGACCGTGTTGGTGCCCACCACGCGCTGCGGCTTGGTGATGTCCACGTGCGGCAGCGCGGCGGCGGCCTGGTGCAGCGCCTCCAGCGACAGGTTGACGCCGGGCGCGATCACCCCGCCCACATAGGCGCCGTCAGACGCCACCACGTCGAAGGTGGTCGCGGTGCCGAAGTCCACCACGATCAGGTCGCCGCCGAACATGTCGTGCCCCGCGACCGTGTTGACCAGCCGGTCCGGCCCCACCGCCGTCCCGGCATCGACCCGCACGTCCACCGGCAGCAGGCAATCCGGCTTGCCCACGACCAGCGGCCGCGTGTTGAAATAGCGATCGGCCAGAACCCGGAGGTTGAACACCACCCGCGGCACCGTCGAGGAGACGATGACATCGGTGATGTCCGCCTCGATCTTCTGGAACTCCATCAGCGTCGACAGCCAGACGTAATACTGGTCCGCCGTGCGCTGGTGCTCGGTCGAGGTCCGCCACATGGCAAGAAACCTCTCCCCGTCCCAGATCGAAAAGACCGTGTTGGTGTTGCCGCAATCAATCGCCAGAAGCATCCGTTCCCCTCCTCAGAAGAACACATCCGCCGCGGCGATGGCCTGGCGGCCCCCCGGCGTTTTCAGTACAAGATTTCCCGCCGCATCCACCGTCTCGAAGGTGCCGGTGGTCTCGGCCGTGCCGGTGCGCGCGGTGATGACCTCGCCCAGCCGGGCGGCGCGGGCCAGCCAGGCCTCGCGGATCGGTGCAAATCCGTAGGTGACAAAGCGCGCCTCATGCGCGGCATAGGCGGTGGCGAGCGCGTCCAGCATCTCTTCCGGCGTGACCCGCACCCCGACCTCGGACAGAAGCGACACCGGACGCAGCGCGCCCGGCTCCACCTCGCCCGCGCCGGGCGCCTCGGCAAGGTTGATGCCGATGCCGATCGCCAGATGCGCCACCCCGGCGCGCTGCCCGAGGCTTTCCAGCAGGATGCCCGCCACCTTGCCGCCGTTCAGCAGCACGTCGTTCGGCCATTTCAGCGACAGCCCCGCGGCCCGCCCGGTCACCGCGACAAAGGCGTCGAACAGCGCCAGCGAGGCGACGAAGCTGCGCAGCGCCACCACCGCCGGTGGCTCGGTCGGCATCAGCACCAGCGTCCCCGAAAAATTCCCCGCCGGATTCGCCCAGGGCCGCCCGCGCCGCCCCCGCGCCGCGTTCTGGCGCAGCGCCAGGATCCACTCCGGCCCCGCCAGGCTGCCCGCCAGCCGCGCAGCTTCGGCATTGGTGCTGTCGACCTCCGCCAGCACCCGCCGCCCGTATCCCGCCGGCCAGCTCATCCCGCACGCCCCCGGGTTTCTTCTGGCCGAAAATATCCATATCCCGCGCCCGCCACGCCGGACGGACGGCGCAGAAGAAGGTCCCCCCGCGCAACACGGGCGCCAGAAACGCAGCGACGCGCCAAAGGCGCGTCACCGTTTTTCGAGGCGTGGCAGGTCCGCTCAGTTGACAAGCGTCGCCGCCGCGGAGGCCGCTGCGCCCTCGATCCCGAAGAGGTTCACCACCCCCACCACCATGATGATCGCCGAGGCCATGAGGAAGCCCGACAGGATCGGCGAGCCGCCCGAATCCAGCGCATCCTCGTTGTCCGACCCGAAGTACATGAAGAACACGATCCGCAGGTAGTAGTAGGCCCCGATCACCGAGGCGATCATGCCCCCGACCGACAGCCAGATCAGTCCGGCGTCATAGGCCGCGCGCAGCACGTAGAGCTTGCCGAAGAACCCGACCAGCGGCGGCACGCCGGCAAGCGAGAACAGCAGCACCAGCATCGCCAGCGCCTTGGCCGGTTCCTTTCTGGAATACATGCCGAGCGCCTTGATGTCGGTCACCGGGCGGCCCTCGCGGCTCATCGACAGGATGAAGGCGAAGGTGCCGACGTTCATGGTGACGTAGATCGCCATGTAGACCAGCGTCGCCTGCACCCCGAATTCCGTCCCCGAGGCGACGCCCATCAGCGCGTAGCCCATGTGGGCGATCGAGGAATAGGCCATCAGGCGCTTGATGTCGGTCTGCCCGATCGCGGCGAGCGAGCCGAGGAACATCGACAGCAGCGACAGCAGCGCCACGACCTGAGACCAGTCCGCGACCGCGCCGCCGAAGGCGTCGTACATCAACCGCACCAGCAGGCCCATCGCCGCCATCTTGGGCGCCGTGGCGAAGAAGGCGGTGACCGGGGTCGGCGCGCCTTCGTAGACGTCGGGCGTCCACATGTGGAACGGCACCGCCGAGACCTTGAACGCGAGGCCCGACAGCATCATCACCACGCCGATCAGCAGGCCGATGGACAGGTGCCCCTCGGTGGCAGACGCGATGATGCCGGAGAACAGCGTCGTGCCGGCAAAGCCGTAGGTCAACGAGGCGCCGTAGAGCAGCAGGCCCGAGGACAGCGCGCCGAGCACGAAGTACTTGAGACCCGCCTCGGTCGATTTCTCGTGGTCGCGCCGGAAGGAGGCGACGACGTAAAGCGCCAGGGATTGCAGTTCCAGCCCCATGTAGAGCGTCATCAGGTCGCCCGCCGACACCATGGTCATCATGCCGACGACCGACAGCACCACCAGCACGGGGTATTCGAACTTGAGAAAGCCGTGCTTGGCCATGAAGCCTTCGCTCATCAGCAGCACGCAGGCCGCCGAGACGAGGATCACCACCTTGGCAAAGCGCGAGAAGGCATCGTCGATGAACATGCCGTGGAAGGCCGGGTTCGTCCCCTGCCCGGTGGTCCCGATCCACAGCGCCAGCGCCAGGAAGACCGCCGCCGTCGCCCAGAGCAGCGGCGAGGCCAGCTTGTCCTTGCCGGTGTAGACCGCCCCGATCAGCGCCAGCATGGCGAAGACCGCGAGGACGATCTCGGGAAGGATGATGTTCAGATCAGCCGGGATCATGGCTCCGCCCCCTCAGTGATTTGCTTCGGCAACGGTGGGTCCGCCGAGGTCGGCGGCCGCCACGGCCGAGTCGTAGTTGCTAACGAGCGCTTCGACCGACGGCCCGATGATGTCCAGCGCGGCCGAGGGATAGACCCCCAGCCACAGGGTCATCACCACCAGCGGTGCAAAGATCCAGCGCTCGCGAGGTGTCATGTCCTGGATGGTCTTCAGGCTCTCCTTGATGAGATCGCCGAAGACCACGCGGCGGTAGAGCCACAGCGCGTAGGAGGCCGACAGGATCACGCCCGAGGTCGCGAACATCGCCACCCAGGTGTTGACCTGGAAGATCCCCATGAGCGTCAGGAATTCCCCGACGAAGCCCGAGGTGCCCGGAAGGCCCACGTTCGCCATGGTGAAGAACATGAAGATCAGCGCATAGGCCGGCATCCGGTTCACGAGGCCGCCGTAGGCGTCGATCTCGCGGGTGTGCATCCGGTCGTAGATCACGCCGACGCAGAGGAACAGCGCGCCCGAGATGAAGCCGTGCGACAGCATCTGGAAGATCGCCCCGTCGACGCCCTGCTGGTTGGCCGCGAAGATGCCCATGGTCACGTAGCCCATGTGCGCGACCGACGAATAGGCGATGAGCTTCTTCATGTCCTCCTGCACCAGCGCGACCAGCGAGGTGTAGACGATGGCGATGGCCGACATCCAGAACACCAGCGGCGCCAGCACTTCGGAGCCCACCGGGAACATCGGCAGCGAGAAGCGCAGGAAACCGTAGCCGCCCATCTTGAGCAGGATCGCCGCCAGCACGACGGAGCCCGCCGTCGGCGCCTGCACGTGCGCGTCCGGCAGCCAGGTGTGCACCGGCCACATCGGCATCTTGACCGCGAAGCTCGCGAAGAAGGCAAGCCAGAGCATGGTCTGCAGGCCGCCCACCACATGCATCCCCAGCACAGAGAAATCCCCGTGCGAGAATTCGTGCGTCAGCAGCGTCGGAATGTCGGTGGTGCCCGCGTCGGTATACATGGCGACCATCGCCACCAGCATCAGCACCGAACCGAGGAAGGTGTAGAGGAAGAACTTGAAGCTCGCATAGATGCGGTTCGCCCCGCCCCAGATCCCGATGATCAGGAACATCGGGATCAGGCCCGCTTCGAAGAACAGGTAGAACAGCACCAGGTCCAGCGACATGAACACGCCGAGCATCAGCGTTTCCAGAAGCAGGAAGGCGATCATGTATTCCTTGACCCGGGTCTTCACCTCCCAGGAGGCGAGGATGGTCAGCGGCATCATGAAGGTGGTGAGCAGCACGAACAGGACCGAGATCCCGTCGACGCCCATCTTGTAGTTCATGCCCATGATCCAGGAGCCGGTCTCGACCATCTGGAAGCCGGTGTCCGAGGGGTCGAAGCCGAACAGGATGAAGAGCGAGATCACGAAGGTCGCCGTGGTGGCGGCCATCGCCAGCCACCTTGCGTTGCGGTTCGCGGCCGCATCGCCCCCGCGCAGGAACACCGCGAGGATCAGCGCCGCCAGACCCGGCAGGAAGGTGACGATGGAAAGCAGGTTGGACATCAGTGCGCCCCTCCGAGGATCGACATCCAGGTCACCAGGATCGCGATCCCGATCACCATGGCGAAGGCATAGGTAAAGATGTAGCCGGACTGCGCACGGCCCGCGAGTTTGGTGAAGAAGGGAATGATCCCCATCGCCACGCCGTTGATGGTGCCGTCGATGACATTGCCGTCGCCGCGCTTCCAGAACAGACGGCCGACCGCCTTGGCCGGGCGCACGAAGAGGAAGTCGTAGGCCTCGTCGAAATACCACTTGTTCAGCAGGAAGAGGTAGAGCGGACGCTGGCTGGCGGCGAGCCGGACCGGAACGGTCGGATCGACGATGTAGAACCAGTAGGCGGTGGCCAGACCGATCAGCATGGCGACGAAGGGCGCCAGCTTGGCCCAGACCGGGGCGTGGTGCGCGTCTTCCATGACCGTGTTGTCGGCCGCCATGAAGATCGCGCCCTCCGGTGCCATGCCGGTGCCATGATCGGCGGTGGCGCCGTGTGCCTCTGCCGCGGCCTGGCGATGGCCGTCGGCGGCGGGTGCCTCGCCGTGGCTTTCGGTCGCGACGGCCTCGCCCTCGGTGGCGGCGGGCGCTTCGCCCTCGGCTGCCGGTGCTTCCGCCGTGGTTGCGGCGGCGTCGCCATGACCTTCGGCGGCGGCGGTGTCGTGACCGGCCTCCGAGGCTTCGGCGTGATGGGCGGGCATCCCGAACCAGGACAGGACCTTTTCGTGGTTGCCGAAGAACACGCTGTACCAGAGCATCCCGGCAAAGGTCGCGCCGAGCGCCAGAACGCCGAGCGGGATCAGCATGACCCGGGGCGATTCATGCGCATGTTCATGCGTGTGCTTGTCGCCGCGCTGCTTGCCCCAGAAGGTCAGGAACATCAGCCGCCAGGAATAGAAGCTGGTGAACAGCGCCGCCACGACCAGCGCCCAGAAGGCAAAGCCGCCGTCGGTGCCCGCGTAGGCGCTTTCGATGATCGCGTCCTTGGAGACGAAACCCGCGAAGCCGAGCCAGCCGGTGAGCGGAATGCCGACGCCGGTGATCGCCAGGGTGCCGATCAGCATCGCGGCAAAGGTCATCGGGATCTTGTCCTTCAGCCCGCCGTAGTTCCGCATGTCCTGTTCGTGGTGCATCGCGTGGATGACCGAACCGGCCCCGAGGAACAGCATCGCCTTGAAGAAGGCGTGGGTGAAGAGGTGGAACATCGCCGCCGAGTAGACCCCGACCCCCGCCGCCACGAACATGTAGCCGAGCTGCGACATGGTCGAATAGGCGATCACGCGCTTGATGTCGTTCTGCACGAGGCCGATCGTGGCCGCGACGAAGGCGGTCATCGCGCCGATGTAGGTGATGAAGGTCGTCGCTTCGGGCGCGTATTCCATCAGCGGCGACATGCGGCAGACGAGAAAGACCCCCGCGGTCACCATGGTCGCGGCGTGGATCAGCGCCGACACCGGGGTCGGGCCTTCCATCGCGTCCGGCAGCCAGGTGTGCAGGAAGAGCTGCGCCGATTTGCCCATTGCGCCGACGAACAGCAGGAAGGCCAGCAGGTTGGCGGCGTTCCAGTCGGTCCACAGGAAGGTGAGCTGGGTTTCCGCCAGCGCCGGCGCGGCGGCGAAGACGTCGTCGAAGGCGATGCTGTCGGTCAGGTAGAACAGCCCGAAGATCCCCAGCGCGAAGCCGAAGTCACCGACGCGGTTGACGATGAAGGCCTTCATCGCGGCGGCGTTGGCCGTCGGCTTGCGGTAGTAGAAGCCGATCAGCAGGTAGGAGGCGACCCCCACCCCTTCCCAGCCGAAGAACATCTGCACCAGATTGTCCGAAGTCACCAGCGCCAGCATCGCGAAGGTGAAGAAGGACAGGTAGGCGAAGAAGCGCGGCTTGTAGCTTTCGCCGGCCTTCCACTGCGGATCGTGCGCCATGTAGCCGAAGCTGTAGAGGTGCACGAGCGCGGAGACCGTGGTCACCACCACCAGCATGATCGCGGTCAGGCGGTCGACCCGGATCGCCCAGTCGGTGCTGAGCGTGCCGCTTTCGATGAAGCGGAAGATCGTGGTTGTGTAGGGATCCCCGAGGGTCAGGAAGATGATCCAGGACAGCAGGCAGGCAAAGAACAGCAGCCCCGTGGTGACCCACTGGGCCCCCGTCTCGCCGATGAACTTCCAGCCGAAGCCGCCGATGATCGCGCCCACCAGAGGGGCGAAGAGGATGATCGTCTCCATGACCTCAGCCTTTCATCACGTTGACGTCTTCCACGGCGATGGTGCCGCGGTTGCGGAAGAAGCAGACCAGGATGGCGAGGCCGATCGCCGCCTCGGCCGCGGCGACCGTCAGCACGAAGAGCGTGAAGACCTGCCCCGCGAGATCGCCGAGGTAGGACGAGAAGGCGACGAAGTTGATGTTCACCGACAGCAGGATCAGTTCGATGCTCATCAGCAGGATGATCACGTTCTTCCGGTTGAGGAAGATCCCGAAGATCCCGATGACGAACAGCACCGCCGCCACCGTGAGGTAATGTTCCAATCCGATCATACTGTCCCTCCGGGCCCTCGCGCCCCGATGTTCTTTTCGTATTCACGCCGCGGACCGGGGTCCCGGCGTCTTTCGTGTTCGGCCCCGGCTCCGGGGCGCTGGTTCGGTCCGCTCAGCCGCGGCGGGTGCGCCACCAGCGGAAGGCCAGCCAGCCCAGCCCCGCCTTGACCACCCAGAGCGCCGCCAACCCCGCCACCGCAAGCCCGCTCATCGGACCGTGCAGCAGCGCAAGAAGGTCGCCCAATTACAGCCCCTGCCCGGGCTTCACGTCTTTCAGTTCCATCGCCTTGGCCGGGTCGCGCCACATCTGGTGCAGCACGTTCTGGCGCTTCACGTCCGGCCGGTGGCGCAGGGTCAGCACGATGGCCCCGATCATCGCCACGAGCAGGATCAGACCGGCAAGCTGGAACAGCAGGAAATACTGGTCATAGAGGATCACCCCCAGCGCCGCGGTGTTCTGCACGCCTTCGGGCGCGGGCGCGGAAAGCTGCGTCGTCGCCAGTTCGGAGGTTTCCCAGGCGCCGAGCGCCATGCCCAGCTCCATCAGGACGATCAGGCCGATCAGCAGCGCCAGCGGCATGTACTTGGCCATGCCCGCGCGCAGTTCGGCGAAATCGACGTCAAGCATCATGACCACGAAGAGGAACAGCACCGCGACCGCGCCGACATAGACGATGATGAGCAGCATCGCGACGAATTCGGCGCCGAGCAGCACGAACAGGCCGGCGGAGGACAGGAAGGCCAGGATCAGCCAGAGCACCGAATGCACCGGGTTCCGGGAGATCACCGTGAACAATCCGCCCGCGATCGCGGCCAGCGAAAAGAGATAGAAGGCGAAGACGGTCATTTGGCGTCATCCTCTTTGTCTTCCATGACGTCGCGCGCGAGTTCCATCGCGCGGGTCATGGCGGGTATTCCTGCGAACATCGACATCTGGGCGATGGTCTCGGCGATCTCGTCCCGCGAGGCCCCCGCTTCGAGCAGGTGGCGCACGGTCATCCGCACCGCGGTGTCGGCCTGCGCGCCCTGCATGGTCAGCCCGGCCAGGGTCAGCAGCAGGCGGGTCTTGGCGTCGAGCCCCTCTTTCGAGATCCCGCGCCCGAACCACATCTCCATCATGTCCTTGGGCATGGTCGGCCAGAGCTTCTCGAACCCCTTGGGGCTGAAGGACTCCAGTGCCGGGTTGAAGGCCTTCGCCATCTCCTGCGCCTGGGCCATCATCAACTCGAAAGGGGTTTTTCCGTCGCTCATCTGTAGGGTGCGTCCAGTTCGAGATTGCGGGCGATCTCGGCCTCCCAGCGGTCGCCGTTGGCGAGCAGCTTGGCCTTGTCGTAGAACAGTTCCTCACGGGTCTCCGTGGAGAATTCGAAGTTCGGCCCCTCGACGATGGCATCCACCGGGCAGGCTTCCTGGCAGAAACCGCAGTAGATGCATTTCGTCATGTCGATGTCGTAGCGGGTCGTTCGGCGGCTGCCGTCGTCGCGCGGTTCCGCGTCGATGGTGATGGCCTGCGCCGGGCAGATCGCCTCGCAGAGCTTGCAGGCGATGCAGCGTTCCTCGCCGTTGGGATAGCGGCGCAGCGCGTGTTCACCGCGGAAGCGGGGCGACAGCGGGCCCTTCTCGTGCGGGTAGTTCAGCGTCGCCTTGGGGGCGAAGAAGTACTTGAACCCGAGCTGGAAGCCCTTGATGAAATCCGCCAGCAGAAAGTATTTCGCGGCGCGTCCGTAGTCGATATCGGCCATGGTCGGTCAGCTCCCAGTGGTCCAGCGCGCGAAGGCACCCCAGAACCAGTCGAATTTTGCGGCGAAGGACACGAAGACCACCCAGACGAGGCTGAACGGAAGGAAGACCTTCCAGCCAAGGCGCATCAGCTGGTCGTAGCGGTAGCGCGGGGTGATCGCCTTCACCATGGCGAACAGGAAGAAGAACACCGCCATCTTGCCCACCATCCAGAGCACGCCGTCCGGCAGGCCCGGGATCGGCGACAGCCAGCCGCCGAAGAACAGCAGCGTGGTGAGCGCGCACATCAGGAAGATCGCGATGTATTCCCCTGCCATGAACAGCAGGAACGGCGTGGCGGAATATTCCACCTGGTAGCCCGCAACCAGTTCCGATTCCGCTTCGGGAAGGTCGAAGGGCGGGCGGTTGGTTTCGGCCAGCGCCGAGATGAAGAACAGGAACACCATCGGGAAGTGCGGCAGCCAGTACCAGTTGAAGAACCCGAAGGAGCCGTCCTGCGCCCGCACGATGTCGCCGAAGCTCATCGAGCCGGTCGAGATGATGACGCCGATGATGATCAGGCCCAGCGAGACCTCGTAGGAGATCATCTGCGCCGCCGAGCGCAGCGAGCCGAGGAACGGGTATTTGGAGTTCGACGCCCAGCCGCCCATGATGACGCCGTAGACCTCGAGCGACGAGATCGCCATGACGTAGAGGATGGCGACGTTGATGTCGGCCAGCACCCATCCGTCCGAGAACGGGATCACCGCCCAGGCGATCATCGCCATGACGAAGGAAATCATCGGTGCCAGCAGGAACACGGCCTTGTCCGAGCCCGCCGGGATCACCACTTCCTTGACGACGTATTTCAGCGCGTCGGCCACCGATTGCAGGATGCCCCAGGTGCCGACGACATTGGGCCCCCGCCGCATCTGCACCGCTGCCCAGATCTTCCGGTCTCCGTAGACCAGGAACAGCAGCGAAATCATCACGAAGGCCACGACCGCAAGCGATTGGGCCAGCAATATGATGAAGATGCCGAAGGGGGTTGAGAAGAAGTCTGCCATCAAGTGTCCCTCACACCATCGGTATTCCGTTCTCGGCGCAGGCCAGGGCGACCACTTCTGCGTCGATCGTCTTCAGTCCACGGGGCAGCGCCGCCGAGATGGTGTAAACAGCATCTCCGCGCCAGAGGCCACCCTCTTGTGCCACATTCGTGCGCAAATGGCGCGCAAATCCGTAACCCCGGATCAACGCATACTGCGCCGCAGCACATTCCGCGTAATCCGCCACGTCCGCAGCGCTCCGCGCCCCGCGCATGTCCACGAAGAAGTTCACCAGATCCCCGTCGAGGAGTCGTGTTTCCACGCCCACGTAGACCGGCGCGAAGGGCGCCCGGGTGTCCTGCGCCGAGTCGCAGGCCCAGAGCGCGCTCAGCGCCGCAAGGGATATGGCGAATCGCGGCCACATTCCTCACTCCGCAGCCATCGGCGCGCTGGCGCGGGCCTTGGCGTTGGACGAAAGCTCGGCCATCAGGACCGAGGCGCGTGCGATCGGGTTGGACAGGTAGAAGTCCTTGACCGCGTAGCTGAAGCCCGCGTCGCCGGGCGTGCCCGGTGCGACGGCGCTCCATGCGTTTTCCGGCACCGTGTCGATTCCGGCCAGCACCGGTGCCGCGGCGATCAGCGCGTGGCGAAGCTGCGCCAGGCTGTCCCACGGCAGGGCCGCGCCCAGCTCGCCCGAGAGCGCGCGCAGGATCGCCCAGTTTTCCTTGCCCTCGCCCGGCGCGAAGCTGGCGCGCAGCGCAAGCTGCGGACGACCCTCGGTGTTCACGAAAAGGCCGTTCTCTTCGGTATAGGCGGCCCCGGGCAGGATGACATCGGCGCGATGCGCGCCGCGGTCGCCGTGGCTGCCCTGGTAGATCACGAAGGGCCCGGCGGGAATGTCGCCTTCGTCGGCCCCGAGGTTGTAGACCACGTCCGCGCCGTCGAGCGCCGCGGCGATGCCGCCCTCGGTCACCGCGCCCACATCCATCGCGCCGACACGGCCGGCCGCCGTGTGCAGCACCAGGAAGGCCGATCCGGTCGCCTCGGCCAGCGCCATCGCCTTGCCGAGCACGGCCTCGCCGTCCTCGCGCGCAAGGGCGCCCTGCCCGACGATCACCAGCGACGGTCCGTCCTTTTCGGGATCGAAGCCGCTGTCCTTCAGCTCGTCGAGCGCGGAAGGGCCGGTGCCGACGTGATGGTAGTCATAGGTCAGCTCCGCCGCCTCGCCGACCAGCCCGATGCGTGCGCCGTGCAGCCAGGCCTTGCGGATGCGCGCGTTCAGCACCGGCGCCTCGACCGCGGGGTTGGTCCCGATCAGCAGGATCGCCCTGGCGTGGTCGATGTCCTCGATCGTCGCGGTGCCGACATAGCCCGAGCGGTTGCCCGCCGGCAGCTTGGCACCATCGGTGCGGCATTCGACCGCGCCGCCCAGCCCCTCGACCAGCGTCTTGAGCGAGAACGCCGCCTCGACCGGGGCAAGATCGCCCACCAGGCCGGCGACCTTCCTTGCGCCCTTGATCGCCCCGGCGGCGGCGGCGAGCGCCTCGCCCCAGGTGGCCGGCTTCAGCTTGCCGTCGACGCGGACATAGGGCCGGTCGAGCCGCTGGCGGCGCAAACCGTCCCAGACAAAGCGCGACTTGTCGGAAATCCATTCCTCGTTCACGCCGTCATGGTTGCGCGGCAGGAAGCGCATGACTTCGCGGCCCTTGGTATCCACCCGGATGTTGGAGCCGAGCGCATCCATCACGTCGATGCTCTCGGTCTTGGTCAGCTCCCACGGACGGGCGGTGAAGGCATAGGGTTTCGACACCAGCGCGCCCACCGGGCAGAGGTCGATGATGTTGCCCTGCAGGTTCGAATCGAGCGTCTGGTTCAGGTAGGAGGTGATCTCCGCATCCTCGCCGCGCCCGGTCTGGCCCATCTGGGTGATGCCCGCGACCTCGGTCGTGAAGCGCACGCAACGGGTGCAGGAGATGCAGCGCGTCATGTGGGTTTCCACCAGCGGGCCCAGATCGAGATCCGTCGTCGCCCGCTTCGGTTCGCGGAAGCGCGAGAAGTCGACGCCATAGGCCATCGCCTGGTCCTGAAGGTCGCATTCCCCGCCCTGGTCGCAGATCGGGCAGTCGAGCGGGTGGTTGATGAGCAGGAACTCCATCACCCCCTCGCGGGCCTTCTTGACCATCGGCGAGTTGGTCTTGACCATCGGCGGTTCGCCGTCCTTGCCGGGGCGCAGATCGCGCACCTGCATGGCGCAGCTTGCCGCCGGTTTGGGGGGCCCGCCCACCACCTCGACCAGGCACATCCGGCAGTTGCCCGCGATGGAAAGCCGTTCGTGATAACAGAAGCGCGGCACCTCGATCCCGGCCTCTTCGCAGGCCTGGATCAGCGTCATGGCGCCGTCGACTTCGATCTCTTTGCCGTCGATGTTGATCTTGCGTAGGTCGGGCATGGGTCTCACTTCGCTCTTAGCAGGGAACCGATGGCGGTCCCCTTGTCGATTTCGCTCCTGCCGAAGGCACAGAGCGCCCGCGTATCGCCGGGCTCGACGCCCTTCGTGCGCAGGAACGCTTCGCCGTCGGCGCGCATCTTCTTCTTTTCCGCCTTCGAGGTGACGTAGTCGTCGATCTCGGAATAGCTGTAGCCCAGAGCCTGCGCCCTGTTCTTGAGGGTATTGAGATAGGACAGCGCCGACAGCATCCTGGCGTCGATGTCGTTGCACTTGTTGCGGATCTCGTCGGCGATGCCGACGGCCATCAGCCCGTCGTGGATCTCCGTCACGTCGCGCAGCGGCGGCTTGGCCGCGGCGGCGGCGGGCATCGCGGCGGCCGTCAGCAGGGCAACGAGGGCGGCGGTCTTGGTCAGGGACATATCAGTTCTCCGGTCACGTGTCGCGGAGCCCGCGCGCGGGCGGACTCCTCCGTTCCGGAAGGTGGGGCCCGGGGCGCCTGTTATGCAATAACGGCGGCGGTCCTCCGCTGATATGACGGCAGGGCGGGTCATTCCGCGCAGGTCCCCCGAAAGGTCAGCGTGTCGTCCTGCACCACGAGCTGCTCGCGCGGGGTGTCGGGGCCGATCTGCCAGGTGATGTCCGAGCTGCCGAGCCGGGCGATGCAGTATTTCACCCCTTCGTAGGTCGCGGCCTGAATGGCGCCCTCGATCGAGCGGCTGGCGGGCTTCGCGGAGGCGACAAAGCTCATCCGGTCGCCCTTGATGGCCTTGGACTTGCCCTTGAAGGGAATGCCCTCGTAGGTGATCTGGTTCGCGCGCCCGCCGATGGAATCGCAGGACGCCAGCGCAAGCGCCGCGCAGATCGCCAGCGCACCGGTCCGGATCACCCTGCCCCTTTGCTTCGCGTTCATACCGTCCCCCGTCACACCTGTTCCAGCAGCCGGCCCACATCGGAGCCCTGCGCGATTTCCGTCGTGCCGATGCGGCACAGGCTCTCCGGCACGTCCGGGATCGCCCCCCGCGCCGCCAGCCAGCCATTGGCCGCGGTCGCGGTTTCGTTGAAGTCATGCGCCGTGAACAGCGCATCCAGTTCGGCGCGCGTGGCGCCTTCGGCCAGCAACTGGCGGTCGGCAAGGTTCACCGCCCCGCCCATCGCGCCCGGCGCCAGCCGCAGACCCTGCGCATAGCACTGGTCCGAGATCCGTTCGGCCAGGGTCAGCCGCAGCACCTGCGCCTTCCAGCGCTCCGCCACGGTGTTGCCCGCCGGCGCGGTGGTCGCGACACCGGCAGCACCGCCGCCGGTCGACACCGGCGCGCCGCAGCCGGCCAGCACCGCCAGCAGCGCCGCGACCCCGTATGCCCGCAGCCCGGTCATTCCGCCGCCACCCGGCATTGCCTGTCGCGCCATGCGGTCGCCTCCTCCAGCCAGGCCCAGTCGAAGGCCCGCTCCGACGCGCCCGCGCTCCGCAGCAGGTCGAGCCGCTCCAGCGCCTCGTCGAGCGTGGGGCGGTGCCCGGCGGGCACCCACCACATGACGAAATGCATCTCTCCCAGAACCTCGAACCACTCGGCGCGGCGGTCGTAGAACTGCTTGTGCACCGTCTTCCAGACGAAGGTTTCGAGGCTCGTCACATCTTCCCAGACGGTCAGGTTCGACACGAACTGCGGATCGCCGCCGATCTTGGCCTCGGTATTGCCGGTGCCCGGTTCGCCGGAACCCTCCATCATCCAGACAAAGCCCGGCATCCGCTTTCCCAAGCCGTTGATCCGGTCGAGCGCGCCCATGAACTCCGCCACGCGCGGGTCGTCGGTGGGCGCCAGCAGGCGGCCCACGTTCAACTCGGCGAGGTGATGTCCGTCAGGCTGCTGCATCTGACACCTCATCGTGGAATAGCACAGCCAAAACGGTCGAGCGACCAGACAGCCCAGCCCGATACAGGGACGAAAATGACGACTGTCGCGCTGTAGAGGACCTGAGCCAGGGGCGAAAACCGATAGAGCGCGACTCCGACCAGCCCACACGTCTTGCAAGCCACCCCGCGCGGATACGGCGCGGTGTTGCTGCGAGAACAGGAATTCGGGATTGGTGGTTCAAGCCGGCTCACTCCTTCGGATTATTCGGCCGCCATCGCGCCCATGCGGCCCGATTTCTGCGCCTTGATGCGGTCCTCGATTTCCTCGCGGAAGTTGCGGATCAGGCCCTGGATCGGCCAGGCCGCCGCGTCGCCGAGCGCGCAGATGGTGTGGCCCTCGACCTGTTTGGTGACGTCGAAGAGCATGTCGATCTCCTCGACCTCCGCCTCGCCCTTCACCAGCCGGTCCATGACGCGCATCATCCAGCCCGTGCCCTCGCGGCAGGGCGTGCACTGGCCGCAGCTCTCGTGCTTGTAGAACTTGGACAGCCGCCAGATCGCCTTGATGATGTCGGTGTTCTTGTCCATCACGATCACCGCCGCCGTGCCGAGACCCGAGCCCAGCTCGCCCCGCAGGTAGTCGAAGTCCATGATGGCGTCCTTCATCTTTTCCCCGCGCACGCAGGGAACGGACGAACCGCCCGGGATCACCGCCAACAGGTTGTCCCAGCCGCCGCGGATGCCGCCGCAATGCTTCTCGATCAGCTCCTCGAAGCTGATCGACATCGCCTCTTCGACGACGCAGGGGTTGTTCACGTGGCCCGAAACGCCGAACAGCTTGGTGCCCGCGTTGTTCTGGCGGCCGAAGCCCGCGAACCACGATCCGCCCCGGCGCAGGATGGTCGGCACGACGGCGATGGATTCGACGTTGTTCACCGTGGTCGGGCAGCCATACAGGCCCGAGCCCGCCGGGAACGGCGGCTTCATGCGCGGCATGCCCTTCTTGCCTTCGAGGCTTTCCAGCAGGGCGGTTTCCTCGCCGCAGATGTAGGCGCCCGCGCCGTGGTGCAGGTAGAGATCGAAATCCCAGCCCGACCCGGCGGCGTTCCGGCCCAGCAACCCGGCCTCGTAGGCCTCGTCGATGGCGTTCTGCAGCGCTTCCTTCTCGCGGATGTACTCACCGCGGATGTAGATGTAGCAGGCATGGGCCTGCATCGCGAAGGAGGCGATCAGGCAGCCTTCGATCAGCGTGTGCGGATCATGGCGCATGATCTCGCGGTCCTTGCAGGTGCCCGGCTCGGATTCGTCGGCATTCACCACCAGATAGGCGGGGCGGCCGTCGCTTTCCTTGGGCATGAAGGACCACTTCAGACCCGTGGGAAAGCCCGCGCCGCCGCGCCCGCGCAGGCCCGAGGCCTTCATCTCGTTGATGATCCAGTCCCGGCCCTTTTCGATGATGCCGGCCGTCCCGTCCCAATGGCCACGCTTCTTCGCCCCGTCGAGGGAGCGGTCGTGCATGCCGTAGAGATTGGTGAAAATCCGATCTTCGTCCTTCAGCATCTCTTCAGTCCTTGTCTTTCTGGCGGGCACGCCAGAGCCCGTAGATCATCCATATCGCCGTTCCGAACCCGGCGATCGCCGCCAGGTCGAAAAAGGCCCTCGTGCGCTGGCTCCAGTCCAGCGCCTCACCCAAAAACGTCACCCCGAGCCATCCCAGTCCGGTCCCGGCAATGACAAGCGCGATGATGCGGCCCTGCCGGTTATGATCCTGGTCCCTGCTCACGATGCGGCCGCGTCAGTAGACGCCGCCCTTGTCGACGCGGGTGGAGAACTCCGTCTCTCCGCCCGCGGCGAGAATTCCTGCCTGGCCGATCCAGTCGTCACGCGATACGCGGCCCTTGAACCCCTTGAGGTTGCTGTCCATCCACGCCACCTCGGCGGGGGACCAGCCGGCGATCTGGTCGAAATGGAAGATGCCCAGCTCGTGCAGCAGCTCTTCCAGTTTCGGACCGACGCCCTTGATTTCCTTGAGGTTGTCCGCCCCGCCGTCGCGCGGGCCGGACAGGGCCTGCGGCTTGGTGCCCGCACCCTCGGTCACGACCTCGGCCGAGACGGGAGCGGGAGCGGCGGCGGGGGCCGAAGCGCCCTCCCCCTCGTATTTCCAGCTACCCTTGCGCGCGGCCAGATCGTCCTGCCCGGCAAGCGGCTTGCTCGGCTTGATGACGCTGGCGGAGGCCGGCTCCGCCGCGGCGGGCGCGGGCGGTGTCGCGGCGACCGGTTCGGCCGCCGGAGCGGAAGGCTCGGCCGCCGGAGCGGGCGCCTCGACAGCCGGGCTCGCGGCAGGGGCCGGGGCCGGTGCGGCAGCGACCGGCGCGGCAACCGGCGCCGGGGCCGCGGTGGGCTTCGTGACCGAGACCTTGGGCACCGGGGCACAGAACAACCACGTGAACAGCAGGCCCAGAAGGCCGCAGGTGATCAGCCCGAGCAGGATCGCGGCGAACACGCCCTTGCCCGCGGACAGCGCGAACAGCGCCACCACGAGTCCGATCCCCCCGGCGGTCATCCAGCACTTGCGCGTGCATCCGCTGTCCATCGTCATTTCCCGTCTCCCCGCTTACCTGTCCCGATCACGTATCGTAGATATCGTCCTTTTTCGCGCGGGCCGAGAATTCCGTCTCTCCCCCGTCGGCCAGAAGCCGTGCCTGCGTCACCCATTCGTCGCGGCTCGCCCGGCCCTTGAACCCTTCCAGATTGCTGTCGACCCAGGCAAGCTCTTCGTCGTTCCAGCCGGCAATCTGGTCGAAATGATAGAAGCCGAGGTTGTTGAGAAGCTGTTCGAGCTTCGGACCGACACCCTTGATCATCTTGAGATCGTCGGCACCGCCCTCGCGCGCGGCGTCGAGCGCCTGCGGCCGGGTTCCGACCTCGGGGGCGGCATTCGCCGCATTGCCGGTGGCATCCGCGACCGGGCCGCCGGTGCCCTCGACCGGCGCCTCGCGCTTGTCGATGCCGGTGCTGTCGGCGGGCGCGCCGTCGTGCAGGACCGGGGCGTGGGTGTCGGGCACCGCATCGCCCTGCTCGTCCGACCGGTCGCGCCAGGGCGCGCGCAGCGGCACTTCGGTGCCGTCGATGCGCTTGACCGTGTCGTTGATGTCGGTCGCGAGCTGCACCGAGGCGTTGTACTGGTGCTTGCCGGCCTCGAATTCGGTGAGCGAGGTCAGGCCCGACAGCGGTTCGGAGCCGTAGCGGCCGTTCTGCGGACCGGGCACCGGCACCTTGCCGGCGGCCAGCTCGTCGATGATCTCGGCCATGCGGGCGGCGGTGAGATCCTCGTAGTAATCCTTGCCGATCTGGGCCATGGGCGCGTTGGCGCAGGAGCCGAGGCATTCGACCTCTTCCCACGAGAACTTGCCGTCGGCGGACAGCGCATGCGCCTTGGGCGCGATCTTGTCCTTGCAGACGCCGATCAGGTCCTCGGCGCCGCAGATCATGCAGGAAGTGGTGCCGCAGACCTGGATATGGGCCACCGAGCCGACCGGCTGAAGCTGGAACATGAAGTAGAAGGTCGCCACCTCCAG
Source organism: Salipiger sp. (assembly GCF_048261495.1). Lineage (GTDB taxonomy): Bacteria > Pseudomonadota > Alphaproteobacteria > Rhodobacterales > Rhodobacteraceae > Salipiger. The sequence continues at coordinate 559,962 of NZ_JBLXFX010000002.1, forward strand.
CGCGCGGATATAGGCCATGCCGAGCATCTCGGCGACGCCCTCGATGGCGGGACGGGTCAGCCAGCCCTCCTGTTCCTGCGCGCGCCAGAGCAGCGGAATGATGGCGCTGGCCTGGCGGCCCTCGGGATACTTGGTGATCTGCGCCTCGGCCCAGGCCAGGTTGGCAGGGGTGAAGGCAAAGCTATCGGGCTGGTCAGGGTGCAGGCGGCGCAGCATCGGTCAGCGGGCTCCGGTCTCTGGCGGGCGCTCGGGTGCGCCCCGTTCTGTGGCATCTTCCGCGGCGGCCGCATCGGGCCGCCGGGACATCATAGGGCGGGCGCGGTCGCCGGTGCGACTGCGGCAGGGGTGCAGGGACCGGTCACCAGACGGAAGGTGCCGTCCTCGAGTTGGACACCCTGCTTGGAGGTCACGCGGTAGGCGGCGATCTTCTGGACCTCCTCGCGGGTGAGCCCGGTCTGAAGCTCCACCGGGAGGTAATCCGGTTCGGTCCGCAACGCGCAGCCGATCGAGGCCACGGCCTCGTCGAAGGCCAGCATGTCGTTCTCGTCGATCCCCTTCGGAGGCAGGGCGCAGCCCGCGACCAGGACCAGTCCCGTCAGACATCCCAGGGTTTTCATCAGCATCACTCGTCTCGTCCCTCGTTCTTGTTGTTGCCCCGCCTTCGCGGAGTGTGCCGTCAGCGGTCGACTTCGCCGAACACGATGTCAAGCGAGCCGAGGATCGCCGCGACGTCGGCAAGCTGGTGGTTCTTGCACATGTGATCCATGCTCTGCAGATGCAGGAAGCCGGGCGCGCGCAGCTTGGCGCGGTAGGGCTTGTTGCTGCCGTCCGACACGAGATAGACGCCGAATTCGCCCTTGGGCGCCTCGACGCAGGCATAGACCTCGCCCGCGGGGACGTGGAAGCCCTCGGTATAGAGCTTGAAGTGGTGGATGAGCGCCTCCATCGAGGTCTTCATCTCGGAGCGCTTCGGCGGCGTGACCTTGCCGCGCGCCAGGATGTCGCCCTGGTTTTCCGGCAGCTTCAGCTTGGCGCAGGCCTGGCGCATGATCTTCACGCTCTCGCGCATCTCGGCCATGCGGCAGAGGTAGCGGTCGTAGCAGTCGCCGTTCTTGCCGACGGGAATGCGGAAGTCGAACTCGTCGTAGCATTCGTAGGGCTGCGAGCGCCGCAGGTCCCAGGCGAAGCCGGACCCGCGCACCATCACCCCGGAGAAACCGTAGAGCTGGATGTCCTCTTCGGTCACCACGCCGATGTCGGCATTGCGCTGCTTGAAGATGCGGTTCTCGGTCAGCAGGTCGTCGATGTCCTGGAGGATCGGGCCGAAGGCCACGCACCAGTCGTCGATGTCGTCGATCAGCTTGGGCGGCAGATCCTGGTGAACCCCGCCGGGCCGGAAATAGGCGGCGTGCAGACGCGCGCCGCAGGCCCGTTCGTAGAACACCATCAGCTTCTCGCGTTCCTCGAAGCCCCAGAGCGGCGGCGTCAGTGCGCCCACGTCCATGGCCTGCGTGGTCACGTTCAGCAGGTGGTTCAGAATGCGCCCGATCTCGCAGTAGAGCACCCGGATCAGCTGCGCGCGACGCGGCACCACGACCCCGGTGAGCCGTTCGATGGCGAGACACCAGGCATGTTCCTGGTTCATCGTCCCGACATAGTCGAGACGGTCGAAATACGGCAGGTTCTGCAGGTAGGTCCGGCTCTCCATGAGCTTTTCCGTGCCGCGGTGCAGCAGGCCGATATGCGGGTCGCAGCGTTCCACGATCTCGCCGTCAAGCTCCAGCACCAGACGCAGCACGCCGTGGGCGGCAGGGTGCTGGGGGCCGAAGTTGATGTTGAAATTGCGGATCTTCTGCTCGCCGGTCATGACGTCTTCGAAGCCGTTGGAGCCGTCCATCACAGTGCCTCCTCGTGCGCGCATCCGGTGCAGCCGCGAATTTTCGTCGAAAATTCGGTCACTTCCCGGCCTCCGCCTTTTCGTCGCCGGGCAGCACGTATTGCGCACCTTCCCACGGCGACATGAAATCGAACTGCCGGTATTCCTGCACCAGGCTCACCGGTTCGTAGACCACGCGCTTCTGCTCTTCGTCATAGCGCACCTCGACATAGCCCGTCGTCGGGAAATCCTTGAGCAGCGGGTGCCCGCGGAAGCCGTAGTCGGTGAGGATGCGGCGCAGGTCCGGGTGCCCCGAGAACAGGATGCCGAACATGTCGAACACCTCGCGCTCGAACCAGTTCGCGCTGGGGTGCACGGCGGTGATCGAGGGCACGATCTCGTCCTCGCGGATCGACACCCGCAGGCGGATCCGGTGGTTCTGGTACATCGACAGGAAATGATAGACCACGTCGAAGCGCTTGGGCCGCTGCGGGTAATCCACCGCGGTCACATCCACCAGCGACGAGAACCGGCAAGTCGCATCCGCCTTGAGGAACTCGACCAGGCCGACGATGTTGGCCGGGGTCACGTCCAGGTTCAGCTCGCCATGGGTCACGTCCCAGCCCAGCACGCAATCGGGCCGCTTCATTTCGATATGGGCGCCCAGTTCGTTCAGTGCGTCGGTCATCTTGCCTCTCCCCGCCCCGCTCAGCGCACGATCGTGCCGGTGCGGCGGATTTTCTTCTGCAATGCCATCAGCCCGTAGAGCAGCGCCTCGGCCGTCGGAGGACAGCCCGGCACGTAGACGTCGACCGGCACGATCCGGTCGCAGCCGCGCACCACGGAATAGCTGTAGTGGTAATAGCCCCCGCCGTTGGCGCAGGAGCCCATCGAGATCACGTAGCGCGGTTCCGGCATCTGGTCGTAGACCTTGCGCAGCGCCGGCGCCATCTTGTTGGTCAGGGTGCCGGCCACGATCATCAGGTCGGACTGGCGCGGGCTCGCGCGCGGCGCGGTGCCGAAGCGTTCCAGATCGTAGCGCGGCATCGAGGTCTGCATCATCTCGACCGCGCAGCAGGCCAGGCCGAAGGTCATCCAGTGCAGCGAGCCGGTGCGCGCCCAGTTGATGACGTCATCCACCGTGGTCAGCAGAAAGCCCTTGTCCGAAAGCTCCCGGTTCAGCGCCTGGACCGCGACCTCCCGGTCGCCCCCTGCGGTGTTGGCTCCGGTCATCACTCCCATTCGAGTGCCCCTTTCTTCCATTCGTAGGCAAAGCCGATGGTCAGCACGGCAAGGAACACCATCATCGACCAGAAGCCGACCATGCTCACGTCCTTGAAGGCCGTGGCCCAGGGGAAGAGGAAGGCGATTTCGAGATCGAAGATGATGAAGAGGATCGACACCAGGTAGAAGCGCACGTCGAATTTCATCCGCGCGTCGTCGAAGGCGTTGAACCCGCATTCGTAGGCCGAGACCTTTTCCGGGTCCGGATTGCGCACCGCGAGCACCACGGCAGCAAGGATCAGGACCGCGCCCAGACCGACCGCGACGGCCAGAAATACGAGGATGGGCAGATATTCCCGCAGCAATTCTTCCACTGGGTGGCTCCTTTGCGAGGCGCGCCGGGGGTCCGGCGCGGAAACCATGGCGATGCAGCCGTGCTAATCGTGACTTATCGCCGTGTCGAAGCGGGGTCAACAATCGCCCGGCAGTTTTGCACCCCGCCAAAACGCTTTTGAGCCAAACACATAAACAAAGCCAGCCGTCCTGCACGGCGAAGTTGCGACATTTTTTCCGTCGACCGTCGCATACAAAAGCATCGCCGCGCGGGACTCGGTGCCGTCAGCGCCGCGCGCGGGGGCGCCGGGGCGGGTGCGCCGGGGCACGGCCGGGCCCGCCCGCGCCGACGGCACGCCGGGCTCAGGCCCGCGCGGCGGGGCGCTTGTCGAGGAAGGCCGCGATTCCCTCGCGGGCTTCCGCGCTCTCCCAGCGGCGGGCCAGCGCATCCACCGCCAGGTCGACCTCCGCCTCGCTCACCCGGCCCGCCAGCGTCACGAGCAGCGCCTTGGCATCGCGCACCGCCCCCGGCGCGCAGGCGAGATAGGGCGCGACCGCCTCCTCGACCGCCGCGTCCAGCGCCTCGGGCGCGACGACGCGGTTCAGCAGGTCGAGGCGCACCGCCTCCTGCGCGCCGAAGAGCCGTGCGTTCATGAAGACCTCGCGGGCGCGCACCCCGCCCATGCGGGCGATCACGTAGGGGCCGATATTGGCCGGGATCAGCCCCAGCCGGGTCTCGGTGAAGCCCATCGTCAGGCCCTCGGCCCCGATCGCCATGTCGCAGACCGCCACCAGCCCGACACCGCCGCCGAAGGCATTGCCGTGGATGCGCCCGATCAGCGGCTGCGGCAGGGCGGCAAGCGCCCCGAGCGCGGTGGCGATGCGGCGCGATTCAATGCGGCGGGTGTGGTCGTCCATGCCGAACTGCTCGCGCATCCAGGCAAGGTCCCCGCCCGCGCAGAAGGTCCGCCCCTCGGCCGAGAGCACCACCACCCGGACCGTGTCGTCCTCCGCCAGCGCCCGCGCGGCGGCTTCCAGCTCGGTCATCATCTGCGCCGAAAGGGCGTTGTGCTTTTCCGCCCGCGCAAGGCGCAGCTGCGCCACCCCCCGCCCGTCGATCTCGACCGCGATATTGTCCATGTTCCGTCCCTTTCCGCGGCGCGCCCCGGCGCCGCCCCCTGTCTGCGCGGCGGCTCTCAGCCCCGCATCGCCCGCGCCATCGCCGCGGCCTCCTCCAGAACCCGCAGGTCGAGCCCGGTCTCGTGGCCGAGCGCGGCACAGCGCGCCGCCACAGCCTCGGTCGCGACGTTCCCGGCGGCCCCCGGCGCATAGGGGCAACCGCCCAGCCCGCCGACCGCCGCGTCGAAGACCCGCAGCCCCCGCGCCAGCGCCACCTCGACATTGTCGAGCGCCCGCCCCCCCGTGTCGTGGAAATGCCCGGCGAGGAATGACGCCGGCAGCGCCTCCAGCACCGCGGCCAGCATCGCGTCCACCGCCTCTGGCACGCCCCGCCCGAGGGTGTCGGCAAGCGAGACCTCGTAGCAGCCCATGGCGTGCAGCTCCGTCGCCACCCGCACCACCGCCGCAGGCGCCACCGTACCGTCATAGGGACAGTCCACCGCGCAGGAGACATAGCCCCGCACCGGAATGCCCGCGGCCCGCGCCGCCTCCGCCACCGGGCGGAAGCGTTCGAGGCTCTCGTCGATGGAGGCGTTGATATTGGCGCGCGAGAAGGCCTCGGAGGCGGACCCGAAGATCGCCACCTCGTCCGCCCGCGCCGCCACCGCCGCCTCGAAGCCGCGAAGGTTGGGCGTCAGGGCGGCGTAGGAAACCCCCGGCACGCGCGCGATTCCCGCCAGAACCTCGGCGGAGCCCGCCATCTGCGGCACCCATTTCGGACTCACGAAACTGGCGCATTCGATGCGCCGGAAACCCGCCCGCCCGAGGCAGTCGACCAGCGCGATCTTCTCGGCCACCGGAATCGCCCGCGCCTCGTTCTGCAACCCGTCCCGAGGCCCCACCTCGAAGATCTCGACCCGTTCCGTCATCTCGCCTCCTTCGTCCTTCGTCATCGCGCTTGTCTTCCCCACGCCGCCCGGCCCCTCCGGCCCGGCCTGCTCTCGCCACGGGCGCCCGCCCGAGAGGCCTGCCCCGGCAGGCATCGAGACGCCCTGCGCGCGCCTCAGGGCGCGCTCCGCCGGTTCAGACCGCCGGCACCGGGTAGAACGGCTGCGGATAGAGCCGCGTCCCCGCCTCCGGCAGCGCCTGCCGGAAGCCTTCGCGCTCGGTGATCCGCGCGTACCACGCCGCCACTTCGGGATGATCGTCGAGCGTCCGGAAATGCCGCGCCATGTAGACCGCCTGCCCCACCGCCACGTCGACGGCGGAAAACCCCGAGGTCAGCAGATGGTCGCGCCGCTCGATCGGCGTCGACAGCCGCGCCTCGATGGCGTCGTAGCACTTGGCCAGCCGCGCCGCCTCCAGCTTCATCACCGTGGGCGAGCGCATGTGATCCTCGCGCAGCATCAGGTGCTGCTGGGTCAGGGCGGCGCAATGCTGCGACACGGTCTCGGCGAAATGCAGCCAGCACAGCCAGGCCATGCGGTCCGGCGTGCCCGGCGCCCGGCCCATCCCGGCATCCGGGAACCGTTCGCAGAGATACTCCATCATGGCGCCGGATTCGAACATCCGCTCGCCCTCGATCTCCAGCGCGGGCACCCGCCCGGCCGGAGACAGCGTCAGGTAATCGGGACTGCGCAGGCTCTTGTCGAAGGGGTGCAGGACGACCTCGAACGAGACCTCCAGCTCGTGAAGCAGCCACAGCACCCGCATGGAACGCGATTGCGGCACGTGATGCAGACGGATCATGCGGCGCTCTCCTCCTCTTCCTCCTCGAGCCGCACCAGCGCCGCCCCGGCCTCGACCTGGTCGCCCGCCGCGACCAGCAGTTCGGCCACCACGCCGTCGCGCGGCGCCACCAGCGTGTGCTCCATCTTCATCGCCTCCAGAACGGCCAGCCGGTCCCCGGCCGAAACCGCCTCCCCCGCGGCGCAATGGACCGACACCACCCGCCCCGGCATCGGCGCCTCGATCAGCCCCGTACCGCCGTGCGCCAGCGCATCCCGCGCCAGCGGATCGACGATGTCGAAGGCCACGCCGTAGCGGTCGAACACCGTGACCCGCCCGTCCGAGACATGCACCGCCGGGGCCGGCGCCCCGTCGAGCCGCCAGCACCCGCCGATGCGCTCGGCCAGAACCCGCGCCCCGGCCACCTCGATCCCGATGCGGTCCGGCCCCTCGGCGCGCAGCACGCAGGGCAGATCCTCCTCGCCGCGCCGCAGGGTCAGCCCCCGCGCCAGCGGCTGCCAGAGCGCGAACCCCGCGAGCGGGCCCGCCTGCGCGTCCAGCCCCGACACCGCCAGCGCCGCCCGCGCGACCAGCGCCGGTGACACCTCGGGCGCCGCGCTCAGCCGCGCCAGATCCCGCCCGATGAGACCGGTGTCCACCTCGCCCGCGCCGAACCCCGGATGCGCCGCCAGCGCACCGAGGAATGCAAGGTTGGTGACCGTGCCGGCGACCTCGGTCCCGGCCAGCCCGCGCGCGAGCCGCTTCAGGGCGATTTCCCGTGTCGGGCCGTGCACGATGACCTTCGCGATCATCGGGTCGTAGTGCGGCGAGATCACATCCCCGCTGCGCACGCCGCTGTCCGCCCGAACGCCTTCGGGGAAGGCCAGATGCGCCAGCTTCCCGGTGGCCGGAAGGAACCCTGCGGGCACGTCCTCGGCATAGAGCCGCGCCTCGAAGGCATGGCCCGAGATCGTCAGATCCTCCTGCCGGGCCGGCAGCGCCTCCCCGGCGGCCACCCGCAACTGCCACTCCACGAGGTCGATCCCGGTGATCAGCTCCGTCACCGGATGCTCGACCTGCAGGCGGGTGTTCATCTCCATGAACCAGAAGCCGTCGGGGCGCAGCCCGTTCGCACCGTCGACGATGAATTCCACCGTCCCCGCGCCCTTGTAGCCGATCGCCTCGGCGGCACGCACGGCGGCCTCGCCCATGGCGGCGCGCATCTCGGCGGTCATGCCCGGCGCGGGCGCCTCCTCGATCACCTTCTGGTGGCGCCGCTGCAGCGAACAATCCCGCTCGAAGAGGTGGACCGCCCGGGTGCCGTCGCCAAAGACCTGCACCTCGATGTGGCGCGGCTGTTCGATGTATTTCTCGATCAGCACCGCGTCGTTGCCGAACGCGCCGCGCGCCTCGGCCCGCGCGCCGTCCAGCGCGTCGGCAAAGGCGTCGGGCGCCTCGACCAGCCGCATGCCCTTGCCGCCGCCCCCGGCCACCGCCTTGATCAGCACCGGGTAGCCGATCCGCCCGGCCTCCGCCGCCAGCAGCGCCGGATCCTGGTCCTCGCCCAGGTAGCCCGGCACCACCGGCACCCCGGCCTCGTCCATCAGCCGCTTCGCCGCATCCTTGAGCCCCATCGCCCGGATCGCCGGAGCCGACGGCCCGACAAAGACCAGCCCCGCCGCCTCGACCATCTCCACGAAGCCGGGGTTCTCGGACAGGAAGCCATAGCCCGGATGGATCGCCTGCGCGCCGGTCTGCAGCGCCGCCTCGACGATGCGCTCGCCCCGCAGGTAGCTCTCGGCCGGTGCGGCACCGCCGATGCAGACGAAGGCATCGGCCATCGCCACATGCGCCGCGCCGAGATCGGCCTCCGAACAGACCGCCACCACCCGCAGCCCCATGGCGCGGGCCGTCCGCATGACCCGGCAGGCGATCTCGCCCCGGTTCGCAATCAGGATCGTGTCAAACATGCTCGCCCCTTCCCATTCCCGGATTTCTTCTGGCCCCCGGTATCCCGGGGGAGTCCGCCCGCGGCGGACGGGGGCAGCGCCCCCACTGCGACTTCGGGGCCGTCTCGACCCCGCCGCCACGGCCCGTCACATCCGGAACACGCCGAAGCGTGTCTCCCGGACCGGGGCGTTGCGGGCGGCGCGCAGCGACAGGGCCAGCACCGCGCGGGTCTTGCGCGGATCGACGATGCCGTCGTCCCAGAGCCGTGCCGAGGCGTAGAGCGGGTGCGACTGGCGCTCGAACATCTCGACCGTCGGGCGCTTGAACTCCGCCTCCTCCTCGGCCGACCAGGCGCCGCCGCCCCGCTCGATCGCGTCGCGCCGCACCGTCGCCAGCACCCCCGCCGCCTGCTCCCCGCCCATCACCGAGATGCGCGAATTGGGCCAGGTCCACAGAAACCGCGGCTGGTAGGACCGCCCCGCCATGCCGTAGTTCCCGGCCCCGAAGGAGCCACCGACCAGCATGGTGATCTTGGGGACCGCGGTGGTCGCCACCGCCGTCACCATCTTCGCACCGTGCCGCGCGATGCCCTCGTTCTCGTATTTCCGCCCGACCATGAAGCCGGTGATGTTCTGCAGGAACACCAGCGGAATGCCCCGCTGCGAGCAGAGCTCGATGAAATGCGCGCCCTTCTGCGCGGCTTCCGAGAACAGCACGCCGTTGTTGGCGACGATGCCCACCGGCATGCCCTCCACATGGGCGAACCCGGTCACCAGCGTCTCGCCGAAGCGCGCCTTGAACTCGTCCAGCCGCGAGCCGTCGACCACCCGCGCGATGACCTCGCGGATGTCGTAGGGCGTGCGCAGGTCGGCGGGAACCACGCCCAGGATCTCCTCGGGGTCGTAGGCCGGCGCTTCCGGCGCCACCGAATTCGCGTCGTCGCGTCGCGCCCCGAGCGAGGCGACCGCGCGCCGCGCCAGGGCCAGCGCATGGCCGTCGTCCTCGGCCAGGTAATCCGCCACGCCGGAGAGGCGCGTGTGCACGTCGCCGCCGCCGAGGTCCTCGGCCGTCACCACCTCGCCCGTCGCCGCCTTGACCAGCGGCGGCCCGGCAAGAAAGATCGTGCCCTGTTCCTTCACGATGATCGTCACGTCCGACATCGCCGGCACATAGGCGCCGCCCGCCGTGCAGGACCCCATCACCACGGCGATCTGCGGGATGCCCTTGGCGCTCATCTGCGCCTGGTTGTAGAAGATCCGGCCGAAGTGGTCGCGGTCGGGAAAGACCTCGTCCTGGTTGGGCAGGTTCGCGCCGCCGCTGTCGACCAGGTAGACGCAGGGAAGATGGTTCTCCTCGGCGATCTCCTGCGCGCGCAGGTGCTTCTTGACCGTCAGCGGATAATAGGTGCCGCCCTTCACCGTGGCGTCGTTGCACACCACCATGACCTCGCGGCCCTCGACCCGGCCGATGCCCGCGATCACCCCCGCGCAGGGGGCGGCGCCATCATAGAGACCATGCGCCGCCGTGGCGCCGATCTCGAGAAACGGCGAGCCGGGATCGAGCAGGTTCGCCACCCGCTCGCGCGGCAGCATCTTGCCACGTGACAGGTGCCGGTCGCGCGCCTTCGCGCCCCCGCCCTCGGCCGCAAGCTCCGCCGCCTCCCGCACGACGCGCAGGGCTTCGAGATGCCCCTCGCGATTGCGTTGAAAGGCTTCGGAGCCGGGCAGTGCCCTCGACATCAGTTTCATCGGATTTCCTCCACGCGGACGACTTCGGGAAAGAGCATGGCCACCGCCGGCCTCCACGGGACCATCGGCGGTACGCCGGGTTTCGCCCCTTTGCGGGCGGGGATCGGCGGTCCCCCGGGCTCGGGCGCAGGGCGCCGCATCGGCACCCCCGCCCGGTGGTTCACGGCTCCCGGCATTCCGGTGCCTCCTCTGCCGCGCGGCGCTTCAGCTCCTTGCGGATCACCTTGCCGGTCACGGTCATCGGCAACGCATCCAGAAACTGGATTTCCCTGGGACATGAATAGGTTGCGAGACGTTCCCTGACCCATGCGCGAAGCTCGTCGGCGGCAACGTCGGCCCCCGGTTTGCGCACCACGTAGGCCTTGACGATCTCGGTGCGCAGCGGGTCGGGCTTGCCCACCACGCCGCAGGTGGCGACGCCCGGATGGGTCAGCAGGCAATCCTCGATCTCGGCCGGGCCGATGCGGTAGCCCGCGCTGGTGATGACGTCATCCTCGCGTCCGACAAAGCGCAGTTCTTCGCCCTCGAAGATCCCGCGATCCCCCGTCACCAGCCAATCGCCCCGGAACTTTGCCGCCGTCTCGGCGGGATTGTTCCAATATTCCAGCATCATGGAAGCCGAACCTCGCCTTACGGCCACGTCGCCCTCGGCCTCGGTCCTGCGGCCCTCGGCGTCGATCACCGCGACCTCGTGCCCCGGCACCGGCCGGCCGATGAAGCCGGGGCGCGGCGGGTAGAGCGCGGCGCAGGAACTGGCGACCATGTTGCATTCGGTCTGCCCGTAGAATTCGTTGATGACGAGGCCGAACGCCTCGCGCCCCCAGGCCAGCATTTCGGCCCCCAGCGGCTCTCCGCCCGAGGCGACGGAGCGCAGCCCCGGCAGCGCCGCGCCCTCGGCCTTGAGCATCCGCAGGGCGGTGGGCGGAAAGAAGACGTTGCGCACGCCGTTGTCGCGGCAGATGTCGAGACATTCCCCGACCGAGAATTTCCGCATCCGCGCGGCGACCACCGGCACGCCGATCGCGAGCCCCGGCATCGCCACGTCGAACAGCCCGCCGATCCAGGCCCAGTCCGCCGGCGTCCAGAGCACGTCGCCCGCCTGCCCCAGCAGATCGTGGCTGATCTCGACCCCCGGCAGGTGGCCGGTCAGAACCCGGTGCCCGTGCAGCGCGCCCTTCGGTTTGCCGGTCGTGCCCGAGGTATAGATGATGATGGCCGGATCGTCGGGACCGGTGTCGGCGCAGGGCGCATCGGACGGCACCCCGGGCAGGTCCGTCACCACGTCCAGATCGAAGGAGACGAGCATCTCCGCGCCCTCGTCGTCGGTCACCACCACCCGCGCGCCGCTGTCGTCGAGGCGGGTGCGCAGGGCATCCTCGCGGAACAGCTTGAACAGAGGGACCGAAATCGCCCCCATCCGCCAGCAGGCCACATGCGCCGCCGCGCAGAGCGGGGATTGCGAGAGCAGCACCCCGACCCGGTCGCCGCGGGTCACTCCCCGCACCTCCAGCGCCGCCTGCACCCGGCGCGACAGCAGCGCCAGCGCGCCGAAGCTCACCGCGTCGCCGCCATGCTCCAGGATCGCCACGCGCTCCGGCTCCCGCGCGGCCCACTCGTCGCAGACCTGGCGCGCCATGTTGAGCCGCGCGGGCAATGCACGGTCGAACGCCTCCCGCATCCGCGCATGGTCCTGTCCCTGCAAGATCGGTCTCATGTTTCGGGCCTCCCCTCCCTGTCGCGGGCGGTGATCCGCCCCAGCCTGTCGACGCTGTAGACCACCCGGCCCGACGCGCCGTCGCAGGCGACCACCAGCCAGATCCGCCCGTCGCCGGGACGGCCCGAACAAAGGCCCGGCGCGCCGGTCTCCTCCTCGTAGGTGCGGGCGACCGCCGCGATCAGTTCCGACGGCCCGAGCGCCGCCGCCTCCTGCCCCGCCCGGAAGGCGATCACCACCGCAAGGGCCAGCAGCGCCCCGAGCACCAGAAGCGCCCGGCCTCCGGGCATCACGCGGGCCATGCATGCCCCCGCCCTCCGGCCCGGCGCGCGCAGCTCTCCCGGTCGCCGGCCGCACCCGGCCCGCGTGCGTCACGCGCGGCGCGGTGGCTCAGCGGTAGAGGTCGAAGAAGAAATCCACCGCCTTCTTCGCGGTCAGATCGCGCTGGCATTCCGCGCCCCAGATGACCCGGATCGAGCCGCCCCCGGCCTCTTCGTAGCGGCGCGCGCATTCCGCGTCGCGATCCTTGATCCACTTGCGCTGCGAGGCGAGCAGCCGGTTCCAGCTGCCGTTCTTCTGCGCCCGCGCCTTCATCGGCGCCCACCAGGCATTGAGCAGCTCGTCCCAGGCGCGCTGTTCGCGCATCAGGCATTCCGCGATGCCGATGGTGGTCTGATCGTTGCAGGCAAATCTGCCGAGGCAGGCCTGAAGCGTGCGGGCCTTGGAGCCGGAGGATTGCGTCGTGACGCAGCGCTCCAGCGTCGCGGCATCGCGCGAGGCGGCCGAGGCCCCGAGGGGCAGAAGCAGGGTGAGAAAGAGGGCGGACAACAGGGTTTTCATGGAACACTCCATAGCAACGCGACAGGCGATCGAATGCCCCCAGCCTAGCAAAAATCGTCCCGCTGCCCAGTCCCATCGCTCAGCCCATCGCCGCGAGCAGCTCGCGCCCCACCAGCATCCGCCGGATTTCCGAGGTGCCGGCCCCGATCTCCATCAGCTTGGCATCGCGGAACAGCCGCGCGACCGGCGCATCGGCAAGAAAGCCCGCACCGCCCATCGCCTGCACCGCCTGATGCGCCTGCACCATCGCCTGTTCCGAGGCATAGAGGCAGCAGGCCGCCGCATCCTGCCGGGTCACGTCGCCCCGGTCGCAGGCCTTGGCCACCTCGTAGACATAGGCGCGGGCGGAATTCATCGCGGTGTACATGTCGGCGATCTTGCCCTGCATGAGCTGGAACGACCCGATGGGCTGGCCGAACTGCTTGCGTTCGGCCATGTAGGGCATGATCTCGTCCAGGCAGGCGGCCATGATGCCGGTGCCGATCCCGGCGAGCACCACGCGTTCGTAGTCGAGACCCGACATCAGCACGCGCACGCCCTTGCCCTCCTCCCCGAGGACGTTCTCGAAGGGCACTTCCACGTCCTCGAAGATCAGCTCGGCGGTGTTCGATCCGCGCATCCCGAGCTTGTCGAAATGCTTCGAGGTGCTGAAACCCGTCATGGATTTTTCGATCAGGAAGGCGGTGATGCCCTTCGATCCGGCCTCGGGATCGGTCTTGGCGTAGACCACCAGCGTGTCGGCGTCCGGCCCGTTGGTGATCCAGTACTTGTTGCCGTTCAGCACGTAGCGGTCATTGCGCTTTTCGGCCCGCAATTTCATGCCCACCACGTCGGAACCGGCCCCGGCTTCGGACATCGCCAGCGCGCCGACGTGTTCGCCCGAGATCAGCCCCGGCAGGTACTTGCGCCGCTGCGCGTCGGTGCCGTTCAGCTTGATCTGGTTCACGCAGAGGTTGGAATGCGCGCCGTAGGACAATGAAACCGAGGCCGAGGCGCGCGCGATCTCCTCCACCGCGATGACATGGGCGAGATAGCCCATGCCCGCGCCGCCGTATTCCTCGGGCACGGTGATTCCCAGCAGGCCAAGTTCGCCCATCTCGCGCCAGAGTGCTGCGGGAAAGACATTGTCGCGGTCGACCTCGTCGGCAAGCGGGCGGACACGGTCCTGCGCCCAGCGGTGCACCATGTCGCGCAGGGCGTTCACGTCTTCGCCCAGATCGAATGTCATTGCTGCGGTGAACATTCCGTCGCCCTCCCCCGGCGTTTATTGAACGTTTGTTCAAATATAGGCCCGGGATCGCCCGCCCGTCAAGAGCCCCGTCAAGAGCAAGGAACAGCACCGGGTCATTCGGCGTTTCCCCTCCGACGAAAGAGACAAAGGAGAGACCCATGACCAAGGATCTGAAACACGCCTTCTGGAAGCAGCTTGCCGATGTGCGGGCCGGCCTTCTGGCCGCCGACGGAGAGCGCCCGGTGCCGATGTCCCCGACCCCGGACGAAGAGGCGACCGCCATCTGGTTCATCACCGCCAAGGGCACGGCGGCGGATCGCGCCGCGTCCGGCGGCGGCGAGGCCTCGTTCCACGTTGCCGATTCGAAGGCGCATCTTTATGCCAACGTCTTCGGCACGCTCACGGTGGTGAACGACGGCAGGAAACTGGACGAGATCTGGAACGCCGTCGCCGCCGCCTGGTTCGAGGACGGGCGCAAGGACAGCTCGATCCAGTTGGTGAAATTCACCCCGCACGAGGCCGAGGTCTGGTCCGGTGACGGCGGGGCAAGCTTCCTCTACGAGATCGCCAAGGCCAATATCACGGGTGACACGCCCGATATCGGGGATCATGGTCGGGTCATCTTCTGACCCGGATTCCCGACGCGCCAGCGCCCTCGAAAGGACGACCCCATGAAAACCCTCCGCCTCGCCGCCGCGCTCTGCCTGGTTCCCCTCATGTCCGGTGCCGAGCAGGTCGGCGAGGTCGGGGTGGACTGGGTCGGCAATGACATCCTGATCGAGGCCGTCGCCGATCCGAAGGTGCAGGGCGTGACCTGCCACGTCGCCTATTTCGACCGGGGCCTGCTGGACAGGCTGTCCAAGGGCAACTGGTTCGAGGATCCCTCGAACGCCTCCATCGCCTGCCGGCAGACCGGGCCGATCACCGTCGGCGACATCGACCGCAGCGAGGATGGCGAGGACGTGTTCCGCACCTCGCGCTCGATCATCTGGAAATCGCTGCGGGTGAAGCGGATCTTCGACGAGGCGAACCAGACGCTGATCTACCTCGTGCACGCGGCGGAGCTGACGGACGGATCGGCCAAGCTGGCGATCTCGACAGTGCCGCTCTACCAGCCCGGCGCGAACTGAGCCGATGACGGGACGGCGGGCGGGGCGATGTGCCGGAGGCACGAGCGCCGTATGCCGTCCCCGCCCCCGAACAGCGGCGGAACAAACGAAAACGGCGCCCGAGGGGCGCCGTTTCGACTATCGTACCCGGTGAGACCGGACCGGAGGCCTCAGGAGGCTTCCTTGATGAACTTGACCGCGTCGCCGAAGGTCTGGATCGTCTCGGCCGCGTCGTCCGGAATCTCGATGCCGAACTCTTCTTCGAACGCCATCACCAGTTCCACGGTGTCGAGGCTGTCGGCACCCAGATCGTCGATGAACGACGCGCTTTCGGTGACCTTGTCCTCTTCGACGCCCAGATGCTCGACGACGATCTTGCGCACGCGATCAGGAATATCGCTCATGTCTTGTCCTCACATGTCTCCGGGCCGGATGGCCCCTTGTCTGCCCCGCCCGCTTGGGGTGGATGCCGGTCGGCCCACCTGTCAAGCGGACCCGACCCCGAGATATACACCACGGGGCCCATTCCTTGCGCGCCTATATCACACGCGCACGTGATGGCAAATGCTTTCCGCCCCTGCCTTTCACGCCCCGCTCAAAGCATCGCCATGCCGCCGTTGACGTGCAGCGTGGCGCCCGTCACGTAGGCGGCTTCGCTGCTCGAAAGATAGAGAACGGCGGCCGCGATCTCTTCCGGCGTGCCCATGCGGCCGGCCGGAATCTGCGTCATGATCGCCGCCTTCTGATCGTCGTTCAGCTTGTCCGTCATCGCGGTTTCGATAAAGCCCGGCGCCACCGCGTTGACGGTGATCCCGCGCGAGGCGACCTCGTAGGCAAGCGACTTCGACATGCCCACCATCCCGGCCTTGGCGGCCGCGTAATTGGCCTGCCCGGGGTTGCCCGTGGCCCCCACGATCGAAGAGATGTTCACGATCCGGCCCCAGCGCGCCTTCATCATGCCGCGCATCACGCCCTTGCAGAGCCGGAAGGTCGAGGACAGGTTCACGTCCAGCACCGACTGCCATTCGTCGTCCGACATGCGCATGAACAGGTTGTCGCGGGTGATCCCGGCATTGTTGACCAGGATGTCGACCGCTCCCATCGCCTCGGCGGCCTGCTTGGGCAGGGCGGCGACGGCCTCGGGATCCGACAGGTTGCAGGGCAGCACGAACGCGCGCCCGCCCAGTTCCTCGGCCAGCGCCTGCAGCGGCGCCTCGCGGGTGCCGGACAGTCCCACCGTGGCACCCGCGCCGTGCAGCGCTCGCGCGATCGCTCCGCCGATGCCTCCCGATGCGCCGGTCACCAGCGCGCATTTTCCTGTCAGATCGAACATCCCGGTCCAGCCCCTTCTCGGTCCCTCATTGGCGCAGACCTATCGCATCCGCACCGCCACGGGGCAAGACCAATGCCATATTGAGGCCGAATTCCCCTGTCAGACCCGCCCCATGGACGCGTTGTTCGTAAAAGCCCGCGTCACCCCCGACCCCACGCCGGACACGCCCCTGTCCGGGCTGGAGAGCCTGCTCGCGGGCTGGCCCTGGCCGGTCACGCCGCAGGGCCTGACGCTTGCCGCGCTGCTCGTGGCGAAGCCCGGCGCTGCGATCCGCCGGCGGCCCTAGGGACCGCGCCGCCCCGCGCGCCGGGGCGACGCAGGGGCGCCGAGGTCAGGCCGGAACCGCCTCGGCCGCCGCGGTGACATCTTCGGGCGCACCGACGTTGCGCACCACGGCCGGCTTGTGGATGCGCCGGATCATCCCGGACAGCGCCTTGCCGGCGCCGATCTCCCAGAATTCGTCGACACCCTGCGCGACCATGTATTCCACCGATTCCCGCCAGCGCACCGACCCGGTGACCTGCTCGACCAGCAGCGAACGGATTGTCGCCGGATCGCTGATCGCCGAAGCGATCACGTTGGCGACCAGTGGCACCTGCGGCGCGCGGATCGACACGTCGTCCAGCGCCTCGGCCATCACCTCGGCGGCGGGCGCCATCAGGGAGCAATGGAAGGGCGCGCTCACCGGCAGCAGCATGGCGCGCTTGGCGCCGAGATCCTTGGCCAGTTCCACCGCCCGCGCCACGGCGGCGCGGTGACCCGAGATCACCACCTGCATCGGGTCGTTGTCATTGGCCGCGGCACAGACATCGCCCTGCGCCGCTTCGGCAGCCACCGCCCGCGCGCGGGTCAGGTCCATGCCCAGCAGCGCCGCCATGGCGCCCTGCCCGACCGGAACCGCGGCCTGCATGGCGCGCCCGCGGATGCGCAGCAGCCGGGCGGCATCGGCGACGCTGAGCGCGCCCGCCGCCGTCAGGGCCGAGTATTCCCCCAGCGAATGCCCGGCGACAAAGGCCGCCTGCGCCACGCCGACGCCCTCGGCCTCGAGCGCGCGCATCGCGGCGAGCGATGTCGCCATCAGCGCGGGCTGGGCGTTCTCGGTCAGGGTCAGCGTGTCGGCGTCCCCCTCCCAGATCAGCGCCGAGAGCTTTTCGCCGAGCGCGTCGTCGACCTCTTCGAAGACCGCCCGTGCCGCGGGATAGGCCTCTGCCAGGGCGCGGCCCATGCCGACGGACTGGGCGCCCTGCCCGGGGAATACGAATGCGCGGCTCATGCTGGCTGTCCTTCCAAGCTCCTCGATTGGGCGCTTCCCTTATATGTCATACGACTGTCACGCAACGCCTATGCACCGAACCTGTGCGCGGGACGGCATTGCGCTGCGGCGCGGCATCGCTAGGTTTGCCGGCAACCCGAATTGCTGTTTCAGACGACAAGGAGCCGCCGCCATGGCGCTTGCCAACACCTCCACCTCCTACGGCGCCGCCGCGCGCTGGCTGCACTGGCTGACCGCGGCGGGCATCCTCGTGATGATTCCGCTGGGATGGATCGCCCATTTCGCGCCCTGGGACAGCGACGCGCAGCTCGCGCTCAAGGCGCAGCTGTTCTCGGCGCACAAGACCCTCGGCATCGCCGTGCTGGCGGTGGCCGTGCTGCGCATCCTCTGGGCGCTGGGGCAGCCCCGCCCGGTGCCGCTGCACCCCGCACGGCGGCTGGAAACCCTGGTCGCCGAGACGGTGCACTGGTCGCTCTACGGCGCGCTGATCCTGGTGCCGCTGACCGGCTGGATCGAACATGCGGCCACCGACGGCTTTGCGCCGATCCTCTGGCCGCTCGGGCAATCCCTGCCGATGGTGCCGAAATCCGAAGCCCTGGCCGAGACCTTCGCCACGCTGCATTTCTATGCGCAATGGGCGCTGGTGCTGGTGCTGGGCCTGCATGTGGCGGGGGCGGTGAAACACGCGGCGGTCGATCGCGACGCGACGCTGGCGCGCATGGCGCGCGGCGTCTCCGCCGGGACGGAGGGCAATCACGGCGCCCCCCTCGCCGCGCTGGCCCTGGCGGCGGTGTTCTGGCTCGCCGTGCTCGGCGGCGGCATCGGTCAGCGGCTTCTCGCGCCCGAGGCCGCCGAAGCGGCAACGCTGGCCGAGGTCGACTCGGACTGGCAGGTGCGCGAGGGAACGCTGGCGATCCGGCTGGTACAGATGGGCTCCGAGGTCAGCGGCAGCTTTGCCGACTGGACGGCCGAGATCGACTTTGCCCCCAAGGACGGGCCCGGCAAGACCGGCGAGGTCACGGTGCAGGTGGCGGTGCCCTCGCTCACGCTCGGCACGGTGACGAAACAGGCGATGGGTCCGGATTTCTTCGACGCGACGCAGTTTCCCACCGCGACCTTCCGGGCCGACCTGATGAAGGCGGCCGACGGCCACGTCGCCGAGGGGACGCTGTCGCTCAAGGGGCACGAGGTGCCGGTCTCCCTGCCCTTCCAGCTGGTGCTGGACGGGGACCGGGCCGAGATGTCCGGCCGCCTGACGCTCGACCGCCGGGCCTTCGGCATCGGCGAGAGCATGGGCAACCCGGACCAGCTGAGCTTTGACGTGGAGGTGCTGGTGGACCTCGTCGCGGAGCGCGCCGGCGGGCGCTGAGGCCGGGGCGGGGTCGGGATTTTCCGGCGAAAGATCGCGCTGGCCCGGCGGGCGGCGCCATGCTACCGGGCAGGCATGACCCGGATCACGCTGCGACGCCCCGACGACTGGCACCTGCACCTGCGCGACGGCGCAATGCTGAAGGCCATGGCCCCCGAAACCGCCCGCCATTTCGCGCGGGCGATCATCATGCCGAACCTCGTTCCCCCCGTGGTGACGGGCGACCAGGCCGCCGCCTATCGCGAGCGCATCCTTGCCGCCCTGCCCGGAGACACCGCCTTCCGGCCCTTGATGACGCTCTATCTCACCGAGGCGACCGATCCCGCCGACGTGGTGCGCGCCCATGCCGACGGCCTCGTCACGGCGGTAAAGCTCTATCCCGCCGGGGCGACCACCAATTCCGCCTCCGGCGTGCGGGATTTCGACAAGGTGCGCCCGGTGCTCGACGCGATGGCCGAGGCCGGCGTCCCGCTCTGCGTGCACGGCGAGGTGGTGACGCCGGAGGTCGACATCTTCGACCGCGAGGCGGTGTTCATCGACCGCATCCTCGATCCGCTGCGCCGCGCCACGCCCGGCCTGCGCGTGGTGATGGAGCACATCACCACCCGGGACGGCGCCGACTATGCCATGTCCGGCGGGCCCGACCTCGGGGCGACGATCACCACCCATCACCTGGTGATCAACCGCAACCACATCCTCGTCGGGGGCATCAAGCCGCATTACTACTGCCTGCCCGTCGCCAAGCGCGAAGAGCATCGGCGCGCGCTGGTGGCCGCCGCGACCGGCGGGTCCGGGGCGGTGTTCCTCGGCACCGACAGCGCGCCGCACTCCGATCCGAACAAGGAGAGCGCCTGCGGCTGCGCGGGCTGCTTCACCGCGACCAACACCCTGTCCATCCTCGCCGAGGTCTTCGAGCGGGAAGGCGCGCTCGACCGGCTCGAGGCGTTTGCCTCGCTGAACGGACCGGCCTTCTACCGCCTGCCCGCCAACGAGGAGCGCATCACCCTGGAGAAGGGCGCGCCCGTCGACTACCCGGCGAAGATCGAGACCGGCGAAGGCCCGGTGACGGTCTTCGATCCGGGGTTCCCGCTGCACTGGCGGGTGGTCTGAGGCTTTCCGGACCGCCGGAAATTCCGGCGGAGGCGCCCGTTTCGCGGGCAGTGGTGCGCGGCGTGCAGCTGAGGCGCGCGGCGCCATGGGACTTTGGTCGCAGAGAGCGCAGCATCCTTGCCGGGAGGAACGGTCAGGGAAGCCTCTCTCATGGATGCGCTCATCGATGCCCTTCTGGACTGGATCGCCGATCATTCGGCCCGCGAGATCGCGGATGTGCCCCATCCCGTGGTGCTGGAACTCTCTCCCCGCGAGCTGACGCGGGAGTTCTACAGCGGAGTCGCGAGCCTGATGCCCGAGGACGGCGTGGACGAGCGGGTGAACGCGCTCTTCGCGGTGACCGACGGGCCGCACGGCACGATCTACATTCTCGACGCCCGCGGGATCGAGGGCGCGGCGGAGTATGACGACCCCCACGACAACCCGCTCTGGCGCGAGATCCTGCTGCACGAACTGGTGCATCACGTGCAGCACGTCTCGGGCGAGGCGCGGGGCTGGGCCTGCCGCAATGCCGGAGAGATGGAGGCCTATGTGCTCGGCGGGCGCTATCTGCGGGAGCGGCGGGTGAGCGATCCAATGGGCAACCGGATGTTCTGGGCGCGCGCCTATTCCACCTGCTGAGCCGGAGGGGGGGCTGTAGCGGGCGACGGAAGGGGAGTTGGAGGGGGCATCCGGAGGGTGGAGCCGGAGGGGGGCGCTGCCCCCGTCGCCGCCTGCGCGGCGACTCCCCCGGGATATTTTCCGAACCGAAGAAGATGCGGACCGGTCTTCCATGGCAGGGCGGTTTCGCGCTAGAGGGAGCGCGGTCTTTCAATCCGGAGCGCGCGCATGATCCCCTCGTCCTATCCTTCCCCCGAAGACATGGCCCGGCTGACGGCCCGGATGCTGTGGGAAATCGGGGCGGTGCATTTCATGGGGTCCGAGCCGTTCAAGCTGGCCTCGGGCCTGCCCTCGCCGGTCTACATCGATTGCCGCAAGCTGATCTCCTACCCGCGCATCCGCTCGACCCTGATGGATTTCCTGACGGTGACGGTGATGCGCAATGCCGGGTTCGAGGCCTTCGACAACATCGCCGGCGGCGAGACCGCGGGCATCCCCTTTGCCGCGCTGGTGGCGGAGCGCATGGCGCTGCCGATGACCTACGTGCGCAAGAAGCCGAAGGGCTACGGGCGCAATGCCCGCATCGAGGGCGCGATGCACGAGGGCGAGCGGGTGCTGCTGGTGGAGGATCTGACCACCGACGGCGGCTCCAAGCTGAGCTTTGTCGACGCCATCCGCGAGACCGGGGCCACCTGCGGCCACACCGCGGTGATCTTCTATTACGGCATCTTCCCGGAGACCGAGACGACGCTGGGCGATCACGGGGTGACGCTGCACCATCTCTGCACCTGGCACGATGTGCTGGCCGAGGCGAAGCTGCGCGGCGGCTTCGATGCCCGAACCCTGGGCGCCGTCGAGGCCTTCCTCGCCGATCCCCGTGCATGGCAGGCGGAAAACGGCGCGTGACGCGCCGCTGACCTCTGTGGAGAAGCGGCGGTCGAATCGTTCAACCATACAACATTTGGGGGCGCGGATCTTCCGTGCTACCCTATCTGTCGGACCGACTCTCTGCCCACAGGGTTTTCCCGGCGGATATCCCCCGAGATATCTTCCTTGGCGCGGGCGGTCCGATCGGCCTAGAAGCCCCGACGGGTGATGTACGGGGACAGGGAAAGAGCAGCAGATGAACGACCACAGCGTTTTCAATCCGACGGGAGTCGAGGTCGAGCAGGCCGAGACCATGCCGCATTCGATCGAAGCCGAGCAGCAGCTGCTGGGCGCGATCCTGACCAACAACGACGTCTACGACCGCGTCGCGGCGATCGTCGGCGGACAGCATTTCTTCGACCCGGTCCACACCCGCATCTTCGAGATCGCCACCGCGCGCATCGCCAAGAACAACCTTGCTTCGCCGGTGACGCTCAAGGCCTTCATGGAGGATGACGAGGGGCTGAAGGAACTCGGCGGGCCGGCCTATCTCGTGCGGCTCGCGGGGGCGGCGGTGTCGTCCTTCGCCGTGCGCGACTACGCGCAGATGATCTACGATCTCGCGGTGCGGCGCGACCTGATCCGGCTCGGGCGCGACATTTCGGCCAAGGCGTCGAAGGTGGACGTGAAATCCGAACCCAAGGAGCAGATCGTCGAGGCCGAGCAGGCGCTCTACAAGCTGGCCGAACAGGGCCAGACCGAGGGCGGCTTCCAGTCCTTCCTGCGCGCCGTGACGGATGCGGTGAACGTCGCCAACGCCGCCTACCAGCGCGACGGCGGGCTGGCCGGGATCTCGACCGGACTGGCCGATCTCGACAAGAAACTCGGCGGCCTGCACCCGTCGGACCTGCTGATTCTCGCCGGGCGCCCGTCGATGGGCAAGACCTCGCTCGCGACCAACATCGCCTTCAACATCGCCAAGGCCTACAAGCGCGGCACCAAGCCCGACGGCACCGAGGGCGCGCTGGACGGCGGCGTGGTCGGGTTCTTCTCGCTGGAAATGAGCGCCGAGCAGCTTGCGGCGCGGATCCTGGCGGAAGCCTCGGAGATTTCCTCGCACAAGATCCGCCAGGGCGACATGGAGGAACACGAGTTCCGCCGCTTCGTCGAGGCCGCCAAGGCGCTCGAGGCCTGCCCGCTCTACATCGACGACACCCCCGCCCTGCCGATTTCCCAGGTCGCGGCGCGGGCGCGGCGGCTGAAGCGGACGCACGGGCTGGACCTCGTCATCGTCGACTACCTCCAGTTGCTGCGCGGCATGTCCGACAACCGGGTGCAGGAGATCGGCGAGATCTCCATGGGTCTCAAGGCCATCGCCAAGGAACTGGCGATCCCGGTGATCGCCCTCTCCCAGCTGTCGCGCCAGGTCGAAAGCCGCGAGGACAAGCGCCCGCAGCTGTCGGACCTTCGGGAATCGGGGTCGATCGAACAGGATGCCGACGTGGTGATGTTCGTCTTCCGCGAGGAATACTACGTGGAGCGGGAAAAACCCTCGGACGACCGCCTGGACGAGATGGCAGGCTGGCAGGAGCGGATGAGCCGCCTGCACGGCAAGGCCGAGGTCATCATCGGCAAGCAGCGTCACGGGCCCATCGGCACCGTCGAACTGAGCTTCGAGAGCCAGTTCACCCGCTTCGGCAACCTCATCAAGCCCTGGCAACAGGGAGAGGACAGCGGCTACTGACACCCCCGGGCGCCCACCCTGCCGCCCCGCGCCGACACAGGCGCGCGAGGGCGGCGGGGCGGGCGGGCGGGAGCTGCCCGAGCGCGCCTGTCCCCGCAGCGGGACGCGCTGCCGCAGCGCGCGCATTCCCCCTTGACCGCTGCCGGGCAACAGGCAATCACCACGGCCATGGCACAGGCACAGCTCATCATCGACCTCGACGCGCTCTGCGCGAACTGGCGCGCGCTCGACGCCCTCAGCCGGAGCGAGACCGGCGCCGTCGTCAAGGCCGACGGCTACGGACTGGGCGCCGCGCGCGTGGCCCCGGCGCTTGCGAAACAGGGCGCGCGGCGATTCTTCGTCGCCCTCGCCGAAGAAGGCGCGGCGGTCCGTCAGGCCCTGGGACAAGGCCCCGAAATCTGTGTCTTTTCCGGCCACATGGAGGGCGACGCCGCGCTGATCCGCGATGCACGGCTGACCCCGATGATCAATTCCATCGACCAGATGCTCCGCCATGTCGAAGCGCTGCCCGGCCATGCCTTCGGCATCCAGCTCGACAGCGGCATGAACCGCCTCGGCATGGAGCCCGCCGAATGGTCCGCCCTGCGCGACATCGCGCTGGCGCAGAAGCCCCGGCTGGTGATGTCGCACCTCGCCTGCGCCGACGAACCCGACCACGCGATGAACGCGCAGCAGCTTCACTGCTTCCGCGAGATGACCGACGGCATCGAGGCGCCCCGCTCGCTTTCCGCGACCGGTGGCATCCTGCTGGGCGAGGCCTATCACTTCGACGTCACACGGCCCGGCATCGGGCTCTACGGCGGCCTGCCCTTCGAGCGGGCGCAGAGCGTGGCGCGACTGTCGATCCCGGTGATCCAGATGCGCGACCTCGCCCCCGGTGAAACCGTCGGCTACGGCAACACCTTCGCGGCGGCCGCGCCGATGCGCGTCGCCACCATCGCGGCGGGCTATGCCGACGGCATCCTGCGGGCGCAGGGGCCGAAGGGCTACCTTCTCGCCGACGACCGGCCCTGCAAGATCCTCGGCCGGGTCTCCATGGACCTCATCGGGGTCGACGTGACCCATCTCGGCGAAGCGCCGCAGAGCCTCGACCTGCTCGGGCCGCACCAGGGTGTCGACCAGGTCGCCGACTACGCCGGCACCATCGGCTACGAGGTGCTGACCTCGCTCGGCGCGCGCTACGCGCGGCGCTACATCGGCGGATGATCCTCACCGCGCCCCTCGCCGCGCTCGGGCGGACGACGCTCGCCTTCCTGGCCGCCATCGGCCGGGTCGCCCTCTTTGCCGCCCGTGCTTTGAGCCACGCGCTGCGCCCGCCCTTCTACGGTCGCGAACTGCTGCTGGCGCTGTTCAACATCGGCTGGCTGTCGCTGCCCGTGGTCGGAATGACGGCGGTCTTCACCGGCGGCGCGCTGGCGCTGCAGATCTACTCGGGCGGTGCCCGGTTCAGCGCCGAGGCGGTGGTGCCGCAGATCGTCGCCATCGGCATGGTGCGCGAACTCGGGCCGGTGCTGGTCGGGCTGATGATCGCCGCCCGCGTCACCTCCTCCATCGCGGCCGAGATCGCCACCATGAAGGTGACCGAGCAGATCGACGCCCTGGTGACGCTGTCCACCAACCCGATGAAATACCTCGTCGCGCCGCGCGTGCTGGCGGGGCTGATCGTGGTGCCGCTGCTGGTCGGCGTCGGCGACGTGATCGGCATCTTCGGCGGTTACGCGGTCGCCACCTCCTCGCTCGGGTTCAACGCGGCGTCCTACATCAAGAACACCATCGACTTCCTCGAACCGCTCGACATCCTGTCCTCGCTTGCCAAGGGCTGTGCCTTCGGCGGCATCGCGGCGCTGATGGGGTGCTACTTCGGCATGGGCTCGGGGCGCGGCGCGCAGGGCGTCGGCCGCGCCACCAAGGGCTCGGTCGAGGCCGCGGCGGTGCTCATCCTCGCCGCGAACTTCCTGCTCACGGGGGTGTTCTTTTCCATATGACCCGCGCCCGCCATCCGTGCCCGTTCCCGGTCCCGACGACCCCGACCGGCCGCTCCGGCCCCACCGCCACCGCCACGGCCACCGACGCAGGGTGCGCGCGATGATCGCGCTGTCCGGTGTCCGCAAGAGCTTCGGCAGCAACGCGGTGCTGCGCGACGTGACGCTTTCGGTCGCGCGGGGCACCTCGACCGTCATCATCGGCGGTTCGGGCACCGGCAAGTCGGTGATGCTGAAATGCATCCTCGGCCTGGTGGCGCCCGATGCGGGCACGATCACCGTCGACGGCCGCGACGTGCACGAGGGCGACCGCGACGCCTTTCTCGCCCGCTTCGGGATGCTGTTCCAGGGCGGCGCGCTGTTCGACAGCCTCCCGGTCTGGCAGAACGTCGCATTCCGCCTTCTGCGCGGACCGCTCAAGCGCCCCGCCGCCGAGGCGCGCGACATCGCCGTCGAGAAGCTGCGCCGCGTCGGTCTGAAACCCGAGGTCGCCGACCGCCTGCCCGCGGAACTCTCCGGTGGAATGCAGAAGCGCGTCGGCCTTGCCCGTGCCATCGCCGCCGAACCCGAGATCATCTTCTTCGACGAACCGACCACCGGGCTCGATCCGATCATGGCGGGCGTCATCAACGATCTCATCCGCGAGATCGTGACCGAGATGGGCGCCACCGCCATGACCATCACCCACGACATGAGCTCGGTCCGCGCCATCGCGGACACCGTGGCGATGCTGCACGACGGGGTCATCCAGTGGACGGGTCCGATCGGGGAAATGGACGCGGCGCCGGACCCTTACCTGCAACAATTCATTCACGGACGCGCCGAAGGTCCGATCGAGGCGGTACGATGAACTTTCTGGAACCCAGCCCCGTCCTCCTGGCCTATCTCTTCGTGCAGAAATTCGTCTGGCTGGAGCTGATCGCGCTGCTCGCGCTGCTGCGCGTGGCCCTTGCGCGCGGGCCGTCGCGGCTGGCCGCGGCGCTGGCGTTGCTGCTGTCGCTCGCCGGGATCGCCATCATCTTTGCCCCCGCCTTCGGCGCCATGGCCCACCCCGCCTATGCCTCCGCCGCCCGGCTCATGACGCTGGGACAGGGGCTCTGGGCCCTGCTCGCGCCGTCGGTCTTACTCGCGTCCAGCGCCTTCCTGCCGGGAATGCGGGCGCGCTGGATCGACTTCGTGCACATCGCGCTGCTCTGGGGGCTGGTCGGCCTCTGGATCGCGACCCGGATGGTCTGAGCCGATGCGGGACCGGGCGCTCAGAGCCGCGAACCTGGCGCTGCTCGTGCTCTACCCCGTCGCCTGGGCCGCCCCGCTGCTGCGCGCCGGCCTGCTGCCGCTGTTCGCGCTGGACGAGATCAGCGTGCTGACCGGGCTGCAATCGCTCTGGCGCACCGACATCGTGCTGGCCCTCGTGGTGACGGTCTTTGCGCTGTTCGCGCCCTATCTCAAGACCATCGGCCTTGCCCTCGTGCAGTTCGGCCTGCTCGACCGCCGCGCGCTTCCCGTGCTGGCGGTGCTCGGCAAGCTGGCGATGGCGGACGTCTTCCTGATCGCCCTCTACGTCACGCTGGCCAAGGGCATCGGCATCGGCCGGATCGAGACCGCCTGGGGCCTGTATCTCTTCACCGCCTGCATCCTCGCGTCGCTGGTGATCGGGATGATCGAAGACCGAAAGGGCTGATCCGGGGCATTGATCGCCGTCACGGGACAATTCACGGCGTTCTGTAATTTTGTTTCACGAACCGCCCCCCGAACGCAAAAAACAAGATTTTTCTATAAAATTGCTGGTCTTCGGCTTAATCTGGCCGATGTCATTTCATGTGAACATTTGTCTGGGGGACAGGGGCATGAATTCCTCGTTGCAATCGGCAGCCTTGTTGTTTCAATCCGCGATGCAGCGGATCACCCTGGTTCTGGTGTTGTGCCTCGGCTTGGGCCTGGCGGGATATTCCATCGCCTGCGCAACGGGTTACGCGCCGTGGCTCATGCTTCCCCTCAACTTCGGAGAGGTCACATTCGCCGACGCCGGGCAATATGTGCAGGTCGGTGTCAGCGCGCTGGCGCTGGGGCTGCTGTTCTTTCTGCCCACCAATGCCCGGGTGATGGCTCTCGAAACCTCGCACCGCTCGTTTCACATCGGCATGAAGGACGTGGCCCGCGCCTATGCCGCCGCGCATCGCGCCGACCGCGAGGGGGTGTTCACGCTGTCCTCGGAATTCGATTCGGTCCGCGAACGCATCGCCTTCCTGCGCGACCATCCCGACCTTGCCGAACTCGAACCCTCGGTCCTCGAGGTCGCCGCGCAGATGAGCCACATCTCCCGCGAGCTGGGGCAGGTCTATTCCGACAGCCGGGTGCAGCGCGCCCGCGATTTCCTGACCGCCCGCCAGCAGGAGATCGAGGATTTCAACGCCCGCATCGAAGAGGCCAAGCTGATCGCGACCGACATCCGCAAGTGGCACATGCGGGTCGAGCTGGAAGAGGACATCGCCGAGGCGCAGATCGCCCGGCTCTGCGAGGATCTCGAAGACATCCTGCCCGAAATCGTCCCGGACGAGCATCGCCTGCCCGAAGAGGCCGAGGAATGGGCCGAAAGCTTCGACCCGCTGGCCGAGGCCGGCAGCGAGATCGACGACCTTCCGGCATCCGAAACGCAGCAGGACGACCGCATCGTCGCCATGCTGTCGCGCCGCGCGGCGGAATAGACGCCGGCACGGCAGGCTCCGGGCCGGGACGGAATTCGGCCCGCGCCCCGTTGGGCGCTTGCCTCGCCCGGCGCCGCGGGCCTAGAAGGCGGTCATGGCGAAATCCACGAACACCTTTGTCTGTCAGTCCTGCGGCACCAGCACGACCAAGTGGTCCGGGCGCTGCGAAGCCTGCGGCGCCTGGAACACCATCGTCGAGGAGGCCCCCTTGGCCTCCGGCCCCTCGGGCAAGACGCTGGGAGCCTCGCGCGGGCGGGCTGTCAAGCTCTCGGATCTCTCCTCGAAGGAGGCCCCGCCCCCCCGCACCGCCTGCGGCATCGGAGAGCTGGACCGCGTGCTGGGCGGCGGGCTGGTGCCCGGCTCGGCCGTGCTGGTCGGAGGCGATCCCGGCATCGGCAAGTCGACCCTGCTGCTGCAGGCGGCGGCGGCCTTTGCCAATGCCGGGCTTTCGGTGGTCTATGCCAGCGGCGAGGAGGCCAGCGCCCAGGTCCGGATGCGCGCGCAGCGGCTGGGGCTTGCGGATGCGCCGGTGCGGCTGGCCGCCGAAACCAACCTGCGCGACATCCTCACCACGCTCGAGGCCGAGAAACCCGCCCTCGCCATCGTCGATTCGATCCAGACCATGTGGGCGGACAACGTCGACAGCGCCCCCGGCTCGGTCAGCCAGGTCCGGGCCGCCGCGCACGAGCTGACAAGCTTTGCCAAGCGCCGGAACACCGCCGTCATCATGGTCGGCCACGTCACCAAGGACGGCCAGATCGCGGGCCCCCGCGTGGTCGAGCACATGGTCGACACCGTGCTCTATTTCGAGGGCGAGCGCGGGCACCAGTTCCGCATCCTGCGCAGCGTCAAGAACCGCTTCGGCCCCGCGGACGAGATCGGCGTCTTCGAGATGACCGGCGCGGGCCTGTCCGAGGTCGGCAACCCCTCGGCGCTGTTCCTGAGCGAACGCGGCACGCCGCAGCCGGGGTCGGTGGTGTTTTCCGGGATCGAGGGCACCCGCCCGGTGCTGGTCGAATTCCAGGCGCTGGTCGCCCCCACCCCGCACAGCCAGCCGCGCCGGTCGGTCGTCGGCTGGGACGGCGGGCGGCTGGCCATGATCCTTGCCGTGCTCGAGGCGCGCTGCGGCATCCCCTTTGCCGGAATGGATGTCTATCTCAACGTTGCCGGGGGGATGCGCGTGGGCGAACCCGCGGCGGATCTGGCTGTGGCGGCTGCGCTACTTTCCGCGCGCGAAGATGTGGCGCTGCCCCCCGAGACTGTCGTTTTCGGAGAAATCAGCCTATCAGGAGCCCTGCGCCCGGTCTCCCAGACGGAAAACAGGTTGAAAGAAGCGCAGAAACTTGGTTTCTCCACGGCGATTCTGCCGCAAGGCAGCAAAGCCACGAATGCCGACGGCATGACGTTGTCGACCATGGCCGATCTGGCCGCCGTCGTGGGTGAAGTTTTCGGCGCGGGATAAGCGCAGGACAAGGGACGGAACGTATGGAAGGTTTCACGGTCGTTGACGGCGTCGTAGCACTGGTGATCGTGCTCTCGGCGC
Organism: Salipiger sp.; assembly: GCF_048261495.1. Lineage (GTDB taxonomy): Bacteria > Pseudomonadota > Alphaproteobacteria > Rhodobacterales > Rhodobacteraceae > Salipiger. The sequence goes on from NZ_JBLXFX010000002.1 coordinate 589,360, forward strand.
TTCTGGCCTATTCACGCGGCCTCGTGCGCGAGGCGCTGGCCATCATCGGCTGGATCGTCGCCGCAATCCTCGCCTTTCTCTTCGCACCGCAGGTTCAGCCGCTGGTCAAGGAGATCCCGGTGATCGGCGACTTCCTGTCCGACAGCTGCGAACTGTCGATCATCGCCGCCTTTGCCGCGGTCTTTGCGCTGGCGCTGGTGGTGGTGTCGTTCTTCACCCCGGTGTTTTCCAGCCTCGTGCAACGCTCGGCGCTCGGCGGGCTGGACCAGGGGCTCGGCTTCCTGTTCGGCGTCGCGCGCGGGGTGCTGCTCGTGGCGATCGCCTTCTTCGTCTACACCACCATCATCACGGCGCAGGACATTCCGGCGATCGACAACTCGCGCTCGGCCGCGGTGTTCTCGCGGTTCACCGACCGCATCGAAGAGCAGAACCCCGAAGCGGCGCTCGGCTGGATCACCACCCAGTACGAGCAGCTCGTCGGCGTCTGCGAAGCGCCCGGCCCCAACGACGCCTGAGCCGCCGCAAGGCCGCAGGCCCCCCGACCCAAGCCCGCCCGGCCCCGCGCCCGGCGGGCTTTTTCCTGCGCCGGGCGGGCAACCGGCCGGGGCGATCCGCGCGCGCCGCGAAGATCGCAAAGCGTTTCGCGAACCGTCACGAACCTGTCATGCTGCGGGTCTAGGGCACGCCTTGAAGCAACCTGTCTTCGAAGGAATCTCAACATGACAGCCAAGACCGCACTTGCTGCGCTCCTCGCCAGCTCCTGCCTGACCTCCGCCGCGCTGGCGCAGGAGATCAAGCGTGTCGCCACCGTTCCCGTCGGCGCGGAAATCACCGGGATGTTCCTGCACGGCGACGATCTGTTCTTCAACGTCCAGCATCCGGCCGACGACATCGGCACCGCCTTTGCCAAGGCCACCGTCGGCGTCGTGTCCGGCGCCCGTTTCGACGGCGACGAGGCCGCGCTGCCCGAGGGTGACGCGCGGAACGTGGTCGCGACCGCGCTCGGCGACTACCAGATCCTCGTCCAGGAGGGCGATTTCGACCGGATCGGCGTGATCGAGGGCAAGGGCGGCGTCATCAAGACGTCGAACGATCCCGATTTCAACGGCTTCATCGCCACCGGCGAGAACGAGGGCTACCTGTTCTCGAACTGGGAGGACCGCCCCGGCGGCATGTCCCGCGTCAAGCTGACCCGCGGCACCGACGGTGCCTATTCGATGGACGAGAGCGACGCGACGATGGTCGATTTCTCGGCCGTCATGGGCACCTGGGTGAACTGCTTCGGCACCGTGTCGCCCTGGAACACGCCGCTGACCTCGGAAGAGCTCTACTTCGACGACACCTCGGCCTGGAACGATCCCGGCTTCGAGGAGCATGACGACCAGGAGGCGCTGGCCTCCTATCTCGGCACCTTCCCGAACCCCTACCGCTACGGCTACATCGTCGAGATCACCGACCCCGCGACCAACGCGACCCCGGTCAAGCGCGTCGCCATGGGCCGGTTCAGCCACGAGAACTCGGTCGTGATGCCGGACGAACGGACCGTGTACCTGTCCGACGACGGCACCGACGTGGTGTTCTTCAAGTTCGTCGCGGACACCGCGGGCGACCTGTCCTCCGGCACGCTCTTTGCCGCCAGAATGACGCAGGACGGCGCCCCCGGCTCGGACAGCGCCACCACCGGCTTCGACGTCGAGTGGATCGAGCTGGCCCATGCCTCGCAGGCGGATGTCGAGGGCTGGATCGCGGAATACGACGGCATCGGCACCGACGCCTTCAAGGACGGCGAAACCAGCTACATTTCGGATGCCGAGGTTGCCGCCTGGGCCGAAGGCGCCGCCGTGGATGACCGCGTGGCGTTCCTCGAAAGCCGCAAGGCCGCCGCCGCCAGGGGTGCCACCGCCGAATTCCGCAAGATGGAAGGCGTGAACATCAATCTCGAGGCCGCGAAGGCCGGCACCGTGCCCTTCGCCTACATGGCGATGTCCGAGGTCGCCAAGGGCATGTCCGACGACGCGGGCGACATCCAGGTGACCGAGAACAAGTGCGGCGTGGTCTACCAGCTCTCGCTCGATGCCGGCTACGACGTGACGCGGATGACCCCGGTCGTCGCGGGCGGCCCCTACGACAAGAACGACGAGGCCAACGCCTGCGCGGTCGACGCGATCTCGAGCCCGGACAACATCGTCGTGCGCAACGACGGCTCCGTGCTGATCGGCGAGGACACCGGCTACCACGAGAACAACGCGATGTGGCTCTGGACGCCCGCCGCCATGTGATCCGGTCGCGACGACCGATCCGGGGGGCCGTGGCGACGCGGCCCCTCCTGTCTTTTCCGCCGCAGCCCCTGCCCGTCCGCCGGGCGCGCTGCGCCCCGATACATCCGAACCGATGGTGCCCCGAATGATCCGCCCCGCCCTTGCCCTGCTGCTGAGCTCTGCCGCAACCGCCGCCCTTGCCGCCGAAGACCTGACGACCATGGACACGGCGGGCTACATGGCCACGCGCCCCTCCTCGCTGGACATGACCCTTGCCGGGCGCCGCTACAACGCCGAGGCCCCGGTGCCGCCCCAGTGCTACACCCGCATCGAGGGACACTTTAATCCCTGCTACGTCTGCCACCAGTCCAACACCGACGGTGCCCGCCCGAACTTCATGCAGGACGGCGATCTGCAGGAGGCCTACAATTTCTCCGAGGCTGGCATGACCAACCATTGGGTCAACCTCTTCGTCGACCGCTCTGCCGAGGTCGCCGGGATTTCCGATGCCGAGATCCTCGACTGGATCAACACAGAGAACTACTCGGACCTGCCCGCGCGCCTGGAGCGGCAGGATTTCGGGGGCTGGATTCCCGACCTCGACGGCTATCACACCGGAGCGGCGGCCTTCGACGGTACGGGCTTTGCCCGCGACGGGTCGGGCTGGGTGGCCTTCAACTACAAGCCGCAGCCCTCGACCTTCTGGCCCACCAACGGCTCGACCGACGACGTGCTGATCCGCCTGCCCGCCGCCTTCCGCACGACCGCGGAGGGAGTGGAGAGCCGCGATGTCTACATGGCCAACCTCGCGCTGCTGGAAATCGCCTTTCAGGACTTCGAGCAGGTCGATCTGCCGCCGGTGAACGAGGTGGCGGTGGGCACCGATCTGGACGGCGACGGCCACCTCGGACGCACGACGCTGATCCTGCGCCGGGACAGCTACCTCGGGGCCGCCTCGGACCGGCCGCTGCAGCGCATGATGTATCCCGCCGGCACCGAGTTCCTGCATTCCGTGCGCTATGTCGGGGTCGAGGACGGCGCCATCACCACGCCGCCGCGCATGAAGGAACTGCGCTACATGGTGAAGTCCACCGACCTCACCATCCCGCAGCTGCGCTCGCGCTACGGCAACGAGTTGCAGGAAAAGCTGGACGAGAACCTGCCGCGCTATGTCTCGCTCGGGGATCGCGGCATGGACAACGGTTTCGGCTGGACCCTCCAGGCCTTCATCGAGGATGCCGACGGCGCCCTGCGCCCGCAGACCCGCGAGGAGACGTTCTTCTGCCGGGGCTGCCACACCACGGTGGGCGGCAACATCGACCAGACCTGGGCCTTTCCGCGCAAGGTCCGCGGCGCGGCGGGCTGGGGCTACATCGACCTGCACGGGATGCCCGACGCGCCGAACCGGGGCGGGACCGGGGGCGAGATCGCGCTCTACCTCGCGCGCGCCGGGGGCGGCGACGAATTCCGCTCGAACATGGAGATGATCGAGAACTGGTTCGCCGACGGCAAGGCCGATGCCGCACGCATGGCCGACAAGGATGTCGCGACGCTGATCTCGCCCACGCCGGAGCGGGCGCTGATGCTGGACAAGGCCTATCGCGTGCTGGTGGCAGAACAGAGCTTTCTCTTCGGGCGCGATGCGACGGTGACGCCGCCTGTCAACGTCCATGCGGAGATAGACGAGGCGACCGCCCCGACCCTGTTGCCGGAATACCGCTTCGCGCATGACATCCGGCTGGACTGGGACGCGGTGCTCGACTGAGCCGCGGGGCGGCGCGGGGCGGCGCCTGCGCCCGGTCCGGCGCCGCCCCGCGACGCCCGGCGATCCTGTGGCGGCCGCCGGATACCCGAGGAACGCAGCGTAACGGCGCAGTTGCGCCCGTTCCGGGGCACCAGGGCCCGGCCGCAAGCATCGCCAGGGCTGCCAGGCAGGCGGGTGCCGGGGTTCACGTCCGCGCGATGCAACGGCCCCTCCCCTTGCGGTGCCGCACTGCGGCGACCAAATACGATGCTTTCGTGACATCCCCCCGCCGTGCCAGTATGAGGGGGCCAATCCTGCACCCCCCCGGATTCGGAGCTGCCTTTGTCCGAGCGCCAGATGCCCCCCGCCCACCCCTTCGACTACGATGCGGTCGACGGAGACGAACTGCATGAAGAATGCGGGATATTCGGTGTCATCGGCCTGACCGATGCCGCGAATTTCGTCGCCCTCGGACTGCACGCCCTGCAACACCGCGGACAGGAGGCTGGAGGGATCGTCTCCTTCTCTCCCGAATACGGCTTCAACTCCGCCCGCCGCTTCGGCTACGTGCGCGACAATTTCACCAAGCAATCGCTGATGGAAACCCTGCCCGGCCCGCTTGCCATCGGGCATGTGCGCTATTCCACCGCCGGGTCGAAAGGCGCGGCGATCCGCGACGTCCAGCCCTTCTTCGGCGAATTCGCCAAGGGTCAGGCGGCGATCGCGCATAACGGCAACATCACCAACGCCATCGCCCTGCGCCGCGAACTGATCGAGCGCGGCTCGATCTTTCAGAGTTCCAGCGACAGCGAATGCATCATCCACCTGATGGCCCGCTCGCTGCAGCGCGACATCCCGAGCCGCATGGAAGATGCCCTGCGCCGGGTCGAGGGCGCCTTTTCCATCGTCGCCATGACCCGCACCAAGCTCATCGGCGTGCGCGACCCGCTGGGCGTGCGCCCGCTGGTGCTCGGCAAGGTCGGCGACGGCTGGGCGCTGTCCTCGGAGACCTGCGCGCTCGACATCATCGGTGCCGAGTTCGTGCGCGAGATCGAGCCGGGCGAGATGGTCGTCATCACCGAGAAGGGCGTCGAAAGCCAGCGCCCCTTCCGCGCCCGCAAATCGCGGTTCTGCATCTTCGAGCACGTCTATTTCTCGCGCCCCGATTCGATCATCGGCGGCCGGTCGGTCTATGAGACCCGCCGCCAGATCGGCGTGGAACTGGCCCGCGAGGCGCCGGTGGACGCGGACCTCGTCTGTCCGGTGCCCGACAGCGGCACCCCCGCCGCCATCGGCTTTGCCCACGAATCGGGCATCCCCTACGGCATGGGCATCATCCGCAACCAGTACATGGGCCGGACCTTCATCGAACCGACCGAGCAGATCCGCAACATGGGCGTGCGGCTCAAACTCAACGTGAACCGCGCGCTGATCCGCGGCAAGCGGGTGATCCTCGTCGACGATTCGGTGGTGCGCGGCACCACCTCGCGCAAGATCAAGGAGATGATCCTGGATGCCGGCGCCGCCGAGGTGCACTTCCGCATCGCCTCCCCGCCGACGGCCTGGCCCTGCTTCTACGGCGTCGACACGCCCCAGCGCGAAAAGCTGCTGGCCGCGACCATGTCCGAGGACGAGATGCGCGAGCATCTGGGCGTCGATTCGCTGAAGTTCATCTCGCTCGACGGTCTCTACCGCGCGGCGGGCGAAGCGGCGGGCCGCGATTCGAACGCGCCGCAGTATTGCGACGCCTGTTTCTCCGGCGAATACCCGGTCGAACCGGCGGACATGATCGAACAGGGCTTCAAGCTCAAGACCGCCGCCGAGTGAGCGGCAAGGCGCCCCGTGCCACCGGCGCGGGGCCAACCTCCTGACCTCCCCGCACTTTCCGACCCTCCGCCGCGCAGGCTGCGGCATGCCGCCACGCCGGGCCCTGCGCGGGCTTACGCCGGTCGCGCGCACCCTGTGCGCAAGGCTTCGCCGCGACACGCGGGCGTGATCGTCCCGCGGCTTTCGCCGCGGCGCCGCCCCCTGTACTCCCGCTCGACTTGACGGAAACAGCACGGGATCAGACAGACATGGCGCAGGAACAGACTCCGGCCAACGTGGCGCAGACGGCCACGCAGGAAGCGAAACTCCCCCGGCGCGGGGTGATCCTGCTCGGCACCTTCGGCAGCAACGGCACGGGCGGCGCGCTGCTGCGCCTGTCGGACGGGCGTACGGCGCGCGTCACCGTGGGCGACAGCGTAGGCTCGGCGCGGGTGGTCGCCATCGACGAAGAGCGTCTCGCCCTGTCGCAAAACGGACGGGCACAGTGGATCTCGGTGCCGCAGGTGCGTTGACAAGCCCGCGCCGGCAGGCCAATCCAGCGCCATGACCGAACAGATCGCCCTCATCACCGGCGCCTCGCGCGGCCTCGGCTTTGCCCTCGCCGCCGCCCTCGCGCCGCGCTTCCACATCGTTGCCGTCGCCCGGACCACCGGCGCGCTCGAGGAACTCGACGACATCATCCAGGCGAAGGGCGGCAGCGCGACGCTGGCGCCGATGGACATCACCAAGGCCGACGCCATGGCGCAGCTCTGCCGCTCGGTCTGGGACCGCTGGGGCGGCCTCGCGCTCTGGGCGCATACGGCGATCCACGCCGCGCCCCTGACCCCCGCCAGCCATCTCGACGCGAAGGACTGGCAGAAGTCGGTCAGCACCAATCTCGACGCGATGGGGCATCTCGTGCCCTACGTGGCCCCCCTGCTGGGCGAGACCGGACAGGCGCTGTTCTTCGAGGACGACCACGCCGGCGAGAAATTCTTCGGCCATTACGGCACGACGAAATCCGCCCAGATCGCGCTGGCGCGCAGCTGGGCGGCGGAAACCGTGAACACCGGGCCGCGCGTGCACATCCTCGCGCCGAAACCGATGCACACCGCCACCCGCGGCCGGTTCCACCCCGGCGAGGACAAGACCAGGCTCGCCCGTCCCGCCGACGAGGCCGCCCGCCTCCTCGCGAGCCTCGACCTCGGCTGACGCCCCCGGGCAGCGGCCCCCGCTCTCCGGCCGCCTCCCGATCCCCGACGGCCGCCGCCGTCCGCACCGCGCCTTGCCCGGCGCGGCGGGGTGGGCGGGCGGGAGCCGTGCCGGGCAAGGCGCCCCGCCGCTTGCTACCTGCGCCCTTGTTCCCTATTGAGAGTCAAACGCTTCAACCCGGTTCCCCATGCGCATTCTCATCACGAACGACGACGGCATCAACGCACCCGGCCTGAAGGTCCTGCACGCCATCGCGACCGAGATCGCGGGCCCCGAAGGCGAGGTCTGGACCGTCGCCCCCGCTTTCGAGCAATCCGGCGTGGCGCATTGCATCAGCTACACCCACCCGATGATGATCGCCGAGATGGGCCCCCGCACCTTTGCCGCCGAAGGCAGCCCGGCCGATTGCGTCCTCGCGGGGCTTCACGACGTCCTTACGGGCTCGCCGCCCGACCTCGTGCTCTCCGGCGTCAACCGGGGCAACAACTCGGGTGAGAACGCGCTGTATTCCGGAACCCTCGGCGGCGCGATGGAGGCCTCGCTCCAGGGGCTGCCCGCGATCGCCCTGTCGCAGTATCTCGGCCCCCGGACCCGCGATCTCGACGATCCGTTCGAAGCCGCCGCCACCCACGGCGCGGAGACCGTCCGCCGCATCCTCGCGGCGACACCGGCGGTCAGCACCGACTACGGGCTGTTCTGGAACGTGAACTTTCCGCCCGTGCCCGCCGATGCGGTGCTGGGGCTGCGGCTCGCCGCGCAGGGCAAGCGGCGCAACACCAGCTTTTCCACCGAACCGCATCTGTCGCCCTCCGGGCGGCGCTTTCTCTGGATCCGGGGCGGCGACCAGCGCGCCCCGGCGACGCCGGGCACCGACGTTGCCGACAACCTCGAAGGCTATATCTCGGCCACCCCGATGCGCGCCGACCTGACCGCCCATGACGTGCTGCCGGACCTGAAAGACGCCTTCGCATGAGCTTCGATGCCGAAGCCAAGATGCAGTTCCTCTTCGCCCTGCGCTCCCGAGGCGTGACCGACACGCCGGTGCTGAACGCGATGGAGCGCATCGACCGCGGTGTCTTCGTCAAGGGCTACTTCACCGACCGCGCCTACGAGGACATGCCCCTGCCGATCCCCTGCGGGCAGACCATCTCGCAGCCCTCGGTGGTCGGCCTGATGACCCAGGCACTGAAGGTCACCAACCGCGACAAGGTGCTCGAGGTCGGCACCGGCTCGGGCTACCAGGCGGCGATTCTGGCGCTGCTGGCGCGGCGGGTCTACACGGTCGACCGCCACCGCCGCCTCGTGGCCGAGGCCCGCGAGGTGTTCGAGCGCCTCGATCTGTCCAATATCACCGCCTTCACCGCCGACGGCAGCTTCGGTCTGCCCGATCAGGCGCCGTTCGACCGGATTCTGGTCACCGCCGCCGCAGAAGACCCGCCCGGGCCGCTCTTGGCCCAGCTCCGGATTGGCGGTATCATGGTGCTGCCGGTTGGTCAGTCCGATACGGTCCAGCGCCTCATCCGCGTCACACGGCACGAGGAGGGGTTCGACTATGACGAGCTGCGCCCCGTGCGTTTCGTTCCCCTGGTGGAAGGGCTGGCCAAGGACAGCTAGCCCCCGCCGTTCAACAGCCATGACGTCCCGGCCACAAGGGGCGCATACGAGGACATCGAGATGGACATCACACATCGCGGCCCCGCCCTGCCCCTCGCCATGATGCTGGCGCTCGCGGCCTGTTCCGAACCGCTGGATTTCGACCTGCGCGGCCGCATGGGCGGGTCGGTCGACACCAGCCAGGCCGCACTGGCCGCGGTGGCGGACCGCCCGAAGCCCGATGACCGGGGCATCATCTCCTATCCCAACTATCAGGTGGCGGTGGCCAGGCGCGGCGACACGCTGGCGACCCTCGCCGGGCGGGTCGGCCTGCCCGCGGGCGAGGTGGCCCGCTACAACGGCATCCAGACCGACGACGGCCTGCGCGCGGGCGAGATCATCGCCCTGCCCCGCCGCGTCTCGGAACCCTCTCCGGCGACCGGCGCCGCGGCCACCGGGCCGATCCGGCCCGCCGCCTCGGTCGACATCACGACGCTGGCCTCAGGTGCCATCGACCGCGCCCCGGCCACCCCGGCCACCCGCACCACGACGGGTACGACCGCGCCCGCCGCCCAGACCGGGGTCGAACCCGTCCGTCACAAGGTGGCGCGCGGCGAAACCGCCTACACCATCGCGCGGCTCTACAACGTCAGCCCGCGGTCGCTGGCCGACTGGAACAGCCTCGACAAGGATTTCACCCTGCGCGAAGGCCAGTTCCTGCTGATCCCCGTGGTCGAAACCGCGCCGGCGAATGCCGTGGCGGTAACCACCGCGCCCGGCACCGGATCACCCACGCCGCAGCCGCCCTCGGCCTCGGCCCCGCTGCCCAAGGACGAGCCTTCGCCCGCCGCGATGGCCGCCGCCGCGACGGAACAGAAGAAGGAGCCCGTGGCCGATATCGGGCAATCGCAACCCGCGAAGAGCTCTGCCGCGATGGCGATGCCGGTGGGCGGCAGCATCATCCGGGAATATTCCAAGGGCAAGAACGACGGGATCGACATCTCTGCCGCGGCGGGCACCGCCGTCAAGGCAGCGGCCGGCGGCACCGTCGCCGCGATCACCGAGAATACCGACGGCGTGCAGATCGTGGTGATCCGCCACCCGGACGACCTGCTGTCGATCTACACCCACGTCGACGGGCTGAAGGTCAAGAAGGGCGACGCGGTCAGCCGCGGTCAGACCATCGGCGGCGTGCGCGCAGGAAGCCCGAGCTTCCTGCATTTCGAAGTCCGCAAGGGCTTCGACAGCGTCGATCCGATGAAATACCTCCAGTAACGGCGCACCCGGATTTTCGCCGGACCTTCGGGGCCCCCGCCGCAACGCGCGGGGGTCAGAGCGCGACGCCCTTGCGCCCCGCCAGATCCGTGAAGAACTGCCAGGCGACACGGCCCGACCGCGCGCCGCGCGTCGCCTGCCATTCGATCGCCCCGGCGCGCAGTTCCTCGGCATCGACGACAACGCCGTAGGCCTCGCAATAGCCCCGGATCATGTCGAGATATTCGTCCTGCGAACAGGGATGGAAGCCCAGCCACAGCCCGAAGCGGTCCGAGAGCGAGACCTTTTCCTCCACCGCTTCCGACGGGTTGATCGCCGAGGATCGTTCGTTCTCGATCATGTCGCGCGGCATCAGGTGGCGCCGGTTCGAGGTGGCATAGAACAGCACGTTCTCGGGCCGCCCCTCGATACCGCCGTCCAGCACCGCCTTCAGGCTCTTGTAATGCTCGTCGTCATGGGAAAACGACAGGTCGTCGCAGAACAGCACGAACCGGCTTCGGGAGCCGCGCAGCACGTTCAGCAGCCGCGACACCGAGGGCAGATCCTCGCGCTGGAGTTCCACCAGCTTGAGATCCGCGCCGAAGGCGCGCACCTCGGCGTGCACCGCCTTGACGATGCTGGATTTCCCCATGCCCCGCGCGCCCCAGAGCAGGGCGTTGTTCGCCGGCAGGCCTCGCGCGAACTGCTCGGTGTTGCGCAGCAGCGTATCGCGCGAACGGTCGATGCCGATCAGCAGCTTCAGCGCCACCCGCGACACGTCGGGCACCGGCTCCAGCCGGTCGGGGTCCACATGCCAGACAAAGGCATCCGCCTTGCCGAAATCCGGGGCCTCCTGCGGCGCCGGAGCCATGCGCTCCAGGGCCGCCGCGATACGCTTCAGCGCGGATTTGGTCACGGGGTCTTTCCTTCCGCCTCGTCGTCGTCTTCCTCGAACTCCTTCATCATCGGGTCGTTCGCGGTGTCGGGCTCGTCCTCGAACCACAGGCCCTGGGCGCGCAGTTCCTTCTCGCGCTTCTTCTCGACCATGCGGACGAGGAAGATCGAGATTTCGTAAAGCCCGTAGACCACGGCAAACAGGATCACCTGCGTGGTCACGTCCGGCGGCGTCACGACGGCGGCCAGCACCAGGATCGCGACCACGGCATACTTGCGCACGGAGCCGAGACCAGCGGCGGACACCAGCCCGGCCTTGCCCATCAGCGTCAGCAGCACCGGAAGCTGGAAGCAGAGCCCGAAGGCGATGATGAATTTCAGCGTGATGTCGAGGCTCTCGTTCACCTTGCCGAAGAAGGTGATGCGGATGCCGTCCGCCGTCTCGGGCACCACGGCGGTGTCGATCGGCAGATCCGTCGGCAGCGTGTCGGCCGCGCGGGACAACAGGTTGGCAAAGATCGAACTCACGTCCGCGAAGCCGAGGAAAAAGGCCATGGCCAGCGGCGTGACGACGAAATGCGCAAAGGAGGCGCCGAGCAGGAACATCACCGGAGAGGCGACGAGGAAGGGCAGGAAGGCCCCCTTCTCGGACTTGTAGAGCCCCGGCGCCACGAACCGCCAGAGCTGGTAGGAGATCACCGGGAAGGCCAGCGCGAAACCGAAGACCATCGAGATCCGGAACAGCGTGAACAGGTATTCCTGCGGCGAGGTATACTGCATCGTCGGCGACGGATCGCCCAGTTCGCGCAGCGTCGCCTCGATCGGGTGCAGCAGGAACTGCAGGATGGGCTCGGCCACGGTAAAGGCCAGCACCATGCCGATGATGAAGGCGATGGCCGAGCGGATCAGCCGGGTGCGCAGCTCCGCCAGATGTTCGATCAGGGGTGCGGAGCTGTCTTCGATCTCGTCGTCGGTGGCGCTCATGCCGGGTCGTCTTTCTTCAGCGCCGCTTCAAGCTCGGCGGCCTTGGCGGCGGCGGTCTCGGCGCGTTTCGCGGCGGCCTCGGCCTCGCGTTTCTGGCGGTCGGCGGCGGCGCGGGCGGCGCCGGCCTCGATCTTCTTCTTCTGCGCCTCGCGCTCGGGATCGACGGCGGCGGGATCCTCTTTCAGGCCCTCGGATTTCGACGGCGTCGGATCGGTCATCGTGCGCGCCGCGTCCCGGACCCCGTCCATCGCCGAACCGAGCGGGTTGGTCGCGGTCTTGAAGGTCTTGGCCACGTCGCGCACGCCGCTTTCATCCGCGGCGTCGTTCATCGCGCGGGAGAACTCGCGCGCCATGCCGCGGGCCTTGCCCATGAAGCGGCCCACGTTGCGGAACAGCACAGGAAGATCCTTCGGACCCACCACGATCAGCGCCACGACGCCGATCACCAGAAGCTCCGACCAGCCCAGATCGAACATGGCGGATCAGACCTTGGTCTTCTCGTCCTCGGGGGTGACGTCCTTGGCGGTCTCCGCCTTGTCGTCCTCGAGTTCCTTGCCGCCTTCGCTCACGCCCTTCTTGAACGCGGTGATGCCCTTGCCGACCTCGCCCATGAGGTTGGAAATCTTGCCGCGGCCGAACAGCACGAGCACGACGATGGCGATCAGCAGGATGCCGGGAAGGCCGATGTTGTTGAGCATTGTCTCTCTCCTCTGGCGCGGGCCTGCGCCGGGTTGCATTCGATCCCTGCTGTCTAAAGCCATTCGCTTCGCCGCAAAAGCGCCGAATGAGGCCACGGGCCGGTCCTGACCGGACATTTGCCGACCTTTTGTGACAACAGATTGTCAGGTGACAGGTTTCTGTCACAATGCGCCTCCGATCCCGGTCCCGGAGGTGGCGAATCGCATGAAACGGTCCGACAGGCTTTACGCGCTGATGCAGCGGCTGAAGGATGGCGGGCTGCACACCGCCGAGGCGCTGGCGCAGGATCTGGGGGTGTCGGTGCGCACGGTCTACCGCGACATGGAAACCCTCGCCGCCTCGGGCGTGCCGGTCGAGGGCGAGCGCGGGCGCGGCTACTCGGCGCGGGCGACCATCACGCTGCCGCCGCTGAACCTGACCGAAACCGAGCTGGAGGTGCTGCACCTCGGCCTTGCCGCCGTCGGCGCGGGAGGATCGGGAGAGCTGTCCGAGGCGGCGCGGGCGCTGTCGGCCAAGATCGACGCCGTCCTGCCCGAGGATGCCGGTGCCGCCCCCGGCAAGTTCGGCTTTGCCACCTATCCCTTCCAGGAAGCGGCCGAGGGGTTCCGCCACATGCCCGCCTTCCGCGCGGCGATCCGGGCGCGTCAGAAACTGCGGGTCTCGGTCCAGGGGCGCGAGGTGCCGCAGGACGTCCGGCCGCTGCATCTCGATTACTGGGGCCGGATCTGGACCTGCGTCGTGTGGAATGAAAGCACCGGCGGGTTCGAGACCTTCCGCATCGACCGCATCACCGGTCTGCGTCCGCTGCCGGGGCTTTTCGTCGACGAACCGGGCAAGCGGCTGGCGGATTTCCGGGCGGCCTCAGGCTGAGGGGGCGGGACGGGCAATCCGCCCTGCCCGCCCGCCACGCCGTGCCGGACCGGGCGCCGGTCAGCGCCGCAGCGAGGTGGTGATGCGGCCGGCGAGTTCGCCGATCGCACGGCCCGTGGCATCGGCGATGGCGGCGGGGCTGGTATCGGTCAGCGGCACCGAGATGGTGAAGCGTTCGATCCGCTCGCGCACGACCCTATCGTAGGAGGAGATGGCGAATTGCCCGGTCAGGTCCACCGTCCCCGAGGCCCGCGCCACCAATTGCGACACGCGCACCGTCACGGCAGCCTGGGCGTCCTCCTCCAGCGGCCAGGGCTCGGGCGAGACGGTGGCGCTGCTTGCCAGCCCGATGCGGTCGGCCAGCGACAGCGTCATCGCCCGTGCCGGATCGTCGGCCCAGAGCGCGCCCTTGATCTGGGTCAGCGCACCGCTCTCGTCCTCCAGCAGGATCTCGGAAGCCTCGGCGTAGGACGGCAGCGACACGTCCCGCACCTCCAGCGTGCGCACCGCGAGCCGCGCCGTGCCCTCGGCGACGGGCGGGTCGACGAGGTAGCGCTGTTCGGTCGAGCAGGCAGCAAGGGCAAGGCCGAGGGCGACGAGGGAAATCAGTCGTGTCATGGGCTCTATCGTCCGAATAGGAGGGAGTTGGGATTGCGTTCGATGGCGCGCGCCAGCTTGGTCAGCGCTTCGGCGGCGGCCTTCACTTCGCGCAGGGCGCTGACCGTCTCGCGGTTGAAGTCGGAGCGGTCGCCGTAGCTGTTCAGCACCACCTCGGCCTCGCCCACCATGCGCTGGATGCGCGCGGAAAGCTGCGGCAGGGTCGCCGCGGCCTCTTCGATGGCCGAGGCCGCGCTGCGGGCCGAGGCCAGCGTGGCATTGGTGTTGTCCACCACCCCGCCGGCGCGCAGTTCGGCCATGACCTCGCGCACTTCGTCGAGCGCGGCGGTCACGCTGGCGGGCAGCGCGCGGAACTCGGGCGTGTCGACCAGCCGGTCGAGCCCGTCGAGGAATTCCCGCGCGGAGGCGAGGAAATCCTCGACCTCGAGCGAGTTCGCCTTGTCGGTCAGCGCGCGCAGATCGTCGATAAGTTGCGGCAGCTCCGCCGTCGCCTCGTCGACGCTGGTGGCGACCGACGAAACCTCGGTCGCGGCGCTCTCGGCGGCGGTGAGGGCAGACACCAGCGTTTCCACCGCCTTCTGCTCCTGCAGTTGCCGCGCGATGGTCTGCAGTTCGGCCAGCGCCCCGCCCGCCGCGTCGATGGTGGCGGTCAGCCGCTCGGGCAGCAGCCGCGCGGCATCGGTATCGAGGATGGCGTCGGCATCGTTCAGCAGCGAACTGGCGTTGGCCACCAGTTCCTCGAGCGGCAGGGTATTGGCCTTGGCGGTCAGCGCGCGCAGCTCTTCCAGCAGCTCGGGCACGCCGTCCATGTAGCCGCTCACGTCACCCGCGACGGCGGTGACCTCGGTCGCCGCATCCTCGGCCGCCTTCAGCGCCGACACCAGCTGACCCGCCGCATCGGCGGTGCGCAGATCCTCGACCACGCCGCGCAGTTCCTGCACGGTCGAGGTCAGCTCGGCCGGGAGTTGCTGGACCGCGTCGGAGCCGATGACCCCGCGCGCATCGTTCAGCAGCCCGGTGAAGGCGGCGGGCGCATCGCGCAGCCCCTGGTCGGCGGCCAGCGATTCCACCGCCGCCATGGTGGCGATGGCCTGGTCGAGCAGTTCCTCGACCGGCAGGTTGTTGACCCGGTTCAGCAGCCCTTCGGCGGTCGCCGCCACGTCGGGAATGTCGGAATCGACCGACGGCAGCAGCGGCGCGTCGCGGTCGAAGATGCCCAGCGTCTCGGGGGCCGCATCGGGGAAGTCGACCAGTTCGACCACCAGCGAGCGGTTGAAGATGCTCTGCGTCGCCAGCCGCGCCCGCAGGCCGTTCTGCACCGCCTCGGCGAAAAAGGCGATGGTCTCGGCGGTGGGGGTGTCGGCTTCGAGCCCCAGCGACCGCGGGTCGATGGAGATCGTCGCCCGCAGCTTCACGAGCTGGCCGTCGGCGCCGTCCTCGATGAAGGCGCCGAGCGTGCTGACCTGGCCGACCCTCAGGCCCTGGTAGGTGACGGGAGAGCCAACCTCGAGCCCGCGCACGGACTCGTTGAACTCCACGGTCAGCTCGACCGCATTGTCGAGCGTGTCGGAAAACACGCTGTCGCGCGCGGCGGCCTCGTTGTCGAAGAGATCGAAGATATAGCCCTCCGAGACCGGGCGCCCGCCCGAGAACACCGTGTCGAAGGCCAGACCGCCCCGGATGAGCGCCGCGACCGAACCGACCGACAGGTTGAGACCGCCGGGACCGAAGTTCACGCTGAAGCCCGAGGTGTCCCAGAACCGCGTGGCGGTGGTGATGCGGCGGTCGTTCGGCGCCTCGATGAAGGCATCGACGATGACCCCCTCGCCGGAATCGAGGAACCGCGGCGTTTCGATCCGCCCGACCTCGATCCCCTGGTGGAAGATCGGCGCGCCCGCCGTCAGCATGGTGCCGTCATTGGCGCGCAGGATGATCCGCGTGCCCTTCATGCCCGGCCGCACCAGCGGGGTTTCGTTCAAACCCTCGAACTCGGAATGGTTCGCGCCCACCTCGGGCTCGAAGGCGGCTTCGATGTAGACGCCCGACAGCACCGTCGACAGGCCCGAGATGCCCGAGGTCGAGACTTCGGGACGCACGACCCAGAATTCCGCATCCTCCGGCAGGCTGTCCGACACCGTCCGGTCGATGCGCGCATCCACCAGGACCGAGGACAGGTCGTCGGTGAAGTTCACGTCCTCGACCGAGCCGATGACCACGTCGCGGTAGCGGATCGTCGTTTCGTCCGCGACCACGCCGGCGGCATTCTCGAAACGGATGTGGATGAGGCTGCCGCGCCCGGCCACGCTCTGCCAGGCGACGTAGAGCGTCACCCCGAGGGCACCGAGCGGCACCAGCCAGACCAGCGAGAGATTTCGCCAGGGCGAACGCCGTTTCCGGACGTTCATTTCCGCCGCTTGCGGGTCAGTCATTCAATGTCTTCCTCACTTGCGTCCCAGATCAGCCGGGAATCGAAGCTCTCGGCAGAGAGCATGGTGAAAGCGACCGACAAGGCAAAGCTCACGGCCGCAATTCCGGGATTGATCGATGCTGCGAAATCCAGTTGCACCAGCGAGGACAGGATTGCCACCACAAAAACGTCGATCATCGACCAGCGCCCGATGAATTCCACCACCTCGTAGAGTTGCTGGCGGCGGTGGGCCGACAGCCGCACCTTCCGCTCGACCGAAAGGCCGAGATAGGCGATCGCCAGGAACTTGCCGACCGGGATGCAGAGCGAGGCGACGAAGACGATGAGCGCGATCCCCCAGGAGCCGTGGTGGGTCAGATCGACCACCCCGCCGAGGATCGTGCTTTCGGTGGTCTTGCCCAGCAGCGTGGTGCGCAGCATCGGATAGAGATTGGCCGGAATGAAGAACACCAGCCCCGCGACCAGCCAGGCCCAGACCTTCTGCATCGAGGCGGCATCCCGGCTTTCCAGCCGCGCGCCGCAGCGCGTGCACAGAGCCACCTCCGGGTTGTGGACCTTGCCGCAATGGGTGCAACCGACCAGTCCCGCGCGCCGCGCGGTCAGGACGGTCGGCGAAGTTCCAGTGTGCGCCAAACGGTCACCCTGCTCATGAAGTTGTCTTTCAGCACGGTCACGATGACCAGCGCCACGAAGGCCCAGAACGCCGGGCCGATGGACAGGTGCGCCAGCCCGGCCACCTTGACCAGCGCCACCGCCACCCCGACGATGAAGACCTCGGCCATCGCCCATGGCCGCAGCGCCTCGGCCATGCGGAAGACCGGGGCGGCATGGCGCGCCGGTGCATGCCCGATCGCCATCGGTCCCAGCACGTAGATCAGCGACAGGAAGCGGATGCAGGGCAGGATCACGATCAGCCCCGCCATCGCGAGGGTGAGCGGCGCGGTCATGCCGCCGGAAAACGCCATGACCGTGTCCAGCAGGGAGGATTTCTGCACCCGCCCCGCCGCGTCGAGTTCGAGGAACGGAAAGAAGATCGCCGCGATCATCAGGATCAGCGCCGAGGCCGCCAGCATGATGATCTGCGTCATCGCGCTGTCGCGCGGCGCCTCGAGCACCTCTCCGCAGCGCACGCAGCGCGCGGTCTCGCCGGGGGCGACATCGCGTTCCCGGTGCAGCGCGTCGCAGGCCGGGCAGGCCAGAAGGCCGCCGGGGTCGATTCCGCCCGATGCGGGTGCCACCGGCACGGAGGTCGCATGTTCACTCGTCATGGGGAACATTCTAGGGCGCTGGCCGGTAAAGGGAAAGCGCCCGTTCGCGACGGCCGGTCCCGCGCCACCGCTCTGCCCGCTCCGGCAGCACCGGGGCGCGCAGGGTCCGGGCCGGGGTGACGGCGGCGCGCGCACCCCATGAATCGTGGTCGGCGCTTCGGGATCGAACGGCTGGCCCGGTCGAACAGCCTGCGGTCAGTGCGGGGTCGGGCTGCGACGACCTGCCCGACCGTGCATGGCAGCGAGCCCGTCACCGGGCCGCGCCCGGCGCGGTCGGCGTGCCGGTGTCAGCGGAAAACCCTGCGCAGCAGGCGTTCCAGCCGTCCGCCCGGACGGGGCAGGAAGGCGCAGGCAAGCACGTAGCGGAACGGGTCGATGACCATCATGGCGAATATCCCTCTGTCGCCCGCCCGGTGACGAGCCGTTCGTCCGGCACCTGCCCGGCCGGATCCGGCCACGGCACCCGCCGGTGTCGCCCGGACCCTAGCGGCCCCGCCTCACGGTTCTGTGACGTAACGGATTCGCCCGTATGACATCTGCCCGCCCCCGTGCCGGAGGGCAAAGGCACAGGCCCGTGCTTGACATCGTTGCATCTGCAACGGTATCCTCCGCATCGGTGCCGCCCCGCCGGGAACCGGCACCCGCGGAGGAGGCAGCAATGAACGAGACGACGCTTCCGCGCGGCATGGTCCGCGCGCCCGACCGGAGCGGCACGACCGAGGGCTACATGCCCGGCTTCGGCAACGACTTCGAAACCGAGGCGCTGCCCGATGCCCTGCCGCAGGGCATGAACTCGCCGCAGAAATGCAACTACGGCCTTTACGGCGAACAGCTCTCGGGGACCGCCTTCACCGCGCCGAGCCATCAGAACGAGCGGACCTGGTGCTACCGCATCCGCCCCTCGGTCAAGCATTCCACGCGCTACGAAAAGATCGACCTGCCCTATTGGAAGACCGCGCCCCATGTCGATCCCGACGTGATCTCGCTCGGGCAATACCGCTGGTCGCCCGTGCCCCATTCCGACGCCGAACTGACCTGGCTCACCGGCATGCGCACCATGACCACGGCGGGCGACGTCAACACCCAGACCGGCATGGCCAGCCACATCTACCTGGTCACGCAGTCGATGCAGGACGCCTATTTCTACTCCGCCGACAGCGAATTGCTGGTCGTGCCGCAGGAAGGCCGGCTGCGTTTCTGCACCGAACTCGGCATCATCGACCTTGCCCCGCAGGAGATCGCCATCCTGCCGCGCGGCCTCGTCTACCGGGTCGAACTGCTCGACGGTCCGGCGCGCGGCTTTGTCTGCGAGAATTACGGCCAGAAATTCGCCCTGCCCGGACGCGGCCCGATCGGCGCCAACTGCATGGCCAACCGGCGCGATTTCAAGACCCCCGTCGCCGCCTTCGAGGACCGCGAGACGCCCTCGACCCTCACCATCAAGTGGTGCGGCCAGTTCCACAGCTGCAGCATCGGCCACTCGCCGCTCGACGTGGTGGCCTGGCACGGCAACTACGCGCCGGTGAAATACGACCTCACCACCTATTGCCCGGTCGGCGCGGTGCTGTTCGATCACCCGGACCCGTCGATCTTTACCGTGCTCACCGCGCCGTCGGGGGTCGAGGGCACCGCCAACATCGACTTCGTGCTGTTCCGCGAGCGCTGGATGGTGGCCGAGAACACCTTCCGCCCGCCGTGGTATCACAAGAACGTCATGTCCGAGCTCATGGGCAACATCTACGGCCAGTACGACGCCAAGCCGCAGGGCTTCGTCCCCGGCGGCATGTCGCTGCACAACATGATGCTGCCGCACGGGCCGGACCGCACCGCCTTCGAGGGCGCCTCGAACGCGGACCTGGCGCCGCACAAGCTCGACAACACCATGTCCTTCATGTTCGAGACCCGCTTTCCCCAGCACCTCACCGCCTTCGCCGCCCGCGAAGCGCCGCTGCAGGACGACTACATCGACTGCTGGGACAGTCTCGAAAAGAAATTCGACGGCACCCCGGGGAAGAAGTGAGCATCGGCCGGGACGGTTCGCCGCCCCGCCCGTCCTTCCGGCGGACCCGCGCCCGCCTGCCCGACCAGATCACCAAAGGAGCGACCATGACCAAAGCCTTCGCCTCGCAGGGGGACCTCGCCGAAAAGACCATTTCCTTTACCGAGGTGGGCGAGGGTCTGTTTGCCTTCACCGCCGAGGGCGATCCCAACACCGGCGTCATCATCGGCGACGAAAGCGTGATGATCGTCGAGGCGCAGGCCACCCCGCGCCTCGCGCGCAAGGTGATCGACTGCGTGCGCTCCGTCACCGACAAGCCGATCTCGCACCTCGTCCTGACCCATTACCACGCGGTCCGGGTGCTGGGGGCCAGCGCCTACGGCGCACGCGAGATCATCATGTCCGACACCGCCGCCGCCATGGTCGCGGAGCGCGGTCAGGAGGATTGGGACAGCGAGTTCGGCCGCTTTCCCCGGTTGTTCCAGGGACATGAGGAAATCCCCGGACTGACTTGGCCCACAACGACTTTTTCCGAGTCGATGACCGTCTACCTCGGCAAGCGCCGGATCGAGATCCACACCCCCGGCCGCGCCCATACCGCCGGTGATGCGGTGATCTGGGTGCCCGATCAGGAGGTCATGTTCACCGGCGACATCGTCGAGGATCACTCGGCCTGCTACTGCGGCGACGGGCACTTCAACGACTGGCCTCAAACGCTTGACATGATTGCGTCTTTCGAACCCGTCGCCATCGCGCCCGGGCGCGGGGACGCGCTGGTCGGCACCGACCGGGTCGCCGCGGCCATCGCCGGCACCGAGGATTTCATCCGCTCCACCTACAAGCCGGTCGCCCGGGTCGTCGCCCGTGGCGGCACGCTGAGGGATGCCTGGGAGGCGGTGCGCGCGGAATGCGATCCCAAGTTCTCGGACTATGCGATCTACGAACACTGCCTGCCCTTCAACGTCGCCCGCGCCTTCGACGAGGCGCGCGGCATCGACACGCCGAGGGTCTGGACCGCCGAACGCGACCGCCAGATGTGGGACGCGCTTCAGGGCTGAGACAGCCTTCGGGGGGAGAGGAACAGATGACCATCGCGGACCGCTACCCGCTTGCCTACCGGGCCTATCCCTATGCCCGCGCCGCCGATCAGGACCGGACGGAGCCCGCGCGCCATCCCGTCGTGGTGGTGGGCGGCGGCCCGGTGGGCATGGCCTGCGCGCTCGACCTCGGGCTGCGCGGCACGCCGGTGCTGGTGCTCGACGATCACGAGGGCATCGCCACCGGCTCCCGCGCGATCTGCTTTTCCAAGCGCTCGCTCGAAATCGCCCACCGGCTCGGCTGCGCGCAGCCGATGACCGACAAGGGCGTCGTCTGGAACATCGGCAAGGTGTTCCACGGCGACCGCAAGGTCTACGAATTCAACCTTCTGCCCGAGGACGGACACCGCCACCCCGCCTTCATCAACCTCCAGCAGCCCTATTTCGAGAAATGCCTCGTCGACCGCATCCGCGAGGCGCAGGCCGGCGGCGCGCCGATCGAGATCCGCGGCCGCAACCGTGTCGAGGCCATCGACACGCAGGCCGACCATGCCCTGCTCGACGTGATGACCCCCGAGGGCCCCTACCGCATCGCCGCCGACTGGGTGGTCGCCTGCGACGGCGCGGGATCGCCCCTGCGCAAGATGCTCGGGATGAGCTTCGAGGGGCAGGTCTTCCGGGACAGCTTTCTCATTGCCGACGTGCGCATCCGCGACGTGGCGTTTCCGACCGAACGCTGGTTCTGGTTCGACCCGCCGTCGAAATCCGGCGCCTCGCAACTGCTGCACCGCCAGCCCGACGATACCTGGCGCATCGACTTCCAGATCGGCTGGGACGTGGACCGCGCCGAGGAGTTGAAGGAGGACAACGTGCGCCGCCGGGTGCGCGACATGCTGGGGGCCGATGTGGCCTTCGATCTGGTCTGGACCTCGATCTACACCTTCCAGTGCCGCCGCATGACCCGCTTCCACAAGGACCGGGTGCTCTTTGCCGGAGACAGCGCGCACCAGGTATCGCCCTTCGGCGCGCGCGGGGCGAATTCCGGGATTCAGGATACCGACAACCTCGCCTGGAAACTGCACCTCGTGCTGACCGGCAAGGCCCCGGCGACGCTGCTCGACAGCTACGAGGCCGAGCGCATCGAGGCGGCGGACGAGAACATCCTCAATTCCACCCGCGCGACCGATTTCATCTCGCCCAAGAGCGCGATGAGCCGGATCTTCCGCGACGCGGTGCTGGACCTTGCCGAGCATCACGATTTCGCCCGCCCGCTGGTCAATTCCGGCCGCCTCTCGGTGCCCTGCACGCATGACGCATCGCCCCTGAACACCCCCGACGCCCTGCCCGATGCCCCGGCCCGCGCCCGCCCCGGCAGCACCGCGCCGGATGCCGGGATCGCCGGGGGATTCCTGCTCGACCGGCTCGGCGGCGGGTTCCGCCTGCTCTGCATCGGCTGCGAGGGGCCGGACCCGGACGCGCTGCCGGGGGCGGAGCTGACGGCGCTGCGCCTGCCGCCCGACGGCGCCCTGGCCGAGCGCTATCTCGGGGCGGAACCCGCGGCGGTCTACCTCGTCCGCCCGGACCAGATCATCGCCGCCCGCTGGACCCCGGCGGCGGCCGATGCGGCGGCCGTGGCGGCCGCCCTATCCCGCGCCACCGGACAGGAGGGCATCGCATGAGCCGCCTCATCACCACGCGCAACCTCGCCCGCCCGGACGAGGTCTATGCCGCGCTGATCGCCGCGCATGACGGCAGGAGCGCCGAGGAAAGCGCCGCCTTCAACGCGCGCCTGATCCTCACCCTGGTCAACCACATCGGTGACGAGGACATCCTGCGCGAGGCGCTGCGCGTCGCCGGCCCTTAATCCGAGTTTTTCCATAAGGTATTGAAGCCCGCGCCGTTCCGTGGAATCATGGCGGCGACCGGCCTCCAGCACAACGGGTCTCCTCCCCGGCCAGACACAGGCAGCTTTTCAGCGATTCCAGGGAGATACCCGTGACTTTGGCAGCCAGGACGGTGCCGCTGGCGCTGGGACTCATGGCCTTTGCCGCCGCTTCGGCGATGGCGCAGGATGAGACCGGCCCGCGGCTTTCCATCGAACTCAACGCAACCGACCCCGAGGGCGAGGGCTGCAAGCTCAGCTTTCTCGTGAACAACGGCTACGAGGCCGACGTGCAGAGCGCGGTCTTCGAAACGGTGATCTTCGACACCGCGGGCAAGGTGGCGAGCCTGACGCTGTTCGATTTCGGCACCCTGCCCGCCGGTCGCCCGCGCGTGCGCCAGTTCGTGCTGCCCGGCGCCACCTGCGACGGGCTCGGCCGGGTGCTGTTCAACGGCGCGTCGCGCTGCGAGGCCGAGGGGCTGGAGGACGGCGCCTGCACGCGCGGGCTGGACGTCACCAGCCGCACCGGTGTGGAGGTGCTGGGATGATCGCGCCGGTGAAACAGGCACTTGCCGAGATATTTGCCCTCGGCGGCCCGGTGGTGATGATCCTCGTCGCGCTCTCGGTGCTGGTGCTGACGGTCGTTCTCTACAAGCTCTGGCAATTCACCGCGGCCGGGGTCGGCCGCCACGCGGCGCTGCGCGATGCGGTCGCCGCCTGGGACGCGGGCGACCGCGCGGGCGCGCGCGCCGCGCTCGACCGCTCGCGCAGCTACCTGCGCCCGGTGATCGACATGGCCCTGTCCGGCCAGCGCGACGCGGCCCGCCTTCAGGCCGAGGCCGAAACCCGTTTCGCGCGGCTCGAATCCGGGTTCCGCGTGCTCGACACCGTGGCGCAGATGGCACCGCTGCTGGGGCTGTTCGGCACGGTGCTCGGCATGATCTCGGCCTTCCAGGCGCTGCAGGATGCGGGCGCCTCGGTCGATCCGTCGATCCTTGCGGGCGGGATCTGGGTGGCGCTGCTGACCACTGCCGTCGGGCTGGCCGTGGCCATGCCCTCGGCCCTCGTGCTCAGCTGGTTCGAGGCGCGGATGGATGCCGACCGCCTGCTCGCCGAACGCGCGCTGCGCACGGTGCTCGCCCCCGGCCACGGTCCCGGCGCCGCCCGGGGCGCCCCCGCGGCGGAGCCGGTCCATGCGTAAGCGGCGCGCGCGGCGGCGGCTGTCGATGACGTCGCTCATCGACGTGATCTTCCTGCTGCTGCTGTTCTTCATGCTGAGTTCCACCTTCACCCGCTTTGCCGAGGTCGACCTGACCGCCGCCGGGGCCGGAGGCGCGCCGGGCGACAGCCGCCCGGTGTTCCTGCAACTGGCGCAGGACAGTCTGACCCTGAACGGGCGCGCGCTGGACCTCGACGCCCTGGCCGAGGCGCTGGCGCAGGACGATCCGGCGCAACCGCAACCGCTGCTCGTCGCGCTGAAGGGCGACGTGGATGCGCAGCGACTGACCGATCTGCTGGTGGTGCTGCGCGGCATTCCCGGCCTTTCCGCCACCGTTCTGGAGGCCGCATGATCGCCGCACGCCGGAAATCCGAACGCGAACCGACCATCGCGCTCATCAACATCGTCTTCCTGATGCTGATCTTCTTTCTCGTGGCCGGCACCCTGGCACGCCCGCTCGACCCGGCGCTGAAGCTTGTCGACACGCGCGGGCTGGAGGGCGCACCGCCCCCCGACGCGCTGGTGGTGCATCCCGACGGCGCGCTGAGCTACCGGGGCGATCCCGTCGCCTCGGCCCGGGCCTTCGTCGACCGGCTCGACCCCGGTGCGCGCGCCCGCGTCCGCATCGTGCCCGACCGCGCCCTGCCCGCGCACAGGCTCGTGACCCTCGGGCGCGAACTGCGCGAGGCGGGTGCCGAAACGGTTGCCATCGTCAGCCGGAGGGGCCTGCCATGATCGCCCGGTCCCGCACCGTGAAATGCCTCGCCGTGCTGCTGGCGGGCAGTGCCCACGGCGCGCTGGCGCTGGCGCTCATGCCAGATCCCGCGCCGGTTGAGATCGAGGGAAGCAGCGGCGGTGCCGAGGTGCGGCTCGGCACCTCCTTTGCCGACATGGCCGCCGGGACGCTGACCGCCGAGACCGCCGGGGAGGTGACCGAAACCGCCCCGCCCGCCGCGACCGAGCCGCTGCGCGCGCTCGAGCGGGCAGAGGCCCCCGCCCCGCCCCCTGCGCAACCCGCAATGACCGCCCCCCCGGCGGCGGCGCCCGCGCCTGTGCAGGCGGCGCGCGCCGTGCCCGAGTCCGGCGCACCAGTCTCGCCGCCCGAGGCGCTCCGTCCCGCCGAGATCGCCGCCGCCCCGGTCGCCGCCGCCCCCGCCCCGAGCGATGCCGCCCGCCCGGAGGAGGCCGCGCGGGCGCAACCGGCCGAGACGCTGACCGCCGCCGAGCCCGAGACCGCCGCCGTGCAACGCTCCCTGCGCCCGCAACCGCGCAGCGAACGGATCGAAACCGTTGCGCGCAACCGGGCAGAGCCGCCGCCCCGCCCGGCGGCCAAGGCAGCCCCCCGGCCCAAGCCCGAAGCCAGGCCCGCCGCGAAGTCGGCGCGTGGCAACGGCTCGGTAAATGCCCGCGCGGGCAGCAGCACCGGCCGGGCCGAGGCGCAGGCGACGACGAAGGGCAGCGGCGGCAAGGCAAGGTCGGCCGGCAATGCGGCGGCCAGCAACTATCCCGGTCTCGTCATGCGCAGGATCGAACGGGTGCCCAAGCCCCGCGTCGGCTCGCGCGGCGCGGCGGTGGTCTCCTTCTCCATCGCGGGGAACGGCGGGCTGGCCGGTGTGTCGCTCGCGCGCAGCTCCGGGTCTTCGGCGCTCGACACGGCGGCGCTGCAACTGGTGCAGCGCGCCGCCCCCTTCGCGCCGCCGCCGCAGGGCGCGCAGCGGCGTTTCTCGATCCAGATCAAGGGCCGCTGAACAACCCGCCCCGCCGCGAAAGCAGAAACGCCGCCGGAGGGAACCGGCGGCGTTCTCGCTGTCGTGTCCTGCGTGCCGTCAGAACAGCTTCGACAACGTGACCTTGAAGGTGCGCCCCGGTGCGGGCCGGTCGGACGAGGACAGGTGCCCGACATAGTCGAGGTCGAAGGCGTTCTCGATCCCGACCCGGATCTCGGTGTCGCGGAACGCGCCGGTCTGCGGCTTGAACGTGGCGCGCAGGTTGTGGACCGTGGAATCCTCCAGATCCGCGCCCAGCGCGTCGCGCTTGTTGGTGGCGTGCACCACCTCCCAGCTCAGGTCCAGCGCCTCGTCCCACTTCTTGCCGAGGGTCAGGCCGACCGTGTTGGCGGGGGTGTTGCGCCAGACCGTGTCGCTGCCCGCGCCGTATTCGCGCCCTGTGCCGAAATGCCCGCTGAGGTCGGCATAGAGCCCGTTTTCCAGCCCGTAGGACGCTTCGAGCTCGAAGCCCTGCGTCTCGACCCGGTCAAGCAGCGCCGAGGTGCTGCCGGAGGCGGTGTAGCTGGTGATGTCCCACATCTCGGTCCTGTAGAAGTTGCCGCGCACGGCAAGCCGGTCGCCCGAGGCAAAGACATCGGTGCCGGCATAGGAGGCGCCGATTTCCCAGGTGTGCGACTTTTCGGAGGTGCCCATCTTGTAGAGCGCGGAGGCCGAGGTGCCGAGATCGTCGATGATCGGCAGGCCCTCGGTATAGGCGGCCGAGCCGAAGAGGCTGAAGCCGTTGCCGAAGTCGTAGGCCAGCGCCAGCCCGCCCATGAGCGCGTCGTTCTCGAAGGTGCCTTCGCCGTTCATCCCGCTGACCTCGGAGGTCTCGTAGCGCAGCGCGGGCGTGACGGTCCAGCCGCCGATCGACATCTCGTCGATCAGGAAGGCGGCGATGCGGTGATCCTCGCCGCCCGGCGCGCTGGCG
The DNA here is from genome assembly GCF_048261495.1 of Salipiger sp. GTDB lineage: Bacteria > Pseudomonadota > Alphaproteobacteria > Rhodobacterales > Rhodobacteraceae > Salipiger. The sequence continues at coordinate 615,822 of NZ_JBLXFX010000002.1, forward strand.
GCGGTGTTGTCGGCGCGTTCCTTGTGAATGAACTCGACCCCCGCCTTGAGGCGATGCGCGACGGCGCCGGTGGTGAACAGCGCGGTGTTCTTCAGCGTCAGCTTGTCGGTGACATAGCGCTGTTCCGCGTTCACCGTGCTTTCGAGGAAGGCAAAGGTCGGCGTGCCCTCCAGCGGCGACGACCCCGGCACATAGCTGTAGTCGATCACCTGGTCGGCCCGGCTGAGATTGGCGGAAAAGTCGATCAGGTCGTTGCCGAGCGGGTTCCAGCGGTATTCGATGGCGGTCTGGCGGGTGTCGGTCAGCCGGTCCACGTTGCCGAACATCCCGCCCGAGGTGGCGAACTGGTCGTAGGGCACGTCCTTGTCGTCGGCTTTGGTGCGGGAATGGGACAGGGTGATGCTGTGCTCGTCATCCTGCCCGAAGGTGAACTTGCCCTTGAGCAGCCCGGACGGCGTGGTGAAGCTGCTGTTGCCGATGGTGTCGCCGCTGCCGTCCGTCAGGTCGTCCTGCGTGCGCCAGGTGTAGTTGGCCAGGAACTCCACCCGTTCGGCGGGCTGCCAGGCCAGCAGCGTCGAGGTGGTGAACCCGCTGCCGTTGGAGCCGAATTCCAGCGTCTGGCCGAAGCGGAAGCCGGGCACGCCGCCGGTGAAGTCGCCGGCGTCCTTGGTTTCCAGCTTCACCACGCCCCCGACGATGCCCGAGCCGTATTCGAAGCTGCCGATGGTGCCGCGCAGCACCTCGACCGACCGGTAGAGGAACGGGTCGGTGAAGAGCTGCGTGCCGATGCGGTAGAGCTCCTCGGAGCCGACCGAGGCACCGTCGATCTGGATCGCCACCTTCTGGTCCGAGCCGTATGTGGTGTTGGCGCCGTAGCCGCGGATATTGATGCCGGAGCCCTGCGGCGTGGTGCCGTTGATGAGTTCGACCCCCGGCACGGAATCGATCAGCTGCGCGACCGTGCTCGCCTGCCGGTCCTCGATTTCCTCCTGGTCGACCACGGTCAGCGCCACGGCCGAGCCGGTGGCGATGTCGCGCTTGCCCGCCGTCAGGGTAAGGGTGCCGAGAAAGCCGTCCTCGCCCACCTCCTGTGCCGCGGCCGGTAGGCCGCAGGTCAGCGCCACGACCATGGCGGTCGTGCCTCGCAATATCCGATGCTGCATGTCTGTCCCCTTGTGTCAGCATGTGAGAATTCGCTCTGCTGCTGGCAAAAGGCTGGCCGCGCGGCGGGCAAGAAAACGGCCCGCCAACAAGATGCTTGCGCCGGATATCTTAACCAAGTAAATCAGTCAAGAATGACTTGTCAGCCTCGGGCGCCGCGTGCCGCGCCTCGCCAGCCGTCGCCCTTTCCGTCAGCAGGTGAGACCCTTCATGCAGCGACCCGCCCCTTCTCCGCTTGATATCCGCAACGCGCGTCTGTCCGATCCGAAGCTCCGCGAACGCGACCTCGCCCGCAAGCTGGGCATCTCCGAGGCGCAGCTTGTCGCCGCGCACACCGGCGCCGGCGCGACCCGCATCGCCGCCCATCCCGACCGCCTCATGCCCGCGGCGGAATCGCTGGGCGAGGTCATGGCGCTGACGCGCAACGACTCCTGCGTCTCGGAAAAGGTCGGCGTCTATGCCGACTACCACTCCGGCCCGCATGCGAGCATGGTGCTGGCCGAGGACATCGACCTGCGCATCTTTCCGTCGTGGTGGGTGCATGCCTTTGCCGTCGAGAAGGAGACCGACGCGGGCCTCCGCCGCTCGCTCCAGGTCTTCGACGCGGCGGGCGATGCGGTGCACAAGATCCACCTGCGCGACGGGTCGGACCTTGACGCCTGGGAACGGATCAAGGCCGATCTTGCCACCGGAGACACGGCCGACACGCTGGAGGTCGCGCCGCGCCAGCCCACCGAGGCGCCCAAGGCCGACCCCGCCAAGGCCGAGATCCTGCGCAAGGAATGGGCGCGCCTGACCGACACCCACCAGTTCCTGCGCCTCTGCTCGAAGCTGAAGATGAACCGCCTCGGCGCCTACCGCCTGGCGGGCGCCCCGCATGTCCGCGCGCTTGCCCCCGAGGCCGCGGACGACGTGCTGACGCGGGTTCGGGACACGGGCATCGAATTCATGATGTTCGTCGGCAACCGCGGCTGCATCCAGATCCACTCCGGCCCGATCCTCACCCTGCGCGAGACGGGGCCCTGGCAGAACGTGCTCGACCCGCGCTTCGACCTGCATCTGCGCCGCGATCACGTGGCCGAGGTCTGGGCCGTCGAAAAGCCCACCCAGCGCGGTCCGGCCCTTTCGGTCGAGGCCTTCGACGCCGAGGGCGGGCTGATCTTCCAGGCCTTCCCGATCCCCAAGGAGGGCCGCGACAGCCGCGAGCCCTGGCGCGAGATCGTGACCGCGCTGCCCGGCCTCGAAACGGTGCCGGCATGAGCGGCGCGACCCTGACCCGGCGCGCGGCGCTGGCCCTTGCCGGTTGCGCGCTGGCGGTTTCGGCGCAGGCGGCGGAAACCGCCGACGTGCTGAGCCTCGGCGGCGCGGTGACCGAAATCGTCTATGCCCTGGGCGAACAGGACCGGCTGGTGGCGCGCGACACCACCTCGTCCTTCCCGCCCGAGGCGCTGGCCCTGCCCGATGTCGGTTACCTGCGCGCACTGTCGCCCGAGGGCGTGCTGTCGGTCGCCCCGGCGCTGATCCTGTCCGAGGCGGATGCCGGTCCCCCCGAGGCGATCGAGGTGCTGCGTGCCGCCGACGTCGCCTTCGTCACCGTGCCCGAAGGCTTCGACGCCGCCGCCATCGCGGAAAAGATCCGCGTCGTGGGCGCCGCGCTCGACGTTCCCGAGCGGGCCGAGGCGCTGGCGGCCAGCGTCGCCGCCGACATCGCCGCGACCGAGGCGCGGGCGCAGGCGGTGGACACCCCGAAACGGGTGCTCTTCGTGCTCAGCGCGCAGGGCGGCAAGCTGATGGCGGGCGGTCAGGACACCGGCGCGGATGCGGTGATCCGCATGGCGGGCGGCGTCAACGCGCTGAGCGGGATCGAGGGCTACAAGCCCCTCACCGACGAGGCCGCCGCCGCCGCCGCGCCCGACGTGGTGCTGATGATGGACCGGGGCGGCGATCACGCGGCCACGGCGCAGGAGCTCTTTGCCCTGCCCGCGCTGGCGGTCACCCCTGCCGCGCGGGACCATGCGCTGGTGCGCATCGACGGGCTGAAGCTGCTCGGCTTCGGGCCGCGCACCGCCGAGGCGGTCTCGGACCTGCACCGCGCGCTCTACGGGGACTGAGCCATGGTCGCCCTCACCGACATGCCCGCCCGCAGCCGCGCGCCGCTGAGCCGGCTGGCGCGGGCCCGCCGCCTCCACCTGCTGCTGGCGCTGCTGCTCGCCTGTACCGCGCTCGCCAGCCTCGGCGTCGGCGCGACCGGCGTGTCGCTGGGCGACATCCTGTCCCGTCTCGCGCGCGGCGAGGCGCTGAGCCGGATGGAGCGGATCGTCCTCCTCGACATCCGCCTGCCCCGTCTGGTCATGGGGATCTGCGTCGGTGCGGCGCTGGCGGTCTCCGGCGCGGTCATGCAGGGGCTGTTCCGCAACCCGCTGGCCGATCCGGGCATCGTCGGGGTCGGCGCGGGGGCGGGCCTCGGGGCGATCTCGGCCATCGTCCTGGGGCTCTGGCTTCCGGCGGGCGTGCTGGCGGTGGTGGGTGCGCATCTCGTGCCGCTCGCCGCCTTCCTCGGAAGCTGGGCGACGACCTTGCTGCTCTACCGCGTGAGCACGCGGCACGGGCGCACCTCGGTCGCGACGATGCTGCTGGCGGGCATCGCGCTGGGGGCCCTGGCGGCGGCGCTCTCGGGGGTGCTGGTCTACATGGCGGACGACTCGCAACTGCGCGACCTGACCTTCTGGGGTCTCGGCTCGCTCGCGGGGGCGAGCTGGGCCAAGCTGTCGGTCGCGGCCCCCGCCATGCTGCTGGCGGTTGCCGGGGCGGCGCTACTGGGGCGCGCGCTCAACGCGCTGGCGCTGGGAGAGGCGACGGCGCATCACATCGGCATCCCGGTGCAGCGCATGAAGAACGCCGCCATCCTCGCCGTGGCGCTGGCCACCGGGGCGGCGGTGGCGGTGTCGGGCGGGATCGGCTTTGTCGGAATCGTCGTACCGCACCTGCTGCGGCTCGGCTCCGGGCCGGACCACCGGCCGCTGCTGGTCAATGCCGCGCTGCTGGGCGCCACCCTGCTGATCGGCGCCGACATGATCGCCCGCACCATCATCGCCCCGGCCGAACTGCCCATCGGCATCGTCACCGCCGTGCTCGGCGCGCCGGTGTTCCTGTGGATCCTGCTGCGCCAGCGCGCCGCCGTGGACCTCTGATCCCGTGCTGCGCGCATCCGGCATCGGCGTCCGCATCGGGCGCAAGCAGATCCTCGGGGGGCTCGATTTCGAGGCCGCTCCGGGCGCCGTCACCGCCATCGTTGGGCCCAACGGCTCGGGCAAGTCCACCCTGCTCAAGGCGATCACCGGCGACCTTCCGCACAGCGGGCGGATCAGCCTCGACGGCACCGACCTCGCCACGATGACCGCGCGCGACCTTGCCGCGCGGCGCGGCGTGCTGCCCCAGGGCTCGACGCTGGCCTTTCCCTTCACCGTGGCCGAGGTCGTCGCCATCGGCCTGCACCACGGCGCCTTCGGTGCGGAGGCGGCCATCGCGTCCCGCGCGCTCGAACGGGTTGGGCTCGGCGCGTTCGGCGGGCGCTTCTACCAGGAGCTGTCGGGAGGAGAGCAGCAGCGCGTGCAGCTTGCCCGGGTGCTGGCACAGGTCTGGGAGCCGGTGCAGGCCGGCAGGCCGCGCTGGCTGTTCCTGGACGAGCCGGTCTCGGCGCTCGACATCGCGCACCAGTTGCAGGTGATGCGGATCGCGCGCGACTATGCCGATGCGGGCGGCGGCGTGGTGACGGTGATGCACGATCTGAACCTCACCGCGATGTTCGCCGACCGCGTGGCGGTGCTGGCGCAGGGCCGCTGCCTTGCCGCCGGAACGCCCGCCGAAGTGATGACCGACGCCACGCTCGGGCGCGCCTATGGCTGCGCGCTGCACGTCGGGCGCACACCGCCGCCGGGCACCCCCTTCCTGCTGCCCCATACCGCCGCGACCGTCTGAGCCATTCCCCGCCCATCCCCGGATGCGACGCTTTTCAACGTCACCTTTTCGCGTAGGATGAGGCCATACATTTCGAGCGTATCACCGGGGGCATTTCCATGACGACCTATTCGCTTGACGGATTCGGCATCCAGTTCTCATCGGACGCGAGCAGCGCCCTGTCGGTTCAGGCGGCGACCCTGGACCTTGTCGTAAACGACGACAGGGGCTTTTTCCGATATCAGGGTCTCGGGAACGGGCGGACCTTCCTGCCGGAGATCGCCATCACCAGCTCCGGCATCTACAACGTCGACGTGAACGGCGCGCAGTTCAACACCATTTCCTGGCAGTTCGGGCTGGAATTCGGGCTGGGCCAGGCGACGTGGTCCGGCGGCACAACCTACCTGCTGACCGTGACCACGCCGGGCACGGCGACGGATTTCCAGTTCGTCTACCGCATCGGCGGCGCGCCCCTGCCCGACTTCTCGACCCCCGCGCAGGTGACGGCCTGGCTGGACGATGTCCGGTTCCTCGGCCCCGCGGGCGGCGATTTCGCCCCCGGCGATCCCATCGTCCTTGCCACCATGCCCATTGCGGCCAGCACCGAAGACGACCTCATCCTCGTGCGGTCGCATCCCTCCACGGACCGGGAGATCGACGGCGGCGCGGGCAACGACACCATCGTCGCGCTGACCGATGGCGGTTCGGGCAACATCCTTGTCGCAAGCCCCGGCTCCGATCGCTACGACCTGTCCCTTGTCGGCGATCAGGCCGATACCACTCTGGATTATTCCGCCCTCCGGCAGGGCATCACGGCGATGCTGGACGGGCCCGGCAATACCGGGGTCATCCGGGGCAGCGGCACCGACACCTATGTCGGCCTCGCCTCGGCGCTCGACGGGCAGCGCCTTGCGCTCATGGCGACGGATTCCGCCGACGTGATCGAGCTCGCCACCGACGGCGCGGCAGCGATCGACCTTGCCACCTACGACGGCATGGACCGCATCACGCTCGACCTCGGCGAGGATGGCCGCGCGACGGTGGCAAGCGGGGCCGGCTCCGACAGCGTGACCATCAGCCTCGGCGCGGGCGCGGAATTGACGCTGGTCGTGCAGGACCGGTCGCGCGAAACGGGCGCCGGCGCGATCCATGCCGATCTGTCCACGGGCATCGTTCGGGACGGCACCGGCGGAGAAGACACGATCAGCCTGACCGACGACGGCATCGTGACCCTGCTCGACGGCCTCGGGGACGACACCCTGATCGGCAGCGCGCGGGACGAGGTCTTTTCCATCTCCCGCGGCGATGACAGCATCGACGGCGGCGCGGGCTGGGACGTGCTCGACTATTCGAGCTACGTGTCGAGCTATTTCGACCCCGGCAGCGGCGACACGACGACCGTCACGCGCAGTATCAAGGACCTGGTGGTCGACCTCGCGGCCGGCACGGCCAGCGGCACCTTCGTTCCCCTCGACGGCGAGGACGCCGGGGATGTGACCGATACCGGCATCATCGCCGGGATCGAAGAGGTGCGCGGCTCGGATCGCTACGGGGACCGGCTCATCGGCGACGGACAGGCCAACCGGCTGATCGGCAACGCCGGAGACGACACGCTGGAAGGCGGCGGCGGGAACGACACGCTCGACGGCGGCGCGGATCGCGATTCCCTCGACGGGGGCGCGGGCAGCGACCTGCTGACCGGCGGCACCGGCAGCGACACCCTGAACGGCGGGAATGGCGACGACACGCTGGACGGCGGCGCCGGTGCCGATCGGTTCGACGGTGGTGCGGGCATCGACACGCTGCGCTACGCCGATGCGACCGGCCGCGTGATCGTCGACCTGCAGGGCCCGGTGGAGGGAAGCGTGCTGACCTTCTTCACCGGCGGCCTCGCCGAAGGGGACACATTCCACCACATCGAGAACATCTCCGGCTCGCGGTTTGCCGACAACCTGCGCGGCGATTCCGGGGTCAACATGCTCGAGGGCGGCAATGCCTCGGACCGGCTCTACGGCCGCGCGGGGAACGACATCCTGATCGGCGGTGCGGGTGTCGATGCGCTTTACGGCAACCTCGGGGCCGACATGATGACCGGGGGCACGGGTCAGACCGACCGTTTCATCTACTTCCAGATGTCCGAAAGCGGGGTCGGCAGCGGCAATCGCGACGTGATCGCCGATTTCGAACCGGGGCTGGACCGGATCGAGATCTCGCGCTTCGATGCGGATGCGACGCTGGGCGGCAAGCAGGCCTTCGACTGGATCGGCGATGCGGCGTTTTCCGGGACGGCGGGGGAACTCGGCTACCGGTACGACGACGGCCTGACCATCGTGCAGGCCGATGTCGACGGCGACGGCATGGCCGATTTCGAGATCGCGCTCGGCGCGGACCTCGTGCTGAGCGCGGAGGATTTCCTGATCTGAGCGGCGCGCTCAGCCGCCGGTCGCATCCCCGATCAGGCGGGCGAGATCCTCGCGCATGAGGTCGAGGAACCGGGCGACGTGCAGGCGCCCGTAGCCCGCGCGATAGCTGCCCCCGGCGCGGTAGTCGGGCGCGGCCAGCAGCATCAGGTCGCGGATCATGGTCTGGTCGACCTCGAGGGCGTCGCGGCCAAGCCCGGCTGCCGACGCCGCCTTCGCGGCCATGGACAGCGCCAGCGCCGCCGCGCCCGACACGTGCGGCGCGGCAAGGCTGGTGCCGGACTGCGTTTCGGTCATGCAGTCGCGGTCGGTCCCGGCCAGCGCGGCGGCCAGGCGGACCCCCGGCGCGATGAGATCGGGCTTCATCATCTGCGCGCTGTTCGGCCCTTCCGATCCGTCGGGATAGTCCAGCGGATCGCTGCCGGATTCCATCGCCGCCACGGTGATCGTCTGCAATCCGGTGCCCGGCACGGTGATGGTGCAGTTGCTTTCCACGTCCTGCGCAAAGACCAGCGTGCGCTCGGGCTGGTTGCAGAGCCAGGCATGCACCACGTCGGGCTGAAGAAAGCTGGTCGGCCGCAGGTGCACGCGCCATTCGCCGGGCTGCACCATGGTCTTGTCCCCCGGCGCGATCCGCAGAACCACGCGGGATTTCTGCCGGTTGTCGGTCGAGCGCAGATCGTAGCGGCATTGCAGCAGGTTGCGCGTGCCCAGCAGTTCCTCGAAGGAACGGTTGGCCGGAAAGACGCCGGACATGCCGCCCTCCGGGTCTTCGAGGCGCAGCTCGTAGCTGTTGCGGGACGAGAACCAGATCTCCATCACGTCGCTTTCGCCGCGCCGGGGCGTGCCGGAGGCCGGCAGGCTCTTCCAGCGCAGCAGCCTGCGGTCGGGGCCGTCGATCTCGAGCCGGGAATGGCGGGCCGAGTTGCGCTCGTTCCCGGCGGATTTCACCACCACCCGCCAGGGTTTCGCGACGAAGGCCGCACAGCGGTTCTCGAGCCGCGCGGTGCCGTCGCGGGCGCCGCTTTCGATACCGCTCGAGATATTGACCACCACCGGCAGGTCCAGCGCCTCGGCATGGGCGTCGATCAGGTCGAGCGCGCGGATATAGGCGGCATCGGCGCCGAAATCCTCGGGCGCATCGTTGAACCGCACGGCGAGGATGCGGGCGGCGGGGGCGATGCCGCCGCTGAAGCGATGCAGCTCCGTGCCGGTGCCGCGCCCGGCGGCGATGCTTGCGACGGCAGTGCCATGGAGCACCCCGCGACGCAGCGGCGCGCGGTCGTCATCGCCGAGCCCCGCGAGGTCGGCGGCGGTGTAGAGGATGCCTCCGTTCAGGCCGTAGGCCGCGACCAGCCCCTGCGCTTCGGCCGAGAGCGCCCGGGTCGGTTCGCCGAAGGCCGCGCCCGAGGTCTGATCCCAGTAGAGCGCGATCCGGCTGGCCCCGGCGGCATCGGTAAAGCACTCGTGGAAGGGGTCCAGCCCGTCGTCGATCACCGCGATCATCGCCGCCGCGCCATCCTCGTCGATGCCGGTGCGGTCGACGGGAATGCCCACGAAGGGCAGGCTCTGGCGGCATTCGGTGCGCGAGGAGGCGCGGCTTTCCTCGATCGACACCACGCCGGGCTGGCGGCCGAGCAGTTCCACCGCCTCGGCCCCGATGCGGGCAAAGACGTATTGCCCGCTGCGGCTGAGGCCGCTGACCCCCGGCAGGTCCGGCAGCGGCGTGGCGGCGTCGACGAGGTCGATGACCACGGGCCGGGTCTCTCCGCCGGCCAGCGCCATCAGCCCCGGATCGACCGAGCGCAGGACCTTCTGCGCGCCGACGATCTCGCGCCAGAGAGTGGCGTCCGCCCCCGCCTCCAACCCGCCGAGCAGCGTGTCGAGCGAGGCCCCCCGCGCGACCGGATCGGATTGCAGCACGGCAAGGGGGCTGTCCACGGCGTGCAGATGGGTCGCGATCACCTTCCAGCGCTGATCGAAGACCGGGGCCCCGGTGCTGCCCGGCCCCACGGCGAGGGAATAGGTCATGTCGCCCGCAGCCGTCTTCGGCCAGATCAGCACGGCCCCGGTGTCGTCCGACAGCAGCCGCGCCCCGGCGTAGGACATGACCTTCGGTCCGGGCGCCGGGTGATGGATGCAGGCGACGGGGCTGCCCGGCGTCCGTTGCCGCGCGATCTGCAACGGCGCGGCATGGACGACCGGCTGGTCGAGCCGCAGGAGCACCAGCCCGTTGACCGCATCGACGGAGGCGACCGAGCCGACCCGCCGCCGGACGGGTGCGCCGTCGTCCGCGGTGTCGAAGACGATCTCGACTGCGCCCGCGGCGGGCGCGGCGGCTGGTGCGGCGCCGTCGATCCCCAGCGCGGCAAAGGTGGTCACCACGATGCCCGGCGCCAGCAGCCAGCCGGTGCCGGTCGGCTCCGGCGCACGGATCGCGCAGACGGCTTTCGCCGCCTCCTGCCCGCGCGCGAGAAAGGACAGGTCGACCCATTCCAGCGGCCCCGCCTGTTGTCCCGGCAACGGCGCCGCCTCGGTGTCGAAGGGCGCGGCGACGGTCGCGTTCAGGATCGTCGGGCTCCAGGGGCTGCCGGGCGCGCGGGCGGGGGCGGGAAAGTACCGCGACCCGGCCAGGCTGCGGTTGTGCGACGGTAGGGAAAAGTACCCGCCGCCACCATCGGAAGGCGCCGAGAACACGGCGCCCGCGCCGGTGAACGGCCCGCCGCCCCCGGACAGCGGCGCGTCGGTGGAAACCGGACCCACGGAGACGTCGATCTCCGGAAGGATCACCGACGCAAGCTCGGGAAGGTCGCTGGCCCCGAACGGGGCGGCGGGCTCGGGCGGGGTGTCGGGCGCGGCGCCTGCGGTCGCCCCACCGGCGGCAAGCGCCTCGCGGAAAGCCGGTGCGGCAAGCAATCCCCGCCGGTCGAGCGCGCCTAGGACATCGCGCCGGAACCTGTCCTGCGGCAACCGGCCCCGTCCGGGTTGCGAGTCGATGGCGGCCGCGTAGTCCGGCCCGAGGCCGCGCAGGAAATCGAGGCAGGGCTCGAGCCCGGAAAACCGCGCCGCCAGCGTCCGGTCGATCTGCATGAGCGCATTGTCCGACAGCGCCCCGCGCTCCGCCCGCGCGGTGAACGGGCCGGCGGCGCGGGGGGCGTCGGGATAGCGCGCTTCGAAGACCGCCGCATCGGGGGCGGCGCTGCCGGGGACAAAGGTCAGTCCGAGCGCGCGCAACCGCGTGTCCAGCGCCAGTTCCGACGCGGGCACGGCCGAATTCTCCTGCAGGAAGCGGCCCGCGAAATGCAGCCCCAGCACATGCCCCGTGCCAAGGTCCACCAGCGGCGCGCCGCCCGCGCCGCCCAGCGTGGTGCAATCGTGACCGAGCGACCACCCGTGGCGCGTCGTCTCGCCGGGGACCACGGCGGACTCCATCGTGCGGCCCGGCGCCACCACCTTGTCGCCGGGCGCGAAACTGCCGAGGGCGGCGATCATCGCCGGATCGTTGCGCCAGGCGTCATTGCCGTAGGCCCCGATGACCGCAATCGGCGTGTCGGTCGCCACGGTGCCGCGCCCGTCGAGGACCAGCGGCGCGGCATCCGGCGCCTCGGCCAGTTCGAGCAGCGCGATGTTCAGCACCGGATGATAGAGCGGACAGCCGGTGACGGCGATGCGCGGCGGCGACTCGAGCGCGTTGCCGAAGGTCATCTCGGCCGGCCGCGCGAGGCCGGTCACGGCCTTGCGGTCGTCGAGCCGGACGATCTGGTCCGCCGCGTAGCGCGCCACCATCACCAGGCGCGGCGCCACCAGGAAGCCGCAACCGACCCAGGGCGAGATCTCGAACCCCGGGGTTTCCAGCCGGGCGGTCGCGGCGATGGCGCGGTCCAGCATGTCGGGGTCCGGGTCCTGCTGCACACCGGTCGCGCGGATGGCCGAGGTGAGCGCGGCGGGCCCCTCTGCCACACGCACCAGTTGCCGTTCCGGGGCGGGACGGATGATCGCCATCTCGCCCCCCTACCCGTCCAGCTTGCGGCGCAGCACCTGCGCGGCGCTGCGCAGCACCGGCAGACCTGCCGCGCCGCCCGGGGTTTCCAGGTTGTCCGCGACATGCGCCTCTGCCGCGTCGAGCGCCCCGAGCAGCGCCTTCTGCGAGGCGAGATAGGCCTCGGCCCCGGCGCCGCCGTCGTGGGGCGGATAGAGCAGTTGCAACCCGCGGATGTCGCCTTCGCTCAGGGTCTGGCCGTCGCCCACCGGCGCGCAGGCGCTGGGGGTGGTGCGGTAGAACAGCGGCGGAAAGCGGTAGAGCATGACCGAGGCGGGATCGAACGGGCCGGCGATCACCGCGGGATCTTCCTCGGTCTTCAGATTGCGGTCGACCTTGGCCCGGTCCCAGTGGTTGGGATAGCCCGCAAGATAGGTATAGATGCCGGGGCGGCGGCCATCGCGATCGCTGATGTAGCGCCCGACACCGTCGCGACAGGGCTGGTAGCCCTCGTCATCCTCCCAGCGGAAGGCGGCCTGACAGGGGCCGCGCATGTTCTGGTGGGCGTGGTGAAACCCGAGCGCATGCAGGAATTCGTGCAGAACGGTGCCGCGCCAGCCCGCCGGTCGTTTCACCGCGAACCCGCCGAGGTTCAGGCTCGTCTGGCCGGGCCGCCCGCCCACCGTGCCGAAGGCATCCCCGACCGAAACGTCGATGCTGTCGGTGCCGACAAGCGAGAAATTCCCGCGCTTGTCGAAGCTCACCCGGATGTCGGCGGCATGGTCCGTGTCGGCCTCGCTCCAGCGGCGGAAGCTCCCGTCGGCGAGTTCTCCGAAATCCAGCGTCATGCCGCAGACCGTGCCGATCTGTCCCGCCACGTGGGCGATGTCGCCGTGCAGATCCTGGTCGCCGTCGAGAAAGGCCACCCGCAGCGCGCTGCGCGGCCGCCAGCTTCGCAGGTCGCTGACGATGAATTCCAGCCCGCGATGGCCGCTGACCGACAGCGATTGCAGAGAGGCATTGCGGACGTCGAGACTGGCCGTCACCGCATCGGGCAAGGCGTCGAGCACCAGGTCGGAGTCGTCCAGGGCTTCGAAAAAGGACATTGCAAATGCTCCGCCGCATCCTGAAATACGAGCGTAGTCTGCGCAAACGGGCGGCATTCCGCAAGGTTAACCTTGAGACGGAACTCTCCCTATGAGGGTGCGCCGGCGCTCCCCGCGATCCTCAGAGCGCGGTCCAGCCGCCGTCGAGCATCATCGCGCTGCCGGTCATCAGGGTCGCCGCCCCGGAGGCCAGGAACACCGCCGCCCCGGCGATGTCGGCGACCTGCCCGATGCGGCCCAGCGGGATCCTGGACAGAACCTCGGCGCGGAAGCGCTCGTCGCGGAACATCGGTTCGGTCATCGGGGTCTCGACGAAGGTCGGGCAGATGGTGTTCACCCGGATGCCGTGCGGCGCAAGTTCCACCGCCAGCGCCTTGGTAAAGCCTTCGAGGCCCCATTTCGACGCGCAGTAGAGCGTGCGGCCGGCGGCCCCGACATGGCCCATCTGCGAGGACATGTTGATGACGACCCCGCCCTGCCCCGCCGCGATCATCCGCGCGGTCACCGCCTGCGCGGCAAAGACGGCGGCCCGCAGGTTGAGACCCAGCACGGCGTCGTAATCGGCGGGCGTCACCTCGGCCAGCGGCTTGGGCCGGTTGGTGCCGGCGTTGTTGACGAAGATGTCGAAGGCGGGACGCGCGGCCACCCGCGCGGCAAAGCCCGCGATGTCGGTGACATCCGCCTCCAGCGCCTCGGCGCGGTGGCCCGCGTCGCGCAGGGCCTCCGCCTCCGCACCGATCTCGGCGGCGCTGCGGGCGCAGAGCGTGACCTCGGCCCCCGCCTCGGCCAGCGCGCGGGCGATGGCGCGGCCGATGCCGCGCCCCGCGCCGGTGACCAGCGCGCGCTTGCCGTCCAGCCGAAAGGGATGCGCGGCGGCGCTCATTCCGCCGCCTCGCCGTAGGGGACGTTCCTGTGCCCGTAGCGGCGCACCCGGATGTTGCACTGTTCGGCATGGCCGACAAAGCCTTCGAGCAGGCAGAGCCGCGAGCCGTATTCACCGATCATGGTCGCCGCCGCATCGGTCAGGACCTTTTGATAGCTGTGCGTTTTCAGGAACTTGCCGACCCATAGCCCGCCGGTGTAGCGCCCCGCCTTCTTGGTGGGAAGCGTGTGGTTCGTGCCGATCACCTTGTCTCCGTTGGCGACATTGGTGCGGGCCCCGAGGAACAGCGCGCCGTAGGAGTGCATATTCTCGAGATACCAGTCGTCGCGGTCGGTCATCACCTGCACATGCTCGGAGGCGATGTCATTGGCGACCTCGAGCATCTCGTCATGGGTATCGCACAGGATGACCTCGCCGTAATCCTCCCAGCTTTTCGTCGCCGTGTCGGTCGTCGGCAGGATGGCGAGGATGCGGTCGATCTCGGTCAGGGTGGCCTCGGCCAGCTTGCGGCTGTTGGTGACCAGAACGGCGGGCGAGTTGTAGCCGTGTTCGGCCTGCCCCAGCAGGTCCGTCGCGCAGAGTTCGGCATCCACCGTGTCGTCGGCGATGACCATGGTCTCGGTCGGGCCGGCGAAGAGGTCGATCCCGACCCGGCCGTAGAGCTGGCGCTTGGCCTCGGCGACAAAGGCGTTGCCGGGGCCGACCAGCATGTCGACGGGTGCGATGGTTTCGGTCCCCAGCGCCATGGCGCCGATGGCCTGGATGCCGCCCAGCACGTAGATCTCGTGCGCGCCGCCCAGATGCATGGCGGCGATCACCGCCGGGTTCGGTTCGCCCTTGAACGGCGGGGTCGCGGCGATGATGCGGGGCACCCCCGCGACCGAGGCCGTGAGCACCGACATATGCGCCGAGGCGACCATGGGGAACTTGCCCCCCGGAATGTAGCAGCCCACCGACTGCACCGGGATGTTGCGATGGCCGAGGATGACCCCCGGCAGGGTTTCGACCTCGATATCCGTCATCGAGGCGCGCTGTGCCTCGGCAAAGTTGCGCACCTGCGCCTGCGCGAACCTGATGTCGTCGAGATCGCGCGGCGACACGCGGGCGATCAGGGCGTCGATCTCCGCCTGCGTCAGGCGGAAAGCGGCGGGCGCATACTTGTCGAACGTCTCGGACAGCTCGCGCACCGCCGCGTCGCCGCGGGCTTCGATGTCGCTCAGGATGGCCTCGACGGTCTCGCGGACCCGGGCATCGTCCTGCGAGCGTTCGTCCGAGGGTTTGCCGCGTTTCAGATGGGTGATGGCCATTGTGCTGTTCCTTGTGGCGTTTGGCAAAGGGGGCCGGACCGGCGGTCCGGCATCAGGGGACGAGCCTGTTGGGGCTGCGAAGGGCGACACCGCGCGGCGCCGGTGTCGAAGGCGCGACGCGCGGGGATCAGCCCGCGACCTTGGAGGGTTCGCCGTCGGCGAGGCATATCTCGGTGATCCGCAGGCCCTTGTCGGTGATGCGCGACGGAAAGGTGTCGCGGATGCGCTCTTCGTGCACGGGGATGATGCGGTGATCGTCGTAGTCGACCTGCTTCATCATCTCCTCGGTGGCGAGCACGAGGTTGGCCTGGGAACCGACGGCAAGCCCGACGGGGGTGTAGATCTCGCGCTCCCCGACCGCGTCGCCCGGACCCTTGATGTTCTCGAAGACGTAGATCAGATCGCCCGCCAGCACCCAGGTGTCCTGCGACGGCGCCTGCCCGTCGTTGCGCACCGTCACCCACATGGAGCCCCAGGTGTGACTGTCGTCCGCCGGGTGCAGGTCGATCCCCGGCAGCACGTCGGCCAGCGCACCGTTGACCGTCACCAGCCGCTTGTCCCGCGCCAGTTCCACCCCGCGCACGATGTCGCCGGGATCGACCGCGACCATCATCCAGCGCAGCCGGTCGGGCAGCGACATGGCCCAGACCCATTTGGATATCTCGCGTTCCTGGATGTAGAATTTCGCGTTGGGGAAGGCCTCGACATTGCCGAAATGGTCGAAATGGGCGTGGCTGATGAAACAGGTGTCCACATCCTCGGGCGCGATGCCGATTTCGGACATGACGGTTTTCGGATCGTGCCAGTTCTCGACCTTGAAGCGGTCGCCGAGCACCTTGCCGTAGTCCTTGTCGTTGTAGCCCACGTCGACCATGGCGACGTGATCGCGGCCCTTGATGACCACGTAGCAGTAGGGCAGCTTCACGTAGCCCTGGTTGTGCGCCCCGTAGAGCACGCCGCTCTTGTGATAATCCGCCACGTAGGAATATTCGCATACCCAGATCGAATAATCGGCCATTTCACTTTCCTCCCTTGGTTTTCGAAATCCGTTCAGCGCCCGCAGGAACAGCAGGCATGGGCGAGATCCACCATCTCGAGCCCGGCGCGGTCGGAACTGGCCGCGCGCAGATGCGCGTAGGCGCGTTGCACGGAAGCCGCGATCCGGTCGAAGGCGGCGGTGTTGTCGCCATGCGGGCGCAGGTCTGAGAACGTTCTCACCGCCTGACCCGAAAAATCGAGCGCGGCCCTCAGTTGATCCAGGTGCGGTTGCAGCGGCGCGGGCACGGCAAGACCGACCAGGCGGTCGGTTGCCTGCTGCCAGCGGGCGCGGCAGGTTGACAGCTCGTCGAGGTCGGCCACCTCGGCCCTGGTGGTGAGCTGCGCGAGGATCAACAGACCGGCAAGCTGGCCGACCACGCGGCGCAGGTCCTCGTAGAGCGGCCGGCAGGCCGCGGCGTAGCGCGCGGCGGCATCGGAGCCGAAGTCCCGCGCCATGGTCTCCGGGTCGGGCACCGGCGCCGGGGCGGGACCATCGGCAAAGATCGCGCAATCGGGGCGGTGCACGGTGGCGAGGCGGCTGAAAAGATCGTCTTTCATCGCGGGATCACTCCTCGGGGTCGGCGGTACGGTCGCGGGTGGTGTTGCGCACCACCAGGTCGCCCGGCGTCAGGCGCATGACGCGCGGTTCGAGCTGGCGGTCGGTGGCAAGATCGCGGGCAAGGGTCACGGTCGCCTCCATCATCTCGGACAGCGGCTGTGCCACGGTGGTCAGCCGGTGCGAGGGCCAGCCCGCCATGTCGATATTGTCGAAGCCGATCACCGAGAGGTCGTCGGGTACGCGCAGGCCCCGCCCCTCCTGCACGCCTTCGATGAAGCCGATGGCCACGATGTCGTTGGCGCAGAACACGCCGTCGATGGGCCCCGGCAGGTCGGCCGAGGCAAGCCCCGCCGCATAACCCGCGTGATAGGTGAAGAACCCCGCCTCGATCACCTGCGGCGCGGACAGGCCGCGCTCGACCGCGCGCTCGCAGAAGCCGCGCTGGCGTTCGACATTGGTCGAGGCGCCGGGAAAGGCCGAGACATAGACCAGGTGCCGGTGGCCGCGGTCGATCAGGTGATCGGCGGCCAGCCTGCCGCCCTCGACATTGTCGCAGGAGATGCCGAAACCCGCCCCGTCGGCGGAAAGGCGGTTGAAGAAGATGCAGGGCGCCCCGGCGCTTTCGCATTTCTCGCGGGCGTGGGAATCGAGGTTGGTGGCCAGCACGATCACCATGTCTGGCTGGTAGGTCAGCAGCAGCTCGACCGCCTCGTCGGTCTTGTCGGCCTGGTTGGCGGCGGCCAGCATCACGTTCATGCCCGCCCCCTGCAGGAGCCCGGTGAGATCGGCCATGACCTCCGGATAGAACGGGTTGGTGAGGTCCGAGACCACCATGCCGACGATCTGCGTCTTCTTGGTGATGAGGCTCTGGGCAAAGGGGTTCGGGCGGTAGCCGATCTCTGCCGCGCGTTCGAGCACGGTCTTGCGGGTCTCTGCCGCGATCACGGCATCCGGGTAGAAGGCGCGCGACACGGTGGATACCGACATGCCCAGATCCCGGGCAAGATCCTTGACCGTCACCCTGCGTCCTCTGACTCGTTTCTGATCGCTCACCATGGTTGTCCTGTCGTGTTTCCGGGCTGCATTCACTGGCCTGGCCTCATGCCATCGGGACGGAAGAATTGCACGGGAGAACACGGATTGCGTCACTTTCCTTGCATCCTCCGGCCGGAACGCCCGGCCGGAGGGGGTCCGGGGATCAGGGTTGAACGGTCGCTTCGATCTTGGTCAGCTTGTAGAGGTCGTCGGGCGCCTCGCAGCGGCCGCAGTTGATGCCGGGTTCGTTGCCGGCCTCAAGGATGTCTGCGGGCAGCGGCTGGATCGTCGCGCCCTCCACCGGAGTGCCGTTCAGCGCGGATTCCACGTTGACCTCCGGCAGCAGTTCCGGGCTCAGCACCTCGGAGACGAAGGAGGTGGGCACCTTTTCCGGCGGGAAGACGTTGCAGCCGTCGGTATAGGCGTCGCCCTCGCAGACCTTCACGGTGTCGGCGGGCACCCAGGGCAGCGGGTATTCGATGTTCATCGGTTCGAGTTCGCGCTTGCCGGTGAGAATTTCCATCATGATCTTGAAGGCATAGCCCGCCTGCGCCGGGGGCGAGCCCGCCGAGACGCCCGCAAGCCCCTTGGCCTGCATGTCGGGATCCGCCAGCGCCAGGCGGAAGCCGGCGGAGTTCTCGCCGGTCATCGGCACCAGCTTGTCGCCCGCGTCGAGCATGGCCTGGATCGCGCCGTATTCCCCCGCCTGCGCCCAGATGCCGTCGACATCGGGATGCGCCGCCAGCGCCTTGGCGGTTTCCTGCTGCGTGGTGCGGTCATCCCAGTAGGAATAGTATTCCGAGACCACCTCGATGCCGGGATATTGCGAGAAGACGTGCATCGCCCCGTCGGTATGACGCTGGTCGACCGAGTTGCCCGGAACCCCGCGCGACAGGAAGATCTTGCCCTTGCCGCCCAGTTCGTTGACCAGCGCCTGCGCGGTGTTCTCGCCGAAGCCCGAGGACAGGTAGCTGACGTTGTAGGCGCAGCTTTCGGTCACGGTGGCGTCGTACATGAAGAACAGCACGCCCTCGTCGCAGCCCCGCTTGATCGTGCGGTTCAGCGCGGTCGAGGAGATCGGGAAGCTGACGATGCCGTCGGCGCCCTCGTCGATCATGCTTTCATAGGCCGAGATCTGCGCCTGCGGATCGGTGCCCGAGATGACCTCGGTCAGTTCGACCATGTCGTTGTAGGGCGGCGTCGCGGCCAGCGCCTTGACGATGTTGGCGGCCTCGGACTGCCAGGCGTTGCCGGAATAGCTGAGGCTGAGGTAGATCTTGAACTTCTTTCCGTCCTGCGCCTGTGCCGGAAGCGCTGCCAGCGCCGTGGCGCCGAGCAGGCCGGCCAGGGCCGCCTTTCTCAGGGTGTTCGTCATCATGGTCGTATCCTCCTCTGGTGGACCATTTTTCCGGGTGTCCGCGCGGGCTAGCGCCAGAGCGACCCCAGCTTCTGAAAGAGTTCTTCGCGCAGCAGCAGCAGGGCGATCAGCACGATCGAGCCCTCGATGATGGTGCGCAGGCCGAATTCCAGCCCGATGGCCGAGATGATGGTGCCGAGCGTGGTGAGCAGGATCGCGCCCCCCACGGTGCCGAGGAACGTGCCTCGCCCGCCGAGGATGGACGAGCCGCCGATGACCACCGCCGCGATGGAGGGGAGCAGGTAGTTGTCGCCCATGCGCAGCGTCGCACCGTTGGAATAGCCCACCAGCATGATGCCCACGAACCCGGCGCAGATCGCGCTGACCACGTAGGGCAGCGTCTGCGCGGCGACGACCGGAACGCCCGCGATGCGCGCCGCCTCGACATTGGTGCCGACGGCATAGAGGTAGCGCCCCCAGACCGAGCGGCTCTGGAACAGCCAGCCGAGCAGCACGAAGGCGATGACGAAGAGCACCGGCATCGGCAGGCCGAAGGCCGCGCCCTTCATCAGCGCCGTCGCCGCCTCGGGAGCGCCGCCGCGCGGCGTGCCCCGGGTGTAGCCGAGCAGCGCCGAGGAGGTGATGATCGACATCGCCAGCGTCATGATGAACGGCGGCACCGCCAGCCAGATGATCCCGATGGCCGAGATCAGCCCGACTCCGCCGCAGATCGCCAGCACCACCACCAGGAGATACCAGGCCGAGGGGTCCGTCGCCCCCACCCAGTTGGTGGCGAGGATGCCGCCCAGCGTCATCACCGCCGGCAGCGACAGGTCGAGCCCGCCGGTCAGGATCACCAGCCCCTGCCCGAAGGACAGCACCACCAGGAACGAGCCGAGCACCAGCACCGTTTCCACCTGCGACCAGCTGCCCAGCGACGGGCTGATGAAGCGCGCGCCCAGCAGCAGCGCCACGCAGAGCACGGCCACGGTGACGGTCGAGATCGTCTCGCGGCTGATCCGTGCGCTGCGCCGGGTGTCGCCGCCCTGCGTGAACCGGCCCCCGGGGGTTTCATCCGCCATGGTCATTTTCCCTCTCCGATCCGTGACAGGACCCCGCTGAACACCACGGCAAGGATCAGGACGACGCCCTGAAACATGCCCGTGTAAAAGGACGACACCCCGCTGGAGAACAGCACCTTCTGCAGCAGCGTCAGGGTGGCCGCGCCCATGATCGAGGCGAACAGCCCGCCCCGTCCGCCCGACAGCGACGTGCCCCCGAGCGCGACGGCGGCAAAGGACAGCAGCAGCAACGGCGTGCCCGAGGTCGGGTTGCCGGTGGCGGTCTGCGCGCTCAGCATGAAGCCGGCGAGGCCGTAGAGCATGCCCGCCGCGACGAAGGTGCGGAACCGGACCGAGCGCACGTCGATCCCCGAAAGTGCTGCGGCGTGTTCGTCCGCGCCGACGGCATAGATCGCCACGCCGAAATCCGTCCGCCGCATCATCAGCCAGACCCCCGTCACGACGGCGATGACCAAGCCCGACACGGGGATGACCTTCCACAGGCGGTCGGTCATCTCGTAGCTGATCCACTCGGCCACGTAGCCGCCCGGCGCATTCAGGATGACCAGCGCGATGCCCTGGCAGATGATCATGGTCGCCAGCGTCGCGGCGATGGACTGCAGCTTCAGATGCGCCACGAGGATGCCGTTGACCGCGCCCACCGCCGCGCCGATGGCGAGGCAGATCAGCACCGAGGCGGCCGCGCCGCCCGGCCCTTCGAGCGGATGGACCGCGAGCACCACGTTGCAGATCGAGATCACCCCGGCCAGCGACAGGTCGAACCCCCGGCTGAGCACCACCAGCGTCTGCCCGGCGGCGGCCAGCGCCAGCGGCGCGGTGTTGTTCATCAGCGCCGCGATGCCGTAGGGTTCCAGCGCGCGCGGCTGAAGCCAGCCGTAGAGCGCGTAAAGCCCCAGGTAGATCAGCACGATCATCCCCGCGCCCTGCGTCAGCCGCCAGAGCGGCGACGACCGCGGCGCCTGCATCGTCGTTCCGCTCATCCCGCGACCTCCCTGGATGCGCTCGGGGGGACCGCGTGGCCGATCATGCCCGCCACCAGCCGGTGCTCCGCGATGTCTCCGCCCTCGACCTCGGCAAAGACGCGGCCGCCGTAGAGAACGAGGCAGCGGTCGGCGAGCTGCACGATTTCCGGCAGTTCCGAGGAATAGAACAGCACCGATCCGCCCCGGTCCGCGAAGGCCCGGATCGCGGCATAGATCGCCTCCTTCGTGCCGACATCGACGCCGCGCGTGGGATCGAAGAGCAACAGCGTCTGCGCCCCGGTCGCCAGCGTGCGCGCCATCAGCGCCTTCTGCTGGTTTCCCCCGGAAAGGTCGCCGATGGGAAAGGACAGGTAGCGCGGGCTCATCTCGACCCGCGCGGCGGCCTCGGCGGCGGCGGCTTCCTCGCCCTTCCGGCCGATCAGCCCTGCGCTCGAAATGCGCGGCAGGAACGGCAGCACGACGTTGGTCGCCGCCGAGAGCCCGTCGAGAATGCCTTCGGTCTTGCGCTCTTCCGGCAGGTAGGCAAGTCCCGAGGCGAACGCCAGCGCCTCGCGCGGGCTGCGGCAGACGGCCCTTTGCCCGTCGATGCGGATCTCGCCCCGCTCCGGCGCGGCAAGCCCGGCCATGATCCGGAACAGCCCGCGCTGTCCCTGCCCCTCCAGCGCCGCGACGCCCAGCACCTCGCCTGCCCCGAGATCGAAGGACAGCCCGTTCAGCCCCTGCCCCTCCAGCCCGGAGACCGAAACCCGCGCCGCCGTATCCGCCCGCTGCCGCCGCGCCGGACGGGCATGCCCGACGCGATGACCGACCATCATCTCGAAGATGTCGCTGTCGCTCGCCTCTCCAAGTCCGACCGAGGCGATGGACCGGCCGTTTCGCAGCACCGTCGCCGTGGTGCAGATCGCGCGGACCTCGGCCAGGCGGTGCGAAATGTAGAGGATCGCCACGCCGCGCGCCTTGGCCTTTTCGATCTGCGCGAACAGCCAGTCGGTTTCGGCCAGGGCGGCGGTCGGTTCGTCGAGGATCAGCACCCGCCCCGCCGCCTCGATGGCGCGGGTGATCTCGATGCGCTGCCGCTCCGCGAGGGGCAGCGCGCGCACCACCGCGCCGGGGTCGATCCGGCTCAGGTCGTGCCGGTCGAGAATCTCGCGCCCGGCCTCCAGCCCGCGGCGCCGCGAGACGAGCCCGCCGCGCCCCTTTCGCAGGGCCGGCAACTGGAGGTTCTCGGCCACGGTCAGGTTGGGCACGAGGCTCAGTTCCTGGAACGCCGTCGCCACGCCGGAGGCTCGCGCCTCGATGATCGACCGGGGGACGTATCCGGCGCCGTGAAGCTGCATCCCGCCGCGATCGGGGATCACCGCGCCGGTCAGGATCTTGACCAGCGTCGACTTGCCCGCACCGTTTTCGCCGAGCAGCGCGTGCACCTCGCCCGCGGGCAGGGACAAGTCCGCATGTTCCAGCGCGACCGTGGCCCCGTAGGATTTTCTCAACCCCGCGGCGCGCAGATCGCGCAAGGGGCCACCGCCCCCCGGACTCCCGGGGCTGCCTGCCGTTTCCGTCATTCGATTTCCTCCCGTCGCCCAGGTCACGCTC
Organism: Salipiger sp.; assembly: GCF_048261495.1. Classification (GTDB taxonomy): domain Bacteria; phylum Pseudomonadota; class Alphaproteobacteria; order Rhodobacterales; family Rhodobacteraceae; genus Salipiger. The sequence goes on from NZ_JBLXFX010000002.1 coordinate 638,282, forward strand.
CCTGTGGGAACGTTCTCTGAGAACGTTCTCTTTACAGCGCGCATTTCCGATTCCGTCAAGCATTTCCGGCGAAGACCAGACAGGGCTTCAGTCAGAACGGGTGAGTTTGTCTCCGTAACATATTGATGAGGATATTTTTCCTACGCCTGCAGGGACCCCTACGTGCGCCCCGGAACGAAAAAGGCCCGCCATCACTGGCGGGCCCTTGGTGTGCGGGGTGTCGGGGTCAGAGCTTTTTGGTGAGCT